>NZ_JAEULO010000052.1 GCF_016793705.1 Tabrizicola sp.
CTTTTCAGGCCCTTGTTGAGTAGGGTAGGGCGCAGCGACTTTGTGATCCAGCCGTGCAGTTCTGCTTCGTCCAGCACCCTGTTGAGTGCTGCGTTGTGGTTGTTGATGCCGCTTTGTGAAAAAGGCTTCCTGTTCTGCTCAGTTCGCCAAGCATCAAACGCTTGCAGCCCTGCCAGGTCGATCTTCACTATATCTATTGTGCCAAAATAGGGGATCAGCCAGCGGCGAAGCGCGGAAATGTAGTCCTTGTATGCTTGCTTCCCGCCACCAGCGTTCAACTCTTGCTGCATGCGCTTGATGGCGTGATCAGCGACATGCTTGAACTTGCGGGTTTGGGCGGGAAGCTTGTTTTTGATGCGGGCTTCGGTCTCATAGTAGAGCGCTAGCGCGCGTTCTTTCGCCTCCGCCAAATCATCTGTCTTCGTGCTCTTCACGACGCGCTTGCCGTTGTCCAGTGTCAGCCGCGCGTACCAGTTTTCACTTCCGCTCCGCTTATCCAGCCTAAGCTTCCTGTGCACATCTACTGTTTTGATGCCGTAGCTCATTGCTGCCAGTGCCGCTAAGTGTCTGTTCGATAACACTGTATGGCAAGTTGACGCAGAATCAGAGCAAAAACTATGCGCGGACTGTGCACGAGATGTGCACGAATGCGCTGGTGCTACATCGTGTAGATTTTTCTGAGATTTCCGGGAAAAACAACAAGATGTATGGAGGCGGGTACCGGAATCGAACCGGTCTACACGGATTTGCAATCCGCTGCGTAACCTCTCCGCCAACCCGCCGCGAAGGTGAGGGGGAGATAGCGGATGCGCGCCGCGGCTGCAAGGGGGTCCTCATGATCGCTCCGGTCTCAGGCTGGCTATAGCGGAGGCTTCGGTCTGGTCCTAAGCGGGGCAGGCACGATCCCCGATACTGCCGCGCGAAAACGCATTCGAAAGGACTGGCCATGGAAGGCTTTGCAGGCATGAACGACATCGGCGCCGTGGTCGAGGCCGACCGCGCCCATGTCTGGCACCATCTGTCGCAGCACAAACCCTATGAGACCACCGACCCCCGCGTCATCGTCGAAGGCAAGGGAATGCGGGTCTGGGATGCCAAGGGCAAGGAGTTCATCGACGCCGTCTCTGGCGGGGTCTGGACGGTAAACGTGGGCTATGGGCGGGAAAGCATCGCCAATGCCGTGCGCGACCAGCTGATCAAGTTGAACTATTTCGCGGGCTCCGCCGGGTCGATCCCCGGCGCGCTGTTCTCCAAGCGGCTGACCGAGAAGATGCCGGGCCTGACCCGGGTCTACTATTCCAACTCCGGCTCGGAAGCGAACGAGAAGGTCTACAAGATGGTGCGCCAGATCGCGCACCGGCACCACGGCGGCAAGAAGTGGAAGATCCTGTACCGTGACCGCGACTACCATGGCACCACGATCGCCGCCCTTGCCAGCGCCGGGCAGGACCAGCGCGCCATGCAATACGGTCCGTTCCCCGATGGCTTCGTCCGGGTGCCGCATTGCCTGGAATACCGCAAGCAATGGGACGTGGAGAACTATGGCGAACGCGCGGCCGATGCGATCGAGGAAGTGATCCTGCGCGAAGGCCCCGATACCGTGGGCTGCCTGATCCTGGAGCCGGTGACGGCGGGCGGCGGCGTGATCACCCCGCCGACCGGCTATTGGGAGCGGGTGCAGGAAATCTGCAAGAAATACAACATCCTGCTGGCGATTGACGAGGTCGTCTGCGGCGTCGGACGCACCGGCACCTGGTTCGGCTACCAGCATTACGGGATCAAGCCCGACTTCGTGACCATGGCCAAGGGCGTCGCCTCGGGTTATGCGGCGATCAGCTGCACCGTGACGACGGAAGCCGTCTTCGAGATGTTCAAGGACGACCCGAACGATCCGCTGAGCTACTTCCGCGACATCTCCACCTTCGGCGGCTGCACCTCCGGCCCCGCCGCCGCGCTGGAGAACATGCGGATCATCGAGGACGAGGGACTTCTGGCCAACACGCTGGCGATGGGCGACCGCTGCCTTCAGAACCTCCAGGCGCTGATGGAGAAGCACAAGGTCATCGGCGACGTGCGCGGCAAGGGGTTGTTCCTGGGGGCCGAACTGGTCTCGGACCGCGCGACCAAGGAGCCGATGGAAGAGAAGAAGGTCGCCGCCGTGGTCGCCGACTGCAACGCGCAAGGTGTGATCATCGGCATGACCAACCGCTCGATCCCGGGGCTGAACAACACGCTCTGCCTGTCTCCGGCGCTGATCGCGACGAAGGACGACATCGACGAGATCACCACGGCGATTGATGGCGCGTTGGGACGGGTGTTCGGGTAACATCCTGTAGGGTGGGCAATCTGCCCACCACCCCGTGCCGCAAAGGCGGACAGATTGGATCCTGAAGCTGACGCCCGGCTTTCCGGCGCTTCGCGCCGCCGGGCGGTGTCAATGGGTGAGTGACTTCGAGAACAGGTTCACCACCAGCACGCCCGCGATGATCAGTCCCAGGCCGATCAGCGCGGGCGTGTCCAGCGTCTGGCGATACCAGATCCAGGCGACCGAACTGATCAGCACGATCCCCATCCCCGACCAGATCGCATAGACCACCCCGGTCGGCATCACCCGCAGGGGGAAGGACAGAAGCCAGAAGGCGATCACATAGCCCGCGACGGTGATCACGCTGGGCCAGAGTTTCGTGAAACTCGCCGACCGCGACAGGGCGGTGGTGGCGACCACCTCGGCCAGGATGGCAAGGGCAAGTATGGCGTAGGTCCTGATCACGGGGTCTGCGGCTCCAGCCTGGTCGCCCGCCGGGGGCGGGCAGGTCAACCTAGCAGCCCCACCGCAGCTCCAGGCGGCCGTTCGCGGCAGGCTTTTGGCCGATTGCGTCATGGCCTCGCCCGCCTCCGCTTGACCAGAGACCCGGCGCGAGGCCGGGGTGAGGACTGGCTTGACTTCCACCCGCCGACGACCCCCTCATCTGGACTCATCGTGTGAGGTCCACATGGCCGCCATCCCCGTCGAAGCCTTTTACCTTGCCCCCGGCGCCGCCGGGTCGCTGCAACAGCAGATTCGCGCGATGGTCACGCAGGGCATCCTCTCTGGCCGCTTCCGGCCCGGCAGCCGGATTCCCTCGTCCCGTGGGCTGGCCGAGCATCTCGGCGTCAGCCGGATCACCGTGACGCTGGCCTATGCCGATCTCGTCTCCTCGGATTACCTCACCTCTGCCGGGCGGTCGGGCTATTTCGTCTCGGACACCGCACCGCTTGCCCCGGAATTTCCCCAGGCCGAACCCCGCGCGGAGGCCGTGGATTTCAAGGGCCTGACCGGCGGTCGCTTCAGCCTGACCCCCAAGGTCGACCGCCCCGAGGACTGGGATCGCTACCCGTTTCCCTTCATCTATGGTCAGGCCGATCCCACGCTCTTCGACCACCAGAACTGGCGGCAATGCGCGTTGCGGGCTTTGGGAAAGCGTGACTTCGCGGCGCTGACCAGCGATTACTACGAACGCGACGACCCCCTGCTGGTTCAGGAACTGCTGCGCACCATCCTGCCGCGCCGGGGCATCGCCGCGCGGGAGGATGAGGTGCTGCTGACCCTTGGGGCGCAGAACGCGCTCTGGGTCGCGGCGACGGCGCTTCTGGGGCCGGGGCGGCGGGCGGCGGTGGAAAATCCCGGCTACCCCGCCTGGCGCGCCATCGTCGCGGCGACGGGCGCGACGGCGGTGCCGGTCGACGTGGATGCCTTGGGCCTTCCGGTGCAAGGCCTTGAGGCGGATGTGGTTTTCACCACCCCCTCGCACCAGTGCCCGACCAACGCCACCATGCCGGTCGAGCGGCGCGTGGCGCTGCTGGAGGCGGCGGAGCGGCAGGGCTTCGTGATTGTCGAGGACGACTACGAATTCGAGATGTCCTTCCTGAAGCCCGTTGCACCCGCCCTGAAATCCCTGGACCGGGGGGGGCGGGTGATCTACGCCGGGTCGTTCTCGAAATCAGTCTTCCCCGGGCTGCGGCTTGGCTATCTGGTCGGCCCGCCCGGCTTCATCGCCGAGGCGCGGGCGCTGCGCGGCCTGATGCTGAAGCACCCGCCCGGCCATATCCAGCGGACGATGGCCTATTTCCTGGGCCTCGGCCATTACGACGCGCTGGTGAACCGGATGAAGAACGCCTATCGCCGCCGCCGCCAGGTGATGGCCGAGGCGCTGGCGACGGAAGGGCTGGAGATCGCGGGGCAGGGCGGCTTCGGCGGGTCGAGCTTCTGGATGCGCGCGCCGGAGGGTGTGGACACCGAGGCACTGGCGCTAGGGTTGCGGGAAGAGGGGGTGCTGATCGAGCCGGGCCGGGCGTTCTTCGCCGGAGATGGGCAGCGGAACTATTTCCGGCTGGCCTATTCCTCCATCGCTTTGCCCCGGATCGCCGAGGGCGTGGCGCGGATCGCCAGGGCCTTGGCGCGTCGGTGAAATCGTCGCGCCTTGCAGGGCTGCCGACGAGGAGGCGACGTCGAACGAGGAGGGGTCAGGTGGACTTAGCGGGACGGAAGAACTGGCCCTAAGGCGGGGTCGGGCAGGGCAGTAGGGTGCCGGTCAAAGGCCTTCGGGGCCGCCTGAGGCATATGGGAGAACCACGATGAAGATGACGACCGAGGAAGCCTTCGTTAAGGTCCTGCAACTGCATGGCATCGAACATGCCTTCGGCATCATCGGCTCGGCTTTCATGCCGATCTCCGACCTCTTCCCAAGGGCGGGCATCACCTTCTGGGACTGCGCCCACGAAGGCTCGGGCGGGATGATGGCCGACGGGTTCACCCGCGCCTCGGGCAAGATGAGCATGATGATCGCCCAGAACGGTCCGGGGATCACCAATTTCGTGACGGCGGTGAAGACCGCCTACTGGAACCACACGCCGCTTCTTCTGGTGACGCCGCAGGCCGCGAACAAGACCATCGGAATGGGCGGATTCCAGGAAGTCGAGCAGATGGCGCTCTTCAAGGACATGGTCTGCTACCAGGAGGAGGTGCGCGATCCCTCGCGCGTGGCCGAGGTGCTGAACCGCGTGATCCTGCAGGCCCGGCGCCAGTCGGCCCCGGCGCAGATCAACATGCCGCGGGACTATTTCACGCAAGTCATCGACGTGGCGATGCCCGCCGTGGTGGAATTCGAGCGCCCCTCGGGCGGCGAAGATGCCCTGGCGCAGGCGGCGCAGTTGCTGTCCAGCGCGAAATTCCCGGTGATCCTGAACGGCGCGGGCGTGGTGATCGGGGGCGCGATCCCTGCCTCGATGGCGCTGGCCGAACGCCTCAGCGCGCCGGTCTGCGTCGGCTACCAGCACAATGACGCCTTCCCCGGCTCGCATCCGCTGTTTGCCGGGCCGCTCGGCTACAACGGTTCGAAGGCGGGGATGGAACTGATACGAGAGGCCGATGTGGTGCTGGCGTTGGGGACGCGGCTCAACCCGTTCTCGACCCTGCCGGGCTATGGGCTGGACTACTGGCCGAAGGACGCGAAGATCATCCAGGTCGACATCAACCCCAACCGGATCGGCCTGACCAAGCCGGTGACGGTGGGGATCGTCGGCGACGCGAGGAAGGTGGCCGAGGGGATTCTGTCGCGGCTGTCGAAGACCGCAGGCGATGCCGGGCGCGCCGAGCGCAAGGCGCTGATCGCGCAGAAGAAATCGGCCTGGGCGCAGGCCCTCTCCGGCATGGACCACGAACAGGACGATCCCGGCACGACCTGGAACGAACGCGCCCGCAAAGCCAAGCCGGAGTGGATGAGCCCGAGAATGGCCTGGCGCGCGATCCAGTCGGCGCTCCCGAAAGAGGCGATCATCTCCTCCGACATCGGCAACAACTGCGCCATCGGCAACGCCTATCCGTCGTTCGAGGCGGGCCGTAAATACCTTGCACCCGGCCTCTTCGGCCCCTGCGGCTATGGGCTGCCCTCGATCATCGGGGCCAAGATCGGCTGCCCGGACACGCCGGTGGTGGGCTTCGCGGGCGACGGCGCCTTCGGCATCGCGGTGACGGAGCTGACCGCCATCGGCCGCAAGGAATGGCCTGCGATCACGATGGTCGTCTTCCGCAACTACCAGTGGGGGGCGGAGAAGCGGAACTCGACGCTCTGGTATGACGACAATTTCGTCGGAACCGAACTCGACACCGATGTGTCCTACGCCGGGATCGCCAGGGCCTGCGGCTTGCAGGGCGTGCAGGCGCGGACGATGGAGGAGCTGACGGCGGCCCTGCGCAGGGCGATCGACGACCAGATGGCGGGCAAGACCACGCTGATCGAGGCGCTGATCAACCAGGAACTGGGCGAACCCTTCCGCCGCGACGCGATGAAGAAGCCGGTCGAGGTGGCGGGGATTTCCAAGGCCGACATGCGGCCGCAGGTCGTCTGATGCCCTATGACCTTGGCCCCGGCGCGCTGGCCTGGCTGGCAGTGGCCTGCCTGGTGGCAGGCTTCGTCCGGGGCTATTCCGGGTTCGGATTCTCGGCGCTGTTGATCGCCGCTTCCAGTCTTGTCACCAATCCGCTGAATTTTGTTGCGGTTGTTGTCATTTTGGAAACGGTGATGTCCTTGCAGGCGGCCAAGGGTGCGGGGCCGCATGTGGACTGGAAGCGGGTTCTCTGGCTTCTCGGCGGCGCAGCCATTGGCCTGCCGCTGGGTCTGTGGATCCTGACCGGGGTCAGCGAGGATGCGGCGCGGGCGGTGATTTCGGCCTATGTGCTGATCATGTGTGTCGTCCTCCTGATCGGCTGGCGTCTGCCCGCCGAAGTGCGGGGCGGCCCGCCGAACGGTGTGGCCGGGGTAATCTCCGGCCTTGCCAATGCGCCGGGGATGGGTGGGCTGCCGCTTGCGGCCTTCTTCGCGGCGCAGCCAATGCCCGCAGCGGTGTTCCGCGCCACGCTGATCGCCTATTTCCCGCTGCTCGATCTGTATTCGGCGCCGCTGTACTGGCTGGCGGGGCTGGTCACATGGGACACGCTCTGGGCCGCACTGCTGGCGCTGCCGGTCACGCTTTTTGCTAACTGGCTGGGCGGGCGGCATTTCTTTGGCACCGATCCACAGGATTTCCGCCGCTTCGCCATCATCCTTCTGGCCGGGCTGGCGGCACTGGGTCTGGGCAAGGCGCTCATCTGATGTGGCTGATCGTGAACGCCGGTTCGTCTTCGTTGAAGCTGAAGGTCTTCGACGGTGAACGGGAGGTCGCGAAAGCCTTCGTCGCCGAGATCGGGCCGGACGGGCACCGCGCGGCGATGCGCGACGGGCTGGCGCAGGCGGGCGTCCCCTTGCACCGCCTGACCGCGGCCGCGCATCGGGTGGTGCATGGCGGAGCAAGCCTGACCGCCACCTGCCGGGTGACGCCCGAGGTCCTGCACCAGATCGAGGCCTGCGTCCCGCTGGCGCCGCTGCACAATCCGGGAAATCTCGTGGGTATCCAGTCGGTTGCAGAACTGGCGCCCGACCTTCCGCAATATGCGTCGTTCGATACGGCGTTTCACGCAACCAACCCCGAGGTCGCCACGACCTATGCACTGCCCCTCGCGGAGCGCGCCCTCGGTCTCCGCCGCTACGGCTTTCACGGCATCAGTTTCGCAGCGCTCGTGCGGATATTGCGCCAACGCGGCCCGCTTCCCGAACGGCTCTTGGCCTGTCATCTGGGCAATGGCTGCTCGCTGGCGGCGATTGTGAACGGGCGTTCGGTTGCGACCACGATGGGCTATTCGCCGCTGGACGGTCTCACGATGGGCACCCGGACCGGCGCCATCGACGGCAATGCGGTGCTGCGGCTGGCCGCGCTGCATGGGGTGGAGGCGGCGGGGCGCATCCTGAACCGGCAGAGCGGCTTGCTCGGCCTCGGCGGGGCCAGTGACATGCGTGCGTTGCATGCGGCGGGGACCCCGGAGGCGCGCTTCGCGCTGGACCATTTCGCCTATTGGGCTCTGCGCCATGCCGGGTCGATGGTGGCCGCGATGGGGGGACTTGATGCGGTGGTCTTCACTGGCGGCATCGGCGAGAACGACCCCTGGATGCGGAAGGAAATCCTGTCGGGCCTTGGCTATCTGGGAGTATCTCCCGACCTTTCCGCCAATGCCCGGAACGAAACCGTGCTGCACTCCCCGACATCCCGTGTCGTTATCCTTGTTGTGCCCGCCGACGAGGAACGCCAGATTGCGCTGGAGGCGCAGGGCCTGATGGCCGGGGAGGACGCGTGAACCAGCCGAGGGTGGAGACACAGCGGGAAGTCTCGGACGAGGTCCGGCAGACCACCTGCTATATGTGCGCCTGCCGCTGCGGGATCAACGTGCATCTGAAGTCGGGCAAGGTGGCCTATATCGAGGGCAACCGGGACCACCCGATCAACAAGGGCGTCCTTTGCGCCAAGGGGGCGTCTGGGATCATGCAGGTGACGGCGCCCAGCCGGTTGAAGGCACCGTTGCGGCGGGTCGGCCCGCGCGGCTCGGGCGCCTTCGAGGAGATTTCCTGGGAGGAGGCTTTGTCCACGGCGGTTTCCTGGATGAAGCCCCTGCGCGAGACGGCACCGGAGAGGCTTGCTTTCTTCACCGGGCGCGACCAGAGCCAGAGCCTCACCGGCTGGTGGGCGCAGAACTTCGGCACGCCGAACTATGCCGCGCATGGCGGGTTCTGTTCGGTCAACATGGCGGCGGGCGGCATCTACACCATTGGTGGGGCCTTCTGGGAATTCGGCCAGCCCGACTGGGAGCGGACGAAGCTCTTCGTCATGTTCGGCGTGGCCGAGGACCATGACTCGAACCCGATCAAGATCGGTATCGGCAAGCTGAAAGCGCGGGGCGCGCGGGTGATCAGCGTCAACCCGGTCAGGACCGGCTATTCGGCGGTGGCCGACGACTGGATCGGGATCACGCCGGGGACGGATGGTTTGCTGATCCTGTCGCTGATCCATTGCCTGCTGGAAGCCGGGAAGATCGACCTCGACTACCTCGCGCAATGGACGAACGCACCGCTTCTCCTCAACGAAGCCGAAGGGCCGGAGAAGGGTCTTTTCGTCCGCAACGCCGAAAGCCAGCCCTTCGTGATCGACCGCCGCACCGGCCACCCGGCGCCCTGGGACGGCAAGGGGGTGGAACCGGACCTCGGGGCGGAATGGCAGGGACACAGGACGGTGTTCCGCCACATGGTCGAGGAATATCTGAAGCCGGACTACGCGCCGGAAGCGGTGGCGGTGCGCTGCGGGGTGACGGCGGAGCGCATCCGGCAACTGGCGGCGGAACTGGCGCAGGTGGCCTTCGATCAAGCGATCTCGCTGCCGCGCCCCTGGGTGGATTTCCGGGGCAACGAGCATGCCGACATGCCAGGCCGCCCCGTCTCTTTCCACGCAATGCGGGGCATCTCGGCCCATTCCAACGGCTTCCAGACCGCCCGCGCTCTGCATCTGCTGCAGATCCTGCTCGGGTCACTGGAAACCCCCGGCGGCTACCGGCTGAAACCGCCCTACCCGAAGCCCATCGAGGCGCATCCGACCCCCCATTTCGTCACCACCCCCGGCAAGCCCCTGACCGGCCCGCATCTGGGCTACGTCCGCTCGCCCGATGACCTGTGCCTTCTGCCCGACGGCAGCCCAGCGCGGATCGACAAGGGGTTCAGCTGGGAAAACCCCTTCTCGGCCCATGGGTTGATGCACATGGTGATCCCGAACGCCCATGCCGGGGACCCCTACAAGATCGACACGCTCTTCCTTTACATGGCCAATATGTCGTGGAACTCCTCGATGAATTCCGCCCGCGTGATGGAGATGCTGACCGAGAGGGGCGCGGACGGGGAGTATCTGATCCCCCGGATCATCTATTCCGATGCCTATGCCAGCGAGATGGTGGCCTATGCCGACCTGATCCTGCCCGACACCACCTATCTCGAACGGCACGACTGCATCTCCCTCCTCGACCGCCCGATCTCCGAGCCCGACGCGGCGGGGGATGCGATCCGCTGGCCGGTGCTGGAGCCTGACCGCGAGGTGCGCTGCTTCCAGTCGGTGCTCCTCGACCTCGGCGCGCGCCTGGGCCTGCCGGGCATGGTGGCGGAGGATGGCAGCCCGAAATACCGGGACTACGCGGACTATATCGTCAACCACCAGCGCCGGCCGGGCGTCGGCCCGCTGATGGGCTTCCGGGGCAATGGCGAGGCGACGGGGCGGGGCGCGCCGAACCCCGACCAGATGCAGCGCTACATCGAGAACGGCGCCTTCTGCCAGGCGCATGTGCCGGAGGACGCCGCCTTCTACAAATCCTGGAACGCCGCCTATCAGGACTGGGCGGTGAAACTGGGCCTTTACGAAACGCCGCAGCCTTATCTTTTCAACATCTGGTCCGAACCGATGCGCCGCTTCCAACTGGCCGCCGAAGGCTTCGGCCCGCGCCAGCCGCCCGACCACCTGCGCGACCGGCTTCGCCAGGCGATGCACCCGCTGCCGGTCTGGTATGCCCCCTACGGCGACGAGGATGCCGCCTTTGGCTATCCGGTCCATGCGCTGACCCAGCGCCCGATGGACATGTATCACTCCTGGGGCAGCCAGAACGCCTGGCTCCGGCAGATCAAGGGGCGGAACTATCTTTATCTGCCGTCGAGTATCTGGGAGGCGCAAGGGTTCCAGCCCGGCGACTGGGCAAGGGTGTCCTCGCGGGCCGGGACCATAGTGGTGCCGGTGGCGCATATGGCCGCACTGAACGAGAACACCGTCTGGACCTGGAACGCCATCGGCAAGCGCAAGGGGGCCTGGGCGCTGGATGCGGATGCACCCGAGGCGACGACGGGGTTCCTCCTGAACCACCTGATCTCGGAGCTGCTGCCGGAGAAGGGCGTGCGGCTCTCGAACTCCGATCCTGTGACCGGGCAGGCCGCCTGGTTCGACCAGCGGGTGCGGGTGGAGCGAGTGGTGGCGGCCGATCATCCGAGGGGGACGGCAGAGCCCGGCTTCCCTGAACTCTCCGACCCGCCACGCGCCGGTGGGGGCCGCCAAAATTCTTCGAAGAATTTTGCCAAGAGTTTTCGAAAACTCTTGGGCATGGCGGAGGCGGAGCGATGACTGCCCTGCCACAAGCCACCGAAAAGCGCCTCGGGCTGGTGATCGACCTCGACACCTGCGTCGGCTGCCAGGCCTGCGTCACCGCCTGCAAGGGCTGGAACGATGGGGGCATCGGCCTTTCCGACCAGGACCCCTATGGCGCCTCCCCCTCCGGCACCTTCCTCAACCGGGTGCATTCCTACCAGGTTGCCGTCCCCGACGGCCCGGCGCAGGTGGTGACCTTCCCGCGCTCCTGCCTGCATTGCGACAACGCACCTTGCGTCACCGTCTGCCCGACCGGGGCCAGCTACAAGCGGGCCGAGGACGGGATCGTGCTGGTCAACGAGGATGCCTGCATCGGCTGCGGGCTTTGCGCCTGGGCCTGCCCCTATGGCGCGCGCGAGATGGACGCGGCGCAGGGGGTGATGAAGAAATGCACGCTCTGCGTCGACCGCATCTACAACGAGACGTTGCCGGAGGTGGACCGCGAACCCGCCTGCGTGCGGACCTGCCCGACCAACGCCCGGCACTTCGGGGACTTCGCCGACCCCGAGAGCCACGTTTCGAAACTCGTGGCCGAGCGCGGAGGCTATGACCTGATGCCGGGGATGGGGACGCAGCCCACCAACAAATACCTGCCGCCCCGCGCGAAGGGGCCGGGGGCGGCAAGCCCGTTGGCGCCGCTCCTCGACGTCAAGGCGACCGGCATCGCCGGGTGGCTCGACCGGATGCTGGGGAAGATCTGATGCATCCCGCAGCTTCGGTCATCCTGTTTTCCACGCTTTCGGGGCTGGGGTTCGGCTTCCTCGCCTTCCTTGGCTGGGGCGCTCTCGCACCCTCGGGCTGGGCGGCCTTCTTTCTCTGGGCGCTGGGTTACGGGCTGGCGGTGACAGGACTCCTGGCCTCGACCTTCCACCTCGGCAACCCGCGCAATGCGTTGAAAGCCTTCACCCAATGGCGCACCAGCTGGCTGTCGCGCGAAGCCTGGGCCTCTGTCGTGACACTGGTCCTTCTGGCCCCGGTGGCGCTGTCCGGCATCTTCGGGCTGGGCCTGCCGCGGCTTGTCGGGCAGGTGGGTGGCGCGCTGGCGCTGGGCACGGTCTTCACCACGGCGATGATCTATACCCAGATCAAGGCCGTCCCGCGCTGGCACCATTGGCTGACGCCGGTGATGTTCCTGAGTTTTGCCGTGGCGGGGGGGGCGACGCTTTCGGGCCGTCTCTGGGCGCCGCTCGCGCTGCTGTCGGTAGGGGCGGTGCTTCTGGCGGTGTGGCGGGTGGGCGACGGGGCCTTTGTCCGGGCGGGGCAGACACTGGGGACGGCGACGGGGCTGGACCGGCTGGGCCTGCCCTCGGTCCTCGACCCGGCGCATACGGCGGGGAACTACCTGAAGCGCGAGATGATCTTCGTGGTGGGGCGGAAACATGCAGCCAAGCTTCGGAAGCTTGCGCTGCTGCTGGCCTCCGCGCTTCCGGCGCTGATCCTGCTCCTGCCGCTGGGGGTCTGGGGTATTGCGCTGGCGGCCGCCCTGCATCTGGCGGGGGCACTGGCCGCGCGCTGGCTCTTCTTCGCGGAAGCCGAGCATGTCGTAGGGCTTTACTACGGCGCGCGGGGGTGATCCTTTGGCGCCATGAGCGCCTTCAAGACCTATGACATCCGCGGTCGCCTCGGGACGGAGCTGACCGAAACCATCGCCCATCGGATTGCCCGGGCCTTTGCCACCGTGACGGGCGCCGAAGCGGTGGTGCTGGCGCGGGATTGCCGCGAAAGCTCTCCCGCTTTGGCCGATGCCGTAGCGGCGGGGCTGGTCGCATCGGGGGTGCGGGTGCTGGATCTCGGCATGGCTGGGACCGAGGAAATGTATTTCGCCACCGCCCATCTGGGGGCAGGCGGAGGGATCTGCGTCACCGCCTCGCACAATCCCCGCGAATACAACGGGATGAAGCTGGTGGGCCGGGCCGCGGTGCCCTTGCCGGATGCGGATTTCGCCCGGATCAGGGCGCTGACCGAGGGCGGAGGCGAGTTCGACGCGGCTACGGGCGGCGCGCGCGAGGATCGGTCGTCGGTCCGCGCGGACTATGTTGCGCATGTGGCCGCGCTGGTGGGGCAGGGGATCGGGCCCCTGCGGCTGGTGGTGAACGCCGGAAACGGCGCCGCGGGGCCGACGCTGGATGCGCTGGCCGAGGGGCTCGCACGGCGCGGGGCGCGGCTCGATCTTGTGCGGATGCATCATGACCCCGACGGCAGCTTCCCGAACGGCATCCCGAACCCGCTTCTGCCCGAGAACCGCCCGGTGACGGCGGCGGCGGTCAGGGCGGCGGGGGCGGATTTCGGGGTGGCCTTCGACGGCGATTTCGACCGCTGCTTCCTCTTCGACGGCGAGGGCGGCTTCGTCGACGGCGAGCATGTGGTGGCGCTTCTGGCTGCGGCCCATCTGGCGCAGGAGAAGGGCGCGACGATCATCCATGATCCGCGGGTGATCTGGGCGGTGCAGGACGCCGTCCAGCGCGGCCGGGGCCGGTCGGTGCTGGCGCCGACGGGGCATGTGTTCCTCAAGGCCGCGATGCGCCGCGAGGGCGCGGTCTATGGCGGCGAGATGAGCGCACACCACTATTTCCGCGGTTTCATGGCCTGCGATTCCGGCATGATCCCCTGGCTGATGGTGGCCCGTCTCGCGTCGCAGTCGGGGCAGAGCCTGACTGATATGGTCGGGGCGATGCGTCGGGATTTTCCGTCCTCGGGCGAGATCAACTTCCGGGTGACGGATCTGCCTGCGGTGGTGAAGCGGGTGGAAGCCGCGCTGGCGCCCCTCGCGCGGTTCAGCGACCGGACCGATGGCCTCAGCCTTGATTTCGGCGACTGGCGGCTGAACCTGCGCGCCTCGAACACCGAGCCGCTTTTGCGACTGAACGTCGAGGCGCGGGGCGACGCCGACCTGGTGGCGAGTGGCGTGGCCCAGGTGACCGGGTTGATCGAGGGCTGACGCCGGTCAGGCCGGGACGGCGACCGCAGGCTTGCGCAGGATCGGCCAGCCGCGCCGGAAGACCGGGATCGCCGGCATGTCGTCGGCGAGCCGCTGGAGGCGGGTTTCGCGCTGCTGCAAGCGAGCGATCTCGGCCCGGAGGTCGGCAAGTTCGTCGGCTAGGGAAAGGCGGGAAGCGTCCATCTGGTCCTCCTTTGTTCTATGCGGTCAGCATCGACCCGATTTCTGAAGACTTGATGAAGAGTCAGACCGAAGTCAGATTGTTTCCGGCGCGGCGGCTTGTCTGACGCGGCGACCAGGAGCAATCTTGCCGCAAGAAACTGGACGTTTGCACATGTGGGATTTCAGCATTGCCAAGGCCTTGGGCCTTTTGATCCGGACTGCTCCGTTCCTGATCTTCCGGGCGCTCGTGTATTTCGGGATCGCCGTCGCGATGGTCGTTGTCACCGGGGCGGGGGCCGGAACCGGCTATGGCATCGGGCTGTTCGGGGATGAGGAGTTTCGGGCGACGAGCACGATGTGGGGCGGGATCGCCGGGTTTGGGCTGACGGCCGGGGTAATCTTCTTCCTGCGCGACTATCTTCTATACATGGTCAAGGCCGGGCAGATTGCCGTGATGGTGGAATATCTGGACGGCAGGCCGCTGCCCTATGGCCACGGCCAGATCGCCTATGCCCGCACCGTGGTGACAGAACGCTTCGGCCAGGCCTCGGCGCTTTTCGCGCTGGATCGGCTGGTGCGCGGGGTGATTTCGCTGATCACCGGGCTGGTCGAAGGGGTGATGCTGATCCTGCCGATCCCCGGGCTCAACCAGATCATCGGGGCGGTGCGGGCCTATCTGAAGATCGCGGTCGGGCTGGTTGACGAGGTGATCCTGGCCCATGCGATCCGTACCCGGTCCGAGAACGCCTGGGAGGCGGCGCATGACGGGCTGGTGCTCTATGCGCAGAACGGGCGGGCCATGCTGGTGAATGCTGCCTGGCTCACGCTGATCGCCTGGGCGCTGGCGGCGGTGGTCTTCCTGCTGATGCTGGCCCCCGCGGCGGGCCTGGTCTGGCTTCTGCCGGGCGAGGCTTCCGGCGGGACCTTCATCTTCGCGCTGATTTTCGCCTGGGCGGTGAAGGCCGCCGTGATCGAGCCCTTCGCGCTGGCCTGCATGTTGCAGGTCTTCTTCAACGTGACCGAGGGGCAGGAACCGCAGCCGGAATGGCGTGGGCGGCTGACCCAGGTCTCGGACAAGTTCCGCCAGTTGGGCGAACGCGCGGTGGGCTGGAAACCCGACGCGCCGGATGCGGGTTGAACCGGCGGAACGGGCGCAGCCAAAGGTATGAAAATAAACCGAAGGCCGGTTGCGGGACCCAGGGTTCTGTGGCAAGACTCCGGCTGATGCCAATCAGACCGATGAGTTCAGAATGAGCGAATTCGCCACCCGCCGCGTGATGATGGTGGATACTCAGGTCCGCCCCTCGGATGTGACCAAGTTTCCGATCATCGACGCCATGCTCACCGTCCCGCGCGAGACTTTCGTGCCCGACGACAAGCGCGAGGCGGCCTATGTCGGCGAGAACCTGGCGCTGGCGCCGGGCCGCGTGGTGCTGGAGGCTCGGACGCTGGCCAAGCTTCTGGACGCGCTGGACGTGCAGCCGGGCGAGCTGGTGCTGGATGTGGGCTGTGGCCTTGGATATTCCGCCGCCGTCATCGCGCGGCTCGCTGAGACGGTGGTCGCGGTCGAGGAGGACGAGAGGCTGGCGGCAGACGCGCAGCGCATCCTGTCGGAAGAGGGTGTGGACAACGCCGTCGTCGTGACGGGCAGCCTGGCCGAGGGGTCGGCCAAATGCGCGCCCTATGACGTGATCACGCTGGAAGGCGGGGTCGAGGTGATGCCCGAGCCTTTGCTGACGCAGCTGAAGGACGGCGGACGGATCGGCGCGATCTTCATGGATGGCGCGGTCGGCACCGCGAAGATCGGCTACAAGATCGACGGCAGGATGACCTGGCGCCCGGTGTTCAACGCGACCGCGCCTGTGTTGCCCGGCTTCCGCAAGGCGCAGGGCTTCACGCTGTAGGACCTGTTCCGGGGGCTCGCGCTTGGGCACGACCGTGCGACGCGCGCGCCCCGGACCACAAGAAATGCCCGCGACAGGTGACGGCGGGCCCTGATGAGGCGGTGCAAGATGCGAGTTTGGCTGAAATCGGCGGTGGTTGCGGTGTTCGCGCTCGCGGTTGCGCCGGGCGTAAGGGCGGAAACCCTCGCCGATGCGCTGGTTGCGGCCTACAAGAACTCGAACCTTCTGGATCAGAACCGGGCGGTGCTGCGGGCAGCGGACGAGGATGTGGCGATTGCCGTTTCGGCCCTGCGTCCGGTGATCGCCTATACCGCGCAGGCCGGCTGGTCGCGGGCCGAGGTGAACAGCGGTCTGGCCACCACGGTGGTCGAGGGGTTGTCGGCCTCGCTCAGCCTGTCGGCTGAACTGGTGCTGATTGATTTCGGTCGCCGAAAGCTGGGAATCGAGATCGCCAAGGAAAGCGTGCTGGCCACCCGGCAAGCGCTGATCCAGGTGGAACAGAACGTGCTTCTCGCCACGGTGCAGGCCTATGTCGATGTGCGGCTGGCACTGGACGTGGTGGCGCTTCGGGAAAGCAACCTGCGGCTGATCACTCAGGAACTGCGCGCGGCGCAGGATCGCTTCGACGTGGGCGAGATCACCCGCACCGACGTGTCCATCGCCGAGGCGCGGCTCGCTGCCTCGCGGGCGGCGCTGGCGGCGGCCCAGGGCCAGCTGATGATCGCGCGCGAGGCCTACAAGGCCGCGACGGGCGCCTATCCGGGCAAGCTCGCCCCTCCGCCGAGGGCCCCGGCCCTGCCGCGGACGATGGAAGAGGCGCAAGGCGTGGCGCGGGGAACCCATCCCCTCATCCGCCAGGCGCAGCACCAGGTGACGGTGGCGGACCTGCAAGTCGAGCTGGCGAAGGCCAACCGGGCGCCGACCGTCGGTGCCGGGGTCACGCTGCGCACTGATGACGAGGGTCTGGAGTCGCAAAGCCTGGGCCTGACGATGAATCAGACGCTCTATGCCGGTGGTCGGCTCTCGGCGCTGCAACGCAAGGCGCTGGCGGGAAAGGATGCCGCACGGGCGGCGCTGGCGCAGACGGCGGTGGGCGTGATCCAGAACGTCGGCATCGCCTGGGCGAACCTGGCGGTGGCATCGGCCTCGATCGAGGCCTCCGACCTGCAAATCCGCGCGGCGCAGGCGGCTTTTGACGGTGTGCGCGAAGAGGCGGCGGCGGGCACTCGCACGACGCTGGACGTTCTGGACGCCGAGCAGGAATTGCTGGACGCCCGCAATGCGCGACTGGAGGCCGAGGCGCAACGCTATGTCGCGGTCTATCAGGTGCTGGCGACCATGGGCCTGCTGACCGTCGAGCATCTGCAACTGGGCATCCCGACCTATGACCCGGAAGCCTATTACGGGGCGGTCGAAAAGGCGCCGAGCCACAGCGCGCAGGGCAAGAAGCTGGACCGGATTCTGGAGAAGATCGGCAACTGATCTGATCCATGCATTCGCATTCCGTGATTTCTGTTGCTATGCATTGGCTTGGCGCAGTAAGTTGAAGCCTTGAAGATGCGCAGGCGAGCGGAATTCCCTCATGGTGGGCCCCTTGAGTTCTGACGAGATCGAGGACGTGGTTTCCTCGGTTCGGCGGCTCGTCTCGAATGAGCAGAGTTCGCGCCGGACTACCCGCGACCTGGCGGCGGACCGTCTGCTGCTGACACCGTCCCTGCGCGTGGTCTCCGAGATCGCCACGCTTTCCACGCTGATCCTGGATGCGCCGGTGCCAGAGGAGGTGTTCCCCCCGGAACCGGTCGTGGAACCGGCCCCCGAAGCGGCTGCGGCGCCTTCGCCTTTGGCCGAGGAGATCGCCCCCGCCGCCACGGAGGAGCCTGCGGTCGAGCTGATCGTGGCCGATTGGGAAGACGAGATCTGGGCCGCGCCGGAAGCGGTATCGCTCGGCGAAGCCGCCCTTGGCGCGGAGGAGGCGGAGGTGCTGTTGCCACCGTCCGAGGATCACCCGGTCGCGCCTCCGGCGGAGCAGGCACCGGAGGCTGCGGCCGAAGCCGATCGGGAAGCCGAGGCTGAAAGCTGGGCGCAGGTCGACGGGGAATGGGTCGAGGACGAGCCGGTCCCCTTCATCCCGCTGCGGCGCCGGGCCGAGCATCTGGCGGCGCGCCTCGCCGCCGGGGTGGCGCTCGACCCGGAGGAGGCAGAGGACGCCGACCTCGACGAGCCCCCGGTCCAGCCGCTGCGTGAGGTGGCTGCGGAGCTGCTGGAAGACGATCCGCTGGCCGCCGATCTTGACGGCGACGCGCCGGTGGCGCGGGGGATCGACGATGGCGAAGCGTCCGGCCCGGCGCAGCGGATGCCGACCGAAATCCTCGATGCCGACGGCACGCCGCTGGCGGTGCTGGACGAGGCGGCGCTGCAAGAGATCGTCCGCCAGATGATCCGGGAAGAGCTGCAGGGGGCGCTTGGCGAACGGATCACCCGCAACGTGCGCAAGCTGGTCCGGGCCGAGATCAACCGGGCGCTGGTCGCGCGCGACCTCGACTGATCCTGTCCTCATGCAAATGAAAACGCGCCCCGTGGGGCGCGCCATCGGCTTGACCGTTGCCGCGGTTCAGGCGGCTTCGGCCTGTTCCAGCTCCAGCGCGTGACGGCGTTCGGATTCCTCGCGCGACAGCGCAACCGAGGTGCGGACGCCCTTGGCGACGAATTCCATCAGCCCCTTGACCACGCGCTCGTTCGGGTCGATCCCGGCGCAGGACAGGACTTCGCGCCCGTCGCGCGACCGCGCCCAGCGGGCGATCTGGTCGGGACCGTTGCCATATTTCTTGTCGTCGGCAATGGCATCATCCAAAGCCGCAAGCACGACGGCCGCGAACAGCTTGCGCGCGCGCTGGCCCTGCTCGAAGTTGAAGGCGGTGCTGTCGATGGTATCGAGCATCGGCTTTTCCTTTTTTCTTGCTCTTGTAATTCCTCAGCGTCCGAGGGTTGTAACGATTTGATCACGATTCGGGGGCTACCCGTTTGGAATGACTGCTATGCGCCGACTGCATGGCTTGCGTGTCATCTGTCATCATCTAGTCGGTCCAACCCCGGACCAGTCCCGATATTTAGGGGGCCGGGGGCTAATTTCAACGTCTGGTTAGGATATTCTTGCCGTGGCGGACGCAGGCCGGTCAATCCACCCAAAGACGGGCTTGACTTGCCTGCAGGATGCCCTGAGCGCGGTCGTGGCGCAGGTGGGCGATCGCGAATCCGCCGCTCCGGGTGAAAAGCGTGCCGACCGGTTTGCCCGCAGAGTCGGTGATCGCGGTGCCGACCGGAGCCGCGCCCTCGATCCTGACCCGGACCAGACCCTTCCGCAGCTCGGTCTTGTGCTTCATCCGCGCGGTGACTTCCTGCCCGACATAGCAGCCCTTGCGGAAGTCGACGCCATGCAGCCGCTCGAACCCGGCTTCCAGGATATAGGTGTCGTCCGGAACCAGTTCGATCCCGCTTTCCGGGATCAGATGCTCCACCCGGATCGCATCCCAGTCGACCTCGGGCACCGCCAGCGGCGCGGGCGCATAAAGCCGCCAGCCAAGTGCCGGATCGCGCGGGTCGGGCAGGGCACCCTCGGGCATCGCGCCAAGGCCCCGCGTCAGGGTCAGCCCGGACGGCGCGATCCGCACATCCGCCCGCAGCCGATACATCGTCAGCCGCCGCAGCGTATCGGCGGCCAGCGGCGTGGCGATGTCGATCAGAAGCTCACCCCCGGCCCGGCGCACTACGAAGAAATCCGCCAGATACTTCCCCTGCGGCGCAAGCAGCGCAGCCCAGACGATCCCCGGCTCGGCTTCAAGCGGGCGCAGGTCGTTGCTGACAAGGCCTTGCAGGAAGCCAAGGGCGTCCTTGCCGGTCAGGCTCCAGATCATGCGGTCGTCGGTCATGGGCGGAACTCTAGGGCCAGGGGCGTGCGGGCGGAAGCCTCAGTCACGCAGTTGTGCCTCTTGCAGCTGCGCGTAAAGCCCCTTGCGCGCCATCAGGCTGTCATGGGTGCCTTCCTCGACCAGGCGGCCATGATCCAGCACGATGATCTTGTCCGCCCCCTTCACCGTCGAAAGCCGGTGCGCGATGACCAGGGTGGTGCGGCCCGACCGGGCGCGGGCGAGGGCGGCCGAGACGGCGGCCTCGGTCCGGGTGTCCAGCGCCGAGGTCGCCTCGTCCAACAGAAGTACCGGCGCCTCGGCCAGCAGCGCCCGGGCGATGGCCACCCGCTGCCGCTGCCCGCCCGACAGTGCCGACCCGCGAGCGCCCACCGGGGTGTCGAGACCAAGCGGCAGCGCGGCGGTGAAGGCCGTGACTTCGGCGTCGGCCAGCACCTGCGCCAGCCGGGCGGGATCGCGGTCGTTGCGGCCGAGCAGCAGGTTCTCGCGCAGCGTCTCGTCGAAGAGCGCCGCATCCTGGCTGACCGAGGCGAGCAGCGCGCGCTGGTCGGCCAGGCTCAACTCCTGCACATCGACCCCACCGATCAGGATGCGGCCCGCCTGCGGCTCGATCAGCGCGGCGATCAGTTGGAAGACGGTCGACTTGCCCGCGCCGGAGCTGCCAACCAGCGCCGTGACCTTGCCCGCCTCGGCTGTGAAGCTCAGGTTTTCCAGCACCGGGCGGTCGGGATAGGCGAAGCTGACGCTCTCGAAGCGGATCTCCGGCGCGCCCGGAGCAGGGCGGGCCCGGCTTTCCACCGGGCGCTGCCCCGAGGGCCGGGTGTCGAGCAGCGTGAAGATGCGCTCCAGGCTCGCTTCCGCCACCTGCCACTGGCCCGCCAGGTCGCTCAGCCGCCGGATCGGCTGGAAGGTCAGCGCCATCGCGGTGAAGAAGGACATGAACTCGCCCGTCGTGCGCTCGCCCGCCACCACCTCGCGCCCGCCCAGCATGAGGACGGCGAAGAAGCCCAGCCCGGTGATGACGTCGACCAGCGCGGGCATCGCCGCCCGGCCAAGCGCGGTCTTCACCTCGGCGCGCAGGATGGTGTTCACGATCCGCTGGAAACGCGATGTCTGGTAGTCCTCCATCCGGTTCAGCTTGACCGCCTGGATGCCGTGGAAGATCTCGTCCAGCCGCGTCGCGCGCAGGCCGGACTGTTCACGCGTCAGCATGGCCTTGCGCCGCAGATAGCGCCGCAGCACCAGCGCGGGCAGCAGGAGGAGCGGCGCGCCAACCAGCGCGGCGGCGGTCCAGACCGGGTCGATGCTCAGCGCGACGACGAAGAGGCCGACCAGCGAGACGAGGTCGCGTCCGATCCCGCCGATCACCAGCGTCGAGGCACCCTGTGCGGCGATGGTATCGCCCTGCACCCGCTCGATCAGCTTGCCGGGAGAATTCTCGACGAAGAAGCCCGCGTCAAGCGTCAGAAGATGCCGCACCAGGTCAACCTGCATGGTCCCGGCGGCGTGCTGGTTGACCCAGCCCAGAAGCCAGCGCCCGATGATCGAGGTGACGGCGCGGACGATGAACAGCGCCAGGATCGCCGCGCCGACCCAGGCCAGCGCGTGACTGCCGCCCTTGGCGAAGACCAGGTCGAACAGCGGCTCCAGCATGTAGGACAAGAGGCCGAGGGTCGAGCCCTCGATCATCATCACCAGGAAGGCGATCAGCATGACCGGCAGGTAGGGCCGGAGATAGCTGCGCCAGAAGCGGCCGAACAGCACGCGGGAGGTATAGGCGCGGGCAGGGGGCAAGGGGCGGGCCTTCGTCATGGTCCCTTCGGGGTTTAGCGGGAAAGCCGGGCTGCCTCAAGCCGGGCCGCATTGACGCTGGCTTCGGGCCAGCCTAGCCATTGGGGGCAAGCGAAGGAGAGACGCATGAGCCTTGCCAACGGCCGTCCCTATCTGGCCATCCCCGGTCCCTCGGTGATCCCCGACCGCGTACTGCGTGCGATGCATCGGGGTTCGCCCAACATCTACGAGGGGCCGCTGATCGAGATGGTGGCGAGCCTCTTCCCCGACCTGCGCGCCGTGGCGGGGACCACCGGCCATGTGGCGATCTACATCGGCAACGGCCATGCGGGTTGGGAGGCGGCGAACGCCAACCTTTTCCGCAAGGGCGAGAAGGCGCTGGTGCTGGCGGTGGGGCAGTTCGGCCTTTCTTGGGCCAACTCGGCCCGCGCGATGGGGATCGAGGTCGAGGTGCTGGACTTCGGCAAATCCTCGCCCGCCGACATGGGCCGGGTCGAGGCCGCGCTCAGGGCCGATCCCGGGCACCGGATAAAGGCGGTGCTGACGACCCATGTCGATACCGCCTCGACGATCAAGACCGACATCCCGGCCCTGCGCGCGGCCATCGACGCGGCGGGCCATCCGGCGCTGCTGGCGGTGGATTGCATCGCCTCGCTCGGTTGCGACGAGTTCCGCATGGACGACTGGGGCGTCGACGTGATGGTGGGGGCCTGCCAGAAGGGCTTGATGACGCCCCCCGGCATGTCCTTCATCTGGTTCTCCGAGGAAGCGCGGCTGCGCTGCGGCCAATCCGACCTTGCGACCCCCTACTGGGCCTGGGGTCCCCGCGCCGAACCGGAGGAGTTCTACCAGATCTGGGACGGCACCGCGCCCACCAGCCATCTCTACGGGCTGCGCGAGGCGCTGGACATGATCCGCGAGGAAGGCCTGCCGCAGGTCTGGCAGCGCCACCACACGCTGGCAAGCGCGGTTTGGGCCGCCTTCGACGCCTGGTCCACGGGCAACCCCGCGATCGGGATGAACGTGGCCGACCCCACCCATCGCGGCTGGTCCGTCACCGCCGTCCGCTTCGGCGCGCCCCATGCCACGCGCCTGCGCGAATGGTGCGAAACGAAGGCGGGTGTCACCCTCGGCATCGGCCTCGGTATGGCGCCCTCGACCGACCCGGCCTACCACGGTTTCCTGCGCGTCGCGCATATGGGCCATGTCAACGCCCACATGACGCTGGGCGCGCTGGCGGTGATGGAGGCCGGGATGTCTGCGCTCGACATCCCGCATGGGGCAGGCGCGCTGGCCGCAGCGGCGCAGGTGGTGGCCGAGGCCACGCGCCACGCCGGACCCTAGACCTTCGTCCGCCGCTCGCGCACCGAGATGTAGATTGCCGAGGCGATGAGGATTGCCACCCCCAGCAAGGTCCAGCGGTCCGGCAGGTCGCCGAAGAACCACCAGCCGACAAGGGTGGCCATGATGATCTCGGTGAAGGCGAGCGGAGCGAGAAGCGAGGCCTCGCCGTGTTCGTAGGCTTTGGTGATCAGCACATGGCCAAGCGTTGCAATGATACCTAGCCCGGCCAGCATCAGCCATTGCAGAGGGTCGGGAGCCTGCCAGACGAAGGGCAGGCCAAGCGTCATCAGCGCTGCCCCGATGGCCGAGGTCTGGAAAGTCAGCACCATGGCGTCGGCGGCCCCCGCGATATGGCGCGTCATCACGAAATAGGACCCGAGCGACACTCCGGCGCCAAGGGCGTAGAGCGTGCCGGGATTGATCGCGACCATGCCGGGGCGGATGATGATCAGCGTGCCGACGAAGCCCACCGCGACCGCCGCCCAGCGACGCGGTCCGACCCGCTCGCCCAGCAACAGGGCCGACAGCACCACGATCACCAGCGGGTTGACGAAGAAGATCGCCAGCGCATCCGCGATCGGCAGGTGCTTCAGGGCATTGAAGAACAGGAAGGTCGCGCCGAACAGCAGTGCCGCGCGCGCCAGATGGTGCAGGGGGCGCTGCGGGTGGAAGGCTCGCCGCCCCTCGGCGCCAAGCGCGAAGGGAAGGGTCATCATCCCGCCGAACAGCGCACGGGCCCAGACCACGATCAGGATCGGCATTCCGGCCTGCCCCAGTTTCTTGGCGATCACGTCGATCAACGGCAGAATCGCCATCGCCGCGAGCATGAGGCCGACACCGGCCAACGGGCGGGGTGATCTGCGGTGGGGCATGGTCCGATCCTGATTCCGACCCGCAGGCTAGGCGGACAGGCCGGGCACTGACCGCCCGAATGCGACAGAAGGATGGCATTGCGGGCACGGACGGGAGCTGACCCGCCCGCACCTCGGGGCGATTGCGAGGACGATCTGCGCCGCCGAAGGTAAGCGTCAGCCGCCGTTCTTCGCCAGCCAGTCCTGCATCCACTTGATCTCGGCTTCCTGCGCGGCGATGACGGCCTCGGCCAGTTTCCGGACCTCCGGGTCCTTGCCATGCTCCAGCACGATCTTCGCCATCTCGACCGCGCCCTGATGGTGCGGGATCATGCCCCGGATGAAATCGACATCGGCGTCGCCGGTGTATTCCATCATCATGTTCTCGTGCATCCGGTCGTTGGCTTCCATGAAGGCCATCGAGGCCGGGCCCATGTCGCCCATCATATGGCCCGAATGGTCGGTCGCTTCCTGCGAAAAGGCGGGCAGGGCGCTGACCAGCGTCACGGCCAGGGTCAGGTGTTTCAGCATCTTGGTTCTCCTTTCTGTGTACGCGCCCTTACTGCCGACCTTCCACCGTGGGAAGGAAACTCATTTCCGCGTGAGCGAATGTCGTGCAACCCGCCCATTGTCCCGCAGTTGTGCACGACGGAAGCCGACCTGTGCAGAACTTGCACGTGTCAAGGCCTTTTCCGGGTCACATTCGGGGCGTATGGTCGCAACTGAGTGACAGCAGGGGTGCGGTCAAGGTGGTCAAGTGCAAGCGGCCGGTCGTCGGCATCATCGGCAACAGCTATCTGATGAACAACAGTTATCCCGCCCACTCCAGCGGGACGATGAACACCGCCGCGGTGGCCGAGGTCGCCGGTGCGGTGCCGCTGATCATCCCCTCCGACCCGCGCTACGTCGGGGTCGAGGAGCTTCTGGACCTCTGCGACGGGTTCCTGCTGACCGGCGGCCGCCCCAACGTCCACCCCAGCGAATACGGCGAGGAGGAGACCCCCGCCCATGGCGCCTTCGACCGCAGCCGCGATGCGATCACCCTGCCGCTGATCCGCGCCTGCGTCGACCGAGGGCAGCCCTTCCTCGGCATCTGCCGCGGCTTCCAGGAGGTCAACGTGGCCCTTGGTGGAACGCTCCACCCGGAAATCCGCGACCTGCCGGGGCGGATGAACCACCGGATGCCGCCTGACGGCACGCTGGAGGAATGCTTCGCGCTGCGCCACACCGTCAGCTTCACCGAGGGCGGGGTCTTCCACCGGCTGATGGGTGCGCGCGAGGTGATGACCAACACGCTGCACGGCCAGGGCATCGCAAGGGCGGGCTGCCGGGTCGTCATCGACGGGCTTGCTCCGGACGGCACACCGGAAGCGATCTACGTCAAGGACGCGCCGGGCTTCACGCTTTCGGTCCAGTGGCACCCGGAATGGAACGCGGGCAGCGATCCCGTGTCGCGCCCGCTGTTCCAGGCCTTCGGCACGGCAGTCGCGGAATGGGCTGCGGGTGCGCGCCCGACGGCGATGGCGCGGTCGGCTTGAAGGTCAGAGCGGCCGCAGCTTCAGCCGGGTGATCCGGTTCTCGCGCTTGCCCAGCACCTCGAAGCGGAAGCCGTGGAAGCTGAACACCTGGCCCTCGTTCGGGATCATCTGCGCCTCGTGGATCACCAGGCCCGCTACGGTGTTCGCCTCGTCGTCCGGCAGGTGCCAGTCCATCGCCCGGTTCAGGTCGCGGATCGTCATCGCTCCGTCGATCAGCCAGGCGCCGTCCTCCAGCCCGGTCAGCCCCGCGTCCTTCTTCACCACGTCGAATTCGTCGGTGATGTCGCCGACGATCTCTTCCAGGATGTCCTCCAGCGTGATCAGCCCCTGCAACGCGCCATATTCGTCAACCACCAGCGCGAAATGGGTGCGCCGCGCCAGGAACTCGCGCATCTGTTCGTCCAGCGGCGTCGTCTCGGGGATGAAATAGGGTTTCATCGCCACTTTGACGATATCCAGTGCCTCGATCCCCGCCACGTCCACGCCCCTGACCAGCCGGTCGACCTCGCGCAGGAGGTCCTTGGCATGGACCACACCCAGGATCGTATCGTCGCTGTCGCGGAAAATCGGCAGCCGGGTGTAGGGCGAGGCGAGGACCCGGCTGATGATCTCGCCAGGGCTCAGGTCGGCGTCGATCATCTCGATCTGGCGGCGGTGGCGCATGATCTCGTCCACCGTGCGGTGGCCGAGGTCCAGCGCACCCAGCAGCCGGTCGCGGGCGTCCTTCTCCATCGCGCCGCCGGAATGGCCGATGGCGATGGCCCCGGCGATATCGTCGCGCAATGCCTCCATCGCGCTTTCATGACTCTCGCGGCGGAAGACGCGAAGCACCCGGCGGAACAGGCCGGGGGCGGCGGGAAAGGCGGGATCGGTTGCCATGGACTCAGCCCTTCCGCGCCAGCGGATGCCGGGTCAGAACCAGCTCCTTCAGGTGGTCGTCCAGGACATGGGTGTAGATCTCGGTCGTCGCCAGGTCGGCATGGCCGAGCAGCGTCTGGATCACCCGCAGGTCCGCCCCATGCGCCAGAAGATGCGTGGCAAAGGCATGCCGCAGGACATGCGGCGTCACGCGCGCAGGCGAAATCCCCGCCAGCACCGCCACGTCCTTGACGAGCGTGTGGAAATACTGCCGGGTCAGATGCCCGTCGCGCCCATCACCCGGAAACAGATGGCGCGAGGCCGTTCGGCCCGCCTTCCGCCCCGCTTCCTCCTCGGCATCGCGATGGGCCAGCCAATCCGACACGGCAAGGCGGGCGGGGGTAGAGAGCGGCACCATCCGTTCCTTGGCTCCCTTGCCCTTGACCAGGATCATCCGCGGATCGCCCCGGACGGCGGCGACCGGCAGGCCCACCAGCTCAGTGACCCGAAGTCCCGTGGCATAGAGAAGCTCGAACAGCGCCGTATCCCGCAGCCGGTCCGCCGGATTGCGCGCGCGGGTCCGGGCGGCCTCCATCAGCCGGGTGACTTCGTCCTCGCTCAGCGTCTTCGGCAGGCTTTTCGTCCGCCCCGGCCCGGTCAGCCGCAGGGCAGGGTTGTCCGCGCGCCAGCCTTCCTCGAAGGCGAAGCGGTAAAGCTGGCGGATCGAGGACAGCCGCCGCGCCCGCGTCGCCTTCGAAAACCCCTGCGCGTCGCAATGGACCAGATAGTCCTCCACCGCCTCGCGCCCCGCATCCACGAACCCCAGCCCCCGCCGGGCCAGCCAATCCGCGAAGTCCAAGAGGTCGCGGCCATAGGCCAGCTGCGTGTTCCGCGCCGCGCCCAGTTCCGCCGCCCGCGCGTCGAGGAAGGTCGAAATCCACCGGCTCGCCTCGGCCTCCGCCATGGCGCTAACCCCGCCGTTCCAGGATCATCAGCTCCAGCGCCGTGCGCCGCGCCACGCTTTCCAGCCCGACCAGCCGCAGCAGCGACAAGCCCTCGGTCACTCCGCGCAGGTCGCCCTGCACGCCGCGCCCGATGTTGTCGATGGCCACGATGATCGCCTCGCCCCGGCGGTTGCCGTCCAGCAAAGCCTTCGCCTCGGTCGAAGGCTCCGGCTCTCGGAAGGCCGAGGCGATCGCCCGGCCCAGGCTGTCGGGCGGGAGCACCAGGCTCGGGTCCCCCGCCGCCAGCGCCAGCAGGAAGGCCTCTTCGGCCGTGGCGGGCTTCCGCCGCCTGGCGACGGTCTCTGCATAGGGCGACAAGAGCCCCACCTTCAGCGCGATATCCGCGGGCTCGCCGGTCAGTGCCAACTCCTGCAACGGCTTGCCGAAGAGCGTGGCGAAGGGCACTTCCAGCTCCGCCTCCTGCATCCTCGCCCAGGCCTCGGGCAAGGTCGCCGCCACCCGTGCCGCATCGCCCGACGAGATCGCCGCCTCGAAGTCCTGGAAGGCCGCCACCCGGTCCCAGACCCCGCCCGAGGCCGCCGGGTCGCGCTCGGTGTAAAGTCCCAGGATCACGTTCGGCGGGATCGTTCCCGCCCGTGTCAGCCGCTCCGCCGCCTCGACCTGCGCCTTCCACCCGGCGCGGGGGCTGAGTTCGGCGTAGGAGAAGGCGATGGGCAGCCCCTCGGTCGGCAGCGGCTCGCCGATGGCGGCATACATCATCCAGTCCAGCGGTGTCACCGGAACCGGCGCCTTCGGCACCGGATCGCCTTCATAGAGATCGGGGTCGAGGAAGCGCGACAAAAGCGCCTCCTGGTCCGCCGTGATCTGGTTCAACGCCTTCGAGGTGCGGATCGTCAGCGCCGCCGTATCCCAGTCGCCCGACCGCGCCAGGCAGAAGATTCGCGCGGGCAGGGTGGGGGCCAGATGCGGCTCGTCCGCCATGAACTGGCAGGCGCGATCCTCGGCCCCGGTCAGAAGCGCCACGTCGAAGGCCCGGCGGAACAGCTCGGGCGAGGGCGTCCCGGCGGCCTGGATCAGCGCCGCCGCCTGTTCCAGCGCGCCAAGCGCCAGAAGCTTGTCGATCCGCACCTGCAACAACTCGCCCTTGCCGCCCGCGTCGACCGGGGCATCCACCTCGGCCAGCAGCAGCGTCAGGAACAGCTGGCGCAAGGCGGGCAGGTCGTCGTCGGGATGCGTGACCAGCCGCTCCGCGATCTCATGCGTCAGCCCCGCGCCCCAGAGGTCATGCGGGAGGCCGGATACCTTCGGCGCGATCAGCCCCACTCCGTCCGGCGACGGCCCATCCAGCGCCGAGGTCGTCACCGTCGCAGGCAACGCGCCCCCGGCCTTTGTCACCGGCGGCTCGTCGATGACCGGGTCAACCCCCGGCGATGCCGCCCCTGCCGGGGTCGCCACCGATTGCGACAGCCAGTCGATCGCCGACAGCGGGCCGCCGTTGCCGTCTGCCTCTTGCGCCGACAATGGGCCGGCAAGGACCAGAACCGAAAGGAACCCGACCGTACTAGTCCGCATTCAACACCACAGGCTTTTTCACTTCACTCTGCTGCGGCCCCAGATCGCCCAGATAGGCAAAGACCGTCAGGCCGATGAAGCCCAAAATCACCAGCACCACCAAAGCCTTGATGATCCGACCCATCCGAATGCCCTTCCTCGGTCCTGTCCCGCCCGGCTTGACCCGGGCGTCTTTCTTGCCGCGCCTGCCCGCCCGTCGGGGCGGCCACCGCAGGTTCCGTTGCGAATGTATATAGCATTCGGGGAAAGTTCACGCCATTGAGAGGGAAGGAATTCCCTTCGGCAAACACTTGCCCGAAGGTCACGAAACGGAGAGCGATGTCCAGACTGGCGAAGACGGTCGTCCTCGTGGGGATGATGGGGGCGGGCAAGACCGCCGTCGGGACCGCCCTTGCCCGCCAGCTGGGGGTGGAGTTCAAGGATTCCGACGAAGAGATCGTCCGCGCCGCCGACCGCACCATCGCCGAAATCTTCGAGCGCGACGGCGAGCCCTTCTTCCGCGCCCGGGAAAGTGAAGTGATCGGTCGCCTCTTGCGCGGAACGCCCTGCGTGCTCTCCACCGGCGGCGGGGCTTTCCTGTCCGAAGCGAACCGCAAGCTGATCCATGATGTCGGCGTCTCGGTCTGGCTCAAGGCGGATCTCGAGCTTCTCTGGCAGCGCGTCCGTCACAAGACCACCCGGCCCCTGTTGCGCACCCCGAACCCGCGCGAGACCCTGCGCGAGCTTTACGAGCGCCGCCAGCCGTTCTATGCGCAGGCCGACATCACGGTGGAAAGCGCCGCCGAACGCTCGGTCGACGAGATGGCCAGTCGGGTGATCGAGGCGCTGCATGGGCGGCCGGACGTGCTGGAGGTCTGATCTTGAACAGGGTTGCGGTTGATCTGGGCGAACGCTCCTACGAGGTGCGGATCGGCCCCGGCCTTCTGGCGCGGGCGGGGGCCGAGATCGTGCCGCTCGTCCGCCGGAAGCGCGTGGCGGTGGTGACGGACGAAACCGTGGCCGCGCGGCATCTTGCGGGCCTGACCGCGGCGCTGGAGGCGGAGGGGATCACCTCCACCGCGCTGGCGCTTCCGGCGGGCGAGGGGACGAAGAATTGGGACAACCTCGCCCGCTGCACCGAATGGCTTCTGGAGCAAAAGGTCGAGCGCAAGGATGTTGTCCTCGCGCTCGGCGGCGGGGTGATCGGCGACCTGGTGGGCTTTTCCGCCGCCATCCTGCGCCGGGGCGTCCGTTTCGTGCAACTGCCGACGACGCTCCTCGCGCAGGTCGACAGCTCGGTCGGCGGCAAGACCGGGATCAACACCGCCCAGGGCAAGAACCTTGTCGGCGCCTTCCACCAGCCCAGCCTGGTGCTGGCCGATATCGACGTGCTCTCCACGCTCCCCGACCGCGATTTCCTGTCGGGCTATGGCGAGGTGGTGAAATACGGGCTTCTCGGCGACGCCGACTTCTTCGACTGGCTGGAACGCGAAGGCCCGTCGATCCGGGCGGGCGATCCGGCGGCGCGGCTGCGGGCCGTGACCCGATCGGTCGAGATGAAGGCTGGGATTGTCTCCCGCGACGAGACCGAGGAAGGCGAGCGTGCGCTTCTGAACCTGGGCCACACCTTCTGCCATGCCCTTGAAAAAGCCACCGGCTATTCCGACCGCCTGCTGCACGGCGAAGGCGTCGCCATCGGCTGCGCGCTGGCCTTCGAGCTGTCCGCGCGCCTGGGCCTGTGCAGTCAGGAAGACCCCAGCCGCGTCTGCGCGCATCTGGCGGCGATGGGGATGAAGGTCGATATCCGCGACATCCCGGGCGACCTGCCGGGACCGGAGGCCCTCATCGCGCTGATGGGGCAGGACAAGAAGGTGGTGGACGGCAAGCTCCGCTTCATCCTCGCCCGTGGCATCGGGCAGGCCTTCGTCGCCGAGGATGTTCCGGGCGATACCGTCCGCGCCGTGCTGGACGACGCGCTGCGGGCCTAGAACAACAGCTTGTAGACGTTGCCGTTGGTATCCGACGCCTGTCCCGTCCCGCTGGCCGTGCCCGACCCGATGACGAAGGTGCCCTGCACCCGCGTCCCGTCGGCGCAGACCGCATAGATCTCGCCGTTGTTCACGCCCGCGACCGTCTCGGTCTCCTTGCCGACCTCGCCGCCGGTCTTCCGCCAGGTCAGCGCCAGCCCCTTGGTGTTCGACACCGTGCGCGGCGTCAGCGAGGACCAGGTGCCGGTACATTTGCCGCGTTCGGGCAGGCGGAAGGTCAGATCGCCCGACGTGCCGGTGGTGTTCTGCGCCGTCGCCTGGATGACCAGCGTCGGGTCCTTGTCGGCGATCGGTCCTTGCAGCGGGTAAAGCTGCATCGGGCTCGTGCCGCTGGCGCAGGCGGCCAGCGTCAGCATGGCGGCCAGCGCGGCGCAGCGGATGCCTCTGGAACCCGGGATCGGCATGGCAAGGGGCGCATCAGCGGTCATGGCAGGTCTTCTTTGCTGGAACAAAGGAACGAAAGGCGGCGGGCTCTCGTCTGCGAAACGGCACCCTTCGCATCGCGGGCGTCTATGAATCGAATCCGCCCGCCTGTCCAGAGGGCGCGGGCCAGGCGACGGAAAGCCCCACCCCGATCCCCGCCCGGCGTGGCGGCTTTGCGCCGGGTCTCAGCCAGGACCGTCAGCGCCGCGAACCGCGAACAGCAACAGCTTGCGCAGCGTGGTCAACCCCGCGCCCTCCGAGCCCCCCAGCATGCTGTCGCGCGGATGCCAGCGGCGGCCGTCGCGGTTCAGCAGTGAGTCCGGGTTCAGCCGGATCAGGCCGGTGATGGTGTCGGCGATGATATGGCTCGCCGTGGCACCGACGCGCTCGCCGTTCTCGCGCAGGCGCGATTCACACAGGAAATACAGCCAGGCCGGGGTCTCGCGCAGGAATCCCAGCGCGGCGGCGGTCTCGCGCAGGCCGGGCTCCCCCGCGCCCGGAGGCCCGTCCTCCGGCAGCGCCGCGCGCAGTTCCTCCTCGGTCAGCGGCGTGACGCCATATTCGACGGCAAGCCGCTGGCCCAGCGGGATCCGGCGGTGGAACCCGCGCATCAGGTTGCGGAACAGGATCGAGCCGTGAACCGCCACATCAGAGGAGCCCACCAGGTTCAGCATGTCGCGGGCGAAGGTCAGGTCGATCCGCTCGGCGCTGCCGAAGGGGCGCGGCGTGCCGCCGGGTCTCGGCGGCAAAAGCCGGGTCATCCGCGCCCAGTCGATCACCCAGTGATCCGGCAGCGCCAGCGTCGCCGTCACGTCGCTTTGCATGTTGTTGCGGCTGGTGAAGGCGAACAGATCCTCCAGCGTCGCGCCTTCGTCGGATATCCGCCCGTTCAGCCCGAAATTCGCGTTGAAATCATACGCCGAGCCCACCATCGAATGCCCGAAGCGGAAGGCTGCGGTGGTGAATTCCAGCGGCACGCGACCGGCCTCGGCCAGCCGCACCGGCCGCCGCGCCAGCGACCCCGACAGGACCGAGGGCGACAGGAGCCGGGGCAGGTAGTCGTGCAGGATCAGCCAGTGGTAATGCCGGGTCACCAGGCCGCGCGCCTCGGCGAAGCAGCGGGCGGGGTCGGGGACCTGCGGCTCCAGCGCGGCCACCGCCTTGTTGTGCAGAAGCATCAGCGCCAGATGCAGCTGGCTGAGGATCAGGTTCTCGTCGTTGCGGCGGTCGGCGATCAGCGCCTTGCGCCCCGCGCGCGGCAGGTCCGGCGCGCCGGTGGCATGAACCACCCGGCCCGGATCGATGAGCAGATCGGTAAAGACCTGCTCCGCCTCGCGCCGGGTCTGCCCCAGGCGGAACCGCTTGCCGTCCGCTTCGTAAAGCGCGCGTACTTCGGGATCGGCGCTGTCCGGCCCCTCGCCGTAAAGGCTCGCCAGCGTCAGCGGGGCCTCGTGTTCGTTGGCAAGGTTTTCCAGGATGATCTCCGGCGCCGCGCGGCGATTGCGGTCCAGCCCCGGCGGGTCGGCGGTGCCGATGACGCCCGCCACCGGCGTCCAGCCCGCCTGCGTCACCACGTCGCCGCTCGGGGCCGAGATGTCGTGGTTCATGAACTGGCCGAAATAGGTATAGGCGGCGGGAAGCCGCATTTGCAGCACCGGCATCCGGCTCAGCGGCACGCGCGAGGCCAGCTCGAAGGCGCGCAGCCGGTCGCAGGTCTGCCGCGGTGTGGTGCCCGTCACGCAGCCGGCCAGCAGATCCTCGGCCAGATGCGGAAAGAGATAGCAGTAGCGCGACCGCGCCAGCGGCACCGCCCGGGTTGCGATCCCGTCAATCAGGTCATGCGCGCTGGTGATCGGCATCCTTGCTCCTTCGACCTGGGTCAGTAGGGCTCGGGCAGGGTCGGCCCTCGCGCATCCGGGCAGAGCCGGGCAAAGCGCGGCGTCGCGATCCGTCCCCGCATCGCGCAAAGCCCTGGAACCAGGACGCGCACGCAGGGCAGGGGATCCTGCGGCAGGGTCAGGTTCACCGCAAGCGCGCGATGGCCAAGAGTCTCCAGCCGGGCGAGTGTCGCACCCAAGGCAATAGGCGCTGCCGCTTCCCGCGCCAGGGTCGATGCCCGGAACTGCGGCTGGTCGCGCTGCGAGCCGTAGCGGATCCAGGCCTGCACCTCCGGATCCCCCGCCTCGCGCGCAAGCCCCATGCCGACCTCGGTCTGCACCATCTCGGTCACGGCGGCCAGCGCCGCATCGGCGATCAGGGGCCTGGCCGCCGTTCCGGTCGCGATGGCCCGTCCCTCGGCATCCGCCGAAACCGCCACCACCACGGGCAGGCCGATGTCCGAAGTCAGGTCCAAAAGCTCCGTCCGTCGCGCCCGCTGGTGCAGCCACCAGTAAAGTCGGGGCTGCTGCGGGTCGATCACCTCCAGCGGCAGGGCGGCGGCGGGCTGCTGCCCGTGCCACCACAGCGCCACGGCATCGCGCTCGATGCATTCCCACAGCGCTGCCGCCAGCGCGCTGTCCCGGTCGCGGCCCACCGCGCAGCCGGTAGAATTCGCCTCCTCCCGCAAGGGCTCCTCCAGCACGGCGGCGCAGTCCAGATAGACCTCCTGCGCCAGCACCGGCACCTGCGCCCCGCTGACCAGGTCGGTCGCCTGCACCACCGCCAGCCCGTCGCGCCGGGACAGGCCCGCCAGTTCGTCGAGATGCCGCACTGCCAGGCTCGCCCGCAGTTCCAGCGCCTCGGCCCCCGCCGACAGCATCGCCTGTTGCGTTGTCATGCCCCGGCCCGCCGGCAGCCTTGGCTTCAACCCGGTCACCCCCTCGCCCGTCGGCAGGGCGACCGCCAGGAACAGCGGCGCCTCCGGCGCATTCAGCGGCATCAGCTGGAAGTCACGCTCCAGCGCCTCGCAAAGCCGCGCAATCATGTCGGCGGGGGTCGGTTTCATGCTTGCATTGGAGGGCCGTTGCCGGAAACGATCAAGCCCGGAGTCGATGCGGCGCCAGGGCATTTCACGCTGCCATCACGGGCCCGCCGAACAGTCGGTCACGGATGTGCGACCGAAGGCGACACGACAGGAAAGAGAGGGCGGAATGGTAGGATTCTTCAAACTGAAAAGCGATGCATTGGCCGATCAGGTCGCGACGGGCGAGGCGATCATGCGCGTCTCGAAATCGGCCTTCAAGGATACGGCCACCTCCGAGTGGAAGAAGTTCAACGACGACACCCGCGGCTGGCTGCACGCCAACGGCTACCGCTACGACGGCCCCGGCGCCGGTCCGAACGGCGAGATTCCGGATTCGGTCGAGATCGTGCCGGTCTACGACACGCCCAACCGGATGCATGTCCGGGTGCCGTGGTCGGGCCTTCTGAAGACCCCGCCGCAGGTCGAGGATGAACCAAGCTATGGCGGGTCGCAGAACGTGCGCTTCAAGGTGCTGCTCGCCCGCTATTTCATGCGCCACTGCCGCTGAAGGCCCCGCGCTCAGGCGTGTTCCGCGGCCATGTCGCGGGCCAGCCGGAGGCCCTTCTGCAGGGAAAGCCGGCCCTCGGGCCAGCAGATCGGCAGGCTTTCGACGACCCAACTCTCCAGCGCCTCCTCGTCGGGGGTGTCGGGTCCGTCCCACATCTGGCTCGCGATGCGGCGGAAGGTGCGGTAGGCCGCACCGGCCTCTTCCGCCCGCCCCAGATGTGCGAAGGAGGCGACCGCCCAGACGCCAAGGTCGGGGAAACCGTCCGGGCATTTCTCGACGGTGGCGATGGTCGTGGCATGGTCGCCCGCCATGAAGTGAATGCCGGCCAGATAGGCCGTGTAATACTCGGGATAGATCGGGTTCAGCTTCACCGCCTGCATCGCCAGGTCCTTCGCCTCGGCGGCATGGCCGAGGAACCCCAGCCCGCTTGCCGCCGCGATCAGGGTTTCTGCATCATGCGGGTTCATGTCCACCGCCAGCCGGAAATGCGAATTGGCCCGTTCCGGCGACCGGGCGATGGCCCAGTTCCACGCCATGCTGATGTGGCAGCGCGGGTCGTAGGGGTCAAGCGCGATGGCCTCGCGCGCGTGCTTGAAGGCCTTGGCGCAGTCGGCCTTGCGGTTGGCATAACCGGGGCGGACCATGCTGCGCGTGCTCAGCACCTGCGCCAGGCTCGCATGGCTGCCCGCCAGGCCGGGGTCCAGGTCGATCGCCTTCAGGAACATCGCTTCCGCTTCCGCGTCCGCTTCCGCCGACCACAGCCGCGACAGCTGGTGCCCCTTCAGCCACAGGTCATAGGCCACCGGATTGCCCGGTGTCGAACGGGCATGGCGCAGCAGGGTGATGTGGTTCACCTGTGACGCCAGGTTCGCCGCCACCGCCCCCGCGACCGATGAACTGATCTCCTGCAACTCGTGTTCCGCCACCGGGAACAGGTGCGACCAGACCTCGCTGCCGTCGCGGCAGTCGATCAGCGTGACGAACAGCTTCCCGGTCCCCGTGCGCCAGTCCAGCACGCAGTCCACCGCGAAATCGGCGTCGATGGCCGCGCCCACGGCGGTGAAGTCGACGGCGGCGGCCGAGTCGAAGCCGCTCGACGGCCAGGGGATCACGATCCAGCAGCGGAATTTCGACAGGCAGGATTTGGCAAGGAAGGCAAAGCCTTCGCCCAGATAGTCCTTGCTGGCATCGGTGTGCCGGGTCAGCGGCGGCCGGATGGTGATCCGCGGCGGGCCGCTGCGGGTCAGGGGCGCACGGCTCGCCTGCACCGGCGCCACCCCGCGCGGCAGGGACACCTCGCCGCTCTTGATCGCGACCAGAAGCTCCTGCGACGCCTCGCTCGGCTCGCTGTCCAGCTCCTCGGCAAGGGCCTGTTCCAGCAGCCCGAACTGCCGCAGCGCCGCCGACTGGTCGCCCCGCAGCGCGTGGAAGCGCATGATGAACTGATGTGCCAATTCGTGCGAGGGCTCGATCCGCACCAGCTCCTCGGCGACGCGGGTGTCGGTCAAGGCATTGGCAGCGATCAGTCTTTCCAGCTGGTCAGTCAAGGCCGTGGTCAGAACCGAGCGCAACTGCGACCGTTCGATCTGCAACCAGGCCTCGAAGACCGGGGCCGCGGGCTGGGCCGGGCCGAACAGCTCGCCCAGCCACAGCGCCGCAGCGGACAGAAGCGCGTTCTGGTCATGCGTACTGGTGGCGATCAGCTCGCGGAACCGCCGCACGTCCAGATCGAAGGCTGCGCCCTTCAGACCGACCGAGAAGCGGTCAGCCTCGACCACATCCTCGTCCTCCGGCCCCAGCACCTCGCGCAATTCGCGCAGCGCCTGCCGCAGGCTCGACCGCGCCAGCGCCTCGGGGGCGGGGTCCCAGAGAAGCGAGGCCAGCTGTTCGCGGTTCATCCGGCAGCCGGGGCTGAGGAGCAGAAGCCCCAGCAGACAGCGCGTCTTGCGGGTCTTGAACACGACCTCCTCGCCCGATGCGATGCGGGCGACCCGGCAAGAGCCCAGGAGATCGACGTGAAACCGGAACATGCGGGAGGTCCCCCAAAACCTCAGGGATCAACGTTGCACGAGCGTCGGGGGCTTTCAACAGGCGAGCGGCAAGATGTCCAGCATATTCCTGCGGTTGTGGCCTTCCGGCTGGACGGTCAGGGCGCGAAGAAGGGTTTGGCCTTCATCGTCTCGGGCACCGGAACTCCCATGCGGGTCAGGATCGACGGCGCCAGCGCCAGTTGATCAAGCACTTCATCTTCGCTCGGCAAGATACTGTTTCCGAAGTAGTAAAACGCAAAGTCCCGCTGGTCTTCGCCTGTCCCGCCATGATGCCCGCGGGCGTCCTGGCCATGGTCGGCGGTGACGATCACCTCATAGCCGTTCTGGCGCCAGCGGTGGATGAACGGCGCCAGGATCGCGTCCAGATGGAAGCAGGCGTGATCCATTTCCTCGCAGTCGTGGAAGAAGCGGTGGCCCATGCTGTCCAGCGTGCAGGTGTGCAGGATGCCGTAGTCTACCCCCTTGATTTCGCACAACCTTGTGAGCGTGCCGAACAGGTCGTAGTCCGAGGGCGTCATCTGGTTGGCATGGCCGTAGCCGTGCATGGTGTGGAACCTTCCATGGGTGATCGGCCCCTCCGGCTCGTCATATTCGATGTCGCGCACCACGTCGAAGGGCGCGCGGTTGAAGAACTCGGACCAGTAGCTGTGCGTCACAGCGCCGGTCTTCTTGCCCGCCCTGGTCAACTCGCTGAAAACATCCGGGAAATCAAGGCGATGGATGCCGGCGTTGTCCCAGATTCCGTGCTTCTGCGGCGGGACCCCGGTATGGATCGAGGCATAGCACGAGGCCGAAGTCGAGGGCAGCACCGCCCGCATCCGACGAACCTGCGCCTCGCCCTGTTCGACCCAGCCTTCCAGGTTGCCGAACAGCCGCCGCCAGTTCCGGTAAGGCACCCCGTCCAGGATGATGAGAAGCAGTTTCTTCATTCGGGCAAAGCCTCCTAGGTCGCGCCTTCGGCTTCTCGTCGGAGACCACCCCGGCGAGGAGGAACGAAGTCTCCGACAAGCTGCAGTTCAATTCCCCGCGCTTTCCATCTTGCGGTGCGCGATCACCTGCTCCAGCCAGCCCAGCTCCATCTCCGGCACCGAGGAAAGCAGAAGATCGGTGTAATCGTCGAACGGCGGGGTCAGCACGTCGGACTTCTGGCCGTACCGGACGACCGCGCCCTTGAACATCACCGCGATCTTGTCGGCGATGGCCTTCACTGTCGCAAGGTCATGCGTGATGAAGAGGTAAGCCACCCCCGCCTCGGCCTGCAATGTCAGCAGAAGCTTCAGGATGCCGTCCGCCACCAGCGGATCCAGCGCCGAAGTGACCTCGTCGCAGATGATCAGCTTCGGGTTCGCCGCCAGCGCCCGGGCGATGCAGACGCGCTGCTTCTGGCCACCCGACAATTCGGCCGGGTAGCGCGCCGCGAACCCTTTGCCCATCTCGATCTGGTCCAGAAGCTCCTGCACCCGCTTGTCCCGCTCCGCCCCCTTGAGGCCGAAGTAGAACTCCAGCGGCCGCCCGATGATCGTCCCCACGGTCTGCCGCGGGTTCATCGCGGTGTCGGCCATCTGGTAGATCATCTGGATTTCGCGCAGGTCGTCCTTCGTCCGCCCCGCAAGATCGGCAGAGAGCTGGCGCCCGGCAAAGGTGATCCGGCCCTGCAAGGGCGGCAGAAGCCCGGTGATCGCCCGGGCCAGCGTCGACTTGCCCGAGCCGCTTTCGCCCACCACCGCCAGCGTCTGCCCGGCGGGCAGGTCGACCGTGACGTTCTTCAGCACGTCGAAATTGGTGCCCCGATAGCGCGCGGTGATGTTCTGCACCTGAAGAACCGGCGGGGCAGGGGCTTTCTCGGTATGCTCCAGGCCCCGGACTGAAACCAGCGCCTTGGTATAGTCCTGTGTCGGCGCATGGATGACTTGCCCGGTCTCGCCCAGTTCCACCATCCTTCCGTGGCGCAGCACCATGATCTCGTCGGCCACCTGCGCCACCACGGCGAGGTCGTGGGTGATGTAGAGTGCTGCGACATGGGTGTCCCGGATCGCCTCCTTGATCGCGGCCAGCACGTCGATCTGGGTCGTCACATCCAGCGCGGTCGTCGGTTCGTCGAAGATCACCAGGTCGGGCTTCGGGCACAAGGCCATCGCCGTCATGCAGCGCTGCAACTGCCCACCCGAGACCTGGTGTGGATAGCGATTGCCGATCGTGTCGGGGTTCGGCAGCCCCAGTTTCTTGAACAGCCCCCGCGCCCGCGCTTCCGCCTCGGCCTTGGTCATCAGCCCATGCGAGAGCGAGGTCTCGATCACCTGTTCCATGATCTGCTTTGCCGGGTTGAAGCTGGCCGCCGCCGATTGCGAAACGTAAGTGACTTCGCGTCCCCTGAGCGCGCGCAGGGCCTTCGCATCGGCCAGCCGGATTTCCCGTCCGTTCAGGTGGATCGTTCCCGCCGTCAGCCGCACCCCGCCGCGCCCGTAGGACATGGCGGACAGCCCGATGGTCGACTTGCCCGCCCCGGATTCGCCGATCAGGCCCATCACGCGGCCCCGCTCCAGCGTCAGGTCCACCCCATGCACCAGCGTCACGTTCTTCGGCGGTTCCCCTGGCGGGTAAGAGGTGGCCTCGATCACCAGGCCCTTGATCTGGAGGAGAGGATCAGCCACCGCGGCCTCCTTTCAGGCTGGAGGTGCGGGTGAGGATCCAGTCCGCCACCAGGTTCACGCTGATTGCCAGTGCCGCGATGGCGGCAGCGGGCAGAAGCGCGGCGGACTTGCCGTAGATCAGCCCGTCCTTGTTCTCCTTCACCATGCCGCCCCAATCCGCCAGGGGCGGCTGCACGCCAAGGCCCAGGAACGAGAGTGTCGAGATGAAGAGCACCGCGAAGATGAAGCGCAACCCGAACTCCGCCACCAGCGGCGACAGCGCATTGGGCAGGATTTCGCGGAAGATGATCCAGCCGCCCTTCTCGCCGCGCAGCTTCGCCGCCTCGACATAGTCCATCACCGCGATGTCGACCGCGACCGCGCGGCTCAACCGGAAGACGCGGGTGCTGTCCAGCACGCCCATCACCAGGATCAGCACGGTCAGGTTCAGCGGCAGCACCGACAGCATCACCAGCGCCACGATCAGCGAGGGAACCGCCATCACCAGATCGACAAGCCGCGACAGAAGCTGGTCGATCCAGCCGCCCTTGACGGCGGCCAGGAACCCCAGGAAGGCCCCCAGCGAGAAGGACAGGACCGAGGAGGCGAGCGCCACGAAGATGGTGATCTGCGCACCATAGATCAGGCGCGACAGGATATCCCGACCGATGGTGTCGGTGCCCAGCCAATGCTCCGAGGAAATGCCCTCCCACTGGCCTCCGCTGCTGTCGCTGATGGGCCAGGGCGCAATCCAGTGCGCGAAGACGGCGATGAAGAGGAAGGTCCCGGTCAGGACGAGGCCGATGAGGGCTGAAAGCGGAATCCTCATTTCGGATGCCTCAGTCTTGGGTTGGCCAGGATGCCGATGACATCGGCCAGCATGTTCAGGAAGATGTAGACGGCGGCGAAGACCAGACCCACGGCCTGCACCACCGGCAGGTCACGCTTCGTCACATGGTCGACGAGATACTGGCCAAGCGCGTTGTAGCCGAAGACCACTTCGACCACGACGACGCCGACGACCAGATAGGCGAGGTTCAGCATGACCACGCTGACCACCGGGGCGATGGCGTTCGGGAAGGCATGCTTCCAGATGATCGTCATCGGCGACAGGCCCTTCAGCTCCGCCGTCTCGATATAGGCCGATTGCATGACGTTCAGGATCGCCGCGCGGGTCATCCGCATCATGTGCGCAAGGACGACGAGAACCAGCACGATGACTGGCAGGGCTACGGCATGAAGCTTTGCCCAGAAAGTCATCCCCGGGAAGACCATGGCGACGGGCTGGAAGATCGGGATAAGCTGGGTCAGCAGGTAGATCACGAAATAGGCCGCGACGAATTCCGGCAGGCTGATCGTGGTCAGCGTGATGCCCGAGATCAGCTTGTCCGGCCAGCGCCCGGCATAGCGCGCGGCGATCAGGCCCAGAAGGATCGCGAGTGGCACGGCGATGACTGCGGCGCAACCGGCCAGGAACAGCGTGTTGCCCAGCCGCTGCCCGATGGACTGCGCGATGTCGGCCCCGTTGGTCAGAGAGGTGCCCAGATCGCCGGTCAGCACGCCGCCGAGCCATTGGAAATAGCGGGTCAGGGGCGGCTGGTTCAGCCCCATCTTCTCGCGCAGGTTGGCCAGCGCCTCGGGTGTGGCCTGCTGGCCGAGGATCGCCTGCGCGGTATCGCCCGGCAGCGCTTCGACGCCCAGGAAGATCACCGCCGAGACGGCGAGGAGCAAGAGGAGGCCCAGCGCAATGCGCTGGACCAGAAGTCTGACGATCGGATGCACCGGCCCTGCCTCAGGCCAGCCAGCACTTGACCTGGGCGCGCCCGTTCATCAACTCGCCGTTGGGATCGTCGACCCAGCCCTGAATCTGGTCACTGACGCCCGAGACGAAGTCGTTGAACATCGGCAGGATCAGGCCACCCTCGTCGCGCAGGATATGCGCCATCTCGCTGTATTCCGCCTTTCGCTTGACCTCGTCCAACTCGCCCCTTGCGGCGATCAGAAGCTCGTCGAAACGGGCGTTCTTGAACTTGGTGTCGTTCCAGTCGGCGGTGGACAGATAGGCGGTCGAATACATCTGGTCCTGCACCGGGCGACCGCCCCAGTAGCTGGCGCAGAACGGCTCGACGTTCCAGACATTCGACCAGTAGCCGTCATCGGGTTCCAGCTTGACTTGCAGCGGGATGCCCGCCGCCTGCGCCGAGGCCGCGAACAGGTTGGCCGCATCCACCGCGCCCGGGAAGGCGCCTGGCGCGCTGCGCAAAATGATCGGGCTGCCATCATGGCCGGTCTTGTCGTAGTATTCCTTGGCCTTGGCGGCATCGTATTCCCGCTGCTCGATGCTGTCGTCGAACAGCGGATAGGCGGCGTTGATCGGGAAGTCGTTGCCCTTGCTGCCGAGGCCTCCCAGGATCTTGTCGACCATTTCCTGCCGATTGATGGCGTATTTCAACGCCATGCGCATGTCGTTGTTGTCGAAGGGCGCCTTGTCGCAATGCATGATGAAGACATAATGCCCGCGGCCCGCGACATATTTGATCGACACGCCCGCGACGCCCTTCAGCAGTTCCACGATCTTCGGATCGACCCGGTTGATCATGTGGACCTGGCCCGACTGCAACGCCGCAGTCCGTGCGGTGTTGTCGTTGATGACCAGGAACTCGACCTCGTCGGCATGGCCGATGGCGCTGTCGAAGTAGTTGGCATGCTTGGTGAAGGTGTAGCGCACGCCCGGTTCGTTCGCCGTGACTTTGTAAGGTCCGGCGCCGTTGCCCGCCGCAGGCGCATCCGTGCCGCCGCCGGGCTGGATGATCAGGTGATAGTCGCCCATCAGATACGGCAGGTCGGCGTTGCCCGAGGCGAGCTTCAGCGTGACCATGTCGCCTTCGGCCTTCATGTCGGCGATGCCCTGAACGATGCCAAGCGCACCCGACTGGGCCTTTTCGTCGGTATGGCGCTTCAGCGTCGCCACCACGTCATCGGCAGTGACGGTACCGCCATTGTGGTACTCCACCCCGGCGCGGATCTTGAACTTCCATTCGGTCGCGTCCGGCGAGGAGGAGATTTCCTCGGCGATGCGGTGATCCAGCGTTCCGTCAGGGTTCACGTCCACCAGCATCTCACCCCAGGTCATGTTGACCTGGAAGGGAACTTCCGAGGCTGCGAGCGCAGGATCGAGGCTGTCGGTCGATTGCCCGCCCGCAAGCCCGGCGCTGATCTTCCCGCCCTTTTTCGCCTCTTGCGCAAGGGCTGCCTTGCCGTAGAGCGCCGAGGCGAGTCCCGCCGACACGCCGAGCGCCGTCGTGCGGCCGACGAATTCGCGCCGGGTCATCCGGCCAGTGCGCGCCTGCGCCACCATCCAGTCAAGCTGGTTGTGCTTGTCGGTCATTTTCGTCTCCCTATGTGGTCCCCGTCTCGGGGATTCTTTTGTTGACTTGGGAATCAATAAACCGCGAACCCCGTCTTCGGACAAACGTTTTTTCGCGGGCCGTCACACAAACTTGCGGTCCACCTCCTCGTCCCAGTCCCGCCGGAAGACCACCCGATCGCCCTCCCAGGCCGTCAATGTGGCCTGCATCCGCAGATGCGTGGCGCTGGCCGTCATCACCGTCTCGGTCTGCGTCTTCACCCCCCAGTCGCCGCGTGACAGGCGCTGCTCCCAGGTGATCGCCGCCCGGGCAGAAAGGGGATCGGCCCCCACCTCCCAGCGCTCGACCGTCTTCTCGCCGGTCACCAGCCCATGCGTCAGGTTCTCGCTCTCGCCCAGGTCGTCCTCGACCACCAGCGCATGCCGCCCCGCGATCAGGTCGCTCTCGATCCGCCGACTCGACCGCCCGGCGCGCAGCATCCGGTGTTTCCAGGGGGTGGCGGTCTCGGCCGGCGGCGGGGTCCATTCCGCCACGCCCGTGCCCCGATGCACCGGCAGGTCCAGGCTTCCCTGCGTGATTTCCAGCGTCGCGGCTTCGGGGCTGGACCAGACGAAGGGCCAGTAGGTGGTGGACAGGGCCAGCCGCAGCCTGTGCCCTGCCGCCACGCGATATCCCATCTGGTCCAGCGTCAGGGTGATGTCCTCCGGGACGCCGGGCAGCATCCGTTCCGGGTTCTCCCGGCTCTGCCGGTGGCAGAGGTTCAGGATGCCATGCGCAATGCGGGTGGACGACCCGTCGGGCGCCACATCGCAGAGCCGCGCCACGAGGAAGGCCAGTGGCTTGTCCGAGGCCAGCCGCAGAGAAAGCGTCGCTGCCCCCAGCAGCTCCAGCGGGCTGTCAAGGCGGGCTCCGTCGAAACAGACCGACAGCGCATCATCCCCCCGCTGGTCGCCCGCCATCTCGGCGTTCAGGCCCATCGGAAAGAACTCGCCCGCGGTCATGCCCAGGTGCTGCGGCGTCGAGACGCTGGCCGAAAGCGGCCCCGCCACCCCGAGCCCCGCATCCGACAGCATCAGCACCCGGCGGCTGACCCTCGGCGTCGGCCATTCGGCTTCGGCAATCCAGTGCCCTTCGCGATGCTCGGCGCTGGGGTTCGGCGGCGCGGAATGCAGCATCCAGGCCCGCAGGGCCGGATCATTCTCCGCCCCGTTCTCGATGCCTTTCAGCCAGCGGTCCCACCAGCGGATCGCCAGTTGCAGGAAACCGATCTTCGGCCCCGGAACCGCGGTATGCGGGTACTGGTGTACCCAGGGGCCGATGATCCCCTTCACCGGCCCCCGTGCATTCTCCATCAGCGCCGCGACGGTGTTCATGTAGTTGTCGTTCCAGCCGCCGATGGACAGGATCGGAACCGTCATCCGGTCCCAGTCCTCGCAGATCGAGCCGTGTTTCCAATAGGCGTCCCGCGTCTGGTGGTTGGCCCAGCCGGGCGCATGGAATGGCTCCGCCTCCAGCCGCTTGAGCCAGGTTTCCCGCCAGCCGTTGTGCAAAAGCGGGTCGCCGGGTCGCGAGGAATAGCTCAGCATGACCGAACCCCAGCCAAAATTCTCGCCCAAGAGCGCGCCGCCCTTGAAATGGATGTCGTCGGCAAAGCGGTCGGTGGTCGAATAGACCGATATCACCGCCTTCAAGGCAGGCGGTTGCAGGAAGGCCGTCTGCAGGCAGTTGAACCCGCCCCAGCTTTTCCCCATCATCCCCACGGTGCCGCTGCACCACGGTTGCTTGGCCAGCCAGGCAATCACGTCGCAGGCGTCCTGCAATTCCTGGGCCGAGTATTCGTCGGTCATCAGCCCGTCGCTGTCGCCGTTCCCCCGGATGTCGACCCGGACGCAGGCGTAGCCGTGCCCGGCGACATAGGGATGCATCAGCTCGTCGCGGGGCAGGGTGCCATCCCGTTTGCGATAGGGGATGTATTCCAGCACGGCGGGGACAGGGCGCGTCCCGGCATCGGCGGGCATCCAGACCCGGGCCGACAGCCTTGTGCCATCGGGCATCGGGATGCCCATGTCCTCGATCTCGGTGATCGCTTCGGGAAATTCGGTACGGACCGTCACGCGCCACCTCTCCGATTCTCTGCCCCATCGGATATTATCCGTCCGTACAATTCAAGCGATTTAACACGCTGCTCCGGCCTCGGCAGCCACGCGCCCTATCCGCACTCAACAAGTGAAAGCCGGTTTGAGGGGCCGCAGGACAATCTGGATGAAGGCCTTAAGAAACCCCTAACGCCCACGGACAAGCTTATGACTTCAAATGGAATCTGGAAAATGTCCACCGTGGACACCTCCGCCTGTTCGCCCCCGCACAGGTATCGCGCGGACGGAATGGGGTGAAAGTCCGGCCTCCGGGGTCTACCTTCCCTTCAAAGGAGGACCCAGCCCATGTGGAACCCGCTTCTCGACCCCTCGATCCCCCTCGGCGACGCCGTGGACTCGATCGAGACCGTCATCGTCCCCCGCGCCCGCGACCTCGGCGGCTTCGAGGTCCGCCGCGCCCTTCCCTCGGCCCAGCGGCAGATGGTGGGCCCCTTCATCTTCTTCGACCAGATGGGCCCTGCCGAATTCCTGACCGGCCAGGGCATCGACGTCCGCCCCCATCCCCATATCGGCCTCGGGACCGTCACCTACCTCATGAGGGGCCGCCTCCACCACCGCGACAGCCTCGGCACCGACGCCTGGATCGAACCCGGCGCGGTCAACTGGATGCTGGCGGGGCAGGGGATCACCCATTCCGAACGGACCGACGGCGAGGCCCGCACCGCCCCGCTGTCGATGTTCGGATTGCAGACCTGGCTCGCCCTGCCAAAGGACCGGGAGGAGGATGCGGCGGGCTTCACCCATCTCGGTCGCGAGGAACTCCCGGAACTGGAGGGCGAGGGGAAGGAAGTCCGCCTGATCCTGGGGTCGGCCTGGGGCGAGAGGGTGGGGCTGGAAATGCCCTCCGAGGTCTTCTACGCCGACGCGGTCCTGCAACCCGGCGCGGCGATCCCGCTGCCGGACGACCACGAGGATCGCGGGGTCTACATCCTGACCGGCGAGGTTTCGGTTGGCGGGCAGGTCTTCGAGGCCGGGCGGATGCTGGTGTTCCGGCCGGGCGACCGGGTCTCGGTGAAGGCCGGGGCGCAGGGGGCACGGGTGATGCTGCTCGGCGGCGCGACGATGGACGGGCCGCGCTTCATCTGGTGGAACTTCGTCGCCTCCTCGCGCGAGAAGATCGAGGCCGCGAAAGAGGCCTGGCGGGCGGGCGACTGGCAGCACGGCCGCTTCAAGCTGCCGCCGGACGACGATGCCGAGTTCATCCCGGCCCCCGAGCATTGAAAAACCCGCGCGCTCCCCATTGACGCCCCCCGGCAGACCGTCTATCCCGCCCTCCACGCGCGGTGGTAGCTCAGTTGGTTAGAGTACCGGCCTGTCACGCCGGGGGTCGCGGGTTCGAGCCCCGTCCACCGCGCCAGCTTTCCCTTCCTTCTTAGTGACCGCAAGGGTGTCCACGCAGGACAGCCTCTCGAGGTGAAATAAAATCAACGGGTTGTCCGTGGGCGTTCAGGAAACGTTAAGGCCGATTGACCGATCCGGCCTGCCTTCTTCCTGACCGCCTCCCATCCCAGCCCTCCTCATGGAGGGGGAGGGAGGCGCTTGTTGCCGACCTTTGTCCGGAGCTTGCAGGTGAGGCGTGAGGCCGTCGCGTTTCCCGCTTGACGCCTTCCGGACAACCCCTTATCTGCCCCTTCAGCGCGCGGTGGTAGCTCAGTTGGTTAGAGTACCGGCCTGTCACGCCGGGGGTCGCGGGTTCGAGCCCCGTCCACCGCGCCAGCTTCCCCCCATGTTTCCCACGCAGGATTCGGCCAGGATCGAACCGGTCGAGGAACGGGTTTTCGGTCGTCTCCGCCATGGCGCCCGGATGCTCTGGCGCCGCTGTGAGCGACCTCGCGGGCCGATCGCCGACAGGTGATTTTTTCCGGCGGAGTCCGGTCGGGGGGCCATGGGCGCAAGGACCGGATGGTTTCGGCAAGCTGCGGAAAGGACAAGGCTTTCCTCCTTGTGGGGGATCGGCAGGAAACGGCCTGTGCCGCGTCGCAGCACAGAGGCTCACGCCACGGAACCTTGCGGTGAGGCCCCCTATCGCAGGCCCCGGGGCGGGAGTAGCGTCCTGCCATCCCGGCCAGAGCCTGCCGGATGGGCAACCATCGACGCGACAGGCCCGGCGCGCCGGGAGGTGACTGGAACGGAAGGGAAATCCCGTTCCTGAAACAGGAGACGCATCATGCGTTCGAACATTCTGTCCCTGGCCCTGATCGCCTCGCTTGGCCTTGGCACTGCCGTGCTGGCCGCTTCGACCGACACCTCGGGCGTGATCAAGTCGATCGACACCAAGGCGATGACGGTGGTGCTGGAGGACGGCACGACCTATCACCTGCCTGCGGGCTATGACGTGAAGCCGTTCAAGGTCGGCGAGAAGGTGGTGGTGAGCTGGGAGATGAAGGGCACGCTGAAGGAAGCGACGGCGCTGAAGGCGGGCTGACCACCTCGGCATGAGAGGAGACGGGGGCCTTCGGGTCCCCGTTTTTCATCTGAGGGAAAAAATCCTTAAGTAAGGATTTTGACAAATTTCTTGCTCAAGAAATTTGGGTCCCGGTTGCGGCGGTGCGCCTAGAGGGTCATGCGGTAGCGGATGTGGCCGTCGTTCTCGCAGTACTGGTCATAGAGCCTGCGGGCGGTCTGGTTCTCGATCTCGGTCAGCCAGTAGAGCCTGCGCCAGCCTCGCGCCCGACCGATGGCGATCAGGTCCTCGATCAGCGCGCGGCCCAGGCCCTTGCCCCGCGCCGCTTCCGCAACGAAGAGGTCCTCAAGATAGCCGTCATCGCCCAGCACCCAGGTCGAGGGGTGGTGCTGGTGGATGGCGAAGCCCTGCGGCACCCCGTCCTGCAGCGCCAGCCGGGCGGTCAGGGCATTGCCGGGGTCCATCAGACGCGCCCAGGTGAAGGTGGTGACCCCGGGCGGCAGGGTCAGGCCGTAGCCGTCAAGGAACCCCTGCCAGAGACGCCGGAAATCCGTTTCGTCCTCGGGCTTTGCGTCGCGAAGCTGAAGCATCACGCGATGCGGGCGAGGATGCGGGCCCAGCTCCGGATGCCCTTGTGGAAGGACTCCAGGTCGTATTTCTCGTTCGGGGAATGGATCTGGTCGTCATCGCGGCCGAAGCCGATCAGCATCGCGTCCATGCCGAGGATGGTCTTGAAATAGCCCGCGACCGGGATCGACCCGCCGGAGCCCACGAAGGCGGCGGGGCGGCCCCATTCCTCGGTCAGCGCGGCGCGGGCGGATTCGAAGGCCGGGTCGGCGATTTCCATCACCGAGGCCGGGGCCCCGTCGCTGCCGCCTTCCCAGACGATCTCGCAATCGGCAGGCATCTGCGCCTCGGCCCATTTCTTGAACGAGGCGATGATCTTCTCCGGGTCCTGGCGCGAGACGAGGCGGAAAGAGACCTTGGCATGGGCCTCGGACGGCAGCACGGTCTTGAACCCGGCGCCGGTGTAGCCGCCCCACATGCCGTTGACCTCCGCCGTCGGGCGCGACCAGATCTTTTCCAGCGGCGTGCGGTCCTGTTCCCCGGCGGGGACGGAGAGGCCCACGTCGCCGAGATAGGCGGCGTGGTCGAAGGCCAGCGTCTGCCATTGCTGGCGCAGTGTATCGGGAAGCTCGTCGACATCGTCGTAGAAGCCGGGCACCTGCACCCGGCCCTGGGCGTCGTGCAGGCCAGCCAGAAGCCGCGCCATCAGGTGCAGCGGGTTCTGCGCCAGCCCGCCATACATGCCGGAATGGAGGTCACGGCTGGCGGCGCGGATGGTGAATTCGGCTTTCGCCAGCCCGCGCAGCATGGTGGTGATGGCGGGGGTGGCTTCCTCGAACAGCCCGGTGTCGCAGATCAGTGCGAGGTCGCAGCTGAGTTCCTCACGGTTCTGCTCCAGGAAGGGGACAAGCGAGGGAGAGCCCGATTCCTCCTCGCCCTCCAGGAAGATCGTCAGCTTGCCGGGAAGGGCGCCGTGCACATGCTTCCAGGCGCGGCAGGCCTCGATGAAGGTCATCAGCTGACCCTTGTCGTCCGAGGACCCGCGGGCGCGGATGACCTTGCCTTTCGGAGTGTCCTGCAACTCGGGGTCGAAGGGCGGGCGGTCCCAAAGTTCCAGCGGGTCAACGGGTTGCACGTCGTAATGGCCATAGAATAGGATATGGCGCTTGCCGGTCCCGCCATGCGCCACGACCATCGGATGACCGGGGGTCGCTGCCGCACGGGCCTCGAAGCCGAGGCTGGCGAGGTCGGCGGCCAGCAGGTCGGCGGTGCGGGCGCAATCTGCCTTGTAGGCGGGATCGGTGGAGATCGAGGGGATGCGCAGCAGCGCCATCAGCCGGTCGAGCGACTGCGGCAGGGTTTCGTCGATGCGGTGAAGGACGGCGTCGAGGGTCATGGCTCTCTCCGGGATGTGATCGGGCCGGAGCCTAGCAGGCGGGTTGGGGCTGTCCAGAGCGGGCAGGCTGCGCTATTGGCAATCTGGAACGGTTCCAGATTCGCGTGGGGCGACAATTCGTCCTGTTGGTTCTGCGGGCTGGTTGACCGAAATCAAGGCACCACTGCTGCGCATCGCCGATGATGCCGCAAAAGGGACCGAGGAAGCCATGGACTACAACAGCGCGCTTGATGCCAGCCTGCAACGCCTGCACGACGAGGGGCGCTACCGCACCTTCATCGACATCGCGCGGGAGCAGGGCCAGTTCCCCCATGCGGTGTGGACGAAGCCGGACGGCACGCAGAAGGACATCACCGTCTGGTGCGGCAACGACTATCTGGGCATGGGCCAGCACCCCGAGGTCCTGGCGGCGATGCACGCGGCGCTGGACGCGACCGGGGCGGGCTCCGGGGGCACGCGGAACATCAGCGGCACGACCGTCTGGCACAAGCGGCTGGAGGCGGAACTGGCCGACCTGCATCGGAAGGAAGCCGCGCTGGTCTTCACCTCGGCCTACATCGCCAATGATGCGACGCTGTCGACGCTGCGGCTCCTGTTCCCCGGGCTGATCATCTATTCCGACGCGCTGAACCATGCGAGCATGATCGAGGGCGTGCGGCGCGGGGGCGGCGAGAAGCGCATCTTCCGGCACAACGATGTGGCGCATCTGCGCGAGCTGCTGGCCAAGGATGATCCGGCGGCGCCGAAGCTGATCGCCTTCGAATCGATCTATTCGATGGACGGCGATTTCGGCCCGATCAAGGAAATCTGTGATCTCGCGCAGGAATTCAACGCGCTGACCTATCTGGACGAGGTCCATGCGGTCGGCATGTACGGCCCCCGCGGCGCGGGCGTGGCGGAACGCGACGGGCAGATGCACCGCGTCGACATCATCAACGGCACGCTCGCCAAGGCCTATGGCGTCTTCGGCGGCTATATCGCGGCGTCAGTGCGGATGGTGGATGCCGTGCGCTCCTATGCGCCGGGGTTCATCTTCACGACCAGCCTGCCGCCCGCGGTCGCGGCGGGGGCGGCGGCTTCGGTCCGCTTCCTGAAGGGAGAGGGCGGCCTGCGGCTGCGTGAGCGGCACCAGACCCAGGCCCGCATCCTGAAGATGCGTCTGAAGGCGCTTGGAATGCCCATCATCGACCACGGGTCGCATATCGTGCCGGTCCATGTCGGCAACCCGGTGCATTGCAAGATGCTGTCCGACATGCTTCTGGAAAACCACGGCATCTATGTCCAGCCGATCAACTTCCCGACCGTCCCGCGCGGAACCGAGCGGCTGCGCTTCACTCCGTCTCCGGTGCATGGGACCGGCGAGATCGAGACGCTGGTCCGCGCGATGGACGAACTCTGGGCACATTGTGCGCTGAATCGCGCCGAACAGGTCGCCTGAGGGCGCTGGTCTGTGGAAAAGCCCTTGTCCTGTGCTAGGGTTTCGCCAATAGAACGCATGTGAGTCGCTGGGGAAGGCGACCACGCTTGAGTGGTGCACCGAAGGGGACAGGGCGCGGATGATCGGTTGGAGGTCGAAACCTTCGACAACCGAAGAGGACAAGCCAAAGGGCTTTGACGACTTCGAGTTGCGGCTCGGTGATCTCATGCGCGGCGAAAGGGCCACGCTTGGGAAGTCGCTGCTGGACGTTCAGCGCGAGCTGAAGATCAAGGCCACCTATATCGCCGCCATCGAGAACGCCGACCTTTCGGCCTTCGAGACCCCCGGTTTCGTCGCGGGCTATGTCCGCTCCTACGCCCGCTATCTGGCGATGGACCCGGAATGGGCCTTCGAACGCTTCTGCGCCGAGGCCGGGTATCAGGTCTCGCACGGGCTTTCTGCCGCTGCCTCGCCGCAGCAGATCGTCAAGGTGCGGGCGCGCACCGATTTCTCTGATCCGCTGGGCGATCCCAATGCCAGCTTCATCCCGCGCGGCGAGGCGATCCTGTCCCGGGTGGAACCCGGCGCGCTCGGCTCCATCGCCGTGCTGGTCGCGCTGATCGGCGCCATCGGCTACGGCGGCTGGTCGGTATTGCAGGAAGTGCAGCGCGTGCAGCTGGCGCCGGTCGACGAGGCACCGACCGTGGTGGCCGAGATCGACCCGCTGGCCAATGCCGGGGCGACGGCGCCGAACGTTGTGGCAGCGCGTCCCGCCGAACCCGCTGCCGAGGCGGTTGCCAGTGCCGAAGGCACCGGGACCGATGACGTGCTGGATCGTCTGTATCGCCCGCAGGCGCTGGATGTTCCGGTCCTGACCTCTCGCGACGGGCCGATTGCCGCGATCAACCCGCGCGACACCGGCGTGTTGTCGCAGGTGGCCGAGGCCGACTCGGTCGATGCCGCGCTTGATCAGGCGGTCGAGGGCGAGGTTCAGGTCATCGCCGATGCCAAGGACGGCGTCGAGGTCCTGGCGGTGCGCCCGTCCTGGGTGCGGGTCAATGCCGCCGATGGAACCGTGCTGTTCGAGAAGATCCTCGATGCAGGTGAACGCTATGCGGTGCCGCCCCTGGAAACGGCCGCAGTGTTCCGGACCGGCAACTCCGGCTCGATCTATTTCGTCGTCGACGGGGTGGCCTACGGACCTGCCGCGCCGGGGGCGCAGATCGCCAAGGACATTCCGCTGTCACCCGAAGCGCTGACACAGAGCTTTGCGCAGGCCGACCTGACCAAGGATCAGGACCTGGCGAATTTCGCTACGGCGGATGCCTCGGACGTGGTGGCTGCACCTGCGCCGGAAGCGTCGGAGTAAGTTCCGGCCCATTGTCCGCGTGAGGCTTGCGGCCTATGTTCTGGCGGCAAGCAACGGAGCCTGACCGATGACCCACAACCCCGTCCGCCCCTGGCGCGACATACAGCGGCGCGCCTCGCGGCAGATCCGCGTGGGCAAGGTGCTGGTCGGGGGCGATGCGCCGATTTCGGTGCAGACCATGACCAACACCATCACCTCGGACGTGGCGGCGACCATCGACCAGGTGCAGCGTTGCGCGGTGGCGGGGGCGGATATCGTGCGGGTCTCGACGCCGGATCAGGCGAGCACGCGGGCGCTGAAAGAGATCGTGGCGGAAAGTCCGGTGCCGATCGTCGCGGACATCCATTTCCACTACAAGCGCGCGATCGAGGCGGCCGAGGCGGGCGCGGCCTGCCTGCGGATCAACCCCGGCAACATCGGCGATGCGAAACGTGTGGCCGAGGTGGTGAAGGCCGCAAAGGACCACGGCTGTTCGATCCGCATCGGGGTGAATGCGGGGTCGCTGGAAAAGCACCTGCTGGAGAAATACGGCGAGCCGTGCCCCGAGGCGATGGTGGAATCCGGCCTCGACCACATCCGGCTGTTGCAGGACAACGATTTCCACGAGTTCAAGATTTCGGTGAAGGCCTCGGACGTGTTCCTGGCCGCCGCCGCCTATCAGCAACTGGCTGATGCCACCGACGCGCCGATCCATCTTGGGATCACCGAAGCGGGGGGGCTTGTCTCCGGCACGGTGAAGTCGGCCATAGGGCTTGGGAACCTCCTGTGGATGGGGATCGGCGATACCATTCGCGTCAGCCTGTCCGCCGACCCGGTGGAAGAGGTGAAGGTCGGCTATGAGATCCTGAAATCCTTGGGCCTGCGCCATCGGGGGGTGACGATCATCTCTTGCCCCTCCTGCGCGCGGCAGGGGTTCGACGTGATCAAGACTGTCGCGGCGCTGGAAGAGCGGCTGGCCCATGTGACGACCTCGATGAGCCTCAGCATCATCGGCTGCGTGGTGAACGGCCCGGGCGAGGCGCTGATGACCGACATCGGCTTTACCGGCGGCGGGGCGGGCAAGGGGATGGTCTATCTTGCGGGCAAGCAGGACCATACGCTGTCGAACGAGGCGATGATCGACCATATCGTCGGGCTGGTGGAAGTGAAGGCCGCCCAGATCGAGGCGGCGGAAAAGCTTGCGGCAGAGTGATCAATCCCCGCCCATCTCCCGCGCCAGGTGGTCGATGAAGGCGCGCAGCCGCGCGGTTACAGACTGGGCGGAGGGATAGACGAAATAGATCGCCTTCCGCGGGGTGGACCAGTCCGGCAGCACACGGACAAGGCGGCCTTCGGCGATTTCCGGGCGGGCGATCATGCCGGGCAGGGCGGCGATGCCGGCCCCGGCGACCAGGGCGTCGCGGACGGCAAGATGCGAGCCGAGGCGCAGCGGCGGGGCGTAGGGCAGGATGATTTCCTCGTCGCCCTTTTGCAGCGGCAGGCCGCCCGACCAGGCGGTGGCCAGGCCGACCAGCGGGAAGCGGGTCAGGTCCTGCGGCTGGTGCAGGCTGTCGAGACCGGGAAGCCGCGGCGAGGCGACCAGCATGGCCTGGCCGTGCAGCAGGCGGCGGGCGACCTGGGTGCTGTCCTCCAGCGGACCGAAGCGGATGCAGCCGTCGAAGCCTTCCTCCAGCAGGTCGGGGGTGCGGTCGAGGAAGTGGATTTCCAGCGTGACTTCGGGGTGAAGGACGCGGAAGCTGGCGGCGATGGGGCCGATCAGCAGGTTGCCGATCACCTGCGGCACCGCCAGCCGCAGGTGCCCCCGCGGCGTGCCGCCGGATTCGCCAAGCGCGCGGCGGATATCCTCGGCCTCGCCCAGCAGGCGGTCGGCGCGGGCGGCAAGGACCTCGCCCTCCTGCGTGGGGCGCAGCATGCGGGTGGAGCGTTCGATCAGCCGGACGCCGAGGTGGTTTTCCAGATCGGCCACGCGCTTCGACAGGGTGGATTTCGGAACCCGCAGGGCCAGCGCGGCGGCCGAGAACGAGCCCTCGCGCAACACGGTGCGGAAGCCGCGGAGGGCGGAGAGGTCAAGCTCATTGTCCATGATATTGGACGCACCTTGCAGAAATGGCAATCTTGTCCATGATGGTGGATTTTGCGATCTTGCACAAGGCAGGATCGAAGGATTGCAGATGGAACAGGGATCGGACGCACCGCCAGGCCGGGCGGTGACTTTGGCGGTGCTGGGGCTGGCCTCGATGACGATCATGGCGAATGCCACGGTCGCATCCTCGCTGCCAGGCCTGCGCGAGCACTATGCGGATATGCCGCATATCGACACGCTGGCCGGGCTGATCGTCACGCTGCCCTCGCTCGCGATCGTCCTTTCGGCGGGGCTGATGGGCGTGCTGATCGACCGCTGGGACCGGCAGAAGCTCTTGCTCTTGACGGCGGCGCTTTATGCCGTCGGCGGGACCTCGGGGCTTTGGGCCGACAGCCTGTGGGGGATGTTGGCCGGGCGGCTGGCGCTTGGCTTGGGCGTCGCGGGGACGATGAACCTGGGGATGACCTGGGCCAGCGACCTGTGGCAAGGCCCGGCGCGGGCGCGGTTCCTGGGGATGCAGGGCGCGGCGATTTCGGCAGCCGGGATCGTGTTCATGCTTCTGGGCGGGGCGCTGGCGAGCTATCACTGGCGCGGGGCCTTTGCCGTCTATGCGCTGATCCTGCCCATTGCCACGCTGGCCCTGCTGGTGCTTGGCCCGCACGCCCGGCGGATCGCAGCGGAACGCGACCGGCCCAGGCCTGTGCGCTCGACCGCCGACCGCTTTCCCTGGGCGGCCTATGCCTTCATCGCCCCGCTGGCCTTCGTATTCCAGGCGGCCTTCTACGTCACGCCCACGCGCCTGCCGTTCCACCTTGAGGCGCTGGGGGTCACAAGTCCCCTGGTCGTGGGGGCGCTGATGGCGGCGCTCGTCACCGTCTCGGCCCCGGTGGCGCTGATGTACGGCCGCATCCGGGCGCGGCTCAGCGCGATGACGATCTTCGGCCTGTCCTTCGTGCTGATCGGGCTGGGCTTTCTGGCCCATGCCACGGCGTCGGACTGGCATGGCGTGCTGGCTGGATCGCTGATTGCGGGGCTGGGAATGGGCATCTCGATGCCCAACTACACGACATGGTTCATGGAGCGGGTGCCGGCAAGCATGCGGGGGCGGGCGTCGGGGCTTCTGACGACGGCCTTTTTCCTGGGGCAGTTCGCATCGCCTTTGGTCTCGGCGCCGCTGGTGGCCTGGTTCGGGCTCGCGGGGACCTTCGCGGTGGTCGGCATGGGGTTGGGGACGTTGGGCGTCGGGCTTTGGATCGCCAATGCCCTGCGGCCCGACCCCACCGCGGTCGAGGCCTGATGCAAGGGGGCGGCCACAAGGGCCGCCCCTCTTCTCTTCAGGAGCAATAGCTCAGCCGTCGGTCCGTGCGTCCTTGACGAAGTCCCGCATCGTCTCCAGGGGCGCATAGCCGCGCAGCACGGTGTCCTTCAGCACGAAGGCCGGGGTGCCGGTGATCTCCATCTTCTCGGCCAGCGCGTAGTTTTCCGCGATCACCGCCTGCACTTCCGGCGCGCCCATCCGGTCGAGGATCGGCTGCGGGTCAAGGCCCAGATCGGTCGCCACCCGCGACAGTGTCTCGGGCGTGGGTTCGCCGCGCAGCGTCATCAGCGCGTCATGCGCGCGGCCATAGGCCTCGTCGCCATGCAGCTGGCGCAGCGCGATGGCGAACTGGGCCGAAAGCATCGAGGCCTCGCCCAGGATGGGGAATTCCTTGACCACGAAGCGGATGTTGCCATCGGTGGTGATCAGCTGGTCGACCTCGGAATAGGCCTTGCGGCAATAGCCGCAGCGATAGTCCATGAACTCGACCAGGGTGATGTCGCCGTCCGGGTTGCCGCCGACCCAGTCGTTCGGGCTGTTGAAGATCGTGTCGGAATGCGTGGACACCGTCTGCACGTCCCGGGCCAGGGCCGCCGCCTCCTCGCGTTGCTGGAGCACGTCCATCGCCTCGATCAACACTTCGGGATGCTCCAGGAGATAGGCACGCACCTCGTCGCGGAAGGCCAGTCGTTCCTCGGCCGTCATGGCGCTTTCGGCGGTGGCTCCGGTCTGGGGCAGCTCTTCGGCAAAGGCGGGCAGGCTGGCAAGGCCGGCGATCAGGCCGAGGGCAAGGCGGGTCATGCGGTCTCCATTCGCGGCCGCGTGGCCTGCGGCGGCGGGCAGGATAGGGGCGGGGTGCGGGCAAGACAAGCCGCTCGCCGTTTCGTGATGCGGACGGGGTCGAAGTCTCGTCGAGCGACTTCGTCTTCTTCTCGCGGCTGCGAGGAGCGATGAGCGACCTTGCAGGAATTTACAATGCGGGGACAAGCAGGGATAAGGCGACGATGATCCTGCTGCGCCCGTTCCTCCTGCTTCTGCTTCTTGTCCTGCCGGTCGCGGCCGAGGACCTGTCGGCCCTGGCCAAGGTGAATCCGCTGCGGTCCGGGATCGTGGCCACGGGCGACGGCGGGCTGGAGCTGAAAGTGGCGCTGAGCCAGCCGGTGCCCTGGCGGTTGCGGCTGATGGACAACCCGCCGCGGCTGGTGATCGACGCGCGCGAGATCGACTGGCGCGGGGTCGAGGCGCTGGCGGTGGTGCGGCCCGGCGTCTCGCTCCGGGCCGGGGCCTTCCGGCCGGGCTGGTCACGGCTGGTGCTTGAACTCGCGGGGCCGCTGAAGGTCGTGAGGGCCGAGATGGTGACGGGCGAGGAGCCACGGATCGACCTGGCGCTGGTGCCCACCGATCCCGCCAGCTTCGCGCTTGAGACCGCGCGGCCGGACCTGCCGGACTGGGCCCTGCCCGAGGCGACCGATCTGGTGCCCCCGCTGCCCGCAGGCGGCGGGCCGCTGGTTGTGGTGCTCGATCCCGGCCATGGCGGGATCGATCCGGGGGCCGAGCGCGAGGATCACAGCGAGGCCGCCCTGATGCTGACCTTCGCGCGCGAGCTGAAGGAGGCCTTGGTCCGCGACGGGCGCTTCCGTGTCGTGCTGACGCGCGAGGAGGATGTCTTCGTGCCCCTGGAAACCCGCACCTCCATCGCGCGCGAGGCGGGGGCGGATGTGTTCCTGTCGCTCCACGCCGATGCCCTGGCCGAGGGCGATGCGCAGGGGGCGACCGTCTATACGCTGGCGGAGGACGCCTCGGACGAGGCCTCGGCGGCGCTGGCGGAACGGCATGACCGCGACGACCTTCTTGCGGGCGTCGACCTCAGCGATCAGGACGACGTGGTGGCCGAGGTGCTGATGGACATGGCCCGGACCGAGACCCAGCCCCGTGCCGAGCGGCTGGCCGATGCCATCGTGGCTGCGGTCAAGGGGGTGGAGATCAGGATGCACCGCCACCCGCACCAGTCAGGGGGATTTTCGGTGCTGAAGTCCCCTGACATTCCCTCTGTGCTTCTGGAAGTGGGGTTCCTGTCCTCGGACCGGGACTACCGGCGGCTGGCCGACCCGGCCTGGCGGGCCAGGCTGGCCGGGGCACTGGTTCAGGCGCTGGGGACCTGGGCGGGGGAAGACGCGTCCCTGCGTGCGGCAGCGCCCTGACACCCGCGAAAGCCTGCCTGAACAGGAATTCGTGAAGGCCGAAGCCGGGGCCAAGGTTTTGACGCGGGGCCGCGTCTGGTATACTGCGGGGGCGCAAGCGAAAAGGGGCTGCGGGTGCTGAGGTTTGTCGGAAACGTTCTCGGGGGCCTCTTCTCGGCGGTGACGCTGGGGCTGATCTTCGCCGCCCTGACGCTGGGCGGCATCTTCTACATGTATTCCCGCGACCTGCCCAGCCACGAGAACCTGGCGCAATACACGCCCGCCACGATCAGCCGGATCTACTCCGGCGAGGGGCGGATCATCGACGAATTCGCCCAGGAGCGGCGGCTTTTCGTCGCGTCGGAGGACATTCCCGACCTGGTGAAGCAGGCCTTCATCAGCGCCGAGGACAAGAACTTCTACCACCACCACGGCTATGACACCCGCGGCATGGTCGCCGCCCTGATCGAGGCGGTGAAGTCGCGCGGCGAAAGCATGCGGGGGGCCTCGACCATCACCCAGCAGGTGATGAAGAACTTCCTTCTGGACGGCAGCCGGTCGGTCGAGCGGAAGATCAAGGAGATCATCCTGGCCACCCGGCTGGAACAGACGCTGTCCAAGGACAAGATCCTGGAACTGTATCTGAACGAGATTTTCCTGGGCAAGAATTCCTACGGCGTGGCGGCGGCGGCGCAGACCTATTTCAACAAGCCGCTCACCGACCTTGCCCCGCACGAGGCGGCGATGCTGGCGGCGATGCCGCAGGCGCCGGGCAAGTATGATCCGGTGACGAACAAGGAACGGGTGACCGAGCGGCGGAACTACGTGCTGCGCGAGATGTGGCAGAACGGCTATATCGACGAGGCGACCTATCTGTCGGAGAAGGAGATGCCGCTGCGCTCGGTGCAGAACGGCGATTTCGAGGCCTTCCGCGACGCGCTGCCGCCCCGCGACTATTTCACCGACGAGATTCGCCGCCAGCTCTCCGGTGTCTTCGGCGAGGAGGAATTCTTCTCGGGCGGCTTGACCATCCGCGCCACGGTGGACCCCGACCTGCAGAAGGCCGCCGCCGAGGCGCTGCGCAAGGGGCTGGAGCAATATGACCGCAACGCGGGCGTCTGGCGCGGCACCGGCAAGGTGCTTCCGGCCGAGGTCCTTGCCTCGGAAGAGGGCTGGCGCGCGGCGCTGGCCAAGGTCGAGGTGCCGCGGGACGTGCCCAGCTGGTTTCCGGCGGTGGTGCTGGACGTGGGCGAGAAGGATGCCCGCATCGGCATCGAAGGGGTGATGGACGACGAGGACGGCCATTTCATCCCGGCCGAAGACGTCACCTGGGCAAGGAAGCGCCAGGCGGACGGGACACTGGCCAAGAAGGCCAAGGTGGCCGGCGACCTCGTCTCGGTCGGCGATGTGGTGCTGGTCCGCGCCGTCACGAACGATGACGGCACCTTCAAGCGCTGGTCGCTGCGCCAGGTGCCGGAAGTGCAGGGCGCCTTCATGGCGATGGACGTGAACACCGGTCGGGTCCTCGCGATGCAGGGCGGGTTCAGCTACCAGGATTCGGTCTTCAACCGCACCACCCAGGCCACCCGCCAGCCGGGGTCGAGCTTCAAGCCCTTCGTCTATGCTGCCGCGCTGGACAGCGGGTTTACCCCCGCCACCATCGTCGTCGACGCGCCGATCGAGATCGAGACCCCCCAGGGCCTCTGGACGCCGAAGAATGCCTCGAACCGGTTCTACGGGCCGACGCCCTTGCGCACCGGGATCGAGCAGTCGCGCAACCTGATGACCGTGCGGATCGCGCAGGAAATCGGGATGCAGACCGTCGCGGGCTATGCCGAACGCTTCGGGGTTTATGACCGGATGGGCCCGTTCCTGGCCAATGCGCTTGGTGCGCAGGAGACCACTTTGTTCAAGATGGTCGCGGCCTATGCCATGTTCGCCAACGGCGGCGAGCGGGTGGAGCCCACGCTGGTCGACCGGGTGCAGGACCGCTTCGGCAAGACCATCTACCGGCATGACCAGCGTGTCTGCGAGGATTGCGCCCAGCCCGAGCTTGCGCCGGGCGAGGGGGTGCGGATCGACTCCAACCGCGAGCGCGTCATGAACGCGATCACCGCCTACCAGCTGACCAGCATGATGGAAGGCGTGGTCAAGCGCGGCTCGGCAAGCCGGTTGCGCCTGCCGGTGCCGATCGCGGGCAAGACCGGGACGACGAACGACGCCAAGGACGTCTGGTTCATCGGCTATTCCTCCAACATCGTGGCGGGCTGCTACATCGGCTACGACCAGCCGAAGACCTTGGGCGAAAGTGCCTTCGGCGGCACCCTTTGCGTTCCGGTCTTCCAGGACTTCATGGAGGATGCGATCAAGAAATACGGCGGGGGCGCGTTCAAGGTTCCCCCCGGCGGCTATTTCCGCAAGATCGACCGCTTCACCGGCCAGCCGCTGCCCGATGATGCCTCGGGTGACAATGTGATCGCCGAGTACTTCCGCGAGGGCGAGGATGCGCTGATCGGCCTCGGTCTGGTGGTCGACGGTGGCTTCGCGATGGGCGAGAACCTGCCGCTCTTCGCCTATGGCGAGGGCGAGGGCGACGTGGACCAGGGCAAGACCGTCACCAACTCGGAAGGCGAGCGGGTGATCGTGCCGAAGAAGGCCGACTTCGGCACGGTGTCGTCGGGCGGGCTGTATTAGGGTCAGTCTTGAATTGTCCGGTGATTTGCCGTACATTTCCCGGCGCAGGAGAGACACCATGACCCAGACCACCCGCTCCGAACGGATCGAAGCCCGCACCACGCCCGACACACTGGCCATCGTCCGACGCGCGGCTGAAATCCAGGGCCGTTCGATCAGCGAGTTCGTCGTATCGGCGGCAGAAGAGGCGGCGCGCAAGGCTCTGGAAGAGGTCCATGTTCTGCATCTGTCTGCCGCAGACCAGCGGCTGTTTGTCGAATTGCTGCTGAACCCGCCGCCTCCCAACGAGGCCATGCTGCGCGCATTTGAGCATCATCGCCGCCTGATCGGTCCGGTTTGACCGCCGACCCCTTCCTTATCCTGCCGCTCGACGGACGGGCGCGGGGCGGGTTCGACTGTACCAGCGATCCGCTTACCCGCTATTTCCACACCCAGGTCACGCAGGACATCCGGCGGCGGATCGCGGCCTGCTTCATTGCAGTGCATCAGGCCTCAGGTGCCATTGCCGGATTCTATACCCTGTCGGCGACAGACATCCCGCTGACCGATGTTCCCGCCGATCTGACCCGGCGACTGCCGCGCTATCCAACGCTTCCAGCAGCAAGACTGGGGCGGCTGGCCGTGGATCGCCGCTTCACCGGGCAAAAGCTCGGCGCGGCGCTTCTCGCCAATGCGGTTGTGCGCGCGGCAGTCAGCGAGGTGGCGGTCTTTGCGATGATCGTCGATGCCAAGGATACCGCAGCCGAGGCATTCTATCGCCGTCACGGATTTGTGGCCTACGGCTCGGCACCGCACCGGTTGATCGCCCCGCTTTCGGCGCTGTTGCCGCCCGGCTAAGAACCGCCCCGCACCCTTGCCCGTGCGCGGCCTTCGCTTTATGACCGCGCCCGAGAACCCATCAGGACCGACCCATGCGCGCCGAAACCCAAGGCAATGTCGATGCCATCGAAAAGACCCTGAAGCTTCTGGCGCAGCGGATGGATTGGGAGACCGCGCCGCACCGGCTGGAAGAATTCGATGCGATGATCGAATCCCCGGACCTGTGGAACGATCCGGCCAAGGCGCAGAAGCTGATGCGCGACCGCCAGTCGCTGATGGATGCGGTAGCGGGCTACAAGCTCCTGTCGGGGGGCCTGAAGGACAACGTCGAGCTGATCGAGCTGGGCGAGATGGAAGGCGATGCCGAGATCGTCTCCGAGGCCGAGAAGGCGCTCGCCGACCTGGTCAAGGTCGCCGAGGAGAAGGAACTCGAGGCACTGCTCGACGGCGAGGCCGATGGCAACGACACCTTCCTGGAGATCAACGCAGGCGCGGGCGGCACGGAAAGCTGCGACTGGGCCTCGATGCTGGCGCGGATGTATGTCCGCTGGGCCGAAAAGCGCGGCTTCACGGTCGAATTGCAGTCGGAAAGCGAAGGCGACGGCGCGGGGATCAAGTCGGCGTCGTACAAGATCAGCGGCAAGAACGCCTATGGCTGGCTGAAGACAGAGGCCGGGGTGCACCGTCTTGTCCGCATCTCGCCCTATGACAGCGCGGCGCGGCGGCATACCAGCTTCTGCTCGGTCTGGGTCTATCCGGTCGTTGACGACAACATCGAGATCGAGGTGCAGGACAAGGACATCCGCATCGACACCTTCCGGTCCTCGGGCGCGGGCGGCCAGCACGTCAACAAGACCGACTCCGCCGTGCGGATCACCCACTTCCCCTCCGGGATCGTGGTCACGTCCAGCTTGAAATCGCAGCACCAGAACCGCGACATCGCGATGAAGGCGCTGAAGTCGCGGCTCTACCAGCAGGAACTGGACAAGCGGAACGCCGCGATCAACGAGGCGCATGAGAACAAGGGCGATGCGGGCTGGGGCAACCAGATCCGCTCCTATGTCCTGCAGCCCTACCAGATGGTGAAGGACCTGCGGACGGGGCACGAGACAAGTGACACGCAGGGCACGCTGGACGGCGATCTCGACGGGTTCATGTCGGCGACGCTGGCCTTGAACGCCAGCGGCAAGAAGCGCGGCGAGATCGCGGACGTCGACTGACCTCGTCGAAGGGCGTTCTGGACAGCCCTTCGTCCACAAGTATGCTTGGGGGCAACATTGGACCCTCCATATGCGCTGCTTCCTGTTTCTCCTCTTCGCCTGCGCTGCCCCCGCCACCGCGCAGGAGGTTCTGGTCGACACCTGCGCCGTGGATGCGGCGATTGCCTGCCCGGTCGAGGTCGTTCTCTCCGGGCTTGGAATGATCGACGGCGATCCGGTCGTTACCGGGCCAGACCGCCTGACCTTCGTTGCACTTGATCGGGACAAAACCGAGCAGGCTTTCGCAGTGGATGTCTCGCTGACCGACGGTCGCGTCCTGAGTAAGATTCCGCTGGGTCAGGCTCGGGAAAATACCATGTCTTTCTACTGGCTGGTTGCCCAAAGGGCGCAGGGATTCCTGGTGTTCGTCCTGGAAAATGAGCGTGATCGCGTCCTAGTCTTCTATGACGCGAACGGTGTTCCCCAATCAAGAATGCCTGAAATCCGACCGAAGGGCTGGCCCTACGAGCTGACGATGGCCAGCGCGCTCATGCTGCTTGGCTATCAGAATATCCTGAAGTTCGACGGCGAGGCGCTGCAGGGCCGTGTTGGTCGCTTTGATCTGCGGCTGACCGCCTCTGACAGCAGGCTGGAGGTCGTCGAACAAGGTGCAATCGATGACGGACAGACCTTCGAGGATTACCTGAGCGGACGCCTGGCACCGCAGATCGCAGAAGTGGGTGCTGAAACCGTGCATGTCGAAGGTCAGTTGTCGGTTGTCACGACCCGTGAGTCACGGAAGTCTCCCTCACGCCTTTTCCTGCGGAGGGAAGACGGGAGCGAAGTTGCCATCGAACAGACGACAGAGCTGGATCCGAAGAACCGTCCCAACTACTTCATGGCCAGACTTTCCCCGGACGGTCGATATGTTGCGGTGGGGCGGTACGTCAAGAAGAATGGCGGTCTGTTCATTCTGGATACGACCACTGGTGAAGCCCTGTTTCGGGCACGTGTCCGATCGTGCTGGTCATCAGGCCTGCGCTGGCTTCCGGAGGGGCGGCTTGCCCTACTATGCTTTATCCGTGACGGCATCCATGTCGTCGTCTTCGACCCCCATCTGCCGCGCTAGCCTGCAAAACCCTTGCCTGACGCTTATCGTCCCGCTTAACAATCAGGCATGACCGTCACCCATCCGCCCGCCGCGCCCGAGATCAATGAGGTCGATGCCTCGGACCTGCGGGCAAGCCTGGCGCTCGGCTGGCAGGATTTCCGCCGCGCGCCGCTGCTCGGCCTCGCATTCTCGGCGGTCTATGTGCTGGGCGGCTGGCTGATCGCCTGGGCGATGATGGCCAAGGGCCAGGTCTGGTGGACGCTGCCCGCCAGCGCCGGGTTTCCGATCCTCGGCCCCTTCATCGCCTGCGGCTTCTACGAGATTTCCCGGCGGCTGGAGGCGGGGGAACCGCTGGTCGCCCGCGAGGTCTTTGGGGTGATCTTCCGCCAGAAGGACCGCCAGATCCCGGCCATCGCGGCGGTGATCGTGGTCTATTTCCTGTTCTGGAACTTCCTATCGCACATGATCTTCGCCCTCTTCCTCGGCAATGCGGTGATGACCAACGTCTCCTCCTCGCTCGCGGTGTTCCTGTCGCCGCAGGGGCTGGCGATGCTGGCCTTCGGCACCTTGGTGGGGGCCGCTTTCGCGACGCTGCTCTTCTGCCTGACGGTGGTCAGCCTGCCGATGCTTCTGGACCGCGAGGTGGATTTCGTCACCGCCATGCTGACCAGCTTCGCCCTGGTGCGGGAGAACCCTCTGGTGATGCTCGGATGGGGGGCGCTGATCGCGGCCTGCCTGTTCCTGGGGATGCTGCCGGGGTTCCTGGGCCTGTTCCTCGTGCTGCCGCTCTTCGGCCATGCGAGTTGGCACCTCTACCGCCGCGCGATCACCTGACGGGGCGGGCGACCAGCAGGGCCAGCACCGCAGCCAGCGCGGCCATCAGGCTTGCGGTCAGCGCGACCGCGCCGAAAGCGGCGCCGGTCGCGGCCAGATGCGCGGGGGTGTCGCCGGTGATGCCGAAGCCGGGGGCGCCGGTGCCATAGGCCGTCGCCGCGATCCGGCCCTGCAAGGCGATGGCGATCAGCCCCGCTACCCGCGCCACCGCATTGTTGACGCCCGAGGCCGCGCCCTGTTCGCCATCCTCCGCCCCCTGCATCGCCGCCGCCGTCAGCGGCGCGACGACCAGACCCAGCCCCAGTCCCGCCAGCGCCGTACAGGGCACCACATGGCTCCAGAACGCCCCGAGCGGCGCAAAGACCCAAAGCCCGGCATAGGCCGCAGCCACCAGCGCCGAGCCGGTGGCCATCAGGGGACCCGCGCCCCAGCGGTCGGCCATCCGGCCCGCCGGGGCGGACAGAACCCCGATCAGGATCGAGATCGGCAGGAAGGCCGCCGTCACCTCCAGCGGTGTCACCTTCCAGGCCGAAACCGCCGTCATCGGCAGGTAGAACATCACCCCGTTCAGCGCGAAGTAGAGGACGAAAGTCACCAGGTTCGTCACCGCGAACACCCGGTTTCGGAACAGGCCCAGCCGCAGCATCGGGGCGGGGGCCAGGCTTTCCCAGATCAGGAAACCGGCAAGACTGGCAAGCGCCGCAAGCGCGACCCAGGCCGGGGCCGTCGCCTCGGTCAGCACCCAGGCCATCAGGCCCAGCCCCAGCGTTGCAAGGCCCGCACCGGGCAGGTCGACCCTGACCCCGGGCTTGCCGATGTCACCCGGCGTGCGGCCCCGGATCAGCCACAGCGCGGCAAGGCCCAGGGGCAGGTTCAGCGCGAAGACCAGCCGCCAGCCGATCTCGCCGCCCCAGGTGACGAACATGCCGCCCAGGACCGGCCCCAGCGCGGTGGTCAGGGTCGAGGCCGCGGCCCAGAGCCCCAGCGCCCGGCCGCGCTCGGCGCGCGGATAGGCGCGCGAGACCATCGCCATCGACCCCGGCACCATCAGTGCCGCGCCGACCCCCTTCACCGCGCGGGCGGCGATCATCTGTTCGGGCGTCAGCGCCGCCGCGCAGGCCAGTGACCCGCCGACGAAGATCAGGATTCCCAGCGAGAAGATCCGCGCGATCCCGAAACGGTCGCCCGCCGCCCCCCCGACCAGCACCAGCGCGGACAGCGACAAGAGGTAGGCCGCGTTGATCCACTGTGCCTCTTGCAGGCTCGCCCCCAGCGCCGCGCGCATCGCGGGGGTGGCGATGGAAGTCACCGACGAGTCGATGAACCCCATCGACGAGGCCAGGATCGCGGCCCAGAGGATGATCCGCCGATCAGCCTCGGCACAGAAGGAAACGGGCACCGGAGTGCCCTCCGATGCCCGCAGGATGGTCATGTCGGGACAGGCTTATTCGGCGTCGCCAGCGGCGGCCGGTGCGTCCAGCCGCACCGTCCCGGCCGGGCGGCCATTGGCCAGCGGATCTTCCTGACGCTGCACCGAACCCTCGAAATGCGCGCCGGACTCGATGGCGATGGTCTTGTGGATGATGTCGCCCTCGACCCGCGCGGTCGAGGTCAGGCGGACCTTGAGGCCCCGCACCCGACCGATCACCCGGCCGTTGACCACGATGTCGTCGGCAACGATCTCGCCCCGGATGGTGGCGCTTTCGCCGACGGTCAGAAGATGCGCGCGGATATCGCCTTCAACGGTGCCCTCGACCTGGATGTCGCCCGTGGTGCGCAGGTTGCCGACCACCGTCAGGTCGGACGACAGGACCGAGGCCCCTGCCTTGCCTTTCGGGGCAGAGGGGGTGAAATCCATGCTGGGCTTGGTCATCGGGCTCTCCGGGGCTTTGGGCTTCTCGGCCTCGGCCTTGGGGCCCGGCTCGTTGATGCGGCTCTTAGAAAACATTCTTCGCTGCCTTTATGAAGGTCATCGGATTGATTGCGGCCCCGCCGAGACGAATCTCGTAGTGGAGATGCGTGCCAGTGGACCGGCCTGAGTTGCCCATATCACCGATCCGGTCGCCGCGCGATACCCTTTGTCCGACCTCGACGCGGATCCCGGACAGGTGGCCGTAGCGGGTCTCGACACCGAACTCGTGCTGGATCTTTATCAGCCGGCCATAGCCGTTTTCCCAGCCGGCATAGGTGACGGTGCCGTCGGCTGTGGCGTAGATCGGCGTGCCATAGGCGCCCGCCATGTCCTGCCCCTCATGCCGACGCGAGCTGCCGTTGAACGGGTCGTTGCGGTTGCCGAAGCCGCTGGTGTAGCGGACGGCTTCGCGCACCGGCATCGCGAAGGGCAGCCGGAAGGCGGCGATGCGGTACATGTTCATCTTGTCGAGCCCGGTCAGGATCGCGTTCGCGCGCAACTCCTCCGGCGAGGGGGCCGCACCCGAGGTCGAGAAGGTGATCGGCGTCAGCGGCCCGCCCTGGCCCGAATAGCCCTCGCGCACCGCGCCGATCAGGTCGTCGGGCGACATGCCCGCCTCGCGGAACATCTTGTCCAAGGGTTCGACCGAGACGGTCAGCGCCTCTTCCAGCTTGGTGAAGATGGCATCGTTGCGCAGTTCCATCGCTTCCTTGGCGTCGGCGATCAGCTGGGCTTCCTCGCGGGCTTCCTCGGCACTGGCGAGAACGTCGTTGCGCTCCTCCGCTGCATCGCCAAGCGCTCCGGTCAGGAATTCCAGCGTGGCGAGCGTGTCCTGCGCGCGGCCCATCTCGGTCGCGACGCCGGACTGGCTGTTCAACGCCAGCGTCACCCGCTCGGCCTCGCCGCGGGCAGTGTCGCGGTCCTTGATGGTTTCGCGCAGCGTGTCCTGGATCGCCTCGATCCCGGTTTCCAGCTCGCGCCGCCGGTCCTCCGAGGCAAGCAGGCGTTCCTGCATGTCGGAAACCTGGGTCAGCGCGATGTTGAAACGTTCCTGGGCGCGGGCGGCTTCCTCGGCCCGAAGGTCGCGGTCGGCGGACAGCGCATTCAGCCGTTCCTCGTAAAGCGCCTGCTGGCGGACCGATTGTTCGCGCGCCGATCCGGCGCCGATCGAGTCCATCATGATCAGCGCGGTGGCGACGATGGTCCAGGACAGTCCCAGCGTACCGCCGACCAGCGCGATGATCTGGGTGGCGGGCCTGAGGCGGATGAACCGGGTCTCGGTGTCGGATTTCAGGAACAGGCGCTGTTCGGGGAAGTGCCGTTCCAGGCTTTGATGGAACCGATAGGCGAGGCGATTCAGCACGTTGGGGTCATCCGTTCATAGCCTTGGCAGTGGCTTCGCTACGTTGCCCCAAGGCGGCTGGCCCCGGGCTCGGACCTGATTATCCACCCCGTTTCAGGGTCGCAACAATTTTGACCATATCCGGGGTTTTTCCGCGCGGGACATGGAGTTTATCGGCAAGAAACCGCCGATTACCCAGCGTCCTCGGCGAGCGGCCAGTAGAAGTCGGGCGGCAGGCCTGCGTCGGCGCGCTTTTCCTCGTTGAAGGGGGGCTTCAGAGACCCGTGAAAATAGCGGCGGACGCGGGCGTGAAAGACCTCTTTCGGATCGGTCCCGTCGCGCCCGCAAAGCCAGTTGAACCATTTGGAGCCATAGGCGACGTGGGAGACCTCCTCGGCATAGATCACCTCCAGCGCGGCCAAAGCCTGCGTCTCGCCGTGCTTGCGGAAAAGGTCGATCATGCCCGGGGTGACGTCGAGGCCCCGCGCCTCCAGCACCATCGGCACCACGGCGAGGCGGCCAAGCAGGTCCTGCGCGGTGTCTTCCGCCGCGCGCCACATGCCGGCATGGGCGGGCAGGGCGCCGTAATGGCTGCCCATCGCCTCCAGGCAATCGCAGATCAGGTTGAAATGCTTGGCTTCCTCGTCGGCCGCCTTCACCCAGTCGTCGTAGAAGCCCAAGGGCATCGGCTGGTCGGCGAAGCGGGCGATGATGTCCCAGTGCAGGTCGACGGCGTTCAGTTCGATATGCGCGACCGCATGCAGAAGTGCCGTCCGCCCCTCGGGCGAGCCGGGGCGGCGGCGGGGCACATCCCTCGGGTCGAGGAGTTCCGGTCTTTCCGGCCGGGCCGGTTGCAGCGGCGGCTCGGCCCCTCCGATGGGCAGGGGTTGGCCCGCGGCGCGCGCGGCGAACCAGCGGGCGGCATGGGTCCGGCCAAGCGCGGTCTTCGCGCGCCCGTCGGCGGTGGTCAGCACCTCCACCGCCATCTCTGCCAGAGACGGCATCACGCGCCGTCGCCCCGGCCCGCAATTCTTCTGCGAAGAACTGTGAACGGTCGATCTTTCGCAGAAAAATCATGCATCTGCATCACAACGCCTGCGCCGCGGCCAGCACCTCGTCGGCATGGCCCTTCACACTGACCTTGTTCCAGACCCGTGCCACCTTGCCCTCGCCGTCGATCAGAACCGTCGTGCGCTCGATCCCCAAGTAGGTCCGGCCATACATGCTCTTCTCGCCCCAGACCCCGTAATCCTCCGACACATGCCCCGCCTCGTCCGAGGCCAGGATGATCCCCAGCCCATGCTTGCGGCAGAACTTGTCGTGGCTCTTCACGCTGTCCTTGGAAAGCCCGATCACCGTGGTCCCCGCCGCGGTGAAATCGGCCAGGCGGGCGTTGAAATCCTGCGCCTCCAGCGTGCAGCCGGGCGTGTCGTCCTTCGGGTAGAAATACAGCACTACCTTTCCAGGCCGGAGCGCCGAGAGCGTCACGCTCCCGCCTCCGTCGCGCGGAAGGGTGAAATCGGGGGCGGTCTGTCCTGCGGAAATCATGGGCGGCTCCTTGCCTTGCGATGCATTGTGACTATGCATCTGGTTGCCTTCGCGCAAAGATAAAGGCAGGGAAAGCGCAAATCATCCCCCGGTGGGATGAAGGGTATGCAGCGGGGCGCCAGGCGCAGGATGAACGACCAGTCGGCGGGCATGGAAGACGGGCATCTCCCCGTTGCCGCGCCGGGGCGACCCGAGCCCTTGATCCTGACTGATGCAATCGCCCCGGCTCCGACCCGGGCCGAGGCCCGGCGGGTCCGCCGCGGCCGGGGCCGGATCAGCCTGACCGTGATCCTGACGCTGGTCCTCCTGACGCTGGGCTTCGGCTATCTGACGCTGGCCTACACCGGCAAGACCCTGCGCCTGCCGACCTGGACCGTGGCCGAGATCGAGGCGCGGGTGAACGCGGGCCTGGAGGGTGCGCGGCTGCCGAAGGGTGCGGCGGTCTCGCTCGGCGGGGTCGAACTGGCGGTCGACAGCGATTTCGTTCCCCGCTTCCGCATCGAGGACATCCGCCTGATCGAGGACGACGGCCGCTCGCTCCTCGCGCTGCCCGAGGCGCGGGTGGCCTTCGACCCCAGGGCGCTCATGACCGGCAAGATCCGCCCCTCCGACATCCGCCTCTCCGGCGCGCGGCTGGCGGTCCGGCGCGATGTCACCGGCCGTATCGACCTTGGGTTCGAGGGGCGCGGCGTGGGGCCGAAAAGCTCCTCCGAAGTGCTGGCCGCGGTCGAGAGCCTCTTCGCCAGCCCCGCGCTCGCCTCGCTCTCCCGGATCGAGGCCGAGGGGCTGACGCTGGTCCTCACCGATGACCGTGCAGGGCGGACCTGGCGGGTGGGCGACGGACGGTTGGCCATCCAGAACGGAGAATCCGCGATTTCCGCCGAACTGGGGCTCACACTCCTCGACGGGACCGAACCCGCGCAGGCGGTGCTGACCGTCGTCTCCGACAAGGGGGCAGAGACCGCCCGCCTGACCGCAAGGGTCGACAACATCGCCGCGACCGACCTGGCCGCGATGGCCCCGCCGCTCGCCTTCCTCGCCTTCGTCGATGCGCCCATCTCCGGCGCGCTCGATGCCCGGCTGGGCGCGGACGGCAAATTCGCCGGCCTGACCGCCCGGCTTGGCCTCGGTGCCGGCAGCCTCGCGCCGGGCAAGGGGACGCGGCCCATCGCCTTCGACCGGGCCGCGATGGCCCTTTCCTACGACCCCGCGACCGCCCGGATTGCGCTGGCCGACCTTTCCGTCGAAAGTCCTTCGCTGCGGCTGAAGGCCCGCGGCCACGGCGACCTTCTTGCCTCTGGTGGCGGCGCCCTGCCGACCGGGGCCTTGCCCGACAGCATCCTCGCCCAGATCGCCTTCCAGGAGGTGATGGTCGACCCCGAGGGCCTGTTCGAGGAACCGATCCGCTTCGGCCAGGGCGCGCTGGACCTGCGCCTGCGGTTGCAGCCCTTCCGGCTGGACATCGGCCAGCTGGCGCTGATCGAGGGCGACGAACGCCTGCTCCTCTCGGGCCAGGTCGCGGCCGAGGAAGCTGGCTGGGGCGGCGCGCTGGACCTCCGGCTGAACCAGATCGATGCTGAACGCCTGCTGAAGGTCTGGCCGGTGGCCGCCGTGCCCAGAACCCGCCAGTGGTTCGCCGAGAATGTCGGCCAGGGTCGCATGACCGACGTGCAGGCGGCCCTTCGGCTGGAACCCGGCGGGCAGCCGCAGTTCAACCTCGCCTACGAATTCGCTGATACCGAGGTCCGCTTCGTCCGCACCCTTCCGCCGATCCTGAACGGGCGGGGACATGCCACGCTGGACAACAAGACCTATACCGTTGCGCTGGACCAGGGCCATGTCATCGCCCCCGAGGGCGGGCGGATCGAGGCCGACGGGACGGTGTTCCAGATTCTCGACATCACCCAGCGCCCGGCGACGGCCAAGGTCGACCTCGTCACGAAGGCCAGCCTGACCGCCACGCTTTCGCTTCTCGACCAGCCGCCGTTCAGCTTCTTCTCCAAGGCGGGGCAACCCTACAACCTGGGCGACGGGCGGGCCGAGCTGACCGCGAGGATCCTGATGCCGATGAAGCCGAAGATCCCCTTCGAGGAGCTGAGCTTTACCGTCTCCGGCACGATCCGCGACCTGACCTCGCCCGCGCTGGTGCCGGGCCGCATCCTGACCGCGCCCGAGGTGAAGGTCGTGGTCGATACCGACGGCTTGCAGCTGTCCGGCAAGGGGATGCTGGACAAGATGCCCATCGACCTCACCTACCTGCAAGGCTTCGGCCCGGAACAGAAGGGCCGGGCGCGGGTCAACGGGACGGTCATGCTCTCCGACGCGGTGCTGCGTGACTTCGGGGTGGCCCTGCCCTCAGGTTCGGTCAAGGGCGAAGGCCCGGCGGCGATCGACGTGGCGCTGGTCAAGGATGAACCGCCGCAACTGACGCTGACCTCGACCCTGTCGGGACTTGCCCTGCGGCTCGATGCGCTGGGATGGTCGAAACCTGCGAAGACCAGGGGATCGCTGGACCTTGAGGCCCGGCTCTCCTCGCGGCAGCCGGTGGTGGAGCGTCTGGTGCTGAAGGCGCCGGGGCTGGAGGCGCGGGGCAGGATCACCACGCGCGACGGCGGGGGCCTCGATGCCGCCGTCTTCGACCGGGTGGTTGCGGGCAACTGGCTGGATGCGCCCGTCACCCTGACCGGCACCGGCAACGGCGGGATGGACGTGGCATTGACCGGCGGCACGCTCGACATGCGCCGGATGCCGGAGACCAAGGGCGGGCCGGGCGGCGGCGGGCCGATCTCCGTCCGGCTCGACGCCCTGCGCATCTCCGATGGCATCCGCCTGACCGATTTCCGGGGCGAGTTCGGTTCGCGCGGCGGCTTCAACGGGCGTTTCTCGGCCGGGGTGAACGGCAATGCCCTGATCTCCGGGGTCGTGGCGCCGGCGGAAGGCGGCAGCGCCGTCCGCATCACCTCGGAAAACGCAGGCGCGGTGATGGCCGCCGCAGGGATCTTCGACAAGGGCCGGGGCGGCGACCTGGACCTGACGCTCTTCCCGCGCGGACCCGAGGGCGAATACAACGGCAGCGCCAGCTTCACCCGCCTGCGGGTGCAGGGGGCCCCCGCTCTGGCCGAACTGCTGTCGGCGGTCTCGGTCGTGGGTCTTCTGGAACAGATGAACGGCGAGGGGCTGGCCTTCAACAATGGCGATGTCAAGTTCATCCTGACGCCCAAGGCGGTGGAGATCACCCAAGGCTCCGCCGTCGGCGCCTCGCTTGGCATTTCCTTCGCCGGGCTTTACCTGAACGGCTCTGGGCGGATCGACCTTCAGGGGGTGATCTCGCCGATCTATCTCCTGAACGGGGTGGGGCAGGTGTTGACCCGCAAGGGCGAGGGGCTGTTCGGCTTCAACTATCGCGTAACCGGCACGACGGACAATCCGAACGTCTCGGTCAACCCGCTGTCGCTGCTGACCCCCGGCATGTTCCGCGAGATCTTCCGCCAGCGCCCGCCGAACCTGAAGGACGCCGAAGGGGGCGGGGAATGAAGCTCTCCGATTTCGACTTCGACCTGCCCGAGGCGCTGATCGCCACCCGCCCGGCCAAGCCCCGCCCCTCGGCGCGGCTTCTGCTGGCCGAGGGCGACCGGATCAGTGACCGGCGGGTCAGCGATCTGACGGACATCCTGCGCCCGGGCGACCGGCTGGTGCTGAACAACACCAAGGTCCTGCCCGCCCGCCTCTTCGGCACCCGGAGCCGCGGCGACGCTGTCGCCAAGGTGGAGATCACGCTTCTGGAACCCCGCCCGACCGGCTGGCGCGCGCTGGCCAAGCCCCTGCGCAAGGTGCAGGTCGGCGAGGTGATCCGCTTCTCCGACCGCCTCTCTGCGGTGGTGGCTGCGAAGTCTGAAACCGAACTTCTGCTCGCATTCACCCTGACCGGTGCGGATTTCGATGCCGCCCTCGCCGAGGCCGGGGTCATGCCGCTCCCGCCCTATATCGCCGCGAAGCGGGCCGCCGATGACCAGGACCGCACGGACTACCAGACCGTCTTCGCCCGCCACTCCGGCGCCGTCGCGGCGCCCACGGCCTCGCTCCATTTCGACGAAGACCTGCTGCGTGCGCTGGCCGCGAAGGGCGTCGACTTCACCGAAGTCACCCTCCATGTCGGCGCGGGCACCTTCCTGCCGGTCAAGGTCGAGGACGTGACCACCCACCGGATGCATGCCGAATGGGGCCGGGTGACGGCGGCCGCGGCGGAGGAGATCAACGCGACCAGGCGGGCAGGGGGACGGGTGATTCCCGTCGGCACCACCGCGCTGCGGCTGATCGAAAGCGCGGCGGACGAAAATGGGCTCCTGCATCCGTTCGAGGCCGAAACCGATATCTTCATCTATCCCGGCCACCGCTTCCGGGTGACGGATGCCCTGATGACCAACTTCCACCTGCCCAAGTCGACGCTTCTGATGCTGGTTGCGGCGCTTATGGGCAAGGCGCGGATCGACCGCATCTATCAGCATGCTCTGCGCCACGAGTATCGTTTCTTCTCCTACGGCGACGCCTCGCTTCTGATCCCGGAAAGCCCCCGATGCTGAGAGTCCTCTTCCATTCCTGGCCGCTTCTCACCGGGGTCATGCTCCTGATGGTGGGCAACGGGGTGCAGGGCTCGCTCCTCGGCATCCGCGGCACGCTCGAGGCATTCGACACGCTGGAACTGTCGGTCGTCATGTCGGCCTATTTCCTCGGCTTCCTCGTCGGCTCGCGGCTCGCCCCCGGCATGATCCGCCGCGTCGGCCATGTAAGGGTCTTCGCGGCGCTCGGCTCGCTGATCTCGGCGGTGCTGGTGCTCTATCCGATGCTGGTCGAATGGCAGATCTGGGCGCTGATGCGGGTCATCATCGGCTTCGGCTTTGCCGGCATCTACATCACCGCCGAAAGCTGGCTGAACAACACCGCCACGAACGAGACGCGGGGCCAGGCGCTCTCGCTCTACATGATCGTGCAGATGCTGGGCATCGTTGCCAGCCAGGCGCTCCTCGCCGCCGGAGACCCGTTCGGCTACGATATGTTCCTGATCCCCTCGGTCCTCGTCTCGCTGGCTTTCCTGCCACTCCTCCTTGCCGATACGCCCGCGCCGACCTTCGATTCCACCGCCCGCCTCGGCTTCCGCGAGCTGTTCCACATCTCGCCCCTCGGCTGCGTCGGCATGCTGATCTCGGGCGGTGTCTTCTCGGCCATGTTCGGCATGGCCTCGGTCTGGGGCACGCTGAGCCTGCTGTCGGTCAAGCAGATCGCGCTTTTCACCTCGGCGCTCTATGTCGGCGGGCTCGCGTTGCAATATCCGGTGGGCTACCTGTCCGACCGGATGGACCGGCGCAAGATCATGCTCTGGCTCTCCGTCATCGCCGCCCTGGTGCTGGCGGTGGCAACCATCTTCGCCCTGCCGTTCTGGGCGCATCTGATCGTGGCCGCGCTTCTCGGCGGGATCACCTATCCGATGTATTCGCTGCTGATCGCCTATACCAACGACTTCCTCTCCAAGGACCAGATGGCCGCCGCTTCGGCCGGGCTGATCTTCCTGAACGGCTTCGGCGCGATCTTCGGCCCCCTTGTCACCGGCTGGCTGATGGGGGTGGTCGGCACGCGGGGCTTCTTCCTGTTCATGTTCCTGCTCTACACCGCGATGGTGGGCTACACGCTCTGGCGGATGAGCCGCCGCGCCGCTCCGGCGCATACCGGCGGCTTCCGTGGCGTGGCGCCGACTGCCTCGACACTCGCCACCGTTGCCGTGCTGGAAAGCGCGCCCGATCTCGGCCCCTCGCCCGAGCCGCCGAAAGGCTAAAGGTTGCGCCGCAGGGACTTGCCTGTCAGTTTGGCCCAAACAGACAGGGGAGGCCGCGATGTCGGACCCGATCGAGGTTCTGGAATTCTGGCTGCACGAGGTTGGCGCGAAAGGTTGGTATCAGGGCGGGGACGAGATCGACAATCTCTGCCGCGACCGGTTCGCCGACCTCTGGCAGGCAGCGCGTGAGGGGGGGCTCGACCATTGGGTCGACGGCACCGTCGGCACTCTCGCCTATCTGATCCTGACCGACCAGATCCCGCGCAACATCCACCGAAACACCGCGCTCGCCTTCTCGACCGACCCTCTGGCCCTGGCGGCGGCCCGCAAGGCGGTGGAGGCGGGCTGGGACCTGAACGCCCCCGAACCCGAGCGGCAGTTCTTCTACATGCCCTTCGAGCATTCCGAGAACGCCGAGGACCAGGCCCTCGCCATCAAGCTGATGACGGAGCGATTGGCCTCGGACCCAGAACATCTGCTGCACGCCCGCGCGCACCAGGCGGTGATCCTGCGCTATGGCCGCTTCCCCACCCGCAACGCCGCGCTCGGCCGGGATTCGACACCCGAGGAACAGGCCTATCTCGATCAGGGCGGCTATCAGGCGCTGGTCAAGGCGTTGAAGGAAAGCCATGCATCCGGCGCATAGGCCCACGGCAACCCCAACGTTGCTTGAGGTTTCCAGATAGTTTAATGGCAAACTACTTTTTCTGGAGGAGGGAAAGATGGCTGCCCAAAGCTTCGACGTTATCGTGATCGGTGCCGGACCGGGGGGCTATGTCGCCGCCATCCGCGCCAGCCAGCTTGGCCTGAAGGTCGCCATCGTCGAACGCGAGCATCTGGGCGGCATTTGCCTGAACTGGGGCTGCATCCCGACCAAGGCGCTCCTGCGCAGTGCCGAGGTCTTCCACCTGATGCACCGCGCCAAGGATTTCGGCCTCAAGGCCGACGGGATCGGTTTCGACCTGCCTGCCGTGGTCGCGCGGTCGCGTGGCGTGGCCAAGCAGCTGTCGGGCGGCATCGGCCATCTGATGAAGAAGAACAAGGTCTCTGTCTTCATGGGCGCGGCGACGCTTCCGAAGAAGGGTACGGTCAGCGTCAAGACCGACAAGGGAACCGAAGAACTGGCCGCGAAGTCGATCATCCTCGCCACGGGCGCGCGCGCGCGGGAACTGCCGGGGCTGGAAGCCGACGGCGATCTGGTTTGGTCCTACAAGCATGCGCTGGTCGCGACCCGGATGCCGAAGAAGCTCTTGGTGATCGGCTCCGGCGCGATTGGCATCGAATTCGCCAGCTTCTTCAACACTCTGGGTGCCGATACGACGGTGGTCGAGGTGATGGACCGCATCCTCCCGGTGGAGGACGCCGAGATCAGCGCTTTCGCGAAAAAGGCTTTCATCAAGCAGGGGATGAAGATTCTTGAAAAGGCTGCGGTCAAGAAGCTGGACCGAAAGCCGGGGCAGGGCGTCACCGCTCATATCGAGCAGGACGGCAAGACCACCACGCAGGACTTCGACACGGTGATTTCCGCGGTGGGCATCGTCGGCAACGTTGAAAACCTCGGGCTGGAAGCGCTCGGCGTGAAGATCGACCGCACCCATGTGTTGACCGACGAATTCTGCCGCACGGGGGTCGACGGCCTTTACGCCATCGGCGACATCGCGGGTGCGCCGTGGCTGGCCCACAAGGCCTCGCACGAGGGGGTGATGGTTGCAGAGCTGATCGCGGGCGGGCATCCGCATCCGATCAAGCCGAATTCTATCGCGGGTTGCACCTATTGTCAGCCGCAGGTCGCCAGCGTCGGCCTCACCGAGGCCAGGGCGAAAGAGGCGGGCTATCAGATCAAGGTCGGCCGCTTCCCCTTCATCGGCAACGGCAAGGCCATCGCCCTGGGGGAACCCGAGGGCATGGTGAAAACCGTTTTCGACGCCAAGACGGGGGAGCTTCTGGGCGCCCACATGATCGGCGCGGAAGTGACCGAGCTGATCCAGGGTTACGTTGTCGGCCGCACGCTGGAGACCACGGAAGAGGACCTGATGAACACCGTCTTCCCGCACCCGACCCTCTCCGAGATGATGCACGAAGCCGTGCTCGACGCCTACGGACGCGCGCTCCACATCTGATGCGCTGGCTGAACCGGGTCGTGATGCAGACGGCCAGCCGGGACTGGATTGACAGTCTCGGCCCCGAGCGGCTGGACGTGGTCGAGCTTTCGGGGAAGTGGGGCGAAAGCTTCCGGTTCCGCAGCTATCGCAGCCTGCAGTTCCGCAAGTTCGACCCCTGTCTTGGACCGCTGAGGGACGAGGCCGGAAAGGTCGTCCGCTTCGACCTGATCCTCGCCAACCAGGTGTGGGAGCATGTCGACCGCCCCCATGCCGCCACCCGCAACATCTGGCGGATGCTGCGCCCCGGAGGCTGGTTCTGGCTCGCCGTACCGTTCTTTGTGCCCTACCACGGCGCGCCGGTGGATTGCTCGCGCTGGTCTGCGCGGGGGCTGAAGAACCTGCTGGTCGAGGCGGGGTTCGAGCCTGACCGGGTGCAGTCGCATCAATGGGGCAATCGCCACGTCGCCGTCCGCAACCTGGAACTCCCCTGGCCGCCGGAGTATCGCGAGGGCGACGACCTCACCAACGACCCGGACTTCCCCGTCGTCTCCTGGGCAATGGCGCAGAAGACCTGATGCCTCCTGCGTCGCGCCTTCGGCTTCTCGTCGGAGGGGCCGGGCGAGGAGCGACGAAGTCGACGACGAGCGGTTTTCCAGAAGTTAAGATTTCCCTAATCTCCGCGACCAAGATATTGAAAATAAATGAGGATACGAGAATGTCCACTGTGGACACTCCTCTGGCATCCCACCCCTTTTCCCGCTACGAATGGCCCCATGCGCCCGTTGCCCCCCATGCTCATCGTCCTCCTCCTCTGGGCCGCCGGTCTCGGCGCCGCCGCCCAGTTCGGCAAGATTTCGATCCTGTATGAGACCCTGCGCGCCAGTTACGGCGGGAACGGAGAGGTCGCCCTCGGCCTCGTCGTCTCCATCGTCGGCATGGTCGGCCTGATCTTCGGCACCACCGCCGGACTGCTGGTCGCCCGCATCGGCCCCCGCCGCGCCATCCTGGCAGCCCTCGCCGCCGGGGCTGCGATGTCCGCCCTGCAAAGCCTGATGCCCGCCTACCCGCTGATGCTCGCCTCCCGCATCGTCGAGGGCGCGAGCCACCTGACCATCGTCGTCGTCGGCCCCACGATGATCGCCGCGCTGGCCCCCGAACACCGCCGCCCGCTCGCCATGACCATCTGGTCCAGCTTCTTCGGCGTGACCTACACCATCCTCGCCCTCATCGGCCCCCATGTCGCGCCCACCGGCCTCTTCCTCGGCCACGCCGCCTATATGGCCACCCTCGCCGTGATCCTCGCCCTGACCCTGCCGTCCGACCCGCGCCACAGCCACCCCCCGCTCGGCAACCTTCTCGCCCAGCACGCGGCGATCTACCTCTCTCCCCGCCTCGCCGCCCCGGCGATGGGGTTCTGCTGCTACACCTTCCTCTACGTCGCCATCCTGACCCTGCTCCCCCCGGAAACCCCCGAGACCCACCGCGCGCTGATCGCCGCCGGGATGCCGCTTGTCTCCATCGTCGTCTCGCTGACTCTGGGCGTGAGGCTCCTCGGTCGGATGTCCGCCGTCCGCCTGGTCCAGTCCGGCTACGCCGCCGCCATCCCCGGCTTCCTGCTGCTGTGGCTCACCTGGGGGCAGGGGGCCGGAATGGTGGCCGGAGGCTTCCTCCTCTCCGCTGCGCTGGGGATCGTCCAGGGCGCGAGCTTCGCCTCGATCCCGGAACTCAACGCCAGCCCCGAGGACCGCGCCCGCGCCGCCGGGGCGGTGGCGCAGCTGGGGAATCTGGGCACCACGACCGGCACCCCGGTGCTTGCCGCGCTTCTCGCGAGCGCCGGTCCCCCCGGCCTGACCCTGGCCGCCGTGCTGTTGTGCCTTGCGGGGATCGCGGTGCACCAGTTGCAAGCCCGCAGGCGGGCGCGGCGGTTCGACTGATCCGCAGGATTGACGTTCGTTCCCTTTTCGTTCACAAATTCTGGTTGGAGACTCGGTCGAGACGCACTATCTCTGGCCAGCGGCTCCAGGGGTTCGACATGGCGGAACAGAAGTTCATCGAAGTGCGCGGGGCGCGCGAGCATAACCTGAAGGGCGTGGATGTCGCGATCCCGCGCGATCAGCTCGTGGTGATCACCGGGCTGTCGGGCTCGGGCAAGTCCAGCCTCGCCTTCGACACGATCTATGCGGAAGGCCAGCGACGCTATGTCGAAAGCCTGTCGGCCTATGCCCGGCAGTTCCTCGACATGATGGGCAAGCCGGATGTCGACCATATCTCCGGTCTCTCGCCCGCCATCAGCATCGAGCAGAAGACCACCTCGAAGAACCCGCGCTCCACTGTGGGAACGGTGACGGAGATCTACGACTACCTCCGCCTGCTTTTCGCCCGCGTCGGCACGCCCTATTCGCCGGCCACCGGCCTGCCGATCACCGCGATGCAGGTGCAGGACATGGTGGATGCGGTAATGGCGATGGAGGAAGGGACGCGGGCCTACCTGCTGGCGCCCATCGTCCGGGACCGCAAGGGCGAATACCGGAAGGAGTTCCTGGAGCTTAGGAAGCAGGGCTTCCAGCGGGTGAAAGTCAACGGCGCCTTTCATGAGTTGGAGGAGCCACCCACGCTGGACAAGAAGTTCCGCCACAACATCGACGTGGTGGTGGACCGGATCGTCGTCCGCGAAGGGATCGAGACCCGGCTTGCCGACAGCTTCCGCACCGCGCTGAACCTGGCCGACGGGATCGCGGTCATCGAACTGGCCGATGCGAAGGAAGGCGAGGAGCCGACCCGCATCACTTATTCCGAGAAATTCGCCTGCCCGGTCAGCGGCTTCACCATCGCCGAGATCGAGCCGCGGCTTTTCAGCTTCAACGCCCCCTTCGGCGCCTGTCCGGTCTGCGATGGCCTCGGGGTGGAGCTGTTCTTCGACGAACGTCTGGTCGTGCCCGACCAGAACCTGACGCTGCTGCAAGGGGCCATCGCGCCCTGGGCCAAGTCGAAGTCGCCCTACCTGACGCAGACGATGGAGGCCTTGTCCAAGCACTATGGCTTCAACCTGAAGGCCAAATGGAAGGACCTGCCCGAAAGCGTGAAGGAGTTGTTCCTGCGCGGCTCGAACGGTGAGGAGATCGAGTTCCGCTATGACGAGGGCGGGCGCGTCTACCAGGTGAAGCGGGTCTATGAGGGGATCATCCCGAACATGGAACGCCGCTACCGCGAGACCGACAGTGCCTGGTCCCGCGAGGAGATGGAGCGCTACCAGTCGAACCGCGCCTGCGGGGCCTGCGGCGGCTACCGGCTGAAGCCCGAGGCGCTGGCGGTGAAGATCGCGCGCCTGCACATCGGGCAGGTGGTGCAGATGTCGATCACCGAGGCTTTCGCCTGGGTGGAGGGCGTGGCGGCGACTCTGACCAAGCAGCAGAACGAGATCGCGCGGGCGATCCTGAAGGAAATCCGCGAACGCCTTGGATTCCTTGTGAATGTCGGCCTCAACTACCTGACGATGAGCCGCGCTGCTGGCACCCTGTCGGGCGGGGAATCGCAGCGGATCAGGCTGGCGTCACAGATCGGGTCGGGGCTGACCGGGGTGCTTTATGTGCTGGACGAGCCGAGTATCGGCCTGCACCAGCGCGACAACGACCGGCTGCTCACCACGCTGAAGAACCTGCGCGATGCGGGGAATACGGTGCTGGTGGTGGAGCATGACGAGGATGCGATCCGCGAGGCGGACTATGTCTTCGACATGGGGCCGGGGGCCGGGGTGCATGGCGGGCAGGTGGTCAGCCACGGCACGCCTGCCGAGGTGGCAGCGGACCCGGCGAGCCTGACGGGGCAGTATCTTTCCGGCACGCGGGAGATCGCGGTGCCGAAGGTGCGGCGCAAGGGGAACGGCAAGAAGCTGGTGGTCGTCGGGGCGACCGGAAACAACCTGAAAGAGGTCACGGCAGAGTTCCCGCTGGGCAAGTTCGTCTGCGTGACCGGCGTGTCGGGCGGCGGCAAGTCTTCGCTGACCATCGAGACGCTCTACAAGACCGCCGCCATGCGCCTGAACGGCGCGCATGAGACGCCCGCGCCCTGCGAGACGATCAAGGGGTTCGAGCATCTGGACAAGGTGATAGACATCGACCAACGTCCCATCGGGCGGACTCCGCGCTCGAACCCGGCGACCTATACCGGGGCCTTCACCCCGATCCGCGACTGGTTCGCCGGTCTGCCGGAATCCAAGGCGCGCGGCTACGGGCCGGGGCGGTTCAGCTTCAACGTCAAGGGCGGGCGCTGCGAGGCCTGCCAGGGCGACGGCGTGTTGAAGATCGAGATGAACTTCCTGCCCGACGTCTATGTCACCTGCGAGACCTGCAAGGGCCATCGCTACAACCGCGAGACGCTGGAAATCAAGTTCAAGAACAAGAGCATCGCCGACGTTCTTGAGATGACATGCGAGGACGCGCGCGAGTTCTTCCAGGCGGTTCCGGCGATCCGCGAGAAGATGGACGCGCTGGTCGAGGTGGGCTTGGGCTATATCAAGGTCGGCCAGCAGGCGACCACGCTCTCGGGCGGCGAGGCGCAGAGGGTGAAGCTTTCGAAGGAGCTGTCTCGCCGGGCGACGGGACGGACGCTCTATATCCTCGACGAGCCGACCACGGGCCTGCATTTCGAGGATGTGAGGAAGCTCTTGGAAGTGCTGCATTCCCTTGTGGAACAGGGCAATACGGTCGTGGTGATCGAGCACAACCTTGACGTGGTGAAGACCGCCGACTGGGTGATCGACATCGGCCCCGAAGGCGGGGATGGCGGAGGCGAGATCGTCGCCACCGGCACGCCCGAGGATGTGGTCAAGGTCGAGACCAGCCACACTGGCCGCTATCTGAAAGACCTGCTGAAACCGCGGCGGCTGGCGGCGGAGTAGCCCTAGTTCAGAACGCGGTCGAGGATGCGGACGGCCTCGATCACCACAAGCGCATCGCGCGCCACCCTCAGGATCTGGTTGTCGACCTGCATATACCTGCTGCCGTCGCGATAGTCGCGCAGGTGCATCCGCTCCCATTCGGCGCGCGGGATCAGCACATAGTCGCCGCGAATCCGGTCGCCTTCGTGCCAGTCGTGGTGCGAATGGTGCCGGTCGTGGTCGTGCTCTTCCTTGTGGCCGCGATCATCGTCATGCCATTTCTTCGCTTGACCGGGCGGCACGCAGGGCACCGCCTTCTTGGCAAGCCCGGGCGGGCAGCCTTTGTCCTTCGCCTCGACCGGGGCGGCCAGGACGGCGGCAAAGCTCAGCGTGGCGGCAAGGACAAGGCGCAGCATGGCAGACTCCCCGTGGCAGGTCAGGGCGTCAATGCCGGAAGGCCCCGCTGGGTTCCAGACACGATTTCGAGACGCGCTGATTCGTGCTCAGGTTTTTTTTGAATCATTTTCAAAAAAAGCGGAAAAATCATATCTCGGAACGCCGGATTGTCGGATCGGTCCGCGAGGTTCAGCATCCCGGCCGTGACCCGCATAACAAAGCGCAACCGGGCACAGGTCGTGGCAGCACCCGACCCAACCGAAAAGGGACAGCGATGCAACTCAACAACCCGTCACCCTCGCTTTACAACGAGGACCTGGCACCCGCCACCGAGCGGAAATGGGGTGCCTTTTCCATCTTCAACGTCTGGACGTCGGACGTGCATAGCCTCTGGGGCTATTACCTGGCGGCGAGCCTGTTCCTGCTGTGCGGGAGCTTCCTGAACTTCGTGCTGGCCATCGGCATCGGCTCGCTGGTGATCTATGTGCTGATGAGCCTGGTCGGCAATGCGGGCGTGCGCACCGGCGTGCCCTTCCCGGTGCTGGCGCGGTCGTCCTTCGGCACCTTTGGCGCCAACGTCCCCGCCATGGTGCGGGCGATTGTCGCCTGCTTCTGGTACGGCGCCCAGACGGCGGCGGCCTCCGGCGCGCTGGTTGCGCTCCTGATCCGCAGCCCCGGCATGCTGGAGTTCCACCAGACCAGCCACTTCCTTGGCCATTCCACGCTGGAGGTGATCTGCTACTTCGGCGTCTGGCTGGCGCAGCTGCTGATCATCCAGAACGGGATGGAAACCGTGCGCAAGTTCCAGGACTGGGCGGGCCCGGCGGTCTGGCTGATGATGCTGATCCTGGCCATCTACCTCGTGGTCAAATCCGGCACCTTCTCGTTCGGCGCCGAGATTCCAGAAGACGTCCTGTTGCAGGCGACGGCGGCGGCGGGCGTGCCGGGGGCACCGGGCAGCGCGACCGCACTGATGGCGGTGGCGGCGACCTGGATTACCTACTTCGCGGCGCTCTACCTGAACTTCTGCGACTTCTCGCGCTATGCCACCGATGAGGCGGCGCTGCGCAAGGGCAACCTCTGGGGCCTGCCGGTCAACCTGCTGGCCTTCTGCCTGGTCGCGGGTGTCACCACCACGGCGGCCTTCACCGTCTATGGCGAGGTCCTGCTGCATCCCGACCAGATCAGCGCCAAGTTCGACAGCTGGTTCCTGGCGCTGCTGGCGGCGCTGACCTTCACCGTCGCGACGCTGGGCATCAACGTGGTGGCGAACTTCGTCTCGGCGGCCTTCGACATCTCGAACACATTTCCCGCGAAGATCAGCTTCAAGGGCGGCGGCGTGATTGCCGCGCTGATCGCGCTGGTGCTGTACCCCTGGGCGCCCTGGGAAACCTCGGCCACGACCTTCGTGAACTTCATCGGGTCGACCATGGGACCGATCTTCGGGATCATGATGGTGGACTACTACCTGATCCGGAAGGGAAAGCTGGACGTGAACGCGCTCTACCAGGAAAACGGCGAGTTCCGCTTTGACGGCGGCTTCCACGGCAAGGCCTTCATCGCGCTGGTGATCGGCATGCTGTTCTCGTCGATCCTGCCGACCTTCACCTCGATCCTGCCGAGCTGGTGGGGCCTTTACGGCTGGTTCTTCGGGGTCGCGATCGGCGGCGGAGTGTATTTCGCGCTTCGCAGCGGGGCCCGCGCGGCCTGAGAAACGAAAAGGGCGGGGGAAACCCCGCCCTTCTTCCTTGCGCTGCGCGCCAGGTCAGTCCAGCGCCTTGAAGTTCAGCGCGGCCCCGTCCTTGATGCCGCTGAACCAGCGCGCGGTGACGGTCTTGGTCTTGGTGTAGAAGCGGAAGGCATCCGGCCCGTACTGGTTCAGGTCGCCGAAGGCCGAACGTTTCCAGCCGCCGAACGAGAAGTACGAAAGCGGCACCGGGATCGGGAAGTTGATCCCGACCATGCCCACGTTCACCCGGCTGGCGAAATCGCGCGCGGTGTCACCGTCGGCGGTGTAGATCGCGGTGCCGTTGCCGTATTCATTGTCCATCACCAGCTTCAGCGCGTCGTCGTAGGACTTCGTCCGCACCGTCGTCAGCACCGGGCCGAAGATTTCCTGCTTGTAGATATCCATCTCGGGGGTGACGTTGTCGAAGAGGGTCGGGCCGACGAAAAAGCCGTTCTCATAGCCCTGGATCTTCAGGCCCCGCCCGTCGACCACCAGCTTCGCGCCCTGTTCCACGCCCGAGCCGATCAGGCCCAGGATCCGGTCCTTCGACGCCTGGGTGATGACGGGGCCAAAATCCACGTCGTTGCCTGCGGTATAGGGGGCAACCTTCAGCTTCTCGATCCGGGGAACCAGGCGTTCGATCAGGGCGTCGGCGGTCTTGTCGCCCACCGGCACCGCGACCGAGATCGCCATGCAGCGTTCGCCCGCCGCGCCATAGCCTGCGCCGACCAGCGCGTCCGCCGCCTTGTCCATGTCGGCGTCGGGCATGATGATCATGTGGTTCTTCGCACCACCGAAGCATTGCGCGCGCTTGCCGTTCGTCGCCGCGCGACCGTAGATGTACTGCGCGATCGGGGTCGAGCCGACGAAGCCGACGCCCTGGATCACCGGATGATCGAGGATGCCGTCCACCACCGTCTTGTCACCGTTCACCACCTGCAGCACGCCATCCGGCAGGCCCGCTTCCTTCAGCAGTTCCGCGAGGAAGAGCGAGGTCGAGGGCACGCGCTCGGACGGTTTCAGGATCATCGCATTGCCCGAGGAAATCGCCGGGCCGATCTTCCACAAGGGAATCATCGCCGGAAAGTTGAACGGCGTGATTCCGGCAACGACGCCAAGGGGTTGGCGGATGGCGTAAAGGTCGATGCCGGGGCCGGCGCTGTCCATCGCTTCGCCCTTCAGCATGGCAGGGGCGCCCATGCAGACCTCGATCACCTCAAGCCCGCGCTGCACGTCGCCCTTGGCGTCGGGGATGGTCTTGCCGTGTTCGCGGGCGACCATCTCGGCGAGCTTCTCCATGTTGGCGTTGATCAGTGCGCCGAAGGCCATCATCACCCGCGCGCGGCGCTGCGGGTTGGTGGCGGCCCAGCCGACCTGGGCCTTCGCGGCCTCCTGGATCGCATGGTCCAGCTCGCCCAGCGTGGCCAGCGCGACGCGGGCCTGCACTTCGCCGGTGGCCGGGTTCATGACATCGGCGAAGCGGCCCGAGGTGCCCGCGACGCGCTTACCGTTGATCCAGTGTCCGATCTCTTGCATGGAATCCCTCCTATGGTCGCAGGCCTTTTATCCTTGCACAAACGCCAGACAAAGCGGCAATGTGTCAAAAGGGTTTTGCAAGAATGCAGACCTCCTCGTCGCATTTCATGCGCTCTTCGGGGAGGACGACGAGAAGCACAGCGCACGAGGAGTTTTTCGTGGACTGGGACGACCTGCGCGTGTTCCTTGCGGTGGCGCGGACCGAAAGCCTGTCGGCGGCGGGCAAGCGGCTGAAGATCGACCCGGCCACCGTGGGCCGCCGCATCGCAAGGCTGGAAGAGGCGACGAAGGCGCGGCTCTTCACCAAGTCGCCGCAGGGTTACGCCCTGACCGAAGAGGGCGCGCGGCTGATCCCGCATGCGGAAACCGCCGAACGGGCCGCGCTCGGGGCCGAGGAAAGCCTCTCCGGCCCCGGCGGACTGACCGGGCTGATCCGGCTTGGCGCGCCGGACGGCTGTGCGAACTACCTCCTGCCGCAGGTGCTGGCCCGCATCTGTGACGCCAATCCGGGGCTGGAGGTGCAGATCGTGGCGCTGCCCCGCGTCTTCAACCTGTCGAAGCGCGAGGCCGATATGGCCATCGCCGTCAGCCGACCCGAGGCCGGGCGGCTGACCGTGCAGAAGCTGACCGATTACCGCCTGCATCTGGCCGCGAGCCGCGACTATCTGGCCAGCGCTCCCCCGATCCGCAGCCCGCAGGACCTGGTCCCGCATCGGATCGTCGGCTATATCCCCGACCTGATCTTCGACAAGGAACTCGACTACCTGGCCGAGATCGGCATCGGCCCGGCGACGCTCAGCTCGAATTCGGTTTCGGTGCAGCTCAACTGGCTGCGGCACGGGGCAGGGGTCGGCGTGGTGCACGATTTCGCGCTGCCTGCGGCGCCGAACCTCACCCGGATCCTGACCGGCCAGGTCAGCCTGACCCGCAGCTTCTGGCTGATCCGCCATGAAAGTGACACCCGGCTGGATCGGCTGAACCGCTTTGCCGACCAGCTGACGCGCGAGGCCCGGGCCGAGATGGCGCGGCTGGAAACCGCGCTTAGGCAGGACGAAAAGCCGCGCTTGACAGAATCCCCTTTCCGGCCCGACGCTTGACCTCCGGTCAGAGGGAGGGGCCGTCCCATGCTCGTACAGCAGATCCTCGCATCCAAGGGCGACCAGAACGTGATCACTGTGGCGCCCGGCAGCACGGTCCAGGAGGTCGCCGAGCTTCTGTCCTCGAAACGCATCGGGGCGGTGATCGTCTCGGCGGACGGCAAGACGGCCAAGGGAATCGTGTCCGAGCGCGACATCGTGCGCGAGCTGGGCAAACGCGGCTCGGCCTGCCTGGGCGACAAGGTGGAAAGCCTGATGACCGCGAAGATCGTGTCCTGCACCCGGGCCGAGGGCACCGATGCCGTGCTTGGCCGGATGACCGACGGCCGCTTCCGCCACATGCCGGTGATCGAGGAGGGGCAGATGGTCGGCCTCATCTCCATCGGCGACGTCGTCAAGGCCCGGCTGATGGAACTGGCGGCGGAAAAGGACGCGCTGGAAGGCATGATCAAGGGCTTCTGACGTCGGAAATGCGCTTGCACCGGCGCGCGCAATATTGTTGCGTGCGCGGGTCAGCAGGCGTCGAGGGGTGATCCATGCGCATCGGGCTTTATCCGGGAACCTTTGACCCGATCACTCTGGGCCATACCGACATCATCCAGCGCGCGATGGCCCTGGTCGACCGGCTGGTGATCGGGGTGGCGATCAATCGCGACAAGGGGCCGCTCTTCACCCTGGAAGAGCGAGTGGCGATGGTCGAGGCGGAATGCGCGGCCATTACCGCCAAGACCGGGGGAGAAATCATCGTCCACCCGTTCGAGAACCTGCTGATCGACTGCGCGCGCGACGTGGGCGCCGGGATCATCATCCGCGGCCTGCGGGCGGTGGCGGATTTCGAGTATGAATTCCAGATGGTTGGCATGAACCGGGCGCTGGACTCCAGCATCGAGACGGTGTTCATGATGGCCGATGCCCGGCGGCAGGCGATCGCCTCGAAGCTGGTGAAGGAAATCGCGCGGTTGGGGGGCGACGTGTCGAAATTCGTCCCGGCCCCGGTCGTGGGCGCGCTGGCCGACAAATACGCCTGACATGCAAAAGGGGCCCGAAGGCCCCCGCATCAACCGGCGCTGGTGTCGCGCTCAGGCCGCCTTGCCGTAGACGGATTCGCGAGCAAGGCGCTCGGCGTCGCCCGGGTAGATCCCGAGGTCCAGCGCGATGTCGGCGGGCAGGTTGGCAATCTCGTTGCGGGTCTGGCGATACAGCACATAGTTCGCCGCAGCGGTCTTCAGCATTTCATACACATTGATCATTTTCATCATCCTTCTTCATCGGCGAGTGGTCTGCTTTTCCTTCTCGCAAGATGAAGAATAGGATCGACCGTTAGCGACAACAACGCCCATTGCTGCGGTGCGGCATTGCATTCACTGCATAGCTTTCGGGCATGAAAAAGGCGCCCGTAGGCGCCTTTCTTATGAACTTTCAACAGGTTCAGATCAGCTTGCCCATCGCGACGGCTGTATCAGCCATGCGGTTCGAGAAGCCCCATTCGTTGTCATACCAACTCAGGATCGACACGAAGGTTCCATCCATCACCTTGGTCTGGTCCATGTGGAACACGCTGGAATGCGGGTCGTGGTTGAAGTCCGAGCTGACCAGCTTCTCGTTGGTATAGCCGAGAATGCCTTTCAGTGGCCCGTCCGCCGCCGCCTTGATCGCGGCATTCACCTCCTCGACCGAGGTTGCGCGCCTGGCGATGAACTTCAGGTCCACCACGCTGACATTCGGCGTCGGCACGCGCATCGCGAAGCCGTCAAGCTTGCCCTTCAACTCGGGCAGGACCAGACCCACCGCCTTGGCCGCGCCGGTCGAGGTCGGGATCATCGACAGCGCCGCAGCGCGGGCGCGGTAGAGATCCTTGTGCATCGTGTCCAGCGTCGGCTGGTCGCCGGTATAGCTGTGGATCGTGGTCATCATGCCCTTCTCGATCCCGATGGCGTTGTTCAGCACAAAGGCCACGGGCGACAGGCAGTTGGTGGTGCAGGAGGCGTTCGAGACGACGATGTCGTCCTTCGTCAGCGTCTTGTCGTTCACTCCATAGACGATGGTCTTGTCGGCGCCCTCGCCGGGAGCGCTGATCAGCACACGCTTGGACCCGTTCTCCAGATGCGGCAGGCATTTTTCCTTCGAGGTGAAGATGCCGGTGCATTCCATGACGATGTCCACGTCGCCCCAGGGCAGGTCGGCCGGGTTCTTCAGCGCCGTCACCCGCATCGGCCCGCGGCCCACATCGATGGTGTCAGCCCCCGTCGTCACCGTCGCCGGGAACTTGCCATGCACCGAATCGTAGCGCAGCAGATGCGCATTGGTCTCGACCGGGCCGAGATCGTTGATCGCGACGACCTCGATGTCGGTACGACCGGACTCGATGATGGCGCGCAGGATGTTGCGCCCGATCCGTCCGAACCCGTTGATGGCAACCTTCACGGCCATGACTCTTCCTCCGAAGCTGGGACCCGTATACCGATAGCGCTAACAATGACATATCGCCGGGAAATGCAACCGCAGTTTGACGCGGTCAGCGCCAGAAAGCCACCCATTCGATCAGGTCGAGAAACTTGCGCACCAGAAAGATCAACGCCGCCCCGCCGTTCAGGGCGAGGTCGGCGATGATCGCGGCCACAAGGACCAGTCCGATCCAGAATGCGATGCGATTGGTCAAGACGGCCCTCCCAGGGGCCGCCCTGGCCCGGATTACTGCGCGAGGCGCCCCATGACGCCGGCCACATCGGCCATCCGGCAGGAGAAGCCCCATTCGTTGTCATACCACGCCAGCACCCGAACGGAACGGCCCGCGACCTTGGTCTGGTCGGGCGCGAAGATCGACGATTGCGGCGTGTGGTTGAAGTCGATGGACACCTTCGGCTCGGGATCATAGGCCATGACCATGCCCATGTAGCCTGCACAGGCTTCCCTTACGATTTCGTTCACATCGGGCACCGTCACCGACTTCTCGGCGATGAAGGTCAGGTCCACCGCGCTGACATTGGGCGTCGGCACCCGGATCGCGCTGCCTTCCAGCCGCCCCGCCAGTTCCGGCAGCACCTCGCCGATGGCCTTGCCCGCGCCGGTCGAGGTCGGGATCATCGCCATCGCCGCCGACCGCGCGCGGTAGAGGTCCTTGTGCCGCCGGTCCAGCGTCGGCTGGTCGCCGGTGTAGCTGTGGATCGTGGTCATGATCCCGCTCTCGATCCCGATGCTGTCGTTCAGCACCTTGGCCAGTGGCGCGAGGCAGTTCGTCGTGCAGGAGGCGTTCGAGACCACCTTGTGCTCCGGCAGCAAGCTGCGGTGGTTCACCCCGTAGACCACGGTCAGGTCCGCGCGTTTCGCCGGGGCCGAGACCAGCACCCGCTTCGCTCCGCGCCCCAGATGCACCGCAGCCTTGTCGCGGTCGTTGAACTTGCCGGTGCATTCCAGCACCACATCCACGCCCTGCCAGTCCAGCTCTTCCGGGTTATAGGTCGACATCATCCGGATCGGCCCGCGGCCCAGATCCATCCCGTCTTCCGTCACCTTCACCACGCCGGGAAAGCGGCCATGCACGCTGTCGTAGCGCAGGAGGTGGGCGTTCGTCTCGACCGGGCCGGTGGCATTGATCGCCACCACCTGCACGTCGTTGCGGTTCGATTCCGCGATATGGGCCAGCGTGCAACGCCCGATGCGGCCGAAGCCGTTGATGCCGACAGTCACGGTCATGAACACGTCCCTTTGCTGATGCTTGTCCAAGGCCTTAGCCGGTCCATGACAGTATGCAAGGCGGAAAGCGACGCCTTTTCAGGATGTTAGCGCAATCTTCGCCTGTTTGCGCTAACCCAGCCTGCTGCCACTGCATCGCTTTGCCGAATCCCGCGTTTCCCGCTACATCCACGGTTGCAGGTAGGATGGGGCAGGGCATGAGCGGACTTCTCGCACTTCTAGACGACGTGGCGGCCATCGCCAAGGTGGCGGCGGCGTCCATCGACGATGTGGCGGCGGCGGCGGCCAAGGCGGGGACCAAGGCCGCGGGCGTGGTGATCGACGATGCCGCCGTGACGCCGAAATACGTCCATGGCTTCTCGGCTGACCGGGAACTGCCGATCATCTGGCGCATCTCGCTCGGCTCGCTGAAGAACAAGCTGATCATCCTCTTGCCTGGCCTTCTGGCGCTGGACTATTTCGCGCCCTGGGCGATCACCCCGCTCCTGATGCTGGGCGGGGCCTACCTGTGTTTCGAGGGGGCGGAAAAGCTGGTCCATGCCTTTGCCCCCCATGCCGACCACGAGGTCAGCGAGGATTTCGACACCAAGGACCCGAGTCATCTGGAAGAGGAAAAGGTGGCAGGCGCGATCAAGACCGATTTCATCCTGTCGGCCGAGATCATGACCATCGCGCTCGCCACCATCGAAAGCCCCAGCTTCTGGCTGCAGGCGGTGACGCTGGCGGTGGTCGGCACGCTGATCACCGTCGCGGTCTATGGCGCAGTGGCGCTGATCGTGAAGATGGACGACCTGGGCCTGCACCTGGCCGCCACGGGCCGGACCAGCGGGGGTAGGGCGCTTGGCCGGGGGCTGGTGCTCGCGATGCCGAAGCTGATGGCGTTCCTGTCCACCGTGGGCACGGCGGCGATGCTCTGGGTCGGCGGCAATATCGTCATTCACGGGCTTGAGGTCACGCATCTCTGGGCCTGGCCCTACCAGACGATCCACCGCATCGCCGAGGCTGCCGCCCATGCCGTGCCCGCCGCCCAGGGCTTTGTCGAATGGCTGGTGACGGCGGCGCTGGACGGGGTCTTCGGGCTTGTCCTGGGGGTGATCCTGATCCCGGTCGCGACCCGGGTGATCGGCCCGCTCTGGGCCACTGTCACCGGCAAGAAGGCTGCTGCACACTGACGGAACCCCGGCTGCCCGTCCGGCGTTGATCCGCCGGAACAGGAGGTGGCCCATGGACCGCAGCGATTTCGCAGCCTGGGAAGAACGCGTGCGGGCCCGCGCCGACCAGCTCTGGCGCGAGGCCGGGCGACCGGACGGCGGCTCGAAGGCCTATTTCGCCGAAGCCCGCGAGCTGATTGCCATCGAGGAAGTGCCGCCCCCGACGCTCGACCCGGAAGAGGCAGCCGAGCCGGTGGTCGAGGAAGCGTCGATCCAGGGCAACCTGGGCGAATTTCCGACGCTGACCGACCAGGGCGAGGAGCAGACCTATCCGCAGGCCGACGACGATGGCCCGCGGCTGTCGGACGGCGATGCTTCGGAGGACGGCGGCGTTTTGCCCTCTGAGGAGGAACCGGACGAAGACCTGCCCGAGGTCAGTCTGGCCGACGCCGATGTCACCTCCAGTTCGCTCAACGCCGAAGACGACCCGCCGAACGACGACCTGAACGACGACGGCGTTCCGGATGCCGAGGATATTGACGACGAGGTCGAGGGCGAGATGCCGCCGGGCGACGAATACGAGGACAGCGCGCCGCCGCGCTAGCCCCTGGATAGAGACGAGCCGGCCAATAACAAGTCCAAAAATTTTCTAGAAAATTTTTGGACTTGTGCGATCACGACTGATCGATCTGCACCAGCGCCAGCCGCTGCGCCAGCGCCGAGACGAGGTCGGTCCGTGTCACGATCCCTACCACGCGCGGGCCTTCGACCACCGCCACCGCCTCGGCCCCGCCATCGGCCAGCAGCGGCATGATCGCGCCGACGGGCGTGTCCGGCGCGATGCGGGGGGTGTCGGTCTCCATGATCTCGGCGGCCTTCGGGGGCCGTTTGCGGTGGCTGTCGATCAGATGCGCGAAGGCGCGGATCAGGCTGTGATGCTGGCGGAAGGCATCCTCGCGCGCACGGCGGATCAGGTCGATCTGGAAGATCAGGCCGAGAAGCCGCTCCTCCTCGCCCACCACGGGCAGCGAAGTGAAGCCGCGGTTGCGGAAGATATCGGCAACCTGGCTCAGGGGCGCCTCCGGCCCCACCGTCACCAGATCGCGCGACATGATGTCGGCGGCGGTGAACCCCTCCATCCGCCGGGCGGCGGCGGCCTGTTCCGCCGCGCCCACCAGCCGGGCCAGGTCGGCGACCCCGACGTTCGAGGATTGCCGGAAATCCTCCAGGATCGTCGCCAGTTCGGCGGGGTCGAGGCCGATGCGTTCCTCCGGCTTGGGGTCGATGGTGCCATGCGGCCCCGGCTGGGCGGGTTGGCGGAACGGGTAGACCCGGCCCACAGCGCGGTTCCACGGGATGCCGATCGCGACCAGGAGGCAGGACCCGGCCAGGATCGGCGCCAGGATGTGCACCCACTCGGCCTTTTCCCCAAGTGCCACCAGCAGCGCCACCGCGCCCCCCGGCGGGTGCAGGGCGCGGGTGCCAAGCATGGTCACGATCGCCAGCGGCACCGCCAGCGGCACCGCCCAGCCGAGATGCGGCAGCGCGGTGATCACGGCAAGGGCCACCAGCGCCGAGAGCGTGTTGCCCATCACCACCGACCAGGGCTGTGCGAGCGGGCTGTTCGGCAGCGCGAAGACCAGTACCGCCGAGGCCCCGAGAGGCGCGATCAGCCCGCCGATCCCGAGGCTCCACAGCGCAAGTCCCGCCAGAAGCAGCCCCAGCCCCGCGCCGAAGCCGGCGCGCACCAGGTCGACCAGCTTCGGCCCGCCCATCGCCGGGGCGAACCCGCGCCATCCCACCATTGCTCACCTCCCGTCGCGGCGAAGACTGCCGCGCCCGCCTGCAATCGAAAAGGCCGCCTACGACAGGCGGCCTTCCGTTTTCGCCATCGGGCGCGTCATTCGCCCGCAATGGACTCAGAGCAGCGCCTTCACCTTCGCCACGGTCGCCTCCGCCGTGATCCCGAACTCGGCATAAAGCCGCTCCATCGGGGCCGAGGCGCCGAAGCTCGATATCCCCACGAACCCCGCCTTCGCCTCGCGGCCCCGCTCGCCCAGAAGCCAGCGGTCCCAGCCCTGCCGCACGCCCGCCTCGACCGCCACGCGCACCGGACCGGCGGGCAGAACGCGCTTGCGCCAGGCCTCGTCCTGCGCCGCGAACAGTTCCATCGACGGCATCGAGACGACACGGGTGCCGATCCCCTCCGCCTCCAGCGCGTCGCGGGCCTTCAGCGCGATCTCCACTTCGGAACCCGTCGCCATCAGGATCACCTGCCGCCGCCCTGTGGCTTCCGCCAGCACATAGCCGCCCTTCGCCACCATGTTGGCGCTGCTATGCGCCTTGCGCACCGCCGGAAGGTTCTGCCGCGACAAAGCCAGCACCGTGGGCCGGGTCTTCTGGGTCAGCGCAATCTCCCAGGCCTCGGCGGTTTCCACCAGGTCGGCCGGGCGGATCACCAGCGTGTTCGGCGTGGCGCGGCTGATCGCCAGATGCTCCACCGGCTGGTGCGTCGGGCCATCCTCGCCCAGGCCGATGCTGTCATGCGTCATCACATAGACCACCGGGACCCCCATCAGCGCCGACAGCCGCATCGAGGGCCGGGCATAGTCGGTGAAGCACATGAAGGTCCCGCCATAGGGCCGCACCCCGCCATGCAGCACCATGCCGTTCATCGCCGCCGCCATGCCATGCTCGCGGATGCCGTAATAGACATAGCGGCCCTTGCGATCCTCGGGGGTGAACACCCCCAGGTCCGCCGTCTTGGTGTTGTTCGATCCCGTCAGGTCGGCCGATCCCCCGATGGTCTCCGGCATCACCGGGTTCACCGCCGCCAGCACCTTCTCTGATGCCGCGCGGGTGGCAAGCTTAGGCAGGTCGGCGACCGCCTGCTTCTTCACCGCCCGGATCGCCGCGCCCAGCTTCGCCGGAGCTTCCAGCGCGAAGATGCGGGCGAACTCGGCCTGCTTGGCGGACGAAAGCGCCGCAAGCCGCGCCTCCCACTCCGCCCGGGCCTTCGCCCCGCGCAGGCCCAGCCCCTCCCACCAGGTCTTGATCTCCGCGGGCACCTCGAACGGCCCGCCCTTCCAGCCATAGGCATCCTTCGCCGCCTGCAACTGCGCCTTGTCGGTCAGGGCACCATGGCCCTTCGAGGTGTCCTGCGCCGCATGGCCGATGGCGATATGCGTCTTGCAGGCGACCAGCGCCGGGCGGGGCGAGGCCTTCGCCGCCGTCAGCGCCCGGTCGATATCCGCCGGATCATGCCCGTCGCACTCGAACACATCCCAACCGGAGGCCGCGAAGCGCGCCTTCTGGTCGGTCACGTCCGACAGGCTGACCTTGCCGTCGATGGTGATCCCGTTGTTGTCCCACAGCACGATCAGCCGCGACAACTGCTGCTTGCCCGCCAGACCGATCGCCTCCTGGCTGACGCCCTCCATCAGGCAGCCGTCACCCGCGATGACCCAGGTATGATGGTCCTGCACCTTCGCCCCCCAGCGCGCGCGCAGGTTTTCCTCGGCGATCGCGAAGCCGACAGAGTTGGAAATCCCCTGGCCCAGCGGCCCGGTCGTCGTCTCCACTCCCGCGACATGGCCGTATTCCGGGTGTCCTGCCGTGATCGAGCCCCATTGCCGGAAGGCCTTGATCTGGTCCAGCGTCATGTCCTCATACCCGGTCAGGTACAAAAGCGCATAGATCAGCATCGACCCGTGGCCCGCAGACAGGATGAAACGGTCGCGGTCCGGCCAGCGCGGCGCTTTCGGGTCGAACTTCAGATGCTTCTCGAACAGCACCGTCGCCACATCGGCCATGCCCATCGGCATCCCCGAATGGCCCGAATTCGCGGCGGCGACCGCATCCAGCGCCAGGGCGCGGATCGCGGTGGCGCGCATCCAGTGGTCGGGGTTCTGCTGGCGAAGGGTCTGGATGTCCAAGGCTGGGTTCCTTTGGCTGGGCGTGGCAACAGGGTTGCCAGCCTCCTACCCACCGCGACCGGCAAGATCAAGCTTGCTGCCCAAGGCCTTGGGAAGAAAGGCCGGTCGCCTTTGCGGGGTTTCGCGCTAAGATCGACTGCGACCGGGGGCAGGGCGATTCGCCCATGCTTCCGCCAATGACGGGCGCAGGGACAGCGTCCGGGGTGCAAGGGGTAAGGGATGCAGGACATAACCGAGCTGGAGAAGCGGATCACCACCGCGCTGGAACGGATCGGCAAGGGGGTCGACCGGCTGGCCGCGCAGCCCCGGCAGGCCGCTGCCAGTGCCGCACCTGCCGCCGCGCCCTCGGATTCGGCGCTGCGTGCCCAGCTCGAGGAAGAGAAGTCGCTCACCGCCCAGCTTCAGGCCCGGCTCCGCGCCGCCAAGGACCGCGAGGCGAAGGGCGACCTGCAGGAAAAGGTTGACCGCCTGACGCAGGAGCTGGACGTGCAGGGGCTGGAACTGCAACGGATGCGCCGGGTGAACGCCTCCCTGCGTGAACAGCTGGAGGCCTTGCGCACGGCAGCCGCCGCGGGCGCGACCGAACCCGGCCTGATCAACAAGGCGATGGCCGCCGAGCTTGAGGCCCTGCGCGCCACAAGGCTCAGCGAGATGGCCGAGATGGACGAGATCCTCGCCGCTTTGGAACCCCACCTCACGGAGGCCGGCAATGCCTGAACTCGAAGTCACAATCGGCGGTCGTCCGTTCCAGGTCTCCTGCCAGCCCGGTGAAGAGCATTTCCTGCGCTCCGCTGCGGGGATGCTGGACGCCGAAGCCGCGCCGATCATCGCCCAGCTGGGCCGTCTGCCCGAGGCGAAGATGCTTCTGATGGCGGGGCTGATGCTGGCCGACAAGACGGCGGCGGTGGAAGACGAGCTTCGCACCCTGCGCGCCCGCATGGCGGAACTCGAAGCCCGTCCGGTGGCAACCCGCGACGTGGCCGTGATCCCGCCGCAGGTGAACGAGACGCTGGCCGAAATCGCCGCCCGGGCTGAAGCGATGGCCGCCCGCGTCGAAGAACAACTGCGCGCATGAGGGCGGCTCTGCTTCTCGCGCTTTTGCCCTCTGCCGCGGCGGCGCAGGAATTCACCGCCGACCGTTATCTCTGCGACCGTGGCGTCGAGGTGCCCGCCACCTACATCAACGGCGCAGACCAGGGCCTTGTGGTGATCCATGTCGACGGCCAGCAGATCACGCTGATCAATGAACCCGCCGCCTCCGGTGCCCGCTACGGCTGGCCTTCGGACGGGTCGAACTATGTCTGGTGGACGAAAGGCGACGAGGCGACGCTTTCCTGGAAAACGCCCGAGGGCGAGACGCCACTTCTCACCTGCGCCATCGCCCCGTAGCGTGGGTGAAACCCACCATCCCGCCGCTTCAAATCAGGCGTTGGCTTCACGAATCTTGTCCGCCGCTTCCTTGTCGAAGGCCACGCCCTTCGCTTCAAGCAGCTGGTCCAGCTCGCCCGACAGCGTCATCTCGGTGACGATGTCGCAACCGCCGACGAATTCGCCCTTCACGTAAAGCTGCGGGATCGTCGGCCAGTCGCTGAAATCCTTGATCCCCTGGCGAATCTCGGCATCGGCCAGCACGTTCACGTCCTGGAACTCGACCCCCATGAAATTCAGGACCCCCGCCACGCGGGACGAGAACCCGCATTGCGGCATCATCTTGGTGCCCTTCATGAACAGCACCACATCGTTCTTCGTGATCGTCTCGCGGATTTGGTCCTCGGCGCTCATCGCCTGATCTCCTGTTCGTCGTCTTCGCTGACGTGATAGCTGGCCGCGCTGCGCTGCGCCAGATAGGCCGCCATGCGCGCCTCGGATTCCCGGGTTGCGGCGCGGCGCTTCTCGAACTCGTGATCCACCGACTCGGGCAGGCCGCGCTTGCGGCGGCTGCGGCCCTTGAGGATGGTGACGATCCCCACCAGCGGCAGGATCGCCGACACCAATCCGCCCAGTCCCGCACCCGTTGCCATTCCGGTTCTCCCGCGTTCTCAGACCAGCCCCAGGTCCCGTCCCACGACATAGGCAGCCGCGACGGTCCCGACAAGGATCATCACCGTGAAGGGCAGCCGCAGGCCGGGCCGGTCGGCTGTCATCCGGGGCAGACGCAGCAGCGCGAAAAGCAGGAGCACAAGGATCGCGCCATGCAGGACCAGGTTGAAGGTGACATACCAGTCCGGCTCCGCCTCGACGATCTCGCCAGGTCCGGGCCGCCCCAGATATTCCATCGCCGCGATGAAGACCGAGGCGCCGGACATGACCGTGGCCCCCATCCGTTCCTGTTTTGCCTGCGCCTCGGACATGGCTCACTCCTTCTTGCCGGAGGGGACGAAGATATCTGCAAATTCCTGCGGGTCGGTGGTCACATGATAGGCATGCGTCACCTTGTTGAACGGCCCGTCGCGACCGATGTCGGTGACGATCAGCCGCGCCTGCTCGTTTGGCTGCACACCCAGTCGTTGCCTGGGTCGGTTGCGTTTCGAGCGCTCGTGCAGGACGAGGACAGGCAGGAGGACCGCCAGAGCGATGCCAAACGTCACCCAGAAGGTGAGTGACGCAAAGATGCTCACTCCGGCGCCTTGGTCGTCAGCGCCAGCGCGTGCAATTCGCCCTGCGCGCCGTCCATCTTGCCCTTCAGCGCCGCATAGACCGCCCGCTGCTGCTGCACCCGGTTCAGGCCCCGGAAGCTTTCGTCGATCACCTCCGCCGCGAAATGCGCGCCGTCGTCGCCCTGCACGCTGATCTTCGCCTTCGGGAAGGCCTCCCGGAGCAGGGCTTCGATGTCGCGGGCTTCGATGGGCATGGAGGTCTCCTTGTTCAGGACAAACCTAGGCCCGGTCCGGAAGGGGTTCAAGGGATTCCCATTCTTCCCGCAGGATGCCGTAAAGCATCACATCCACCACCCGCCCCAGCGCCGGGCGATACCAGTGCCGCCGGAGCCGCCCCTCCAGCGTGAAGCCCGCGCGCTCATAGGTCTTGATCGCCCGGGGGTTCTCCGACGAGGCATCCAGCCAGACCCGCGCTGCCTTGAGCGTGCCGAAGCCATGGCCCAGCAGTGCCCGCAGGAAGACCTGCCCCTGGCCGCCACCCGTCGCCACCAGCGCCAGCCGCCGCAGCTCCACCGCGCCCGAGGGATCACCCACCCCGCACCAGAGCGCGAAGCCCGCAGGCACGCCCGACACCTCCCAGATCAGCAGCCGCGCCGCCGGATCGGCGAGATAGCCCGCCAGCGCCGCCTCACCCTCATCGGTGATGAAGGGCGCATTCTCCGGCTGGCCGGCAAGGCCCCGGATAAACCCGAAATCCGCCGAAGTCGCCGGGCGCAGCATCAGACCCCGACCGCCGCCGCGAAGGCCGAACGGTAAAGCCCCGACAGCTCCGCCATCGGCGCGCTCTCCATCCCGAACGTCACCTTCTCGCCGCCGAACTTGCCCACCTGAGCCACCTTGACCCCGCCCGCCGCCGCCATGAAGGCAGCCAGATCCTCGGCCCGGATCGCCACCAGATAGCGCGCCTGATCTTCGCCGAAGAGCTGCCCGATCTCGCCGGTCTTCAGCACCAGCCCGATTCCCGCGCCCTCCGCCATGCGGAACGCCGCCAGCGCCAGCCCGCCGTCGCCCAGGTCCCGCGCGGCGCGGACGCGCTTGCGGTTGGCCAGCAACGCCTTGGCCGCATTCGCCTCCAGCGTCAGGTCCACCGGCGGCGGCTCGCCCGCCTCGATTCCGAAGGCTTCGGCCAGCAGCGCCGACTGCCCCAGATGCCCCCGCGTCTCGCCGATCACCACCGCGATGTCGCCGTCCTGCGGCTGGCCCGCGATCAGATCACCCGCCTGCATGATCCCCACCGCGCCGATGGTCGGAGTCGGCAGGATGCCGGACCCATCAGTCTCGTTGTAAAGCGAGACGTTCCCCGACACGATCGGCATGTCCAAGGCCTTCACCGCCGCCCCGATCCCCTCCAGCGCGCCAACGAACTGCCCCATGATCTCGGGCTTTTCCGGGTTGCCGAAGTTGAGGTTGTCGGTCGTCGCCAAGGGCCGCGCGCCCACCGCCACGAGGTTGCGATAAGCCTCGGCCACCGCCTGCTTGCCGCCCTCGAACGGGTTCGCCTTCACATAGCGCGGTGTCACGTTCGAGGTGAAGGCCAAGAGCTTGCCCGTCCCATGCACCCGCACCACGCCCGCCCCTGCGCCAGGGGGCAGCACCGTATCCGCGCCGACCTGGCTGTCGTATTGCTCATAGACCCAGCCCTTGTGGGCATGGCTGGGCGATCCGATCAGCGCCTTCAGCGCCGCAATCGGGGTGATCGCAGGCAGGTGCGGCAAGGGTGCCGGGGCGGGGGAGGGGACCCAGGGCCGGTCGTACTCCGGCGCGCTGGACGACAGCTTCGACAGCGGAATGTCCGCTTTCACCTCATTCCCGTGCAGGATCAGGAAGCGATCTTCCGGGATCGTCTCGCCGACGATGGCGAAGTCGAGGTCCCATTTGACGAAGATCGCCCGCGCTTCCGCCTCCATCTCGGGCTTCAGCACCATCAGCATCCGTTCCTGAGACTCGGACAGCATCATCTCATAGGCGGTCATCAGGGTTTCGCGCTGCGGCACGTCATCGAGTTGCAGCTTGATGCCAAGCCCGCCCTTGTCGCCCATCTCGACCGCCGAACAGGTCAGCCCCGCCGCGCCCATATCCTGAATGGAAATCACCGCGCCAGACGCCATCAGCTCCAGACAGGCTTCAAGCAACCGCTTCTCGGTGAAGGGGTCGCCCACCTGCACCGTCGGGCGCTTTTCCTCGATGGTATCGTCGAACTCGGCGCTGGCCATCGTGGCCCCGCCGACGCCATCGCGACCCGTCTTGGCGCCGAGGTAGACCACCGGCATCCCCACGCCACTTGCCGCCGAATAGAAGATCTTGTCGGTATCGGCCAGACCGGCGGCAAAGGCGTTCACCAGACAGTTGCCGTTGTAGCTGCGATGGAACCGCACCTCACCGCCCACCGTCGGCACCCCGAAGGCATTGCCATAGGATCCCACGCCCTCGACCACGCCCTTCACAAGATGCGCGGTCTTGGGATGCGAGGGCAGGCCGAACGACAGCGCATTCATCGCCGCAATCGGCCGCGCGCCCATGGTGAACACGTCGCGCAGGATGCCGCCCACGCCCGTCGCCGCGCCCTGATGCGGCTCGATGTAGCTCGGATGGTTGTGGCTCTCCATCTTGAAGATCACCGCCTGCCCGTCGCCGATATCGACGACCCCCGCATTCTCGCCCGGCCCGCAGATCACCTGCGGTCCCGTGGTCGGGAGCTTCTTCAGATGGATCTTCGACGACTTGTAGGAACAGTGCTCGTTCCACATCGCCGAGAAGATGCCAAGTTCGGTGAACGAAGGCTGCCGCCCCAGAATGCCCAGAAGCCGCTTCCATTCATCGGGCTTGATCCCGTGGCTGGCGACGAGGTCAGGCGTGATGGCGGGCTCTTGCATGGCATCCCCTCTGGCGGCTTGGGCGCCTCATAAGGGAAAGGTCAGCGAAGGGCAAACCACCGCAACCTGAAGCGCTCTAAAATTTTTCGACGAAAAATTTTAGAGCCGCGGGTGTCGCGATGTCGAAATCGCCCCTGCTTGCGCGTCCTTGGCATACTCTCGATCCGAAACCGGCCAGCAAAGGAGACCGCGATGCAATACATGGCCCTGATCTATACCGACCCCGCCCTGACCCCGCCGATGGGCAAGGCGATGAATGACGACTATTTCGCCTATACCCGCCGGGTGAAAGATGCCGGGGTGATGAAGGCGGGCGACGCGCTGCAGCCCGTCACGACCGCGACCTCGGTCCGGGTCCGCGACGGCAAGGTGGAGACCATCGACGGCCCCTTCGCCGACACCAAGGAACATCTGGGTGGCTATTATCTGCTCGACTGCGCCGATCTCGACGAGGCGCTGAAATGGGCGGCGCAGATTCCGGGGGCGAAGTACGGCACCATCGAAGTGCGCCCCATCGTGGTCTTCGGGTGAACCGAGTCGCCCGTGCCAGCGTCGCGCTTGACAGGGTGATGCGCGAGGATTGGGGGCGGTGCCTTGCCGCCCTCATCGCCCGCTTTCGTGACTTCCAGCTGGCCGAGGATGCCTTGCAGGAGGCTCTCGCAGCTGCAGCGCAGCATTGGGGTCACAGCAGAGTTCCGGACAGGCCGCAGGCATGGCTTCTGGCCGTCGCCGGGCGCAAGGCCGTCGACCGGCTGCGACGCGGAAAGCGTGACGGGGCAGGGGCTGCGGCCCTTGCCGTTCTTGCAGCCGACCCCGTCGAGGAGGAGGCAGAGATGATCCCTGACCACCGGCTGCGCCTGATCTTCACCTGTTGCCACCCGGCGCTGGCGCCCAAGACCCGCGTGGCCCTCACCTTGCGCACCTTGGGCGGGCTGACCACCGGCCAGATTGCCAGCGCCTTTCTCGACAGCGAAATTGCGATGGGCCAGCGCCTGTCCCGCGCCAGGGCCAAGATCGCGACGGCGGGAATCCCGTTCAAGCTGCCCGAACCCGAGGATTTGCCCGAAAGGTTGAACTCCGTCCTGACGGTCGTCTACCTGATCTTCAACGCCGGCTACACCGCTGGTCCCGGACACGACCGCGATCTCTGCGATGAGGCGATCTTCCTGGCGCGCCTCCTGAACCGGTTGCAGCCCGCGACGGCCGAGGTCGAAGGCGCGCTTGCGTTGCTTCTCGTGACCCACTCACGCCGTGCCGCGCGGGTGGTGGAGGGGGTCAGCGTGGCGCTGGCCGACCAGAACCGCACGCTGTGGAACCGGCCCATGCTGGACGAGGGACAGGAGCTTCTGGATCAAGCGGTTGGGCGCAGAAGCCCCGGCCCGTTCCAGATCAAGGCGGCCATAGCCGTGCTTCACAGCCGGGACCCACCGGACTGGCCCCAGATCGCTGCACTTTACGCCGGGCTTCTTTGCCACGAACCAACTCCGGTCGTCCGCCTGAACCACGCCGTCGCGCTGGCCGAAACCGGCGCCCTGTCCGAAGCTCTTGAAAGGCTGGGCGCCCTGTCCGATGCGCTCGCTGACTACCAGCCCTTCCACGCCGCCCGGGCCGAGCTTCTGGTCCGCGATGGCCAGATCGCCGCCGCGCTGGCCGCCTATGACAGGGCCATCGAGCTTGCACCGTCTCCCGCTGACGCGGCCTTCCTGACCCGTCGCCGCAACCGGCATCTGAGTTGAGCAAAAAAAAGGCCGAGCTTCCGCTCGGCCAAGTCCAACAGGGAGGTACGAAGGGGCGAGAGCACGCTCATCGCCGCTTCGAGGCTTCAAATAGTGCCCCATGCTTGCGCAAACAAGTCTGGAATGCCCGACGTTTGGGCATTGCCGTTATGCAGATGCTGCATGGCAGCATTTCAGGCCGCCGCTTCCTCGGTCTGCCGCCGCCGGAAGGCCATGATCTCTTCGGTCACGAAATCCCGGAACGCCGCCACGCGCTTGGAATGTCGCAACTCCTCGGGATAGGCCAGGAACACCGGCACCTCGCCGCTTTGCACATCCGGCAAGACACGGACCAGATTGGGGAAATCGTCGGTCAGATAGTCGGGCAGCACCCCGATCCCCAGGTGGTTCAACACCGCCTGCAACACGCCGAAATAGTTGTTCACCGTCAGCGTCGACGGGATGTCATGCGTCATCAGCTCCGCCACCAGCGAGGCCCCCGCCGCCACCTGCGGCGTCCCCGCGTGCTGCGCGATCAGCCGGTGACTGCTGAAATCATCCATCGTCTCGGGCGTGCCATGCGCCGCCAGATATTCCGGCGTCGCGAAAAGCTGCATCCGGATCTGCATCAGCCGCTTGCGGATCAGGTCGGCCTGCGACGGCTCCTTCATCCTTATCGCCACGTCCGCCTCGCGCATCGGCAGGTCCAGAACCCGCTCCTCCAGCATCAGGTCGATCTTCAGCGCCGGGTATTTCTCATAAAGCCGTGCCAGCCGCGGGGCCAGCCACAGCGTCCCGAAGCCCATCGTCGTCGTCACGCGAAGTTCGCCGAAGACCTCGTCCTCGCTGTCCCTGATCCGCGCCGCCGTCGCATCCAGCCGCCGCACCATCTGCTGCGTCGCGTCGAACAGCAGCTCGCCCTGTTCGGTCAGGATCAGCCCCCGCGCATGGCGGTGGAAGAGCGTCACCGCCAGGCTTTCCTCCAGCGCCCGGATCTGCCGGCTGACCGCCGATTGCGACAGGTGCAGCACGTCACCCGCATGGGTCAGGCTGCCCTTCTCCGCCACGGCGTGAAAGATCCTCAGCTTGTCCCAATCCATCCCGTCACCCTCTTTCAAACCCGAAGCACATTACCACGAGCCATGCTTCTGGTGAAAACCTGTTCTGATGTAAATGCCGTGACAGGGCGAAAAAGCCCGCCCCGATGTCGCAGGTCTTCCGAAACCGGGCCGCTCTGCCTATGATGCGACCGGAAAGCGGGCAGGATGACCCGCGCGCAGGCGAAAGGGCAGGAGATGGCGGTCGGAATCTTCGATTCGGGTCTGGGCGGTTTGACGGTTCTGGATGCCGTCGCGCGGCGCCTGCCCGACATCCCCTTCGTCTATTTCGGCGACAACGCCCATGCCCCCTACGGCGTCCGCGACCCCGACGACATCTTCGCGCTGACCTGCGCGGCCACCGAACGCCTCTGGGCCGAGGGCTGCGATCTGGTCATCCTCGCCTGCAACACCGCCTCCGCCGCCGCGCTGAAGCGGATGCAGGAGACCTGGGTGCCGGCCGACAAGCGCGTCCTCGGCGTCTTCGTGCCGCTGATCGAGGCGCTGACCGAACGGCAGTGGGGCGACAACTCGCCGCCCCGCGAAGTGGCCGTGAAGCACGTCGCCCTCTTCGCCACCCCCGCCACCGTCGCCTCCCGCGCCTTCCAGCGCGAACTGGCCTTCCGCGCCATCGGCGTCGACGTCGAGGCGCAGCCCTGCGGCGGCGTGGTCGATGCCATCGAACAGGGCGACGAAATCCTCGCCGAAGCTCTCGTCCGCTCCCATGTCGAGGCGCTGAAACGCCGGATGCCCAGGCCCGAGGCCGCGATCCTCGGCTGCACGCATTACCCCCTGATGGAAAAGATCTTCGCCGAGGCACTGGGGCAGGGGGTCAAGGTCTATTCGCAAGCCAATCTTGTGGCCGAAAGCCTCGCCGACTACCTGACCCGCCGCCCGGAGTTTCATGGCACCGGCACGCAGTCGAAATTCCTGACCACCGGCGATCCGGCGTCCGTGTCCAACAAGGCAACGCAATTCCTGCGCCGGAAGATCACGTTCGAGGCCGCGTGAGCGGTGGGCGGGAAACTCGCCTACCAATGTCCCCCGTAGGATGCGTGATTTCACGGACGACCCCTCCCGCCTTGACAATTTTCTGTAGTAACATTAAATGGACATAGAGTTCGACGAAGCCAAGCGCCTGCTTACCTTGTCCGAACGCGGTCTCGACATGATGCATGTTGCGCGTGTGTTCGAAGGGCCGCACATGACGATGGAAGATCGGCGCAGGGACTACGGCGAAGCCCGCTACAATACCGTTGGCTATCTGGACGGCAGGATGGTGGTGTTCGCCTGGACCCGCCGCTTCGCAAGCCTGCGGGTAATAAGTCTGAGGAAAGCAAATGCCCGAGAGCAAGCAACCTTTGGTCCATCCCTACGATCCGGACACATATGGTGACGCCGCCTTCGATCCCGTGGATGACGTGCCCGACCTCTCCACCCCCTATTGGATCGAGCAGTTCTCCAAGGTGAAGGTCCAGCGCGGCCGCCCTCTCGCAGCAGCACCCAAGATTTCCACCACCATCCGCCTCGACCCCGAAGTGATCGCCCATTTCAAGGCCGACGGACCCGGCTGGCAGTCCCGCATCAACGAGGCCCTGCGCAAGGCGGCCGGTCTCTGAATGCTGCCGCTTGCCGATCACCGCGCCGCGCGACTGGCGGCGCTCACCGCTCCCGATGGCTGGCTGAACCTCGTCGCCCGGATCGAGCTTGCCCCCGGCCATCATCACGTCGGTGCGGCGCAGGAGGTGCAGCTTCCCTCTGGCCCCGACCTGCTCGGCGCACTCGACCTGACCCCGACCGGCGCCAGCTTCGCCCGACCGGGAGAGGCGCCACAGCCGTTCCAGCCGGTCCCCGACGCCTTCCCGCAGCTTCGCGTCGACCCGTTCCTCCTGGAAATCCACACGGTCGACGGCACCCCGGCGCTCCGCATCCGCGACCTGTCGCAGCAGCCGACCATCACGCTGCGGTATTTCCCTGACGATCCGGATTGGATCATTCGCGCGAAATGGGAAAGCCTCGCCCCGGAAGCCGCTGAAATCGCGATGAAAGACGGCTCCACCGCGGCCGTCACCGTGACCCACCGCGCGACCTTCCGGCACCAGGGCAGGACCATCACCCTGACGCCGACGCATGTGAAATCCGGCAAGCCGATGTTCGTCTTCCGCGACGCCACCGCGGGCGAGACCTACCCGGCCTGCCGCTTCCTCTTCGGCGAGCACCCTTCGGACGGCGAGATCACCCTCGACTTCAACCGCGCCATCTCGCCGCCCTGCGCCTTCACCGATTTCGCGATCTGCCCGCTGCCGCCACCCGGCAACATCCTGCCCTTCCGCATCGAGGCGGGCGAACTGGCCCCGTGACCACACGGGCCATGATGTCAACCCAAATGTAGGTCGGGGCTTGCCCCGACTCTCCCGCCATCACCCCCGCATCGCTCCGTAGGCAAAGCGATAGGCCAGCGCCACACCGCCCGCGCCGCCGACCACATTTCCCAGCGTGACCCAAAGCAGGTTCGCCGCGACTCCGGCCCAACTGGTCTCCGACCCCGCCCAAAGCCCCGCCGGGAACAGGAACATGTTCGCCACCGAATGCTCCAGCCCCAGCGTCACGAAACCCGCGACCGGCCAGAGCACGCCCAGGATCTTGTCCGTTGCGGACCGCGCCGCGAAACTCAGCCAGACCGCAAGGCAGACCAGCGCATTGCACAGCGCTCCCCGCACGAAGGCCTCCACCGGGGGCAGCGCGGCCTTCGTGGCCGCCGCCTTGGCCGCAACCGCGCCCATCGGCCCATCCAGGAGGCCCGACAGCCCGAAGGCCAGCGCAAGGCCCACCGCGCCGATCAGGTTGCCGACGTAGACGATCCCCCAGTTCCGCAGCAGCGCCCCCGGCGTGATCCGCCGGTCCACCGCCGCCATCACCATCAGAGCATTGCCGGTGAACAGCTCGGCCCCGCCCACCGCAACCAGGATCAGTCCCAGCGAAAAGACCACCCCACCCAGCACGCGCTGCGGGCCGAATCCCGGGTCCGCTCCTGCCATCGCCATGCACCAGAAGGCCGACCCAAAGCCGATGAAGGCTCCCGCCAGCATGGCCAGCGTGGCCATCCGGTGCAGGGGCAGCGCCGCCTTGGCGACCCCCGCCGTCTCGATCAGCGCCGCGATCTCGGCAGGCTTGTAGGCATCATGACTTTCTGTCGGCATTGGGGCCTCCCTCCGGGCGCAGCATAGCCCGTCGCGGCGCCCGGAAAAGCGAAAAGGCATGCCTTGGAGCATGCCTTTTCAAACCTTTCGAATTCCTTAACGTTCGCAATCAAGATATTGATTTTGCGTAGAAATCAAGAAATGTCCACCGTGGACAGTCAGTCCTTCGCGCGCTCGACATAGCTGTCATCATCAGTGTTGATCACGATCCGCGTGCCCGGCCCGATATGGGGGGGCACCATGACCCGCAGCCCATTCGAGGTCATCGCCGGCTTGTAGGACGACGAGGCCGTCTGCCCCTTCACCACCGGCTCGGTCTCGGTGATCTCGACGGTGATCTTCTGCGGGACTTCGAGGGCGATCGGAACCCCGTCGAAGGTCTTCACGTAGCAGCGCATCCCTTCCTGGAGGTAGGGCTTGTTCGCCCCCATGATGTCCTCGGTGACGACGACCTGTTCGTAGGTGGTCGGCTCCATGAAGTGGAACCCCTCGCCGTCTTCATAGAGGTAGTCATACTCCCGCTCGTCGACGGTGGCCTTCTCGACCATCTCGGTCGTCCGCCACCGCTCGGAGACCTTCACCCCGTCCGAAATCCGCCGCATGTCGACCGAGGTCGTGGGCGTGCCCTTGCCGGGGTGGAAGTTCGAGGCGGTGAGCACGACGTAGAGTTTGCCGTCCATCTCGACGACGTTGCCCTTGCGCAAGCTGGAGGCGATGACTTTCAAAGGTCTGGTCCTTGTGAATGGGGGCCTGGTCCCCTAGACCGGCCTTTGCCCGCGCGCCCTAACCCATCCCAACCGGAAATTCCAGATGAATCCCGCATCCCCTTGGTGGACGCCCCGCGTTCACGGCGACCGTCGTCCGCTGCTTTTGACCCGCAACCGCATCCAGGCGGCGATCCGGGGCTGGCTGGCGGGGGAGGGCTTCACCGAGGTCGATCCCGCCGCGCTGGCGATCAGCCCGGGGAACGAGGCACATCTGCACGGGTTCCGGACCGAGGTGATCGGGAATGACGGGGTGGGGCGGACCATGTATTTCCACACTTCGCCTGAGTTCGCGATGAAGAAGCTCTTGGCGGCGGGGGAGCGGCGAATCCATGCCTTCTCCCACGTCTGGCGGAACCGGGAGCGGGGGGTGCTGCATTCGCCGGAGTTCACGATGCTGGAATGGTATCGGGTGGGTGAGGGATATGAGACCTTGATGGTCGATACGGTCGCCTTCCTTCGCCTCGCGGCGCGGGAGGCGGGGGCCGCGATCCTGCGGTTCCGGGACCGGGCCTGCGATCCGTTTCTGGAGCCGGAGCGGGTTTCGGTGGCCGAGGCCTTCGCGGCCCATGCCGGGGTGGACCTGTTGGCCTCGATCCGGGGGGACGGGACGACGGATGCGGGGCGGCTCGGGGCCGAACTGGACCGGATCGGGGTCAGGCGTGCTTCGGATGATACTTGGTCGGACATGCTGAGCCGGGTGTTGTCGGAAAAGGTGGAGCCGAAACTGGGGCTGGGGCGGGTGACGATCCTGGACCGCTATCCGGCGGCGGAGGCGGCGCTGGCGAGGCGCGTGCCGGGGGATGCGCGGGTGGCGGAGCGGTTCGAGGTCTATGGCTGCGGGGTGGAACTGGCGAACGGGTTCGGGGAACTGACCGACGCGGGCGAGCAGCGGCGACGGTTCGAGGCGGAGATGGCCGAGAAGGCCCGGGTCTACGGGGAGAGCTATCCGCTGGACGAGGATTTCCTGGCTGCGCTGTCGATCATGCCCCCGGCGGCGGGGATCGCGATGGGGTTCGACCGGGTGGTGATGCTGGCCACGGGCGCCCCCCGGATCGAGGAGGTGATGTGGACGCCGGTGCCGTGATCTGTCCACGGTGGACAGAAATGGAGACTTTTGAAATCAATGGCTTGGCTGCGGACGTTAGGGGTTTCTTAGGGTTCTAGCGTCGTCCCCCCACCCCCGGCCCCTCTCCACGGAGGGGGAGGGGAGGCGCCTGGCGCATCTTGCGGTTTTGTCGGGATGCGATGTGCCTGGCTTTGCCCTCGGAGCCTCCGGCGGGGATATTTGCGCCAGTATGAAAGGCTGTGAGGGGGGCGGGTGCGGGCGCCTCCGGCGGGGATATTTAGGGCAAAGATGAAAGGCTGACGCCGGAATTGTGCCGGTTACGCCCAGTGGTCTTGCATTGGGGGCGTGAGGGGCGCAAAGAGGGCGCGTTTCGTTTGCAGGGAAACCCATGCCATGACCCATCGCATCGCCATCCTCGGGGCCTCGGGCTATACGGGCGCCGAGCTGGTCCGCCTGATCGCGACGCATCCGTCGATGCAGATCGTAGCGCTGTCGGCGGACCGCAAGGCGGGGATGGCGATGGCGGAGGTGTTTCCGTTCCTGCGGCATCTGGACCTGCCGAAGCTTCAGAAGATCGACGAGATCGATTTTTCCAATGTGGACCTGTGCTTCTGCGCGCTGCCGCATGCGACGACGCAGGAGGTGGTGGCGAAGCTGCCGAAGAACCTGCGGATCGTCGACCTGTCCGCCGACTTCCGGCTGCGCGATCCGACGGAATACGAGAAATGGTATGGCCAGCCGCATACGGCGGTGGAGATCCAGAAGGAGGCGGTCTACGGGCTGACCGAGTTCTACCGCGAAGAGATCAAATCCGCGCGGCTGGTGGCGGGGACCGGGTGCAATGCGGCGACGGGGCAGTTCGCGCTGCGGCCCTTGATCGCGGCGGGCTGCATCGACCTCGACGATATCCTGATCGACCTGAAGGCCGGGGTTTCGGGGGCCGGGCGGTCCTTGAAGGAGAACCTGCTTCACGCGGAATTGTCCGGGGGGACGCATACCTATTCGGCGGGCGGCAAGCACCGGCATCTGGGCGAGTTCGACCAGGAGTTCTCCAAGATCGCCGGGCGTCCCATCCGGGTGCAGTTCACGCCGCATCTTCTGCCGATGAACCGGGGCATCCTGGCCACGGTCTATGTGAAGGGGGATGCGAAGGCCGTGCATCAGGTGCTTGAAAAGGCTTATGAAAGCGAGCCCTTCCTGCAGGTGCTGCCCTTCGGCGCGCTGCCCTCGACCCGCGACATCGCGGGGTCGAACTTCTGCCATCTGGGGGTGATCGGCGACCGGGTGCCGGGGCGTGCGGTGGTGGTGGCCGTGCTGGACAACCTGACCAAGGGGTCCAGCGGACAGGCGATCCAGAACGCGAACCTGATGCTGGGGCTGCCGGAGTCGGAAGGGCTGATGCTGGCGCCGGTTTTCCCGTGAGGGGCGCCGGGCTGAAGCCCGGCCTACGGGTCTTGTCCCTTGATTCTGGTCAAGGCGCGCCCACCTTGGACGTGGCATAGGCCGGGCGTCGGCAAGGGATGCAAGCGATGAGTGGCAAGCAGGAGTTCCGGGGTCTGAAGGGCCTGAAGAAGCAACGGCGCATCCAGGTGATTGCGCTGGCTGCGGTGGCGCTTCTGGGGGCGACGGGGCTTGTCGGCTATGCGATGCGCGACGGGATCAACTATTTCCGCAGCCCGAGCCAGGTTATGACCGAGCCGCCACGCGAAGGCGAGACTTTCCGGATCGGCGGGCTGGTCGTCGAGGGGTCTATCAAGCGCGGCGAGGGGACGGAAGTGGCCTTCGCGGTGACGGACACCAATGCCACCGTGCCTGTGCGTTATACCGGGGTTCTGCCGGACCTCTTCGGCGAGGGGCAGGGAATGATCGCGCTTGGCAAGATGGAAGGCGATACCTTCGTTGCGACCGAAGTGCTGGCCAAGCATGACGAGACCTACATGCCGAAGGAAGTGGTCGACGCGCTGAAGGAGCAGGGCGTCTACGTCGACCCGAACGCCAAGCCCGCCAGCTGAGCGCGCGCTGCGGCAGGGCGGCGTTAAGGCTGGCCTGCGAGGCTTGCCCCCGAGTTGAAGGGGGTGCCCATGCCGAATGTCCGGGAGATTGCCGAAGAGATCGTGGTCCGCGAGGGGGGCTTCGTGAACGACCCGGACGATCCGGGGGGTGCGACGAACCACGGGGTGACGATCGGGACGCTGCGGCGGCTGGGGATCGACGTGAACCGGGATACGCGGATCGACGTGGTCGATGTGAAGGCCTTGTCGCAGAAGCAGGCGGTGGAGATCTACCTCAAGTACTATTTCGAGGTGCCGGGGATCGGGGCCTTGCCGGAGCCGGTGCAGGCCTCGGTCTTCGATATGTATGTGAATGCAGGCGGCAATGCGGTGAAGATCCTGCAGCGACTCGTGACCGACATGGGCTTTCCCTGCGAGGCGGATGGCGAGATCGGGCCGCAGACCATTCGCGCGGCGCAAGGAGCGTTCGAGGCGGCGCCGTCGCATCTGGTCGATGCTTACGGGATCGCGCGGCGGAACTATTATTACGCTTTGGCGGACAAGCGGCCGGCCAGCCGAAAATATGCCCGGGCGAAGGATGGCGGCAAGGGCGGCTGGATCAGGCGGGCCGAGGCCTTCATCGCGCCGAAGTATCATCTGACGGCGGCGCAGCACGCGGCGCGGGTGGCAGCATGGGCGTGATCGGCAAGCTGATCGGTTCTCCGGCGGCGGTAAGCGCGCTGGGCGAGGCGGCGCAGGGGGTGGCGGAGGTCTTCCTGCCCTCGGCGACGAAGAAGATGGAACTGTCGGCCGAGGCGCAGATGGCGGCGCTGCGGCAGCTGGGGGAGGAGTATCAGCACCCCGCGCTGAGCTGGTTCGACCGGCTGGTGAACGGGCTGAACCGGTTGCCGCGACCGTTTCTGGCTTTCGGGACGCTGGGGCTGTTCACCTATGCCATGGTCGACCCGGAGGCCTTTGCCAGGCGGATGGTGGGGCTGAATGCGGTGCCGGAGCCGCTGTGGTGGCTTCTGGGCGCCATCGTGGCGTTCTATTTCGGGGCGCGGGAGACGCATTATTTCCGCTCGCGCGGGGTGGTGTCGCCCTTTGCGGCAGGTGGCGCGGCGGAGGAGAATGCGGCGCTGGAGGACTGGCGGCAGGGGTGATCCCCCTGCCTCTTCTTGACCTCTGACCGGGCCTCTGGCATGGCCTTTGGCATCAGAGGATGTGATCAAATGAACCTGTTCGCCGATATCCGTGAGCTTGTGGTGGCCGAGCTTGAGGCGCTGATGGCCTCGGGCGGGTTGCCCTCGGGGCTGGACCTTGCCGGGGTCGCGGTGGAGCCGCCGCGCGATGCGGGGCATGGCGAGATGGCGACCAATGCGGCGATGGTGCTGGCGAAGCCTGCGGGGATGCAGCCCCGCGCGATTGCCGATGCGCTGGCGGCGCGGCTGATGGCGGACCCGCGCGTGGCGGGGGCGGATGTGGCGGGGCCGGGGTTCCTGAACCTGCGGCTGCAGCCTTCGGCCTGGCAGGGGCTGGTGCGGGACGTGCTGGAGCAGGGGGAGGCATATGGCCGGTCCGCGCTGGGGCAGGGGCGCCGCGTGAACGTGGAGTTCGTGAGCGCCAACCCGACGGGGCCGATGCATGTGGCGCATGCGCGGGGGGCGGTGGTGGGGGATGCGCTGGCCTCGCTCTTGGACTTCGCGGGCTATGCGGTCACGCGGGAGTATTACATCAACGATGGCGGGGGGCAGGTCGACGTGCTGGCGCGGTCGGCCTATGAGCGCTATCGCGAGGCGAACGGGTTGTCGCCCGAGATCGCAGAGGGGCTTTATCCGGGGGATTACCTGATCCCGGTGGGCGAGGCGTTGAAGGCCATGCATGGCGACCGTTTGCTCGATATGCCGGAGAGCGAGTGGCTGGCGGAGGTGCGGGTCTTTGCCACCGACATGATGATGGCGATGATCCGGCACGACCTCGCGGCTCTGGGCGTGGAGATGGATGTCTATTCGTCCGAAAAGGCGCTGTACGGGACGGGCCAGATCGAGGCGGCGCTGGAGCGGCTGAAGGGCCTGGGGCTAATCTATACCGGCGTGCTGGAGCCGCCGAAGGGCAAGGCGCCGGAGGATTGGGAGGCGCGGGAGCAGACGCTGTTCCGGTCGACCGCGTTCGGGGACGACCAGGACCGGCCGGTGCAGAAGTCGGACGGCTCTTGGACCTATTTTGCGCCGGATATCGCGTACCACTGGAACAAGGTGGAGCGCGGGTTCGACGAGCTGATCAACATCTTCGGGGCGGACCATTCGGGCTATGTGAAGCGGCTGAAGGCGGTGGTGGCGGCGCTGTCGGAGAACCGGGTCAGCCTGGATATCAAGCTGATCCAGCTGGTGAAGCTGCTGAAGGGTGGGCAGATCGTCAAGATGTCGAAGCGGGCGGGGACTTTCGTCACGCTCCGCGACCTGATCGACGAGGTGGGGCCGGATGTCGTCCGCTTCGTCATGCTGACACGGAAGAACGACGTGGCGCTGGACTTCGACTTCGACAAGGTGACGGAGCAGTCGAAGGACAACCCGGTTTTCTATGTGCAATATGCCAATGCGCGGGTGAACTCGATCCTGCGCAAGGCGCGCGAGGCGGGGCTGGATGTGAGCGATGCCTCGCTTTCCGCCGCGCATCTGGCGCATCTGGGGCACGAGGCCGAGATGGGCGTGATCCGCAAGCTGGGCGAATGGCCCCGGCTGGTGGAGATTGCCGCCAAGGGGCACGAGCCGCACCGGGTGGCCTTCTACCTGTATGAACTGGCGTCGGACTTTCACGGGCTCTGGAACCGGGGCAACGAAGACGACAGCTTGCGGTTCCTCCAGGGGGATACCGCAAAATCTCAGGCGAAAATCGCCCTTGCCCGGGCCGTGGGCGTTGTTATTTGCGCAGGCCTTGGTATCCTTGGCGTGACTCCGGTCGAGGAAATGCGCTGACGAAACGGCGCCCCGCCGGGCATGAGGCGTGAATGCGAGGGGCGGATCAACCACCCCGCAGGCAGGGGCAGCAGATGGCGGACGCGGATCATGATTTCGGCGGCAGCTTCTCATCCGAGAGGCAGGCACCGCGACGGGGTGCCCGGGATGCTGCGGCTGCCGACAAGCTGCAACGGAAGGTCAACCTTGCCGGTGGCCTGACCTCGTTGGCGCTGGTCGTGGGCCTTGGCGTCTGGGGCTACAAACTGGCGGTGCGCGATGTGAACGGCGTGCCGGTCATTCAGGCGCTGGACGGACCGATGCGGATTTCGCCCGCCGATCCGGGGGGCGAGGTCACCGACAACCAGGGCCTTGCGGTGAACACGGTGGCCGCGGTGGGGATTGCCGCCCCGCCGCCGGAAAAGCTGGTGCTGGCCCCGCGCCCGGTCGAGCTTGCGCCCGAGGATACGGCGGGTCTGGGCGGTGCGCCGATGCCGGGCCTGTCCGAAGCTTCGGCTCCTTCGACCGCGTTGACGGCAGATGCCGATCTGGCGCTGGCAGCGGACCCGGCGACCGAGAGCGCCAACCCGACCGAAGTCGCGGTCGATGCGGCCCTCGCCGAGGCGCTGGGGGAAGTCCCCGGTGATGTGGCGATGGTCGATGATGTGACATTGGCCGAGGAAATGGCCGAGGCTGCACCCGAGGGGGCGATCACCGTCTCGCCCCGTCCGAAGGCCCGGCCCGGCGCGCGCGAGGCTGTTGCGGCGGCTCCGGCGGAAGCGGTGGCGATGGCCGCAGTGAGCGAGGTGGACCCGGCGACGATTGCCCCCGGCACAAGGCTGGTGCAGTTCGGCACCTTCGACACCGCCGAGGAAGCGCGGGCGGAATGGATGCGCCTGCAAGGCCGGTTCGGCGAGCTGATGGCGGAAAAGGCGATGGTGGTGCAGCCGGCGGAAAGCGGCGGGCGCACCTTCTATCGCCTGCGCGCGCATGGCTTCGAGGGCGAGGATGACGCGCGGCGCTTCTGCTCGGCCTTCGTCAGCGAGAATGCGGTCTGCATTCCGGTGCCGCAGAAATGACCGTGGGTCGCGGCGCCGTGATCTTCGGCTGCGCCGGGCCGAAGCTTCTGCCCGAGGAGCGCGCGTTCTTTCGCGAGACCGATCCGTTCGGCTTCATCGTCTTTGCCCGCAACATCGAGGACCCGACGCAGTTGCGGCGACTGACGAGCGACTTGCGCGAGGCGGTGGGCCGGGATGCGCCAGTACTGGTGGATCAGGAGGGCGGACGTGTGCAGCGGCTGCGCGCGCCGCATTGGCGCGAATGGACGCCGCCCTTGGATACGGTGGACGGGGCGGGGTCGCTGGAGGCGGCAGAGCGGGTGATGCGGCTGCGCGCCATGGTGATGGGGGCGGAACTGGCCAACGTCGGGATCGACGCCGACTGCATCCCGACGCTGGACGTGGTGCGGACCGGGACGCATCCCTTTCTGATGAACCGCTGCTACGGGCGCGACCCGGTGACGGTGGCGCGCATCGGGCGGGCGGTGGCCGAGGGGCTGATGGCGGGCGGCGTGCTGCCGGTGATGAAGCACATGCCGGGGCATGGGCTTTCCCACGTCGATACGCATCATGATTTGCCGACGGTGGATGCAAGCCATGAGGAGCTGACGGCGGTGGATTTCGCGCCGTTCCAGGCGCTGAACGACCTGCCGATGGCGATGACGGCGCATCTGGTCTTTGCGGCGCTGGATGCCGGACGGCCTGCGACCCAATCCCCGGAGATGATCCGGGTGATCCGGGAGGAGATCGGGTTCAGGGGCCTCCTCATGTCGGACGACCTGAACATGCAGGCGCTGTCGGGCACGCTGGCCGAACGCACGGCGCGGACGATCGCGGCGGGGGTGGACATCGCGCTCCACTGCAAGGGCGACATGGCCGAGATGGTTTCGGTTGCTGGGGCGGCGGGGGTGATGGGGCCGGAGGCTCTCAAGCGGGCCGAGGCGGCGGTCGCGGCGCGGCGGCCTGCGACGCTGGACGTCGAGGCGGCGCTGGCAGAGCTGGCGCATGGCTGAGGCAGACTGGGACCAACCCGAGCGCATCTCGCCCGAGGACCGGCTGGCCGCCGAGGCGCTGATCGTCGACGTGGACGGGTTTGAAGGGCCGCTGGACCTTCTCCTGACGCTGAGCCGCACGCAGAAGGTGGACCTGCGGAAGATTTCCGTCCTGAAACTGGCCGAGCAGTATCTGGGCTTCGTCGAAAAGGCGCGGACGCTGCGGATTGAGCTGGCGGCGGATTACCTGGTGATGGCGGCCTGGCTCGCCTTTCTGAAATCGCGGCTGCTGTTGCCGCCGGAACCGGGCGACGAGGGGCCAAGCGCCGAGGACCTGGCGGCGCATCTGGCCTTCCAGCTGGAACGGTTGCAGGCGATGCGGGATGCCGCCGCCCGGCTGATGGGGCGCGACCAGCGGGGACGAGATTTCTTCGCGCGTGGGGTGCCGGAAGACCTGACGCATCACCGCAAGGTCAGCTATACGGCAACGCTGCTGGACCTGATGCGCGCCTATGCGCAGATCAGGACGAAGGACGAGTTCCGGCCCTTTGTGCTGGATCGGGAGCATGTCTACACGATGGAACAGGCGCTGGAGCGGATGCGGGGGCTGATCGGCTATGTCGGCGACTGGGCCACGCTGGTGAGCTTCCTGCCGGACGGCTGGGACGCGACGCCGATGGCGCGGCGGTCCTCGCTGGCCTCGCATTTCGCGGCGGTGCTGGAGATGGCGAAGCGGGGCCAAGTGGTGCTGCGGCAGGGCGAGACCTTCGCGCCCATCGAATTGCGCCGGAAGGAGGGGTGATGCCCCAGGACGAGGAAGACAGCCTGTTCGACGCTCCGCCGATGGGCGAACAGGAGCGGATGGTGGAGGCGATCCTCTTTGCCAGTGCCGAGCCGGTGACGCTGGCCGAGCTGGAGGCGCGGATGCCGCATGGCGCGGACCCGGCGGAGGCGCTGGTGCATCTGAAGCGGCGCTATGAGGGGCGGGGGGTGAACCTGGTGCACGTGGGCGACGCCTATGCCTTCCGCACCGCCGCCGACCTTGGCTTCCTGATGCGGCGCGAGACGGTGGAGGTGCGGAAGCTGTCGCGCGCGGCGATCGAGACCTTGGCGATCGTGGCCTATCATCAGCCGGTGACGCGGGCGGAGATCGAGGAAATCCGGGGGGTTGCGGTCAGCCGGGGGACGGTGGATCAGCTGATGGAGCTGGAATGGATCCGGCTGGGGCGGCGGCGGATGACGCCCGGCAGGCCGGTGACGTTTGTGGTGACGGAGACGTTCCTCGACCATTTCGGCCTGGAATCGGCGCGCGACCTGCCGGGGTTGAAGGAGCTGCGGGCGGCGGGATTGCTGGACTCGCGGCCCCTGCCGGGGCAGGCTGCGACGGCGGACGAGGACGAGGAAGCCCAGGTCGGGCAGAGCGAGTTGTTCGAGGACTGAGGAGGCGGGGATGAACCTGAACGGCCTTTTCAACATGCTGGCGAAGATGCTCGTTCGCAGCGCCATGGATGCTGGAGTGGACTATGCCGCACGGCGGGGCAAGCCCGAGGCGGAGATGACGCCGGAGGAACGCGAGCAGGCGAAGAAGGCTCGGGATTTGGCCTCGCGGGCAAAGCAGGTGCAGAAGGTTACTCGCCGGCTGTGGCGCTGAAGCCGCAGGGTCGGGCGAGGCCCAGCGAGGCCAGCGTCCGCGACAGGGGGTCGGGCAGGGCGAGGCCGGGCTGGATGTAGAGGCCGGTCTTGAGGCGGTCATCGAGCCGCGTCATCCATGTGACCGTCAGGAAGGGCGCAGGCGGCGGGCGCGAGAGGTAGGGGTCGACCGAGCCCAACGCGCCGCCGACGAAGGCTTGCAGGCTGTCCGACAGGGCATCGACCTCGGCGCGCGACGCCCGCCAGCGCATCGGCTCTGGCCCCGGCATCCCGGCTCCGGTGACCTGCACCAGGCTGATCCAGCCGTCCGACAGGGCGAAGGTGCAGAAGACGGCGTGATCGGGCGAGGCATCGGGCCAGACCTCGAATGTCAGGCGGTTGGCATCGGCGGGCGGACCCGCGATCATCGCGGCAAGGCACAGCGCTAGTGTCCAGCGAGCCCGCATCGACGCCCTCCCTCGGGGTCTGCGCGCGGGTCAGCATAGCACGAAATGGGTGTCAGGCCGAGCGGAACTGTTTGGCGAGCTTCAAGCCCTGGCCCTGGTAGTTCGAGGCGATCCCCGCGCCATAGAGGGTTTCGGGGCGTTCGGCCATGCGTTCGTAGACCAGGCGGCCCACGACCTGCCCATGTTCCAGTACGAAGGGGGCTTCGTGGCAGCGCACCTCCAGCACTCCACGGGACCCCGCGCCCCCGGCGGCGGCGTGGCCGAAGCCGGGATCGAAGAAGCCCGCGTAGTGGACGCGGAATTCGCCGACCATGGCGAGGTAGGGGGCCATCTCGGCGGCATAGTCGAGGGGGATCGTCACCGCCTCGCGGCTGACGAGGATGTAGAAGGCGCCGGGGTCGAGGATGATGCGGCCGTCGGTGGTGTGCAACTCCTCCCAGAAATCGGAGGCGGGGTAGTGGCCGATCCGGTCCAGATCGACGACGCCGGTATGCGGCTTGGCGCGGTAGCCGACGAGGGTGCCGGTGGCGGGCTTCAGGTCGACGGAAAAGCCGAGGCCTTCGGAGATCACCGCCTCGCCTGACACCAGCGGGTCGGCGGCGTGCAGCGCGGTCAGTTCGGCGTCGGTGAGGACCGCCTGTCCCCGGCGGAAGCGGATCTGGTTCAGCCGCTGGCCCTCGCGGACGAGGACCGAGAAGCTGCGCGGGCAGACCTCGGCATAGAGCGGGCCGGTATAGGCTTCGGGGATGCGGTCGAATTCCACGCCGCCGTCGGTGATGGTGCGGGTCAGAAGGTCGAGTCGGCCGGAGGAGCTTTTGGCGTTCGCCACGGCAGTCACGCCAGGGGGCAGGGCCAGCCGTTCGGCCAGCGGGATGACGTAGACGCAGTTCTTCTCCAGCACCGCGCCTTCTGCGAGGTTCACCTTGTGCATGGTGAATTCGTCCAGTCGTTCCTGCACCGTCCGGCCATGCCCTGCCAGGAACGAGGCGCGGACGCGGTAGGCGACGGGACCAAGCCGCAGGTCGAGGCTGGCGGGCTGAATCTGGTCGTCGCGGATGGCGGGCGCGGCGGCTAGTGCGCCGTCAGTGATCAGCTGGCGCAGGGCCTGCGCGGGCAGAACTCCGGATGTCATCGCATTCCCCCGCGGGCTGGATATGAAACCGCCCGCGCTGCCATGGGGCAGGCGGGCGGGTTTTCGATGGTCGGGCCGGAGAGATTCGAACTCTCGACCTCCCGCCCCCCAGACGGACGCGCTAACCAGGCTGCGCTACGGCCCGACACGGGGGGATACATACCGATATTCCGGGCCGGGGCAAGCGGGAAAGCGCATGGAGGCGTCAGCCGATGCCGCCTTCGGCCCGCGCGGCCAGCCGGGCGCGCAGCGCGGCCAGCCGCCGGGCGATTTCGGCCAGCTCTCGCCGGTTCCCGGATCCCGAATTGCGCGGCAAGGTCCTGATCATACTGGCAAAAGTAGTGTCGGTGCGCAGGGTGGGCTTCTTCGGCGGCATCGTGCGGGCGAGAGCCGGGGGCGCGTCGAAGGCCTGGTCGAAGAGCGGCAGGGTGCTTTGTTCGACCGGCGCCCGGGCGGGCCGTGATGGCGGTGCCGAGACGGCTTCGGGCTCGGGGTCGTCGATGGCGATGAAGCCGGCTTCGGGAACCTCGATCTCCGGCGCCTCGACTGCCGCCGCAGGCGGGGCGATCAGATCCTCGACGCTGACCGAATCGTCGGTCAGCCCGGCGACATGGCGCACGCCCTGGTCGCGCAGGATCTTCTGCACCCCGCGGATCGTCAGGCCTTCGTCATGCAGAAGCCGCTTGATCCCGGTGAGGAGCGCCACATCGGAGGGGCGATAGTAACGCCGCCCCCCGGCGCGTTTGACCGGCTTGATCTGCGGAAAGCGGCTTTCCCAGAAGCGCAGCACATGCGCGGGGGTGTCAAGCGACTCGGCAACCTCGCTGATGGTGCGGAAGGCGTCGGGCGACTTGTCCATCCGCCGTCCTTAGCGCTTCTTCCCGGCGGCCACGCGATCCTTCATCAGATGCGAGGGGCGGAAGGTCAGGACGCGGCGAGGCGAGATCGGCACTTCCTCGCCCGTCTTGGGGTTGCGACCGACGCGGGCGGTCTTGGCGCGGACCGAAAAGGTGCCGAAGGAGGAAATCTTCACCGTCTCGCCCGAGGCGAGCGCGTCGGACATATGTTGCAGGACCGCTTCGACGAGATTGGCAGATTCGTTTCGGCTGAGGCCCACTTCACGAAACACGGCTTCGGAAAGGTCCATCCGGGTCAGGGTCTTCTCGCTCATCTCGTCCCCCACGAGTTGTTGTGGCGCGAGGATGGGCCGGATGGATTTACGAGTCAATATCAAGCACTTGGGAAGCGCCGTTAAAGGCGATTACCAGCGCAGGACGACCGAGCCCCAGGCAAGGCCGCCGCCGATGGCCTCGGTCACTACAAGATCGCCCGGCTTGATCTGGCCGCGCGCCTTGCCGACGGACAGGGCGAGGGGAATCGAGGCGGCGGAGGTGTTGCCGTGATCCTGCACGGTGACGACGACACGCTCCATCGGGACCTGCATCCGTTTCGCGGTGCCCTCGATGATGCGGATATTGGCCTGGTGCGGGACGATCCAGTCGACATCTTCTGCGGTCAGCCCGGCCTTGTCCAGCGCGGTATGCGCAGTTTCGGCAAGCTTTTCAATGGCATGGCGGAAGACTTCCTTGCCTTCCATCACCAGATGCCCGGTCGTCCCGGTCGAGGTGCCGCCATCGACGTAGAGGATATCCTTGTAGCGCCCGTCGGAATTGAGGTCGGTGGCGAGGATGCCGCGGTCGTTGCTGGTGCCCTGGCCCTCGACCGCTTCCACCACGACGGCACCAGCGCCGTCACCGAAAAGGACGCAGGTGGTGCGGTCGTTCCAGTTCATCAGGCGGGAGAAGGTCTCGGCCCCGATCACCAGCACACGGGCCGCCTGGCCGGAGACGATCAACGCATTGGCATTGGCCATGGCGAAGACGAATCCGGCGCACACGGCCTGGACGTCGAAGGCGAAGCCCTTGGTGATCCCCAATGCGGCCTGCACCATGGTGGCGACCGAGGGGAAGGTGAGGTCGGGGGTGGAGGTGGCGACGATGATGGCATCCACGGCGTCGGCCTCGATCCCGGCGTCCGACAGGGCGGCGATGGCGGCACGGGTGGCGAGGTCGCTGGTCAGCTGGCCCTCGGCGGCGAAATGGCGGCGCTCGATGCCGGAGCGTGAGCGGATCCATTCGTCCGATGTCTCGACGATGGTTTCGAATTCAGAGTTGGGGACGACGCGGTCGGGCAGGTAATGCCCGACGCCCCTGACTGCGGCGCGTATCATTCGGAAGGATTGCCTCCGGTCCCGGCCTTTTCGGCCCCCACTTGCGCATCCTGCCCCGCGACTTCGGCGGATGCAACCCGCGCGGCGAGCCGTTCCAGGAAACGGACTTGTGCCAGCTGGTAGGCAAGGCCGATGGCGGCAGCGATCCCGGTCGCATCGGCGGAACCGTGCGATTTGACCACGGTGCCGTTCAGGCCGAGGAAGACGCCGCCGTTCACACGGCGCGGGTCGATCCTGAGTTGCAGCCGTTTCAGCGCGCCACGGGCCAGCAGCGCGCCGAGCTTGGCCAGCAGGGTCGAGGTCAGGGTCTGCTTCAAGAGATCGCCGACCAGCCGCGCGGTGCCTTCGATGGCTTTCAGGGCGACATTGCCGGTGAAGCCGTCGGTCACGATCACGTCGACCCGGTCGGAGAGGATGTCGGTGCCCTCGACGAAGCCCACGTAGTCGAAACTGCCCGCCTCGGCACTGCGGGAGAGCAGGGTGTTCGCCTCTTGCAGCTCGGCCCGGCCCTTGTGCTCTTCGGTGCCGACGTTCAGGAGGCCGACGCGCGGGCGGGCGATCGCGAGGCCGTTGCGGGCGTAGGAGGCGCCCATGAAGGCGTATTGCAGAAGGTCGGCGGGGTCGGCCTTCACGTCGGCGCCCATGTCGAGCATGACGTTGGTCTTGCCGGGCGTGGGTGTCGGGAAGAAGCTGGCGATGGCGGGCCGGTTCAGGCCGGGCAGCTTGCGCAGCCGCAGCATCGACACCGCCATCAGCGCGCCGGTGTTGCCGCAGGAGACCGCCGCCGCCGCCTCGCCATCCTTCACCGCATCGATGGTTGACCACATCGAGGTGCCCTGCCCGTGGCGCATGACCTGGGCGGGCTTGTCCTCCATCGTCACCACGCGTTCGGCATGGCGGAGCGTCACGCGCGAGGCAAGGTCGGGGTGCCGGGCGAGGAGGGGGCTGAGTGCGGCCTCGTCCCCGTGCAGGATCACGTCCATGCGGGGATGGCGGGTCAGCGAATCGACCAGGCCGACAACGACGGCTGCCGGCCCGCGATCGCCACCCATGGCGTCAACTGAAATGACTACGCGCTCGGGAGCCGTGGCAGACGCAGACGCATACTCGGGTCCGGTGGCCATGGGTCAATCGCGCGGGGCGTGGCTTACGCCGCGTCCTCGTCGATGTCGACTTCGCGCGCCATCGAGACGACTTCGCGCGAATCGTAGTGGCCGCAGGCGCTGCACACATGGTGCGGACGCTTCAACTCGCCACAGTTCGGGCAGTCGTTCGGATTGGCAGCGACCAGCGCGTCATGCGCACGGCGCATGTTGCGGCGGGATTTCGTGGTGCGGTTCTGCGGGACAGCCATGTCTCAACCTCGGGCAGTGGGGACATGCGCCCCGGATTTCCTTTGCGATTTCAGCGCGATCCTGCCAGATTCGGCAATAGGGAACGGATGCTGTCTCGCAGCTTGAATGAGGCGCGGAACATACTCGGATTTCGGGTCGGCGCAACCCCCTTTTCGCGGGTACTGTAAGGGCATGAGCGGGCGGTCACTCATCCCCCTCCGATCCCGGTTCGCCCTTTGCCGCAAGCTTCGCCGCAAGGCCTTGCAGGCCGGCGAAAGGCTTCAGATCGGCGTCGGTCAGGGGCGTCACGCCATCTGCCGCGTGCAGCCCGTCCGCAAACTCCGCCCCCGGCGCGCGGGGGTAGAGCGGCAGGGCGAGGGCTAGCGCCTCGGCGGCGATCTCGGCAAGGTCGATCACCTCGGGCATCGGCTCGACGCTGTCGTCCTCGGGCATCTCCACCTCGTCGCCTTCGGGCGTCTCCAGCCCCGCGACAAAGCGGCGGCGGACGGGTTCGGAGACTTGCGCCGGAACCGGGGCCAGCGTGATGCCGCAGGCCTGGTCGGCTGCCGCAGTCAGGGTCGCGTCCAGCACCAGCTCGTCACGCCCCGCCGGGCGAATCTCGCCGGTCAGCTCCAGCCGGTAGAGCGCGATCAGCCCAAGGTCCTCGGCCAGGGCGGCGCGTTCCCCGGCATCGGGGCGATAGCTGAACCGCGTGGGCTTGCGCGGGCTGAGGCCGCCGGCGCGGAAGCGGGTGGGGCGGGAGATGTCTGCGTTGGTCATGTCACGCTTTCCGGGAACTGCGGCCCGAGGCCCGGGTGCGGCGTTCCATTCTTGTGCAAGGGGCTGATCATCTGATATCCCGATTGCCAAGGGTTTTGAAGAACCCGCTTCGGCAGATGATGTTTCAGCGGGACATGAGGGCAGGCATGGCAGATTTCCGGTTGTCGCGGTCGTTCCTGGCGGCCTGCCAGGTGTCGCGCAAGCAATGCCTTATGCTGGCGCTGGTTGCCTCGGTCGCCGCCTGCGCGCCGGTCTACCGCAACCACGGCTATGTTCCCAGCGAAGACGAACTGGCGCTGGTCGAGGTGGGCACCGACACGCGCGAGACCGTTGGCCAGAAGATCGGGCGACCCTCGACCTCGGGCCTTCTGAACGATGTCGGCTGGTTCTATGTGCAAAGCCGCTACCGCCATTTCGGCCCGCGCGAGCCGAAGGAGGTCGACCGTCAGGTGTTGGCGGTGACCTTTAACGAGGCGGGGACGGTCGAGAATATCGCCCGCTACGGGCTGGAGGATGGCCGCGTGGTCGAGATCTCGCGCCGGGTCACCGAGACCAACGTGAAGGGCCTGTCCTTCATCCAGCAGATCCTGGGCAACTTCGGCCGGGTCGACGCGGGCAGCCTGCTGGCGGACTGATCCGCTCACTCCTCCGGTTGGAAGGTCAGCGCGACCCCGTTGATACAGTAGCGCAGGCCCCCCCGGTCGCGCGGTCCGTCGGGGAAGACATGGCCCAGATGCGCGGCGCAGCGCGGGCAGTGCACCTCGGTCCGGACCATGAAATGGCTGCGGTCCTCGGATTCTTCCACCGCCTCGGGCGCGATCGGCGCTGTGAAGCTGGGCCAGCCGCACCCCGACTCGAACTTGTCCTCCTGCTCGAAGAGCGGCGCGCCGCAGCACACGCAATGGAAGGTTCCCGCCTCTTTCGGGAAGCCGGGATGCGAGAAGGCGCGTTCCGTCCCGTGCTGCCGCGTCACCCGGTAGGCGGCTTCGTCCAGTTCGGCCCGCCATTCGGCATCGGTCTTCTCGATCTTGTCCATGCTGCGTCCCCTGTTCGGATATGCGATAGATAGGACGTCACGGCGCGGGGGAAAAGGGCGTGGAGCCATTGGGGAAAGGCGGAATGGTGGCGCGGCTGGCGCAGGGGGCGGCGGACATGCGCCGCGTCATGACCTTCCGCCGGGCAGCCTTTCCGCGTGTCGCAGGCGAGGAGGAGGACGCTCAGGACGCCCTTTCCGCCCATGTGATGGTCGAGGGCGAGGGCGGGCTGCTGGCTTATTTCCGGGTCATGCTCTTCGGCTGGGGGGCCGGGCTGGAACTGGGCTATGTGGCGCGGTTCTACGATGTCGGGCCTCTGGCGGGCTATGCGAGGCCGGTCGCGGAGATGGGGCGGTTCTGCGTGGCGCCCGGCGGGGTGCATCCGGATGTGCTGCGGCTGGCCTGGGGCGCGATGACGCGGCTGGTCGACGAGGGGCAGGCGGGGTTGATCGTGGGGTGTTCCTCGTTCCGGGGGGCCGACTGGACACGGCACCGGGCGGGGCTTGCATTGCTGGCGGAGGAGTTCGTGGGGCCTGCAGAGCACTTGCCGGGTCGGAAGGCGGCGGAGATGGTCGACTATCCGGCGCTTGTGGGGCCGGTCACGGACCGCAGGGCCTCGCTCGCCGGGTTGCCGCCGCTGTTGCGGACCTATCTGGGGATGGGGGGCTGGGTCTCGGATCACGCTGTGGTGGACCGGGAGCTGGACACGCTGCATGTCTTCACCTGCGTGGAGGTCGACCGGGTGCCCCCGGCGCGGGCAGCGAGCCTGCGGGCGGTGGCGGGGTAAGTGTCCACGGTGGACATTTTCAGATACTCAAGAAGATTCAATATCTTATGAGTTTTCGTTAGGGTGGTGTTAAGGGTTGCGCCGGACGGTTATCCCCCGCCATATACAGCCTTGATCTCCGCTCCGATGGCATAGGCTTCGGCTTCCACCGCCTGATGGTCGGTGACGTAGCGCCGGGCGAAGTCCATCAGGCCCCAGCGGCGAAACTGTTCGACATGCTTCACCTCGTGGCCCCAGAGGGCGATGTTGGTCTGGGCGTCCCCGGCGTCGTGGAAGATGATCGTGTCGATGGCGGTGACGGCAGTGGCGTCGCTGTAGCGCATCGAGAGGGACTGGATGGTGGCGTCCTCGGCTACGCCGACGCGGTATTCGATGCTGTCGAGGAGGTCGGCGGGATACCAGGCGAGAAGGGCTTCGCGAATCCGCGGGGGCATGGGTTCCGTGCCCTGCGCCCAGGCGGCGTCGCGGGAGGCGACCAGCGCGTTGGCAAGCGCGGTGGCGGCGATCTCGATCCCGGTCTCGAATGCGGCGTTTGGGTCGAGAAGGCCCTGGGCCTGCGGGGCCGTCGCGGGGAGGGCCGCGAGGCAGAGGAGAGCGGCAAGCTTCAGGGGGGCACGTCTGCGGCGCATGGGCGAAGGGTGCCAAGGATGGGAGCGGGGATCAACGGGGAGAGGGGGCGGGTGACGGAAAGGTGAGGGACGCGCGGGGCGGGGACGGTTGCCATGATGAGCGCGTGCCGCGCGAAGTCCTTTTGTCTCGCGGTTTTGCGTGAAGGACGCAAAACCGCTCGGGCATGCCTCCGGCGGGGATATTTGGGCAAATGTGAAAGGCAGCGCGGCCCGCGGGGTCACGTCACCGTATAGGTCAGGCAGATCACCGTCGCCCCGATCCGGTCGCTACCCGAAAGCTGCATCGGCGGGCGGGGGCCGGCAAAGAAGGGCTTGCCGGAGCCGAGCGCGACAGGATGCAGGACGAGCTGGTATTCGTCCATCAGGCCCCAGTCGGCGAGGCTTTGCGCGAGGATCGTGCCGGAAACGTCGACCTGCCCCGGAAGGCGGTCCTTCAGGCTGCGGACCGTCGCCTCGATGTCGGAGGAGATCAGCGTGGCGTTCGGCCCGACTTCAGTGAGGGTCTGCGAGACGACCCATTTCTTCTGCGCCCGCCAGGCCGCAGCGAATTCGCGCCTGGCGTCGTCCCAATCCGGCTGGTCGGGTTCCCAATAGCGCATGAGGTCATAGGTCTTGCGACCGTAGAGGCTGTTCGGGGTCCGCTTCACTGCCAGGGTCCAGTGGCGGAACACGTCGGCGTCGGGCGCCATCCTGTCATGATCGACATAGCCGTCGAGCGAAACGTTCATGCTGGACACGAATCGTGCCATGTCTGCCTCCTGTCGCCTTGCGCTGCCCGCCCAGTCTGGGGGATCGGCGGAGGGGAAACCACCTTAACCTTGCAGGTGTCCGGTTGACTGTATCGCAATCGAGATACATGCTGGCGGTTGAGGAGACGAAAGATGCCAGCCCAGACATCCATGATTCATGTCCGTGTCGATGACCGCTTGAAAGCGAAGGCGACCGATGCCCTGGCGGGGGTGGGGCTTACGCTATCGGACGCGGTGCGCATCCTGTTGACCCGTGTTGCCGCCGAGGGGGGCCTGCCTGCCGGGCTGACAGCCGATCCCGATGCCTATGATGCCTGGTTCCGGGCAAAGGTGCAGGAGGCGCTGGAGGATGCTCGACCGGTGACGCCTCAAGATCAGGTGATGCAGGAAGCGCGGGATCTGATCGGCAAGAAACGCCGTGCCTGATCCGGTCTGGAAGGACGCGGCGCGGGCGGACCTGCTGGCGATCATCGACTATATATCGGACGACAATCCGGACGCGGCATTGGCTTTGCTGGACGAGGTCGAGAAGAGGGTCGCGCGCCTTGCCCAACAGCCCCGCAGCGGACGACCGGGCCGGATGAGTGGCACCCGCGAACTGGTGGTCCAAGCCAACTACATCGTCGTCTATGCCGAAGCGGAGGACAGGGTGACGGTGCTGCGCGTCTTGCACGCTGCCCGGCAATGGCCCTGAGCCAACGGGCGCGACCTTGTCGCGCCCCGTCTTGATCAGCCCCGGCCTCTCCGTCCACCCCGCCGTCCACCCGCCGCCTGGCTGGCTGCCGCCGAAGCATCGGCGAAGCTGAGGCCCCCTTCGACCGCTTCCAGCACCTTGGCGAAGCGGATCCATTCGCCGCCGTTCGCGTCATGGTTCATCAGGAAGTTGGCGGCGCGGATCGCCTCCATCTCTTGCTGGCGGACGGGATTCATGATGGCCGAGGTCATGCCCGCGCCGATGGCCATCGGCAGGAAGGCGCCGTTGATGCCGTGGCGGTGGGGCAGGCCGAAGGAGATGTTCGAGGCGCCGCAGGTGGTGTTGACGCCCAGCTCCTCGCGCAGGCGGCGGACCAGCGCGAAGACCTGCTGACCGGCCGAGCCCATCGCTCCGACGGGCATGACCAGCGGGTCGACGACGATGTCATGCGCGGGAATGCCATGATCGGCGGCGCGTTCGACGATCTTCTTCGCCACGGCGAAACGCACGTCCGGGTCCTGGCTGATGCCGGTGTCGTCGTTCGAGATCGCCACAACGGGGACGTTGTACTTCTTCACCAGCGGCAGGACGAGTTCCAGACGCTCTTCCTCGCCCGTTACCGAGTTCAGAAGCGGGCGGCCTTCGCAAGCCATCAGCCCGGCCTCAAGCGCGCCGGGGACCGACGAGTCGATGCAGAGCGGCACGTCGACGGTCTGCTGCACGATCTCGATCAGCTTCTTCATCAGCGGCGGTTCGACAAAGTTGTTGTCGGCATAGCGCGGGTCGACTGCCATCTTGTTGGTGAAGACCGCGCCCGAGTTCACGTCGAGGATCGTCGCGCCGCAGGCCACCTGTTCCAGGGCGTCCTTGATCACGGTCTCGAAATTGTCGGACTCCATCTCGGCGGCAAGCTTCTTGCGGCCGGTGGGGTTGATGCGCTCGCCGATCACGGCAAAGGGCTCGTCAAAGCCGATGATGACGGTTTTCGTTTTGGATTCAACGACAGTGCGAGTCATTCTTAAACCTTGTTCTGAGCTTTTCAGCCTTGGGCGGTTGCGCTGGCGGGAACGCCCGAGGCGCCGCCGTTTTCGGTGACCCACTGGGCATTGGTCTTGATGCCGCCGAGCGGGAAGAAGTGCACCTGTTCGATGCCGAAGCCGGGGTTCGCGGTCTTGTGGGCGGCGAGGCCTTCCAGCACTTCGGTCGGCTCGTAGGGCAGCAGCAGCTTGGTCACGTCCATCGCGCGCTTCTGCAACACGCGGAGCGAGGGGCCAACGCCGCAGGCGATGGCGAACTTGATCAGCGTTTGCAGCTTGGCGGGACCGGCGATGCCGATATGGACCGGCAGCTTCACGCCTTCGGCCTGGAGGCGGTTCACCCAGTCGATCACCGGCTGGGCCTCGAAGCAGAACTGTGTGGCCATCGCCATCTTGGCGTCGGTGCGTTCCATGAAGGCGGATTTCCAGCGGGCGGCTTCCATCACCATGCGGTCGGAACCATCGGGGTCGATGTCCTTGTTGCCTTCCGGGTGGCCCGCGACGTTGAGACGCTGAAAGCCGTCGAAGGCGCCTGATTCAAGGAGTTGCATCGAGGTCGAATAGTCGCCGACCGGCTGGGCAACGCCGCCGGCGAGGAGGAGGCCCTGCCGGACGCCCACGTCCTTGTAGCGGGCGACCCAGTCAAGAAGCGTGGCCTTGTCCTTGATGATCCGGGCCGGGAAGTGCGGCATCACGTCGAAGCCCTCGGCGCCGATGCGCTTCGCGGTGGCCACCATGTCCTCGATCGGCGTGCCGTCGATATGGGCGATGTAGACGCGGGTGCCTTTCGGCAGGATGGCGCGGAAATCCTCGACCTTTTCGGCGGTGCGGGGCATGACCTCGATGGAGTAGCCCTTCAGGAACGGCTCCAGCGACCCGGTGGCGGGGACGGCTTCTTCCTTGCGGCGGAAATTGAACAGGGCCATGACGGTCTCCTTGATGGTCATGATGGCTTCAGGCCTTGGCCCAGCCTTCGGCGTCGATGAGCCGCTTCAGCGCAGCGGTATCAAATTCGGCTTCCAGGCGGGCGGCCTCGGCGGCGGCGATGGCGTCGGGCTCGCCCTCGATCTCGCCCACCACGGCCTTGCGCCATTCGGCGAGGTAGCTGTCGGTGTCGCGCGCGCCGACCTTCATGGCGCAGCGGTCGATGGCCTGTTCGAAGCGCTCGGAGAGCTGGACCTTGGACCCGCGCCGACCCTTGCCGACGATGACCTGGGCCGGAATGTCGCGCCAGTAGACGACGGTGACTTCGGCCATGATCCAGTGATTCCTCTTGCTCGGTTGACCCACTTGATACTGGCCGATCTCCGACAGCCGGTGTCGGTTTTCGACATGGCAAGGGATGGATACGACTCTGTCGTGGGAAGTTAAACAGGGTCGACAGCGTATGCCAGCAGGGGCGGGCTCAGAAATCTTCATCAAGGATATGACGGCGGCGACAGGACAAAATGAAACCCGGCTTCCAGGGGGAGGCCGGGTCCTGTCACGAGGACTGGCTGCGCTGGATCACCAGCGGAAGTTGGCCCCGAGCTTGAACTGACCGAACGAGACATCGGTGAAGCATTCGAAACCGCAAGTGTCCGGGATTTCCAGGCGCCCGAGGTCGTTGTGCAGATAAGCGACTGAGGGATTGGTTCGTCACGTTCTATCATCATGAATGTGAATATGTAAGCTTGAGCCGGGGCGCGGACCGAGAGATGCGGGATGGGTGGTGGCCGGTTTGTCACACGGCTTGCACCGCACCGGGTTCCCGACTACCCTGATCCCAACCACAGATGGAGGGCGGTCATGACGCCCATGCGTCCCCGTAGGGCGGACGCGACAGACGCGCAGGTCGAGACGCTGTCCGGTGTTTCCCGCGTGGATGAGCCGTCAGCCCTGCAAGGCCCGGGATCGGCGCCGCTGTATGCAGCGCTTGATCTTGGCACGAACAGTTGCAGGATGCTGATTGCCCAGCCGTCGGGCAGTCAATTCACGATTGTCGACAGCTTCTCGAAGACGGTGCAGCTTGGGGTCGGGCTGGAAGCCTCGGGCCGGTTGTCGCGGTCGTCGATGGGCCGCACCATCCAGGCGCTGCGCATCTGCGAGCGGAAGATCGACAAGCACGGCGTTCGCCGGATGCGGCTGGTGGCGACCGAGGCCTGCCGCCGGGCGCGGAACGCGAAGGAGTTCATCCGCCAGGTGCGACGCGAGACCGGCCTGGCGCTGGAAATCATCGCACCGGAGGAAGAGGCGCGCCTGGCGGTGATTTCCTGCGCACCGCTGGTCAACCCCTCGACCGAGCAGCTTCTGGTGGTGGATATCGGCGGCGGATCGACCGAGCTGGTGTGGATCGACCTGAGTGCGGTGCCGCCTTCCGAGCGTCCAAGGGCGATCATGCGGCTGCACATGGGCTTCGACGCCCAGGGCGAGGGCGCGGTGGCGCGGGTGGTGGACTGGATCTCGGTGCCGCTGGGGGTGGCGACGCTGAAGGACCAGTTCATCGACGTTGACGACGATGCCGCGCGCTTCGCGCTGATGAGCTGGTTCTTCGAGGAGAATCTGGCGAGCTTCAGTCCCTACAATGCCGAGAACCCGCGCGAAGGGTTCCAGATCATCGGGACCTCGGGCACGGTGACGACGGTCGCGGCGTCGTTCCTGAACCTCAAGCGCTATGACCGGACCAAGGTGGACGGGTTGCAGATGACCTCGGACCAGATCGACCTGGTGATCCGGGAATATCTGGCGCTGGGGCCGGAGGGGCGGCGGACCGACCCCCGGATCGGACGCGATCGCCATGCGCTGATCATGTCGGGGGCGGCGATCCTTCAGGCGCTGATGCGGGTCTGGCCCACGGACCGCTTGTCGGTGGCGGACCGGGGGCTTAGGGAGGGGCTTCTTTACGCGCAGATGAGCGCGGATGGTGTTTTGGCGGACGGGCCCTATACATGACGGAAAAGCCGAATTCGGGGCGCGGCCAGCGCGAGCTGCGGGTCAGGGTGAAGACCGCGAAGGGGCGGAAGCTTTCGTCGACCCTGTGGCTGGAGCGGCAGCTGAACGATCCCTACGTCAAGCGGGCGAAGCACGAGGGCTATCGCGGTCGGGCGGCCTTCAAGATCATCGAGCTGGACGACAAATACGGCTTCCTGAAGCCCGGGGCGCGGGTGGTGGACCTGGGCTGTGCGCCGGGCGGCTGGTGCCAGGTGGCTGTGGTGCGGGTGAATGCGCTGTCGCAGAACCCGAAGAAGCCGCAGGGAACGGTATTGGGGGTCGACTTGCAGGAGGTCGAGCCGATTGCCGGGGCGGAGCTGCATCAGCTGGATTTTCTGTCCGATGACGCGGACGAGAAGGTGAAGGCCTGGCTGGGGGGCCGGGCCGATGTGGTGATGTCGGACATGGCGGCGGCGGCCTCGGGCCACAAGGCGACGGACCATCTGCGGATCGTGGCGCTGGTCGAGGCGGCGCTGGCCTTTGCCTTCGATGTGCTGGAGGACGGCGGCACCTTCGTTGCCAAGGTGCTGGCGGGTGGCGCGGAGAACGAGATGCAGGCGATGCTGAAGCGCAACTTCCGCAAGGTGGCGAACGTGAAGCCGCCGGCGAGCCGGGCCGACAGTTCGGAGAAATTCGTGGTGGCGATGGGCTATCGCGGGCGAGAGATCGCGGGTGGGGCGGGGGAAGTCTAAAATTTTTCTAGAAGAATTTTAGACTTGCGTGGTGCGGTGCCCCGAAAATGAAAAAGGCGCCCGAAGGCGCCCTGTTTCAGGAAGGTCCGCGCCTCAGCCGCCCCAGCTGCGGACCGGGCCGCAATCCATGTGCACGAAGTTCGACCGCGAATACTTGCCGACGCCGCCCGCCGAGCAGGCCGCAGCCGCCTTGGCCATCTGCCCGACCGAGCGCGATTGCAACCGCAGATCGGCCGCCTGGCCCTTCATGTGCAGCGAATTCTTGGCGACGCCCTTGGAATGCGACCGCAGCATGGCGTTAGTCTTGGGCGAGCGGTAGCCCGAGAGCAGCATGTAGGGTTCGTTCACGTCCATCAGCCGATGCGCGGCGGCCATGATGTCGAAGTTGCGCGGGTCCATCTTGACGACGTCATCTGTCCGCCAGTCGCGCATGAAGTTGTTGATTTCCTTGACGACTTCCGGGATGTATTCGCCTTCGATCCAGTAGATCGTGTCGATGCTTTCGCCGGTGCGACCCGAATACATGCGGATTCTGCGGATGTCGCCTGCGCCCTTGAGAAGCCCGAACGCGTTGGTGTAGGTCGGTGCCGCCACCAGTGCCGTCGCCGCGAACACACCAAGAAGTCCGCGCCGCGAGACGCTGTTAAGCTGAAGGTCCGTCATTCTAACGTCTGTCCCCGTGCTGTCTTCGACTGCCGTTTCGCAGCGTTTGTGCAACTTCTTCCCCAAGTGCAGCATTCTTATTGCACAAGTCGAATCGAAGCCCAAGCGCCGATTGTCCACCTCGCGGGCAGCACAACCTGAATCGGCAAATTTTTGCTGAACGCCAAGGAAATGCCGACAGTGTGGTGCTTCTGCATCGGTTTCGGCGACGACTGTTGCCCCCGGAGACACAGTTAAGCATCGGAATCTGCGGAATCAGCTTTGTGAATGGACAGGGCTTGCAGAGATGCGAAAACATGGCACGAAAGCTTCAAGCTATTGAGATAGAGGGTCGAATGCATTTCCCCGTCCTGCGCAAGTTGCCCTGCCGCCCGGCGCTTGTGTCATTGTCGCTGGCCCTTGTCCAAAGCCTGGCGCCTGCCGCCCAGGCCGAGAGCACCTCCTTCACGCAGTCGCTTGCCGCGAGCGCCTCCTCCGATGCGGCGATTGCCGAGTGGTACCGCACGACGGGCTACGACACGCTCTGGACCGGCGCCGATGACGCGGCGCGGCGCGAGGCGCTTCTGGCGGCGCTGGCGACGGCGCAGGACCATGGGTTGCCGGTCGCGCGCTATGACGTTGCGGCGCTGGTGCGGGACCTGCGCGCCGCCGAGACCGAGGGCGACAGGGGCCGGGTGGAAGTGGCGATGACGCGGGCCTACCTGGCCTGGGCGCATGACCTGACCTCGGGCGCGCTGACCCCGAAAGAGGTGGATGCAGGCATCGTCCGCGAGATCAATGTGATCGAGCCGCAGGTGCTGCTGAGCCGGATCGCCAAGGGCGACCCGGAGGCGGTGCTGGCCTGGCTGGAGCCGAGGTCAGTGCAATACCTGCAACTGATGAAGGCCAAGCTGGGACTGGAAGCGCAGATCGCTGCGGGCGGCTGGGGCGAGACGGTGCCCGCGGGTTCGGTGCTGCCGGGCGACACCGGCCTCGCGGTCATTGCGCTGCGCGACCGGCTGGTGCGGATGGGATATCTGGCGCCGACGGCGGTGGCGAGCTACGACCGCGGTCTCCAGGCGGCGGTGACGGCGTTCCAGCTGAACCACGGGCTCACCCCCGACGGTGCGGCGGGCGAGGGCACGGTGGCCGAGATCAACATCGGCCCGGAAGAGCGGCTGGAATCGGTGATCGTGGCGATGGAGCGGGAACGCTGGATGCACATCGACCGCGAGGCGAAGCATGTCTGGGTCAACCTGCCGGATTTCCGGGCGAAGATCATCGAGGGCGGCAAGACCATATTCGAGACACGGGTGGTGATCGGGAAGAACGTGCCCGACCAGCGCAGCCCCGAATTCTCGGACGAGATGGAGCATATGGTGATCAACCCCTCCTGGGGGGTGCCGCGGTCGATCATCGTCAAGGAATACCTGCCGCTTCTGCAACAGAACCCCAATGCGGTGGGGCATCTTCAGGTGGTGGACGGGCGGGGCCGGGTGGTATCGCGCGGGTCGGTCAACTTTGCCGCCTACAATGCGCGCAACTTCCCCTATGCGCTGCGCCAGCCGCCCTCGGACGGCAATGCGCTGGGGAAGGTGAAGTTCATGTTCCCGAACCAGTACAACATCTATCTGCATGATACGCCGTCGAAGTCGCTCTTCGACAAGGAAGTGCGGGCCTACAGCCACGGCTGCATCCGCGTGGCGGACCCCTTCGACCTGGCGCATGAGCTGCTGTCCTGGCAGACCGACAATGCCGAGGCCGAGTTCGAGGCGGCGTTGAAGACGGGGCGCGAGACGACGGTGAAGCTGAAGCAGTCCTTGCCGGTGCACCTGGTCTATTTCACCGCCTATCCCGACACGAAGGGACGGATCACCTACCGCCGCGACATCTATGGGCGGGATGCGGCGCTGTGGGAGGCGTTGCGGGCCGCCGGGGTGGAACTGGCGGGCGTTCAGGGCTAAATCTGGGGCGCAAGCTGCCGGGGGAGCCATGGGCCACAGGATCGGGGATATCGCGAAGGCCTTGGGGGCCGAGGCCGAGGGCGATCTGGACCTTGTGGTGACGGGCGCCTCGGAGCCGCAGGCGGCGGGGCCGGACCAGCTGGCGCTGGCGATGGACCCGCGCTACGCCGATGGGATCGGCAAGGGCCGGGCGCGGGCGGCGGTGGTCTGGCCGGGGGCGGACTGGCGGGCGATGGGCCTCATGGCCGCGATCTTCGCGCCGCGCGGGCGGCTGGCAATGGCGGGGCTGACGCGGCTGATGGACCCTGGGCCTGCGATCGCGCCCGGCGTGCATCCGATGGCGGTGGTGGACCCGACGGCGCAACTCGGGCAGGGTGCGGCGGTCGGCCCCTTCGTGGTGATCGGGGCGGGGGCGGTGGTCGGGCCGGGCGCTCGGATCGCTTCGCATGTTTCGATCGGGGAAGGCGCGCGGATCGGGTCCGGAGCGCTGATCCTGCAAGGCGCGCGGATCGGCGCACGCGTGACCATCGGCGACCGCTTCATCTGCCAGCCGGGCGCGGTGATCGGGGCGGACGGGTTTTCCTTCGTCACGCCAGAGAAATCGGGCGTCGAGGAGATCCGCGAGACGCTGGGATCGCGTGCGGAAATCCGCGACCAGACCTGGACGCGCATACATTCTCTTGGGGCCGTAACCATTGGGGATGACGTCGAAATCGGCGCGAACGCCTGCATCGACCGGGGCACGATCCGCGATACGGTGATCGGGTCGGGGACCAAACTCGACAACCTTGTCCACATCGGCCACAACGTCCAGGTCGGGCGTGACTGCCTGTTGTGCGGGCAGGTTGGCGTGGCCGGGTCGGCCCGGATCGGCGACCGGGTGGTGCTGGCGGGGCAGGTGGGCGTGAACGACAATATCTTCGTCGGCGATGACGTGATCGCCGGGGGCGCGACGAAGATATTCACCAATGCACCGGCGGGCCGGGTGCTGCTGGGCTATCCGGCAGTGAAGATGGAGACGCATGTGGAAATCCAGAAGGCACTGCGTCGCCTGCCGCGGCTGGCGGGGCGGGTGACGGCGCTGGAGAAGGGCGACTAGGTGGAGCGGGCGGAGATCGAGGCGGCGGTGATCGCGATCCTGGCGAAGCAGTTGCTGCTTCCGCCGGGCGAGATTTCACCGGACGCGCGGATCGACGAGCTGGGGCTCGATTCGCTGGGCAAGGTCGAGGCGATCTTCGCGATGGAGGAACGCTTTGGCATCCATGTCCCGTTCAACGCCAATGCACCGGACCAGCCGGAGTTCGATTTCTCGACCGTGGGCGGCGTGGTGCGGGACGTCGAGGCTCTGATCGCGCACAAGGGATGAGACGGGTCGTCATCACCGGCATCGGCACGGTGAATGCCCTGGCGCAGGACGTGCCGGGCACCTTCGCGGCCTTTCGCGCGGGGCGTTGCGGGATCGGGCCGCTGACCTTCCGCGATGCGGAGCGGTTGAGCATCCGCATCGGCGCCGAACTGCGGAACTGGCGTCCGGAGGCCAGTTTCTCGGCGAAGGACTTGCCGCTTTACGACCGGGTGACGCAATATGCGCTGGTCGCCGGAGCCGAGGCGGTGGCGATGGCCGGGCTGCCCATGGGGCTGGGGCCGCGCGGGGGCGTGATCCTGGGCACGGCGGCGGGCGGCATCCAGACCTGGGAGGAAAGCTATCGCGCGGTCTTCGCCGAAGGCCGGAGCCGCGTCTCGCCGCTGGTGGTGCCGCGGCTGATGCTGAATGCCCCGGCCTCGCATCTGTCGATCCGCCATGGGCTGACCGGGCCGGTGCTGGCGGTCTCTTCCGCCTGCGCCAGCGCCAATCATGCGATGGGTCTGGCCTTGCAGCAGATCCGGGCCGGGGCGGCGGATGTGATGCTAACCGGGGGCGCCGAGGCGATGCTGTGCTTCGGCGGGGTGAAGGCCTGGGAGGGGTTGCGGGTGCTGGCGCCGGATGCCTGTCGGCCCTTCAGTCTGGGCCGCAGGGGCATGGTGATCGGCGACGGGGCCGGGGTGCTGGTCTTCGAGGCGGAAGAGCACGCAAGGGCGCGGGGGGCCGTGCCGCTGGCCGAGGTCGCGGGTTTCGGGATGACGGCGGACGCGGCGGATATCGTCGCGCCGAACGTGGCGGGGGCGGCGCGCGCGATGCGGGCGGCGCTGCGCGATGCCGGGATGGCGCCGCAGGACCTGGGCTATATCAACGCGCATGGTACGGGCACGCTGGCCAACGACCGGGCGGAAAGTGCTGCGATCCTGGAGGTTTGCGGCGTGGCGCCGCCGCCGGTATCGTCGACCAAGGCGATGCATGGCCATGCCATCGGGGCGACCGGCGCGCTGGAGGCCATCGCCTGCGTGCAGGCCCTGCGCGAGGGTCTCTTGCCGCCGACGCTGGGATTCGAGGCTGCCGATCCCGACTGCCCGCTGGATATCGTGGCACTTCACGCGCGGCCGGCGCGGGTGGAGGCGGCGCTGTCGAACGCCTTCGCCTTCGGCGGGCTGAACGCGGTGCTGGCGTTCCGCCGGGCCTGAACGAAACGGGCCGGCCCTTGCGGACCGGCCCGTGTTGTTCCGGGGGAAGCCGCGCTCAGGGAGCGGCGGGGGCGGCTGTACCCGCTGCCGCTGCGGCGGCATCGGCCTTGTCGTTCGCGGCGGCCACCGCGTCATACCCGGCGGTGAAGCCCTTGAGCGACAGGGCCAGCTCGACCTTTTCCTCGGGCGCGACGAAGGGAACGATGGTTATCACTGCATTGCCGCCCGATTTCAGGGCTGTGACCTCTTCGGCGGTAAAGCCGATGCGGGCGACGCAGCCGATCCCGGTGCAGAAGGTGAAGGGATAGACCTTGCCCTTGCCGCCGTCGATCTGCAAGGTCATGCCCGCAGGCAGCAGGGTCTCCAGTGGCGCGACGAAGGTAGCGCCGGCGACCGCCGGCCCCTGCGACCCTTTCGGCAGGTTGAACATCGTGAACTCGGCGACCGAGCCACCATCCTTGTCCTTGAGGAGAAGGTAGAGCTGACAGGGATCGACGCCGGATTCGGTGTGGACGCATTTCTGTTCCCAGGCCTCGAAGCTGGCGGCGGTGTAGCTGCTGCCCGGACCATCGGCGGGGGCACCCACTTCCTGGCCCGTGGGATATTCGGTGTTGGTGGAGGCCGCATCAGCTGCCGGGGCCGCTTCCTCGGTTGCGGGGGCTTCCCCGGTCTCCTGCGCCATGACGGGCGCGGAGAGTGCGAGGATCAGGGCAAGCGCGGTGCTCGTGGTCTTTGCCATTTCGACATTTCCTTTGGTCGGTCGATTGTCTGGCGGGTCTCTAGCACGGGGCTTGGCGCAAGTCAGGTGAGAAAAACGTGTCTGGCAGGCTTCTGCCCGGGGACGGCAGCGCAATGAAAAAGGGCCGGTAGCACCGGCCCTTTTCGCATCTTGTTTTTGCTCCCTGTCGGACTGGCCGACTTCATGGGTTGGGACGCTACGGTGGAAACTACGGCCCGTCAACGGGTTCTTTTGCGGAACAAGGCAGAAAAAAACCGCGCCTTTTCAAGGGCGCGGCCAGTTGACAGGGAGGAAGTCACCGCCAGACCCGCGAGAGTGCCGGGTCTGGCCTCTTGAGTCTGGCAGAATGAAGTTAACACTGTATGTTTGATCCGTTCGGTGGCGGGAGATGGGCAGCGCGGGCGGCTCAACCCAGGGTTATGAGAGGCCAAGGTGACGGAACAGGCGACAGCGGCGGACAGCATTTTCGTGGGCGGCGGCGGCGAGGGTTATGGGCTGCCGCAGCGGCTTTTACTGAAGTACGGCAATCGGCACGGGCTGATCGCGGGGGCGACGGGCACCGGCAAGACGGTGACATTGCAGGTGCTGGCCGAGGGCTTCTCGGCCTCGGGTGTGCCGGTGTTCATGGCCGACGTGAAGGGCGATCTGGCAGGGATCGCGGCTTCGGGGTCGGCGGAGGGCAAGCTGCACGAAGCCTTCGCCAAGCGATCGGCGCAGATCGGGTTCGACCTGCAGTACCGGGCCTTTCCGGTGATCTTCTGGGACCTGTTCGGTGAGAAGGGCCATCCGGTGCGGGCGACGGTGGCGGAGATGGGGCCACTTCTGCTGTCGCGGCTGCTGGAACTGTCCGAGCCGCAGGAGGGCGTGCTGAACGTGGCCTTCCGGCTGTCCGACGAGGAGGCGTTGCCGCTGCTCGACCTGAAGGATTTGCAGGCGCTCTTGACCTTCGTGGCCGAGAATGCCGAGGCGATTTCGGCGCGCTATGGGCTGGTGTCGAAGGAATCGGTCGGGGCGATCCAGCGGCGGCTTCTGGTGCTGGAGAACGAGGGCGGCGGGGGCCTCTTCGGCGAACCGGCGCTGGACCTCATGGATTTGATGACGGTCGATGCCTCCGGCGCGGGGCGGATCAGCATCCTGGCGGCGGACAAGCTGATGAACTCGCCGCGGCTTTATGCGACCTTCCTCTTGTGGCTGCTGTCCGAGCTTTTCGAGACGCTGCCCGAGGTGGGCGACCCGGACAAGCCGAAGCTGGTGTTCTTCTTCGACGAGGCGCATCTGCTGTTTACGGACGCCCCGAAGGCCCTGATCTCCAAGGTGGAACAGGTGGCGCGGCTGATCCGGTCGAAGGGGGTGGGGGTCTATTTCATCACCCAGAACCCGGCGGATGTGCCGGACACGATCCTGGGACAGCTGGGCAACCGGGTGCAGCACGCGCTGCGGGCCTTCACGGCGAAGGACCAGAAGGACCTGGCGAAGGCGGCCGAGACCTACCGGCCGAACCCGCGCTTCAAGATCGACGAGGCGATCCGCGATGTGGGGACCGGGGAGGCGGTGACGTCGCTTCTGGAGGCGAAGGGCGTGCCGGGGGTGGCGGAGCGCACGCTGGTGCGGCCGCCCTCCAGCCAGCTGGGGCCGCTGGATGCGGCAGCACGGGCGGCGGTGATGGCGGGGTCTCCGGTCAAGGGCAAGTACGACCAGCCGCTCGACCGGGAAAGCGCCTTCGAGAAGCTGCGGGCGCGGGCCGATGCCGCGGCGAAGGATGCGGCAGAGCTGGAAGAGCGCCAGGCCGAGGAGAAGCGCGAGTTTGAACGGGCCCGGCGCTACGATGCCGACGGTTATGGCGCGGACAAGCCGAAGCGGACGAGTTCCTCCAGCCGGTCGGATTCCATCGGCACGGCCTTTGCGAAAAGCTTTGCCCGGCAGTTGGGGACCAAGTCGGGTCAGGCGCTGGTGCGCGGCATTCTGGGCTCGATCTTCGGGAAAAGATGACCTCAGGGCGTTGAGAAGTGATCCGTAATCGTCATAGTTAGCGCAAACGCGAGGAGGCAGCGATGAAACGGTCACGCATCAACGACATCATGCGCGCGGCAGATGACCTGATCCGCCATCACGGCTTTGTGCTGCCGCCTTTTGCCAGCTGGTCGCCGGAGGCGTTCAAGGCGCGGAAGGATGCCAGCGCGATCATCGAGGCGCGCTGCGGCTGGGACATCACCGACTATGGCCAGGGCCGGTTCGACGAGATGGGGCTGTTTCTTTTCACCCTGCGCAACGGACGGCTGGCCGATCTGCAACGCGGCGGGGGCATGTGCTATGCCGAGAAGCTGCTGATCTCGCGCCAGGACCAGCTGTCGCCGATGCACACCCATGTCATCAAGGCCGAGGACATCATCAACCGGGGCGGTGCGACGCTGGTGGTGGAGCTTTACGGGTCGGACGACCGGGGCGCCTTTGCGGCGGACAAGGGTGGCATGGTGCGCTGCGACGGGATCGAAACGCCCTACGGGCCGGGGACGAAGCTGCGGCTTGCACCGGGGGAAAGCGTGACGCTGATGCCCGGTGACTGGCATGCCTTCTGGGGCGAGGGAGGCGATGTGCTGATCGGCGAGGTGTCGACCGTGAACGACGACCTGACTGACAATATTTTCCGCGAACCCATCGGCCGCTTTGCCGAGATCGACGAGGACGAGGCGCCCTGGCACCTTCTGGTCAGCGACTATGACCGCTGGCTGAAGTGACGGTCCCGGAATGACAGAAGGGGCGCCGCCGGGCGCCCCTTCTGCTTTTCCGTGGGCCGGATCAGTTCCCTGGCGGGCAGACGCCGTTCACCAGCGCGACCTTGCAGGCCGGCGCGGTGGCAGCGGGCTCAGCCGCAGGGGCCGTGGTGGTGGCCGCCGGAGCCGGGCTCGCCGGAGCGACGGCGGGGGTCACCACGGGCGCGCCGGTGGTGATCGCGGGCGGCGGCAGGACCTTCAGCGCAGGCACGGCACCGGCGGGGACCACCACCTCGGCCTTCGGCTTGGCGGCGACCTTCGGCGCAACGGGTGCCGGGATATGCAGGCCCTTCGGCATCTCGCCGGAGGCGGTCAGCACGATGACCTTCTCGCCGCCCTTGACCCGGCTGTAAAGGTCCAGCACGTCCTGGTTGATCATGCGGATACAGCCGGACGAGGCGTTGCGGCCAATCGACTGCCATTCTGGCGTGCCGTGGATCCGGTAGCCATAGTCGCGCCCGCCGGAGGTCAGGTAGATGGCGCGGGCGCCGAGCGGGTTGGTCGGGCCGCCCGGCTGGCCGACTTCGTCGAACTTCGCCAGCTCGGGCTTGCGGGCGATCATTTCCTTCGGCGGAATCCAGCGGGGCCAGGGTTTCTTCTCGGCCACGATGGCCTCGCCCGACCATTCGAAGCCGGACTTGCCGACCGCGATGCCGTAGCGGATCGCCTTGTTCTTGCCGAGCACATAGTAGAGCAGCTTGGTCTTCGGGTTGATGATGATGGTGCCGGGGGCCTGATCGGTCTCATAGGCGACGACCTGACGCCGATAGGCTTCCGGGATCTTCTCGACCGGCAGCGCAGGAATTGCGATTCCGGCGTCCATCGTGGCGACATAGACATTCTCGCCCGATTTGGGCAGCGGCTGGGTCGAGGCGGTGGGACCGGCGGCCGGATCGACGCAGGCGGCAAGGAGCGCTGCGGCGAGGAGGGCGGGGCTCAGGCGGAGAAAGCGACGGGAAGTCTGAAGCATAAAATCATCCACACTTTTTCGACCCGCCGACAGGATGGCGCAGGCCCATTGCCGCGCACGCTAGACGAGTGCGCCGGGCAGGTCAAACCGTGCACGGTTTTGAATGCGATCACGGGGCCGTGAAAATGGCTGATTTCCAAGGCATAGTTGCCCGCGTGCCGCAGATTCCGGCACGCGGGCGGCCTTGTCAAAGCTCGGTGCGGACTGCCCAAAGCTCGGGGAAGAGCTCAACATCCAGCATCCGGCGCAGGTAGGAGATGCCGGAGGTGCCGCCGGTGCCGCGCTTGATGCCGATGACGCGGGCCACGGTGGTCAGGTGGTTGAAGCGCCAGCGGCGGAAGTAATCCTCGAAATCCACCAGCTTCTCGGCCAGTTCATAGGCCTGCCAATGCGCGCCCGGGTCGCGGTAGATGACCTCCCACATCGCCTGGACGCCGTCATGCTGGGTCCAGGCCTGGCGCAGGTCGCGGGTCAGCACGTCCCTGGGCACAGGCAGGCCGGCACGGGCGAGGTGGCGCAGCGCCTCGTCATAAAGCGTCGGGCGGGCAAGTTCGGCCTCCAGCTTCGCCATCAGGTCGGGGCGGTGGGCGTGCGGCTTCAGCATGGCGAGGTTGCGGTTGCCGACGGCATATTCGATCAGCCGGTACTGCCAGGACTGGAAGCCCGAGGACTGGCCAAGCGCTTCGCGGAAGGTGGTGTAGTCCGAGGGCGTCATGGTGCGAAGGACGTCCCAGGCGTTGTTCAACTGCTCGAAGATGCGGGCGACGCGGGCGAGCATCTTGAACGCCTCCTGCGCGCGGTCGGCGGCGATCATCCGGCGCGCGGCGTCGATCTCGTGGAGGGCGAGGCGCATCCAAAGCTCGGAGGTCTGGTGCTGGATGATGAACAGCATCTCGTCATGCGCATCGCTGAGGGGGGTCTGCGCGGCGAGGATGCGGTCGATGTGCAGGTAGTCACCATAGGACATGCGGCCGTCAAAGGCCATCTGGGCACCGTCTTCGGCAGGGTTGTAGGGGGTGGCGGTCATGTTTTTCTCCATCTTGAAAAGGGGTTTCAGGACAGGAGAACGGCCCTTCGGTTCAGGATCGAAAGGTTGCCCATCCGCCGCCAGAGGGCGACCCAGCCGGCGGGGCGGCAGAGCGGCGGGAGCCTCAGTTGCCGCATGGCAGGCCCAGGGCGCGGCAGGTATCCGGCGACAGGCGACGGTCGGGATCGTCGGGCATCGCGACGCCCATGCCGCCATTCCAGCTGAGAATGGCCCAGCCAAAACCCGCGTCCTCGGCCGCCTTGCGCTTGGCGCTGATGAAGGCGTGATACCATTCCATCGGCTGTGGCACCTCGTCGGGCGTGTGCAGCGCGCCGAATTCCCCAAGCAGCACACGGTCGCGCGGAATGCCATGGGCGTCCGCCCAGGCGGCGGCGCGGGTGATCTCTTCGTTGACGGCGCTTTCCGGCGTGTCTGCATATTCCTGCACGATCCGGGCGATCACCTCGGCGTCCGCCGTCCCTTCCGCCGCCTCCATGCGTGCGACGGCGGATTTTGTGACCTCTGCGACGATTTCCGGCGTAATCAGCGAGGGCGGAAAGGGGACACGGGTAATATACTTGAGCGGCGGGTCGATCCAGACGGCCCCCTGGTGAGTGAAAGTGAAGGGCGCGTAGCTGTGGAAGGTCCAAAGGACATTGTCGTCCTGAATCAGCGACGGATCGAGCGAGGCCAGGGACGCGGCCTGGCCCCAGCAGGCGCCGGTCAGGATCAGGGTCAGGTCGGGTGCCCCCCTGCGGGCGGCGGCGTGCAGCCGGGCCTGCATGTCCGGCCATTTCGGCGGGGCTCCCGCGTAGACGCCGTCGCAGTCGAAGACGGGTTCGTTCAGAAGTTCCAGCGCCACACGGTCGGCAGGAAGATCGGACAGCCGCGAGGCGATATGTCCGACAAGGGCGACGTAGTCGGGAAACTGATCGCCGACGATGCTCTCGGCGCCGCCGATCTCATCACCGCGCGGAATGGGATGAAGATCGACGATCACCTTCAATCCGGCATCGAGCGCCAGGTTGGTGGCGGCGCCCATCCCGTCGATCATGCGGTCCTGGTCGGGACCGGGTCCGTAGACCAGCGCGGGTCCGGGGTCGAGCGGCAGGCGGATGAAGTCAAAACCTTCGTCGGACAGCGCCTCGAACATCGCCGGGGTGACGTGACGAAGCCAGTCGGGAAAGACGGCCAGCGCCTCCGGGTCCGCCATCAGTTCGGCGATCGTCCCCCAGTTGGTCCATTGCTCGGCGTTGACCCCGCGTTGCAGGCGAAGCGTATCTGCCGGGGCGACCGAACCGGCGACCACGAGCAGTGCGGCGAGGGCAAGGACGCGATGGTGGACCATGCGGGCTTTCCTTCGGTTCAGGTGACGCGGGCGCGGGCCTTGAACTCGGGCTTGTCCCAGCTGCCGTAGTCCATGATCTTCGCCAGAACGGAAACCGCGCGGGCGACGTCGTCTTCGTCGATGTAAAGCGGCGTGAAGCCGAAGCGCAAGATGTCGGGCGCGCGGAAGTCGCCGATCACGCCCTCTGCGATCAGGGCCTGCATGATGGCATAGCCTTCGGGGTGACGGAAACTGACCTGGCTGCCGCGCATCAGGTGCGACCGGGGCGTGGCCAGGTGCAGCATGGGTGCGCGAGTCTCGATCCCCTTGATGAACTGGTCTTGCAGGCGCAGCGACTGGGCGTGGACCTCGCGCAGGTCGACACCCTCCCAGACATCGAGCGCGGCGTCCAGCGCGGCCATTTGCAGGATGGGGGGCGTGCCGACGCGCATCCGCTCGATTCCGGCGCCGGGGCGGTAGGAGAGGTCGAAGGCGAAAGGCGCTTCATGGCCGAGCCAGCCGGAAAGGGCGGGGCGCGCCGTGTCGGCGTGGCGGGGGGCGACATAGATGAAGGCCGGGCCGCCGGGGCCGGAGTTGAGATACTTGTAGGTGCAGCCCACCGCGAAATCGGCCTTTGCGCCGGTCAGGTCAACCGGGAGGGCGCCGGCGCTGTGGGCCAGGTCCCAGACGGTGAGCGCCCCCATCTCATGTGCGCGCCGGGTGATGTCGGCCATGTCGTGACGGCGGCCGGTGCGGTAGTCGACCTCGGTGATCATGGTGACGGCGACGCTGTCGTCGATGGCGGACATCACCTCTTCCGGCGCGACGGTCTTCAGCCGGTATTGCCCGCCAAGGGTGCGGCACAGGCCCTCGGCCATGTAGAGGTCGGAGGGGAAATTGCCGGTGTCGGAGAGGATGACCTTGCGCTTGGGGTTCATCTCGAGCGCCGAGGCGAGCGCCTGGTAGACCTTGATCGAGAGCGTGTCTCCCAACACGACGCTGCCCGCCGGTGCGCCGATCAGCCTGCCGATCCGGTCGCCCAGCACGGCGGGCTGCGCCATCCAGCCGGCCTTGTTCCAGCCGCGGATCAGCATCTCGGCCCATTCGTCGCGCATGACTTTCTCCATCCGCGCGGGGGCGGATTTCACCATCGGGCCCAGCGAGTTGCCGTCGAGATAGATCACGCCTTCGGGCAGGTGGAAGTGAGCTTTGGTGGCGGCAAAGTCGATGGGCATGAGCGCGTCCTTCGGGGTTTGCCGAGTTATGCGGCGGTGGGCAAAAAATTTCAAGCTTGAAATTGTTGCGGGCCAGCCGTGTCGCTTCCGGTTGAAAGAGTGCCGCAGGGGAACATTTGTCCGGCTTCCTGGCTTGCAGCCGGAGGACCGAGCGTCTAGAGGAGCCGAAATGGAGGTCCCCGGTTGCGTTCCTTCCTGCATGAGATTGACATCCCGCCAAGCTGGCTGGTGCTGCACGTCGGCGCGGCTTGGGTCCTGTCGCTGGTGTCCCCGCCGATGTTTGGTAGCCTGGCGCGCGCGCTGGGGTCGGTTCTGGTTGTTGTCGGTGCGCTTGTGATGGGCGCGGCTGTCGCGCAGATGACCCAGGCGCGGACCACCGTCATCCCGCGCCGTGATCCGCAGGCCCTGGTGACGTCCGGGGTATTCGCCCTGTCGCGGAATCCGATCTATCTCGCCGATGCCGTGATCCTGACCGGGGCGATCCTCTGGCTGGATGCCGTGCTTGCGTTGCCTTTGGTCTTCAGCTTCGTCTGGCTGATCCAGACCCGCTTCATCCGCGACGAGGAAATCCGCCTGACCGAGGCTTTCGGGCCGGAGTTCGATCTCTGGGCCGCGCGCACGCGCCGTTGGCTGGGGCGGAAATGACGCGGCGGCGGGCGGAAAAAGTAGAGTTTGAAATAATGTTGCGCAATGCTATGTGCGTCGGGTCGGTTTATGACCGCGCAGGCAAGATCGGGGGACCAGGGTGAAGATAGGCGCTTTGACGGAAGTGTTTCCCGGCGAGAACCGGGTGGCGATGACGCCGGATTCGGCCATGCAGCTGGCGAAGCTGGGACATTCCTCCTGCATCCAGTCGGGGGCGGGGGCGAAGGCGGGCTTCTCGGACGCGGCCTATGCGGCGGCGGGCGTCGAGGTGCTGCCGGATGCGGCGGCGGTGATCGCGGCGGCGGATGTGATCGTCAAGGTGCGGGGGCCGGATGCGGCAGAGCTGTCGCGGCTTCAGGACGGGCAGACGCTGATCAGCTTCTTCTGGCCCGCGCAGAACGCCGAGCTTCTGGAAGCGGCGGCAAAGAAGAACCTGACCATCGTCGCCATGGACATGGTGCCGCGGATCAGCCGCGCGCAGAAGATGGATGCGCTGTCGTCGATGGCGAACATCGCGGGCTACCGTGCGGTGATCGAGGCCGGGTCGAACTTTGGCCGCTTCTTCACGGGGCAGGTCACGGCGGCGGGCAAGGTGCCGCCGGCGAAGGTGCTGGTGGTGGGGGCAGGCGTTGCCGGTCTTGCGGCGGTCGGCACGGCGACGTCGCTGGGGGCGATCGTTCACGCCTTCGACGTGCGACCGGAAGTGGCGGAGCAGATCGAATCGATGGGGGCGAATTTCGTCTTCCTCGACTTCGCCGAACAGCAGACGGACGGGGCGGCGACGGGGGGCTATGCGGCCCCGTCGAGCCCGGAGTTCCGCGAGGCGCAACTGAAGAAGTTCCGCGAGCTGGCGCCGGAGATGGATATCGTCATCACCACGGCGCTGATCCCGGGGCGTCCCGCGCCGAAGCTCTGGACCGAGGACATGGTCGGGATGATGAAGCCCGGCAGCGTCATCGTCGACCTTGCGGCGGAGCGTGGCGGCAACTGCGACCTGACGGTGCCGGACCAGAAGATCGTTACCGACAATGGCGTGACCATCGTGGGCTACACCGATTTCCCCAGCCGGATGGCGACGCAGGCCTCGACGCTTTATGCGACCAATATCCGCCACATGCTGACCGACCTGACGCCGAAGAAGGATGGCGTCATCGCGCACAACATGGAGGATGACGTGATCCGGGGGGCGACGGCAGCGCATATGGGGGCGGTGACCTATCCGCCGCCGCCGCCGAAGGTCGCCGCCATCGCGGTGCAGAAGCCTAAGGAGAAGGCGCGCGAGCTGACGCCGGAAGAGCGCCGGGCGAACGAGGTCGCGGCGTTCAAGGCGCAGACGCGGAGCCAGGTGGGCCTGCTGGCCATTGGCGGCGGGCTGATGCTGCTGGCGGGGCTTTACGCTCCGGCCAGTTTCATGAGCCACTTCATCGTCTTCGTGCTGGCGGTCTTCGTTGGCTTCCAGGTGATCTGGAACGTCTCGCATTCCCTGCACACGCCCTTGATGGCGGTGACGAACGCAATCTCGTCGATCATCATCCTGGGCGCGCTGATGCAGATCGGGTCGGGGTCGTTCCTCGTGATCCTCCTCGCGGCGCTGTCGGTCTTCATGGCCGGGATCAACATCTTCGGCGGCTTCATGGTGACGCGCCGGATGCTTGCCATGTTCCAGAAGTCGTAAGGGGGCCGTCATGGAATTCGGATTTACCACGGCGGCTTACGTCGTTGCAGCGGTCCTGTTCATCCTCTCGCTCGGGGGGCTTTCGGGCCAGGAAAGCGCCAAGCGCGCGGTCTGGTATGGGATCGTCGGCATGGCGCTGGCGGTTGCCGCCACGCTCTACGGGCCGGGCTTCGGGCTGTGGTGGCTGTCGGTCCTGCTGATCGCTGGCGGCGGTGCGATTGGCTGGATCGTCGCGCAGCGGGTGCAGATGACCGAGATGCCGCAGCTGGTGGCGGCGATGCACAGCCTTGTCGGCCTTGCGGCTGTGTTCATCGGCTTCAACACCCATATCGAGTTGGTCCGGGTGACCGGGATGGATGAAGCCGCCCGCGCCGCGCTGGACGGGTTTGCGGCGGTTGTCGCCCACAAGACCGGCGTCGAAGTGTCGATCCTGCGGGTCGAGACCTTCCTCGGTATCTTCATCGGGGCGGTCACCTTCACCGGATCGGTGATCGCCTTCGGCAAGCTGGCGGGTAAAGTCGACGGCAAGGCGAAGAAGCTGCCTGGCGGGCATCTCTTGAACGCATCGGCGGCGATCATTTCGATCGTCTTGCTGGCGGTCTACCTGCAGTCGGGCTCGACGCTGGCGCTTCTGGGCATGACGGCGGCCGCGCTTTTCATCGGCTATCACCTGATCATGGGGATCGGCGGGGCGGACATGCCGGTCGTCGTGTCGATGCTGAACAGCTATTCCGGCTGGGCGGCGGCGGCGATCGGGTTTTCGCTGTCCAACGACCTCCTGATCGTGGTCGGCGCACTGGTCGGTTCCTCGGGGGCGATCCTGTCCTACATCATGTGCAAGGCGATGAACCGGAGCTTCATCTCCGTGATCCTGGGCGGCTTCGGTGGCACCACGGGCCCGGCGATGGAAGTCACTGGCGAGCAGATCGCGATTGATGCCGAGGGTGTGGCGGCAGCGCTGAACGATGCGGATTCGATCATCATCATCCCGGGCTACGGCATGGCGGTGGCGCAGGCGCAGCAGTCGGTCAGTGAGCTGACCCGGAAGCTGCGGGCCAAGGGCAAGACCGTCCGCTTCGCGATCCACCCGGTGGCGGGGCGGCTGCCGGGGCACATGAACGTGCTCCTGGCCGAGGCGAAGGTGCCCTATGACATCGTGCTGGAGATGGACGAGATCAACGAGGACTTCCCGGAGACCGACGTCGCCATCGTGATCGGGTCGAACGACATCGTGAACCCGGCGGCGCAGGAGGACCCGAATTCGCCCATCGCGGGGATGCCGGTCTTGGAATGCTGGAAGGCGAAGCAGGTCTTCGTCTCGAAACGGGGGCAGGGGACCGGGTATTCGGGGATCGAGAACCCGCTCTTCTACAAGGAGAACACCCGGATGTTCTATGGGGACGCGAAGAAGTCCCTCGACAGTCTTCTGCCGATGATCGAGTGAAAGCCGGGCGGGGCGGGCATTGTCCGCCCCGCCTGTCCACGGTGGACAGATTTTCGGACCGTGGAAAATCAATGGCTTATCTGCGGGCTTTAGGGGTTGGTTAAGCCCTGCCCGCGGACAGGTTCTGCTCCCCGATTGGGCGTTCGGCGCCAGATCTTCCCCCGGCTGGTCGGCGATTGGGCAACACCGGGGCGGCATACCCTGGTATTCCGGTATTCTGCTGGAACCGGCGCGAGGCTGGCCTTACCTCTCGGCGGGCAATCCCTGAGGACTTCGATGCCGATCCCCGACCATCCGCTCCGCTATGCCACCGTGAACGAGTTGCACGCGCGGCCCTTCCCGTCGCTGGAGGTGCCCTCGACGGCGGTCTATGTCGCGATCAAGGAGCCGGTGCAGGCGCAGAACCGGGACCGGGGGGCGGACCTGGCGCATCTCTTGGCACTCTTGGACCGGCATGGCAGCGCGCATCCGCAACCGGGGGCGACGCATTTTTCAGGGCCGATCGGGCGGGCCGAGCTGAAATGGGAGAGCCATACCGAGTTCGTGACCTACTCGGCCTTCACCAAGGGCGTCTCGGCGCGACCCTTCGATCCTGCGGAGGCAGAGGTGCTGCCCGAAGACTGGCTGGGGGCGGCGCCGGGCAAGCGGCTGACATCGGTCCTGATCCGGGTGGAACCGATGCCGGAGAGCGACGAGGCGCTGCTGGCGCGGCTGGACGAATGGTTCGTGCCGGAGAGCCTGGCGGTGAGCCGGGTGGTCGACGGCGCGGCGGTGGTGGCGGGGGATTTCCGCATCGACCCTGCGGGGCATATGCGCTTTGCGGTCTTCGTGGCGCCCGGCACCGGACCGCGGCGGGTCGGACGGATCGTGCAGCGGCTGTGCGAGATCGAGACCTACCGGGCGATGTCGATGCTGGGGCTGATGCGGTCGCGCGACCTGTCGGCGCGGCTGAATGCGCTGGACCCGAAACTCTCGGCGCTGGTCTCGGGGCTGGACAGTGCCGAGCCGGCACCAGAGGCGGCGCTGCATGAGTTGCTGACCATTTCGGCCGAGCTGGAAAGCCTTGCGGTGCAGTTCTCCTTCCGCTTCGGGGCGACCGCGGCCTATGAGGCCATCGTCACCCAGCGGATCGAGGTCTTGCGTGAAGTGCGCATCCAGGGCCGCCAGACCTTTGGCGAGTTCATGATGCGCCGCTATGACCCGGCGATGCGGACGGTGAAATCGGCGGAAAGCCGGTTGGCCGCGATGGCGGACCGGGCGGAACGGGCGGCGGAATTGCTGCGGACGCGGGTGGATGTGGAGCGGTCGGCGCAGAACCAGCGGCTTCTGGAAAGCATGGACCGGCGGGCGGACCTGGCCTTGCGGCTCCAGCACACGGTCGAGGGGCTGTCGGTGGTGGCGATCAGCTATTACGCGGTCAGCCTTGGGTCATACCTGCTGAAGCCCGCGGCCCATGCGCTGCACATCGGCCCCGAGGCACTGCTGGCCGGGCTGGTGCCTGTGGTCGTGCTGGGCGTCTGGCTGATGGTGCGGCGGATCAGGAACCGGCTGCACTAGCGGACGGCTCCTCGTTCGCCTTCGGCTTCTCGTCGCGGGCCCCTTGCGAGGAGCACCGAAGGTGACGACGAGCGTTACCGGCCCCGGATGCGGGGGTCGAGGGCGTCGCGCAACCCGTCGCCGATGTAGTTCACGCTGAGAACCGTGAGCGAAATCGCGACGCCGGGCCAGATCACCCGCTCGGGGTAGACCTGCATGTACTGCAATCCGTCATAGAGAAGCCGCCCCCAGGTCGGGAAGTCGGGCGGGAAGCCGAGGCCGAGGAAGGAGAGAACGGATTCGGTGATGATCGCCTCGGCCACGCCGAGCGTCGCGGCGACCATGACCGGAGAGACCACGTTCGGCAGGATGTGGCGGCGGATGATCCGGTTCGGTCGCGCGCCGATGGAGCGGGCGGCAAGGACATATTCGCGTTCCTTCAGTGTCAGAACCTCGCCCCGGACGATGCGTGCCGTGGCCATCCAGGACGTAATGCCGATGGCGAAGACGATCAGCGTGAAGGCGCCAAGCTCGGGTCCGATGAGTCCGGCGATCCGGTCGCGGAAAAGCATGACCATGACCAGGAGGAGCGGGATGAGCGGCAGGGCGAGGAACATGTCGGTCAGCCGCATGAGCGGGCCGTCGAGGCGGCGGAAGTAGCCGGCGAGGGTGCCGATGAGGGTGCCGAAGACGATGGCGATGACCATCGCGACCATGCCCACCGCAAGCGAGACCCGGCCCGCGAGCATCATCCTCAGGAGGAGGTCGCGGCCGAGCTGGTCGGTGCCGAACGGCGCGCGCAGGGACGGCCCCTGGTTCTTCATGCGGATCGTGTCGGACAGCCGTTGCGGCGGATCCCAGACCAGAGGGCCGAGCAGGACGAAGATGATGAGCAGGCTGAGCACGATCAGCCCGAAGAGCGCCCCCTTGTGGGTGCGGAACTGCTGCCAGATCGCCCGGTTCTGGCTGACGGGCTTGGGCGGGGTGGAGGTCGCGTCAGTCATAGCGGATCCGGGGGTCGAGGAAGCCGTAGAGGATGTCGGCGATCAGGTTGAAGAGCACGATCAGCACGGCGAAGATGAAGGCGAGCGTCTGCACCATCGGAATGTCGTTGGCGTGGATCGCGCCGATCAGGGCTGCGCCGATGCCGTTCACCCCGAAGAGATTTTCGGTGATGATCGCGCCCCCGAAGATCGAGGGTATGCCGAGCGCGATCACGGTGATGACGGGGATCAGCGAGTTCCGCAGGACATGCTTCAGGACGACGGTGCGCTCGGTCATGCCCTTGGCGCGGGCGGTGCGCACATAGTCCTGCGTCATGTTGTCGAGCATGGACGACCGCATGTAGCGGCTGATGGCGGCGGCATTGGCGAGGCCGAGCGTCATCACCGGCAGGGCCATCTGCTTCACCTGTTTCAGGAAACTCTCCCAGTCATGCACCACGAGCTGGGTGTCGTACTTGGTGGGGAACCAGCCGAGCCAGACCGCGAAGATGATGATGAAGAGCGTACCGGAGAAGAAGGTGGGCACCGAGAAGCCCAGCATGGCGAAGAGCGTACCGCCCTGGTCGAAGAACGAGTACTGGCGGTAGGCGGAGTAGATGCCGATGGGCAGCGCGATCAGGATGCCGACCAGATAGGCGGTGCCGATCACGGTCAGGGTCTGCGGCAGGCGCTGGCCGATGATGGTGAAGACGGGGCTGCGCGACTGCCAGGACAGGATGCGCTGTTCGCCCTCGACGAAATGGGTGCCGGACCAGCCGTCGAACAGGGTCATCGGCTCGACCCAGAAGAACTGGCGCAGCCAGAGGAGGTAGCGGAAGAAGACGGGCTGATCGGCGCCGAGCGCCTCGATCATCTTCTGGCGGACGTCGGGGGGCACGGTCAGCGGAATTTCGGACATGGGCGAGCCGGGGGCGAGATCTACCAGCAGGAAGATCACCAGGCTGATGACCAAAAGCGTCGGGATGGCCAGCAGAAGCCTGCGAAGCGTGAAGGTGAGCATGGCGGCTGCGCCCCGGATCGGTGGGAAAGAAGCTGCGGGGCCGGGTCGCCGGCCCCGCAAGGGGTCAGGTCACTTCACGCGGAACCAGTCCGCGACGTTCCACAGTTCCGAGTCCCAGGCGTTGATCTGCACGCCGCCAAGGGAGTTGGAATGCGCCGAGAGCGTGCCGCGGTGAACCAGCGGCACCACGATCATCGAGTCCTTCGTCACCATGTCGTTCAGCTTCTTGGCGATGTCCTGCCGCGCGGCCATATCGGTCGTGGTCGCCATCGAGGCATAGAGCGCATCGTATTCCGGGGTGCAGAAGCGGTTGATGTTCTCACCCTGCCACTGGCTTTCCGGGGTCGGCGCGTTCTTGCACTGGTACTGGCCGAGGTAGCTTTCCGGGTCGGGCGACTCGGAGTTGTTGGCATACATCTCGACGTCGGCATAGAACTTCTGGAAGGTGTCGGGCGAGCCCGGGTCCCCGCCGAAGAAGACGCCCGGGTCGATGGCCTTCAGCTCGACCTCGACGCCAAGCTCGGTCCACCAGTCCTTGATCAGCGCCTGGAAGTCCTGACGGATCGGGTTGACGGTGGTCTGGTACAGGATGTGCAGCTTCTTGCCATCCTTGTCGCGGATGCCGTCGCCGTCGCTGTCGGTCCAGCCGGCTTCATCGAGCAGCGCCTTGGCGCCCTCCATGTCCTGCGCGATGCAGCCCTCGTTGTCCGAGGCCCAGCCTTCCGGTCCGGGGATCACGTTGCAGGTTGGTCTGCCGCCTTCGCCATAGCCGACCTCGACCAGGATGGAGCGGTCGATAGCCTTGGACAGCGCTGTCCGCACCTTGATGTCCGACAGGATCGGGTGGGGGTGCTTGGCGGTCGCGCGCTCACCCTCCGGCAGGGCCGGGTCGGGGTCGGTCGTGTTCATTTCCAGCCGCTCGACCAGGGTGCCGAAGGCAACGACGAACTCGCCCTTGCCGGCAGCCTTCATCGAGGCCTGGGTTTCGGGCGGAATCTGGGTGTTCCAGGCATAGTCGAATTCGCCGGTCTCCATCACCGCGCGGGCCGAGCCTTCGGCATCGCCGCCGCCCTTGATCACGGCGGTCGCGAAGGCGGGCTTGGCCGGGTCGCGGTAGTTTTCGTTCATCGCCATCGACACGGTGTCGTTGACGGTGAAGCCGGTGACCTTGAACGGTCCGGTGCCGATCGGCATGTTGTTGGCGTCGGTGCAGGTGGGCGCGGCGGCGCCGAGGCAGGCTTCGAACTGGGCCTTCTGCAGGACCGGCGAGAGCGCAGAGACGAAAGCGGTGTAGGGGTTGGCCTTCGGTCCGGTGAACGTCACCTTGATCGTCGCCGGATCGACCGCCTCGACCGAGGCGATGCCTTCGTATTTGGTCGCCTGCGAGCAGCCGCCTTCGGGATGGGTGCAGTATTGCCAGGTGAAGACCGCGTCATCGGCGGTGACGGGGGTGCCGTCCGACCATTTCAGGTCCGGCAGCAGTTTCCAGGTGATCGAGGTCATGTCGGCCGACACGCCGCCGTTTTCCAGCGTCGGGATTTCCGCGGCCATCTTCGGCACCAGCACGCCTTCGGGCGTCAGGCCGGCAAGAGGCTCCAGGACCATCGACGAGGCATAGATGTCCTTGGTCCCGCCCGAGAGGTAGGGGTTCATGATCGACACGGCCTGCGGGAAGGTGAGCTTCACCTCGCCGTCGGTGCCGCGATCGGCAAAGGCCGCGGGGGCAAGCCCCATCACGGCCACTGCGCCCAGAAGG
>NZ_JAEULO010000062.1 GCF_016793705.1 Tabrizicola sp.
GCCAACGCGACTTGGACCACATCGCCAGGCTCATGAACAACCGGCCCCGCAAGACCCTGGGCTGGAAAACACCCGCCCAGGCCCTCGCCGAAGAAATCAAAAAGGCGACCGCAAGTGTTGCAGTTGGAACTTGAGTTAACCAACCCTGAACGCCCACGCCCAACCCTTTGAAATCGCTTCCCTGAAAATCCTGTCCACCGTGGACAGCTCACCCCAGCCCCACCCGCGCCGCCAGCCGCAGCGCATGGGAGGGGTCCCTTGCCACCCCCGGCAGCACCGGATCATAGCCCGCCCGGATCACCGCTCCGATCTCCGGTCGCAGGATCACCCGGTCGCCGACCTGCGCCAGGGGCGAGGTCCCGTCGAAGGCTTGGGTAGACCACAAGAGGATCACCTGCACCGCCTGGGCCAGCGCCAGCGTCTCGGCCGGCATCTCCGCCAGCGCCGCATCCATCCGCAGGAAGACGAAGGCCGCCTTGATCGCGCCCTCCACATCGAACCGGAACAGCCGGTACTGGTTCGCTTCCGCCCCTTCCAGCCGCGCCACCAACCCCTCCAGCTCCGGCACCAGCCGCCCGAGGTCGCGCACCTCCAGCAACTCCCCCCACTCCCGGAAGCAGAAGACCATCAGGTTCGCCCCCAGCTCCGGGTCCGTCTCCGCCATCCGGTGCCCGGCGAGCGCCACCACCGCCTCGATGGCTCCCTTGAACACCGCAAGCGAAGCGTCCTCGACCCCGAAGACCACCGGCACGACCGGCCGCCCCCAACGGGCGAACAGATACTGCCCGTCCCGCCGCGTGAACAAAGCCTCGATCTCGCCCGGTCCCATGATCTCTCCGCCACGACCTTTCATACTGGGACAAATATCCTCGGGGGTTTGGGGGTGAAACCCCCATCGCCCGAGGAGGAGGGCGCAAGCCCGACGACGAGAGTAAAGCCTTGCGCGAAGCGCTCCGCCTACTTCCCCCCGAACAGGTCCGCCTGCCCCGCCGCTTTCGGCGCCTCCAGCCCCAGATGCCGCCAGGCCTTCGCCCCCAGCATCCGCCCGCGCGGCGTCCGCAGGATCAGCCCCTGCTGCAACAGATAGGGCTCGATCACCTCCTCGATGGCATCCCGAGGCTCCGACAGGGCCGCCGCGATGGTCTCCACCCCGACCGGCCCCCCACCGTAGTTCTCGGCCAGAAGCGTCAGATAGCGCCGGTCCGCCCCGTCGAGCCCCAGATGGTCCACCTGCAGCCGGGTCAGCGCCCGGTCCGCCAGCTCGCGGGAAATCCGTCCCCCCGCCTCGACCAGCGCGAAGTCCGCCACCCGCCGCAACAACCGCCCCGCGATCCGCGGCGTCCCCCGAGCCCGGCGGGCGATCTCCCGGCAGCCCTCAGGCTCCGCCTGCAACCCCATCAGCCGCGCCCCCCGCGCGACGATCTCGTAAAGCTCGGCCTCGGAATAGAACTCCAGCCGCGTCGGAATCCCGAACCGATCCCGCAAGGGCGTCGTCAAGAGCCCCAGCCGCGTCGTTGCACCCACCAGGGTGAAAGGCTGCAAGTCGATCCGCACCGTCCGCGCCGCCGGGCCTTCGCCGATCACCAGGTCCAGCGCGAAATCCTCCAGCGCCGGATACAGCACCTCCTCCACCACCGGGCTCAGTCGGTGAATCTCGTCGATGAAGAGCACATCCCGCGGCTCGAGGTTGGTCAGGATCGCCGCCAGATCGCCGGGCTTGGCCAGCACCGGCCCCGAGGTCATCCGGAACCCCACCCCCAGCTCTCGCGCCATGATCTGCGCCAGCGTGGTCTTCCCCAGACCGGGAGGCCCGTGGAACAGCGTGTGGTCCATCGCCTCGCCCCGCATCCGGGCGCTCTCGATGAAGACCTTGAGATTGGCCCGCGCCTCCGCCTGGCCGATGAATTCGCCCAGCAGCTGCGGGCGCAGCGCCTTGTCGGTATCCTCGGGCAACCGATCGCCGCGCAGGTCGGGGTTTGGTTCGCTCATTTGGGCGCCAGCAGTTTCAGCGCCGCCCGGATAAGCCCGGCCGCATCCGCGTCGGCGAGATCGCCGGAAACCGTCGCCACCGCCTGCGCCGCGTCCCCTTGCCCATACCCGAGGTTCACCAACGCCGACAGCGCATCGGCCGAGGCCGTCGCCCTCCGCATTGCGCTCTCATCCAGGCGCGCTACCTTGCGCCGCGCCGGAGCCGCCTCCTCGATCACCACATCCTCGGCCCCAGCCTTGGCCGCCAACCCGGCCCCATGTGCCATCACCCCCGGCGCCTTCGCCTTCAGCTCCAGGATCACCCGCTGCGCCAGCTTCGGCCCCACCCCCGGCGCCGCCTGCACCGCCCGCGCATCGCCCAGCGTGATCGCCCGACCCACGCCCTCGGCCCCCAAAGCGCCGAGGATCGCCATCGACGCCTTGGCCCCCACGCCCTGCACGGTCATCAGAAGCTTGTGCCACTCCTTCTCCAGCATGGTCGGGAAGCCGAAGAGCTGCAAAAGGTCCTCGCGCACCAGCAGGTCGGTATAAAGGCTGACCGCCTCGCCCGGTCCCGGCAGGCCCGCCAGGGTCCGCTCGCTGACATGGACGATATAGCCCACGCCCCGCACGTCGATCAGCACATGGTCCGGCCCGCGCCAGTCCAGCCGCCCGGAAATCCTGCCGATCATTCCGCCGCCCTCACCGCCGCCGCCAGCCGGCCCTGGGACTGCACATGATGCGCATGGCAGATCGCCACCGCCAGCGCATCCGCCGCGTCCGGCCCGGCCACCTTTACCCCCGGCAGGTGCAGCTTCACCATATGGTCGACCTGCACCTTCGCCGCATGGCCCACGCCGACGACCGTCTTCTTCACCGCGTTCGGTGCATATTCCCCGACCGCCAGCCCGAACTGCGCGGGCACCAGCAGCGCGATCCCCCGCGCCTGGCCCAGCTTCAGCGTCGCCACCGCATCCTTGTTGACGAAGGTATGCTCCACCGCCGCCGTCTCCGGCTGCCAGGCCCGCAACACCTCGGTCAGTTGGGCATGCAGCGACAGGAGCCGCGCCGCCAGGTCGCCGTCGCCCCCATCCGAATGGCAGATGCCGTTCGCCACATGGGCCAGCCGCGAGCCCGCCACGTCGATCACCCCCCAGCCCAGGTTCCTGAGCCCCGGATCTATCCCGATGACCCGCATCTTGTCCCCGTTTTCCTGCCTACCACAACGGCTAGCACGAAAAGGGAACATCCGCCAATGGCTTTCGCTTCCTCCGCCCGGAACTGCCTCTTCATTTTGCACTTGCAAAATACGACCGGGCAGATCAGAAAAGCGACGCGCCCCGGACTCCTCGCCAGAACAGACTGTAAAGTTTGACAAAATTTCGACACACGTCATGCAGCGCCTGCATGGCGGCAATGCCATTCCATCGCTTGCTTTGCACATGCAGCAAGATTATCTCGCAGTGCATGGAGGAATGATCCTCCGGTTTAAGCAGAATGAGAACAAGGATGAACGCCATGGCCGCTGTCGAGACGACCCGCCCGGCGCCCCTCGGCGCCGTCACCACCTACCGCACGATCAATGCCCTGTCGAACGCCGTTGCCGCGTTCCAGGCCTGGAACGATGCGCGCGTCACCCGTAACGCACTGAGCAAGCTTTCCGACCGTGAGCTTGACGATATCGGCCTGTGCCGCGGCGACGTGGACGTCATCGGTCGCTGATCGACTGTCGGCTCGCTGGGCCGGGAACACTTCAGGAAACGGAAAATGGGGCCGCATCTGCCGATGCGGCCCTTCTTCAATCAATATTCGCCACTCAACAGTCTTGGATCAACGGGGAAGAACGGCCTGCAACTGTGCCGAGACCCACAGCGTCGCGGGATCGGCATGCATCAGCCAGGCGCCGACGGGATCGAACCCCTGTCCGGCGGCCAGCGCGCTCACGCGGCTTTCATAGGTCTGGGCACCCACGAAATAGTGGATCACACCCTTCACACCGATGCCGACCAGCAAGGCCAGCACCAGAGGCTTGGCCAGCTTGAGCAGGCGTCGCCCGCTGCGGCTCGATGCCTTGCGCCCCACCGTGCCGGTCGCCTCGAAGCCGTAGCCCTTGGCGTGCGATTTCTCGATCCGCGAAACGCGGCTGTAAAAGTCATTTAGGTTTGGATCTACCCACATCTCGCTCACCCAGGTTAGCAGCCCTGATGAGAAATTTTTGCCGCACAGATATGGCGAAATTGGGGCGCATCCACTCCGCCCCCCGCCAACGCCGGGAAGGGGGTGGGATTGTCCATGTTTTCAGGACTTTTGTAGCACCAGCGTCGACCATTCGCCGATATCGTCACGACTGTTGAGCGACAAGCCTGACGCAAGGTAAGCCGCCGCGACCGAATCTGCTTGCACAGCGAGAAGTCCCGACAGGATAGCTCTACCCCCGGTTGCAAGTCCAGACGCGATGGCGGGCGCAAGTTCGATCAGCGGCCCCTTCAGGATGTTGGCGAACACCAGATCCCAGGGTCCGGCGGCCGTGATTCTGGCATGATCAAGACCTGCGGCCTCCAGGCATTCGACCCGGCCCTCCAGCCCGTTGATCGCGACATTGGCCTCGGCCACGTCCACTGCCACCCGGTCGATGTCGCTGGCGATGACCAGCGCCTCTGGCAATGTCGCTGCTGCCGCCATCGCCAGAACTGCCGTGCCGCAGCCGACATCCAGCACCTTGCCCGGCCGCCAGCCCGCCGTCAGCAGCCGGTCGAAGGCCAGCAGGCAGCCGAGCGTCGTGCCATGATGCCCGGTCCCGAAGGCCACCGTCGCCTCGATCTGCAACGGCACCCGGCCCGCGGGCACCTTGTCGGCATCATGGCTGCCGAACACGAAGAACCGCCCTGCATCCACCGGCGACAGCTCGCGCCGCACATGCGCGACCCAGTCCACCTCCGGCAGTTCCGACAGCGCGAAGGGCTTGGCCCCGAAAGCCGTCGCCAGCACCTCCAGCATCACGGCATCCGGCGGCTCAAGATAATAGCCCCCCACTTCCCACAGGCCCGAGCCGTCCTCGATCTCGAAGACGCCGACCCCGGTGGGCTCCGGCTCCATCCGCTCCATCGCGGCGGCCAGGGCATGGGCGGCATCCTCGCCGGGCAGAGTGGTCAGGGCGGAATAGGTTGGCATGGGCGGGCACTCCTTTGGCCTTGGCCCTTACGCGCAAGCCCGCCCCCCGGCAAGTTGCCCCCGGCGCGGTCTAAAATTTTTCGTCGAAAAATTTTAGACCCGCACCCCCGTCCCGATCGGGCAGGCCACCCCGGTGCCCCCCACCCCGCAATAGCCGCCGGGGTTCTTCGCCAGATATTGCTGGTGGTAATCCTCGGCGAAATAGAACACCGGCGCGGGCAGGATTTCCGTCGTGATCGGTCCCATCCCCGCCGCCTTCAGCGCCCTGGCATAGACCGCCCTCGACGCCTCCGCCGCAGCAGTCTGCTCCGGCGTATAGGTGTAGATCCCCGAGCGATAGGTCGACCCCACATCATTTCCCTGCCGCATGCCCTGCGTCGGGTCATGCCCCTCCCAGAATAGCTTCAGCAGCCCCTCATAGCTGATCACGGCGGGATCATAGATCACCCGCACCACCTCGTTGTGCCCGGTCGCTTGCGTGCAGGTCTCCTTGTAGGTCGGGTTCGGCGTGAAGCCCCCGGCATAGCCGACCATGGTCAGCCAGACGCCCGGAGTCTGCCAGAACTTCCGCTCCACCCCCCAGAAACAGCCCATGCCGAACATCGCCTCCGCCATCCCCTCGGGCACCGGCGATTTCAGCGGCAGGCCCGACAGGAAATGCACCTCCGCGGTGGGCAAGGGCTCGGCCCGGCCCGGCAGGGCGTCCTGCGGCGAGACCATTTCCATCGACTTGCGCGTGAAGAACATCTGGCGACCTCCGTTTCTCTGCCGCTGAATATAGCGCGGAGGCGGCGAAACCCAATGCGGGTTACACCCCGATCACCGCGCCTTGACCTTGAAGCCGGTTGCCACGGCCCGCCCCCGCCCGCAGGATGGTTCGAAAAGGAGCCGCCCGATGACCGACAAGATCGAAGTCCAGAACGTCGGCCAACCCGGCAAGACCTACCGCGTCGACGCCGCCAAATACGCCGAGATGCGCAAGGCCGTCCTCGCCGTCACGCCGTCCGGGCCCCCCGGCCTCACCCCCGCCCAGATCATCCAGGCGGTGAAACCCCACCTCTCCGAGACCCTGTTCCCCGGCGGCGAAACCGCAGGCTGGTGGGTCAAATGCGTCCAGCTGGACCTGGAGGCGAAGGGGTTGCTGAAACGCGCCCCGAAAGCGCCGGTGAGGCTGTGGCGGTCCTCGTCCTCGGCCTAGGCTAGGTCGGGCAACCCCAACGCTTCGTCCTCGATACGATCCGTCGTCAGAAGATAATAGGCGTAGCCGCCGACGATCACTATCGCTATCAGCCCTGCCACAAGAGCCGTGCTGACAGCCATCGGTACACCCGCGATCATTATGATCTCGTGCGCCGCGACCGCATTGCTCAACGCCGCGGCCTTTATGATTGGCAACCCCGCGATAGCCCCCGACGCAGTCTTTCCGATCAATGCACCGGCACCCATTGAAACGGCCAACAGCTTTGCACTGACTGCGCTGGTAACGGAGGCCGATGCCAAAAGGATGCCTGCCGGTCCAACAGCGACAACCGAGAAAGTCGCGGTGGCCGTTCCCAGCGATGCAGCAATGAAACCACCAGCTGTTGCGCCCGCCACAGCTCCCACTTTCGCCGCGACGGCTGCAGCGCCCGTCATCAGGATTGCAGAACCGGCCCATGCCGATGCGGCAGCGGTCGCGCCGACTCCAACAGCAGCGGCGCCAACGATCTTGGCCGCCACGACCGCATCTTTGCTGTCCACGACGCCATCGCCGTTCACATCCAAGGAAGACAGTACGGCTCTTTTTCCGGCAACCAGTTTCTTTACAACCACTTCATCGGTCTCCACGACAAGCCAGGTGGGCGCCCTAGCACCATGCGTCGACGGTCGAGGCAAGAAGTGGCCTTTTTAAGGAGTGTCTGTGACGAAACCCTTCTGCCTCGCCCGTCGAGCACAGCCCCGCCAAGTCTTTCATCTTTGCCCAAATATCCCCGCCGGAGGTAGCTGCGCCTACCGCCAACCCCCTCACAAAAAACTCTGCGGATCAATATCCACCGCCAGCCGCAAATCCCTCGGCAGCTTCACCCCCGCCAGCCACTCCGCCAGTGCCGCCTGCAACGGCGCGCCCTTCTCCGCCTTCACCAGCAGCCGCACCCGATGCCGCCCCCGGACCCGTGCAATCGGCGCCGGGGCAGGCCCCCAGACCTCCGCTCCGATCCGCCGCAGTGGATCACAGCGCCGCGCCAGCTCGGACCCGAAATCAAACACCTCCGCCACATCGGTCGAGGACAGGATGATCCCCGCCATCCGCCCGTAAGGCGGCACGCCGGAGGCCCGCCGCTCCGCCGCCTCCGCCGCCCAGAACGCCTCCTCGTCGCCGCCGAGAATGGCCCGGATCACCGGATGCTCCGGCTGGTGGGTCTGGAGCCACGCTTCCCCTTTCCGCTCTGCCGTCCGCCCCGCCCGGCCCGCGACCTGCCGCATCAGCTGGAACGTCCGCTCCGCCGCCCGCAGGTCCGACCCCTGCAGCCCGAGATCCGCGTCGATCACCCCCACCAGCGTCAGGAGGGGAAAATTGTGCCCCTTGGCCACGATCTGCGTGCCGATGATGATGTCCGCCCCGCCCCCGGCAATCTCCGCGATCTTCTCCTTCAAGGCCCGGGCCGAGCCGAACAGGTCCGACGACAGCACCGCCACCCGCGCCTCCGGGAACCGCGCCGCGACCTCCTCCGCCAGCCGCTCCACCCCCGGCCCGACCGCCGCCATCCGCCCCTCGACCCCACACGAAGGGCAAGCCAAAGGCACCGGCTTCGTCGCCCCGCACTGGTGGCAGACGAGCCGCTTCTGGAACCGATGCTCCACCATCCGCGCGTCGCATTGGTCGCAGCCCACCTGATGCCCACAGGCCCGGCACAAGGTCACCGGCGCAAACCCCCGCCGGTTCAGGAACAACAAAGCCTGCTCCCCCCGCGCGACCACCGCATCGACCTTGGCGGCCAAAGTCTCCGATATCCACCGATCCCCCGGCAGCCGTTCGCTGCGCATGTCGATGGCCCGCATCTCCGGCAGCTCCGCCGCCCCGAACCGCGACCCCAGGTCCAGCCGCCGGTACTTCCCCGCCTCGACATTCGCCCAGGTCTCCAAGCTTGGCGTGGCCGAGGCCAGCACCACCGGGCAGCCGACAATCGCCGCCCGCAAGACCGCCATGTCGCGGGCGTTGTACAGCACCCCGTCCTCCTGCTTGTAGGAGGTGTCATGCTCCTCATCCACCACCACCAGCCCCAGGTCGCGGAACGGCAGGAACAAGGCCGACCGCGCGCCCACCACCAGCCCCGCCTCGCCCTCCGCCGCCATCTTCCACAGCCGGCGCCGCTCGGTCATCGTCACCCCGGAATGCCACTCCGCCGGCTTCGCCCCGAACCGAGCCTCGACCCGAGTCAGGAACTCCGCCGTCAACGCAATCTCCGGCAGCAGCACCAAGGCCTGCCGACCGGCCCGCAGACATTCCGCCACCGCCTCCAGATAGACCTCGGTCTTCCCCGAACCCGTCACCCCTTTCAGCAGCGTCGCCGCATAGGCCCCCCGCGCCACATCCGCGACCAGCGCATCCCCGGCCTCTACCTGATCCCCGGTTAGCCGCATCCCCTTGTCGGCGTGCAACCGCGGATAGGGCGTATCCCGCGGCGCATCCTCCTCCGCCACCACCCCCAGCTTCACCAGCCCCTTCACCACCGACGCCCCGCAGCCCGCCGCCTCCACGAGCTCGCCCAAAGTCACCGGCAGTCCGCGAAACTCCCGCAAGGCCTCCACCACCCGATGCCGCGCCTCGGTCAACTGGTTCGGCACCGGCCCCGCCAGCCGATACACCCGCCGCATCGAAGGCGGCTCGCCCAACCCGGGAGTCCGCGTCGCCAGCCGCAGCATCGCCGGCAGGGGTGTCAGCGTGTATTCCGCCGCCCGCGCGAGGAACGCCCGCAGCTCCGCCCGCATCGGTCGGGCCTCCAGCAGCCGGTTCACCGGCCTGATCCGCGAAGGGTCGAACGTCCCCTCCCCCGGCCCCCAGACCACGCCCAGCACCCGGCGCGGCCCCAGCGGCACCTCGACGAAATCCCCGTCACCGCAGCCCCCGTCCGGCGCGCGATAATCCAGCACGCGCCCCAAAGGCTCGGTCGTCAGCACACCCACCAGTTCGCCCGCCCGATAGACCCGCTCCGCCAACCCTTTGCCTTTCCCTGCCCGGCCGTTTGGGGTAAACCCGCGCCCGAGAGCATTCAACCCCCGCGCGGCACCCACCGCAACCGCCCGCCATTCGAATACCGGAGGACCCCCATGAAATTCTTCATCGACACCGCCGACGTCGACGCCATCCGCGAGCTGCACGACCTCGGCATGGTCGACGGCGTCACCACCAACCCCTCGCTGATCCTGAAATCCGGCCGCGACATCCTGGAAGTCACCAAGGAAATCTGCTCCTTCGTCGAAGGTCCGGTTTCCGCCGAAGTCGTCGCGCTGAAAGCCGACGACATGATCGCCGAGGGCCGCAAGCTCGCCGCCATCGCCCCGAATATCGCGGTGAAGGTGCCTTTGACCTGGGACGGCCTCAAGACCTGCAAGGTCCTGTCGGGCGAGGGCTTCATGGTCAACGTCACCCTCTGCTTCAGCGCGAACCAGGCGCTGATCGCCGCCAAGGCCGGGGCGACCTTCATCTCGCCCTTCATCGGGCGGCTTGACGACATCAACCTCGACGGGCTGGACCTGATCGGCGACATCCGCACGATCTATGACAACTACGACTTCAAGACCCAGATCCTCGCTGCCTCGATCCGGTCCGCGAACCATGTCAAGGACTGCGCGATGATCGGCGCCGATGTCGTCACCGCGCCGCCCTCGGTGATCAAGGCGCTGGCAAACCACGTCCTGACCGACAAGGGCCTGGAGCAGTTCCTGAAGGACTGGGCAAAGACAGGCCAGAAGATCATCTGAGCACGGGGATCGCGCGTCCGCAGGCGGGTTGCACCCACCTGCGGGGCGCAGCTCCGGACTACCGCCAGGACCCGAATCGACGGAAGAAGGTGGTAAACAGGTCCTGAACGCCCACAGGCAAGTGATTGATTTCATTAAGGTCCGCCGGTTGTCCCGCGTGGACAGTGCTGGACAGGCGCCCCCCGACCTGCCATCCTGACCCCATGAAACTCCCCTCGCTCAACGTCCTCGGAGAGGCGCTTCAACGCTGCTCCACCGCCCCCGTCACCGGCTTCTTCCGCGACGGCTGCTGCAACACGGGTCCCATGGACCGCGGCCTCCACACCGTCTGCGCCCTGATGACGGCGGAATTCCTGGCGCTGTCGAAATACCTGGGCAACGATCTCTCCACCCCGCGACCCGAATACGGCTTCCCGGGCCTGAAGCCCGGCGACCGGTGGTGCCTCTGCGCCTCCCGCTTCCTCCAGGCGCATGAGGAAGGCGCAGCCCCGCAGGTCAGCCTCGCCGCGACGCACCAGGCCACCCTCGCCGTGGTGCCGCTGGAAATCCTGCGGCAATACGCCACCGAGTGACCGGCTGGACTTCGGGCCGCCACGAGGCGACATCTCCCCCATGGTCCCGCCCCGCTTCGACATCTCTCCCGACCAGATCGCCCGCGTCGTCGCGACCTTCTATGCGGCCATCCGCCAGCACCCCGGCCTCGGCCCGATCTTCGCCGCCCATGTCACCGACTGGCCGCAGCACGAGGAGAAGATCGCCCGCTTCTGGCGCAACGCGATCCTGCACGAACGGGTCTACGACGGGAATCCACTGGCCGCCCACCGCGACGCGGGGAACGTCCGGCCGGGGATGTTCGAGGTCTGGCTCGGCCTCTTCGACAGTGTCCTCAAGCTTGAATTGCCCCCCGGCACCGCGGCGGAGTGGTCGGCCTTGGCCCGCCGCATCGGGCGGGGGCTGATGTTCGGGCTGCAAGGCACCGAAGGCACGCCGCCCTCACTTCGCTGAGACGACCACCGGCTGCGGTTGATCCGGCATCGGCCGCACCGCCCCGTCGTCACGCATCAGGTCCTCGATGAACAGCGCCAGCAGCTGCGACCGCCCGCTGACCCCCGCCTTGCGATAGATCGCGTTGGTCTGGGCCTTGACCGTCCCTTCGCTGGTGGACCGCATCGCCGCGATCTCGGCGGTCGACATCCCTTTGATCGCGAACAGCGCCACGTCCTTTTCCGAAGGCGTCAGCCCCCATTCGGTGAAACGCTCCTGCAGGAGGTCGGCGAAGGCCCCCGAGGCCCGACGCAGGCGTTCCTCCGCCCGGGTCCGGCCCCGCAGCGCCCCCAGCAGCATCCAGCCGCCCAGGCCCACGCCCAGGATCAGGCCGAAGGCCGCGCCAATTTCCAGCAACTCGCGCATTTCCCAGCTGATCGGCGCGGTCTGGAACCCGATCATCGATGAAAGGATATCGGAGACGAAGAAGAAGGCGCAAAGCACCTGGATCACGAAGATCGCGATGAAGGGTGCTGCGCGTCTCACCCCGGCAACCGGGTCGACCGCTCCGGGACCGGTTCAATTGCCATCGCCACTGCCGCCATGACCGCTGCTGTCGTCATCGTCGTCATCATCATCGTCGTCGTCGTCATCATCATCATCGTCGTCATCGTCGTCATCGTCGTCATCGTCATGACCGCTACCCGGATGATCGTCGATGATCTGAACCTTGCCGTCGCCCCCCGCGGCCGGTGTCCAGAGGTCGCGCAAGATTTCGCCCGTCCGCGGGTTGAGGATGATCTCGCGCTCGCCATCGGTTCGGCCGGCCACGATGCGCACCCGACCCAGAAGGGTCCGCTCCTGCACAATCGAACGGAAGCCCTGCTTTCTCAACTGTCGGACAATGCTTTCGACGTATTCCTGCGCGGCAACGGGCGAAGCCAGCGCAAGGGTGATCGCAAGACGCGATAGGAACTCCCGCCGTTTCATCCGGTTAACCCGACCCCTTCCCGGAAACTATGTTCCAAGCCGAAGGCCCCGGCAAGACCGGGGCCTCCAGACGAGCGAAATCAAGCGATCAATCGTCGTTGCTGTCGTGATCGCCGCCATGACCACCGCCGTGATCATCATCGTCATCGTCATCGTCATCGTCATCGTCATCGTCGTCATCGTCGTCATCGTCGTCATCGTCGTCGTCGTCATCATCATCATCGTCATGATCGTCGTCGTCGTCATGGCCGGTGAAGTCGTGGTCGACCGTCTTCACTTCCTTGCCGGTCTTGGTGGCATCATCGCCATCGGCGACATCGGTTTCCTGCTTGGTGATCGCCAGCGTCTCGTTGTCGTAGACGACTTCAAGCTTCTGGCCGTCCTTGATCGCCTCGACCTTGGTCTGGGTCGGACCGACCTTCACCTCGACATAGCTGTAGCCCTGGGCCAGGTAGTCGTCTGCCAGTGCGTTGCCGTCGATGGCGGCGAAGGCGGCGCCGGCGGACAGGGCGACAGCGGCGGTGTAGCACAGGAGTTTCGTTCTCAGTTTCATCCGGGATCTCCTTCAGGTTCTCGGGTCCTGCTCGTCCAGGGGCACCAGGTCCGCCGTCGAGAGCATGGAGCCATCAAGCCCCACCCGGTCCAGCCTGACCATTGCACCCAGGTTTACCTGCGGCGGCCTATGCCCCCGGTTGGCGGGAATAAACCCGAGTTTATGCTCAACCCTGAGGCGAAGCCGCCCAGTTTGGCTGCGTGAGACGGCAGGGCGCCGCCCCTTTCCCGAATCGCCACATGCGAAAGGCCCGAAGCGTTTCGCCGCGGGCCCCGAATTCCACTGCAGGTCTGTTCCGGTCTCAGACCGTCATCGTCACGCCCAGATGCTTGGCGACGGTGAAGATGTCCTTGTCGCCACGCCCGCACATATTCATCACGATGATCTTGTCCTTGCCCAGCGTCGGGGCCAGCTTCATCACCTGCGCCAGCGCGTGCGAAGGTTCCAGCGCCGGGATGATGCCCTCCAGCCGACAGCACAGCTGGAACGCCTCCAGCGCCTCGGCATCGGTGATGCTGACATATTCCGCCCGGCCCACGTCATGCAGCCAGGAATGCTCCGGCCCGATACCGGGATAGTCGAGGCCCGCCGAGATCGAGAAGCCTTCCAGGATCTGCCCATCTGCGTCCTGCAACAGATAGGTCCGGTTGCCATGCAGCACCCCCGGACGGCCCCCGGTCAGCGAGGCGCAATGCTCCATCCGGTCGTCCACGCCCTTGCCGCCCGCTTCCACGCCGACGATCCGCACCGAAGGATCATCGAGGAAGGGGAAGAAGAGGCCCATCGCATTGGAGCCACCGCCGATGGCCGCGACCACCACGTCGGGAAGACGGCCCTCGCCCTCCTGTTCCGCCAGTTGCCAGCGGACCTCCTTGCCGATGATCGACTGGAAGTCGCGCACCATCGCCGGATAGGGATGCGGCCCCGCCACCGTGCCGATGCAGTAGAAGGTGTCGCGGACGTTCGTCACCCAGTCGCGCAGCGCGTCGTTCATCGCATCCTTCAGTGTGCCCCGGCCCGAAGTCACCGGAATCACCTCGGCCCCCAGAAGCTTCATCCGGAACACGTTCGGCGCCTGGCGTTCCACGTCATGCGCGCCCATGTAGACCACGCATTTCAGCCCGAACTTGGCGCAGACCGTCGCCGTCGCCACCCCGTGCTGCCCCGCCCCGGTCTCGGCGATGATCCTTGTCTTGCCCATCCGGCGGGCCAGGATGATCTGGCCCAGCACGTTGTTGATCTTGTGCGCGCCCGTGTGGTTCAGCTCGTCGCGCTTCATGTAGACCTTGGCACCGCCCAGATGTTCGGTCAGCCGCGGCGCGAAGTAGAGCGGCGAGGGACGCCCGACATAGTGCTTCCACAGGTCGTCCATCTCGGCCCAGAAGGTCGGATCGGTCTTGGCGTGGTTGTAACGCGCTTCCAGCTCCAGGATCAGCGGCATCAGCGTCTCGCTGACGAAGCGCCCGCCGAAGAGGCCGAAGCGGCCCGCCTCGTCCGGCCCCGTCATGAAGCTGTTCAACCCGTCCTCGGCCATGGCGCACCCCCGTTGCTGTCCATCTTCTCTAGCGGTGGGTCCGGGCGGCGTAAAGACCAGGGGCTTGTCTTGAAGCCCGGCGCGCGCTTGGATTGAACATACGAAAACGCGGGGGATGGCAGATGCGAAAACTGGCGGCACTGATGCTGATGATCATCGGCAGCGCGGCGCAAGCGGCACCGGATGCGGTTGAAGTGGCGGCATCGCTGGGGCTGAAGGCCGAGGGCGGGCAGGTGATCAATGCCTGCGATGAGGCGGTGACGCCCACGCTGACCCCGGTCGAACTTGGCGGGGCGGTCGGGACGGCGCAGCTTCTGGTCATTCCCGGCGGGCCGAGCACGCTCACCTGTTATGGTGACATTCCGGGCGATATGCATCTTCTGGTCGCCGATGGCGCGGGCTGGCGCAGCATCTTCAACGGTGGCGGTTTCCTGATCGTCATGCCGGGCAGCCATGACGGAGTGCATGACTTCGCGCTCGGCGGGCCGGGGTTCAGCTTTCCGGTCTTCCAGTGGGACGGGGAGTCCTTCACCGCCGGGGGCAAGATCAGCGACGAGGACCTGCAGGCTTTGGGCGAACTGCCGACCTTCCCCTAGGGTCAGGTCAGCGGCTTCTTCATGCCCAGATGGCTGGTCTCGAACCCCAGCCGGTCGTAGAAGCGGTGCGCATCGTGGCGGCTCTTGTCGGTGGTCAGCTGGATGATCGTGCAGCCCGCCGCCCTGGCGCGGACTTCACACTCCGCCATCAGCGCCGCGCCGACCCCCTGCGACCGCAGGTCAGCCACGACGCGCACCGCCTCGACCAGCGCCCGGCGGCTGCCGCCGCGAGACAGGCCTGCAAGCACTGTCAGCTGCGCGCAGGCCACGATCCGGCCCGCGGCCTCGCCCACGATCAGCTGATGCATTGGGTTTGCAGCAATGTCGGCGAAGGCTGCAAGATAGGCCTGCGGGTCCGCTCCCTCGCGCCCCCTGCCCAAGGGGTCATCGGTCAGCAACGCCACGATGGCGGGCACGTCGGCACGGGTGGCGTCACGGAACGAAACCGCCGTCATCGCAGGATCGGCACTCCGGCCCGGATACCCTCTGCCGCCTCGACGAAGGCCGCGATCTTCGCGTGATCCTTCACCCCGGGCGCGCTTTCCACGCCCGAGGCCACGTCGACCTGCCGCGCACCGGTCAGCCGGACCGCCTGGGCGACGTTGTCTGGGGTGAGCCCCCCCGCCAGCATCCAGGGCTTCAGCCATTTCCGCCCGACCAGCAGCCGCCAGTCGAAGGTCAGCCCGTTCCCGCCGGGCAGGACCGCATCCTTCGGGGCCTTGGCGTCGATCAGGATCTGGTCGGCGATCAGCTGGTAATCCAAGAGCGGGGCAAGGTCGGCCTCCACCGCCACGCCGATCGCCTTCATCACCGGCAGACCGTAGCGCGCCTTGATTTCAGCCACGCGGGCCGGACTCTCGTGGCCGTGGAGTTGCAGCATGTCCAGCGGCACAGCGGCGACGACGGCATCAAGCGTGGTGTCGTCGGCATCGACCACCAGCCCGACCTTGCACAACCCTTCCGGCGCGGACAGCGCCAGATCGCGCGCGGTCTCGGGCGTCACATAACGCGGGGATTTCGGAAAGAAGTTGAACCCGGCATAGCCTGCCCCCGCCGCCGCGGCAGCAGCGATGTCGCCGGGCGTCTTCAGCCCGCAGATCTTGACCCGGACCGCTTGCATCAACGCTTGTCCAGAAGCGCCAGCACCTCGTCCTTCGGCGGGACCGAGGTGGAATCCTTCAAGACCGCCAGTTCCCGCTCCAGCCGCGTCACCTCGCGCGATTTCTGGCTGGCGGTGGCGCGGTGGCCATGCTCTCGGAACCATTCCCAGACGAAGCCGATCAGCACGCCCAGGATGATTCCGCCGAAGATGACCAGGAACAGCGGCAGTTCCATCGCCCAGGTCAGCCCGGTCAAGGCGGCCATGTCATCGGGCAGCAGCCGGACCGGCACCGGCGCCCGGTTGGCCAGGGCGACCACAAGCAGGGCCACGCCGAGCACGGCAAGAAAGATCAGGCGAAGATATCGGATCATGCGGTTCGGTGCCCCAGAGTTCAGGGACAATATCAGCCCGAACCCGGCCGGGCGCAAGGCAAAGGGGGCGTTACTTGCCGTTCAGCCGGTCACGCAGCAGCTTGCCGGTCTTGAAGAACGGCACCTTCTTGTCGTCGACCTTGACGGCTTCGCCGGTGCGGGGGTTGCGTCCCACCCGCGCGTCGCGCGCCTTGACCGAGAAGGCACCGAAGCCGCGCAGTTCGACCCGGTCGCCCTTGGCCAGCGCCTCGATGATCTCCTCGAAGACCGTGTTCACGATCCGCTCGACATGCCTTTGCGTCAGATGCGGGTTCTCGTCCGCGATCTTCTGGATCAGTTCCGAACGGATCATCCGTAGTCCCCCCTGTGGTTCGGCCGATTGGCAGCGACCGCCACGATCTTGTTCTGGCAAGACTATAGCGGCAGGATTCGTGTTACGGCAAATGAAAACGGGGACTTGGCCGAAAGGAAAAGGCCCCGCTTGTGGCGGGGCCTTTCCGTTCAATCACAGGGCAAAGGCCGCGAACTAGCTGCGGTCCTTCAGCGCTGCGCCCAGGATGTCGCCCAGCGAGGCGCCCGAATCGGACGAGCCATACTGTTCGACGGCTTCCTTCTCTTCCGCGATCTCGCGCGCCTTGATCGACAGGCCCAGCTTGCGGGTCTTCGGGTCGATGTTGGTCACGCGGACATCCACGTGGTCGCCCACCTGGAAGCGCTCGGGACGCTGGTCGGCGCGGTCGCGCGACAGGTCCGAGCGGCGAATGAAGGATTTCTGGCCGTTGTACTCGACCTCGACCCCGCCATCCTCGATCGCAGTCACGGTGACGGTGATGATCGCCCCCCGCTTCACGCCATCGACCGCGTCGGTGAAGGTGTCGTCGCCCAGAGCCTTGATGGAAAGCGAGATACGCTCTTTCTCCACGTCCACTTCGGTGACGGCGGCCTTGACCACGTCGCCCTTGCGGTAGTTCTGGATCGCTTCCTCGCCGCGCTGGTCCCAGCTGAGGTCGGAGAGGTGAACCATCCCGTCGATGTCGTTGTCGAGGCCGACGAACAGGCCGAATTCGGTGATGTTCTTGACTTCGCCCTCGATGGCCGAGCCGACCGGATGGGTTTCCGCGAAGACTTCCCACGGGTTGCGCTGGGTCTGCTTCAGGCCCAGCGAAACGCGACGCTTGGCGCTGTCGATTTCCAGCACCATGACCTCGACCTCTTGCGAGGTGGAGACGATCTTGCCGGGGTGCACGTTCTTCTTGGTCCAGGACATTTCCGAGACGTGGACCAGACCCTCGACCCCTGCTTCCAGCTCCACGAAGGCGCCGTAGTCGGTGATGTTGGTGACGCGGCCTTTGTGAACCGTGCCGATGGCGTACATCTTCTCGACGGCATCCCACGGGTCGGACTGGAGCTGCTTCATGCCCAGGCTGATGCGGTGGGTGTCCTTGTTGATCTTGATGACCTGGACCTTCACGGTCTCGCCGATCGACAGGATCTCCGACGGATGGTTGACGCGGCGCCAGGCCATGTCGGTGACGTGCAGCAGGCCGTCCACACCGCCCAGGTCAACGAAGGCACCGTATTCGGTGATGTTCTTGACCACGCCGTCGACGACTTGACCTTCGGTCAGGTTGCCGATGACTTCGGCGCGCTGTTCGGCGCGGGACTCTTCCAGGATCGCGCGGCGCGAGACAACGATGTTGCCGCGACGACGGTCCATCTTCAGGATCTGGAACGGCTGTTTCATGCCCATCAGCGGGCCGGCATCGCGCACCGGGCGGACGTCAACCTGCGAACCGGGAAGGAACGCCACAGCGCCACCCAGGTCGACCGTGAAGCCGCCCTTGACCCGACCGAAGATCGCGCCATCGACGCGCTGCTCGGCGGCGTAGGCTTTTTCCAGACGGTCCCAGGCTTCCTCGCGGCGGGCCTTTTCACGGCTGATCTGGGCTTCGCCGCGCGCATTCTCCACGCGGTCCAGATAGACCTCGACGGTGTCGCCCACGTTGATGTTGGGCTGCTCACCGGGGTTGGCGAATTCTTTCAGGTCGATGCGGCCTTCCATCTTGTAGCCGACATCGATGATGGCCTGGCCCGCCTCGATGGCGATGACCTTGCCCTTGACGACAGTTCCCTCTTCCGGGGTGTCGATCTCGAAGCTTTCCTTCAACAGGGCTTCGAAGTCTTCCATGCTTGCTTTAGCGCACATATAGATCAGTTTCCTTTTCTCGTGTTTTCACTGGCCATGCGGTTGGCTCCGCCGGTCTTGGCCCTGAACGGAAAAACACAGCCCTCCGGGAAACCGGCGGCTGTTGGTCCTTTCAGGATGGGCGGCCTATAGACGCATTGGCCGGGTGAAGCAAGGGAAACCGGCCCGCCCTCAACCCCGCCCTCGCCGACGTCCATTCCGCATTTCCGCCGCTTTCCTGGGGTTTCCTGCAACCATGCGCAACGCCGTGCTCGCCCTTGTCCTTGGCACCGCCCTGTGGTCCGTCGCCGGATGGCTCGCCCACCCGCGCGAACTCTGGGACGTTCCCGCCTTCTGGCCGATGTGGGGCCTGGCGATCCTGTGCGCCGGTGGACTGGGTCTTGCGCGCGACAGCCGCCCGCTGCGCGACACCGGGCTTCTGTTCCTGCCGATTGTCGGAGTCCTGACCGTGTCGACGCTGCAAAGCGGCGGAGGCGCCGGCCTCCTGCCGCTGGGCCTGGTCGCGGTGGCCGTCCTTGCCCTGCCTGGACTGGCGCTGGCCTGGCTCGCACAGCGCCTGACCGCCGCGCGCCGCTGACCGCCGCTACGCCGGGGCCGGTCCCAGCCGCGCCGCCACCACCGCGACCGCAGCCGCCACAGCCTCGTCGATCGCCATCGCGCTGGTGTCGATCACCACCGCATCCGCCGCGGGTTTCAGCGGCGCCTCCGCCCGCCCCATGTCGCGGGCGTCGCGTTCCCTCACCTCGGCCAGGACGCGGGCCTCGTCGCCCCCGACCTCCAGCCAGCGCCGGTGCGCGCGAACCTCGGGGCTGGCGGTGACGTAAAGCTTCACCTCGGCTTCGGGGCAGATCACCGTTCCGATATCGCGCCCGTCCAGCACCGCGCCGCCCTCGGACCTTGCGAAGCGGCGCTGGAAATCGACCAGCGCGGCGCGGACCTCGGGAAGTGCCGCAGCCCGGCTGGCCGCCTGCCCGGCTTCCAGCGTGCGCAGGCCGTCGCGCGCCAGATCCCCGGGCGTCAGTTCCCGGGCCGCCCTGGCCGGATCTCCTCCCTTCACCCCGACTGCCCGGTAGAGCAGCCCGGTGTCCAGATGCCTGAAGCCGAAACACTCGGCCACCGCCCGGCTGATCGTGCCCTTCCCCGCCGCCGCCGGCCCGTCGATTGCCACCGTGAAGATCATCACACCTGCCCGCCTCCGCACCTTGCGGAAGTATTTTGAAAACGGCATCCCGTGAAGGGGGTTCGCGAAACCGGAGGAGGGATGGCAATCCGCCGCCGGCCCAACTCCTTGAATTCCCTGCTCCTACCCGGGCGACACCAAAGATTTTCCGCGATTTCCGCTTGGATTCAGTCAGGAATGTCCCTATGTTCCCCGCGCGACGTTATCTTTTCGACCACTGTCTCCGACCATCGGCCACAGCAATCGACTTCAAGCTGACGGGGCCAAGCCGCCGCATCCCGCGGGCGGCATGACTTGAGGAGACTTCACGATGGCCAAGGGCA
>NZ_JAEULO010000073.1 GCF_016793705.1 Tabrizicola sp.
GCCCGCAGCAACCGTGAGGACCGGGGTTTTCCCGAGAGCCAGAGGTCTCAGGTGGGCGCCAGATACCTGGACCAGGATCCAGGCAGAGCCAGCCCCCGTTCGCTTGCTTATCGGCCACTGGAAAATTGGCCCCGCACGCGAGGAGCAGAACCCGCCAAGGCAGAAGATAGGGCGTGGATCGGGTCGGTGCAAGCGTCGGCCGGTCCTGCCGGACGGAGGCTCTTGTCTAAAAATTTTCTAGAATATTTTTAGACAAGAGGGCATATCTGGACAGATGTTCACCTTTGGTTCATGATCTTTCGATGGACATGCCCGTCGACATTCCCGAACTCCTGCCCGCCCTGCCGGGCCAGCGCCTGCAACGCGGGGTCTGCCGGGGATTGCGCGCGCTGGATTTCGTCTGCGTCGAGGAGTTGATCCCCGCCTCTGGCCTGCGGGTCGACGTGATGGCGCTCGGGCCGAAGGGCGAGGTCTGGGTGGTCGAATGCAAGTCGGGCCGGGCCGATTACCGGGCGGACCGCAAGTGGCAGGGCTATCTCGACTGGTGCGACCGTTTCTTCTGGGCGGTGGACGCGGACTTCCCGGTGGACCTGCTGCCGCCGGACACCGGGCTGATCCTGGCCGATTCCTACGACGCCGAGGTGGTGCGGATGGCGCCTGAGACTCCTTTGTCCGGCGCGCGTCGCAAGGTGGTCCTGCGCACCTTCGCCCGGGCGGCGGCGGGGCGGCTGCAACTGATGCGCGACCCCGGCGCGGGGGTCTGATGACCAAATTCCTTAAGCAAGGAATTTGTCAAAATCCTTACTCAAGGATTTTGGGTCTGCTCTACCGCGCCGCCACGCCCGCCGAGCCGTCGCCGTCCTGCACCTGAATCAGCCGGGGCGCATCCTTCGCCGCCGTGCCCCGGCCCGAAAGCGAGGGGTTCTGCATGAAGAACTGGTGGCAGTTGAACAGTTTCGCCCCCTCCGGCCCCAGGTCGCGGGCATAGCTGCCGTCGGGCGACAGGACCCAGCTCTGCGCCTCGTCGGCAAGGTTCGCAGCCATGATCTGGCTGAGGATCTGGTTCTTCACCGTCGGGTTCAGCGCCTCGACCAGGGTTTCGACGCGGCGGGTCAGGTTTCGGCCCATCCAGTCCGCGCTGGAAAAGAACACCCGTGCCTTTTTCGTCGGCAGCCCGTGGCCGTTGCCGAAGCACACGATGCGGGAATGTTCCAGGAAGCGCCCGACGATCGACTTGACGCGGATGTTCTCGCTCAGGCCCTTCACGCCGGGCCTGAGCCCGCAGATTCCGCGCACGACAAGGCTGATCTTCACCCCGGCCTGGCTGGCGGCATACAGCGCGTCGATCACGTCGGATTCGATGATCGAGTTCATCTTCGCCCAGATTTCCGCCGGACGCCCGGCCCGGGCATGTTCGGCTTCCGCCGCGATCAGCTCCAGGAGTCGCGGTTTCAGCGTGATCGGGCTGATGGCAAGGTTCTCCAGCCCCTCGGGCTGCACATAGCCCGAGAGATAGTTGAACACCTTGGTCGCGTCGCGCCCCAACGCCGGGTCGCAGGTGAAGAAACTGAGGTCCGTGTAGATGCGCGCCGTGATCGGGTGATAGTTGCCGGTGCCGTAATGCGTATAGGTCACAAGATGGTCGCCCTCGCGCCGGACGACCGTGCTGATCTTGGCATGGGTCTTGTAGTTGACGAAACCGTAGACGACATGCGCCCCCGCCCGTTCCAGTCGGCGGCTTTGCCGGATATTCGCCGCCTCGTCGAAACGCGCCTTCAGCTCCACCAGCGCGGTGACCGATTTCCCCGCCTCCGCCGCCTCGCAGAGCGCGGTGACGACCGGGCTGTCCCAGCTCGTCCGGTAGAGCGTCTGCTTGATCGCCAGCACGTTCGGGTCGGTCGCCGCCTGTTGCAGGAAGCGGATCACCATGTCGAAGGTTTCATACGGATGATGCAGCAGCATGTCCTTCTGCCGAATCGCCGCGAACATGTCGCCCTCGTGGTCCTGCACCCGCTCCGGCACACGGGGGGTGAAGGGCGGCCACATCAGGTCCTTGCGCGAGGGCAGGATCAGTTCCTTGAGGTCGGCGACGCCCAGAAGGCCCTTGACCTCCACCACCTCGTCCTCGCTGACCGCAAGCTCCTCCATGATCAGCGCGCGCAAGTCCTCAGGGGCGCCGGCGGACATCTTCAGCCGGATCACTTCGCCCCGGCGGCGGCGCTTCAGCGCGGTCTCGAACTCACGGACCAGATCCTCTGCCTCATCCTCGACTTCAAGGTCGCTGTCGCGGAGCACGCGGAAGGTGCAATGGCCCCGGTCGGTATAGCCGGGGAAGAGCATGTTGAGGTGCAGCAGCAGCAGTTCTTCCAGCGGCAGGAAGCGATGCTCGCCCTCTTTCCCGGGCAGGGGCACGAAGCGGGCGATCTGCTGCGGGATCGGCAGAAGCGCTTTCAGCTGGCGGCGGTCCGAGGTCCGCTCCAGTTCCAGCGCCAGCGAAAAGCCGGTGTTGGGGATGAAGGGGAACGGGTGCGCCGGGTCGATGGCCAGGGGCGACAGCACCGGGAAGACATTCGACAGGAAATGGCTTTCCAGATGCTTCAGGTCGCGCGCCGTCAGCTTCGGGCGGGCGACGAGGGTGATCCCCTCCGCCTCCATCTCTTTCCGCAGCCGGTTGAAGGTGGTCTGCTGGGTCTGCATCAGCCGCCGCGCCTCGGCGTTGATCAGTTGCAACTGTTCCGCCGGGCTGCGGCCGTCTTCCGACAGCGTCGCATTGCCGTTCCGGACCAGCGCCCGCAGGCCCGCGACGCGGACGGTGTAGAATTCGTCGAGGTTGGTGGCCGAGATCGACAGGAAGCGCAGCCGTTCCAGAAGCGGCACGGCAGGGTTCGCCGCCTCTTCCAGCACGCGCCAGTTGAAGGCCAGCCAGGAAAGTTCGCGGTTGAAGAAACGTCCCGGCCCGGCGGTTTCCGCGAAGGGTAGCTCGACTGGGGCGGGGAAGGCGGAGCGGAGGAAATCGGCCTGGGTCATGGCGGGCTTATGCCGTGCGGATCGTGACGGATTGATGACAGTCTTTCACTCGCCGCCGAAGCTGTCCAGCACCGCGCCCGCCAGCGCCCGGGTGATCGGCCGCCCCAGCGCCAGCGCCTGTGCGTCGAGCGCCGCGACCAGCGCGCGGGCCGAGCCGATGCTGCGGGGCATCCGGCCGACGAGATAGGGGATCAGGTTGGCGGGCACGGCCACTTGCCGGTCGGCAAAAAGCTTGACCAGCACGGCGGAGAGGAGCGCGTCATCCGGGGCTTCCAGGCGGGCGATGGGCGTCGCCTGCATCCGGCTGACCAGGTCGGGGAGACGCAGCCCCCAGTCGCGCGGCGGGGTGCGGGCAGTCAGCAGCAGCGCGCCAGAGGCTGTCACCAGATTGTGCAGATGGAACAGCTGCGTTTCCGCCGGGCCGATCCGGTCGGCATTCTCGACCACGACGGCGCGGCCGGACAGGTCCGCGATCCCGGTTTCGGCCAGCGCGGTGGCGGGCAGGATCACCGCATCGGCCAGCGCGGCCCAGACATGCGCCAGATGGGTCTTGCCCGCACCCTCGGGCCCGACGAGCAGCAGCTTGCGCCCGGGCCAGGTCGCCCATCCCTCGACGGCCTGCAAGGCCAGCGCGTTCGAGGATGCGACGAAGAAATGTTCTCGCGTCATCGCCTCGGTGCCAGGCAGGTCAAAGGCCAGCTGGCGGATCACGCGCTGGAGTCCGATCTGGCCGTCTTGCGGCTGCGCCGGGGCTTCGGGGCCTCGGGCACAGGCAGACTTGCGGTCTGGACGGGCGCCCCGGCCTTGCCCTGGTAGAGAAGGCTTGCCCGGTATTGCTCGATGCCGAACCGGGTGAGGACGCCGATCGAGGCGGCGACGGGCACCGCGATCAGCATCCCCACGAAGCCGAAGACCGTGCCGAAGGCCGACAGCGCGAAGAGAAGCCAGACCGGGTGCAGCCCCACCGACTTGCCGACCAGGCGCGGGGTCAGGATGTTGCCTTCCATGAACTGCCCGACGGCGAAGATCGCGGCGATGATGCCGATCTGCAGCCAGTCGCCCCAGAACTGGAACAGCGCCAGGCCGATGGCCAAGGCGCCGCCGACCAGCGCACCGACATAGGGAATGAAGGTGATCGCCCCGGCAATCGCGCCGACGATCAGTCCGAATTGCAGCCCCGCCAGCATCAGCGCCACGGCATAGTAGGTTCCCAGCACCAGGCAGACCGACACCTGTCCGCGGACGAAGCCCGCCAGCACCGCGTCGATTTCCCGTGCCAGGCGGCGGATGGTGGGGGCGTGGTCCAGGGGCAGCATGCTGTCGATCCGCGCCACCATGTCGTCCCAGTCGAGCAGCAGGTAGAAGGCCACCACCGGCACCACGACGACGAAGAGCACGATGGAGATCACCCCCAGCGCCGAGGACAGCACCCCCTGCGCCAGTTCGGCTCCGCGCGACTGGATGGCGAGACCGATCTCGGCCAGCGTCTGCCGGATGGTCGAGGTGGAATCGGCCAGGTCGGGGAACCGCTCCAGCAGGAAGCCTTGCAGGCGCTTTGCGATGTCCGGCGCGGCATTGATCAGCGCGGTCAGCTGGTGGACCAGCGTCGGGATCACCGCCAGCACCATCAGCACCACCAGCAAGAGCGCGACCAGCGAGATCAGCGTGGTCGCGGCAACGCGGGAAAGGCCCATCCGTTCCAGCCAGTCGGCAACGGGGTCGAGGAAATAGGCGATGGCCCCGCCGACGATGAACGGAAGCAGCACGTCACCCAGAAACCAGATGGCAAGGAAGAAGACCAGGGCGGCGATGCCCCAGTAGCGGATCTGGTGTGACGTCGGCAGCGCCATGCGCGGGTTCCTTCCCTTTGCCCCACATATCACCGCAGGACGCTGACCGCGCAAGGGGCGCGACCGGCGAAACCCCGCTGTCAGCAGGCGCTTAAGGCACCGGCGGTAAGCGGGGCCGCGATGGCGGTGTTGCGGAAAAGCCTGGAACTGCAACGGCATCCGGGGCGCGGTGCCCCGGCTCGGCCCGCGCCCGTGACGGGCAGGCCCAACCGAAAGGCAAGACCATGAAACTGAAGCTTCTCGCGATCCTCGCCCTGTCCTCGCTGCCGGTGGCGGCCGTCGCCATGCCCGTCGTCGGCGACATGATCGGCACCGACCCGGACACCGCCAAGGCGGCGCTGGAGAAGGCCGGCTGCACGGTGAGCGCCTTCGAGGCCGAGGACGGCAAGATCGAGGCCAAATGCACGGACATCGCCACCCAGAAGCCGATGGAGGTCTACATCGACCCGGCGACGGGCAAGGTGGCCGACATCAAGTCGGAAGACTGAGATGGCACCCCCCCGGACCCCGACCCTAGTCGCTTCCCCCTCGCTGTGGGACCCCGTCGTGCGCCTGACGCATTGGGGAATCGCTGCGTCCATCGTGCTGAATGCCCTGTTGGACGAGGGCGGAAGCCTGTTTCATGTCTGGGTCGGCTGGACCGTGATGGCGCTTCTGCTCATGCGTCTGGTCTGGGGGGCGATCGGTCCGGCGGAGGCCCGGTTCTCGGCCTTCCCGCCGAACCCGCTTGCCGCGCTGCGCCACCTGCGCGAGCTGGCGACGGGCAAGGTTCGGCCGCATCCGTCGCACAACCCGGCCGGCGCGATGATGGCCTATGCCCTTTGGGCGACGCTTGCCGTCGTCACGGTGACTGGCCTGATCATGACCGGCGGTGCGACACCGATGCAGGTCGCTTCCGACAAAGCAGCGGTTGCATCTGGCGACTGGTCTGCTTTGATCAAGGACAGTGAAGGCGAGTCTGACGAGGACCGGTCCTTCGGGAAAGCTGCCGAGGAGGTGCATGAAGTGGCCGCGAACCTGTTGCTTGTCCTGGCGGCCCTGCATCTGGCCGGGGTGTTTCTGGAAAGCCGCGCCCTGCGGCGGAATCTTGTAGCGGCGATGCTGACCGGCCACCGCGACAAATGACGGCAAGCCCAGACATCCGCTTGGCCGGGCGGCGCCAGACCGTGGCGCTGTCGGTGTTCCTCTTGATCCAGTCGCTGGGCACCGTGTTCTTCGTGGGCGACGTGATCGGCGACCTGCGGGCCGACCCGTTTTCGGCGCATTTCATCTTCGAGGCGGTGGTGACTGCCGCGCTGGTCCTTGGCATCCTGTTCGGCGCCTTCGCGCTTCGCCGCACGATCGAGCTTCTGCGTGCCCAGGACCAGGCGCTTGCCGTGGCCCGCGGCGCGCTGTCCGACGTGATCGAGACCCAGTTCACCGCCTGGGCGCTGACGCCCGCGGAACGCGACGTGGGCCTTCTGGCGCTGAAGGGTCTGGACGTGGCCGAGATCGCCGAGTTGCGCGGGGCGGCGCAGGGAACAGTGCGGGCGCAACTGACCCGGATCTATTCCAAGGCCGGTGTCTCGGGCCGCGCCCAGTTCGCCGCCTTCTTCGTGGAAGACCTGCTGGGTGCGGGTGTCCCCGAGGTCAACCCCACGGGATAGGGGGCTGCATCAGGCCCTGAGGGCGAAGCCGCGCGACAGATGGTTCCGCACGAACCAGATCATCGCCACCCCCGGCACCAGCGACAGGCAGGTCATCGCCATCACCATGCCCACATCGGTCCGGAAGCTGAACATGGCCTGAATCGCCATGGTGATCGGCTTGCCACCGGTCACCGTCAGGATGCGGGCGAAGACCACCTCGACCCAGCTGAAGATGAAGCAGAAGAAGGCCGCAACGCCGATCCCCGGTGCGATCTGCGGGATCAGGTGGCGGAAGAAGAAGGACGGGCCGGAATGGCCGTCGAGGAAGGCGGTCTCGTCGAATTCGCGCGGCACGGCACGGATGAAGCTCTCCAGCACCCAGATCGCCACAGGCAGGTTGAAAAGGCAATGCACCAGCGCGATGCCGACGGGCGAGTTCACCAGCCCGAAGCGGCTGAACAGGATGAAGATCGGCAGCGACAGCACCACCGGGGGCGTGACCCGGAAGACCAGGATCATCAGCAGGAAATGCCGGTCCCCGGTGAAGCGACGGCGCGCCAGCGCATAGGCCGCGGGCAGGCCGACCGCGATGCAGAGCGCGACGTTCAGGCCGACATAGACCAGCGAATTGACCATCGCCGCCCTGAGTTCCGGCGCGGCGAGGACATTGCGGTAGTTCATCAGGCCGAGCGTCCCCTCGGCCACATCATCCGTCGGCAAGGTGGCTGTGAAGCTGAGGAGCACCGCCTGCACGAGGGGCAGCAGGATGAAGGCCGCAAGGGCCAGGATGCCGAGATGCCTCACTCCTCGCGCTCCCGCGTGGCGGCGACGAAGGCCCAGACCACGGCCAGCACGATCAGGAAATACAGCGTCGCCCGCGCCGCCGCCTGGCCGTAGGAGAAACCCTTGATCTCCTCGCCCAGCTCCAGCGTCAGGAAGCGCGTGGCGTCGTCCGGCCCGCCCGCGTTGATCGCGAAGGCCTCGGTGTAGATCATGAAGCTGTCGACGAAGCGCAGAAGGAACACGATGGCGAGCGCCCCGGCGATCTTCGGCAGCTGGATATGGCGGAACATCGCCCAGCGTGAGGCGCCATCAATGGCCGCGGCCTGCATATAGGCCGACGGAATGGCCGAGAGCCCGGCGTAGGCCAGCACGACGACCAGCCCCAGCCAGTGCCATGTGTCCACCGCCAGGATCAGCGCCCAGGTATGCCAGCCGGTGAACTTCCAGTCGAAGCCGATGGCGGCAAGCCCCGGCCCGAGCAGCCCGCCCTTCGCGTCGATCAGACCCAGCCAGAACATCGGGATCATGTTCCACGGCACCACCAGCGGCAGCGCCACCAGCATCAGCCCCCACACCGCCTGCCTGCCGTAGCCAAGCAACAGAAGCGCCACGCCGATCCCCAAAGGCACCTGAATGGCCAGGGCGAGTGTGGAGAACAGGAGGCTCCGCCCCAGCGAGGCGAGGAAACGGTCCGATTGCAGGATGTCGGTGAACCATTGCGGACCAACCCAGTAGACATCCGTGAGCGAGAAGATGTCGTGGAACCCGTAGTTGATCACTGCCAAGAGCGGCAGCGCGCCCACCAGACCCAGCAGGGCAAGGGCCGGAAGAACCAGGAACCAGGCGCGGTTGTCATGCGGGCGCATGGCGTGGGAGGGGACAGGGGCGGGACGCGAAAGTCAAGGCGTGCGGGGGGGCCTTTCGCAGGGCGACCGAAGGCCGCGTCCCGCCGTTCCGGCCTAGCGCATCAGGTCGCGCTCGCTGAGACCCAGGAGCGCCATGTCTTCGGCGCGGGCGCCCGCATCATCGCCCACGATGAACTCGTCCAGCTGCGGCGGCTTGACCGGGGTGGCGGACAAGAGGCCATGCACCTGACCGCGATGGTGCGTCTGGTGCTGGAAAAGATGCGACAGCACGTCGTCCCGGCGGTCGTGCTGGATGCGCAGGCCCCGGTCGATGGCGACGATTTCGACAAGCCCACCGGGCGAAAGGCTTTCGACATGGGCCAGCAGCGCGCGATCGGACTCCGCCTGCCAGCCGACAAGGGTCGGCAGGTCCGGGCAGAAGGTCGCCTCGTCCAGGGCCGCGCGGTTTAGCGGCCTGCCCTGAAGCGCCCCCAGGTAGAAGCGGTCGACCATGAGGATGTGGTTCAGCGTTGCCTGGATCGACCCGAAGAAGGCCGGGCGCGGGGCGGTCAGCGCGCCGGGCGAAAGCTCTGCACAGGCGCGGTGCAGCCGGGCATTGGCCAGCCGGTTGGCCTGGGCAAGCTTGCGATAGACGCGCAGGGGATCGGTCATTGCGACAGCCCTCGTGAAGTCAGATCACCATCTGCTGACCCAGTTCGATCACCCGGTTGGCGGGCAGGCGGTAGAAGCTGGTCGCATCCGCCGCGCTGCGGGTCAGGGCCAGGAACACGCGCTCCTGCCAGAGCGGCAGGCCCTGCTTTTTCCCCGACTTGAACGACCGGCGGTTCAGGAAGAACGAGGTTGCCATGATGTCGTACTTGATCCCGACCCGCCGCGCCAAGGCCAATGCCTTCGGCACGTTGGTTTCCTCCATATAGCCGAAGATCAGGTTGATCCGGGTGAAGCGGTCGTTGATCGGGGTGATCACCAGCCGGTCCTCTTCCTCGACATAAGGTGTGTTCGCCATGTTCACGCCCACGATCAGGTTCTGGGCATGGACGACCTGGTTGTGCTTCAGGTTGTGCAACAGCGCCGCCGGGGCCACCTCGGGGTCGGCGGTCAGGAAGACGGCGGTCCCCGCCACCTCCTTGATGCGCTTCGATTTCTGGATCGTCGTCATCAGCGTGTCGATGCCGACCGCATCCCGCCGCGCCTGCGCCAGGACGTGTGCCGAGCCGCGCAACCAGGTCCACATCATCAGGCAGAGCGCGGTCGCGATCAGGATCGGCACATAGCCGCCGTCGACGATCTTGGTGGCATTGGCGATCAGGAACATCACCTCGATCGCGAGAAGCGGGCCGATGACCACGTTGGTCAGCAGGGGCGACCAGCCCCAGACCCGGCGGAACAGCACCGTCGCCAGGATCGAGGTAATCACCATGTCCCCCGTCACCGCGATGCCATAGGCCGAGGCGAGGTTGGATGAGGACTGGAATTGCAGGACAAGGAACACCACGCCCGCTGCAAGGATCGTGTTGACCTTGGGCAGGTAGATCTGCCCGACCTGGCTTTCCGAGGTATGCAGGATCTCCATCCTTGGCAGCAGGCCCATGCGGACGGCCTGCTTGACCATCGAGAAGGCGCCCGAGATCACCGCCTGGCTCGCGATCACGGTGGCGCAGGTCGCCAGCAGGACCAGCGGTAGCAGCGCCCATTTGGGGGCCATCAGAAAGAACGGATTGCCAGCCGTGTCAGGATGCGCCAGCACCAGCGCGCCCTGGCCAAGGTAGCTGAGCATCAGCGACGGGAAGACAAGGATCGACCAGGCGATGCGGATCGGGCGGCGACCGAAATGCCCCATGTCGGCATAAAGCGCCTCGCCCCCGGTGACGGCCAGGAAGACCGAGCCCATGACGATCAGCGAGGCATGGCCGTTCTCGATCAGGAACAGCACGCCATGCCAGGGGTTCACCGCGCTGAAGATCGCCCAGTCGTCGCCGATATGGCGCAGGCCCAGGATGGCAAGGGTGAAGAACCAGATCAGCATGATCGGCCCGAACAGGACCGAGACGACCGCCGTGCCGAAGCGCTGGACGAAGAACAGGATCAGGATGATGCCAAGCGTGACGGGGACGACGAAGGGCTCGAAGTTCGGAGCGACGAGAACCATGCCTTCCACGGCGGACAGCACCGACATCGCGGGCGTGATCATCGCGTCGCCGAAGAACAGCGAGATGCCGACCATCCCGATTCCGATCAGCCAACCTGGTCGCGTCGCCAGCGCCTGCTGGATCAGCGCCACCAGCGACAGGGTGCCGCCCTCGCCATGGTTGTCGGCGCGCATGACGAGGATGACGTATTTGACGGTGACGATCAGGATCAGCGTCCAGATCAAGAGCGAGACGATCCCCAGCACCTCATGCCGCATCAGGCCGTTCTCGCTGGCGGTGCGGATCGATTCGCGCATCGCGTAAAGCGGGCTGGTGCCGATATCGCCGTAGACCACCCCGATGCAGCCGAGGATCAGGATGGCAAGGTTCCCCTTAGGACGGTGGTCGGAAACCGTCGACGTGGAGTCCTCGCTTGTTCGGTCTGACATGAGGCACCCCCGGGCGCGTCCCATTTAGCGGAATGCACAAGGGGCGACAAGGTTGCGCAGGCAGGGGGAGGCTCAGCTTGCGTGCGGTCGCGAGGCTGGCGCGATTTCCGGCGCACGGATGGGGTCGAGCCTCACCCTTCGTTAACCATCCCTCCGCCATCTTCTTCCCGACCGCCGCGATTTAATATATGCACATAAATGTGGAACTGGGACGAAACGAAACGCCAGCGGACGTTGCAGGACCGGGACATCGACTTCGCGGATGCGGTTCGGTTCGATTTCCTGAATGCACAAATCCGGCCCGACCTGTGGCGAGACTACGGTGAGCCGCGGTTTCGGGTCATCGGAATGCTCGACGGGCGGCTTCATGTCCTGATCTTCGCTCCGCGCGCGGACGCGCGGCGCGTGATCAGCCTGCGGCGGGCGAATGCAAGGGAGCATAGGAAATGGGCGGCAAGCCAAAACTGACCGAAGACAAACCCGCCGATCCGCCCGGCTTCGCCGAGGATCAGGCCCCGTTTCGCAGACTTCGCCCCGACGAACCGGACGACGAAAACCCGGAATGGACGGACGAAGACTTCGCCAACGCCAAGTCGGTCCGGGACTTCCCGGAACTGGTCGAGATGCTTCAGAAAGAGGGCAAGCTCGGCCGCCGGCCCTTGCCCGACGACAAGCGCAAGCAGCGGGTGACGCTTTACCTCGACCGGGACGTGATCGCGCGGCTGAAGGCCGACGGCAGGGGCTGGCAGACCCGCGCCAATGCGGCGCTGAGGACGGCGCTTGGCCTTTAGGTCGGGGTTCACCCCGCCTCTTCATCCCTAACCCCCGGTTAACGCCCGCAGCCAACTTCTTGGAATCCCTTGGCGAGCCCAACCTGTCCTGCGTGGACACCCCCTCCCGCCTTGCCTGCCGGGACTCAACCCGCTAGGAAACCCAAGACCTTTTCATGGCAGGCCCAACGATGCGTCTCTCCCGCTACTTCCTCCCCGTCCTCAAGGAAAACCCCGCCGAGGCCCAGATCGTCAGCCACCGCTACATGCTGCGGGCGGGGATGATCAAGCAGCAGGCGGCGGGGATCTATTCCTGGCTGCCGCTCGGCTACCGCGTCCTGCGCCGGATCGAGGAAATCGTCCATCAGGAACAGCAGCGCGCCGGGCACATCCCGCTCCTGATGCCCACGATCCAGCCCGCCGACCTCTGGCGGGAATCGGGCCGATATGGCGACTACGGCGAGGAGATGCTGCGGATCACCGACCGCCAGAAGCGCGAGCTTCTCTATGGCCCCACCAACGAGGAGATGATCACCGACATCTTCCGCAGCCACGTGTCCAGCTACAAGGACCTGCCGCTGACGCTCTACCACATCCAGTGGAAGTTCCGCGACGAGATGCGGCCCCGCTTCGGCATCATGCGGGGACGCGAGTTCCTGATGAAGGACGGCTACAACTTTGATGTGGACAAAGAAGCGGCCCTGCACGCCTACAACCGCCACATGGTCAGCTACCTGCGCACCTATGAGCGGATGGGGCTCACGGCGATTCCGATGCGCGCGGCCAGTGGCCCCATCGGCGGCGACAACACGCATGAATTCCTGGTGCTGGCGAATACCGGCGAGAGCGAGGTCTTCTACGACGACCGCGTGACCGCGCTGAAGCTGGGCACCCGCGACATCGACTATGACGACCGCGACCAGGTGGCAAAGGTCTGCGAGGAGTTCACCACCCTCTATGCCCGGACCGACGAGACCCACGATCCGGCGGTGTTCGACGCCGTGCCCGAGGCGCACCGCAAGGTCGGGCGCGGCATCGAGGTGGGGCAGATCTTCTACTTCGGCACCAAATATTCCGAGGCGATGGGAGCCGAGGTGGTGACGAAGGACGGCACCAAGGTTCCGGTCGAAATGGGGTCGCACGGGATCGGCGTTTCCCGCCTTCTGGGCGCGATCATCGAGGCGAGCCATGACGACAAGGGGATCATCTGGCCCGAGGGCGTGACGCCCTTCCCGGTCGGCATCGTGAACCTGAAGCAGGGCGATAGCGCGGCGGATGCGGCCTGCGAGGGGCTTTACAAGGCGCTGAAGGCGAAGGGGCTGGAAGCGCTTTACGACGACCGCGACGAACGGGCCGGGGCCAAGTTCGCCACGATGGACCTGATCGGACTGCCCTGGCGGATCACCGTGGGCCCGCGGGGTCTGGCGAACGGGGTGGTGGAACTGACCTCGCGCCGCACCGGGGAGAGCGAGGAGGTCTCGCCCGAAGCCGCCGTCGACCGGATTGCCCAGATCTACGCCGGGCGCTGATGGAACGGGTCGCGGCCGCGCTCTACGGCCTCGACCTGTTGTTCCTTCTCTCCTTCCAGGTGATGAATCGCGACCAGCCCGCCTTTTCCCGCCCGATCAGCGATTACGGGCTGGGGCGGACGGCGCGGCTCTTCCGGGTCTACCTGATCGCGGGCTGCATCGCCCCGCCGATCCTGGCCTGGCAGGTCCATGCTTCGGGCGACCCCGACTTTCCGGCCTCGGTGCCGGTCTATCTGGGGCTGGTCGCGCTGGGGCGGCTGGGGATCGCGCTTTGGCAGAGCGACCCGCAGGACATGCCGCACAGCCGCCACGGCACCCTGCACCGGGCGGCAACCTTGCTGGCCTTCACCTCGGCCTATATGGCGGTGGTCGAGGCGACGCCGCACCTGGTCGCGCTGCATGAAGGGTGGCGGTCCGTCGCGGACGAGGTCCTGAAGCAGGTGATCAGCATCGGCTTTCTGGCCGTGGTGCTGACCATCGCCTCCTCGTTCCGCCCCTGGTTCGGGCTGGCCGAGCGGGCTTTTCTCTACGCCACCGCGCTCTGGTTCCTGCTGGCCACGCTGACCCTGCCGCCGCTGTGACGGCTCTACGGCGCAGGGGCACCTTGACCTTCGGACGGCGATGACGCCTGATCCCGCGGCGATGGACGGAGGGCAGGCATGGTGAAGGCACTTGTCACCTGGGGCGGATGGGAGGGACACGAGCCCGACAAGGTGGCCGCGCTCTTCGCCGGTTGGCTGCGCGAAGCGGGGATGGAGGTGCAGGTCACGGACAGCCTTGCCTGCTTCGACGACGCCGAGGCGCTGAAGGTGCTGGATCTGATCGTCCCGGTCTGGACCATGTCGAGAATCGGCAAGGAGCAGGCCCTGAACGCCTGCGCGGCGGTGGCCTCGGGGGTGGGGATCGCGGGCTGCCACGGCGGCATGTGCGACGCCTTCCGCGAGAACGTCGACTGGCAGTTCATGACCGGCGCGCAATGGGTGGCGCATCCGGGCAATGACGGGGTGGAATACGGGGTGCGGATGGTGTCGTGCGACCCGCTGGTGGCGGGGGTCGGTGATTTCACCGTCAGGACCGAGCAGTACTACCTGCATGTCGACCCGGCGGTGAAGGTCCATGCCGTCTGCGACTTCCCGGTGGTCGAAGGGCCGCACAGCGTGAACGGGCCGGTGGCGATGCCGGTGGTCTTCACCAAGGGCTATGGCGCGGGCCGGGTCTACTACAACGCGCTGGGCCACCAGAAGGCGGTGATCGACCACGGTCCGGCGGCCGAGCTGATGCGGCGGGGGCTGGTCTGGGCTGCGCGGCGCTGATGGCCTGGGCCCCTTCAGTCGGTGACGTCACGTCGAAGCGAGCGTCCTGACTTGAATTGCGGCGAGGCGGGGTCATCATTTGGCAACATTTCCCAGCCAGACTTTGAGGCATGACCCTGCAAGCCGATCATTACCGCCTTCTGAAACGCGAGCTGTCGCTGGGCGAGCTCTTGGCCGACGGGATCGTCCATGCGCTGGCGCTGCTGGCCGGGCTGATCGCCTTTCCGCTGCTCTTGTTCCACGGGTTGCAGACCGCCGGGATCGGGACCTTCGCGGCGCTGACGGTCTATGCGGGCGGCTTCTTCCTGATGTGGGGCTTTTCGCTGGCCTACAACATGACCCCGCCCTCGGCGCTGAAATGGCTGCTGCGGCGGTTCGACCATTCGATGATCTACGTGATGATCGCCGGGACCTATACCGCGGTGATCCCGCATCTGGAGGGCGGCTGGCCCTGGGTTCTGGGCGCGGTGGTCTGGTCCGGGGCGGCACTGGGCATCCTGGTCAAGGTGGTGCTGCCGGGGCGCTATGACCGGCTGTCGATCCTGGCCTATATCCTGCTCGGCTGGGTGGGGGTGATCGCCATCGGCCCGGTGTCGGCGGCGCTGCCCTCGGTCTCGCTCTGGCTGCTGGTGGCGGGCGGGGCGACCTATGTGGCGGGGGTGGGGTTCTATGTGTGGGAGCGGCTGCGCTTCCAGAACGCGATCTGGCACGGGTTCGTCGCGGTGGCGGCGGGGCTGCATTTCGCGGCGGTAGCGGTGGCGCTGGTTTAGGTGTCCACGGTGGGCAAAGTCTGGGATGCCAGCGAATTCAACGGGTTGAGATTTTTTGTTAAGGATTTGGAAAGGTTTGGCTCGGGAGGGGTCGGGGTGAACCCCGGCCTACCTGGTGCGCCTGGATGCGCACCCTACGGGTGGTCCGGCGGAGTTACCCCACCCCGGCCTTGAGCCGGGGTCTCCCGTTGACCCACGAGGCCCCGGGTCAAGCCCGGGGCGGGGTCTCCAGCGTGACGCCAGGTTGCAAAGCGGACCGCGATCGGCACGCGGGGGTGAGAGGGATGAGACAAACAGTCCGGTGGACTGTTTGCCCGTCGAACGCCCGAGGCCACCTCCGAGGGCCGGGAGGGAGCGATTGGCGCAACGCTGGGGTGCAAGGCTGACCGCGGCCGGCACGCGGGGGTGGGAGCGATAAATCGCGCCCGCCCCCGGGGGGCGGGTCGGGCGCGGTCAGATTTGTTTTGGGCAAATCTGACGGGGTGGGGGTGGTGGGTTGGCCTCGTCCGCACCCTAAGATTGCTTCGGCGTCTGCCCCTCGATAGGTGCTTCTTCCTTCGCCTCCAGCAAGTCAAATGAGAAATCCCTCAACAGGAACGCAACCATTACTACGCCTGCAAGGTTTATTATCACCAACATGGCAATGAACAGTATTTGTCCCAAAAATCCCCATTGATTATCCAAAATTCTCATTGATGCGCCCCAGATCATGAGGAAGTGCAGCAGCGGAAACAAAGCCAATACAAGCAACAGAATGAACGTCAGCGTGCCCGAAAACCAAGCGAATGGTCTCCTGCTAATGAAGAAGTCCGCTCCCCAAATGTTCATCTTTGGCCTGTACAATTTCAGAAACAGCTCTGTAAATTGCTTGGAAGCGTTTACAAAGTCTGGATCAATAGATGAGGGCCCGGAATCCTTGATGCCGTACTGGTTTATTATTCCAGAATAGCATTGCTCGTTAACAAATGCGATGCAAAGGAAGAGGAAGCCAACAGAAATGTAGAGCGACGTGATCTCAAACACAGCCGGAAGGCTGGCGATATCCAAGTCAAAGCCAGGTATCCTCCAGCCGTGGCCATTCAGTAGTAGGAATCGAACGCTGTTCGCAATCACTAATGCCTTGAGCATGTGATCGCGACGTTGAACCGAAACCCTATGATTCTCTAAGAGACCATCAAATACTGGACCGCGAAGCAAGCCCTGAGAATCAAGCGATAGCTCTCGATCAAATGTCATTGTAAGGCGCGTTAAGGGAGTAAGCTTAATTTTGTCGCTCATTCAATATCTCCTAATGAAATTTGAAGGCCTAAAGCTCACACATCCAACTCCTCCACGAACCGCGCGTTCTCCTGGATGTACTGGAACCGCAACTCCGGCTTCTTGCCCATCAGGCGCTCCACCAGGTCGGAGGTGTCCCCCGGCTCGTCCTCGTCGATCGAGACCCGGATCAGCTTCCGCGTCTCGGGGTTCATCGTGGTGTCTTTCAGGTCTTTGGCGTCCATCTCTCCCAGCCCCTTGAAGCGCTGGACGTCGATTTTCCCCTTGCCGCCCAGGCCCTTGGCGAGCCAGGCCTCTTTCTCGGCGTCGTCGGCGACGTACATCCGGCGCGGTCCCTGGGTCAGGCGGTAGAGCGGCGGGCAGGCGAGGTAGAGGTGGCCCTTGTCGATCAGCGGGCGCATCTGGGTGAAGAAGAAGGTCATCAGGAGGCTGGCGATATGCGCGCCGTCGACGTCGGCGTCGGTCATGATGATGATCTTCTCGTAGCGCAGGTCGTCGAGGC
>NZ_JAEULO010000001.1 GCF_016793705.1 Tabrizicola sp.
GCCACCCCCGGCGCCGCCGAGGCGCTGGCCCGCAACGACGCCCACGGCTTCTTCGCCCGCGCGGCCGCGCAGGTCGTCACCGGCCCCACCCTCACCAACGTCAACGACTTCCGCGCAATCCTCATCCTGCCACCAGGGTGACATGAGGCCAGCGCTAGGTGTTCAGTCCCGGCATCTGGTGGTGATCCGGCTCTGAGGTCCAGACCTTGCAGATGCATTCGTAGGGTGTGAGGCCGCCGAGGGTCTTGAGCCGCCGGGCGAAGTTGTAGGCTGCCAGGAAGTCCGCGAGGTGGGTTCGTGGCTGATCGCGGCTGTCTTAGTGGAAGCGCTTGATGGTCGCGTCCTTGATCGTGCGGTTCATCCGCTCGACCTGGCCGTTGGTTCTACGAGTGATCGGGTTTGGTCTGCCGTGACGAACTTGTCCCATAGTGCTTCCTTCCATCCCGCCGAAAGGATCGCACCATCAAACCCTGGGATCAAACAGCTAGCGCTGCCCACGGCCTGCCTATCCCGCCCCCTTCCTTTTCGCGCAGAGGGGAATGGTCAAATTTTTCGCCAGAGGGTTCCCCCCGCGCTTTCCCGGCGCGCGGGGATGTAGTTCTCTTGGCCCGTCGTGCCCAGCACCCGGCAGGTCGCGATCCGACCGGAATGCGCACGAAATATGCGATCATGGTAGCCCGGTGGTAGCCAGCAAAAACAAAAGGCTTAGGCAATCTCGCCTAAGCCCTTGTATTTTCTGGCGGACCCGGAGCGATTCGAACGCCCGACCCTCAGATTCGTAGTCTGATGCTCTATCCAGCTGAGCTACGGGTCCGCAATGCCGGGCGATGTAGCCTTGCCGGGAGGGCAATGCAAGGGCGAAATCATCCGGCGGTGTCAGTTGTACCCTTCGGCAGGTGGATCGCAAATTCCGTGCCCTCGGCGTCACTGCGCGCAAGTTCCAGCCGCCCGCCGTGACCGCGCACCAGTTCGGCGGCGATGGCGAGGCCGAGGCCGGTGCCGCCTTTGCGCGCGCCACCCTGGAAGGCCGCGAACAGGTGCTCGCGTGCTTTCTGCGGCAGGCCGGGGCCGGTATCGCCCACTCGAACCCACCATTCATGTTCGTCCTCGCCGCCCGACACTTCGATAGTCCCTGGCTGTCCGGTCGGCTCGATCGCCTGCCGCGCGTTGCGGATCAGGTTCGAGAGCACTCGGTAAAGCTGCTCGCCATCGGCACGGATCATCAGGCCGGGGGGCACGTCGATCAGACAGGTGATCGTTGTCTCGGTCCCCAGGCCCTCGCCCTCGGCGACCTCGCCGACCAGTTGCGCCAGATTCACCCGGCGGAGCTGGGGTGGCGGTTCCTCGGCCTTGCCGAAGGCCAAGGTCGATTCGCACAAGGATACCGCCCGGCTGATCGAGCCGATGAGCTTCGGTGCCGCACGCGCCACGGTAGGATCGGCGCTGCCCTCCAGCCGGTCGGCGAAAAGCTGGGCGGTGGTCAGGATGTTGCGCAGGTCGTGGCTGATCTTCGCCACCGCGCTGCCAAGCTGGGCCAGCCTCTCCTTCTGCCTCAGGTTGCCGGTCAGCTGGGTCTGCATCGACTGCAAGGCTTCCTCGGCGATCCGCAGTTCCTCGACGTCCGCCGTGGGTTCGATCACCCGCCGAGCATCCTCGGGCGCCTCGGCATAGGTCTGCATGTGCCGCACCACCCGGCGGATCGGCAGGACGATGAGCCGCCGCACGGCGAGGAACAAGAGGAACGCGGTGACGACCGAGATCAGCGCCGACAGCGCCAGGATGCGCAACCCGTAGTCCAGCATCGCCTCGCGCATCGGCTTGGTGTCCATCGTGACCTCGATCAGCGTGCCAGCGTCCTGGACCGGATAGCCGATGACGCGCACCACCCGATCCGTCGGGTCGACAAGGCAGGCGAAGGCGTCCCGGATCAACTCCCAGGGGCCGGCCATACGCAGGTCATAGGTCTCGTGAATTTCTCCGGGGATGGGCGAGGACAGGACCAGCTGCCGGACCTCGTTGCGGCGCAGGACAACGTTGTAGACCTCGGCATTGGCCAGAAGCTCCCTCTCCAGATCGGGTGACACCATGTCTTCGGCCGCGAGTTGGGTCAACGCAGCGATCTGAGCCTGTTTCAATCGGGTCAGCATGAAATCGGCCCGGAAGCGTGCGATGGAGGGCACGAAGATCAGCACCTCGGCCAGCATGACGAAGATCACGGTCAGGATCAGGAAGCGTCCCGAAAGCGTCTTGAGAAAGCTCCTGCGTCTTTCGGTCACCCGAACCTTCCTTGTCCGGCTTCAGGGCATCCAGCGTTGCGCCAAGTGCGGCAACGGTGGATCGTGAAACAACTTGCGGCTAAAATAGGCGCCCGCGGCGCGTTTGGAAACCTCTCCCGGAGTCCGCCGCCTCATCGGAACGGGAGCTTTGGCAGACAGCGGAATTGTTGCCGGAAATCCGCACGGGCGACGTTGACTTGGGGCGCGACCGCCCGTAAAGGACGGACTTCAAGTTACCGGCCCTCGAATCCATGCGGGGTTCGGGCCACGTCGAATGGAGAGCCGCGATGAAGCGCACCTTTCAACCGTCGAACCTGGTTCGCAAGCGCCGCCACGGCTTCCGGGCGCGCATGGCCACCAAGAACGGCCGTCTGGTCCTGGCCGCCCGCCGCGCCAAGGGCCGTCACAAGCTGACCGCCTGATCTACCGCCCGTCAGGGCGTCAGGGTTCGCGAATGACACCGCCGGAGATCCAGGGCCAAGGCATCGCTGCCGAAGCGCCTGCTGGCTCTCCGGCGGTTTCGCTTTGCATGCTGACGAAGCGTGCGGATTTCCTGAAGGCTGCCTCTGCGCGTCGGCAGGGCACGGACGGGTTCCTTTTGCAGGCCCGCGACCGCGCCGATGGTGATGCGGTGGCGCGCATTGGCTTCACTGCGTCGAAGAAGATCGGCAACGCCGTCCTGCGCAACAGGGCCAAGCGCCGCCTGCGGGCCTTGGCGCGTGAGATCCTCGCTCCCGCTGCCACGCCCGGCTGGGACTATGTCCTCGTCGCCCGGCCCGAGGCAACCGTGACCCGGCCCTATGACGAGTTATGCGCTGATCTGCGGAAAGCCCTGCATTCCGTGCACCGGGCAAGGCCATGACGCCGCTTGCTCATCTGGTGGCTGTTCCCGTGCGGGCCTACCGGCTTTTCCTGTCGCCCTGGGTCGGGCACGGCTGCCGGTATCAGCCCACCTGCTCGGCCTATGCGCTGGAGGCGCTGGAGCGGCATGGCGCGTTGAAGGGCGGCTACCTCGCCGCGCACCGTATCTGCCGCTGTCATCCCTGGGGTGGGCAGGGCTATGACCCGGTGCCGGGGGCGGACCCCGACCACGATGCGGGTCGATAGATCATTCCATCGTCGCGATCAGCGCCCGGAGCGTTTCGATCCCTTCGCCCTTCTCGGAGCTTGTCACCACGATCTCGGGGTAGGCCGCCGGATGCTTGGCCAGGGCGCCCTTGACCTGTTCGATCACCGCGGCGCGTTCGGTGCGGTTGATCTTGTCGACCTTCGTCAGGACCGCCTGGAAGGTTACGGCGCTGCGGTCGAGCAGCTTCAGAATCTCCTCGTCCACCGCCTTCACCCCGTGCCGGGCATCGACCAGCACGAAAGCCCGCCGCAGGGTGGCCCGGCCTGAGAGATACTGCTTCAACAGCGCCTGCCACTTCGCGACCACCGCCACTGGGGCCTCGGCATAGCCATAGCCGGGCAGGTCCACCAGATAGCGTTCCTCGCCCAAGGCGAAGTAGTTGATCTCTTGTGTCCGGCCCGGCGTGTTCGAGGCCCGAGCAAGCGTCTTCCGGCCTGTCAGTGCATTGATGAGGCTGGATTTTCCTACGTTCGACCGGCCGGCAAAGCAGACCTCCAGCCGGTCGGCAGGCGGCAAGCCGGGCATCGCGACCACGCCCTTCACGAAGGTCACAGGGCCAGCGAACAACAGCCGCCCGGCTTCGCGGGCGTCTTCCTCGGGCTCGGGGGCCTGGGTGAAGGTCATCGTCATGCCGCTCTCCAGTCCTGTCCCAAGGCGATCACGCCGCCCTCGATAACCCGGGCGTAGACGCCGAAATCCTTGTGACCATAGCCGGTTTCCAGCGCGGCGAGCGTGTCGCCCCGCACCACGCCGGTCCCGGGGTCGACGGTGGTTGCTGCGCAGCGGGTGATCCGTTCGACCACCTCCAGCACCGCATCGCCCAGGCGGAACCGCTGGCCGATCCAGCCCCATTCCGCCCAGGGCTCTGAGCCCTCCAGCCAGAGATTCGCGCGCCAGCGGTGGATCGAAAGGTCCAATCCCATCCGCCCGGACAACTCGGCAAGCGAGGCGAGCGACAGCACCGAGACCGAGGGAAAGTCGCTGTCGGTCAGCGCGACCCCGGCACGGAAGACCGTTGCCGGACGGGCGCGTCCGGCCGGGATCAGCGACTCGGCCCAGGCGACGAGCCGCGCCTGGTCGGCGGCATCGTCCGGGGCGACGGTGATCTCGCCCGCAGTGGGATGCGCAAGCGTCACGCGCCGCTCCGCTTCGTCCAGCCTGGCCGTCACTGCCATCAGCGCCGGAGCCTTGGCGCCGCGCGTGAAGTTCATGCAGGCGTTCCAGCCAGAGGCGAGCTTTGCCACCTCATGCGCGACGGCCCATTCCCGGTCGAAGGGCAGGCCCTCACCTGCCGAAAGACGAACGGACGCGAGTGTCTCGCGTCCGTAAGCCTTGATCGGGTGCCGGCAGATATGGGCCAGCCGGATGGTCATTTCTTGCCGGATTTCTTCGTTGGCGGGGATGTAGAGTTCGCTGAGGCAGCCTTCGCCTCTACCTTCGCGGCCTTCGCCGACCTGATGTTGCCAAAGATGTCGGGCCGTTTCCCGTGGCTCCACATGATCAGGTACTGCTGAACGAAAGTGATCGTGTTGTTGGTGATCCAGTAGACCACAAGGCCCGAGGCGAACCCCCCCAGCATGAACATGAAGACCCAGGGCATCCAGGCGAAGATCGAGGCCTGGACCGGGTCGGTCGGCGCCGGGTTCAGCTTCTGTTGCAGCCACATGGTGATGCCGAGCAGGATCGGCAGCACCCCGATGAAGATCAGGTGCAGAAGGCTGCCCTGCACCGGCGCATCCCAGGGCAGGAGGCCGAAGAAGTTGTAAAGCGAGGACGGATCGGGCGCCGAGAGGTCCTTCAGCCAGCCGAAGAACGGCGCGTGACGCAACTCGATGGTGACGAAGATCACCTTGTAGAGGCTGAAGAAGATCGGGATCTGGATCAGGATCGGCAGGCAGCCCGCAGCGGGATTCACCTTCTTGTCCTTGTAGAGCTGCATCATCTCGCGTTGCAGCTTCTGCTTGTCCTCGCCCGCGCGCTCTTTCAGCGCCTCCATCTCCGGCTGCAATTCCTTCATCCGCGCCATCGAGACATAGGACTTGTAGGCCAGCGGCAGGACCAGGAACTTGAGGAAGAAGGTCAGCCCGATGATCGACAGCCCCATGTTGCCGATGATCCCGTGCAGCCAGTGCAGGACCGCGAAGATCGGCTTCGTCAGGAAGAAGAACCAGCCCCAGTCGATCGAATCGATGAAGCCGGGGATCGTACCGTCGTTGTCATAGGCGCGGATCGTCGCCCATTCCTTCGCGCCGGCGAAGAGCTGGATCCGGTTGGTGATCTCGGCCCCCGGGGCGAGGGTCTGCACCGGCTGGCGGATCTCGGTCTGGTAGATGTCGGCAGAGGCGACATGCTTGGTCACCTCGGTGAAGGGCTTGCCCTGTTCGGGAACCAGTGCGGTCATCCAGTAGTGGTCGGTGAAGCCGATCCAGCCCGCGCCCTCGGCACTGACCAGTTCGGCGGCGGCCTGCTCGGCGGGCACTTCGTCCAGCTTGACGATGTCCTTGTAGCGGGTCTCTTCCAGCTTGCCGTCGGCGCTGCGCACCATGCCTTCGTGGACGACAAATATGCTCTGCATCGGCGGCAGGCCGTGCCGGGCGATCACGCCATAGGGATAAAGCGAGGCGGGGGCGGCGCCGTCATTCTTCACGCTGTCGGTCACGGTGAAAAGAAACTTCTCGTCGACCGAGATTTCGCGGCGGAATCTCAGGCCCTTGCCGTTGGCCCAGGTCAGGATGACGGGCTTGCCGGGGGCAAGCTGGTCGCCGCTTGCAAGTGCCCATTCCGTGCGGGCGTCGGGCAGGTCGCCCGCAGTGGTCCCGGTGCCGGGGGCCCAGCCCATCAAGGCGTAATAGGGATGCTCCTGCCCGACCGGCGACAGCAGGCGCACTTCGGGCGAGGTCGGGTCCAGGGTTTCGCGGTAAGTCTTCAGCGACAGATCGTCGATGCGTGCCCCGGCCAGCGAGATGGTGCCCGAGAGCGTCGGAGTGTCGATCTTCAGCCGCGGGGCCTCGACCACCTCTGCGCTGGCGGCGGGAGCGGTCGTGCCCTCTGCAGTGGTGGCGGCAGGGGTGGTTGCCGGGGCGGCGACATCGGCGGTCGCGGCGGTGGTGGCCTGCTCCGCGGGCGGTTCCGGCGGCGGGAAGAAGATGAACCAGACGATCATCACCATGGCGCTCAGGACCATAGCCAGGATCAGGTTCTTGTTGTTCTGCTCTTCCATGCGCCAACCACCCTGCGGACCATCGGATCAGCGGTGCTTCAACGACAGGGGCGGGCAAAGGTCAAGCGGTTTCGCCCCGGCGCGCCAAGCCGGGCGATCAATTCACGGGCAGCGCCAGCCGCCGGGCACTACCGGTCATGCCGGCCCGACGCGGCGCACGAGGCCGATTCCCCGGGACACCGACGCCCCAGACCGGAGCCCGCTCGACCTACCGGGTCGTCAGGCCGATGCGCAGAGCGCTGGCCTGCTGCTCACGGTGCGCGAAAAGCCAGTTGGTCAGCTCCGCGATCGGCATCGGCCGGGCGATGACGTAGCCCTGCACATGACCGCAGCCGAGTTGCGCGAGCAGGGCGTGTTCCCCTTGCGTCTCCACGCCCTCGGCCAGAGTCTCCAGCCCGAGCCGTTCGGCGAGAGACAGGATCGCCATCACCAGCTTCTGTTGCTCGCGGCTCTGGTCGACCTCGCGCACGAAGCTGCGGTCGATCTTCAGCCGGTTCAGCGCGAAGCGGCGGATCGCGGTGATCGAGGCATTGCCAGTCCCGAAATCGTCCAGATCGACCCCGGACCCCATGGTGGCGATTCGGCTGATGTTTGCGGCGATGACCTCGTCCCCGTCGCCGGCAATCACCGATTCAAGCACTTCGACCGTCAGCCGTGAGGGTGCCAGATGAAAGCGGTCAAGCGTCCAGCGCAGGCGTTCGGGCAATTCGGGGTCGCGCAACTCCTGCGCCGAGAAGTTTACCGCGACGGCGGGAACCCGCAGGCCCAGGCGGTCGAGTTCGGCCAGCGCTGCCAGCGACTGCGTGAGCATTGTCTGGCCCAGAAGTTCCAACAGGTCGGTGCCTTCGAGGGCGGGCAGGAACCCCCCCGGCGCCAAGAGGCCGCGATCGGGGTGGTGCCAGCGCACCAGCGCCTCGATTCCCGACACCTCTCCGCTGTCGGTGGAAAGCTGCGGCTGGAACCAGGCGCGAATCTCGCCCTTTTCGACCGCGCTGGCGAATCCGGCGCGGAGTGCGTCCCGGTCGGCGCGGGCGCGGGCGAGGCCTGCCGAATAGGCGCGAATGGCGCCGGGCCGAAACTGCGCGGCCTCGTCCCCTGCAAGCTGTGCAGCATCAAGAAGCGCGCGGCCTGTCGGGTGGTGCAGTTGCGGGGAATGACAGAAGCCGATGGAGCATGTCACTTGCACCGGCCCGCTTGTCAGCGTCATCGGCTGCTGTACCGCCAGATGCAGTCGCGCCGCGATCCGCACCATGATCTCAATATCCAGCCGGGGCGCCTGGGCCAGCGTGATGGCAAGGCTGCCGTCTTCAAGCGGGAAGAGGATGTCGCCCGGACGCAGCGCGCCGCGCAGTCGGGCGATGCAGGCCGCCAGCAGTTCAGACTGGCGGGCGCGTCCCAGGCGGCCGCACAGATCGGCGGGGTCGTCGAACTGGATGACCAAGCAGCCCGTCGCGCCCCCTGCGGTGTCGGCCAGCGTGGCGTCGAGCCGGGCGATGACCCGATCCGACACCGCTTCGGGCAGTCTTGGCCGCGGGGTCCGGCCCAGGGAGAGGGCCGCCAGCGGCAGTGCCGCCGCCAACCCCGTCAGGACGACTTCCCCCCCCGCCCAGTAGGCTGCAAGGCCCACCACCGGTACCATTGCGGCAATCTGCCGCCAATGATCCAGCAAGCGTGCAAGCGCGAAGATCATGGCGACCGTCCCCCTGTGTGCGGGCGTCAGACCCGCGGTTCGGGGTCAGGCTAGGCCGATGTTCATGATCGGTTCCTTAACGCTCATCGGAAAGTTGCGAAGAATTGTCGCCATCTGCCGGAGCGAGCGCCGCAGCAAGCCCGGCGAAGTCGAACAGCGCCGGATCGGCCAGATGCGAGGGCCGCACGTTCATCAAGGACCGGAACATCACCTGCCGCCGCCCCGGGGTCCGCGCCTCCCACTCGTCCAGCAGCTTCTTCACCTGAGCGCGTTGCAAGCCTTCCTGACTGCCACAGAGGTCGCAGGGGATGATCGGATAGCCCATGCCTTGCGCGAACTTTCCGCAATCCTCCTCCGAGACGAAGGCCAGCGGCCGGGCGACGAAGAGGTCGCCATCCTCGTTCAGAAGCCGCGGCGGCATCGAGGCCAGGCGCCCGCCGTGAAACAGGTTCATGAAGAAAGTCTCAAGAATGTCGTCGCGGTGGTGGCCCAGCACCACGGTCGAACAGCCCTCCTCCCGCGCGATCCGGTAGAGGTTGCCCCGTCGCAGGCGCGAACACAGCGAACACATGGTCCCGCCCGGCTTGATCTTGTCGATGACCACCGAATAGGTGTCCTGATAGTCGATCCGGTGCTCCACCCCCATCCGGGTCAGGAACTCCGGCAGGACGGTCGCCGGAAAGCCCGGCTGGCCCTGGTCAAGGTTGCAGGCCAGAAGCTCCACCGGCAGCAGCCCGCGCCACTTAAGCTCGTGCAGGATCGCCAGCAGCGTATAGCTGTCCTTGCCGCCCGAAAGGCAGACCAGCCAGCGGTCCCCCGGCTTCGCCATGCCATAGGTGTCCACTGCCTCGCGCACCTGTTGCACCAGGCGCTTCCTCAGCTTGCGAAACTCCAGCCCCTTCGGCGCGCCGTGGAACAGCGGATGGATGTCATCGGTGTCGTCGAGCATGGGCGTCCCCTGCGGCATGGCAAGCCGATTGCCATAACGGGCGCGCTTTGTCATCGTCAATCCCGTGGGACGTGGGCCCGCGGGACGCGGGAAGGGGCAATGACGGTGCCGGAAAGCCAGCCGGACCCTGCGAAAGGCGGGTCAGTGACACGCGGCAGCCTGCTGCCCGGCGGCATGGGCATCCTGTTCTTCGCCTTCGGCCTCGCGGCGGGTATCCTTGGGGCCTACACCGCGACCGGGTTCCTGGAGGACAGCGCCGGGCTGATCCTGTCGGTCTTCCTGTCCGCGCTTCTGGTCGTGCTGATCCTGGGTATCCTGATCTTCGCACTGCGCAGGACGATCCTCAGCCGCCTTTTCGGCCATGCCGAGGTGGCGCTGGAGCAGATCGCCGACCCGCTGGCCCGCATCGCCGACCGGGCCATCGACCGTGATCCCGGCGGTGCCACAACTGCCGCCCGCGACCTGGTGGCGATGGTGCTGGCCCGCTACGCCTGGATCACCACCCGGCGCTGGATCATCGCCGCGCTGACCGCGCTGATCGCGGCCATGGCGGCGCTTGCTGGCACGGCGCTTCTCTTCAAGCAGAACCAGCTGATCGCCGCCCAGACCGACCTCCTGCGCGAGCAGAACCTGCGCATCCAGGAGCAGACCCAGCTGATCCAGACCGATGTGCAGCTGGCCGAGGCCTCGCGCAATGCCGCGCTGGCGGTGGAGATCACCGAGATCGCGGCGGAACTGGGCAAGGTGGTCGACCGGGTGCACGGGACGGACCTCGCCAACCCGTTCAACGTGCTCGACCCCGCCACCGACCTCGACCGCAGCCTGTTCCTGCGCATCGTCTCGATTTCGCGCGCGCTGATGCCCTACCGCTTCCTCGACACCGGGCTGCATGAGGAGGATGCGACCGACGGCTTGCGCCAGGCCCTGCAACGCCGCCGGACCGATCTGGGCGAGGGCTACCCGAAGCTGGAGGCCTATTTCGGCTGGGCGGACCGGCCCGAGGGCACATATCTGCTCGACCGTCCCGCCAGCCCGGAACGGGGGCAGCTTCTGCGCGTCATGGTCTCCAGCGGCTTGCGGAACCTGGAGCTGTTCACCTTCGCGGGCCTGACGCTGGACCATGCGATGCTGAAATCCACCGATCTGTCGCTGATCACGGCGCAGCAGGCGCGGCTGTCTTATGCGAATTTCTCGGGCAGCTATCTGGTGGAATGCGATTTCGGCTCGGCGATCCTGGAGAACGCCCGTTTCCGCCGCGCCCATATCAGTCGCACCCGCTTTGCCGCGCTGACGCCGGATAAGGTGCTGCCACCGCTTCCGGCCCAGACCGGACTGGCGATGACCCGGCTGTCGGGCGCCGACTTCAACCGCGCGACGATCAGCGCAAGCGATTTCTCGGGCGCGGCGCTGACAGCGGCCAGCTTCGACGGGGCGCTTCTGGATGGCGTGACCTTCGCCGGGGCCGACCTCTCGGCTGCCACCTTCGACGGCACGGTGATCCTCGACGCCGACTTCACCGGCGTTGCGCTGAAGCGGACCGATTTCGCTGGCGCAGTGGTCTTCGGCGATGATTTCCTGACCCGTCTTGCCAAGGCTGCCGCCCCCGAGACCTTCCGGCCCGAGCTGTTCCGGCTGGACCCGCTGGACCCCGCCGACCTCAGCGCGATCATGGTGGTGCAGGATGCCTATACACCGGAAGACCTCGCCGCGCGCTCCAACGGCGCCGCCCCGTTCCGCATCACCCGGATCGCGGAGTTCGGTCCCTAGACATGCTGCGCGCCGTTGACCTCGATCTCGGCGCCGGAGATGTAGCTCGACTGGTCGGAGCACAGGAACCAGATCACATCCGCCACCTCGCGCGGCTGGCCCAGGCGCTGCATCGGCAGCCTTTCCACGATCTTCTCGGTGCCGGGCGACAGGATGGAGGTCTCCACCTCTCCCGGCGCAATCGCGTTGACGCGCACGCCCAGGGGTCCGAAGTCATGCGCCATTTCCCGCGTCAGTGCGGCCAGCGCCGCCTTCGACGTGGCATAGGCCGCGCCCGCGAAAGGATGCACCCGCGACCCGGCGATGGAGGTCACGTTGACGATGCTGCCCTTCGCGGCGGTCAGCTCCTCGCGCAGGCCACGGGCCAGGATGACGCTGGAGAAGAAGTTGACATGGAACACATGCCCCCAGGTGCGCAGGTCGGTGTCCAGCGTGTTCAGCCGCCCTCCGCCAGGGCCCTTGGGGCTGATTCCGGCATTGTTGACAAGGGCATGGACGCGGCCCCCAACCTTTTCCTTGATCGTGTCGATGGCGGCGATGGTCTTGTTCGGGTCGGCGAGGTCGATCTCGATATGGTTCGCCTCACCTCCCGGCCAGGGGCAGCGCGCATCGAATGGCTGGCGCGAGCAGGTCAGGACGCGCCAGCCCTCGGCCGAAAACCGCTTGACGGTGGCGTGCCCGATCCCGCGGCTTGCGCCGGTCAGCACGAGCGTCTTCTGTTCGGACATCGGCATTCTCCTTTGGCGGCCAAGCTACGCTGCCCATGGCGGAAGGCAAGGCTTGGCAGGGGGGTGGAAAAGCCGTATGCGGCGCGAAAGCAAGGAGGCCCCGATGAAACAGCAGACCCTGACCGTGGAAGACGCCAAGACCACCGCCAAGATGCTGTCCGAGGCGCTTCCCTACCTTCAGCGCTTCGAGGGTGCGGTGGTGGTCGTGAAGTTCGGCGGCAATGCGATGGGCGATGATGCGGCGATGGCGGAATTCGCCCGTGACATCGTGCTGATGAAGCAGGTGGGCGTGCATCCGGTGGTAGTCCACGGTGGCGGGCCGATGATCAACGAGATGCTGCAGAAGCTGGGCATCAAGTCGGAATTCGTGCGCGGCAAGCGGGTGACGGACAAGGCGACGGTGCAGGTCGTCGAGATGATCCTGTCGGGCCTTGTGAACAAGCGGATCGTCCAGGCGATCATGGACGCGGGTGGCAGGGCCGTGGGCATTTCCGGCAAGGACGACGACCTGATGGTCTGCGAGGCGGACGATCCGGAACTGGGCTACGTCGGCCGCCCGGTGGAGATGAACGTGCAGGTGCTGCGCGACCTCTACAACGCCGGGATCATCCCGGTGGTCGCCCCGGTTGCGACGGGGATGAAGGACAACGAGACCTTCAACGTGAACGGCGACACAGCGGCGGGGGCGATTGCGGGGGCATTGCAGGCGGATCGGCTGTTGCTTCTGACCGACGTGCCGGGGGTGAAGGATGCCTCGGGCCAGGTGATGACCCAGATCACGCCCGAGGAAATCCGCCGCATGACGGAGGAAGGCGTGATCTCTGGCGGGATGATCCCGAAGACGGAAACGGCGCTGATGGCGATCGAAGCGGGCACCCGGGCGGTGACGATTCTGGACGGAAAGGTGCCGAACGCCTGCCTCCTGGAGCTGTTCACCGACCACGGCGCCGGGAGCCAGATCCGATCAACCGAGCCGCGGGTCAAGCCGCATGTCCGCCGCTGAAGGGCAGGGCCGCGCCGAGACGGGTTCCGTCTCAGGTCTCTCGCCGACGGTGTCGTGTCGTTTCACGACCGGATTCCCCGCGGGGACGCGGTAGTCTGGCAGCGGGCGGCAAGGGCCGGGTTGGACATGGCAGGACAGAAGACCCTTTCGCTTCCGGCGCTGGCGGACCGGCTGGCGGAAGAGCGGCTGGAGGTGCTCGGCGGCTTCGCCGTGGCCGTGGCCGAGGGCGAGGCGGGTTTTCCTGCGGGGACACGGACCCTGCTGATGCTCGGGCCGAAGGAGCCAGGCTTCTGGGCGCATCTGACGGTGCAGCCGGAATGGGATGGACAGCCCGATCCGGTCGACCGCTGGTCTCGGCGGGTGATCGGGCGGATCGCGTGTGACCTTGGGGCCAAGGCGCTCTTCCCCTTCGGCGGGCCGCCTTGGCATCCCTACTACCAATGGGCGCTGCGGACGGGGCGGGTCTGGGAGAGCCCGGTGCGGCTGCTCGTCCATGCGGGGCAGGGGCTGATGGTCAGCTTCCGGGGGGCGCTGGCACTGAAGGAGGCGGTGGACCTGCCACCACCGGCTGCGAAGTCCTGCGAGACCTGCGACGCCCCCTGCCTGACCGCCTGCCCGGCGGGGGCGATCACGGCGGCGGGCTATGACGTGCCCGCCTGCCACGCTTTCCTCGACCGGCCCGAGGGAGCGGAGTGCCTGACCGGCGGTTGCCTCGTGCGCCGCGCTTGCCCGGTGTCGCAAAGCTATGCAAGACTGCCGGAACAGTCGGCCTATCACATGGGGCAGTTCCACAGATGAAGCGGTTGATCCTGACGCGGCACGCGAAATCCTCCTGGGACGACCCGATGACTCCCGACCATGACCGCCCGCTGAACGACCGCGGCAAGGCGGCGGCGGCGGACCTGGGGCAGTGGCTCGCCAGCCGCGACTACATTCCGGGCGAGGTGCTGTGTTCCGACGCGCTGCGGACCCGGAAGACCTTCTCGGGGATCGCGCCCGCGCTGCCGGGGACGCCGGTGCTGGAGCTGAAGCCCGCGCTCTACCATGCCGGGCCGGACGTGATGATGGCGGTCCTTCGCCATGCGCAGGCGGAGGTGGTGATGATGATCGGCCACAATCCCGGCATCGCGGAATTCGCGGCGCGGCTGGTGGCGCACCCGCCCGCGAACGCGGAGTTCCAGCGCTATCCGACCGGGGCGACCCTGGTCGCGGACTTCGATATCGGAGACTGGTCCGACGTGGGATTCGGATCGGGGGTCGCCGTCGATTTCATCGTCCCGCGTGAGATCGCGGCCTGATCTGTCCACGGTGGACAAAATGTGATCTGTAAATGATTACAGATGCTTGCTTGCGGGCGTACAGGATTTGTTAACGTCCCGCAGGCCGGGGCGGCAGCGAGATCGAGCGGGACGGCGCGGGCACAGGGAGCTTTTAACCCCCATTTCCGCCGGAGCGTCTTGGCATACTCTCGAAAGGCATGGGGCGGGCTGGACCCTTGTGGGGCCTTTGTCTATAAGGCCGCCCATGCAGATGGGACGGGTTCTTCGCGCGCGAATTACTTGCCCGGCGGGCTGAGGTCCAGCCGCCGGGTCTGACGTCTTGCCGCTGGCCCGGTCCGGGCCGACCTGCCCCTGATTTTGAGGTTCCCTCTCCATGTGCGCCGATACCGCCGCCCCTTCCGTCGACTACCGCGACACCGTCTTCCTGCCCGAGACCGCCTTCCCGATGCGGGCGGGCCTGCCCCAGCGCGAGCCGGAGTGGCTGGCGCGCTGGGAGCGGATCGGGGTCTATGACCGGCTGCGGTCGTCTGCGGCGGGGCGGGTGCCCTTCGTGCTGCATGACGGGCCTCCCTATGCCAACGGGCATCTGCACATCGGCCACGCGCTGAACAAGGTCTTGAAGGACATGGTGGTGCGCAGCCAGCAGATGATGGGCCGCGATGCCCGCTATGTGCCGGGCTGGGACTGCCACGGGTTACCGATCGAGTGGAAGATCGAGGAGCAGTACCGCGCCAAGGGGCTGAACAAGGACGATGTGGATACCGTGGCCTTCCGCCAGGAATGCCGCAAGTTCGCCGAGGGCTGGATCGACGTACAGCGCGAGGAGTTCAAGCGGCTGGGGGTCACGGGGAAGTGGGACCGGCCCTATCTTACGATGGACTATCATGCCGAGGCGGTGATCGCCGACGAGTTCATGAAGTTCCTGATGAACGGCTCGCTGTATCAGGGGTCGAAGCCGGTGATGTGGTCGCCGGTCGAGAAGACCGCGCTGGCCGAGGCGGAGGTGGAGTATCACGACCATACGAGCCATCAGGTGTGGGTGCGGTTTCCGGTTCGGGGCGCGCATTGCGGCCCAGCGTTCCCGAAGTCGCATCACGATGCGCTGATGTCCGCAAGCGTCGTGATCTGGACGACAACCCCTTGGACTATCCCACAGAATAGAGCTGTCGCCTTCAATCCTGAGATTGATTATTCAGTCTTTGAGATCAAAGCCGTCGGTGAGAACAGTGCTGCAATAGTTGGTGAGAAAGTCATCGTTGCGGACGCTCTGGCTGATGCCGTGTTTGGATCAGCAAAGGTTGAGGGCGTTGAGAAGCTTTTTGCACTCGACGCAAGGCATCTGGATTTGTTCCCGTTCCTTCTCGCCCATCCATTCCGGGGCGTTGAGGGCGGCAATCGTGAGTGGGACTACGACGTCCCGATGCTCCCCGGCGAGCATGTTACCGACGATGCGGGGACGGGGTTCGTGCATACTGCTCCTTCCCACGGGGATGACGACTATCAGCTGTTCGTCAAGTTTCAGGGATCAGACTACCCAGACCTGAAGATGACCTACAACGTCGAGGCGGACGGGTCCTACCGGGCCGACCTGCCCTTGTTCGGCGGGCAGCACATCATCACGCCCGAGGGCAAGGAAGGCCCGGCCAACGTCAGCGTGATCAAGCAGTTGGCCTATTCTGGTGCGCTGTTTGCCAAGGGGAAGCTCAAGCATTCCTATCCGCATTCCTGGCGGTCGAAGGCGCCGGTGATCTACCGCAACACGCCGCAGTGGTTCGTGGCCATCGACCGCAAGCTCGACGACGGGCTGGGGACCTATGGCGACACGATCCGCCGCCGGGCGCTGACCTCGATCAACCAGCTGGTCGAGTGGACCCCGGCCACCGGGCGGAACCGGCTCAATTCGATGATCGAGGCGCGGCCCGACTGGGTGCTGTCGCGGCAGCGCGCCTGGGGGGTGCCGCTGACCTGTTTTGTGAAGAAGGGCGCGCGGCCGGATGCGGCGGACTTCCTGCTGAAGAACCCGGAGGTGAACGCGCGGATCAGGGCGGCTTTCGAGGCCGAGGGCGCGGATGTCTGGTATGTGCAAGGATTCAAGGAGCGCATGCTTGATGGGATCGTGAATCCGTCGGATTATGAACAGGTCTACGATGTGCTGGACGTCTGGTTCGACTCCGGCTCGACCCATGCCTTCGTGCTGCGCGACCGCGAGGATGGCGCGGCGGACGGGATCGCGGACCTCTATCTGGAAGGCACCGACCAGCACCGCGGCTGGTTCCATTCCTCGCTGCTTCAGGCCTGCGGGACCAAGGGGCGGGCGCCTTACCGGGGCGTGCTGACCCATGGCTTCACGCTGGACGAGAAGGGCATGAAGATGTCCAAGTCGCTGGGGAACACCGTCGCGCCGCAGGCGGTGATCGGCGAATACGGCGCGGATATCCTGCGGCTCTGGGTGGCGCAGTCGGATTATACGGTGGACCTGCGGATCGGGAAGGAGATCCTGAAAGGGGTCGCCGACAGCTACCGGCGGCTGCGGAACACCATGCGCTACATGCTGGGGGCGCTGGCGGGGTTCACCGAGGCCGAGCGGGTGGACGTGGCGCAGATGCCGGAGCTAGAGCGCTGGGTGCTGCATCGTCTTGCCGAGCTGGACGGCGAGGTGCGCGCGGGTTATGCCGCCTACGACTTCCAGGGGGTGTTCCAGAAGCTGTTCACCTTCTGCACCACGGACCTGTCGGCGGTCTATTTCGACATCCGCAAGGACAGCCTGTATTGCGATCCGGCCACGAGCCTGACCCGGCGGGCCTGCCGGACGGTGATGGATATCCTGTTCCACCGGCTGACGACCTGGCTGGCGCCGGTGCTGGTCTTCACGATGGAGGAGGTCTGGCTGGAGCGGTTCCCGGGTGAGGACAGCTCGGTGCATCTGGTCGACTTCCCCGAGACGCCCGAGGAATGGCGCGACGAGGCATTGGCGGCGAAGTGGGAGACGATCCGCGACGTGCGCCGCGTGGTGACGGGGGCGCTGGAGGTGCAGCGGACGGCCAAGGTGATCGGTTCGTCGCTGGAAGCCGCGCCGGAGGTGTTCGTGACGCCCGAGATGATGGCGCTGCTGGAGACCATCACCTTCGAGGAGGTCTGCATCACCTCCTGCGTCTGGCTGTCGACCAGGCCGGTGCCCGAAGGAGCTTTCGCTCTGGCTGATGTGCCGCAGGTGGCGGTGGTGTTCGAACCCGCGAAGGGCCAGAAATGCGAACGCTGCTGGAAGATCCTGCCCGATGTCGGCACGCACAAGCACCCCGGCACCTGCCAGCGTTGCAACGACGCCCTGGGTTGAGGGGAAAAACTTCGCCGAGGGTGGCTAACCCCCGGCGAAGAGTCAGGCCGAGACGCCTACGGGGAGACCGCGGGGCGTCGGCGTCGAATGGTAGCGCAGCGCTTTGGCCTGGGCGTCGGTGAGGCTTTCGCCCCGGCGCATGGCCTGAAGCTCGGCGCGGGTGAGACCGATGTCGTCCAGCAAGTGATCGTCCTCGCGTTCCAGCAGGAACGCGGTCGAGCGGCGCAGCTGCGAAAGGGCGAAGAGGCGGGCGAACATGATGGGTCTCCTTGTGCTTGAGACCCAGAGATAAGCCCCGGTTTGACATTTCACAAACGAATAGGTTTGATAGGTAACATAAGCTTCACTCATGGGTAGATGATGCAGCCGCTGGACAGTGACCTGATGCGCAGTTTCCTCGCGGTGGCGGACAACGGGTCGGTCACGGCGGCGGCGGGGCGGCTGCACCGGACGCAGTCGGCGGTCAGCCTTCAGGTGAAACGGCTGGAGGAAAGTCTGGGGCAACCCCTGTTCGAACGCCAGGCGCGGGGGGTGGTGCTGACGCCCCGGGGGGAGCAGCTGGTGCCCTATGCCCGCCGGGTGGTGGCGCTCTTGCACGAGGCGGCGATCGCCCTGCGGGAGAAGCCGCTGGTCGGTCCGGTCCGGGTGGGGATTTCGGACGAATATTCCGGCACGGTGCTGCCCCGGGCGCTGGCCGCCTTCGACGAGCGACACGAGGGGGTGCAGGTCTCGGTCCGGGTGGACCATTCCAGCGCGCAGATCGCGGCGCTGGAGGCGGACGAGATCGACATAGGCGTGATCTACGACTGGTCCTATGTGCAGGAGGGCGAGGTGTTGTGCATCGACCCGACGGTCTGGGTCACGTCGCTGACCCATGCCCAGCACCTGCGCCGCCCGGTGCCGGTGGCGGTGTACTTCCGCTCGCAGTGGAGCCGGGATTATGCCGAGCATTCGCTGGACCGGCAGGGGATCGACTGGCGCGCGGCATGGTCCTGCGACATGGCGGGGGGGTTCCGGGTGGCGGTGATGAACGGGATGGCGATCGCGCCGCTCTCACGCAGCACGATCCCGGCGGGGTGTCGGGAACTGACGGCGGAGGACGGCTTTCCGATGGTCGACAACGCACGGGTGGTCCTGCGGCGGAACCCGCGCGGGACCTCTCCGGCGGTGGAGGGGATGGCCGAGGTGCTGCGGGCGGCCTTCGCGCCGCTTGGCCGGGGGGCTGCGGCGTGATCCGCGCGGGGCTGGTGGGCCCCTTCGGGCCGGTGGCGCTGGTGGAGCGCGAGGGCGTGCTGGTCGGGCTGGAATGGCGGCTGCCGGGGGTCACGGGGCAAACGGCGCTTCTGGACGAGGGTCTTGCGCAGCTGGCGGCCTATTTCGCGGGGCGGCTGAAGCGGTTCGACCTGCCGATGGACTGGGGCGCGGGGCTGAACGCCAGCGTCCGGCGGGCGATGGCGGACATCCCTTACGGCGAGACGCGGACCTATGGCCAGATCGCGAAACTGGTGGGGGCCGCGCCGCAGGCGGTGGGGCAGGCTTGCGGAGCGAACCCGCTGCCGATCCTGATTCCCTGCCATCGGGTCATGGGGACCGATTGGTTCGGCGGCTTCTCGGCGCCGGGCGGGGTGGAGACGAAGGCGGCGCTTCTCCGGCACGAAGGGGCGTTGCTGATCTAGGCGGAACACCGGACTTGCCTGAACGGCTGGACGGGCGCAGACTTGGCGGCACCATTTTCAAGGAGTGCATTCGATGACGACCGAAGCCGTTGCCGGGGGCCTTGTGCGCCCGCTCTTGATCTTCACAGGGGTCCTCGTGGCCGGGCAGGCCGTCCTGTACGGCATCGGCCAGACTTTTCCCGATTTCGACATGCCGTCGAGCTTTGGCCTGATCATCGCGATGGTGGCGGCCATGACCGGCGGCCAGAGCTTTGCCAAGGCCACGGGCCGCGCCTTCGCGGGCGGCGAGCAGCTGCGCTTCTCACTGACGGGCGTGGCGATTTCCATTGCGCTGTCTCTGGCAACCATCGCCGCGATGTTCGCCTGGTACGGGGTGCCGTTCTCGACGGATATGCTGGCGCTGGTCATGACCGGCGACCCCACCATGGCGGCAGACATCAGACCCTGGCTACCGGTCATCTTCGGCATCGGCCTTCTGATCGGCTGGGCCGTGATCCACTTCGGTGCGGGTGCCGGGGCCAAGGGAATGCTGAAGCGGATGGCGAAGGACGCCGCGAAGAACAGCTGACCCTATCAGTCGCGGTCCACTGGACTTATCGGCCCGCTTGCGCGCATTGAGCCGGGGGCTTACGCCTTTGCGTGACAGTCCCATGACAGGTGCGTCTTGAGCTTTGGCATCTTCCTGGCGGTCCTTGCGGCGGCCTTTCTCCATGCGCTCTGGAATGCGCTGATCAAGCTGGGGACCTCGAAGGTCGGCGGGATGGTGATCCTGTCCATTGTCGAGGTGCCGATCGGGCTGGCGGTGGTGATGGTGTCGAAGGCGATCAACCCGGCGGCCATTCCCTGGGTGATCGCTGCGGGCTGCACGCATTTCGCCTACAAGTTCTTCCTGACCTATGCCTATGACCGGGGCGATCTGAGCCGAGTCTATCCCATCGCCCGCGGGGCGGCGCCGATGATCGTGGCCCTGTTCGGGGCGGTCTTCCTGGCCGATGCGGTGACGGGCCGCGAATACATCGCCATCGCGGTGCTGGCGGCGGGAATCCTGCTGATGGCGCGGGGGGTTTTCGCGTCCGGCGAGGACCGGCGGCTTCTGCCCTTCGCCATCGGCTCGGCCTGCGCGACGGCGACCTATACGCTGATCGACGGGATGGGCGCTCGGGTTTCCGGCTCGCCCGCGGCCTATGTCGCCTGGGTCTTCGTGGCGGACGGGACGATTTTTACCCTGGGCATGCTGGCGCTGCGTGGCATCGACGTGATCCCGCGCAACTGGCGCGCCTGGCCGATGGGTGCCTTCGCCTCGGCGGCCAGCTATGGCGCCTATGCGGTGTCGATCTGGGCGATGACCTTCGCGCCGATCGCGGTGGTGGCGGCGCTGCGCGAGACCTCGATCCTGTTTGCGGTATTGATCGGCTGGCTGGTCTTCGGCGAGCGGATGACGGGCGAGAAGGCGCTGGCCTCGGTGATCATTGTCGCAGGGGTGATGCTGACACGGCTGTGAGAGCCCAAGTTTCTTGAGCAAGAAACTTGTCAAAATCCTTGCTTAAGGATTTTGGTCACTTCACCCGCCGGATGCCCTCGGGGACCATCTGCTGCGCGATCCCTGCGAGCGCGAGGTAGAGTGAGGTCAGGACCAGCAGCCATTTGGCGACGGGTCCCTCGTTGAAATCCCACCAGGCGGCCCAGCCGGCCAGCGCGATCCAGAGGATGATCACGCCGAGCGAGAGTTCATACCAGCGGCTTGTCCGCACCGGATGGATGAACTTGAGGTTGGTGAACATCGTGATGGTCAAAAGGATCACGATCAGCAGGATCACCGTCTGGCTTGGTTCGGTCGCGAAAAGGACCAGCACCACCATGTTCCAGCAGGCCGGGAAGCCCGCGAAGCTCTTGTCCTTGGTCTTCATGCGGGTATCGGCGAAATAGACGACAGAACCGTAGCAGATCACGATGATCGCCAGCCAGCCGGTCCAGCCGGGCAGGAGGCCGGATTTGAACAGTGCGAACGCCGGGATGAAGACGTAGGTGAGGTAGTCGACGATCAGGTCCATCAACACGCCGTCGTAGGTGGGCCAGTTCTTTCGCACGTCGAAACGGCGGGCCAGCGGGCCGTCGACTCCGTCGACAATCAGCGCGACCACAAGCCAGAGGAACATCAGGCTCCATTTCCCCTCGACCGCGGCCAGCATGGCGAACATCGACAGGACGGCGCCGGAGGCGGTGAGGAGATGGACGGAGAGGGCTTTAAGGCGGGGGTTCATGGGAATGTGATGGCGGATAACGCGGTCGGGCGCAACAGTTTGCCCGCGTTCAGGCGCGGGGATGGGCTTTTTCGTAGACCTCCATCAGCCGGGCCGCATCGACGGCGGTGTAGGCTTGGGTCGTCGACAGCGAGGCGTGGCCCAGAAGCTCCTGGATCGCGCGAAGGTCGCCACCGGCCGAGAGGAGGTGGGTGGCGAAGCTGTGGCGCAGCGCGTGTGGTGTGGCGGTGGCCGGCAGGCCGAGGCGCAGGCGGGCGCGCTCCATGGCCGACTGGATCAGGCGGGGATTGACCGGGCCGCCGCGCGCGCCGCGGAAGAGGGGGTCGGAAGGGGCAAGATCGAAGGGGCAGCTAGCGACATAGGCGGCGACGGCGTCAGCGGCGGCGGGCAGGACGGGCACCAGGCGGGTCTTGCCGCCCTTGCCGGTGATGCGCAGCGTGGGCGGGAGGGGATGGTCGGCCCCGGTGAGCGAGAGCGCTTCGGAGATGCGGAGGCCGAGTCCGTAAAGAAGCGTGGCGATGGCGGTGTCGCGGGCGGTGATCCAGTCCTCGCGGGAGTCGCTGCCGATGTCGTCCAGCATGGCGGCGGCGGCGTCTTCGCTGAGGGGGCGGGGCAGCTTCCGTCGGTGCTTCGGGCCGCGGGCGGAAAGGACAGTGGTGGCGTCGGTCTTCGTCCGGTCGGCGGCCCAGGCGGTGAAGCCCTTGACGGCGGAAAGGGCCCGGGCGAGGGAGCGGGGCGAGATGTGGGTGCGTTCAGCCGCCATCCAGGCGCGGAGATCGGACTGCGTGGTGCGGGCGACGGCGGCCAGACCCTCGGCTCCGCCGCGATGGGCGGAAAGGAATTTCAGGTAGCGTGCAACATCGCGGCGGTAGGCCTCGACAGTATTCTCCGCCGCACCCTCCAGGGCCGCAAGCTGCTGAAGCCATTGGGAAAGCGCCGCCCCGAGCGCGGGCGCGAGGAAGGGATCGCTCAGCCCAGCCACCGGCGCATCGTCCGTTCGAAGACGCCGGCGAAGAAGGCGAGGAGGTCGGTGCCATGGGTGGACTTGAACTGGTTGGGATCTTCGGAGGCAAAGACCAGCACGGCGGGCAGGCGGTTCGGGCCGAGGTCGAGCCTCATCAGCGCCTCGGACTGGAACTCCTCGGCGCGGGGGCCGTAAAGGGTGGCGGCGAGTCCGGTGATCGAGCGCAGGACGACGGGCCGACCAGGGCCGTTGCGGCCGTTGGTCAGGTAGTTCCCGACAAAGCCCGCCGGCGCGACCTGGAGCACCTCGCCAAGGCGGCGGAGGGTGGGGTCGCTGCTGCCATCCTCGTTCAGCGTTTCCAGCACCAGGCGCACCATGTCGACGCGAAGGGTCTGTGCAACCTCGTTCGTGAGCGCCTTCATGAAGGCCTCGAAGTTCGTTGGTTCAAGGAGTTGCAGGATCGCGCGGTGGACCTGGTTGGTGCCTGCGAGGTTCTCATAGGCCGCCGCAATGACGGAGCGGTGGGTATCCTCCAGCCGGTCGAGACGGGTCTCCAGCCGCTGCATGGCGATGCCACGCAGGTCGACGATGTTCGCCCCCATGGCGCGTTCGTTGGCGGCGACAAGGGCATTCATCACGTCGCGGTCTTCCAGCAGCCGCTCGGGCTGGGCAAGGATGCGGTCGCGCAGGTCGGGTTCGATCATTTTGGCAGGCCAGTCCCGGGTCGGATTTCGGAGAGTATAGGCGACCGGCAAACGCCTTGGCGACAGGGTTGCGACAAGACGGAGAGGCGGACGGGCAGGGATGCAACAGTGGGGCGATCCAGGTGCAGGGCGCGCGTGATGCGGGCGAGACGCGCCCCGGCGCGCGGGTTCACGTCCCCCGGATCGTGTCGATCATCAGTTGCACGTGGTCGGGGTGGGCATCCGGCGTGATCCCGTGGCCGAGGTTGAAGATGTGCGGGCCGTTCGAGAAGGCCTTCACCACATGGCGGGTGGCGGCGATGAGAGCCTGGCCGCCCGTGACCATGTGCTCTGGCGCCAGGTTGCCCTGGACGCAGCCGTCGACCTGGACGTTGGCGGCGGCCCATTCCGGGCTGACGGAATTGTCGATGGCGACGCAATCGGCACCGGTGCGGTGGGCGAAGCCGATGTAACCCTGCCCGGCCTCGCGCGGGAAGGCGATGACGGGGATGCCGGGGTGGCGGGCTTTCAACGCGGCGATGATGGTCGCGGCAGGAGCTTCGGCGAAATCGCGGAAGTCCTGGCCTTTGAGGCTTCCCGCCCAGCTGTCGAAGAGCTTTACCACCTCGGCCCCGGCCTCGATTTGCGCGGAGAGGTATTCGATGGTCGCCTCGGTGATGCGGTCGATCAGGGCCTGGAAGGTCGGGCGGTCGTGGGCTTTCAGTCCGTGGGCGGCGGCCTGGTCGGGGGTGCCGCGCCCGGCGATCATGTAGGTGGCGACGGTCCAGGGGGCGCCGGCGAAACCGATGAGGGTAGTTTCCCGGGGCAGTTCGCGGGACAGGATGCGGACGGTTTCGTAGACCGGGCCGAGGGTGTCGTGGATCGCTTCGACGGGCTTGAGGTTGGCAACCTGGCCGGGGGTGTCGGTGGTCTCCATCCGGGGCCCCTCGCCGGTCTCGAACCACAGCTTCGGGCCGAGGGCCTGGGGCAGCAGCAGGATGTCGGCGAAGAGGATGGCCGCGTCGAAGCCGTAGCGGCGGATCGGTTGCAAGGTGACTTCGGCGGCGAGGTCCGGCGTGTAGCAGAGTGTCAGGAAATCGCCCGCCTTCGCCCGCGTCTCGCGATATTCCGGCAGGTAGCGGCCCGCCTGGCGCATCATCCAGATCGGGGGCGTGGGCAGGACCTCGCCCTTCAACGCGCGCAGGATCGTCTTGGTCATCGGCTGTCTCCGGTTTCGGTCTGCCTTGCCCGCGCGGGTCCGGGGTGTCAAGCTTGTGCGGCCGACCGGACTGTCGCACCCCCCGTCATGACTGGAAACCCGCCGATGAAATTCGCCTGGCTGAGCGAGCCGCCGTTCTGCTTTCGTGAAGCTGGGGGTGTGGTGCGGGGCTGCGACGTGGAACTGGCGGAGCTGGTGGCGGGGCGGCTGGGCCTGGGTTTCGCGCCGGTCGAGGCCAGCTTCGCCGAACTGCTGCCGGGGTTGGCCGGGGGGCGGTGGCAGATGACCACCGGGCTTTTCGTGACCGAGGACCGGCAGAAGCTGGCGCTCTTCAGCCGACCGATCTGGGCGTTGGTGGACGGGCTGCTGGTTCGGCGCGGCAATCCGCTGGGGCTGTCCGGCTATGCTTCGGTCGCCGGGGCGGGGGCGGTGCTGGCGGTCATCCGCGATCAGGTGCAGCACCGCTCGGCGCTGGACCTGGGGGTGGCGGAGGGGCGGATCCTGGTGTTCGGGACCTATGCCGAGGCCGCTGCGGCGGTGGCTTCGGGCAAGGCGGATGCCTATGCAAGCGTCTGGCGCGCCCATGCCGGGTTCCTGACGCAGAACCCTGAGGCGGCGCTGGAAGCGGTTGAGGCCCCTGTGGGCGAAGCGGCCCCTGCCTTCGGGGCCTTCGCCTTCGCGTTGGGGGAGGACGCGCTTTGCGATGCGGTGAATGGGGCGCTGGCGGGCTATCTCGGCAGCGTAGAGCACCGGCGGATGATGGCGCGGCACGGCTTTGGCACGGTCGAGGTCGACCGGCTGTTGGGCGGGCCGGGGGCGGGCTGAGGCGCGGGGCGATCTGTCGCCCCCGGTATGGTTGTCAGGACCGGCGGGTCCGGATAGGGAAGGGACATGACCCACGACCTTCCCACCCCCGACCGGCCCCTGAAGATCGGCACCCGCGGCTCGCCGCTTGCGCTCTGGCAGGCGCAAGAGGTGCGGCGCTGCCTGATGACGGCCTTCGACCTGCCGGAAGCGGCTTTCGAGGTGGTGGTGATCAAGGTCCTGGGCGACCAGGTGCAGGACAAGGCCCTGCGCGAGATCGGGGGGAAAGGGCTTTTCACCCGCGAGATCGAGGAAGCTCTCCTAGACGGCGGCATCGACATCGCGGTGCATTCGATGAAGGACATGCCGACCTTGCAGCCCGAGGGGCTGGTGCTGGACTGCTATCTGAAACGGGCGGATGTGCGCGATGCTTTCGTCTCGCCGCGCTACGGGTCGATTGCGGAGTTGCCGGAGGGCGCGGTTGTCGGGTCGTCGTCCTTGCGGCGGCGGGCGCAGCTGGCGCTAAGGCGGCCGGACCTGAAGCTGGTGGAGTTCCGGGGCAATGTGCAGACGCGGATGCGAAAGCTGGAGGAGGGGGTGGCCGAGGCTACTTTCCTTGCCATGGCGGGGTTGACGCGGCTGGGGATGCTGTCGGTGGCGCGCGGGGCCATCGCGCCGGAGGAGATGCTGCCGGCGGTGGCGCAGGGGGCCATCGGGGTGGAGCGGCGGGTTGCGGATGGTCGGGTGGCGGCGCTGCTGGCAGCGGTGCATGACCGGGAGACGGGCTTGCGGCTGGCGGCGGAGCGGAGCTTCCTGTTGCGGCTCGACGGGTCGTGCCAGACGCCGATTGCCGGGCTGGCGGTGATCGAGGGGGACGAACTGTGGCTGCGGGGGGAAATCCTGCGGCCGGATGGCTCGGAATCGGTGGCGGGCGAGCGGCGGGGGCCGGTGGGCGAGGGCGCGGAGATCGGGCGGGCGCTGGCGGAGGAGCTGCTGGAGCGCGCGGGGCCGGGGTTCTTCGGCTGAGCCGGGTGCCCCCCACCCCCATCCCCTCCCCACGGAGGCGGAGGGGAGGCGCGCTTCGGTCGCGGGCCACGCAGGCGGAGAGGGTGCATGCCTCCGGCGGGAGTATTTTGAGAAGAGCAAATGGGTCCTGGGTGGAGTGTTCTGGCGGCGGGCGCATGACCGGCTGCTGCGCGGTACAGCTTTGGAGGCCGATGCTTGACCGACCCTGAACTGGACCAGGCTTTGACCACGGCCCTGGCCGAGCCGCCTCAGCGGGTGCGGGCGGTCGTGCTACCGGACGGGCGTCGGTTCTGGCTGAAACGGGTGGAGCGGCTGTCGGGGCGACTGCGGTTGCAGAAGGGCGACCCCGCGCGTGCCTTCGCGGCAGAACGGGAGGGGCTGCGCGCGGTGGCGGCGGCAGGGGTGCCGGTGGCGGAAGTGACGGCGGAGGGGCCGGATTGGGTGCTGATGCCGGATGCCGGGCCGACCCTTCCAACAGTGGTACGGCAGTCGGACGTCGACGAGGCAGGCCGACTGCGCGCCTTCGCCGCTGCGGGCAGGGCCCTTGGACGGCTGCACTGGGCCGGGATGGCACATGGCCGCCCCGCTGTGCGGGATGTCTGCTGGGACGGACGGGAGGCGCGGTTCATCGACCTGGAGCGGTTCCGCCGGGCGCGGCGGGCCGGGTTCTGGCAGGCGGCGGATGTGGTGATGTTCGCGCAGACGGCCTTCACGGCCTGGCCCGGTGATCCGCGCTGGCTGGATGCGGCGCTGGCGGCCTATGCGGTTTCTGCGCCGGAGGGGGCGATGGCCTCGGTCCGGCGGCTGGCGGGGTGGCTGGCGCCGGTGGGATGGCTGGCGACGGGGCTGTCGGCGCTGCGGCCGGGAAGCCGGGAGTTGCAGGCGGTGGGGCTGACTTTGGGGCGGTTGCGGCGGTAGGCGGTCTGCTCGTCGGTGACGTCGTCCTTCCTCGCGGGATTCGGCGAGGAGGTTACGCAATCAACGACGAGCGGCTTTGTCAGGCGTGGATCGCGCCGTCGCCGCAGGCGAGCGCAGCTTCGCGCACGGCTTCCGACCAGGTCGGATGGGCGTGGCAGGTGAGGGCAAGGTCCTGCGCGCTGGCGCCGAATTCCATCGCGACGCAGATCTCGTGGATCAGGTCGCCTGCGGCCGGGCCGATGATATGGCAGCCGAGGATGCGGTCGGTTTCCTTGTCGGCGATCAGCTTGACGAAGCCTTCGGCCTGGAAGACCGCCTTGGCGCGGGCGTTGCCCATGAAGGGGAACTTGCCGACCTTGTAGGCGCGGCCTTCCTCTTTCAGCTGCTCCTCGGTCTTCCCGACATTGGCGACCTCGGGTGTGGTGTAGATCACGCCGGGGATGACGTTGTAGTTCACATGGCCATGCTTGCCGGACAGGATTTCGGCCACAGCCATGCCTTCGTCTTCCGCCTTGTGGGCCAGCATCGGCCCGGCGATGGCGTCGCCGATGGCGTAGAGGCCGGGGATGTTGGTCTGGAAGTGGGCGTCGGTCTTGATGGTGCCGCGCGGGCCCATCTCTACCCCCAGGGCTTCGAGGCCGAGGCCTGCCGTGTAGGGCTTGCGGCCGGTGGCGACGAGGACGATGTCGGCGTCGATCGAGGCCTCGCTGTCGTTCTTCTTCAGCTTGTACGTGACCGTCGCGCCTTTCTTGCCCTTCGTCACCGACTGCACGGCGGCCCCGAGCACGAATTTCAGACCCTGCTTCGCGAGGATGCGCTGGAAGCTCTTGGCGACCTCGGCATCCATGCCGGGGGTGATCGCATCCAGATACTCCACCACCGTGACTTCGGTGCCGAGACGGGCGTAGACCGAGCCCATCTCCAGGCCGATCACGCCCGCGCCGATCACGACCATGGTCTTCGGCGGCTTGGCCAGGGTAAGCGCGCCGGTGGAGGTGACGACGGTTTCCTCATCCACCGTCACGCCGGGAAGCGAGGAAGATTCGGAGCCGGTGGCGATGACGACGTTCTTCGCGGTATGGGTTTCGTCGCCGACCTTGACCTGACCGGGGGCAGGGATGGTCGCCCAGCCTTTCAGCCAGGTGACCTTGTTCTTCTTGAACAGGAACTCGATTCCCTTCGTGTTGCCGGAGACGACGTCGGCCTTGTAGGCCTGCATCTTTTGCCAATCCACCTTGGGATGGGCACCCATCAGGCCCATCTTCTCGAAGTTTTCATGGGTTTCATGCAGCAGATGCGTGGCGTGGAGGAGCGCCTTCGAGGGGATGCAGCCGACGTTCAGGCAGGTGCCGCCCAGCGTCTCGCGTCCCTCGACGCAGGCGACCTTCTGGCCAAGCTGCGCGGCGCGGATCGCGGCGACATAGCCGCCGGGGCCGGCGCCGATGATGATGGTGTCGAAATCTGCCATTTGGTCGGTCCTTTGGTTTGGCCGGGAAACCGGGGGCTTTGCACCCCCGGACCCCGCAGGATATTCGGGCAAAGATGAAAGGGTCAGATCAGGGCGGCCACGATCATCGTCAGGGTTGCGAAGAAGCCTACCGCCCAGATCGCCGAGCGCCAAGGGCGCCAGCCGAGGGCATAGGCGGGGATGTAGAGCACGCGGGCGGCGAGGTAGGTCCAGGCGGCATACTGGGTTACGGCGGTCGACTGGTTGCCGAGGGTCACGACGACGACGGCGAGGGTGAAGAGGATCAGCCCCTCGAAATGGTTGTTCAGCGCGCGTTGCATGCGGGCGGTGAGGAGGGAAAGTTGCCGGGAGGGCGGATAGTCGCGAGGGCTGGAGGTGTAGCCGGTGCCCAGCTCGACATTGGCCGGGATCGCAAAGAGCGCGAATTGCACGGCTTGCAGGAGGCCCGCGAGGGCAAGGGCGGTGAGTTCCGGGGTCATGCGGCGGTTCCCTTGGTCCGGTGGATCGAGGCGATGCGGCTGGCGGCGAACCAGGCGCGGCAGGCGGTTTCGGCTGCGGTGACACCGGGGAGGGCGCGGAGGCGGGCGAGCTCGGCGGCAACCTCGGGCCAGCGGCGGAGGATGGTGCGGTCCTGACCTTCGTTCCGGTTGGTGAGGCGGTGCCATTTCGAGCCGGGGCGATATTTGTCGAAGGGCGGGCCCATGCCGCGACCGCGCTCGGCCTTCAGAAGGAAGACGTCGGTGGAGCGGGTGGCGTAGTGGTTGACCACGGCGCCGCCGCGGAGGGCGGTTTCCACGGGGTGATAGCGGGCGCGGGGCGGGCCGTGCAGGACGGCAGAGGAGAGGGGTTCGCCTGCGGCGTTGACGGCAAGGGGGGCCTCGATCCGGGGGGCGGTCGGCATGTGGTCGGAGGCCGAGGCGAAGGCGCGGTGGCGGAAGAGCGACTTGAACTTGACTGTGGCCGGGTCGGGGGCCGCTTCGCAGGCGGTGAAGGCGGGGAGCGTCTCGCCCGGCCAGTCGGCGTGGCCGCTGTCGCCGAAGAAGCGCCAGGGCAGCGCGATGGTGTGCGCATCGCCTGCGCGGGCGACAAGCTCCTGCACCGGGGCGGCTCCGGGGGCGATATTCAGGAATTCGTCGCTGTCGAGATGGGCGAGCCAGTCGGCGGGGCTGTCCTTGAGATGCGCCAGCGCGCGGGCGATGCCGCTGGCCTGCGGCGGGGTGCCGGGGGTGAGCGGGTTCGGGAGGTGGTCGATCTGGCCGTGGTTGGCGAGGGTATCGAGCAGGTGGTCGGAGCCGTCGATGCAGTCGTTCGAGCAGATGACCACGGGGCCGAAGCCGATGACCCGGTGGTAGGCGAGCCATTCGAGGACATGGATGCCTTCGTTCCGCATGCAGGACATGAGGGCGACGCGGGTCACGGGAAGACCTCGGGGAGCTTCAGCTCCAGGATGGTGAGGTTGAATTCGTAGTAGGTCTTCTGCCAGTCGGGATGGGTGTCGCAGAGGCCCTTCACTTCGGCCCAGGGGGTGTCTTCGGCGGGCATCAGGGCCTTAGGGTCGGCGGCGGTTGTGAAGGCGGTGATGGCTTCGGGCGGGACGTTGTGGGTGGTGAGGATCGCCACGGCGGCGGCGGTGTCCTTCTGCCAGTTGGTCAGGATTTGCCGGTGGGTGAGGGGGTCGAGGGCGGAGCAGGTCAGGAAGACGCGATGCTCGGCGATGGCTTGCGAGAGCAGTATATCGGCGGCGGGGGAGCCGGTGGGGATGACCTGGGCTGCGGCGGGGGTTGTCAGGAGGGTAGCGAGGAGGGCGATGATGGCCCCGCCCCGGGCTTGACCCGGGACCTTTGGCACTGGGCGAGGACCCGGCTCGGGGCGGGATGCTGAGAGCGGACGGCCCCCCACCCCCGGCCCCTCCCCACGAGGGGGAGGGGAGGCGCTTGTCGCAGCGGTGGGGGCAGGATGGGTCATGCCGTTTCCAGGAACTGCGCCTGGTAGCCTCGCCCGAAGGCGGATTGCTTGTCGAGCCAGGCCTGGGCGTTCTTGCGGTTGGCGACTTCGAAGAGGACGAGGATGGTGTTGGCGTCGCCCTTCCAGATTTGCAGGGTGTTGAGGCTGGCGGCGGCGATGTTCTCGGCCTCGGCGTCGAAGGCGGATTTCCAGGCGGCGTAGTCGGGGGCGGAGGTCTGGATCAGAAGTTGGGTCATTTGGGGTCTCCTTGTTTGGGTGGGGTGCCGGGTGCCCCCCACCCCCATCCCCTCCCCACGAGGGGGAGGGGAGGCGCTTTGGCGGTGGCGGTGGGTGCGGGGTGGGGCATCTGGGGTTCGGGAGGCCGGGTTGCGGTGGTGTAGGGTGCGTTTCAGCGCACCGGCGGATGGTGCGCTGAAACGCACCCTACGGTTCGCTTGTTTCAGAGTCTTCTGGGTCAACAAGTCCCAAGCGTTTTGCGAGATCACCGTTCCAGAAAGCGGGATCTTCATCGAAGTCTGGGAATTCTAATCCGCGGAGGATATGTGCGACGTTTGGCAGACTTTCTACCGTATGGCGAAATATCTTACGTCGTCTTGCGCGGATACCTTTGATCATCTCTTCGGTTTCGCCACCGTGAGCGGTTCCCAAGATATAAACGCTATCCTGAATTGCGCTCAGCTCATTCTCGATGTTCAGAAACGTCAGAGAAAGGCGGTGCTGTTGCATCTTGATGAGGCGGACGCGCTGGTCGATCCGTTGGACATAAAATGCTAAAGCAGCAACCAATATGAAGGTTGCAAATCCCCAGCCATTCTCGGCCCCAAACCACATAACGTCACTCCCGAGTTTTACGGCGGGGCACGCCCCGCCCTACGCATCACCGTAGGTCGGGGCGTGCCCCGACTCCCCTCACAAATCCATCAACAACCGTCTCGGGTCCTCCAGCGCCTCCTTGACCCGCACCAGGAACGTCACCGCCCCTTTCCCATCGACGATCCGGTGGTCGTAGCTCAGCGCCAGGTACATCATCGGGCGGATGACGATCTGGCCGCCGACCACCACGGGCCGGTCCTGGATCTTGTGCATGCCGAGGATGCCGGACTGCGGGGGGTTGAGGATGGGGCTGGACATCAGCGAGCCATAGACGCCGCCGTTCGAGATGGTGAAGCTGCCCCCCTGCATCTCGGCCATGCTCAGCTTCCCGTCGCGGGCGCGGAGGCCCAGTTCGGCGATCTTCTTCTCGATGGCGGCGAAGCTCATCTGGTCGGCGTCGCGCACCACCGGGACGACGAGGCCGCTCGGCGTCCCGACCGCCACGCCCATGTGGACGTAGTTCTTGTAGACCACGTCGCCGCCGTCGATCTCGGCGTTGACCTCGGGGACTTCCTTCAGGGCGTGGCAGCAGGCCTTCACGAAGAAGGACATGAAGCCGAGTTTCACGCCGTGCTTCTTCTCGAAGGCGTCCTTGTATTCGTTGCGCAGGTCCATGATCGCCTTCATGTCCACCTCGTTGTAGGTGGTCAGCATGGCGGCGGTGTTCTGTGCGTCCTTGAGCCGGCGGGCGATGGTGGCGCGCAGGCGGGTCATCTTGACGCGCTCTTCCCGTGCGGCGTCCTCGGCCGGGATCGGCGCGCGGGGGACGGCGGCGGGGGCGGGCGCGGGGGTGGCGGCGGCTGCTTGCGCCCCGGCGGCCCCGGCGACGGTTCGGGCGACGTCTTCCTTCATCACCCGGCCATCGCGCCCGGTGCCCTTGACGGCGTCGGCGGAAAGCCCGGCTTCGGCCAGGGCCTTCTTGGCGGAGGGCGCGTTCTCCACGTCGGCGCGCGGGGTGACTTCCTCATGCCCCGCGCCGGGCGAGCCGATGGCGGCGGCAGCCTCGATCTTCGGGTCCTCGGTCTTCGGCTTCTGGGCCGCGGGGTCGGTCTTGGTCGCCGCCGCACCCTCGGTCACGATGGCGAGGCGGGCATTGGCGGCGACGGTGGTGCCTTCCGGCGCGAGGATTTCGGCCAGGACGCCCGACACGGGGCTGGGCACCTCGACCGAGACCTTGTCGGTTTCCAGTTCGCACAGCATCTCGTCCTGCTTCACCGCGTCGCCCGGTTTCTTGAACCAGGTCGATACGGTGGCCTCGGACACGGATTCGCCAAGGGCGGGCACCATCACGTCAGTCATTTCGCAGTCTCCGGTCTTCGAGGGTCACTTGAGGCCAAGGGCCTGGGCGACGAGGGTTTGCTGTTCGTATTTGTGGCGGGAGGCGAGGCCCGTGGCGGGCGACGCGCTGGCGTTGCGTCCGGCGTAGGACATGCGGGTGGTCTTGCCGCGCAGTTTGGTCAGGATCGCCTCCATGTCCGGTTCAATGAACAGCCAGGCGCCCTGGTTCTTGGGTTCCTCCTGGCACCAGACGAATTCGGCCTTCGGGAAGCGCGCAAGCTCCTGCGAAAGCGAGATGGTGGGCAGCGGGTAAAGCTGTTCCACGCGGAGGAGGTAGGTGTCCTCCAGCCCCTGCGCATCGCGTTCGGCGAGGAGATCGTAGTAGACCTTGCCGGAACAGAGGACGACGCGCCTGATCTTGTCGTCGGGTTTCAGCTTCAGCGTCGAGTTGCCTTTCTGCGCATCGTCCCAGAGCACGCGGTGGAAGGTCGAGCCGTCGGTGAAATCCTCGGCCCGGCTGATGCACATCGGATGGCGCAGCAGCGACTTCGGCGTCATCAGCACCAGCGGCTTCCTATAGGTCCGATGCAGCTGGCGGCGCAGGATGTGGAAGTAGTTGGCGGGCGTCGAGCAGTTGGCGACGATCCAGTTGTCCTCGGCCGAGAGCTGCAGGAAGCGTTCGAGGCGGGCCGAGGAATGCTCCGGCCCCTGACCCTCATAGCCATGCGGCAGCAGCATGACGAGGCCCGACATCCGCAGCCACTTGCTTTCGCCCGAGTTGATGAACTGGTCGATCATGATCTGCGCGCCATTGGCGAAGTCGCCGAACTGCGCTTCCCAGAGGGTCAGCGCGTTCGGTTCGGCAAGGCTGTAGCCGTATTCGAAGCCGAGGACCGCGTATTCCGACAGCATCGAGTCGATGACCTCATACCGCGCCTGGCCGGGGCGGATGTGGTTCAGCGGGTAGTAGCGTTCCTCGGTCACCTGGTCGACCCAGCCGGAATGGCGCTGGCTGAACGTGCCGCGGGTGCAGTCCTGCCCGGACAGGCGGACGGCAAAGCCCTCCAGCTCCAGCGAGCCGAAGGCCAGCGCCTCGGCCGTAGCCCAGTCGAAGCCCTTGCCGGTGGCGAACATCTCTTTCTTCGCTTCCAGCTGGCGGGCGACGGTCTTGTGGATCTCGAAGCCTTCCGGCACCCGGGTCAGCGCGGCGCCGATCTCGGCCAGCGTCTCGGCCTTGATCCAGGTCTCGCCGCGCTGGTAGTTGTTCAGGTCCTTGGTCTGGAGGTTCTTCCAGCGGCCATCCAGCCAGTCGGCCTTGTTCGGCAGGAAGGCCTTGCCAGCCTCGAATTCCTCGTTGAGCCGGGCCTGGAAGGCGGCCTTCATGTCCTCGATCTCGCCTTCCGGGATCAGCCCGTCGGCGACCAGCCGGTCGGTGTAAAGTTGCAGCGTCGTCTTCTGCTTGCGGATGCGGTTGTACATCGCCGGGTTGGTGAACATCGGCTCGTCGCCTTCGTTGTGACCGAAGCGGCGATAGCAGAAGATATCGATGACCACGTCCTTGTGGAACTTCTGGCGGAACTCGGTCGCCACCTTGGCGGCATGGACCACGGCCTCGGGGTCGTCGCCGTTGACGTGGAAGATCGGCGCCTCGACCATCAGCGCGATGTCGGTCGGATAGGGCGAGGAGCGGCTGAAGGCCGGGGCGGTGGTGAAGCCGATCTGGTTGTTGACGATGATGTGGATGCAGCCCCCCGTCCGGTGGCCCTTGATCCCCGACAGTTGCAGACATTCCGCCACCACGCCCTGACCGGCAAAGGCCGCGTCGCCGTGCAGGAGGATCGGCAGGACCGCCGTCCGCTCGGCAGCGTCGTTCATCTGGTCCTGCTTGGCGCGGACCTTGCCCAGCACCACCGGGTTCACCGCTTCCAGGTGCGAGGGGTTGGCGGTGAGCGAGAGGTGAACCTTGTTGCCGTCGAACTCACGGTCCGACGAGGCGCCGAGGTGATACTTAACGTCGCCGGAGCCATCCACGTCCTCGGGCTTGTAGGAGCCGCCCTGGAATTCGTGGAAGATCGCCCGATAGGGTTTCATCATCACATTGGCCAGCACGGACAACCGGCCCCGGTGCGGCATCCCGATGATCACTTCCTTGACCCCAAGCGCCCCGCCGCGCTTGATGATCTGCTCCATCGCCGGGATCAGGCTTTCGCCACCGTCAAGGCCGAAGCGCTTGGTGCCCATGTATTTGACATGGAGGAACTTCTCGTAGCCCTCGGCCTCGACCAGCTTGTTCAGGATCGCCTTGCGGCCCTCGCGGGTGAAGGCGATCTCCTTGCCGTAGCCTTCGATCCGCTCCTTCAGCCACGAGGCCTGTTCGGGGTCGGAGATGTGCATGTATTGCAGCGCGAAGGTGCCGCAGTAGGTGCGCTTCAGGATGTCGATGATCTCGCGCATCGAGGCATGGGTGAGGCCAAGGACGTTGTCGATGAAGATCGGGCGGTCCATGTCGGCTTCGGTGAAGCCATAGGAGGCCGGGTCAAGCTCGGGGTGGTTGCCGCGGTCGGTCATCCCCAGCGGGTCTAGATCGGCGGCGAGGTGGCCGCGGATGCGGTAGGCGCGGATGATCATCAGGGCGCGGATCGAGTCGAGGACAGCGCGCTGGATCTGGTCGTTGGAGAGGGTGACGCCCGCCTCGGCGGCCTTGGCGACGATCTTCTCGCCCGCAGCCTTCGCCTCGCGTGCCGGGGGCGGGGCGGCCCATTCGCCGGTCAGCGCGGCGGTGAGGTCGTCGGCGGGCAGCAGCGGCCAGTCGGCGCGGGCCCAGGACGGCCCGGCGGCGGCGCGCTTGGCGTCAAGCTCGCTGTCGCCGAGGGCGCGGAAGAACTCGGCCCAGGCGGCGTCGACCGAATTGGGATCGGTGGCGTAACGGGCCTGAAGCTGGTCGACGTAGTCGGCATTCGCGCCGTCGAGGAACGAGGCGGCGTGGAGCTGGGCGTTCGGGGATTGATCGGTCATCGGTAGCCCTTTCGAACGGGGAGGAAGGTGAATGGCGGGGTTGGGGAGGTCAGGACCATGTCAGCACCTCGCGCTGCATGGCCTGGTAGTCCTCGCCCAGCCGGGTGTCGGAATGATCGAAGATCGCGGGGGCGCGGCGCAGGGCGTAAACCGTGCCGCGCACCTGCGGAAAGCGGAAGCGCAGGCCAAGTCCGTCCTTCAGGGCCTCGGCCAGAATCCGGCGCCGGGCCAGCGAGAAATAGCGCCGCCGGTGGCGCGGCAGGTCGTCGGAATGCTGCCGGGTGAAGAAGGCCACGTTCAGAAGGAACAGCGCCGCGACGCGATGGCGGTTAAGCCGGGCGGCAGCGACCTCATAGTGGTGCAGCCGCGCCTTCCCGGCCAGGACCAGCAGGCCATGCCGCGAAAAGCGGTAGGTGGCGTCGGTGTCCTCGCAGGGGGAGTAGGACAGGAGCCAGGGATCGAAGGGTTCGGCCAGCGCGACGCTGCGCCGCACGGTCATCGCAAAGCCGATCATCGTCAGCGCGGGATAGAGGTCGGGCTGGCCCAGCCGGGCGACATCTTCGGCGGAGGTGGTCTGGCGGCGGGAATCGTAGGGCACGAAAAGCCGCAGCGTGTCCATGAGGAAGATCTCGCGCCAGATCCAGCGGGTGATCCGGTTGCGGGTGCCGCTGCGCTTGGCCTTGTCCTGGATGCCGGAGAGCTTGCGCTCGATCTGCGGGGCGGCCAGGGGCGAGACAGGATCGTTGTTCGCCGTCACCCCGGCGATGGCCCCGGCGCTGTCGGCCTCGTAGACCTGAAGGATCGTCTCGGCGCAGTCGGGGAACATCAGCGTGTCGTCGTCGAGGCAGAACAGGATATCCGCCGTCGCCGCCTGCGTCGCCAGGTTGCGCTGGTGGGTGATCGATCGGACCGGCGAATGCAGATAGGCAAGGCGTACCGCCGGGTGGCCCGCCAGGAGGGCTTCGACGCGGGCGCGGTCAGCCTCCCAGCCATCGCCCGCGTCGACGATGATGATCTCGGACGGGGGCCGCGTCTGGGCAAGCGCGCAGCCAAGCGCAAGAAGGAGCACGTCGACCCGGTTCAGCGTCGGCGTGCAGAGCGCCCAGGTCAAAGCGGCCGCGTTGAGAGGCACCGAGTCTGACGGATTAGCGACTGTGCGGCCCTCTCTCATTACTGGCAGCTCACATACAAGTAACGGGTGAAAAGGTACCGCTGGCTGCTGCTGCGGTCCCTTTGTTGCTGGAGCGATATGACGGCCCTGCGGGCTGGATCGTTGTGCGCGCAAATCCGGTCCGCCGCCGCGTTCAGATCGGCGACTTCAACGCGGTTCTCATAATATTCAATGCGGTGCCTGTTGCTTCCGTTGTACGGCTCGGTCCTGATCTCGTAGATGACGCGCCATGGTAAGCCGGTGGTCGGCTCGATGCTCTCACTCTGCTGAGCTGACCCAGGTGCTGCATGGAGCGCCAGAGCCACAGGGATGATCAGCCCCAAGCGTCGCCGCACCGTGCCATCCATTGGCAGCAATTTTGGCATCGACTACCCCTTGATCGCCTTCAGCACCGCCTCGCCCAGGCCCGCCGGGCTGTCGGCCACCACGATCCCGGCGCGTTTCATCGCCTCGATTTTGCTTCCCGCATCGCCCTTGCCGCCCGCGACGATGGCGCCGGCGTGGCCCATCCGGCGGCCGGGGGGGGCGGTGCGGCCGGCGATGAAACCGGCGGTGGGCTTCCAGCGGCCCTTCTTCTTCTCGTCAGCAAGGAACTGGGCGGCGTCTTCCTCGGCGCTGCCGCCGATCTCGCCGATCATGATGATGGAGTGGGTATCCGGGTCGGCCAGGAACATCTCCAGCACGTCGATATGTTCGGTGCCCTTGATCGGGTCGCCGCCGATGCCGACGGCGGTGGTCTGGCCAAGGCCCACGTCGGTGGTCTGTTTCACAGCTTCATAGGTAAGTGTGCCCGAGCGCGAGACAACACCGACCGAGCCTTTGGAGAAGATCGAGCCCGGCATGATGCCGATCTTGCATTCGCCGGGGGTCAGCACGCCGGGACAGTTCGGGCCGATCAGCCGCGACTTCGAGTTGATGAGCGCGCGCTTGACCTTCATCATGTCGAGGACCGGGATGCCTTCGGTGATGCAGACGATCAGCGGGATCTCGGCGTCGATGGCCTCGAGGATCGAGTCGGCGGCGAAGGGTGGGGGGACGTAGATCGCCGTCGCATCGGCGCCGGTTTTCGCGACGGCGTCATGGACCGAGTCGAAGACGGGGAGGCCGAGGTGCTCGGTCCCGCCCTTGCCGGGGGTCACACCGCCGACCATTTGCGTCCCGTAGGCGATGGCCTGTTCGGAGTGGAAAGTGCCCTGCGAGCCGGTGAAGCCCTGGCAGATGACGCGGGTGGATTTGTTGACGAGGACGGACATCTTCTGCCTTCCGATCTGTTTTGTCAGTTTCAGTGAGCGACACAATGCGAAATCAATTGGCGGGAGCCGATGAGATTGTTATCGTCGTATTGGAGATATATGAGGTCCTCGCACTGGTGTCAGAACCAGGTGGCGACTGAGTGATGCTTACCGCGAAAGATTTGCCGCCGCGGGACACTCCTCCCGCTATGGTGACTATTTCCCCGCCATCATAGGCTTGTGCAGGTGAATAAGCCTTACGGTTGAAGCGCGAGATGGAAGCAAAGCCAGCCGACGCAAGCTTTTCTTGAACATCCGGGAAAATCTCGTCCGCCCATGTCCCACGAAAGCGAGCAGCGCACGTGTAGGACGTGTATGCCTTGTCCCGATCAAAACCTCCGGCTCTATATCCGGTCAATATGATGCCAGTCGATACAGCATCGTTCGTCTTATATCCAAACATGCCGTCAAAACTGACTCCGCTTGCGCGGGCAGCAGCCTTTGCTTTGTTTTCCGTCAAGTCTTCCGCCAAACACACAGATGCGAACGCGTTCAGGTATTTTACGTAGGAACGACTGTCGGGTGAAGTTGCAGAAGCGTCCGCGACACATCCAGCCAAGGCCAAGACGAGGTAAATGGTTCGCTTCATCCCCGCACCGCCTTGACGATCTTCTCGGCCCCGTCCTTCAGGTCGTCCGCCGCAATGACGTTCAGGCCGGACTTGCGGATGATGTCCTTGCCCAGCTCCACGTTCGTCCCCTCCAGCCGCACCACCAGCGGGACCTTGAGGCCGACTTCCTTCACCGCGGCGATCACGCCCTCGGCGATGATGTCGCAGCGCATGATGCCGCCGAAGATGTTGACCAGGATGCCCTTCACGTTCGGGTCACTGGTGATGATCTTGAAGGCCTCGGTCACCTTTTCCTTGGTGGCGCCACCGCCGACGTCAAGGAAGTTGGCGGGTTCGGCGCCGTAAAGCTTGATGATGTCCATCGTGGCCATCGCCAACCCTGCGCCGTTCACCATGCAGCCGATCTCACCGTCCAGCGCGATGTAGTTCAGGTCGAACTTCGACGCGGCGAGTTCCTTCGGATCCTCCTCGGTCTCGTCGCGGAGCGCGGCGATGTCGGGGTGGCGGTAGATGGCGTTGCCGTCGAAGCCCATCTTGGCGTCGAGGAGCTTGAGGCTGCCGTCCTTGAGGACGCAGAAGGGGTTGATCTCCAGCATGTCCATGTCCTTGTCTAGGAACAGCTGGTAGAGCTTTTTCACGATCCCCACGCATTGCTTGACCTGCCCGCCGGTGAGGCCGAGGGCAAAGGCGACGCGGCGGCCGTGGAAGTCCTGCAACCCGGTGGCGGGGTCGATGGTGAAGGTGTGGATCTTCTCGGGCGTGTCATGCGCCACGTCCTCGATCGACATGCCGCCCTCGGTGGAGGCGACGATGGAGATGCGCGAGGTTTGCCGGTCGATCAGGAAGGCGAGGTAGAATTCCTTCTCGATGTCCGAGCCGTCCTCGATGTAGATGCGGTTGACCTGCTTGCCCGCAGGCCCGGTCTGGATGGTGACAAGCGTGCGGCCCAGCATCTGCCGGGCGAATTCGGCGGCCTCGCCGACGCTGCGGGCCAGGCGGACGCCGCCCTTCTCCCCGGCCTCGGGTTCCTTGAAATGGCCCTTGCCACGCCCGCCGGCATGGATTTGCGACTTCACCACCCAGAGCGGCCCGTCAAGCTCGCCGGCGGCGGTCTTGGCATCCTCGGCCTTCAGCACAACGCGGCCGTCCGAGACCGGGATGCCGTAGCTGCGCAGAAGCTCTTTCGCCTGGTATTCGTGGATGTTCATGGAGCGCCCCTTCGCGGCCGGGATTGGTCAGGGGCGTTCTGGCACGGGTTGGCTGCGGTTCCAAACGGCAAATGGCTGAAATGCGGGCGAAATGCCGGGAAAATGATCTATGTGATCACGGTTGCGAAGCGTGTGATCACACGGCGGAAAATCGTGATCACATGGTGGCGGTAACGCCAGATCAGGATGCGAATCACCGGACGCGTGGCGCGATTGACAAGCTCCGGGGCGCTTGCGAAGGCTGTGGCCGGAAGAGAAGGAGGCCCGACATGCCGCGCCCAAGCGCCAACGACATCACCCAAGGAACCCTGCCGAAGATCAGCTACGGGCGGGGGGTGTATCTGTGGGATGCGGACGGGCGACAGTATATCGACGGGTCGGGCGGCCCGGCGGTGTTCTCCATCGGCCATGGCGATGCGCGGGTGAACGCGGCGGTGGCCCGGCAGATGGAGCAGGTGGCCTATGGCTACCGCTATCTGTTCACCACCGATCCCCTGGAGGAGATGAGCGAGATCATCTGCAAGGCTACCGGGCTGGCCGACATGGTCTATACGACCAGCGGGTCCGAGGCTGTGGAAAGCGCGGTGAAGATCGCGTTGCAGTATCATTTCGACAAGGGTGATCCGAAGCGGGTGAAGTTCATCGCGCGCAAGCGGTCATGGCATGGCAACACACTGATGGCGACGGCGCTGTCGGGCTTCGAGGACCGCCAGCGCGCCTTTGCCGGGGCCTTGCCTGCGGTCGGGCGAGTGAGTGCGGCGAATGCCTACCGGCTGCCGGAGGGTGTGACGCAGGCCGGGCTGGTCGCGCATCTGGCGGCGGAGCTGGAGGCGGAAATCCTGCGGCTCGGGCCGGAGACGGTGGCCGGGTTCATCTTCGAGCCGGTGGTCGGCGCGGCGGGCGGGGCTTTGCCTGCACCCGAGGGTTATGCGAAGGCCGTGGCCGAGGTCTGCCGCCGCCACGGCGTGCTGGTGATCTGCGACGAGGTGATGTGCGGATCGGGCCGGACCGGGGTCTGGCGGGCCTCGGAAGAGGATGGGATCGCGGCGGACATCATCACCGTGGCGAAGTCGCTTTCGGGGGGGTATCTGCCTTTGGGGGCAGCGGTCTACACGCAGGAGATCGCGGAGGTGATGGCGGCGGGCCACGGCGGGCCGCTGACCGGGCATACCTATACCGGGCACACGGCCTGTCTGGCCGCCGGGGTGGCGGTGCAAAAGATCGTCGCGGAAGAGGGGCTGCTGGCCCGCATCCGCGACAAGGGTCCGCGCTGGCGGTCGGACCTGCGGGCGCGGATGGCGCATCTGCCGCAGGTGGGCGATGTGCGGGGCCGGGGCTATTTCATCGGGGTGGAACTGGTGGCGGACCCGGAGACGAAGGCGCCCTTCGCGGCCGCGCTGGGCGTGAACGGGCGCATCCGGGCGGAAGGTCTGCGACGCGGGCTGATCTGCTATCCCTCCGGCGGGCATGTGGACGGGGCGGCGGGGGATACGGTGATCCTCGCGCCCCCATTCAACGCGACGGACGGGGAGTTGGACGAGATCGCCGACAAGCTGGTCGCGACGCTGGAGACAGTGCTGGCGGGGTTGGGCTGAGCGCCGAAGTTTTCGAAAAGTCCAGACGGGAGCCTTTGAGGGCTCCGGTCCGATTTCTTCGAAGAAATCGGCGCTTGGTGGGTCAGTTCAGGAACACCGCGAACAGCATCGCGTCGCCCTGCACGAAATCCTCGAAGTCGCGCCAGGATTGCATGCTCATCTGCGGTCCCTTCTCGGCATAGGGCAAGAGGCCTTCACCCTGAATCCAGGTGATCAGGTCGACCGGAGGCGGGTTGTCGAAGGCCTTCTTCAGGTTGATCCCGGCCTCGGCCCCGAAGCGCCAGTGCGGGATCAGGACCTCGCCCTTCAGAAGCTTCTCGGCGTCGGCAAGGACGGCCTGCCAGCGCGCGCCGGTGCCGGGGGGCATGGTCAGGCCGAGGCCAGAAACCTGCTTGTCGTTCGGCACCCATTCGCCGGTGGTGTCGGTCTCCAGCGCGACGAGGGACCAGAAGCGGCGGTTCTCGGTGATCATCGCCAGGAAATGGGTGTAGGCGTCCTGCGCCAGCGTCTTGTCGGGCGTGTTGGAGAGCGCGTGCAGGACCATTGCGACACGGTCGACCTGGCGACCGAACATCATGTCCATCGCGTTATGGGGCGGAGTGTCGCCCCAGAGGGCATAGATCGCATTGGAACTGTCCAGCACGCGCTGGATCGCGGGTTCGGGGTCGTAGGCGAGGGCCGTGGAGGCGAAGCCGGAGAGGAAATGGGTGTAAGCCGACAGCCAGGCGGCGTCGGCAGTGTCGAAGGTGATCACCGGGTCCTCGACGGCCACGCCGAACATCCGCCCGCCGCCGAGCGCCATGCCGGTGACTTCGGCCAGCCCCTCGCCGGGTTCGCGGCTGCCGTTCGCATTGATGTCGAACCAGAGGTCCGCGACGCGGATCGGCAGTGCGAAGGGCCTGTCGCCGAGTTTCGTCAGCGCCTCGCGTGACGCGTCCATGTCGGCGTCGAGGTTCTTGATCAGGGCGGTGAAGTCGGCGGCCTGGAAGGGGATGGCGTTCGGGTTCTCCGGGATGGGAAGTCGGAGGATGGGGAGTTCGGACCAGTCGGCCTTGACCCCGGTCTGCCAGCGGAGTTGCAGAGCCTGCTCGATGCCGCCGAGGAAGCGCAGGCCTGCGAGGGCGAACAGGTCTTCGTTGGAGGGAGAGGGGAGGGCGGCGAGGCGGGCTTCGGTGGGGCCGAGGCCGGTGCGGGCGATTTCTTCGGAGATCGTTTCGGCGGTCGCGGGGGCGGCGAGAAGGAGGGCGAGGGCGAGGCTGCGCATGGGGGTCTCCGGGTTGTTTGGACGGAGTTTGGCGGTGCACCCGCTGCGGCGCAAGGTCGGGAAGCCCTCAGGTGGCGGTCCAGAGGACCTGGCCGCGAGGGAGGAGCATGGGGAGGCGGGTGGGGGTGAAGCCTGCCTGGGTGATGGTGTCCCGGATTGCGGCTTCGGGGACGTGGTAGGGCGGGCGGTCGGGGTGGGTGACGACGCCGTCGGGCTGGCGGGTCGGGCCTTGGGCGTCGGAGAGGAAGACGGTGAAGAGGGCCGCGCGGAGGTTGGGGAAGCGGCGGAGGTTCTGGAGGGCGGCTTGCAAGGCTGCGTGCGGGAGGTGGGTGAAGACACCGAAGGCGAGGGCGAGGGTGATCGTGTCGGGGATGCCGGGGAAGGCGAAGGTGCTGTCCTCGATGAGGTGGTCTTCGGAAAGCCGGTCGGGGTCGGGGAGTTCGGTGCGCCGTCCGTGCCGCATCAGGGCGAGGGAGGCGTCGGTGCCCCAGTAGTGGCCGGGGTCAAGGTAGGGAACCGCCTTGTGGCCGAGCCGGAGGGAGCCGCAGCCGATGTCGAGGAGGTGGTCCTCCGGCGTCATCCCGGCAGCGAGGAGGGCCTGCATCTGGACGCGGCCCGTCTCGTCCCAGCGGCCGCCGACGATGTCGCGGTGGCGGCCCTTCGCGATGGCATCGGAATAGAAGCCGGGGGCGAGGTAGGGGGAGGCGAGCCTCAGCTTTTCGGGTCCTTCTTGGCGGCGGCCTTCATGCGGGCGAGGAGTTCTTCCTTCGTCTCGCGGGGGGGCTTCACCGACTTGGGGGCACCCTTCTGGCCGTGGTCGGGGCCGCGCAGCGTGCTGCGGGAGCCCTTGGGGTTGCCGGATTTCGAGTAGTCCATCGGGGGGCCTCCGGGGGAATGCTGTGGCTCTTGGGGATGCCGGATTCGGGGAGCGGGGGCAAGGGGGGTCGGGAGGTGTCCACAGTGGACAGAATCCGGGATGTGAGGAATTTCAATGGGTTGGGATTTTCTGTTAGGGTGGTGTTAAGGTTTGCGGAATGGGGGGTTCGGGGGGCTCCCGCCCGATCCGTGGCCCAGGCAGGGGACCGGAGTGTCTGCGGCCTGAAGATGGGTCCCCGCTTTCGCGGGTATGACAGGGGTCGCGGGAGTCGGGGTGAACCGCGACCCAAGGCGCGCGCGGAGAGCCGGGGCACGCCCCGACCTACGGGGGCTGGGGAGTCGGGGTGAACCCCGACCTACAGGTCGAGGGTGGTTTGCCGGGTGGTGTCCTCTTCGCGGGCGGCGCGCTTGAAGGTGTCGTCGCGGCGGGCGGGGAGCTGGACGGCGCGTTCGCGAAGCTGCATGGCCTGTTCGACGGTGACGATCTGGAGACGGGGGACGGGGGCGAAGCCGGGTTCCTCGTGTAGGCCTGCGCTCGCGGCCTCGGCGATCATGGGTTTGGTGGGTTCGGTCAGGGTCAGGAAGACGCCCACCCCCGCGCGTTCGCGGTCCAGCACGCCCTTCAGGTCGCGGATCATGCTGACGCCCACGTTCTCGCCTGCCTTGACCGAGACGATGCCAAGCGTGGTGTTCTTGGCCCCGAAGTAGAGCCGCCCGTCGAGGCCCCGGTCCGCGCCTTTCTTGCCGAAGTTGCCGGGCTGGGCGGCGATGAGGGAGAGCGCCCATTTCTCGAACTCATGGTATTTGCCGCGGGCGGCGAGGTCGCGGGCGGCGTGGATGTCCTGCGGGACGCCGTGGGTCTGGAACTGGACGGTTGGGAAGGCATCGCGCAGGCGCTTTTCGATCAGGCCGATGGCGAGATGGGTGACGTCGATGCCGATCCACTGCCGCCCGAGTTTCTCGGCCGCAAGACCGGTGGTGCCGCAGCCGCAGACCGGGTCGAGCACCACGTCGCCGGGGTTGGAGGAGGCGTTGAGGATGCGTTCGAGGAGTGCGACGGGTTTCTGGGTGGGGTAGCCGAGGCGTTCCTGGGAGCGGAACAGAACCACAGCGGTGAAGGATGCTGGTCCGCCAGAAAGTCAAAGGCCCCGCCGAAGCGAGGCCTAGGGACGTTGACAAAATCTAGACTGACCTGAGCTTGTCATCGCTCGATGGTCAGCCTGCCTAGTGATCTAGGTCTTAAAGCCCGATGACCGGGAACTTCGATTAGATAAGTCACGCTGGGCTTGGAATCAAGTTTCCCATGCCCAGACCCCACAGGACACCGTGACGCACTGCTTTGAGATCGTCGCCAGTAGCTTGCGGGTTTTCCCATTTACGCCTTCCAATCTTAAAGCCGTCTAAACGCCAAGTACCAAGGTTCATCACCATGTCGCACTTTGCCCAGCATGGCAGATCGTCCGGCTCTTGCGGGTGATAGTTTCTGGACAGACGAACGTTGAACGGCAGATCGTGGATTGGCGCCGTCAGACTGATGGGCACAACCGTCACAATGTCGTTGCGATGCGGCAGCCGGGGCGAAATGACGATGACAGGCCGCACCTTGACCATCTCAGGCACGCGGAACCCGTCGAAATCGCAGATGAGGATCTGGCCAGCTCTTGGGTGATAAGCGAGAGTCATCAGGCATCTTGGTCCAAAGATGCCTTACAACTCGTTAACTGTTCCTCGTGGGATCGGCGAAGGCGGACACGGCGCTGTCGTTCCAGTGCCAGGTGTCGTCGAAGGCCTCGATCTGGGCGGCGCTACCGGAGCCGTCGGGGGCCTTGAAGAGGACGTTGTAACCCGCGTTCGAATTGAAGGGCGGGTCGAGGTAGATGAGGTCGACGGACTCGGTCGGGATGGAGTCACGCAGGACGGTGAGGTTGTCGCCGTAGTGCAGGCGGTTGGGCATGCGCGGACACCGTTTCAGGGAATCCTATGCGGGGGGAAGGGTAAAGGGCAAGTGAAGGGGTTTGAGCGACGGTGCCATCGCCGCGAAAGCGGGGAGCCGGGTTCTGGCGGCCAGGGATGGGTCCCCGCTTTCGCGGGAATGACAAGGGGCGCGGAGATGACGGGGGCCGCGGGGATGACGGGGGCCGCGGGGATGACGGGGGAGAGAGAGTCGGGGTGAACCCCGACCTACATATGCGAAGGGCGGCGCCGGTGGTGCCGACGCCGCCCCGGGATGAACCGGTTGTCCGCTTACGCCAGCGCGGGGTCGATGCCCTTGCACGCCGCGACGAGGCCCTTCACGGCGTCGACGGACTTGTCGAACATGGTTTTTTCGGTGGCGTCGAGCTTGACCTCGACCACCCGCTCGACCCCGCCGGCGCCGATGATGACCGGCACGCCGACATACATGCCGTCAAGCCCGTAGGCGCCCTTGACATGGGCGGCGCAGGGCAGGAGGCGTTTCTGGTCCTTGAGATAGGCCTCGGCCATCTCCACGGCGGAAGCGGCGGGGGCGTAGAAGGCGGAGCCGGTCTTCAGGAGGCCGACGATCTCGGCCCCGCCGTCGCGGGTGCGCTGGACGATGGCGTCCAGCTTCTCTTGCGTGGTCCAGCCCATTGCCACCAGGTCGGGCAGGGGAATGCCGCCGACGGTGGAGTAGCGGACGGACGGGACCATCGTGTCGCCGTGGCCGCCGAGGACGAAGGCGGTGACGTCCTTCATCGAGACGTTGAATTCGAGGCTGAGGAAGTGGCGGAAGCGGGCGCTGTCCAGCACCCCGGCCATGCCGATGACCTTGTTGTGCGGGAGGCCGGAGAATTCGCGCAGCGCCCAGACCATCGCATCGAGCGGGTTGGTGATGCAGATCACGAAGGCCTGCGGGCAATGCTTCTTGATCGCCTCGCCGACCGATTTCATCACCTTGAGGTTGATGGCAAGAAGATCGTCGCGGCTCATCCCCGGCTTGCGGGGGACGCCGGCGGTGACGATGCAGACATCGGCGCGGCGCAGGAAGGCGTAGTCGTTGGTGCCCGTGACCTCGGCGTCGAAGCCCTCGACCGGGCCGGATTGCGAGATGTCCAGCGCCTTGCCCTGGGGGGTGCCTTCGGCGATGTCGAACAGGACGACGTCGCCGAGTTCCTTCAGCGCGATCAGGTGCGCAAGCGTGCCGCCGATCTGACCGGCGCCGATCAGGGCAATCTTGGGTCTGGCCATTGAAGCCTCCTTGGGGGTGAATCGGGCGCAGGGGTAGCCGCTAAACTTGCCTGTGTCCAGTGGCGGGGCAGGTTTGGTATACCATTGTATGCGGAATTTTGCGACTTCCGAAGGGCCGGGGAAGGCGTTAGCGGTAACGCCAGCGGAGGGCGCGATGGAAGAGATCGGATTCTGGGCGGCGGCGCTGGTCGCGGCGGCGCTGGTGGGGATGGGCAAGGGCGGGGTTCCCATCGTGGGGATGCTGGCGGTGCCGGTGATGGCGCTGGTGATGAACCCGGTGGTGGCGGCGGGGATGCTGCTGCCGGTCTATGTGGTGTCCGACATGTTCGGGCTTTACGCCTATCGGCATGCCTATGACCGCCGGGTGCTGGCGATAGTGGTGCCGGGGGCGATTGCCGGGATCGGGGTGGGTTGGGCGACGGCTTCGGTGGTGCCGGAAGCGGCGGTGACGGCTCTGGTGGGGGTGATCGGGGTGGCCTTCGCGCTGAACCTGCTGCTGCGGCGGTCGGTGGTGGTGGAGCCGCGCCCGGCAGAGGTGGCGCCGGGGCTGTTCTGGGGGGCGGTGACGGGGTTCACGAGCTTCGTCAGCCATGCGGGGGCGCCGCCCTATCAGGTCTACACCCTGCCCTTGGGGATGGCGAAGGCGGTCTTCGCGGGAACCTCGACCATTGCCTTCGCGATCATCAACGCGGCGAAGCTGGTGCCCTATTACGCGCTGGGCCAGTTGGGGCTGGAAAACCTGGAGATGGCGGCGGTGCTGTCGGTGCCGGCGGTGATCGCGGTCTTTGCGGGGGTGCGGCTGGTGAATGTGATGCCGGAGCGGCTGTTCTTCCGGCTGGTGACCTGGGCCTTGCTCTTGATCTCGCTGAAGCTGATCTGGGACGGGGCGAAGGGGCTGATCTGACCCGGAATCTGCGGGATCGGCGGCGGGCCGGGTGATTTGCGACCGGCCTTGTGCAAGGGTGACGCGGCCCCCCCACCCCGGCCCTCCCCCACGCGGGGGGAGGGAGGCGCCTGGCGTGGCGGTGCGCCCTTGCTTGGGAGGATAGGTCGATCGTGCCGGATGCGGATGCGCTTTACGACAGTCTGGTGGCCCGGGACGGTCGGTTCGACGGGGTTTTCGTCTGTGTGAAGACGACCGGGATCTTCTGCCGCTTGACCTGTCCGGCGCGGACGCCTTTGCGGTGGAATGTGGAGTTCCGCGGCTCGGTTCCGGAATGCGAGGCCGCAGGGTTCCGGGCTTGCAAGCGGTGCAGGCCGGATCAGGCGGGGTCGCCCCTGGCCGGGAGCCCCTCGCTCACGGCCTCGTAGTTCGAGCCCGACGCCATCAGGCACATCCGACCGTCCGGCAGGGTGATGGTGATCGACCAGGTGCCGGTCGCCTCGGCGGCGAAGAGTTCCATCACGGCGGCCTGACCGGCGATGCCGAGGGCGCGGCGGGTCTCGTCGTAGCGGTCGGCGAGGAGGGCGGTGACGGTCTCGCGGCTGTCGCATTGCGGGGCGGAATGGGCGATCTGGGCGGCGGCGAGCATGGCGCCGAGGCCGAGGGAGAGGGCGAGCATCTGTCGGGTCATGGGCGGGCCTTCCTGGCGTTGGATGCCGGAAGGCTGGCGGGGATCGGCTGACGGGCGGTTAACGGGGCGGGCGGTTTGCGCTGCGGACGCCAAGGGATTTCTGCGGCGCGGCGAATTTGGGCTTGCCGTTTGTGTCCGATCCGTGCTTTCAAGCGCAAGAATGTTGCGCGGAGGTGAGTCGTGACTCGTCCCTATCGGTCTGTCCTGTATATCCCGGCCTCACGCGAGCGGGCGCTGGAGAAGGCGCGGGAACTGGCGGCGGATGCGATCATCTTCGACCTGGAGGATGCGGTCTCGCCCGAGGAGAAGCTGCGGGCGCGGGAATTGCTGGCGCGGATGCTCGCGAGCGCGGATTATGGCGCGCGGGCACGGATCGTGCGCGTGAATGGCCTTGGGACCGAGTGGGTCGAGGGCGACCTGGCGGCGTTCGGCAACCATCAGGGGGTGGATGCGGTGCTGGTGCCGAAGGTGAGTGCTCCGGCGGACCTGGAGGCGGTTGCGGCGACGGTGAAGGTGCCGCTCTGGGCGATGCTGGAGACGGCGAAGGGATGCCTGAACGCGGGGGCGATCGCGGCGCATCCCCGGCTGGAGGGGATGGTGATGGGGACCAACGATCTGGCCAAGGAACTGGGCGCGCGGTTCCGGGCCGACCGGCTGCCGCTGCTGGCGGGGCTCGGCGCCTGCGTTCTGGCGGCGCGGGCGGCGGGCAAGGTCATCGTCGACGGGGTGTTCAACGCCTTCAAGGACGAGGCGGGCCTGCGGGCAGAGTGCGAGCAGGGCCGTGACATGGGCTTTGACGGCAAGACGCTGATCCATCCGGCGCAGCTGGAGATCGCCAATGAGGTGTTCGCGCCGAGCGAGGAGGAGGTCGCGCTGGCCCGCCGCCAGATCGCGGCCTTTGCCGAGGCGCGGGCGCGGGGCGAGGGGGTCGCGGTGGTGGACGGGCGGATCGTGGAGAACCTGCATGTGGCGTCGGCGGAAGCGCTGATCGGCAAGGCCGAGGCGATTGCGGCCCGGTCGATTGCAGCGGGGGCGGTTTAGGGGCAGGGTGCGCCCCGATGAACCGGCTGGAGGCTTCGCATGACACTGATCATCCTGGGACTGGCGCTGTGGTGGGGCGCGCATCTGTGGAAACGGGTCGCCCCGGCTTCACGCGAACGCTGGGGCGAGGCGGGCAAGGGGCTGGTCACGGCGCTGTCGCTGGCGGGCGTGGTGCTGATGGTGGTCGGCTTCCGGGGCAGCGAATGGCTGGGGGTTCAGGGGGCAGAGTTCGTCGAGGTCTGGTCGCCGCCGCGCTTCCTGATCCATGTGAACAACCTGCTGATGTTCCTTGCTTTCTACCTGTATGCGGCATCCGGGCTGAAAACCCGGATCACCCGGGTGATCCGGCATCCGCAGCTGACGGCTGTGAAGACCTGGGCGGTGGCGCATCTGCTGGTCAATGGCGATCTCGCGGCGATCCTGCTGTTCGGCGGTCTTCTGGCCTGGGCGGTGGTGACGGTGATCCTGATCAACCGGGCCGAGCCGCGCGGGCCGTTGCCGGAACCGGCGCCTTTGGCCAAGGAGATCGCGGCGGTGGTGGGGGCTGTCGTGGTGATGGGTGTGGTGATGATGATCCACAACTGGCTTGGGGTGCCGCCCTGGGGCTGACCTTGGAGTGGGGGTTTCACACCCCCACACCCCCGTGGGATATTTGCTCCAGTATGAAAGACAATTTTAGTCGAATTGTCGGGATTTGGGTGAGGGAATGAAGCTCTATCGGTTTCTGAGCGCGGATGACACAGCAGTCTTCTGCCACAAGGTGACGGTGGCCTTGAACAAGGGATGGGAGCTGCATGGCGGCCCGACCTATGCGTTCGATGCGGCCAATGGGGTGATGCGCTGCGGGCAGGCGGTGGTGAAGGAAGCTCCGGGCGAGTACCACCCGGACGTGAAGCTGGGCGAGCAATGAAGACCAATCCCGGGCGTTTCTTCGAGGACTATCGGCTGGGCGAGGTGATCCGCCATGCAGTGCCGCGCACGGTGGGACAGGGGGAGCGGGCGCTTTATCATGCGCTCTATCCGGCGCGGGGGGCGGTCTATTCCTCGGACGAGTTCGCGCGGTCGGTAGGGTTGGCGGGCTCGCCGCTGGACGACCTGATCGCGTTCCACACGGTCTTCGGCAAGACGGTGCCGGACATCAGCCTGAACGCGGTGGCGAACCTCGGCTATGCCGAGGGACGCTGGCTGAAGCCGGTCTGGCCGGGTGATACGCTGCGTTCGGAGTCCGAGGTGATCGGGCTGAAGGAGACCTCGTCGGGGGCGACGGGGGTGGTCTGGGTGCGGACCCGTGGGCTGAACCAGCGCGGGGAGGTGGTGCTGGAGTACATCCGTTGGGTGATGGTGCGCAAACGGCGGCGGGAGGTTCAGGTGCCGGTTCATGTGCCGGACCTGGCGGCTTCGGTCGCGCCCGAGGCGCTGGTCGTGCCGGAGGGGCTGGACTTCAGCCGCTATGACTTCGGGTTGGCCGGGGAGCCGCACCGCTGGGGTGACTACGCGGTGGGCGAGGTGATCGATCATGTCGATGCGGTGACGATCGAGGAGGCCGAGCACATGCTGGCGACAAGGCTCTGGCAGAACACGTCCAAGGTGCATTTCGACGTGGGCCAGCGCGAGGACGGGCGGCGGCTGATCTATGGCGGGCATGTGATTTCCCTCGCGCGGGCCTTGTCGTTCAACGGCCTCGCGAATGCGCAGATGATCGTGGCGCTGAACGCGGGGGCGCATGCCAATCCGTGCTTCGCGGGCGATACGGTGCGGGCCTGGTCGGAGGTGCTTGACAAGGCGGAGACCGGGGTGCCCTCGGTCGGGGCGCTTCGGCTGCGGCTGGTGGCGACGAAGGGCAGGTCCGGGGACTTGCGCGGGGCGGATGGGAAATACCTGCCCGAGGTGCTGCTGGACCTGGATTACTGGGCGCTGGTGCCGGTCTGACCCGCAAGTTCTGACTATCCGGTCAATGGCGACTGTGCCATGCTTCCCTCGGGGACAGGAGGGAGAGCAGAATGTTTCGGATTGCATTTGCCGCGCTGACGCTGGCCGCTGGCGGCGCCGCCGCACAGGATCTGGCGGTCTATGGCGGTGGGGAGCTGGAGTTCGCCTTTGACGAGGACGGGCCGAATACCGGGACCAACAGCTATCTGAGCGCCTATCTGGAACTGGAGAACCGTGGCTTCTATGCCGGGATCTGGGGGCAGGTTGCCAATGACGACGTGGCGAACGAGGTGGACCTGTACCTGGGTTATCGGGGCGAGTTGGCCAGCGGCGTCAGCTATGACCTGTATTATATCCGCTATATCTATCCGAACGATGGCGGGGACTGCTGCGGCGAGGTGACGGTCAGCCTGGGGGCGCCGCTGGGGGACAGAATCTGGACGACCCTGGACCTGGCCTATGATCCGGAGAATGCGCTGGGCAATGCCTATGTCGGCGCGGCCTTCGCGGCGACCGACAGGCTGGAGGTTTCGGCGAACTACGGGGTCTATGAGGTGGCGGACGCTGGATCGGAAACGGAATGGGACCTTGGCGCGACCTGGGCCCTGACCGACGAAACTGCCGTCGACCTGCGGTACTATGACGGGTCGGAGTATGCGGGCAGTTACATCGGGCTGAGTCTGACCTGGGACACGACAGTGTTCAGCCGATAGGGGGTCTTACTGTGATCACGGGTCCAAAAATCGTGATCACAAACCCAAGAAAATCGCCTCCGATAGCGGCAACATGCTGCAATTGCGGCAATCCCCGCGTGACACGGGCGAATTCCGCGCTATTCAGGTAACCGAACGACAGCCTGGCGCTGGCCCGATGGACCTGCGCCGCCAGACGTGAGGACCGATCATGGCAGACGCAAAGCCCATCGAGCGACCGCTGTCTCCGCATCTGCAAATCTATCGCTGGCAAGTGCCGATGCTGACCTCGATCCTGACGCGGATCACCGGACATGCGCTGGTCGCGGGTGTGGTGCTGGGGGTCTGGTGGCTTTTGGCGGCGGCGACGTCGGACGAGTATTTCGCAACGGCTGATGCGGTGGCGACGAGCTGGTTCGGGGATCTGGTCTTCACCGGCTCGCTCTGGGCGGTGTGGTATCACTACCTCGCCGGGCTGCGGCATCTCATCTACGATGCGGGGCGCGGGTTGGACATTCCGACGGCGGAAAAGCTGGGCTGGGTCTGCATCATCGGATCGGTCGTGCTGACTGTGATCACAATTCTTCTGGTTCAGTGAGGCTGCCATGCGCTATCTGACGCCCCGCAAGCGTGCCGAAGGCAAGGGGGCCGGTCATGCCGGGACCGAACACCAGTGGTCGATGATGGTTTCGGCCGCAGGCCTGGCCTTCCTGGTGCCGGTCTGGCTTTACATCTTCGGGCGAGCGCTGGGCCGGTCGCGCGAGGCGGTGCTGGAGACCTTCTCGCACCCGTTCCCGGCCATCCTGACGGCGCTGGTGCTGGTCGTGGGGATGCGCCATTTCGCGATGGGGGCGACCACGATGATCGAGGATTATGCCCGGGGCACGGCGCGCAAGATGCTGGTCATCTTCGTGATCTCGCTTTCCTGGGTGATCGCGGCCACGGGGCTGTTCGCCCTGGCCCGCATTGCGCTTTGAAGGACAGATGATGACCGCCTATCCGTATGAGACGCATGAGTACGACGTGGTCGTGGTGGGGGCCGGGGGTGCCGGTCTGCGCGCGACGCTGGGGATGGCCGAGCAGGGCCTGCGGACGGCCTGCGTGACCAAGGTGTTCCCGACCCGGTCGCATACCGTGGCGGCGCAGGGCGGGATTGCCGCGTCGCTTGGCAACATGGGGCCGGACCACTGGCAGTGGCATATGTACGACACGGTGAAGGGCAGCGACTGGCTGGGCGACACCGATGCGATGGAATACCTCGCGCGGGAGGCCCCCAAGGCGGTCTACGAGCTGGAGCATTACGGGGTGCCGTTTTCCCGCACGGAAGAGGGCAAGATCTATCAGCGTCCCTTTGGCGGACATACGACAGAATTCGGCAATGGCCCGCCGGTGCAGCGCACCTGCGCTGCGGCGGACCGGACGGGGCATGCGATCCTGCATACGCTCTATGGGCAGAGCCTGAAGAACAACGCGGAATTCTACATCGAATATTTCGCACTGGACCTGATCATCACCGACGGCGCCTGCACGGGCGTCGTCACCTGGAAGCTGGATGACGGCACGATCCATGTCTTCAACGCCAAGATGGTGGTGCTGGCGACCGGGGGCTATGGGCGGGCCTATTTCAGCGCAACCTCGGCGCACACTTGCACCGGGGACGGCGGCGGGATGGTGGCCCGGGCGGGCCTGCCGCTGCAGGACATGGAGTTCGTGCAGTTCCACCCGACCGGCATCTACGGCTCGGGCTGCCTGATCACCGAAGGGGCGCGCGGCGAGGGGGGCTATCTGACCAACAGCGCGGGCGAGCGGTTCATGGAGCGCTATGCGCCGCATTACAAGGACCTGGCGCCGCGCGACTATGTCAGCCGCTGCATGACGCTGGAAATCCGCGAGGGGCGCGGGGTGGGGGCGCACAAGGACCACATCCACCTGCACCTGAACCACCTGCCGCGCGAAACGCTGGAGGCGCGGCTGCCGGGGATCACCGAAAGCGCCCGCATCTTCGCCGGTGTCGACCTGCACAAGGAGCCGATCCCGGTGCTGCCGACGGTACACTACAACATGGGCGGGGTGCCGACGAATTTCTGGGGCGAGGTGCTGAACCCGACCCATGCGAACCCTGATGCCGTGTTTCCGGGCCTGATGGCGGTGGGCGAGTCGGGCTGCGCCTCGGTACATGGCGCGAACCGGCTGGGATCGAATTCCCTCATCGACCTGGTGGTCTTCGGCCGGGCGGCGGCGATCCGCGCCGGGCAGGTGGTGGATCGGGCGGCCCCGGTTCCGGCGACCAACAAGGCCGAGGTCGACAAGGCGCTGGATCGGTTCGATGCGCTGCGGAACGCCAGCGGCACGATTCCGACGGCAGAGTTGCGGCTGGAGATGCAGCGCACCATGCAGGCCGATGCGGCGGTGTTCCGGGCCGAGGAGACGCTGGCGGCGGGCGAGAAGAAGATGACGGCGATCGCGGGCAAGATGGGCGACCTGAAGGTCACGGACCGGAGCCTGGTCTGGAACAGCGACCTGATGGAGACGCTGGAACTGACCAACCTGATGCCGAACGCGCTGGCGACGATCTACGCCGCCCATGCCCGGACCGAAAGCCGGGGCGCACACGCGCATGAGGATCATCCGCAGCGCGACGATGCCAACTGGCGCAAACATTCGCTGGCCTGGGTCGATGGCGACAGGGTCAGGCTTGACTACCGGCCGGTCCATACCGAGCCTCTGACCACCGAGGCTGAGGGCGGGATCGCGCTGGCCAAGATCGCCCCGGCGGAAAGGAAGTTCTGATGCGGATGGCAGTTCTTTCCCTGGTGGCGGTGATGACGGTGGCAGGGTGCGACCCGGCCGAAGTGGTGGACAGCGCTCTGAAGCGGACGGCGCATACGGTGGTCTTCCCCGTCGCGAACATCAACATGCCGGCCGAACCGGCGCGGCTGGCGACGAAATGCATCCTTGATGCGGCAAGCCAGAGCGAGCTGGAGCTGCTGGCCCGCGACGTGGGGGTGGAGGCCGGGACCTCGACCAAGGCCACGATCCGCGAGATCGCGCTGCGCCCCGCGGCGCAGGCCTGCTTCGCGGCGAATGGCGTTCCTCCGGTCCGGTGATCCGATGCTGCGCCTGACCCTTCCCGCCCTGCTTGCCCTGGCCGCCTGCGGCCCGATGAGTCTGGCCCAGGCCGAGAACCAGTGCTTCGAACGTGCCCGCCTGGCCAGCAAGCCGCGGGGCGAGGTCTGGATCGGCGCAACCTCGGAAGGCAGCGTGGCGGCGATCGAGCTGGACGTCAGCTCGGACTATCTTCTGCGCAAGGACCCTTCGGCGGTCTACGAGAGCTGCGTCATGTCCAAGGCGGGCCAGCCGCCGAGCCGGCCGCTGTACATGCGGTCGGACTGGAGGGGCTGAGATGGGTAAGCTACCGCGCCTTGCATCGGTCGCATCCGAACGCCGGACATCTTTCAAGACGACCAGGAAAGGTTGACCCATGGTCCAGTTCACCCTGCCGAAGAATTCCAAGATCCGCACCGGCAAGACCTGGCCGAAGCCGGAAAGCAAGAACGTGCGCAAGTTCCAGATCTACCGCTGGAACCCGGATGACGGCGAGAATCCGCGGGTCGACACCTATTTCATCGACATGGACCAGTGCGGCCCGATGGTGCTGGACGCGCTGATCAAGATCAAGAACGAGATTGACCCGACGCTGACCTTCCGCCGGTCCTGCCGTGAGGGCATCTGCGGATCCTGCGCGATGAACATTGACGGGATCAACACTTTGGCCTGCATCTACGGGCTGGACGAGATCAAGGGCGACGTGAAGATCTATCCGCTGCCGCATATGGCGGTGATCAAGGACCTGATCCCGGACCTCACGCATTTCTACGCCCAGCACGCCAGCATCATGCCTTGGCTGGAGACGAAGACCAACCGCCCGGCGAAGGAATGGCGGCAGTCGATCGAGGACCGGAAAAAGCTGGACGGCTTGTATGAATGCGTGATGTGCGCATCTTGCTCCACCGCCTGCCCGTCGTATTGGTGGAACTCTGACCGCTACCTTGGCCCCGCTGCGCTGCTGCACGCCTATCGCTGGATCGTCGACAGCCGCGACGAGGCGACGGGCGAGCGGCTGGACATGCTGGAAGACCCGTTCAAGCTGTACCGCTGCCACACGATCATGAACTGCGCCAAGACCTGCCCCAAGGGGCTGAACCCGGCGAAAGCGATTGCCGAGATCAAGAAGCAGATGCTGGACCGGGTGGTGTGAGCCGTCCGTGCCGCTGCTTCTGCTGGCCCTGGGTGTCGCGGTCTTTCTGTATCTCTGGATCAGCCGGCGCAACTCCACGCTGACCCGCGACTGCCGCTGGCGGCTGGACCGGAGCGTGGCGCCCGACTTCTGGCGCTGCGTGGCCTGCGGGGCGACGGCGCGGGGGGCCGAGCCGAGGGATTGCCTGCGGGCTGAGCGCCAGGCAGAGACGCGGAGCCTATGAAGGCTCCGATCCGATTTCTTCAAAGAAATCGGCGCTTGCGGGCGGTCGGGATTCCGGCAAGCCTGCGGGGCATGAAGCTGGAACGACCCGAACACCCCGCCCCTGTCGATGCCGCCGACCGCAAGGGCATTCGCCCGGTGATCTGCTACCCGGTGGAAGGCCTGCCACGCCCTGACCTCGCCGCCTACCGCGCGGCGCGGGAGGGGTGGAGTCTGGTGGCGGAGGTGCTGGTGCCGCCGCGCGAGGCGAGGACGTTCGAGGTTCCGGCGGGCTGGTTTTTTCGCATCGTCAGCGTGGAAGGCCCGCAGGTGGGCGATCTGAACCTCTTCGCGGCGGAGAACCTTGGCGAGCGGTTCTTCTCGGGCAAGACGCGGGCGCTGCATGGCACGCACCTGTCGACCGGGGACCGGATGTGGTCCTGCCTGCCCCATTTAAGGCCGATGGCGACGATCACCGACGATACGCTGGACTGGTACGGCTTCGATGCTTTCGGCGGGTCGGTGCATGACGTGATCGGCACGCGCTGCGATCCCTATACCCATGCGCTCTTGTCGGGGGGCGAGCAGTATCACCACTGCTGCCATTCCAACCTGACGCGGGCGGTGGCCGACCATTGGGGCCTGCCCGCGAAGGCGGCGGAGTTGCATGTGCATGACGTGCTGAATGTCTTCATGTGCACCGGCTTCACACGGGAGACCGGGCAGTATTTCATGAAGGCCTCGCCCGTGCGGCCGGGCGACCATCTGGAATTCATGGCGGAGATCGACCTTCTGGGCGCGCTCTCGGCCTGTCCGGGCGGAGACTGTTCGGCGGAGCATTCCTCGGACGTGGCGGCCTGCCATCCGCTCAAGGTGCAGGTCTTCCGGCCCAAGGCGCCTCCGGTCGGGTGGGTGTCACCGGGACCGAATGCTTACGACCGGAGCCACGGTCAGGAGTAGCGTTCCACCGTCGCGGCCTGGTGGTCGTCGTAGCGGTCGCCCCAGGCCCAGCCGATGGGAAGGAGGCGGTCGATTTCGTCGCGGTCGTCGTCAGTGAGGTCGATCTCGGGGGCCATGGCCCAGGCGCGCAGGTGGTCTGCCGTGCGGGTGCCGGGGATCGGGAGGATATGCGGCGCGCGGTCGAGGAGCCAGGCGAGGGCGAGGGCGGCGGGGGTCCGGCCGCGCTGATGGGCATAGGCGTGGAAGGCGTCGAGGCTCGCCTTGTTGTGCGGCCAGTTCTCGGGGTGGAAGCGCGGGATGCGGGTGCGGAATTCCTTCGGTGCGAAGGTGGCGGGATCGGCCATCGGCGTGCCGAAGGCGCCGCGGGCGAGGGGAGAAAAGGGGACAAAGGCGACGCCCAGGCTGGCGCAGCGCTGGATCAGGCCAAGCTCGGGCTGCCTTGTCCAGAGCGAGTATTCGTTCTGGACGGCCATGACAGGGTGGATGGCATGGCAGCGTTCCAGCGTGTAGGGGCCGATTTCCGACAGGCCGTAGCCGAGGATTTTGCCTTCTTCGTGAAGGCGTTGCATCGTGCCCGCAAGGTCTTCCGCCGGAACCTGCGGGTCATGGCGATGGGCGTAGAAGAGCGTGACATGGTCGACCCCAAGACGCTGCAGCGAGCCTTCGAGTTCGGCGCGCAGGTGGTCGGGGCGGTTGTCGATGCGGCGGGCGGGGTCGTCGGAGAAGGCGGCCTTGGTGGCGATGTGGGGGCGGTGGCGAGAGGTCTTGAGCCATTGGCCGATGACGGTTTCGCTGATGCCCTCGCCATAACGGTTGGCGGTGTCGAGGAAGGTGATCCCAACATCCCAGGCGGCGTCGAGGGCGCGGAGCGATTCGGCCTCGGTCGTCGGGCCGAACATGCCGCCGAACGAGAGGCAGCCCAGGCCGAGGGCCGAGACCTGGGGTCCGTTCTTGCCAAGCTGCCGCTGCCGCATCGCCGTCTCCTGCCGTTTGGCGGCAGAAGACGGGACGCGGCGGTAATGGTCAAGCGTTGACGAAGTGCAGGCCCTGGAAGCGGGCGCGCAACGCCTTGGTGCGCGGGGCGACGGTTTCCGGGGCGTTGGAACGCAGGCCCTCGGCGATCAGGGCGGCGAGCGCCGGGGCGTCGGCGGGGGTGACGCCACGACGGACAAGCTCGGGCGTGCCGATGCGCAGCCCGTTGAGATCCCCCGCAACCTCGGCGATGGGCAGGCCGATGCCGCAGGCCAGGAAACCGGCCTTGCGGAGGGTCTTGGAGGCCGCCTGACCGCCGCCGAAGGCTGCGGCCTCGACGGCGAACTGGTGCGAGGTGGTGGCGCCGCGATCGGCGGCGAAGACCGGGAGGCCGAGTTTCGTCAGTTCTCCGGCCAGCGCGCGGGAAAGGTCGACCATCGCCTTGGCGTAGGCGGCCCCGTGGTCGCGCCAATCGAGGAAGGTATAGGCCAGCGCGGCGGACTTGGCGGCGTCGAAGTTGGCGGTCAGGCCGGGGAAGGCAATCGCATCAAGGCGTTGCGCGATTTCGGCTTCGTTGGTGACGATCAGGCCGCCGGCGGGGCCGCCGAGCGACTTGTAGGTGCTCATCGTCATCAGATGCGCCCCTTCGGCCAGGGGGTCGGGAAAGGCTTCGCCCGCGATCATCCCGCACTGGTGGGCGGCGTCAAACAGGACCTTGGCGCCGACCTGATCGGCGATCTTGCGGACCTCGGCCACCGGATGCGGGAAGAGGTTCAGACTGCCGCCGACGGTGATGATCTTCGGGCGGACCGCGTGGGCCAAGTCGTGAAGCGCCGCCAGATCAACGGTGTAGCCATCGGCGTCGATGGGGGCGGGGTGGGTGGTCAGCCCGTAGAGGCCCGCGCATCCGGCAGCGTGATGGGTGACGTGGCCGCCGATGGTGCCGGGCGGCGCGATGATGCTGTCACCGGGTTTCGCCAGCGCCATGAAGCCGTAGAGATTGGCGAGCGCGCCCGATGCGACGCGGATTTCGGCATAGCGCGCGTGGAACACCTCGGCAGCGAGTTCGGCGGCGATGACTTCGATTTCCTCGATGGCTTCCAGTCCCATCTCGTACTTGTCGCCGGGATAGCCAAGCGAGGGGCGCGAACCGATGCCGGAGGCCAGCGCTGCCTCGGCCTTCGGGTTCATCACATTGGTCGCGGGGTTCAGGTTGAAGCAGTCCTGATCGTGGATCTCTCGGTTCTTCGCGATGAGGGCGTCAAGCCGCCCGGAAACGCTGGCCGATGCTTTGCCAGCATCGGCGGCGAGGCGCTGGATGTAGGTTTCGCAGGCGGTGGGAACCCAGGGGCGGGGAGCGAGATGGGGCATGGCGGTCTCCTTTCGAGGAAGCCTAGCCAGCGCCGGGCTTGCGCACAAATCAGTTCTGCGGAAAATTAGGGTCAGGAAAGTTGAGCCATGCCCGTCGCCCCGCCACCCCTGACCCGGTTGCCACTGAACGCGCTGCGTGCCTTCGAGGCGGCGGCGCGGACCGGGGCTTTCACGCTCGCGGCGGCAGAACTGGGGGTGACGCCCGGAGCGGTGACGGCGCATGTGAAGGCCCTGGAGGACCGGCTGGGGGCCGCATTGTTCGAGCGGCAGGCGCGGGGGGTGCGGCTGACGGGTCTGGGGCTGGCGGCGGTGGAGGAACTGACCGGGGCATTCGATGCGCTGGCCGGGGCGGAGGCGCGGTTGCGCGCGTTGGCGCTGCCGCAGGAGGTGCATATCGCCACCTTGCCCGCGATTGCGCAGCTGTGGCTCTCGCCCCGGCTCCCGGCGCTGAGGGCGGCGGCGCCGGAGATTTCGGTTTCCATCACCGCGCTTGAGGCCCCGCCGAACCTGAAGCGCAGCCTGCATGACCTGAGCCTGTTTCCGGCGGAAAGCGGTGGCAGGCTGGTGGCTGAGGATGCGCTGTTTCCCGTGTGTTCCCCGGGTTTGGCGGCGCGGTTGGCGCGGCTGGACGACCTGTCCGGACTGCCCTGCCTGTCGGATACGGCCTGGGACCGGGACTGGGAGGTCTGGTTGGAGGCGGTCGGTGTCAAGGTGGCGGTGCGGGGGCCGGTCTTCTCGCTTTATGCGCTGGCGGTGGAAGAGGCGGTGAACGGTGCCGGCGTGCTGATGGGGCACGGGCCGCTGGTCGCCGGGCACCTGGAACGGGGTGCGCTTGTCGCGCCGTTTCCGCAAAGAGTCAGGCTGATGGAGGGATTCCGGCTGTGGTCCGCCCGCCCGATGCAGCCGGGAAGTGCGGCGGTGCTGGTGGCGGAGTTTCTGGTCGGGACTGGGCAATAGCAAAAGATCCAGGAGTTTTCTAGAAAATTCCTGGGCTTGTCCCGCGCTTTGGCCCTCTGGCCTAGCCGGAGGCCGCTTCCAGCGCGATCTCGATCATGGAGCCGAAGCTGCGTTCGCGCTGGTCGGCGGGCAGCGCCTCGCCCGTGGTGATGTGGTCGGACACGGTGAGGACCGCAAGCGCCCGGGCGCCGTGACGTGCGGCGACCATGTAAAGCTCGGCCGCTTCCATCTCGACCCCCAGGCAGCCGTGGCGGAGCAGTTGTTCGGACAGGTCCGGGCGTTCGTCGTAGAAGGTGTCAGAGGAGTAGATGCCGCCGACATGGACGGGGGTGCCCTTCGCGGTGGCGGCCGCGTAGGCCTTGGACAGCAGGCCGAAATCCGCGCAGGGGGCGAAGTTCAGCTCCTTGAAGATGGTCCGCGAGGGGGAGCCGATGGTGGAGGCGGTCTGTGCGAGGATCACGTCGCGGACCTTGACATGCGTGGGCAAGGCTCCTGCAGAGCCGATGCGGATCAGCGTTCTTGCGCCATAGTCGCGGATCAGTTCGTTGGCATAGATCGAGAGCGAGGGCATCCCCATGCCCGAGCCGTGGATGGTGACGCGGTGGCCGTTCCAGATGCCGGTGTAGCCCAGCATCCCGCGGACCTCGTTCACCAGGACGGCGTCCTTGAGAAAGGTCTGCGCAGCCCAGCGGGCGCGGTAGGGGTCGCCGGGCAGAAGCACGGTTTCAGCGATGTCCCCGGGCTTGGCGCCGATGTGAAAGGTCATGTCCGCGTCCCCCTGCGGGAGTCAGGGTTTGCGCGCGCGCCCTGCGTTCCCGTACTTCTTCCGGTCCAACTGCACTGTTCCGTGGCCTTGTCTGCCTGTAGACAAGCGAGCGGCCTGCGACATTAATGCGGCGCGCGCTTGCGACGGGCAAGAGCGGAAACGTTGGTGGTGCTGGACTTGCGCTGCCACCGAGCCGCATGAGGCGGATCGACGCCGACCCCGCACGCTCACGGGTCGGATTGCGGCCCGCGCCTGAAGGGGGCTCGAGGTAGCTTAATGCCCTTGCGCGGCGAGGGTGCTGAAGCTCGCGCGGTTGCCGCAGAAATGCGCTTCGGACGGTCGGGCGGCGTCCCCCTTGGCCAGCACGCGCGCGCAGGCACCACGGTCGGCGCAATGGCCGCAGACGGTGAGGAGGTCGATCCATTGCAGGTGATCGCGCTTCAGCTCCAGCTCGGAGATGCCGAAGATGCGGCCCATTGCCGTGACACGTTCGCTGATGTCGCGCGGCATGTTCAGGAAGCCGATGACCTGCTCCCGGCTCATCCCGATGTCATCAAGCTCCTGATCGGACAGCGCGTTGACTTCTTGCACCGCGTGCAGGCGGTCGATGAGGTTGCGGATGCGGTGGAACATGGCGGGCTCCGGCTGGGCTGTGTGCCACCAGGATAGGCCCGGATCGGGCCCATGGGCCTTGATTTACGTCAAGCCTTTTGGGGTGGCAGGTCACTCTCGTTGAGGGATTTCCATCAACGCACTGCGCGCAAGGAGCGAAAGGCGGGCGATCTATTCAGCGGCGACCTGGGCCGGATCGGCCAGTGTCACGAGGTCGAGCATGATGCGGTTCAGCTGGAAATCCTTCGGCGTGTAGACCTGGGCCACGCCCATCGCTTTCAGGGTCTTCGCATCGTCGTCGGGGATGATGCCTCCGACGACGAGGGGTTGGCTGAGGCCCGCCTCTTGCATCAGGTCCAGCGTTTCGCGGATGAGCGGAAGGTGGCTGCCGGAGAGGATGGAAAGGCCGATCACATCGGGGGCCTTTTCGGCGGCGGCGGCGACGATTTCCTGCGGAGTCAGGCGGATGCCGTCGTAGGTGATCTCGATCCCGCAGTCGCGGGCACGGGCGGCGATCTGCTCGGCGCCGTTGGAATGACCGTCGAGGCCGGGCTTGCCGAGGAGAAGGCGGAGCGGGCGGCCGAGCTTTGTCGCCACGGCAGCCACGGCGTCGCGGACGGGCTCCAGGCCTTCGGTGCGGTTCGAGGGGTTGCGGGAGACGCCGGTCGGGGCGCGGTATTCGCCGTAGAGTTGGCGCATCGTGCCGCCCCATTCGCCGGTGGTGACGCCGGCCTTTGCGCAGGCGATGGAGGCGGGCATGATATTCTCGCCCGACCGGGCGGCCTGCCGCAGTGCGGCGAGGGCTTCGGCGACCTTCGCCGGGTCGCGGCTTGCGCGCCAGTCGGCGAGGCGGGCGCATTGGTCGGCCTCGGCCTTGGGGTCGGCCGTCATGATCGCGCCGTCGCCGGTGGCGAGCGGCGAGGGTTCGGTGGTGGTGAAGCGGTTGACGCCGACGACGCTGGTCTCGCCGGATTCGATCTTCGCGAGGCGTTCGGCATTGGCTTCGACCAGGCGGGACTTCATGTAGGCGATGGCGGCGACCGCACCCCCCATCGCATCGATATGGGCAAGTTCCTCAAGCGCGCCACGCTTGAGGCTTTCGACCTTGCGGTCCACGGCGGGGTTGCCGTCGAAGAGGTCGTCGTATTCCAGAAGGTCGGTCTCATAGGCCAGGATCTGCTGCATCCGCAGCGACCATTGCTGGTCGAAGGGACGGGGCAGGCCAAGCGCCTCGTTCCAGGCGGGCAGCTGGACGGCACGGGCGCGGGCGTTCTTCGACAGCGTGACGGCCAGCATTTCCAGGAGGATGCGGTAGACGTTGTTCTCTGGCTGCTGTTCGGTGAGGCCGAGCGAGTTGACCTGGACCCCGTAGCGGAAACGGCGGAAGCGGGCGTCGGTGATGCCGTAGCGGGTTTCCAGAAGCTCGTCCCAGAGGGCGGTGAAGGCGCGCATCTTGCACAGCTCGGTCACGAAACGGATGCCGGCATTGACAAAAAAGGACATTCTCCCCGCCATTGAGGGGAAATCTGCCGCTGGAACTTTCACTTTCAGATCATCGAGCACAGCGCAGGCAGTCGCCAGCGCGAAGGCCAGCTCTTGCTCCGGCGTGGCCCCGGCCTCTTGCAGGTGGTAGCTGCACACGTTCATCGGGTTCCACTTCGGCAGGTGCTTGCCGGTATAGGCGGCGACGTCGGTGATGAGCCGAAGCGAGGGTTCGGGCGGCAGGATGTAGGTGCCGCGCGAGAGGTATTCCTTGATGATGTCGTTCTGCACGGTGCCTTGCAGGGCGGCGATGTCGGCGCCCTGTTCCTCGGCCACGGCGATATACAGCGCCAGAAGCCAGGGGGCGGTGGCGTTGATCGTCATCGAGGTGTTCATCTGCTCCAGCGGAATGTCACGGAACAGCGTGCGCATGTCGCCGAGATGGGCGACGGGGACGCCGACCTTGCCAACCTCGCCCCGCGCGCGGGGATCGTCGCTGTCATAGCCGGTCTGCGTGGGCAGGTCGAAGGCGACGGAGAGGCCGGTCTGACCCTTGGCGAGGTTGCTGCGATAGAGCGCGTTCGAGGCGGCGGCGGTGGAGTGGCCGGCATAGGTACGGAAGAGCCAGGGCTGGTCCTTGGTCGGCTGGGTCATCGCGGCACCTTCAGGCAAGATAATTCCCGTGAAGGCAACCTATTCGGAATAAACTTGCGCGTCCAGATGCTGCACTGCAAAAAATTCGGGGCCGGGAGTCCGCGATCCCGGCCAGGGTGGCCTCAGTTCGCGGCGAAGCAGTAGAACAGCCCGTCGCCGCCGGTGCCGCGCAGGGCTTCCATTCCGCAGCCGCCGCGCGAGGCGTGCGACGAGTTCCAGGATTTCGCCGCATCCGAGTCGTCGAGGCCCATGCGGTCGTGGTGGCCGACCATTCCGGCGGCCTCGACGGCATCGCTGGTCCAGTCCTCGCAGGTCTGCCCGGTGGCCACGGTGCCGTCGGGCAGCGAGCCGGTCAGCATGTCGTGGCGGTTCGGCTCGTCGCCGCGACCGTTCACCACCTCGCCCTTCTCGTTCAGCGCGGTGTCCTTGGTGAGGGCGTTGTCCGGCCCGTGCAGCGCGTCGACGCTGTCGGCGATGGTCACGCCGGCGGCGTTGACCCAGGGACCGGCGCCGATGCGGTCTCGGGCGTTCTCGGTCGAGGTCGAGAGATAGGCCCGCCAGGTCTTGCCGGTAATACCGGCAGCCTCGGCCAGCGCGGCGCAATGGGCGTCGGCCCCGGCAAGACCGCCCAGGTTGCCGCCGCTGCCGGGATTCGTGCTGGTGACGAAGAAGCTCATGCCGGGATCCTGCGCCTGCGCGGCGGTGGCGGCCAGCGCGACGCCGCACGCGAGGGTGATGGTTGCGAACCTCATCTGCCGTTTCCTCCATGTTTCTGCCGGGACCAGCACCGGCGGGCGCAGGGTAACACAGCCCGCGCCGCATCCTTTTGTCACGCCTTGGTGAGCAGGCGATCCCCGCCAAAGATCATCGCGGTGGCGGGGCGGGCGGCGTTCCGCTAAGCCTTGGAGACCAAACGGAGGGTGTCCACACCGCATGATGAGAACGGTCGAACTGCCGCTCTGGCTGTTCCTGCTGATCATCGCCTTCGCGGTGACCTCTTTCGTCCTGCATTTCCTGTTCCCCTCGGTGCGCTGGTTCTTTCGCCGCCGGGCCGAGAAGGCGCTGTCGCGGTTGAACGCGCGGCTGGACCGGAAGATCGACCTGTTCAAGCTGGCGCAAAGGTCGGACATGGTGGCGCGGCTGGCCTATGACCAGAAGGTGGTCGAGGCGGCGATGCTCCATGCGGCGGAAACCGGGGTGCCGGGGGAGGTCGCCTTCGAGGAGGCGCATCGCTATGCGCGCGAGATCGTGCCCGGGTTTTCGGCGACGGTCTATTTCGGCTTCGGCACGCGGGCGGCGAAATGGCTTTCGCGGCTGCTGTTCCGGGTGCGGGTCGGCAAGGTCGACCGGGCGCTGGAGCGGATCGACCCGAAGGCCACGGTGATCTTCGTGATGAACCATCGGTCGAACGTCGACTATGTGCTGGTGACATGGCTGGTCGCCGGGCGATCTGCCGTAAGTTACGCGGTGGGGGAATGGGCGCGGGTCTGGCCGCTGTCGGCGCTGATCCGGTCGATGGGGGCCTATTTCATCCGGCGGGGCAGCCGGAATGCGCTCTATCGCAAGGTGCTGGCGCGCTATGTGCAGATGGCGACCGAGGAGGGCACGACGCAGGCGATGTTCCCGGAAGGGGGGCTGTCGCTGGACGGGCGGGTGGGACCGGCGAAGCTGGGGCTGATCAGCTATATCGTCGAGGGCTGGACGCCCCTGTCGCGCGACGTGGTCTTTGTGCCGGTGGGGCTGGCCTATGACCGGGTGCTGGAGGACCGGGTGCTGGTCGAGGCGGCGCAGTCGGGCACGCGGCGGTTCAGGAACCGGCCGCTCTGGGTGGCGCTGCACGCGCTGCGCTTCCTGTGGGCGCGATTCCGGGGGCGGACGAAGGGATTCGGGACGGCGGCGGCGGGGTTCGGGGCGCCGGTCAGCTTGCGCGATCATCTGGCGGCGGGGGGCACGGTCGAGGCGCTGGGCGAGCGGTTGATGGCGGCGATTGCGGCAGTGGTGCCGGTGCTGCCGGTGCCGCTGGTGGCGAAGGCGCTGGGCGAGGGGACGGCGAGCCGGGACGAGCTGCTGGCGCGGGTCGAAGCGCTGGTCGGGGGCCTGACGGCTGCTGGGGCGGTGCTGAAGCTGCCGCCGCAGGGCCTGGGCGCGGCACTGGACGAGGGGCTGGCGCCGCTGATCCGGCGCGGGCTGGTGAGCGAGGGGTTGCAGCCGGTGGCAGCGGAGCGCGCGCTTCTTGCGTTCTATGCCGCCTCGGTGCCGGACATCGGTGTCGCTGCGACGCCGCAGACATAAAATTTCAAGAATACCCGATCAGACTATTGCAAAGTTGCGCGATGGGGGTTTATCTGCGGGCAAGAGCGCGGCGATTCTGCGGCGCGGCATCTGGCTTGGAGGCTCATGTTGGCTTTGGACACGCAAACCGCACCCCTGATCTACGACGCGCCGAAGAAGGATCTGTACGAGCTGGGCGAGATGCCCCCGATGGGTCATGTGCCGAAGCAGATGTATGCCTGGGCGATCCGCCGCGAGCGCCATGGCGCCCCGGAGCAGGCCATGGTGCAGGAGGTGGTCGATACCTGGGCCATCGACAGCCACGAGGTTCTGGTCCTGGTGATGGCGGCAGGCGTCAACTACAACGGCGTCTGGGCGGGCCTCGGGCAGCCGATCTCGCCTTTCGACGGACACAAGGCGGCCTATCACATCGCAGGCTCGGATGCCGCGGGTATCGTCTGGGCGGTGGGCGACAAGGTGAAGCGCTGGAAGGTCGGCGATGAGGTGGTGATCCACTGCAATCAGGACGACGGCGACGACGAGGAGTGCAACGGCGGCGACCCGATGTTCTCGCCCAGCCAGCGCATCTGGGGGTATGAGACGCCGGACGGGTCGTTCAGCCAGTTCACCCGGGTGCAGGCGCAGCAGCTGATGCCGCGCCCGAAGCACCTGACCTGGGAGGAATCGGCCTGCTACACGCTGACGCTGGCGACGGCCTATCGGATGCTCTTCGGCCACGCACCGCATGACCTGCAGCCGGGGCAGAACGTGCTGGTCTGGGGTTCGTCGGGGGGGCTTGGCTCCTATGCCATCCAGCTGATCAACACCGCGGGGGCGAATGCGATCGGAGTGATCAGCGACGAATCGAAGCGCGACTTCGTCATGTCGCTGGGCGCGAAGGGCGTGATCAATCGCAACGAGTTCAAGTGCTGGGGTCAGCTGCCGAAGGTGAACAGCGAGGAATACAATGCCTGGCTGAAAGAGGCGCGCAAGTTCGGCAAGGCGATCTGGGACATCACCGGCAAGGGGGTGAACGTCGACATGGTGTTCGAGCATCCCGGCGAGGCGACCTTCCCGGTGTCGTCGCTGGTGTGCAAGAAGGGCGGCATGGTGGTGATTTGCGCCGGGACCAGCGGCTTCAACTGCACCTTCGACGTGCGGTATATGTGGATGCACCAGAAGCGCCTGCAGGGCAGCCATTTCGCGCATCTGAAGCAGGCGGCGGCGGCAAACAAGCTGATGTGCGAGCGCAGGCTCGACCCCTGCATGTCCGAGGTCTTCCCCTGGGCCGAGATTCCGCGGGCGCATACGCTGATGTGGAAGAACCAGCACAAGCCCGGCAACATGGCGGTGCTGGTGCAGGCGCCGCGCACCGGATTGCGGACCTTCGAGGACACGCTTGAGGCGAGTAAATTGAGCTAAGTTCTACCTTTAACAACCAATTCACCCATCGTTCGGATATCTGTGCTTAAGTGAGTTGCCATGGGTTCAGGCCACGCAAGGACCTGACCCCGGGCGGCACGGATTTCTGGCCGAGGGACTTCATGCGCCACGACTGGGTCTTCGACGTGTTGTCGGATCTTCTTGCCTATGCGACCCGGAACGGCCTGCCCCGGCTGGCGGCCAAGGTGTCGGAAACGATCGAAGAGGCGCGGAGCGAGATTGCCCATTCTGACGAGGGGCCGGACGAGCCGCCGCAAGCCCCGCCAGCCAAAGGGCGCAGGATCCACTGACCGCTACCGCTTGGGCCGAGCAGGGGCTATGATCGCAGGATGCAGGCCCCCGCGCTGACCTTTTCCGACGACCAGGCCGAGGCCTATGACCGGCTGGCGGTCGCGTTCCTGGGTGCGGGGATCGACCTGGCCGAGGGGGAACTTACCCCGATGGCCGAGGGGCGGACGAGCGTCCTGGCGGTGGTGGGCAAGGCCGGGTCGGGCAAGACGATGCTGCTTGCGGAGCTGTATCGCGGGCTGAAAGCCGCGGGGGTCGAGGTGGTCTCGGGCGATTACGAGGGCCGCAGGCGGAAGGATCGCCGGACGCTGGCGATCCTGGCACCGACGAACAAGGCGGCATCGGTGCTGCGGCTGCGGGGGGTGCCGGCGACGACGATCCACCGCATCCTCTATACCCCGGTCTATGACCCGGAATACGAGAAGATCGCCGAATGGCTGGCGGGGACGGGGACGCGGCCGACGGTCGAAGGACTGACCGAGGTGGCGCTGGATCGGGCCTATGCCTTCTACCAGCAGGTTGCGAGCATTCCGGGGGCACTGGCGGCGGCGGGGCTGAAGGGTAGCGACTTCATCAAGGGCTGGAAGCGGCGGGAAGAGCCGCTGGACGTGGGCTTCGTCGACGAAAGCTCGATGCTGGATGAGCGGCAGTTCGAGGACCTGCGCGAGATTTTCCCGACGCTGGTCCTGTTCGGCGATCCTGCGCAGTTGGCCCCGGTTGGGCAATCGGGCGAGATGGTGTTCGACAAGCTGTCCGAAGGGCGGAAGCTGATCCTGCATCGCATCCACCGGCAGAGCGAGGACAACCCGATCCTGGACCTGGCGCACGCGCTGGGGGACGAGCGGATCGGATTCGAGGACTTCGAGGCGCTGGTCCAGGAAAGGTCCCGCGCCGACAACCGGGTGGTCTGGGCGGAACGGGTCGAGGCGGCGCTGATGGCGCGCTCGCCGGTGCTGGTCTGGCGCAATGTCACCCGGGTGCGGCTGATCCAGGCGTTCCGCAATGCCTATGGCGCGCCGGAGGATCAGCTTCTGCCGGGCGAGCCGCTGATCTGCGACGGGATCGAACTGCCACTGAAGCACAGGAAGAAGCGCATCGATCTTGAGGCGCGGGGCCTGATCAAGGGCGCGCAGGTGATCTATCTGGGCGAGGGCAACCGGCAGGGCTTTGCCCGGCTGCATGTGGTGGGGGCCGAGGAGCCGCAGGTCAGCGCGGCCAGTATCATCAAGATCGAGAGGCCTGACGAGGAGGAGCCCTTCATCCCCCATGCGGCCGGGATGGGCGCGGCCTTCCTGCACGGCGCGGCGGTGACGATCCACAAGGCGCAAGGGTCGCAGTGGGAGGAGGTGCAGGTCTTCGCGCCCGACCTATACGCCGCCGCGCAATCGGGGCGGTCCGAGGCTGGTGTGCCGCTCTGGAAGCGGCTGGCCTATGTGGCGATCACCCGGGCGCAGCACCGGCTGTACTGGGTGGTGCGGAACCGCCTGGCACGCCCCTCGGCGCCGTTGTCGGTGGAGGACCTGAAGCGCGAGCCGTCGCCCTTGGCCCTGGGCCAGGAGTGAGGCTTTTCCTTGCCGGTCCGGCGGGCTAGAGTCCGGTCCAAGAATGGAGGCCCCGATGGCTTTGGTTTTCGTCCAGTTCCGCTGCACCCCCGGCCAGACCTACGAGGTCGCCAATGCGATCTGGGACCGGGAAGTGGTGAGCGAGCTGTATTCGACCAGCGGCGACTATGACCTGATCGCCAAGGTCTATATCCCCGAGGGCGAGGATACCGGGCATTACCTGTCCTCGCGGTTGTTCGACATTCCAGGCATCCAGCGGACGCTGACCACGATGACCTTCAAGGCGTTCTGATCGGCCAAGAAGAACTGGTTCCTGGCTCAGAGCCAGGCGCTGCGGCCAGAGCCGACCGCCATTGCGACAGTCTCGAAGCCGTCGCGGGCAAGGAGGGCGTCGAGGCCGTGGGCGATTTCGGCCGCCAGCGAGATGCCCTGGTAGACCATCGCGGTGTAAAACTGCACCGCCGAAGCTCCGGCGCGGATCTTCTGGTAGGCCTGCTCGGCGCTGCTGATGCCGCCGACGCCGATAAGCGGCATCAGGCCGTGGGTCAGCTGCGAAAGCTGCGCAAGCACACGGGTGGACTTTTCGAACAACGGCGCGCCGGAAAGGCCGCCCATTTCTTCCCGATTTGCAGATTTCAAACCTTCGCGTGAGAGCGTGGTATTGGTGGCAATGATTCCAGAGATGCCGGAGGCAAGCGCCACCTCGGCGATCTGGGCGAGGTCGTCCCGGGTCAGGTCGGGGGCGATCTTCAAGAAGACCGGGATTGGGGTGGGCAGGGCGGCGCGCGCCTCGATCACCCCTTTCAAAAGTGCGGCAAGGGCGGCGGCGCCTTGCAGGTCGCGCAGGCGTTCGGTGTTCGGCGAGCTGACATTGACCGTGGCGAAGTCGACATGCGGGCCGCAGGTGGCAAGCACCTTGGCAAAATCGGCGGCACGGTTTTCCGAGGTCTTGTTTGCGCCGAGGTTCAGGCCGACCGGCACCGGGCCACGCCGGCGTCGGACCAGGCGGGCCGAGATTGCCACCATGCCCAAGTTGTTGAAGCCGAAGCGGTTGATCGCCGCACGATCCTCGGTCAGCCGGAAGAGGCGTGGACGGGGGTTGCCGGGTTGGGCCAAGGGGGTGGCGGCGCCGACCTCGATGAAGCCGAAGCCCGCGCTGGACAGCGGAGCGATGGCCGTGGCGTTCTTGTCGTAGCCCGCTGCCAGGCCCACGGGGTTCAGGAGCGGCATCCCGGCGAGCGTCGTGTGCAGCCGGGGCAGGTCGACCGGGCCGGGCAGGGGGGCGAGGCCGGAACGGAGCGCCAGGAGCGAGAGCGCATGGGCGCGCTCGGGGTCGATGCGGTGCAGAAGCGCGAGGCCGGCCGTTTCCAGACGGCTCACAGCAGGCCCTCGGGGAAGATGTGGCCGGTGGCGCCCAAGGGCAGGGACTTGTCCCAGACCACCTCCTCCAGCCGCAGCGGTCGGTAGAGATGCGGGAAAAGCTCGCCGCCGCGCGATGGTTCCCATTTCAGGGCCGGGCCGAGGCGGGCCTCGTCGAAGGCCACCAGCACGAGGTCGCTTTCGGTGGCGAACCATTTCGCCGCGGTTTCCGTCACCTGGGCGGGGGTGGAGAAGTGGATGTAGCCGTCGGCCAGATCGACCGGCGCGCCAAGAGTTTCCCCAGCGGCACGGAAGGCATCCCATTCGGGGCGGCGGAAGATCTTGAGGATCAGCATGGGGGCCGAATAGCGAAGGAGAAGGAACCTGGCAATGGCTTGCGACGTGTCATCGGCCTGACACCGGCCGAGGTGATGTTGCTTTGACACCGGTGCCCGGTCGGGCGCATGGTTCGGTCATCCGATAGCCAAACTTGGGAGAGAGTAGCGATGCGTGGACTATCCAGATGGGCCGTTCTTGCCGCCATGACAGCTGCCCCGGCAGGTGCCGAAACCGTGAAGCTGACGCTGCTGGGCGTGGGTGACGTCTACAACTTCGAGGAGGAGGACGGTCGTGGCGGCTTTGCCCGGCTGAATGCGGTGGCGAAGGCGGAACGCGCGGCGAATCCGAACACGCTCTATCTCTTCAACGGTGACATGCTGTCGCCCTCGCTCGCCTCGGGCTTCGACATGGGGCAGAACACCATCGACTTCACCAACCTGGTCCCCTTCGACCTGGCGGTGCCGGGGAACCATGAATACGACTTCGGGCCGGAAAATTTCACCGAGAAGATGAAAGCGTCGAAATACCCATGGGCCGCGATCAACATCACCAACGCCGACGGCAGCCCGGTGGAAGGCCTGGGCGGAGTGATGATGAAAGAGGTGGCAGGGCTGAAGATCGCATTGATCCCGGTGGCGCAGGATACCTCGCCCGAGGTGAGTTCGACGGGCAGCCTGAAGTTCCTGCCGACGGTCGACAGCGGGATCGCGGCGGCGGAAAAGGCGATCGAGGACGGGGCGGATCTGGTGGTGGGGGTCGTGCAGACCAACATGGAGAACGACCGCAAGCTGATTGCCAGCCATGCTTTCGATGTGATCCTGTCGGGCGACGACCATTCCTATGCCACGGCCTATGATGGGATAACGGCCTATGTGGAAACCAGCGTCGACGGGCAGTATCTGACTCCGGTGGACCTGACGGTCGAGATCACGGTGAAGGACGACGGCACGCGCGAGATCAGCTGGACGCCGACCTTCCGTTTCATCGACACGGCGACGGTGGCACCGGACCCGGAGACGGCGGCGATGGCGGATGCGTTGCGGGCGAAGATGGATCAGACGCTGGATGTCGAGATCGGCACGCTCGAAACCCCACTCGACAGCCGCCGCAACGTGGTGCGGGCAGAAGAGTCGACGATGGGCAACCTGATCACCGACGCACTGCGCGATGCGACCGGGGCGGATATCGCGCTGATGAACGGGGGCGGCATCCGGGGTGACACCACCTATGACGCGGGTCGCAAGCTGACCCGGCGGGATATCCTGACGGAACTGCCGTTCGGCAATACCACGGTGGTGACGGAACTGCCGGGGTCTCAGGTGCTGCTGGCGCTGGAAAACGGGGTGAGCCAGGTGGAAAAGGGCGCAGGCCGCTTCGCGCAGGTGTCGGGGTTGACCTTTGCCTTCGATGCGGCGGCGGAACCGGGCAGCAGGGTCAGCGAAGTGATGGTCGGTGGCGCGCCGCTTGAGGCCGACAAGCTGTATAAGGTCGCGGTCAACGACTACATCCTCGGCGGCGGCGATGGCTTTGCGGCCTTGGGGGGCGGGCGAATCCTGACGGATGGTCCGACCGGGCAGCTGGTAGCGAATGATGTTATGGCCTATGTCGAGAAGCTGGGGACGGTGAAGATCGCCGTCGAGGGCCGGATCAAGAAGCTGGGCCAGTAGCCTCTGGGGTCTGCTCGTCGATGACGTCGCCCCTTCCCGCGCCGTGTCAGCAGGGAGGGGCGATGTCGCACCAGGTGCGGGCGTCGACATGGCGCCGGACGACGGGCCGTCGTCAGCGCGTCGAGATTTCCGGCCCGGCGATATGCACGGCCAGCAGGCAGCCGTTCGGCGTGTAGGAATGATGTTCGGTCCCGTCGCGGTAGAACACCAGATCGCCGGGGCCCAGAACCTTGCCGTCATCCTCGATCAGTTGGCCCTCGATGATCAGGAATTGCTCGTGGCCGTTGTGGATATGGCGACGCGTCGTCATCCCCGCGGGCATCCGATAGACGTGGAAGCCCTCGCCCAGCGGCATGTCGCTGTCGAGTTGCAGGATATCGTCGCCGAAGGCCTGGCCGTCGGGATAGACGAAAGGCCGGAACTCGGCGTCGTGGATGTTGGCGATCTTGCGGTCTTCCGGGGCAAAGGTCATCGGTGGGTCTCCATCTGCGGGCGCGTCGGGCGGGGGAAGGTTGCGGTCGGCGAAGAACAGGTCCGGGTGCAGGCGGTCATGCGCGGCGGCGACGCGATAGACCTCCAACTGCGCGGGGCTGAGCTGACCCCGGACATAGAGGGTCATCGCGCGGCCATAGCGGTCGCGGCCCGAGCCCTTCCCGCCAAGCGGTATGCCCAGAAGCGCGCTCATCCGTTCGTCCGGTAGGCAAGCCGTTCGTCGGCCAGCCTGCGTGCCTCGGTCCGGTTCATGATGATTCCGGCGACGACGACGCCCAAGCCGACGGCCAGCACCATAAGGGTGGCCAGTGCATTGATGTCGGGCGTCACGCCCAACTTGACCTTGGACCAGATCAGGAGCGGCAGGGTGGTCGATCCCGGCCCGGTGGTGAAGGAGGTGATCACCACATCGTCAAGCGAGATGGTGAAGGCCAGGAGCCAGCCGGACAGGATGGCGGGGGAAATCACCGGCAGAGTGATATCGAACAGCACCTGCCAGGGGCGGGAGCCGAGGTCCATCGCCGCTTCCTCGATGGCGCGGTCGAACTGCAAGAGGCGGGCCTGGACGATGGTGGTGACGAAGACCATCGAGAAGGTGATGTGCGCGAGCGTGATGGTAGTGAAGCCGCGCTGCGCGGGCCAGCCGATCCATTGCGCCAGCAGGAGGAAGAAGATCAGCGAGGAGACGCCGGTGATCACCTCGGGCATGATCAGCGGCGCGGTGACGAGGCCACTGAACAGCGTCCGGCCCCGGAACTTGCCCATCCGCACCAGGGCGATCCCGGCCAGGGTGCCGAGGATGGTGGCGATGGTGGCAGAGACGAGGGCGATCTTCAGCGACAGCATCAGCGCCTCGATCACCTTGGTGTTGGACCAGAGCGCGGCATACCATTTCGTCGAGAACCCGCCCCAGACGGTCGCCAGCCGCGAGGCGTTGAAGGAATAGACGATCATCGACAGGATCGGCACGTAGAAGAAGGCAAAGCCGAAGGCCAGCATCGACAGCAGGAAGGTCGGGCGGCGCTTCATTTCGTGCCCTCCGCCCGCGCCTGGTAGTGGCTGTAGAGCATCGTCGGGATGACCATCAGCGCCAGAAGCGCCACCGCCACCGCCGAGGCCATCGGCCAGTCGCGGGCCGAGGAGAATTCGTCCGAGATCACCCGCCCGATCATCGGGGCGGCGGCGTCGCCGACCAGCGAGGGGATCACCAGCTCGCCCGCCGCCGGGATGAAGACCAGAAGTCCCCCCGCGATGATGCCGGGGATCGACTGCGGCAGGGTGACGTCCAGGAACACCTGCCAGGGGCGCGAGCCGAGGTCGAGCGCTGCTTCGTCCAGCGTGGGGTCCAGCCGCTCGAGGCTGGCGTAAAGCGGCAGGATCATGAAGGGCAGGTAGGTGTAGACCATGACCAGCACGACGGCGAAGTTCGAATGCATCATCGGCAGCGACTTCACCGCCCAGTCGATGGGCACGATCCAGTTCCAGACATCCGTCAGCGCGGCGTTGAACCAGCTGGATTTGCCCATCAGCCCCATCCAGGCGTAGACCCGCAGCAGAAACGAGGTCCAGAACGGCAGGATCACCAGCATCAGCAGGATGTTGCGCCAGCTTTTCGACACCCGCGTCAGCGCCAGCGCCATCGGATAGCCGATGAGCAGGCAGAAGAAGGTCGCCGTCGCGGCATTCATCAGCGAGATCAGGAAGGCCCGGACATAAAGCGCATCGCCGAAGAGCCGGGCATAGCCGCCGAGGTTGATCCAGGGGTGTTCGCCGCCGAAGGAGAAGGGCGGGGCGGTCGGCGTCTTGGTCGCGACCGACATGGCGACGACGATCAGGAAGGGCAGCAGGAAGAAGAGCACCAGCCAGAGATAGGGCAGCCCGACGATCAGATCGGACCAGCCGCTGCGGTCGAACCAGGCTTTCAGCCGTGCCATGTCAGTCCCCCAGCACGATGGCGGCGCCGGGCTCGAAGGAAAGCCAGACCTTGTCGTCCCAGTCGGCGACGCGCGCCGCCTCGTCCCCCCGGCGGGCATTCACGGCATGGACCTGCACCAGCGCGCCCGAGGGCAGGGTGATGCGGTAGAGGCTGTCCTTGCCGAAATAGGCCAGGTCCTTCACCACCCCTTCCACCACGTTGGCGGCCTCGGGGCGTGCCTGCGAGATGGTGATCTTCTCGGGCCTAAGCGCCAGCGTCACCGCCTGCCCCTCGGTGATGCCGGCTACGTCGCGCGCCAGCACCTCGGTCCCGAAATCCGCCACTTTCAGGCGCAACTGGCCATCCTCCCGGCCCACGACGGTCGCGGCGAAAGTGGTGATCGAGCCGATGAAGGATGCCACGAAGCGGTTGGCCGGGAATTCGTAGACCTCGGTCGGGCTGCCGACCTGGCGCACCTCGCCCTTGTCCATCACCGCGATCCGGTCGGCCAGCGTCATCGCCTCTTCCTGGTCGTGGGTCACGACGATGAAGGTGACGCCAGTGCGTTCCTGGATCGACATCAGCTCGAACTGGGTATGTTCGCGCAGCTTCTTGTCCAGTGCCGCCAGAGGTTCGTCCAGGAGGAGCAGCTTCGGCTGTCGCGCCAGCGCCCGGGCCAAGGCCACCCGCTGTCGCTGCCCGCCGGAAATCTGGTGCGGCTTGCGCTTGGCGAACTGCGTCAGCTGCACCAGGTCCAGCATCTCGCGCACCCGGTCGGCACGCTCGGCCTTACTCATCGGCTCATGCTTCAGCCCGTAGGCGACATTCGTCTCCACCGTCATGTGCGGGAACAGCGCATAGGACTGGAACATCATGTGCACGGGCCGCAGCCAGGGCGGCACCCCGGCCATGTCCTTGCCGTCGAGATAAATGCGGCCCGCCGTCGGCTCCTCGAACCCCGCCAGCATCCGCAGAAGCGTGGTCTTGCCGCAGCCCGAGCCGCCGAGCAGTGCGAAGATTTCACCCTGCGCGACCGAAAGCGTCACGTCGCGCACGGCATGGAACGTGCCGAAGGTCTTCGACACGCCCTCGATCCGCAGAAAGGCAGTGTCAGCCACCTGTCTTGATCTCGGTCCAGATGCGGGTCAGCTGCTCTTCCTGTTCGGGCGTCTGCGGCTTCGGGGTGTAGAGGCGCTTCAGCGTCTCGGCATCGGGATAGACCGCCGGGTCGCCCGAGATCGACGGATCGACCAGCGGCGTCGCCGCCTTGTTTGCATTGGCATAGCCGGTGAAATCGGTGCATTTCGCGATCACGTCGGGCCGCAGCAGGAAGTCGATGAACTTGTGGCCGTTGTCGACATTGGCGGCGTCGGCGGGCATGCACCACAGATCGAACCAGGCGGGGGCCCCGGTTTTCGGCACGAAATAGGCCAGGTCGATGTCGATCCCCGCCTCGGCCGCGCGCGCCTTGGCGACGCCATAGTCGCCCGACCAGCTGTTCACGGCGCAGACCTCGCCATTGGGCAGCGTCGTCAGGTAATTGGTGTTGTCGAAGGTCGAGATATACGGGCGGATGGGCGCAATCAGATCGACCAGCTTGCGATAGTCGGCGTCGGTCGCGGTGTCGGAGTCGATGCCGAGGTAGCGCAGCGCCATGTAGCCGAAGTCGGTCGGGCTATCGAGGATCGACAACCCGCACTCGGCCAGCTTCGCGGCATTCTCCGGCTTGAAGACGGTGTCGAGCGATTCCAGATCGGCGTCGGGCAGAAACTCTTTCACCAGGCCTAGGTTGTAGGTCATTCCGACCGAACCCCAGGTATAGGGCGCGCCATATTCGTGTCCCGGATCGAAGCCTTCGACGATCTTCAGGATATCTGGGTCGAGGTTGGCCCAGCCCGGCAGCTTCGACCGGTCGAGCTTCTGGTAGACCCCGGCCTTCACGAACATCGGCAGCGTAAGCCCGGATTGCAGCACCACGTCATAGCCGGTGGCGCCCGCCAGCATCTTGGCCTGCGCCTCCTCGCTGCTGGCATAAAGGTCGTAGACGACCTCGATGCCGGTTTCGCTGGTGAAATCCTCCAGAGTCGTCTCGCCTATATAATCGGCCCAGTTGTAGACGAAGACAGAGCCTCCTTGGGCCCAGGACGGGCGCACCCAGGGCGCGGCAAGCCCGGCCCCAAGGCCAAGCAGGGCGGAGCGGCGGTTCAGGGTCATGGGCATTCCTCCGTTGGTCGCGCCTCTGCCGGGCGCTCTGGTCATGGTGATGCCGACGTCAGCTTCTGTCCAGAAGCTCGGCGTTGCGCCGGGCGATATCTGCTTCCGGCGGCGGTTCGCGCAGGGCCATGACCGGGATCAGGTCGCGCAGCCGGTCGTGATGGGCGCGCAGCCCATATTCCAGGTCTGACAGGTGGAAGCCGTCGAAGGCGCGGCTGGCCATCGATTCGTTCGACCAGATCGTCAGCTGCTGGTCTTCCGCCGAAGTGTCGCGGTCGATCCGGTTGGCAAGGTAGCGCGCCAGCCGCTGCCGCCGGGTCTCGTCGGCATGGCGGTAGAGCCGACCCGTCAGTCGGGTCTTGCCCGCCGAGAGGGGAACCTCGTGGTAGAATTGCGCACCTTCGGGCGTGAAGGCGAAGACGGTGGCAGGGAAGAGGCCATAGTAGGTCCAGGCCTTCTGAAGGTGGGGCAACAGGCCTTCAGGGTCTTCCGACAGATTGACGTAGTTCCGCACCGACCAGGTGCGGCCCGGCCGGTCGCCGAAGGCCCCGCGCGAGAAGTTGATGCCGCCCGCCAGCTGGTGATCCTGGTAGTCGCGACCGTAAAGGTCCTGCAATCCGGGATGCGCCAGGGGGACATGATAGCCCTCGTTGTCGACGTCGCGCACCGATTTCCAGTTTACCGGCAGTTCGGTGATCCAGCGCGACGGGCCGTCCGAGACCAGCGCTTCGCTGCGGTAGGAGGCGAAGTCGGCCGCGAAGGGGGCGAGGAGGTCGGCCACCGGCGGCTGCGGCCCGGGCTCGAAGCGCAGGAAGATGAAGCCGTGGAAGATTTCCATCTCGATCGGCTTCAGGCCGAAGCGCTCGCGCTCGATTCCGCCGAAGCTTTCCGGCCGCGACGCCCCGCGCAACGTGCCGTCGAGGTTGTAGACCCAGCCGTGGAACGGGCAGACGATGGACCCCCGGCAGCTGCCCTGCGCCCCGTCCACCACCCGCGCGCCCCGGTGGCGGCAGAGGTTGTGGAAGGCGCGCACCTCCCCGTCCTGCCCGCGCATGACCACGGCGCGCTCGCCCAGGATGTCGAAGGTCAGCCAGTCACCGACCCTGGGCAGGTCGCCGACATGGCCCACGACCTGCCAATGGGTCAGGAAGACGCTGCTGCGCTCAAGCGCGAGGACCGCATCCGAATGATAGGTCCAGGCGGGCAGGCCGCCACGGTCCCAGCTGTTGGGTGTGGGTTCGGTGTGGAACGGCAGGGCTATGGTCATTCCGGCCTCGTTCGTAGCGCATTCCGGTCCGGCAGCCCTAGGGCATGCCGCGCGGTCTGGTAGCAGTATCTTAACCGACTGACTGAGGTGTCAATCAGATTCGTGCGCCGCCTTGCCTTCGATGCGGACGGGGGCTGCCCTGACGCGAGCGGCCTGACTGCTCTGTCCGCGCCGTCTGGCGGAGGCGGAGCCTGTCCAATGCTTCCCTTTGAAAGGGACAGGCGCTAGAGGATCGCGCCGATCTGCCAGGGGACGAATTCGTTGTCGCCGTAGTCGAACTCTTCGCTGAGGGTCCTTTCGCCCGAGGCTACCGCAAGGATGTGCTCGAATATCCTTTCGCCTGCGCTTTTGATGGTCTCGGTCCCGGTGGCGATCCCGCCGGTATCGATATCCATGTCCTCGCGCATGTGGTCGAACATCTCGGTATTGGTGGCGATCTTGATCGTCGGCGCCGGTTTCCAGCCCGAGACCGAGCCGCGCCCGGTGGTGAAGCAGACGACGTTGCAGCCGCCCGCCACCTGGCCCGTCACCGCGACCGGGTCATAGCCCGGTGTGTCCATGAAGACGAAGCCCGGCTGGTCGATGATCTCGGCATATTCGTAGACCGCCGTCAGCGGCATGGACCCACCCTTGGCGACCGCGCCCAGCGACTTCTCCAGGATGGTGGTCAGCCCGCCCTGCTTGTTGCCGTAGCTGGGATTGTTGTTCAACTCGGCCCCGTTCCTCGCCGTGTAATCGCGCCACCAGTCGATCCGCTGCATAAGCTTGTGCCCGACCTCGGGCGTCACGGCGCGGCGGGTCAGCAGGTGCTCGGCCCCGTAGATCTCAGGCGTCTCGGCCAGGCAGCTGGTCCCGCCGTTCCGCACGATCAGGTCCGAGGCAACCCCCAGCGCCGGGTTCGCGGTGATCCCGGAATAGCCGTCCGATCCGCCGCATTCCAGCGCGACCTTCAGGCCGGACAGCGGCTGCTGGGTCCGCCGCGCTGCGTTCGCGACGGGCAGCATCTCGCGGATCATGCCGCAGGCGGCGTCGATGGTCCTGCGGGTGCCGCCCGTGGCCTGGATGTTCAGCGTGCGGAAGCGCTCGCCTTCCTCCAGCCTGTAGTGCTCCAGGATCGGCTGGATCTGGTTCGTCTCGCAGCCGAGGCCCACCATGACGATCCCGCCGAAGTTCGGGTGGCGGGCATAGCCCTGCAGGGTGCGGGTCAGGGTGCGGTAGCTCTCGGACCCCGCGCTGATCGCGCAGCCAAGGCCGTGGGTCAGGGCGACCACGCCATCGACGTTGTCGAACCCGTCAAGCCCGCCCATGCGGTTGAAGTGGTCGGCGATATAGCGCGACACGGTGGCCGAGCAGTTCACCGTGGTGACAATCCCGATATAGTTGCGGGTGCCGACGCCGCCCGCACCGCGGTCGTAACCCATGAAGCTGCGGCAGTGGTCTGGGGGCAGCATCCCTGTCGCCACGGTCTCGACCGCGAACTGGTGCCCCGCGCCGCTTTCCGACATGGCAAGATTGTGCAGGTGGACGTGATCGCCCGCCGAGATGTCCTGGGTGGAAACTCCGATCACCTGACCGAACTTGCGCAGGGCCGCGCCCGCGGCGATCGCCCGCACCGCCACCTTGTGCCCGCGCGGGATCAACTGGTTCGCGGTCAGGCCCGCCAGCCCCGTCGGTTCGCCCCTGGTGATGCGGCGGCGGGCGACGGCGACATCGTCGGCCGGGTTGAGAAGAAGCGCGGCGGGGACTTCGTCAAGCGGCATGGCGGGGGCCCGGTGTCCTTCGATGCAGACAGAGGGGCAGGCCGGGGCGGCCCCGTCAAGCGCAATCCCTGCGCCGGCGGAAGAACCTCTCTTGTTCCGGCGTGGTCGATTGCTTGAGAGTCTTTCTGTTGCGGGGCGTCATGGCGATGCGCCGCCTGTCGGGGCGACGGCTTTGCGCTTCGCTGGCCGCCAGTCCTGCGGTGAATGCAGCTATCTGTCCTTCGCACATTTCGGGGACTGCTCTTGTTCCATTTGACACGCCAGGCCCCAAGGTCCTCGATCGCCAGGGCGGACTAGGCGATCAGCATCTCGATGCCGCGGGCGCGGAAGGCGCTCGCGTCGGGTTCCGAAATCCCGCTGTCGGTGATGAAGGAATGGATCATCTCCAGCGACCCCAGCCGGGTGAAGCTGGATTTGTTGATCTTGGTCGAATCCGCCACCAGATAGACCCGGCTCGCCGCCTTGATCATCGCTTCCTTCAGTTGCAGGTCGGCGAAGGACGGGTAGGTCAGCCCCGCGTCCAGCGCGACACCGGCGGTGGCAAGGAACAGCTTGCCGGCAAATATGTTGCGGAAGTATTCCACCGACTTGTCGCCAGACAGGCTCAGTGTCGGCGCCTTGAACTGGCCGCCCGGCATGTGGACCGCATTGCCCGGCACCGCGCCCAGGATGATCGCGATATTCAGCGCATTGGTGATCACCGTCAGGTTGCGCCGCGCCACCAGCCGCAGCGCGATCTCCGTCGTCGTGGTGCCGGCATCGAGGATGATCGTCTCGCCATCCTTGACCAGATCTGCCGCCATCGCCCCGATCCGGCGCTTCTGCTCCATGTTGTCCTGGTGGTGCAGCGTCATCGTGCCGACCTGCGCCGGCACCGTATTCAGGAACGCCCCACCATGTTCGCGGGTGATCTGGCCTTCCTGCTCCAGCCGCTCCAGATCCTGCCGGATTGTCGCCTCGCTGACCTGAAAAGCCACCGCCAGCTCGCGCACTCGGGCCGAGCCTTCCTCCTGAATCCAGTCCAGTATCCGCCGCCTGCGGGGTTCCGAGAGAAGGCCCGTCACGGGTTCCTGCCGGGCGGTATCGGCTTTCGGTTTCAGCAAGGGTCATCCCCGAAGTGAAAGTGATCGAACCTTAGCGTAACGGAACGAAACCGAAAAACCAACGGTGTCAACGGCTGGCCGCGGCCTCCTGCGCCAGCGCGACCCGGGCCTGCAACCGGCTTTGCGCCTGGTCGATGACCACGGCCAGCACGATCACCACGCCCTTGATCACCGTCTGCCAGAAGCTGGAGACGCCCATCATGATCAGTCCGTCCGACAGGATGCCGATCACGAAGGCGCCGATGATCGTGCCGAAGATGCGCCCCCGCCCTCCTGACATCGACGTGCCGCCCAGCACTGCGGCGGCGATGGCGTTCAATTCGAAGGTCTCGCCGGTGGCGGGGTGGGCCGCCTGCAACTGGCTGGCGATGATGATCCCCACCAGCGCGGCGCAGAAGCCCGAGAACATGTAGACGAACATTTTCACCCGGTTCACCTTCACGCCCGACAGCGCGGCACCCCGCTCGTTGCCGCCGACGGCATAGATGTGCCGACCGAGCGGCGTCCGCCGCGACAGGTAATGCGCCCCCAGCGCCACCGCGACCAGAAGCCAGATCATCACCGGCAGGCCCAGCACGCTGCCGGTGCCGATGAAAGGGAAGCTCGCCGTGCCCATCTCGTCGGTCCCGCCGAGGTTCGGGAAGGTCCGCCCGCCCGACGACAGGAGCGCCGCGCCACGGGCGATGTAGAGCGTGCCGAGCGTCGCGATGAACGGGGCCACGTTCAGCCTTGTGATCAGGATGCCGTTGATGAAACCCACGCCGATGCCCACCAAGAGCGTGATCCCCACGATCTCGAGTGTGTTGAACCAGACCGTCCAGCCCAACCCTGTATCCACCCCGTTCAGGACCAGCCAGCCTGCCACCATCGCGCAAAGCCCGACGATGGAGCCGACCGAAAGGTCGATCCCGCCGGTGATGATGACGAAGGTCATCCCGATGGCGAGGAAGGCGTTCAGCGCCACGTGTTTCGACACGATGACCGCGTTGGCCGCCGACAGGAAGTTCGGCGCCATGACCGAGAAATAGGCCAGCACCAGGATCAGCGCGACGAAGGTGCGCAGGCGCAGGACCAGAAGCAGCCAGGTCTGCGAGGGATGGGCGGTTGCAGTCGTCATGCGGCTTGGTCCTTTCGGGTATGCGGGGTCGCGGCGGCGATCACGGTGGCGGCTTCGGTCCCCGCCGGGAATTCCCCGGAGATCCGCCCGTTCGCCATGACAAGGATGCGGTCAGACAGCGCCAGCACCTCGTCGAGGTCCGAGGTCACGAACAAGATCCCCAGCCCCTGCGCCGCGAGGTCCCGCATCGTGCGGAACACCTCGGCCTTGGCGCCGATGTCGATCCCGCGCGAGGGTTCGTCCATGAGCAGGATCTTCGGCGAGGTCATCAGTGCCTTGCCGATCACCACTTTCTGCTGGTTGCCGCCCGATAGGCTGGACACCGGGTTCTCCGGGCTTGCGATCTTGATCGTCAACCGCTTCACGAACTCCACCGCCTTCGCCGCTTCGGCTTTCAGGTTCAGGTGGAAGCCCTTCGTGAACAGCCCCAGGGAAGACAGCGTCAGGTTCTCGCGGATCGCCATGATCTGCACCAGCCCGTCACGTTTCCGGTCCTCGGGGATCAGCGCGATACCCCTTGCGATCCGTCCTGCCACCTCGCGTTCCACAAGTGGGGCGCCATCAACGAACATCCGTCCGCCCGATCCCGGATGCTGCGCCATCACGCACTCCAGGAACTCGGTTCGACCCGCGCCCATCAACCCGTAAAGCCCGACGATCTCGCCTTTCCGTACCGACAGGCTGACGTGATCGACCGCAAAGCCCCCGCCGGCCCGGGGCAGGGTCACATCCTCGGCCCGGAACACCTCTTCCCCGAAAGCCGCCACATGGGTGCGCGGAAATTCCTTGGTCTTTTCGCCGATCATCGCCCGCACGATCCAGGGGATGTCCACCCCCGCCATCGGCCGTGCGCCGGTGATCTCGCCGTCGCGCAGCACGGTGATGTAGTCGCCGACGCGGATCAGTTCATCGAGGCGGTGGCTGATGTAGACGATGCCGACACCCTGCGATTTCAGTTCGGCGATGACGCGGAACAGCACCTCAACCTCGGCCGCCGAAAGGGCGCTGGTGGGCTCGTCCAGGATCAGGATGCGCGCGTGCTGCGACAGAGCCTTGGCGATCTCGACGATCTGCTGCTGCCCGACGCGCAGGTGATCCAGCGGCGTGTCGGGCGCGATGTCCTGCTCAAGCCGCGCCATCAGCGCCGCCGTCGCGCTGGCCTGCGCCGCCTGGTCGATGTCCACTCTGCCGCGCACCGGCTCGTGACCAATGAAGATGTTCTCTGCCACCGTCATGTTGGGGAACAGGTTCAGCTCCTGGAAGACGATTCCGATCCCCGCCTTCACCGCATCGGCCTTGGTGCGGAAGTGGGCCTCGCGGCCTTCCATCTCGATCCGGCCTTCGGTCAGGCTTTCCACCCCGGCGATGACCTTCATCAGCGTCGACTTGCCCGCTCCGTTCTCGCCCACCAGCACGTTGACCGCGCCCATCCGCAGGTCGAAGTCCACGCCCTTGAGCGCGCGGGTGCCGGGATAGACCTTCACGCCGCCCCGGATCGACAGGCCGATGGGATGATCCGTCATGGCGTGACCGTCAGGGTGACGACAGTCACCTGCCAGGCATCCGTCGCGGCCTTCAGGTCTACCGTTCCGGTGAAGCTCACCGTCTTGCCGACCAGTTCCCCCTTGGGCACCACCAGCGCCGCCGTGGCGCGGTCATTCAAGGCGCGGGCCAGCTTGGCAAATTCGATCTGATCACGGAAATCGCCGAAGCGGTAGAACGGCGCCACGTCGCGCAGGGACGAGCCCTTGATCACCGGCCCCAGTTGCAATGTCAGGTCCGCCTTGCCATCGCCGTCGGTGTCCAGCATCGCCTTCCGCGCGCGGGAGGTAAGGTTGGCCTCGACCACCACACCCTCGCCTTTCACCGCGAAGTTCCAGGCCGCACCTTCGCCCGACCCCTTGTTGCCATGCGCGGCCCCCGCAGCCTCCAGGTCCCCGACGATCGCCGCCCGCAGATCGGCCACCGGCAGTGCCTTCTCGGCGATCAGCGGCAGAAGCTCGGCGTCGTAGGTCTTGTCCAGAAGCGCCGCGATCCGCGCGTCATCCCCGGCTTCACCGGCGGCGACAGCCGTGTTGCCTTCGCCCTCGGCGACGGTCTTCACGATCTTGCAGCCCGACAGGGCCAGCGCGGCGATCAGGGCCAGCGCGACAGGAACAGATGTCATGGCGATCTTCCAATGGAATACCCGGCGCGCGATCGGAGCCGCGCGCGCCGGGATGTCGGCCAGGTGGATCAGGCGCTCAGCGCGAAGGTTTCCAGCTTCGACGCATTGTCCGCGTTGATCAGTACGCAGTCCATCAGCTGCTTCTCTTCCACGCCGGTCGCCCCGCCCGCGATGAACGTGTCGGCCTGTTCGACCGCCATCTGCGCCTGGGCATAGGCCGGTTGCAGCACGGTGGCCTTGATCCCGCCCTTCAGGATGGAATCGCGCACGTCGTTCGATCCGTCAAAGCCCACAACAATCACGTCGGTCCGGCCCGCCGCTTCCAGCGCGGCCCAGGCGCCCATCGCCATGGTGTCGTTGCCCGAGATCACGCCCTTGATTCCGGGGTTGGCCTGCAGCATCGATTCCATCACCGAATAGGCCTCGGTCTGCGACCAGTTGGCGGTCTGGCTGGCGACCATCTTCAGGTCCGGATACTGGTCGATCACGTCGTGATAACCCTTCGACCGGATGCCTGCGTTGGTGTCGGATTCCTTGCCGATCAGCTCGGCGTACTCGCCCGCTTCGCCCATCAGCTTGACGAACTCTTCCGCGCCCAGCTGCGCGCCCTGGTAGTTGTTCGACACGATCTGGCTGACTGCCACGCCGGTCGCGGTGATCTCGCGGTCGATCAGGAAAGACGGGATGCCCGCGTCCTTGGCCTTCTGCACGGCGGCGACCGAAGCATCGGCACCTGCGTTGTCCAGGATGATGGCCTTGACGCCCGCAGCAATGGCGCTGTCGAACAGCTCGTTCTGCTTGTTCGCGTCATCATCGTGCACCAGCACCATAACTTCATAGCCAAGCTCGACGGCTTTCGCGGCAGCGCCGTCGGCTTCCGCCTTGAAGAACGGGTTGTCGTGGCTGGGGGTGATGATGGCGATGGTGCCCTTGCCTTGCGCGAAGGAAAGCGTCGGCAGGATGCCCGCGACAGCGACAGCCAGCCCCCCGACCAATTGGCGGCGGTTCAGAATCATGATGTCCTCCCTTTCAAACGATATCGATACGATTCGATTCGCTACGATATATGCATCCGTTTCCGGCGCATCGTTGTCAAATACTTTCTATTACTTTCGATCTTTGCGCTTGCGGCATCGTGCCAGCGCGGACAACAATCCAACTGAGAGCAAGAGAGTCCCGCTCAGGCCCGCGCTGGCACGGAATCTCTTGCTTCATGTCACGAGTCGAGATAATGCGACAATAATCGAAAACATTCGAAATTACCCGGCGGAGGCTGAGGAGCGTCCGCAGGTAGGGGAGGAACCCATGAGCACCATCTTCCGGCGCAAGATCACCTTGGGCGTCGTCATCGGCAGCAGGGCCTTTTTCAGCCCCGCACCCTGCAAAGCCGCGCGCGAGGACGTGCTGGCGCAGTTTGCCCGTCTTGGCATCGACGCCGTCACTCTGCCCTTCGAAGCGACGGCCAATGGCGCGGTGCAAAGCATCGCCGACGCCGACCTTTACGCCCGCCATTTCCGCGAGAACGCCGAAAGGATCGACGGGCTGGTGATTTGCCTGCCGAACTTCGGTGACGAGATCGCGGTCGCGGAACTGGTCAACCGGGCGAAACTGAATGTGCCAATCCTGCTGCAAGGCTCGAACGATGAGGTGTCGAAGGTCTCGGTCAAGGACCGCCGCGACGCCTTCTGCGGCAAGATCAGCGTCACCAACAACTTCTGGCAATACGGTGTTCCCTTCACGGAAACCACCAGCCACACCTGCGACACCTGGGGCGAGGAATTCGGGGCCGACCTTGACCGGTTCGCCCGCGTCTGCCGCACCGTTCGCGGCCTGCGCGGCGCGCGCCTGGGGTCCATCGGCGCGCGTACCGGCGCGTTCCAGACCATGCGCTATTCGGAAAAACTGCTCCAGGCGGCTGGCGTGACCGTCGTCACGGTGGACCTGTCCGAAATGATGGGCGCCGCCAGTGCCATCAAGACCGACGATCCGGCCCTCCTCGCCACGCTGGAAAAGGTGAAAGGCTACGGAAAGATTCCCGCCCATATCCAGCCCTCGCAGATCGAGAAGCAGGCCCGCTGGACTCTCGCCGTCAACCGCTGGATCGAGGAGAACGGCTGCGACGCCTCCGCCATCCAGTGCTGGCGGTCCCTGCAGGACAACTTCGGTTGCGCAACCTGTCTGACCATGTCGATGATGGGTGAAGATCTGATGCCAAGCGCGTGCGAGGTCGACATCATGGGCGCCCTGTCCATGTACGCCCTCGCGCTGGCCTCCGGTGCGCCCCCCGCGATCCTCGACTGGAACAACAACTACGCCTACGAGGAAGACCTCTGCGTCTGCACCCACTGCGGCAACTACCCCAAGTCCTTCATCGGCGACACGCCCGAAGTGGGCGAGCTTGACGTGCTCGGCGAAACCATCGGCCGCTCGAAATGCTTCGGCGCGGTCAAAGGCAAGGTGAAGCCCGGCCCGATGACCTATTTCCGCCTCTCCACCGACGACCGGCGCGGCACCGTCAAGTGCTACCTCGGCGAGGGTGAGTTCACCGACCACCCCTTCGCGATGGACGGCGGCATCGCCACCACCCGCGTCCAGGGCCTGCGGAAACTCCTCCGCTTCGTAACCCAGAATGGGTTCGAGCATCACGTCGCCATGGTTCGGGGCCACCACGCCGACGTGGTGAACGAGGCCGTCACCCGCTACCTCGGCTGGCCGATTTACCATCACGGTGGCGAGCCTGAACCCCAACTGACTTTCCCGAACAGGTTCTGACAACATGCTGACCAACGACAAGCTTTCCCTGATCCGGGACAAGGCGCTCTGGATGCGCCGTACCGCCTTCACCATGGTCCACCGCGCACAGCTGGGCCACCCCGGCGGCGATTTTTCGGCGATGGACATCCTCGCCACACTCTACTTCGGTGTCCTGAACTACGACCCGAAACGCCCTGACTGGGCCGACCGCGACCGTTTCGTCATGTCCAAGGGCCATGCCACCGGCGCCCTCTATGCCACCCTGTGCGCGGCGGGCTATTTCCCCGAGGACTGGCTCCCCACCTACATGCAGCCGAAGTCGCTCCTGAACGGCCACCCGAACCGCAACTACCTGCCAGGGATCGAGACCAACACCGGCCCCCTTGGCCACGGCTTCCCGGTCGCCACCGGCATCGCCATCGCGGGCCAGCTGACCGGTGCCAGCTACCGCACCTTCGTCCTGACCGGCGACGGCGAGCAGCAGGAAGGGTCCAACTGGGAGGCCGCGATGGTCTGCGGCCACCGCAAGCTGGCGAACCTGACCCTGATCATCGACCGCAACCGCCTGCAACAGGGCGCGGGCACGGAAGAGACCTCGGGCCTCGACCCGCTCGACGACAAGTACCGCGCCTTCGGCTTCGACGTGCATGAGGTGGACGGCCATGACCATGCCGCCCTCCTCTCCCTTCTGTCCGCAGCCCCCGGCGACAGGCCCCGCTGCGTGATCGCCAACACCACCAAGGGCAAGGGCGTCTCCTTCATGGAAAACGTCGCCTCCTGGCACCACGGCGTGCCGAACGATGCGCAATATGCCCAAGCGATGAAGGAACTCGTCTGATGGCCCATGCCGCCCCCACCGCCACCGGGTTCCAGGATTGCCGGAACATCTGGGTCTCGACCCTGGAACAGCTGGCCGAAGCCGACCCCCGCATCGTCGCGGTGGTCAATGACTCGGTCGGATCGTCCAAGCTGAACAGCTTCCAGAAGAAATTTCCCGACCGGCTGGTCAATGTCGGCATTGCCGAACAGGTCATGATCGGCGTCGGCGCGGGGCTGGCGAACGGCGGTCGCATCCCCTTCGTCTCGGCCGCCTCCTGCTTCCTGACCGGTCGCGCGCTGGAACAGGTCAAGGCCGACATCGCCTATGCCAATTTCAACGTGAAGCTGGTGGGCCAGTCCTCGGGCGTGGCCTATGGCGAATTGGGCGCAACCCACCATTCCATCGAGGATTTTGCCTGGCTCCGTCCGCTCAACCTGACGGTCATCGTCCCGGCCGACGCCTGGGAAACTGCCGAGGCGGTGAAATGGGCCGCCCAGCATGATGGTCCGGTCTACCTGCGCCTCAGCCGGATGCCGGTTCCCGATCTCGATGTTCCGAAGCGCGTCTTCCGGCCGGGCAAGGCCGAAACCGTGCGCGATGGCCGCGACCTGACGATCATTGCCTGCGGCACCACAGTCCATCTTGCCGCTCGGGCCGCCGACCGGCTGGCCGTAGAAGGCATCGCATGCCGCGTCCTCAACTTCGCCACCATCAACCCGCTGGACGAAGAGGCTCTGCACCAGGCTGCCGCGACCGGCGCCATCGTCACGGTCGAGGAAGCCAATATCCACGGCGGCCTTGGCGGCGCGGTGGCCGAGTTCACCGCCAGCCACAGGCCGGTTCCGGTCGAACGTGTCGGCTTCCCCGGTTTCCTTCCCACCGGCCCGGTCGACTGGCTGTTCAGGGAATATGGCCTCACGCCCGAGGGGATCGCGGCGGCGGCCCACCGCGCGCTTGGCCGCAAGGGTTGAGCCATGCGTGTCCTTGCTATCGACCAGGGCACGACCAACACCAAGGCCATGGTGATCGATGATGGCGGCGCGATCCTGGCCCGTGCCTCCGCGCCCCTGACCACCGACTATCCGCATCCCGGCTGGGCCGAGCAATCGGCCGCGGCGATCTGGGCCTCGGTCCAGGCGGTCATCGCCGAGGTGGTTGCCGAGGCGGGCCTCCCCGACGCGATCGGCATTGCCAACCAGCGCGAGACTCTGGTCGTCTGGGACGCGGCGACCTCGCGGCCGCTCTGCCCGGCGCCGATCTGGCAATGCCGCCGCACCGCCGATGCGTCCGCCCGCCTGATCGCCGAAGGGCACGACCCCTTCGTCATCGCCCGCACGGGCCTTGGAATCAATCCGCTGTTCCCCGCCGGGAAGCTGGCTTGGGTGTTGGACAACGTGCCTGCCGCCCGTGACCTGCTGGCACGGGGTCGCCTGCGCGCCGGCACTGTCGATGCCTGGCTTCTGTGGAACCTCACGGGCGGGACGGTCTTTGCAACCGATCATTCCAACGCCTCGCGGACCCAGCTGTTCGACACCGAAACGCTGGTCTTCTCGCCCGAGCTCGCGGCGATCTTTGGCGCCGACACGACCTGTCTGCCGCTGCCGCTGCCTTCAGACACCCGCTTCGGCGTGACCGCCGTCGGGGCGACCGCCCTTCCCGCAGGCGTGCCGATCCAGGCCATGCTGGGCGACAGCCACGCCGCCCTTTACGGCCACGGCATCCGCAATACGGGCGCGGTGAAGGCGACCTATGGCACAGGCTCCAGCCTGATGACACTGACCCCCGCGCGCACGTCCTCGCGCCACGGCCTGTCCGGCACCATCGCCTGGACCGACCGGCACGGCACCGCCCATGCGCTTGAAGGCAACATCACCGTGTCGGCCCAGGCCGCCGCCTTCATGGCGCGCCTTCTCGGCCTGCCCGATGCCGCGGCCCTGTCCGACCTCGCCCAGACTGTCCCGGACGCGGGCGGAGTCACCCTCGTCCCCGCCCTTGCAGGTCTTGGCGCCCCGCACTGGTCCGATGCCGCGCGCGGTACGATCGCCGGGATGACGCATGCCACTACGCCCGCCCACCTGGCCCGGGCGACCTTTGAAGCCATCGCCCTTCAGATCGCCGATGTACTGGAAGCGATGGAAGCCGATATCGCCCAGCCGCTTGCAAGCCTCAGCGCAGATGGCGGGGCTTCGGGCAACGGCTTCCTGATGCAGTTGCAGGCCGACCTGATCGACCGCCCTGTCCACGCCGCCGCGGTCGAAGAGATCGGCGCCTTTGGCGTGGCAGGCATGGCCATGGCCAAGATGGACCACGTCCTTGTGCCGTCCGCCAAGATCCAGCATTTTGCGCCGCGGATGAGCGCTGGTGCGCGGACCCAGATCCGAAAGAGCTGGGCCGCCGCAGTCCGCCAATCCAAGAGTTCACCGTTGCCGTAGTTGCGCGGCCGGGTCGGGCTGCCGCCCAGGTGACGACAGCGATCGACAGGGGAACAGGCATCCGCACCGCCGTCGGGGACGTGGCGTGGCTGCGCCGCATGTGCGTCCGTCTGCTTTCCGCCCTTCGCGACGTCGTCTCTGTCGGCCCAAAGCGGCCATTCACGGACGTCGCAGCGAAGGGCATGCCCAGAGGGATGCCCCCGCCTGGGGCGCCGGCCTCGCCCCGAACTGGTCAACCGCGACGACGAGAGCCCGTTCTGAGGAAGGGGGTCTCGCCGAAGGGAACTGGCGGAAAAACCCGCCGGGTTTGGCAAATCAGCCGCCGGACTGGACAGAGCAAATGCCCGCTTTCGGACTGTCCTTCTTCAACAGAAGTGTCAGTCGTTGTCTCCGTCCGTCGCGCCAGCGTCCAGACGGGAAGTCACCGATGGCGGCACCGTTGTCCGAAGCGCGAGAGTTTCAAGACGCTCAAGCGTCAACCGCGACACCCTGGGCCGAGCCGCAGGGCGCGACTGCGATGGTGCGTCGCCAGCTTCGCAGAGGTGCCAACCGTCTGATTGTGACTGCCAGGATGGGCCAAACGCCACATCGCCCGCGCTCGATACGGATGCGACACGGCCCGTCGTGGAGGCAATCTGAAGCGTAGAGCCAGCTTGGGCAATCCGGTGCAGGAAGGGCAGGAGGTATCCTGGTGCGGTCAGACCGTCCGGCAACGCCTCGCCCGTGATCGCAGAAGTGGTTGAGAATTCGTCGGCCAATGAAGCGCCCACTTCCACCGGGCTGACTGCGCCGTCCACGCGCGCCGCGAGCCAGACCACTGCCCAGTCCGCGGCAGGCAGTTCGCGCCGGGCGAGCCATTCGGCGGCCCATCCGGCCTCTTCCGCCTGACCCCAGCTGAGGCCCGCTCCGCGCGCGGACTTGGTGATCAGGCTGCGCAACTCCGACAGTGCCAAAGTGACAGTTTCGGTCATGCGCCCAACTCGTCCGGGTAGGGCATGCCCTGAAAGAGGCTGATCCGCACCCAACGGTCGGACCGGGGATCAAACCGTGTCGCGCCAAAGAAGGCCAGCTTGCACCGCAGGATGTCGATCGGCAGCATCCCGGCATCCAACAGGTTGTCGCGTATCTCTGCATATGGCATTTCGTGCAGCATCTGGATGCGCCGGACCGTGTGGCGATGTTCCGGCCGCGCCAGCAGAAACCGTGCGAGGCGGTCTGTGTCCAGCCAGCCCGTCAGGGCGTCGGACAGTGCCGAGACGGATTGGGCGATCCCAAGCGGTTGCTCTCTTTCTTCTCCGGCTTCGGCCCGCCGGTCGCCCAGACGAGGCTCCAGCTTGTCTTCAGACACATACCAGAAGCGCGCCGACTGCGCCGGGTCGGTGAAGTCGAACCGGCTTGTCCAGCGATAGTCTTCCGCAATCAGCGCGCGCAGTCGGCCGACCGTCATCGCGGCGTCCAGGGCAAAGCGGGCGGTTTCGTCCGCGTCGAGACTGTCCTCCAGATCGTCGACGATGGCGCCATGCGGTTCAAGAAGCAGCGCCAGCAGGCATTCCTGCCCTTCCTCGCTCAGCTGTGCCTCGCCCCAAAGCCACAAGGCGTTCCAGGGCTGCGGCGCCCCTGGATCCCAACCGTCACGAAGGTGATCGGTCAGTTGCGCAAGATCGCCGCGCAGTTCGGCGAGCTTCGCTGCCTGCGCCCGGTGTTCGCTGCGCCACAGATGCGCATTCTGTCGCGCCGCTTCCAGGGCGTCGCGGAGAGTTGCAAGCTCTGCCGGGGTGGCATCGGGCAGCGCGCGGACCCGCGCCAGGGCTGTTTCGCGTGCGGTCATCCATGCGTTCAGCAGGGCCGGATGACGGACAAGAAACGGGGCCATGCCAAGACCGGTGGAATTGCCCACGCCCAGGCGCCGCCGAAGATCCGGGTCCAGTCGCGCTGCCGACGCACCGCCCCGGACACGGGCAAGGTGTTCGGCGATATCTACGGTAAACGCGCGGGTCAGCCAGACCGAGAGCATCTCGGCCTGAAACGGAGCCTTGAGTTCCGGCCGCTCACAGATGTCCTCCCGGTCTGCGGCCCCGAACTTGCCCGAGCCGTAGACGGCGGTGGTCCGCATCAGATAGCCGACTGCGTCGATCTCGGCGGCATCGGGCTGCTCGCCTCGGGAAAGCCGGTCGACCATATGGGCGAACAGCCGGACCGACCGATTGGCCCGGCTGAGCGAAAGCTCTTTCCCGCTGATCCGCCCGGCCTCCTGCAGCGGCACGTTGTCGGCCAGGCGGTCAAGATCGTCCGGCGTGACGTCGCCATCGACAAGCGCAAAGGTTGCATCCCAGGCCGTGGCGATCACCCTGTCGGATCGCATCTCATCGGGTAGATCATGTGCAAAGGCGACAAGGCTGTAGGTGCGTTCCGGCCCCCGGGCCCGATAAACGGCACAGCCAACGCCCCGATCATCGATGTCCCAAATCGGGCGGTCAAAGCGCCAACCCTCGCGCACGACGCGGCGGAGCATCACGCGCAGGAAGGAAAGCCGCATCGGATGGGCCGATCCCATCCGCGACAGGCGCATGACCAGGTCTGGGTCGCGCAGGACGGCCTCTGCCGTTTTCCGGGTCCGTTCGACCATGCTCATTCCGCAGCCCTTTCCACCTCACCCCGCATCTCCGGCCCGAAGGACGCCGCGAAAAAGCGCGCCCAGTTTCCGCCCAGCATTGCGGCCACTTCGGCGTCGGAAAACCCGACGGAGCGCAGCCCGCCCCGCAGATTCCCGAAATCGCGCGCGTCGCGGAACCAGTTGGGCATGGCCGGAAACCCCGGCGCGTCCTTGCTGCCTTCGCCGAAATCCACCGATTTGGTCCAGCGCCCGGTGCGCATCCATTCGACCACGCTGTCGGGCTGGTCCTGACAAAGGTCGGTGCCGATGCCAAGGAACTCGGTGCCGAACCGTTCGGCGGTCCGCGCGATCATGGTGCAATAATCGGACAGCTCGCAGGCGCTGCCGCCGTTCAGGTGATGGGGGTACAGCGAAAAGCCCAGCATCCCGCCGGTTTCCGCCAGGGCGCTGATCACCGCATCGGACTTGTTGCGCCGCGCCGGATGCCAGGAGGCCGGATTGGCGTGCGTCACCGCAATCGGCCGCGCGGAATGCTCCACCGCCGCCAGCGTCGAGCGCTCACCGGAGTGGCTCATGTCCACGACCATCCCGACACGGTTCATTTCGGTCACCACCTCGCGTCCCATGCGGGTCAGGCCCGTGTCTTCAGCCTCGTAGCAGCCGGAGGCGAGGAGCGACTGGTTGTTGTAGCTCAACTGCATGAAGCGCAGGCCAAGCCGGTGCAGCACCTGGACCAGACCGATATCGTCCTCGATGCAACTGGGGTTCTGCGCGCCGAAGAAGATTGCCGTCCGCCCGGTGGCCTTGGCAAGGGCAAGGTCATCGGCAGTAAAGGCTTGAAAGATCAGCTCTGGCCAGCGTTCGAACCAGCGGTTCCAGCGTTCGACCACCGCGACCGTTTCGCGGAAGTTCTCGTGGTAGACCAGCGTGACATGCACCGCGTCCACCCCGCCCGCCCGCAGCTGGCGGAAGATGCGTTCGGACCAGTTGGAATACTGAAGCCCGTCGATCAGGTAGGTCATTCCGGCTCCCCCGCCGCCATGTAGGCGGTCTTGACCGTGGTGAAGAACTCGGCGGCGTAGCGCCCCTGCTCCCGCGGGCCGAAGGACGACATACCCCGACCGCCGAACGGCACGTGATAATCCGTGCCTGCCGTCGGCAGGTTCACCATGACACAACCCGACCGCATGTTGGCCCGGAAATGTGCGGCGCGGGCCAGGCTGCGGGTCATGATGCCTGCCGTCAATCCGAAGGGCGTGTCATTGGCGAGGGTGAGCGCCTCGGCGTAACTGTCGGCCGGGATAATGCAGGTGATCGGTGCGAACATTTCCTCGCGGTTCAGCGTCATGTCGTTCCGGGTTCGGGAAAAGACGGCAGGGGCCATGAAATACCCCTCGGTCGGCCGGTCCAGCCGCACGCCGCCGGTCAGAAGCTCTGCACCCTCTGTGGTCCCACGCGCTATCCAATCGAGGTTGGCGTTCAGTTGGCCCTCGCTCACCACGGGACCAATCTGCGTCCCCTCAGCCAGGGCATGCCCGACACGCAGCGCTTCGGCGGCCTTTACGAGCCGCTCGGTGAACGTGTCCAGGACTTTCCTGTGGACGATCAGCCGCGAGGCAGCCGTGCATTTCTGCCCGGTCCCGCCAAAGGCCGCGTTGGCGGCATGGGAGACCGCAAGATCGAGGTCGCAGTCGTCCATGATCAGCATGGGGTTCTTGGACCCCATTTCCATCTGTAGCTTGGCGCGGTTTCCAAGGGCGCGTGAGGCAATGTCCCTCCCGACCCCCACCGAGCCGGTGAAGCTGATCGCATCAATATCGGCATGACCAACCAGATGATCCCCCACGTCGCGACCAGGCCCCATGACGAGGTTGAAGGCGCCCGCGGGCAGTCCGGCGCGGGAAATGATCTCGGCCAGGGCGACGGCCGAGGCCGGGGTCAGATTGGCCGGCTTCCAGACGACCGCGTTGCCAAAGGCGAGGGCGGGAGCGATCTTCCAGGCCGGCGTCGCCATCGGGAAATTCCACGGCGTCACCAGAGCCACGACACCAGCCGGTTCCCGGCGCACCTCGATCTCTACCCCCGGGCGCACGCTTTCGGCCTGATCGCCCTGCAAGCGCAACGCTTCGGCGGCAAACCAGGTGAAGAACTGCCCGGCGCGGTAGACCTCGCCCTTGCCTTCGACCAGCGGCTTGCCTTCCTCGCGCGACAGGAGCGCGCCGATCTCGGCAGCGCGGGCCATCAGTTCGGTGCCGATCAGCATCAGGACATCGTGGCGCTTCTGGATACCTGCCGCCCACCACTTCGGCTGCGCCGACCGGGCCGCAGCGACCGCCTCGTCCACATCCGCTGCAGAGCCCTGGACAAACTGGCCGATCACATCCGCTACGTCCGAAGGACTGCGGTTTTCAATCTGCATCGTTCCGCCCTGCCAGGCCCCGGCGATGTAGTTCCGCGTCTCAAGTCCCATGGTTTCGTCCTGTTCCGGCTGCGGTCAGGCCCGCGCCAAGGCTTCCATTACTTTCCGAGGTGTCAAGGCACCGGCGATCTGCCCATCGGCCCCGCGCACAGCGATGCTTTCCACGCCATCCGCAAAGGCGCCGAAGGCGGCTTCCAGCGTCGCTTCGGCGGCTATCTCCGGCGCGCCCGGAGCCGGGATCAACCCGGCATCGGCGAAGGCGCCGCAGAGCAGAATGCGCGCCCGGTTCACGTCGCGAACAAAGCGCGCGACATAGTCATCGGCAGGCGCACGCAGGATGTCGGCGCCGGTGCCGACCTGCCGCACGGTCCCGTCCTTCAGGATAACGATATGGTCGCCCAGAAGCAGCGCCTCGTCGAGGTCGTGGGTGATGAAGACGATGGTCTTGCCCAGCCGCCCCTGAAGTTCTTTCAGCTGCATCTGCATGTCGTGCCGGATCAGCGGATCCAGGGCGGAGAAAGCTTCGTCCATGAGCAGGACCTCGGCATCCGTGGCCAAGGCACGCGCCAGACCGACGCGCTGCTGCATTCCGCCGGAAAGCTGCGCGGGATAGCTGGACTCGAAGCCCGAGAGCCCGACCAGCGCAATCTGCGCCTCGGCCCGCTCCTGTGCCGCTGCCTTCGCTATTCCGTCCAGCACAAGGCCATACATGACGTTTTCGATCACGGTCCGATGCGGCAGCAGGGCGAAACGCTGGAAGACCATCGCCACCTTGCGCCGCCGGAAGCCGCGCAGACGGGTTTCGTCATAGCCGAGAATATCCTCGCCATCATAGAGGATGCGCCCGCCTGTCGGCTCGATCAGGCGGTTGAAATGGCGGATCAGCGTGCTCTTGCCCGAGCCCGACAGACCCATGATGACAAAGGTTTCGCCAGCGGCAATCTCGAGGTTGATCTGGTGCAGACCCAGCACATGCTCGGTTTCCTGCAGCAGACTGGCCTTGTCCATACCGGCGTTCACCTTGGCCAGAGCACCCTTCGGGTCACGACCAAAGACCTTCGACACCGATTCGACGCGGATCTTGACGGGTCGCATCATTTGGCCTCCCGGTGCAGATTGGCCTGCACACGGCGGCCGTAGGATTGTGCCATGCGGTCGAAGATGATCGCCAGCAGGACGATCCCCAGACCCGCGATCAGGCCCCGGCTGACCTCAAGCCGCTGAATGCCCTGCAACACCTGATAGCCAAGACCACCGGCCCCGATCATCGAGGCGATTACCACCATGGAGAGCGCCATCATCGTTGTCTGGTTCACGCCCGCCATGATCGTCGGCATTGCCAGGGGCACTTCGACCGTCCAGAGCTGTTGCCGCGAAGAGGCGCCGAAGGCCCGGCTCGCCTCGACGATCTCGGGATCGACCTGCCGGACGCCAAGGTCGGTGAGTCGGATCACCGGAGGGATGGCAAAGACGATGGTGGCAAGAAGGGCCGGGATCTTGCCGGGGCCGAACAGCATCACGAAGGGGATCAGGTATACGAAGATCGGCATGGTCTGCATGATGTCGAGCACAGGCAGCATCCCGCGCCGGAACCGGTCCGACCGTGCCATGGCAATGCCGGTGGGAAGGCCGATCAGCACCGAGAGGATCGTGGCGGCGAGCATCAGTGCAACCGTCGCCATCGCCTCGTTCCAGATGCCCAGGAGGCCAAGCAGGATCAGAAGGACCGCCACCGCCACCACCGGCTGCCAGCGCCGTGCAGCAGCCCAGGTGGCCAGGCAGAAGACCATGACCACCACCCACCAGGGAAGAAACTGAAGCCCGTGCTCAAGCCCGCTGATGAAACGCAGGACGGGAAGAAAGATCAGCTCCAGCGTCTCGCCCCACTCAGCGACGATACCGTTGAAGGCGCTGTCAAGGGCACGGCCGAAAGCGCGGGTATCCCAGATTTCGGGGAAGCCAGAGGTCATGGAGCTGATCCTTGAGATTGCGTTGCCGCCCCAGGGGAGGGGCGGGCAACGGTTCGTGTCAGTTGAGGCTTGCCCTGACCTTCTCGGCCACGTCCGCCGGGACCCATGCGGTCCAGATCGCCTCGTTGTTCTTCAGGAAATGCGTCGCGACCTCTTCCGCCGTCGCGCCGTTGTCGTCGCCCCAGGCCAGGACCGCGCTGATCTCGTCGTTCGGGACCTGCATCTTCGACAGAAACTCCGCCACGTCCGGCGCCTTGTCCTTCAGATCGGACACCACGGCCACGGCCACTTCGCCCGCCGCCCATCCGGTCACCTGAGGATCGGCACAGTTGATGTCCGTCAGGCAGGTGAACTTTTCACGGTCACTTTCGGGCATTCCCAGACGGACCAGCTTGAATTTGCCGACAACGTCCGACGGCCCCCAGTAGTAGCCCACCCAGGGCTTGTTCTGCGCGACGGCCCGCGCGATCGACGCCTTCAGGTTTTCGCCCGATCCCGGCGAGAACAGCTCGAACGAGTCCTCAAGCTTCAGCGCCTTGTAGTAGTTGGTGATGATCACCTCGCTCGCCCAGCCGGGCGGACCGTTGTAAAGCCGCCCCTTGCCTGGGTTCTGGCTGTCCTCGAAGACCGCCCAGTTTGCGGCAAGATCCTCGATCGTCTTGATCTCGGGATGCTGTTCCAGAACGTAGTCCGGCACCCAGAGACCGTCCTGACCCCCGCCGGAGAAGATATCGGACGCCTTGTAGACGTTGCCCTTGGCCTGCATTTCGTCCCACTGCGCCTGAACGGTCGATACCCAAAGCTCCGGCGCGATGCTCGGCGTTGAACGGGTCAGCATCGAGGTCGCAGTTGGCACCGTGTCGCCCGGAACCAGTTCGGTGTCGCACCCATAGCCGGCCGCAAGGATCTTCTGAGTCACATGCGCCAGCGCAGCGGCGGACAGCCAGGTCATCTCGGCGATGGTGACATTCTCGGCCGAGCCACAATCGCCCGCTCCGGCAGGTTGGGCCATGGCCATGCCCGAAGCCATAAGCGCGGCAAGGGCAGTCAAGCGTTTTGTTCCAGTCATTGCATACCTCCAGTGGCGCGACGCCGTCTTGCGCGGCAATCTCGTTGAAGGTTCTTCTTTCCTTCGATTTCAATCAAATGATAACGGATTACATTGATTTCAGCTTTTCTGAAATCGAACGCGCGCCATCAGCCCCTCGTCCACTTCGACACCCGAAGTTTCTGTCCTTGCCCGTGCCGCCATCCGTCGCTGTCCCGGCAACCGCGCTCCGTCCTGCCCGGCGATCGCTTCGGCCAGTCCCTCGATCCGCTCGACAAAACCCGTGGCAAAGGCCCCCGGCTCGATCGCGATGAAGCATTGACCTGTTGCAGGCGGCCCCCCTGCCGGGCCGGAAAACGGGCTCGCCTCGCGGCTTGCGACGGCCCCAGCCAAGACCGAAGCGAGAACCTCGACCATCAACCCCATGCCAAAGCCTTTCACGCCACCCGCCGGCAGCATGGAGCCCTTGAGCGCGGCTTCAGCGTCGGTCGTGGGCTGACCCTCGGCATCCAGCGCCCAGCCTTCGGGGATCGGTTCGCCCTTGCGTGCCTTTAGCAGCACTTCCGACTTGGCGACCACACTTGCAGACTGGTCGATCACGAACCGCGCCCCGCCGCGCCCGTCAGGCACGCCCATGGCGAAAGGGTTGGTCCCGATAACGGGAACCTTTCCGCCAACAGGCGAGATCGAGGCAGGGGCGTGGGTGAAGCACAATCCGATCAGCCCGGCCTGGGCCAGGCGCTCGGCATGGTGGCCCAGAAGCCCGCAGTTGTACGACCGCCGCACGGTCATCGCCGCAATGCCCCGGTCCCGTGCGGCATCGACCAGCGTTGGCAGGCCCATATCAATGGCCGGATGGGCAAAACCATTCGCTGCATCCACCACGACAGCGCTCGCCCGCGACCGCTGGACCTGAGGCTGGGCCTGACCATCGACCTTGCCGCAACGCAGATGCTCTCCATAGATCGGCAGATAGAGCAGCCCATGCGACCGCATCCCGTCGCGCTCCGCCGCCCGGATTGACCGCGCGACGGACACCGCTTGGGTCTCGCTCGCTCCGCAATCGGTAAGCAGCCGAAACGCCAGTCTCTCCACCTCGTCCAATGTCATCTGCATGGCAGTCCTCTCGCCTTTTCGCCCAGAAGCATCATTTGCGCATTTCAGCGCAACACAGTATTTCTGAGAAAAACATCAGTGAGATTGAAGATGATCCGGCTGGAAGCCCTGCGTGCCTTTGTCGAGGTCGCCGATCACGGCAACATCAAGGATGCTTCGGAAAAGCTCTTCCGGACCCCCTCGGCGCTGTCGATGACGCTGAAGCAGATCGAAGACCGTCTTGGTTGCCCTCTGTTTGAGACCGACCGAAAATCCAGCCTGACCGAGATGGGCAAGTTTCTTTACAATCAATCCGTCGTCCTGTTGCGCGACTACGACCGTGCGATGGAACGGATCGAGGCGCAGTCAAAGGCGCGGAGCGGGCGACTGCGCATCGCTTCGGTCCCCTCGGTCGCCACGATGCTCTTGCCACCGTTCCTGCAAGGGTTCCTTCAGGGGCGGCCCGATCTCGACATTGATCTCGTTGATACCGACAGCACCGACGTGCGTCTCTTGGTCGAAACCGGACAGGTTGACCTTGGCATTGCCGGAACCGCCCCGGATGTGCCCGGTCTGGAGTGTGAGCCGATCTTCTGCGACCCCTTCAAACTCGTGTGCCGAACCGACAGCCAGCTCGCGGACAAGGGCGCCGTTCTCGACTGGTCCGACCTGACAGGCCATCCTTTGATCATCAACGAAGCCACCCGTGCGCTACCCGCTCCGGAATTTCAGCGACTTGCCCGCGACGCCCGCTTTTCGGTGCGCAACGTGACGTCCTTGCTCGCGATGGTCAGCGCCGGGATGGGCATTACTCTCTTGCCCGCGCTGGCAACGGTCAGCCTCGCCGCTTCGCTGACCACCCGCCCGCTGCGTGATCCCGCATGCCTGAGGACCGTGGGTATCTTCTGGCGCGCAGGCAGGGTGCCCAGTCCCGTCACGGGCCTGTTCCGGAGCGAATTCGCCGCCGCCGCCCGCGCCCAAGCCGGACAGTTCGGACTGCAACCCCTGACGTGACGCGCCAGCGCACCGTGACCTCTTGCTCGTCCACCGATGGCGGACGGCCATTGCTCGCTCGCGACCGTCGGCTCCCTGCCCTCGTCGGATGCTGGTTTTCCTCTTTTGGCCGAGTCGCCGCTGTGGTCAATTGCGTGCCGTCTTGACGAACGGTGCGGCTCCGAATGCCCACCTGAAGGCCCCGCGGGAGGATGCGACGGACAGTCTTTCACTGGTGGTCAGCAGTCGCCGGGCTTCGGGCGAGAGGGTGTCCGCCTCTGCAAGCGTCGCTTGATTGCAGACAGGATTTGGTGGCCCTGCCAGAATTCGATTGGACGACCGTTTCCGATCACCTATGAATCCTGCTCATGAGATACTGGAAGCACATCCCGCCGCTTCGGGCGATGTTGGCGATCGAGGCCACAGCGCGGCTTGGTAGTTTCTCCAAAGCCGCAGCAGAGTTGAACATCACGCAATCCGCTGTCAGTCATTTGGTGGGTGAGACCGAGGCCATGCTCTCGACCCGGCTGTTCGAACGCGGCAGCAGGCCGGTGACCCTGACCGAGGTGGGGCGGCGCTATGTCGCTGCCCTGGTCTCGGGGTTGAACCTGATCGGAGCGGAGGGGGAGGCGTTGCAGCGCGTGAGGGGCGATGTGCTGACGGTCTCGTGCAACCTCGCCTATGCCAACTTCTGGCTTCTGCCGAAGCTGAAGGACTTCCACGCCCTGCGGCCCGATATCGTGGTGAACATGGTCACCGCCTATCAGGGCCTGCCCCCGCTGTCGGGTGAAATCGACCTCTCGATCCGCTTCGGAAAGGGCGATTGGGAGGGCTGCAGCGCGCGGCTTCTGTTCAGCGAGACCATCGTTCCAGTCGCAAGCCCGACCTACCTTGCACGCTCGGCGCCGATCCGGGGGGCTGCCGACCTTTTGGGCCAGCAGCTTCTGCACGCCAGGGCCGATGACAAGGCCTGGTATGACTGGGAGCAGTGGTTCGATCATTTTGGGGTCGAGCGACCGAGGACTCTCCCCGGGCCGCTCTATGACAACCACTTGATGATGATGCAATCGGCCCTTGCCGGGGGTGGTGTCGCTTTGGGCTGGATCGGCACGGCGACCGGGTTCGTGCAGGCAGGGCAGCTGGTCGAGGTCCTGCCCGAGAAGGTCGAGGTCCAGGGCGGCGTCTATCTTGTCCATCGCGACGACCGGGCGCTTTCGCCGGCCGCCGAGGTTTTCGCCGACTGGCTCGCGACCGTCCAGGCCTTGCCGATCGCCCGCCCGGCTCCATCCGGCGGGGGATAGGCGGCGTGGGCAAGCTCCAACGTTTCAAGCGCCTTGGCGACATGCGGCAGGGGCGCGCAGACTCTGCGGGTCGCCAAATCCACATGCAGGATCATCACCTCGACCGTCGCGGCAAGCGTGCCATCGGTCTTCATGAAGCGGTGGAACAGGTGGGTCTTCTTGCCCTTTCCATGCAAAACCTGCGTGCGAACCGTTATCTCTTCGCCAGCGAGCAACTCGGCCAGATAGCGGACATGGGTTTCGGCGGTGAAGTGGCTGTGGCCGCCCGCGATATACTCCGCTGTCACGCCGCAGCGCTCCGTCAGGGTATCGGAGGCGTTTGAGGCGACCTCGACATAATGAGCCTCGTTCATATGGCCATTCGCGTCGATCCAGGTGGAGGGGATAACCCGCCGCGCCGTTACAGGCAGATTGGTGTCTTGCGGAAGGGACAATCTGACCTCATGCGCCCTGACGGCGGCGCCCGCGCCGGCCTGTCGCGGCTTCAAGGCGCGGATCAGGGCGACGAGGTTTTGATCCCGTGCCTGCTCCATCTGAGCAATCGTTCGGCCGCCGGATTGCGCGTCGGACTGGGTGGTGATCCGGCCGATCAGCTTGGCATCCAGCGCAGGCACGTCGGTCAGATGGGTGAGCGGATCAGCCAGGGTCGGGCCGAACTGCGCCAGAAAATGCGCCATCCCGGCCTCGCCGCCGGATAGGCGATAGGTCTCGAACTGGCCCATCTGCGCCATGCGCAGGCCAAAGCCGTAGAGGATCGCCTCGTCGATCTGGGCGGTCGTGGCTATGCCGTCCTTGACCATCCAGAGCGTCTCGCGCCAGATCGCCTCTTGCAGGCGGTTGCCAATGAAGCCTTCGATTTCTCGCGCCATCACAAGGGGATGCATGCCGATGCCGCGCATGATCTCGGCGGCGCGCAGGGGCAATTCGGAAGGTGTGACGTCGGTCCCCACAATCTCGACCAGGGGCACGAGGTAGACCGGGTTGAAGGGATGGGCGACGATCAGACGTTCGGGATGGTGGCAGAGCGCCTGAAGCTTGCTCGGGATGATGTTGGAGGTCGAGGAGGCGAGGATCGCGCCCTCGGTCATGTGCGGCTCGATACCGGCAAAGAGCGACTGCTTGATCGTCAACCGCTCCGGGGCGCTTTCCTGAACCCAATCGGCACCCTGGACCGCTTCGGCCAGGGTCGCGCAGAATCGCAGTTGGCCGGACGGCGGCAAGGCGCGATCGTAAAGGCCCGGTAGGCTGGCGCGGGCCTTCTGTAGCACCGCTTGCAAACGGGTTTCGGCCTCGGGAGCCGGATCCCATGCGCGGACGTCGTGGCCGTTCAAGAGAAAGCGCGCGGCCCAACCGGCGCCGATCACGCCGCAACCGACGATGGCGACTTGCACTTTACGCCTCCTTCGTGACGATCAGCGCGTCGACAGCAATGGCGCCCGAGGCGGTGACGACGACGGGGTTGACGTCGATCTCGGTGACTCGGCTCCGCAGTGCGGCGCAGGCCTGTGAGAAAGCCGCAAGCGAGCGGGCAGCTGCCGCCATGTCGCGGGGCGCATCGCCTCGAACGCCGTCGATCAGCCGGGAGACCCTCAGCCGCCTGATCATAGCTTCGGCCTGAGCGTCACCAAACGGCGCGCGGGCGCATTGGCGTTCGTCGAAAAGCTCGACCAGCGTACCGCCCGGCGAGACCATGACCAAGGGCCCGAAATCCGGGTCCATGACGCAGCCGAAGGTCAGCTCGATGCCCCTTTCGACCATGGTTTGAACGATCACACTTGGCCCAAGACGGCGCGAGAGGTCGGCATAGGCGGTCGTGAGCCCGGCCATGTCGCGGAGGTTCAGGATCACCCCGCCACTATCGCTTTTGTGGTCGATGCCCTCGGCCGTTTTCAGGACCAGCGGGAAGCCCAGGGTGCTGGCCGCTTCAGCAACCGCCGCCGCCGTCTGGCAAACTACACTTTGCACGGTGGCCATGCCGAAGCCGCACAACAGTTCAAGGCTGGCGAATTCGTCCAGTTTTGCGCGCAGTTGGCCGGGCCAAGGCGCAACCTCGGGCGCCTCCCACTGGGGCGCATCGGCCCAGGCCTGCACCTTGCGCACCGCCGTCATCATCGTGGTCGCGCCGTTCAGATAGGGAACCTCAAGGTCCGCCAACTCATCCGCAAGCCGCCGGTTATGGGCAAGGCAGAAGCTGGAATAGACAAAACAGGGCTTGGTGGTCAGGGTGGGCAGCGACTTCGCAAGGTCCAGAAGGCCTGGCTCATAGACGTAATCGTCTCGGAAATCGGCCTCCAGCCCCAGCATCGAGACCTCCGGCGCATCGGCAAGCACCTTCAGCCCGCGTTCGAAGACCTTGGGAAATTCGTCGGTCAGGTCGGCGGCGCAGTCCTGCGGGTTCGAAGGCTCCAGTTCGGGCGGCAGAGCCGCGCGCAGGGCGGTCAAGGTCGCGGGTGACAGGCGCGCCAGGGGCGTCTGCGTCTCGCTGCCAAGGTCGACCTGCATTTCGCGCAAGCCGCCGCTGTCGGTGACGAGGCCGACCCCGCCCGGCCCTGGCTTGCGCCCCGAGGCGCACAACAGGGCGGTGTTCATCAGCTCGTCCACCGTGTCGACCGCGATGGCCCCACACTCCTCGAACACCGCCGCATAGGCCGCGTTCGACCCCACCAGAGCCCCGGTATGGGACCGCGCCAGCCGGGCACTTTCCTCGGTCCTGCCGACCTTGCAGATCACCACCGGCACGCCTTTCGCCCGCGCCAGCTTCAGCGCGTCGATCAGGCCCTGCGGGTTGCGGGCGGATTCCATGAAGACGGCGATGGCCTTGGTCGTCGCCCGCCCCGCCGCATGGGCGATGTATTCGTCGATCGTGGCGCCGATTTCCTGCCCCGGCGAGACCATGAGGTCGAAGCGAAAGCGCGGGTCGTTCATGCCCAGGACCGTGAAGACGCTGCCGGAGTGGGCAATCAGGGAGATACCTCCGGGTTTCAGATGGCCGGCATCATAGAAGCTTGCCACGGCCCGCGACCTTGTGTTGATGAAGCCCATGCCAGAGCCGCCGCAGACCGGAATCCGGGCCTCTGCCGCGATGGATTTCAGGCGGTCCAGCAAGCCGTCCCCGTGGCAGGCATCAAAGATCACCGCCGATTTCGCGCCCTTGTCGATGGCACCTAGCAAAGCGCGTTCCAGGTTGGCCCCGCCGACGCCCAGCACCGCCACGTCCGGGGCGTGGTCCAGGTCGGACAGCGAGGGCAGCGCGGGCAGGCCCGTGATCTCGCCGCCCCGCGGGTTCACGAAGCTGACTTGGCCTTTGAACCCTGCCGACAAGGTCGCTTGCGCCAGCCGGGCCCCGAAAGACCCTTCGCGGTCCGAGGCCCCCACGACGACCATGGAGCGCGCCTCGAACATCGGGACAAGGCGGCTCATCCCTTGAACTCCGGCGCACGCTTCTCAGTGAAGGCGACGGAGCCTTCGGTGAAGTCATCGGATTGGATCATGCGTTCGTAATGCGGCATGTCGCTTTTGCCGACCCAGGCGCGGCGGGTTGCTGCATGACTGGCTTCGACCGAGGCATGGGCATATTTCCGCATGTATTCCTTCAGCGCCGGGGCCACCATCGGCGCGCCTTCGGCGATCATTCCGGCGATCTCGCGGGCATGGTCGATCAGGCGGTCCACCGGCACCACGTCGCGCACAAGGCCCCAATGCTTCGCCTCTTCGGCATACATTTTCCGCCCTGTCAGGATCAGGTCCATCGTCACGTTGTAGGGGATGCGGTGGTGCAGCTTCTGGATCGCGCCGCCGTCGGGCAGGAAACCGCGCTTCATCTCGGGCAGCCAGAAATACGCATCCTCGGCGCAGACGATCACATCGCCGCCCAAGGCCAGTTCGAAGCCCCCGCCGATGGCACCGCCCGCCAAGGCCACGACGACCGGCTTGTAAAGGTCAAAAAACTCCGGCAACCCACCAAGGCCCCCCGGGCCGAGGTCAAAGCCGTTTTCGTCGTCCCGGCTTTCCCCCGCCGCGAAGGCCTTCAGGTCCCAACCGGCCGAGAAGATGTTCTTCGCATTCCCCGCGCTGGAAAGGAGGCCGACCCGCAACTCCGCGTCGTCATTCAGCCGTCGGAAGGCAGCATACATCTCGCGGCTGAGCGAGAGGTTGATCGCATTGACCGGCGGGCGGTTCATGGAGACTTCCATGACCGGGCCGGCGACGGTGACATTCAATTGGGCGCTGCTCATGATCCTGCCTTCGGACAAAGGGGGAAGCACCCCCGGTTCTCGTGGTCTGGGCAGGATTTTCCGCGCGAAGCTGCGTCAGGGCAATGCGGTCAATCCGCATGATACAATGACGCTGTCTCATGATTTCAGAGTGTGGCGGCGGCCTTCAACCCGTCGTAGACCGCTTCTTCGGCGGTGCGTGGAGCCATGGCGTCGCCGATGGTCAGCACCTCGGCCAGGTCGGCAACCTGCGCGCGCAGGTCATCGGCCGGGCGGTGGCCGAGGCACATCACCACCGTTTCCGCCTCGACCTCGATGGCGGCACCGCTGGAAGTGTGCTGCAGGTAGACCATCCCCCCCGCCGCGCCGTAAAGCCTTGCGTAGGGCGTGACCGTGACGCCCAGGCCATGCAGGCGGGCGGCGATGTCGTCTCGGACGTAAAGCGGCAGCTGGCCGCCCAGCATCGGCGCGGTCAGGGCAAGCGTCACGCTGCAGCCCTGCTGAACCAGCGCCTCGGCGATGCCCGGTCCGATCCAGTCGGCGCGCCAATCGGCGACCAGCACGCGCCGCCCGGTCTTGGCGCCTTGCAGCACCCCCCAGGCCGTCAGCATTTGCACCGAGCCGTCCTCGGGCAGCTCTGGCACGTAAGGCACGGCGCCGGTGGCGAGGATCACGACATCGGGGGCCTCTGCCGCCACCGTCTCGCGGGTCACGCGGATGCCGCGTTTCACCCGGACCTGCGCCAGCTCCATCTCGCGCGAGAGGTTGGTGACGATGCCGCCGAACTCGGCGCGCCTTGGCAGAAGTTGCGCCAGACGCGCCTGGCCTCCCAGCTGCGCCTCGGCCTCGTACAGCGTCACTTCATGGCCGCGTGCCGCCGCGACCGCCGCCGCTTTCATGCCAGCGGGGCCTCCGCCGACCACCATGACCTTCTTGCGCCGAACCGCCGGGGACAGGGTGCCGAACCTCAGCTCTCGCCCGGTTTCGGGGTGCTGGATGCAGGATATCGGCAGGCCGCGGTGGAAGTGCCCGATGCAGGCCTGGTTGCAGCCAATGCAGGCACGGATGTCGTCCAGCCGCCCGGCCTGCGCTTTCATGGGCATTTCCGGGTCGGCGATCAGTGCGCGGGTCATGCCGCACATGTCGGCCTGTCCCGCCGCGAGGATCGCCTCGGCCACCTGCGGCTGATTGATCCGACCTGCCACAAAGACCGGAACACCCACGGCCCACTTCAGCCGTGCCGAAGCCTCGGCCAGATAGCCCGCGGCGAAAGCCATCGGCGGGGCGATATGCACTGCGCCCCCCAGCGTGGCCGAGGTGCCGAGGGTGACATTCAGGTAGTCCACATAGGGCTCAAGCGTTTTGCAGGCAGTGTCGACCTCGTCGGCTTGCAGCCCCGCCTCTTCACGCTCGTCGGCCGAAATCCGCATGCCGATGATGAAGCTCTCCGGCACAGCCGCCCGCATCGCCTGCAGACAATCGCGCAGGAACCTCGTCCGGTCCCGCCCCCAAGCATCGGTCCGCAGATTGACGCGGGGGTTCAGGAACTGCGCGGGGAGATAGCCATGCGAGGCCACATATTCGACCCCGTCAAACCCCGCCTTGGCCAGCCGTGCGGCCGAGGCCGCATAGCCCGCCACGATCTCGGCGATCATGCCCTCGTCCAGTTCACGTGGCATGACGTGAAAGCGCTCGTTCGGCACGACCGAGGGTGCCCAGGCCACCGCCAACAGCCCGTCCGCGCTTTCCATGATCTCGCGTCCCGGATGGAACAGCTGGCTGATGATCACCGCGCCCTCGGCATGGACGGCCTCGGCCAACGCGCGAAAGCCCGGGATGCAGGAGTCTTCCGTCGCCATCAGCAGGTGCGAGGTATAGCGCGCCGTCTCATGCACCCCCGCCACCTGGGTGACGATCAGCCCGACGCCCCCCTTGGCACGCGCCCGATGATAGGCGATCAGCGCTTCGTTCACCGTGCCATCCGTCGGCAGGGTTGTGTCATGCCCGGTCGACAGAATCCGGTTGCGGATCACCTTTCCCCGGATGGTCAGCGGCGAGAACAGCATCCTACAGCCCCGCCCTTGCCCGCCAATCGACCGGCGAGAGCGCATAGAAGACCGTCGCCCCCTCGCCTTCGTAGCGCAAAGGCGTATTGGCCGGCACCCAGAGGACATCGCCGGGCTCGCAATCATAGACCGTCTCGCCGACGCACAGGCGGAAATTGCCCTCCAAGGTCACGATCAGCTCGTCATAAAGCACCGTCCAGGCGATGGAACAGCCGTCGAACTTCGCGATTCCCGCCCCCATCGAGGAGCTGATCTCGGGCCCGACAAGGCGCGCGATCTGCCCGCCTTCGCCATAGGCGTCGAAGCGGCGCTCGGCAGCTTTGAACTGAACGATGCCAGACATATCTCCTCCAGGGAACTGTAGTTTTCGGCATATGAAATTTCTGAAAGTAAAGAATCAAGACGATTATTTACTTTCGGCAAATTTTTCTGCCTGGATCGACGGGCGGTCCTTGTTTCGTCCAGCGGCGGGGCGCTAGATATCCAGGACCGAACCGGAGCCTAGGCGTGCCACAAGACGACAGCCCCGCCGCAATCCTTGGGGACCGAATCCGCGGCTTGCGCAAGCGGCGCGGCATGACCCTGGCCGATCTGGCCGCCAAGAGCCGCCTGTCGCCCGGCTATATCAGCCAAATCGAGCGCGACCTGGCCCAACCGTCGATCCCGGCACTGGTGGCGCTGGCGGCGAGCCTTGACGTGACCGTGCAATGGTTCTTTTCCGGTCCTGGCGAGCCTCCGGCGGAAGAGCGCGGCTACGTCGTGCGCGCCCGCAACCGCCTGCGGATCGACTATGACACGGGCATCGTCGACGAACTTCTGACTCCCAAGCTTTCGGCCCAGGTCGAGATGATCCTCTGCCGTCTGCCTCCGGGCAGCGGCGCGAAGGAAGCCTACAGCCACAAGGGCGACGAGGTCGGCTTTGTGATGGCGGGCGAGATGGAGCTTTGGGTCGGCGACCGCCACTTTCACCTCCACACTGGCGACAGCTGCTCTTTTGCTTCAACCGAACCGCACCGCTACCGCAACCCCGGCGCGGTCGAGGCTGTGATCCTCTGGGCCATCAGCCCCCCGGCGTTCTAGGTGTCGGGACCCGTCTCACGGTGGATGTAGAGCATTTGCGCGCCGCGCATGCCGCCGTCGGATTGGAACGACTTCGACGGAAACTGTTGAAACGGCAGTTCCATGGACGAGGATGACCTCGCGCTGATTGCGGCGAAGGGCCATGTCCATTCCAGCTGCTTCAGCTATCTCGAACCGGAACTGCCCCGCATACGTGCCGCCGCGCGCGGGGTGTCGTTCGACTTCTCCACTTTGCACGACCCGGCCTATCTGGCGCAGGTTTGCCCGCATGTCTCGACGGCTTTCCTGTCAGGAGCAGGCCTGGCCGATGCGGCAGTGTCGGAGCTGATCGCGCGGGTCCTTGACCTTGGACCGGACACCGTCTGCGTGACGCGCGGCGACAAGGGGGCAGTCTGGGCCAATGGTCAGACCCGCATCGAACAGCCAATTGTGCCCGCCACGGTGGTCGACACCATGGGCGCAGGCGATGCCTTCATCGCTGGCTACCTTGTGGCGAGACTGCGCGGAGATACTCCGGAAGAGGTTCTCCAATATGCCGCCTTCTGCGCAGCGAAAGCCTGCGGTTGGGAAGGCGCATGGGGCTATCCGCTCGCAGACATTCCATAGCCCCACCGCCGATGTCATTTGGTTCGCTCCCTGGCGCACCAGCGATCTTGGTTAGGGTCAGGAGCCATTGCTTGTGCCCAGGCGATGTGGTTTGGGCACCGAGACTGACCGATAGCAGTCTTTTCTGGTTGACGGACGAAAAGACGCGCCGCCTTCAGTCCTTCTTCCCCAAGATCCACGACAAGCTCCATGTCGACGAGGGGCATGTTCTAAGTGGCATAATCTTTACCAATCGCAATAACCTGCTGTGGCATGATACCCCCAAAAGAATGGGTCGCCGAAGACGCTCTATAGTCGCTGGAGGCGGTAGGGCTCAAAGGTGTCTTTGCACGGATGATGGAGGGTCGGCCTCAGAAGGCGCGGAGACGAATGTCGTCGTTGCGGACTGGTTACGGGACGTATCGAAAGACCGGCGGATACGTCCTTGCATCCCAGGCACGCGAAGACCTTCCTCTCCGCCGTCGTTCTCGCCGCAGCCGTCATGTTCTGACTTTGGCGACTGGAGCCCAGGCGGCAGGTAACGAAATCGGTCAGAGTCCGAGGGTCGCCCTGAAGTCCTCGAACTCTATATCGTCCATGGCAACGGTGTGCTGTCGCTGCGGATAACCACCGGACATCACGTCTGCAGCGAACTCCTTGAACGCATCGATACGTTCGCTCTGAAGGCGCGCATACTCGGCGGCGAAGTTTCGATAGGTCTTGGCGTGGCGCGGTTTGTGCCCGTCCGTGCAGCCCAGCACATCCTCGGCGAACAGGTATTGCGCATCCGCGCCCGGACCGGCGCCCATGCCCAGCATCAGCATGGGCGTGTTTGCGCTGATGAAAGCCCCCAGGCGGTCCGGCACGCATTCCAGTTCTGCGGCAAACGCCCCGATTTCCTCCAGCCGCTTGATCTGGTCCCAGACGCGTCGCGCTTCGGTCGACGTCTTGCCGACCGCGCGCCAACCTGTCCAGGTGACGATGTTGGGGTTCATGCCCACATGCGCCACGATCGGGACATGGTTGTCACAAAGGGTCTTCTGGATGTCGAAGGCGGCAGCACAATAGAAGCTGTCACCACCCATCGCCATGAAATGATAGGCCGCGCGCAGGTAGTCATCGGCGGTGACCAGTGTCCCGTTCGGCCCGTAGGGCAAGCCGATCTGGACGAAGCAGTTGCCGGCGGCCTCTCGCATTGCGGGTGAAAAGAAGCGGGCCTCGATCGACAGCATGTGGATCCCGGCCTGCGCCGCCGCCGCCGCTTCCTCTGACGTCGTGACATAGAGCATCGCGATCTTCTCGCCGCGCGCTTTCATCTGGCGCATGTCATGGACGGTGGGGCGGGTGTTCTTGTGGACCATGTCCGGGCTCCTTCAGGGAATGAATATCTGGACCTGGCCGTCCTCGACCCGGGTCTGGAAGGTGGCGAGATTGACGCAGACCGGGGCCCGCACGGCCTCGCCGGTGCGATAGTCGAACTGGCCGTTGTGCTTGGGGCACTCGACGACATAGTCCATCACCAGCCCGTCGGCGAGGTGGACCCGCTCGTGGGTGCAATGGCCGTCGGTGCAGAAAAATTCGTCATCCGGACTGCGATAGATCGCGAAGCTGCGGCCGGCATGGTCGAAGCGCATCAGGTCTTCGGTCTCGATGTCATCGGTGGAACAGGCGGTGATCCAGGGCATCTGGGCTCCAGTCTAGAAGTGTCGTGTCGGGCTATTCGGCGGCATGCGGAAGCGGATAGCCGCCGATACCCGGTGTCGGCTGGCCGGGTTCGAGGTCGCCGTGGAACTCGGGCCGGTAGGGCTTGGCGGTGGCGGGCAACTGCCGCTTCACGAACCAGTCGGGATTGCGGAACTGCCTGGCGAGCGTGGGGATGATCTCGGCATAGGCCGACAGGATCGACGGATGCGCAGGCGGCAGGTCATGCCGGATCAGCGCATGCAGGCGCGGCAGGGCGTGATAGGGCACCATCGGGAACATGTGGTGTTCGACGTGGTAGTTCATGTTCCAGTAGATGAACCGGCTGACCGGGTTGATGTAGACGGTGCGGCTGTTCAGCCGGTGGTCCAGCACATTCTCGGCAAGGCCCAGATGCTGCATGTAGCCGGTCATGACCATGTGCCAGCTGCCAAACAGGATGGGCATTCCGATCACCATGAAGGGCAGGATCGAGCCGAGCCAGACGGCGAGGGCGGCGGTGGACAGATAGATCAAACCCCAGATGCGCGCGATGCGGAAGGCCTTCGGCTGTTCGCTGGCGGGCACGAAGGAGCAGGTGGTTTCGGGCATATGGCCGAAGATCAGCTGGAGCGTGGCCTTGCCGTTGCCCCAAAGCTCGAACAGGCCGAAGAAGTTCAGGATCAGCCGCGCCACGACGGCGGGGCGCATGGCGATGATTTCAGGATCATGACCCACGATGATGGTGTCGGTGTGATGCCGGGCGTGGCTCCAGCGCCAGACCACCGGGTTGCGCAACATGCAGAAGCAGGCGATCTGGTAGAGGGCATCGTTCATCCAGCGGGTGCGGAAGGCCGTGCCGTGCCCGCATTCGTGCCAGCGCGAATCCATCGCCGAGGCATAGAGCACGCCGTAGATCGCCCAGAAGGGTGCCGACCACCAGGACGGCCACAGCCAGATGCCTGCGGCGGCCGATCCGATCATGGTGGCGAACAGGATGATCGTATCGCGGATGGCAGGAAGGTCGCCACGCTGCATCAGATCCTTCATCAACTTTCGCGGAATCTCGGTGTGATACCAGGCTGCCGACACGAGCCCGATCTCCTCGGCGAGCCTGGCGTCCCGTCCAAGCAGGGCATAGTCGCGGTTGGTGCGGGCCATCGGTATTCTCTTCATTCGTTTCTGGGTTGGAAGGGGGGTGCCGGGCCGACGGGAGGGAGGAAGCGGCCCGGCACAAGGTGGTCGCTTGCCGTCAACCCGAGCGAGCGGCCATCTTTTCGCGGCGCCGCTTCATCCGGCGGTCCAGCACGGCATCCGAGGCGGCGGTGCCGTCATGGTAGGTGCCGAAGATCTTGTCGAAGGGCACGGTTCCGTCGCCGTAGTTCACCTCGAAATACTTGTGGTGGAGGTAGTGGTTATAGGTGTGAGTATCCATCAGCTTCTCGTCCCCGAGGGCGATCTTGTCGAAGCCGATATGCCCGACGATCGAGCCGAGACCGGACAGTTGCAGGTGGTAGAGTGCGAACAGCGGATGGGCGGGCACGACCAGGTAGAGGAGCGAGCTGGAGAAGAAGAGAAGCTGCTCGACCGGGTGCATCGACAGCGACGACCAGGGGCTGGGATTGACCGAGTTGTGGTGGATCGAGTGGATGTGCTTGTAGAAGAACGGCAAGTGCAGCGGCCGGTGGATCAGGTAGAAATGCCCCTCGTGCCAGATCGGCACCAGAAGCCAGAGCGCGGTGAACCAGACCGGATGCGCCTCGAAGGTCGACCAGGCGCCGATGCCGTTGGCGTAGCACCACAGGATCAGCACCTCGTAGGCCGTCCAGATCGGGACGCCGGTCGCGAAGGTGCGGATGATGCCGTCGATGGTCTGGCTCTTGAACATGAACACGTCGGAGGGGTGTTCCTTTGGCCAGCGATGGTTGTACTTGAACTGGTTCCCCTGCCGGCGCTGGACGTAGAGCCGCAGTTCCATCGCGCCGAAGAAGATCAGCACCGCCGCCGAGTTGCGCAGGAACAGGTAGAGGATCCAGCCAGGCGCAAGCGACCGGGTCGTCTCGACCGAGGGGGTCAGGAAGAACCAGTAGATCGCGGCCAGCACCATGAACGACAGGTTCCAGGGCAGGAAGTAACCCTTCAGAAAGCCGAGGATGTCGCGCGCCTTCCAGGGTAGGCGGTAGATCGGCGCGATGCTCAGCGGCTCGTTCGGGGTCCAGTCGCCGCGCTTGTTCCGGGTTCCGTATTGCAGGTCGTCCATGAGAGCCTCCTCAGGTCCAGTATCTGTCGATGAAGCGCTGCATTTCGGTGCGCATGAAGGCCGAGGACTGGTCGGCCCTGTCCTCCCAGGCGAAGACACAGGCGGTCATGATCCCGTCAAAGCCCACCTCTGCCAGCGTGCCGAAGAAATCGTCCCAAGGCACCTCGCCCTGGCCGATGTCCAGGTGCTGGTGCACGCGCGCCTGGGTGCCGGGCGGGTTAAGGATATAGCGCAGGCCCGAGCTGGCCTTGTGATTGAAGGTGTCGCCCACATGCACATGGGCCAGCACATCGGCACATTCGCGGATCATCGCCCTGGTGTCGTCGCCGAAGTAGAAGGTATGCGGGGCGCAATACAGGAACCTGACGCGGGGACTGTTCACCGTGCGGATGATGTCCACCGCGGGTTGCAGCGTCTCGACCCAGTCCTCGGGATGCGGCTCGATGTGAAGAGTGATGCCCTCCCGCTCCAGGATCGGCACCAGTTCTTCCATGCTGCGCCACCAGGCATCCTCGCAGGTCTCGATCATGCTGCCGGTGTGGCAGCAATAGCAGGATCCCTTATCGGGGTGCGGTCCGCGCCCGAATTCCGAGTTCATCGTGTCGATCTCCATCTCGACGCAGATCTCGATGGCGCGTTTCCAGTGGCGCACGGCGGCCTGCCGCTCGGCCTCGTCGTTGGAGGCCCAGCGATACATCGGAAGCAGGCTGGCGATCTTCACGTTCTCGGCGGCCAGCGCCGCCTTGAATGTCCTGATCCGGTCAGGAAAGACGCGGGGCGCCTTGAACCATTCCAGAAAGTCGGCGCGGGGCGAAAGCTCGATCCAGTCATAGCCCAGCTCGCGCACCTTGCGGGGCAGCTCTTCCAGGCTCAGGTGGCGGTGCATGAAGGGGTCAAGTGCGATGCGCATGATGCGTCCCTCAGTTCAGGTCGACCCAGACGCTGCCCGCCTCGTGGCTGTCAGCGGCTGAATTTACGAAGCGGGCGCCCCGCGCCCCGGTGTGGATATCGGGCAGGCAGAGCAGCCCCTCGGGCACCGTCTCGCCATTGCGGCGGGCAGCGACGGCAATCGCGATCTCGCGGTAGAGGTTGCCCCAGGCATCCGAGAGGGATTCCCCGTGCCCGCGCGGCAGCAGGACCATACGTTCGGCCGGCGCCGCCATGCCTGCACCATGCCCGCGCACAATGATCTGTTCCGGGGCGTTCAGGGGTGTGTAGCGCAGGGTTTCGGGGAATTCCTGATCCCAGTGCAGCCCGCCCTTGTCGCCATAGACGCGGACGCGCAGGGCGCAGTAGTTGCCGGGCGCGGCCTGGGTGATCCACATCGCGGCGGGCGCGCCGTTCGCCAGCTTCAGCGACAGGAAGGCGGTGTCCTCCATCGCCTTGGGCGCGCCACAGACATGGAAGTCGGCGCGCAAGCGCACGACCTTCTGGCCGGCGACGAATTCCAGCATCTGGAAGGCATGGGTCCCGATGTCGCCCGTCGCCGAGGCGCGGCCGATCTTCGCAGGGTCGCGCCGCCAGGCCAGGCTGCGCGAGTTCGGATCGTCCGGCTCGGTCGCCCAGTCCTGCGCATATTCGACCTGGGCTTGCCGCACCGTGCCGATGGCGCCGACCTTCACCATCTCGGCGGCCTGCCGCGCCATCGGATGATAGGGATAGGGGTAGGTTAGCGCGAAGACGAGGCCCGTCTCGCGCTGCCGTTGTTCCAGCGCGACGCAATCCTCGCGCGAGATGGTCATCGGCTTGTCGCAGATGATGTCGATACCCTGGTCCATGAAGGCTTCCGCAATGGCCCGGTGCGACCAGTTCGGCGTGCAGATCACCACCGCCTCGATTCCGTCCGGGCGGGCGGCCTCGGCCCGTGCCATCTCGCGATAATCTGCATAGATGCGGTCCTCGGGCAGCATCCAGTCGCGGCCCGAAGCGGCAGCCGTCGCCGGGTCGGAGGACAGCGCCCCGGCTACCAGGTCCCAGCGGTTGGACAGTCGCGCGCCGGTCCAGTGCCACTGGCCGACCAGCGCGCCACGCCCGCCGCCGACGATACCCAGTCGCAGGCGGCGCTGCGCAGGCGGATAGAATACGGTCCCTGCAAGGGCCATGTCGCAAACTCCGTTCTTCGTTCGGTGAACCTCGGGACCCGTCAGGTCCTGATCACGTGGTAGGTGACTTCCTCGATCGACGTGTCTTCCTTGCGAGCCTCGTAGACCTTGGCGCCATGGCTCATCACCACGAAGCGGTCGCAGACCTGGAAGGCGTGATAGAGATTGTGCGTGACCAGGACCGAGGACGTGCCCTGGTTTTTCAGATCGCGCACATAGGCCAGAAGGTGTTCGGTCTCACGCACCGACAGGGCCGAGGTGGGTTCGTCCAGCAACAGGATATTGCGCTTGAAGTAGACCGCGCGGGCAATGGCGACCGCCTGCTTCTGCCCGCCCGACAGGAAGCCCACCTCCTTGTCGGGATCTTCGATCCCCGAGATCTGGACGGCTGAGCCGAGGATGTCGATCGCCTTGTCCTCCATCGCCTTGTGATCCATGAAGCCGAAGGCATTGGTGATCTCGCGGCCGAGAAAGATGTTGCGGGTGATCGACATCTGGTCGACCAGCGCAATGTCCTGATAGATCGTCTCGATCCCCGCCGCCTCGGAATCGGCGCGGCTGTTGAAGTTCACCGGCTTGCCATTGGCCAGAATCTCGCCCGAGGTCGGCGGGTTGATCCCCGACATCATCTTGACCAGCGTCGACTTGCCCGCGCCGTTGTCACCCAGAAGCCCCACGACCTCGTTGCGACCGATGTAGAAGTTCATCGAGTTGAGCGCGACGAAGGCGCCGTATCGCTTGGTAATGTTGCGCATCTCCAGCAGCGGGGTCTCGGTAGGGCGCAGCCCCTTGATCGGCTTTTCTTCCGGTTCGATGATTTGAAGGTCGCTCATTTCGGATCAGCCTTTCCGCCGGATGGCCATGTTGGTGATGACCGAGATCACGATCAGCCCACCAACGAACATGTCGAAGTAGAAGCCGGGTGCGCGCAGAAGCAGGAGAAGATCCTGAATCGTGTACATCAGCGCGGTGCCCAAGACGACGCCCAGAATCGAGCCGCGGCCTCCATTCAGCGCTGCGCCACCGATGACGCAGGCGGCGATAGCTTGCAGTTCAAGCCCCAGACCGCCGCCTGGCTGGATCGACATAACTCGCGTGCCGGCCAGGATACCGGAAAACGCCGCCATGAAACCACAGATGCCGAAGGCAATGATCTTGGTGCGCACCGGGTTCACACCAATTGCGACGGCTGCATTCCTGTTGCCGCCAACGGCAAAGAAGTGGTTGCCCAGCCGGTGATGATGGAGAAGGAAATAGAAGGCGACCGCCAGCAGCAGGAACCAGATCATCGAAGCGTGAACGACGCCGATCGAGCTGTTGAACAGCGTATTGAAGGGTTCCGACGGCTTGAAGCGCAGGGATTGCGCGCCGTGATACAACAGCGTGGCCCCCTTCCACATCAGCATCGCGCCAAGCGTGGTGATGAAGCTGGGGATATTGAACCGCAAGGTGATGACAGCGTGCAGCACGCCGGCCAGCGCGCCGATTAGAAGCCCGACGGCGAGCCCGGCGAAGGGCGCGATGGCAGAGGGAACATCTGCGCCACTGTCACCGCCCCAGGTCATGGTCAGGGTCGCGGCGACGATCGAGCAGAAAGAGTAGAGCGCGCCCACTGAAAGATCGAATTCTCCGGCGATCATCAGGATCGAGACGCCAAGCGCCATGACACCCAACGGCGCAATCGCCTTTAGCGTGACCGCGATATTCGCGGCATCGAGATAGCGAAAGCTGGGATTGGCCAGCGAGACGGCGATCACCACCAACTGCACCGCCAGGAACAGGACGGCTATGCCGCCTTCCGGTTTGGTGCGTACCCAATCGACTATGCGCGAACTTCTGCTGCGCCGATTGCGTTGCTGGATCGCTGCGCGGATGTGATCGGATTGTGCCGTGGCCATCGCCGGGTCCTTCCTCGGAATTGTCGCTCTTGCCAGGGCCTTTGCCCTGCAATGGAGGGGGCCATTTCCGGCCCCCTTCGTCGTGTCAGCGTGTTCAGCGCACCACGCCGGCCCATTCCACCGCAGCCTTGTAGTTGGTCTTGTCGACCAGACCTGCGCCGCCGGTGTTCATTTCGGAGGGGTACAGTCCGTATTTGACCGCCAGTGCCGCCTGCGTCACACCGTAGAAGCCCTGCGAATAGGGCTGCTGGTCGACCGCTGCGATCATGTCGCCATTCTCGATGTCCTTCAGGATCGATTCCGAAATGTCGAACCCGCCGATAGCCACGGTCAGACCGGCATCCTTGGCCGCCTGAACCGCCTGGCTGGTCGGCGTCTGGCCGAGGCCGATGATCGCCTTCACGTCAGGGTGGCCGATCAGATACTGCGTCATCAGGTTCAGGGCCTGGCCATGGTCGTTGCCGGTGCCCAGAACCTCCGACTTCGCTCCGACCTCATCCAGTGCCTTCTGGACGCCCTCGTGACGCAGGACGGCGTAGGTGCCCTCGGGCGCTTCGACCGGCGTGAAGACCAGATCGCCTTCCTTGATGCCGGCTTCGGCGATCATGCGCTTACCCAGGTTGTAGCCTGACTCGACGAAATCCTGGCCCATGAAGGCCATGCGGCAAATGCCGCCGTCGGCGCCCTTGCTGTCGTCGATGTTGATCGTCAGGACCACGATCCCGGCTGCTGCGGCCCGGCACAACACCTCGTCGTAGGCGTTGTCGTCGGCGATGCCGACCACGATGGCGTCGACCTTGTTGGCGATGGCGGTTTCCAGGATGGTTGTTTCGTTGACCGGATCCTCCTCGCCATACTGGATGTCGAGCGTGATGCCCTGTTGCGCAGCAGCGTCCTTGCCGCCGTTGTTCACCGCCTCGAAGAACGGGTTGGAGGCTTGCGACCAGTGCAGCATCAGGATGTCGATGCTCGACCAGTCGTGGTCCTTATCATCAGCGCGGGCGATTCCGCCGAGCGCCAGCGCCGTCGAAAGCGCCAACCCTGCAATCCCTGTCTTGAAGTTCATGTCTTTCCTCCTGTTGCGCACAGCCCATCGTTGCCGGAAAGAAGACCTTTCCGAGTGATTCTGCGTTTAGGGCAATGGGCGGTCTCCTCCCCGCACGCCGGGAGCATTCACCCGACGCAACTTCATGGTGCACAGCCGAAGTGCAGGAATCAAGGATTTGCAACTTTTGTTGCCGACGAGAGACGCCGACTTAAAGCAGTTGTTTTTCCGCTGGTTACAAGGCGCGACGTGTTGTCGCACGTCGAACTTGACGTGATCGCCTCAAAATTGTCGGCTACGGGTGATCGCTACCGGGCCGAGGGAAGAGGACGATGCGCCGACCGACATTCGCGATGATAGCCCAGGATGCCGGCGTCAGCCTGGCGACGGTAGAGCGGGTACTGAACGGTCGGGGGGGCGTGCAGAAGGACAAGACCGAGCGCGTGATCAACGCCGCGGTAAGGCTGGGATGGGACCGGCGTCTTCCCGAGGTCCACCGTGGTGTGGTGCGTGTCGAATTCATCATCGCACGGCCCGAAACCACGTTCTTCGCCCGGCTGGTCCACGAGTTTGAAAAGATCGCGCAGAGCCTGGATTCGCGCGTCGCCTTGCACCGCACCGTCCTGACCGACGACCCCATGCTTTTCGCCAGGCGCATCTCTGGCTCGGGGGTGCAGCGTGCAGGACTGATCGTTGTAGGTCCCGACCATCATCTTGTCCGCGCGGCCCTGGCCGAGGTGCGCGCGACCGGAACCTACATCATCCAGATCGTGACGCGGACCTTTGGCACCGAACTCGATTATGTCGGCATCGACAACTACAGTGCGGGTCGCACTGCGGCCATGTACATTTGGCGCATGTGCCGGGCGAAGGGCTCAGTGGTCGTCCTTTGTCCCGGCAATCAGTTCGAGGCTCATCGCGAGCGTATTCGAGGGTTTAGCGACTATGTTGATGCCCACCCTTCACCGGACCTGCAGTTTGAACGCCTGATGTTCGGACGCGATGACGGACCCTATGGCGCTTCCCTGCTCGCTGACTGCCTGCAAGAGCGGGATGACATCGTGGGCTTCTACAACTCCGGCGGCCACAACTCGCTGATCGGGCCCGTCTTGGAGTCCCATTCCAGGGGCAAGGCGATATTCTTCGTCGGCCACGAGTTCAACGCTTGGAGCGCCGCAGCCCTGAGTGACGGACGGATGGATGTGGTCCTCGACCAAGCGCCGGAAGTGCAGGCGCGTCGCGCGCTGGACATGGTGCTTTACCGGGTTGGCCTGACGACCATTCCGGTCCCGAACCCGCCCATCCGCTTTACAACGATGACGGCAGAATCGTGCTAGTGTCGGTCTGTGACCGTCGTGATGGAGCAGCTTACCCACGATCCGTGCCTCGTTTGGCAATACGCTTGAAGTAGCAAGCCACGGCCCTTTGCGGACATTCGGATTTGCCGAGAAGGGCTTGGCAATGATGCAGCAGGCCATATGGAAACGCGTAACCTGCGCTAGACCGAAACCGCAGCCCTGAGCGCGGCCTTGTCGAATTCGCCGGTCCGGCCCGAGGCCGAGACCGCGCCGCGGCGCATGACATAGATCTGGTCGGCCAGTTGGTAGGCGAACTCGAAAAACTGCTCGACCAGCACGATCGCCATGTCGCCCCGGGCTTTCAGCGCCTTCAAGACCTCGCCGATCTCCTGGATGATGTTGGGCTGGATGCCTTCGGTCGGCTCGTCCAGCAGCAGCGCCCTTGGCCGCATGATCAGCGCGCGGGCAATGGCCAGTTGCTGTTGCTGCCCGCCGGAAAGATCGCCGCCGCGCCGGTGCAGGAAATCCCGCAGGATCGGGAAATAACCGAAAATCTCATCCGGAATCCGGTGCTCGGCCTTTGGCAGGACGGCAAAGGCAGTGTGCAAGTTTTCGCGCACCGACAGCAGGGGAAAGATCATCCGGCCCTGCGGGACGACGGCAAGGCCGCGCCGGGCCATGTCTTGCGCGCGGACCGGGGGCAGGCTTTCGCCGTTCAGCACGATCTGGCCGCCGGACCGGGGGTGCGTGCCGGCCAGGGCCTTGAGAAAGGAGGTCTTGCCCACCCCGTTCGGGCCGAGAATGCAGGTGATTTCGCCGGTCTTCGCGGCGAAATCGATGCCGTGCAGGATCTGGCTGCCGCCGTAGTGCAAGGTGAGGCCGGTGGTTTCCAGCATCACCCGCGCCCCAGATAGACGCTGACCACCTGCGGGTCGCGGGTGACATGGTCGAGGCTGCCTTCCGCCAGAACCGCGCCCTCATGCAGCACTGTCACCCGGCAGTCCAGGCGGCGGACGAAATCCATGTCATGCTCCACCACGACGACGGCGCGGTCTTGCGCCAGATTGACCAGAAGGTCGGTGGTCTGCGCGCGCTCGGCCGGGGTCATGCCGGCGACCGGTTCGTCCACCAGCAAGAGCCGGGGTTCCTGCGCCAGAAGCATCGCAATCTCCAGCCATTGCTTCTGGCCGTGGGACAGCTCGCCCGATTTGCGCTGCAGATGGCCGCTGAGGCCCACCTCATTGGCCAGCGCGCGAACACGGGCCAGGTCGGCGGGTTTCGGCGACCAGAACAGCACCTTCCACGGGCTGCGCGCGGCCTTCAGCGCGAGGATCAGGTTGGCCTCGACGGTCTGATCCTCGAACACGGTCGGACGCTGGAACTTGCGACCGATGCCTTCGCGGGCGATGCGGGCCTCGTTCAGACCCAGAAGCGAGATCGACCGGGGGCCGAAAGTGACGGTGCCGCTGTCGGGCCGGGTCTTGCCGGTGATGATATCCATGAAAGTGGTCTTGCCGGCGCCGTTCGGGCCGATGATGGCGCGCAGCTCGGCGGGGCCGATCGAGAAGGACAGGTTGTTGATGGCGCGGAAGCCGTCGAAAGAAACAGAGACGCCGGAAACCTCAAGAAGCGCGGTCATTCCTGCGCCTCCTGTTCCTGCAGGCTGCCGTCATCGGGGCCCAGGGGCGCACCCTTGCGGTCGGGGGTGCCGATATGCAGGAAGCGGTCGAAAAGGCCGCCGATGCCTTTTGGGGCAAGAAGCGTGACCGCAACGAAGCTGAACCCGAGGATCACCAGCCACCAGTCCACCCAGGCAATGCTGACGGGGCCGAGGGGGATGTCAGGCAGGCGACCCGAGGTGAAAAGGCTTGAGAGCAGCGACACGAAACCCGCACCGATCACCGCGCCGTACAGCCGCCCACGTCCGCCGATGGCGACCCAGACGGCAAGGTAGATCGAGGCGATCGGGGCCAGTTCCGCCGGGTTGATGATCCCGGCCTGCGGGTAGTAAAGCACGCCCGCCAGCGTTGCGACCAGGGCGGTCAGGGTGAAGACGAAAAGCTTGTAGGCCTCGACCGGGTAGCCAAGGAAGCGCACCCGCGCCTCGTCATCGCGGATGGCACGGATCACCGATCCGAACTTGCCCGAGACAACCCAGGCCAGCGCCAGATAGCCAAGCCCAAGCGCCAGTGCCGAGGCCCAGAAGAACCAGACCGAGACCAGATCCTGCGAGGTATCCGTCAGACCCGGGAGGTTCTGCAGGCCGGAGAGCCCGTTGTTGCCGCGCAAGCCGCTGTCGTTCTGAAAAAGGTAAAGCGCCAGCGCCAGCGTCATCGCCTGCGTCAGGATCGAGAGGTAAACCCCGGTCACGCGGGCCCGGAACGCGAGCCAGCCGAAGACCAACGCCAGCAGGCCGGGAACCGACAGCGCCAGGGTCAGCTGCAGGGGCAGGCTGTGCGCGAAGGTCCAGATCGCAGGCAGCTCGGACGAGCCGACGACGCCGAAGATCTGGGTGGCGATGCCCTGTTGCACTTCCTCGGGCGTTGCCGGGAGGCCGCCCTGCGCCAGCGCCGTGACCACGATCTCTTCGGTCCGGGCATACATCAGCCACATGCCGATCATGTAGCCGCCAAGCGCAAAGAACGCCATGTGGCCCAGCGAAAGGATGCCGGCATAACCCCAGACCAGATCCATCGCCAGGGCGACAAGGCAAAGGCACAGCGTCTTGCCCAGCGTCTTGACGAAAGAGGTGGAGATCAGCCCCGCGCCGAAGCCTTCGGAGAGAAGCGTGATGGCAAGGGTGAAAACGGCAAGAGCGGCAAGGAAGATCAGGACCGAGGGGGTGCGGGCAAGGAAGGATCGGGTCATGTCAATCCCCCGCCGCTCGCCCGCGCAGCGCGATGATGCCGCGCGGCCGGAACTGGATGAAAAGGATGATGAAGAGGATCATGTAGGTCTGCGCCGCAAGGGTGTTAGAGGGGTTCAGGAACTCGATCAGCTTTTGCAAGGACCCAATCATCGTGGCCCCGGCCAGCGTGCCCCAGACATTGCCGACCCCGCCCACGACCACGGTCATGAAGCTTTGCACGATGTAGTCGGCGCCCATTTCCGAGGTGACCTTGGCATAAAGCCCGATGGCGACACCCGCGATCCCGGCGATTCCGGACCCAAGGCCGAAGGTCAGCATGGCTATGCGGTCCGGGTTGATCCCCATCGAGGCCGCCATGGCAGGGTTCTGGGTCACGGCGCGCGCCTCCAGCCCAAGCCGGGTCCGCTTCATCAGCCAGAGAAAGAACAGAAGGAACAGAAGCGCGAGAAGGAAGATCGCGATTCGGATATAGCTGATCGAGACCACGTCATTGAAGGTGAGCGCACCGTCGAGCCAGGCCGGGGCGGTCAGCGGGCGGGCTTGCGTCCCGAAGACGTTCTTCAGTATCTGCTGCAGCGCGATCGAGATGCCGAAGGTGGCGAGAAGCGTTTCTAGGGGCCGCCTGTAAAGATGGCTGATCACCAGACGCTCCATCGCCACACCGGCCGCGAAGGTCACCGCAAAGGCCAGGGGCAGCGCAACCAGCAGCGAAAGCGTGTAATCGGGCACGAAAAGCTGCACCACATAGCCGGTATAGGCGCCGATGGTGATGAACTCGCCATGCGCCATGTTGATCACGCCCATGACGCCGAAGGTGATGGCAAGGCCGATAGCGGCAAGGAAGTAGATCGCGGCCAGGGACAGCGCATCGAGCCCCAGATCGACCGCCTGCATTGCGGCCACCTTGCGGTCGATCTTTGCCAAAGCGTCGGTGGCGGCGGTGGTGACCGCAGGATCGGGCTCGGTGAAGACGTCGTAGAACCGGTGCGCGGCCAGCACCTTTGCGGCCTCGTCATCGGTGGCGGCAACCGGGACCGCGCCCGATGCCTCAAGCGCGGTATAGGCGCGGTCGCGAGCGGCTTCGGTGTTCAGATCGGCCACCGGCACGCCGCCGACCTTGCCTTCGACGATGTTTGCCACAAGTGCGGCCCGCTGGTCTTCGGCAGTCAGCCGCGCCGGGGCAAGGTTGGCGGCTACCAGCAGATCATAGGCCTCGGCCTCGGTCAGATCGCGGCCGGGGACCAGCACGCGGGCGACGTTTCCACCGGGGGCCTTTAGGGCGGCGATGCGGGTAGTGGCGACCAAAGGGTTCAGCGCGGCGCGGGTGTCCAGCGCGGTGTCGGTGCCAAGCGCGCGGATCGCCGCCACGCGGGCGGCGCTGTCGGGGTCGAAGCGCAGGGCCAAAATGCGCTCCAGCCGCTCTTTCTGTGCCCGCAGGCCCGGGTCGTCCTCGGTCGGGATCGAGGCCCTGAGCGGAGCCAGCGTTTCGGGGGATGTGTCGCGGGCGATGCTGTCCAGCGCGGCGCGGCGCTTTGCGGGGTCAGGATCGGACAGCGTGAACTGCACCAGTGCCGACGAGATGACGCTGCGCACCCCGGCATTGGGCTTCAGGGCGGTCAACTCGGCCTTTGCGGCTGTCCCTGCAGGGGTGCCATCAAGGGCGGTCAGAGCGAATCCGTCGCCCTCGGGTGTCGCCAGAAACAGGGCCTGATCCGCCTTGCGCACCACCAGCCGCTTCTCCGCCCAGGCGGCAAGGATGTCGTCGGCCATAGGATCGCCGCTGGCGGCAAGGGCGGTGACCACCTGTCCAATGCTCTGACGCGAGGGCTTTTCGATTTGATCGCGGTTCGCCGCGACAATTGCCGCTGCTTCGCCCTCGGCCAGGGCAGGCACGGGCGCAAGCCAGAACAGGGCCGCAGCAAGGAGGGCGGTCAGGCGCATGGGGTTTCCGAGCACAGGGCAAGACGCGAGAGGGGGGAGGGCCCCCTCTCGCCCGAGGCAGATCAGTAGTTCGAGGTCAGCTGAACGCAGGTCTTGGTCTCGGTGTTGTACATACCGCACTTCAGCTCGGCCCAGTCTGCCTCAAGCACCGCCGATTCCGGCAGGTAGTCGGTCCAGGCATCGCCGGGGACCGGCTCGGTCTGGCTGATGATGTCGAACTGGCCATCGGCGCGGATCTCGCCGATCAGCACCGGCTTCGTCAGGTGGTGGTTCGGCAGCATCTTGGACATCCCGCCGGTCAAGTTCGGAAACTCCTGCCCGATCATTGCGGCCGAGACCGCATCAACCTCGGTCGTGCCGGCGGCCGTCACCGCATTCACCCACATGTTGAAACCGATGTAATGCGCCTCCATCGGGTCGTTCGTCACGCGCTTGTCGTCCTTGATGAAGGCCTTCCAGGCGGCGATGAAGGCCGCGTTTTCCGGGGTATCTGCTGACATGAAGTAGTTCCAGGCGGCCAGATGGCCGGCAAGGTTGGTGGTGTCTAGGCCCGAAAGCTCTTCCTCTCCGACCGAGAAGGCGACGACCGGCACCGTGTCGGCGGTGACCCCGGCTGCCGCCAGTTCCTTGTAAAAGCCGATGTTGGCATCGCCGTTGATGGTGGAGATCACGCCCACCTTCTTGCCATCGGCCCCCAGTGCCACCACGTCGCCCACGATCTTGGACCAGTCACTGTGGCCGAAGGGGGTGTAGTTGACGAAGATGTCTTCTTTCGGAATGCCCTTCGAGATCAGGTAGGCCTCAAGGATGTTGTTCGTGGTGCGCGGATAGACGTAATCGGTGCCCAGAAGCGCGAATTTCTTCACCTCAAGCTCGTTCAGGTAATAGTCCACCGCCGGGATCGCCTGCTGGTTGGGTGCTGCACCGGTGTAGAACACGTTCTTCGAGCTTTCCTCGCCCTCATACTGGACGGGGTAGAACAGAAGGCCGTTCAGCTCCTCAATAACCGGCAGCACGGATTTTCGGCTGACTGAAGTCCAGCAGCCAAACATCACGTCCACCTTGGACACGGTGAGCAGTTCGCGCGCCTTTTCGGCGAACAAGGGCCAGTCCGACGCCGGATCGACCACAACCGCCTCAAGCTGCTTGCCCAGAAGCCCGCCCTTGGCGTTCTGGGCTTCGATCAGCATCAGCATGGTGTCTTTCAGCGTGGTTTCCGAGATCGCCATCGTGCCCGAAAGCGAGTGCAGGACGCCGATCTTGATGGTTTCGCCTTCGGCAATGGCGATGCGAGGCATGGCAAACGAGGCAATCCCGGTGGCCAAGAGTGCGCGTCTGGTCAGTTTCATTGCATTTCCCCTGTTCAAGCCCTGCAGTTGCGTTTCGCCGATCAAGACGATCCCGCCCGCCGAGCAGACCGCTAGTTTGTTTCAATGCCTCAGGTAGCTGAGGACCAGCATTTCCTTAGGGCCTCGGCTCGACACTCCGACCGCGAGACACATCAAGGGAGCCAGAGGACAGAACAGGTTCAACGCGATAAAACGCGGCCCGTTCGGCTTCTTCCCGCATGGGATCAGATGAACAATTTTCTGGCTGGGTTATTTTGCTGCAGCGCAGAAAACAGGCTGTTCGAAAAGGCGATGCCGGAAGGCCGCAAACACAACCCGACTTCGTGATTCGTGTCTGGCACATCAGATGGTTCAGGTCAGCTCTGCGGCCGCATTGCCGCCGAGGTGCCGTTGGGTTCGCTATCGGAGCGCTGATGATTACGGACAACGGCTACTTGCATGGGAATGTCCGCTTACCGCCCTTTGTCCGCGGCGTAGAATGTCTCGCGTGCAAATCGGAGCCTTGCAGCGAGATTGGTTTCATTCCGGGTCGAGTCTGGACCGGTATAGTAAGCAACCTGCTGTCCGACGCGGGCACCACGACCGAAAGCCAAGAGGATCTTCCGGATTTAGCCGAGAATGGCGACCTCTACTCCTGGGCGCGAGGCGATGAACCCGGCGCCCAGCAACATCGACGGCGTGAAATATCCCGACTGTCCGGTCTGCGTCAGGCAATGCACGGTCATTGCCAGGGCCGTGTCGGCGGTCAGGGCATAGACGTTGGGAGCCGATATCGTCGCGGCGACACGATTTCCCGAGGGATCGAGAGCCTCGCCCCAGAACTCGGTGCGTTGCCGTGCGCGGGCCTCCGTATCCGGTCCGCCGCTGAACAGGCGGTTCGCGACATGATCGAGCCGGCGCTGCGCCCAGCCGGTCTCCATGAGGCCGCGCAGGGGGCTGGAGAGCTTGATGAACAGGGCGAGGGCGAGCGGCAGTGCGGTATAGACCATGCCTTCAGGTGCGCCCGTGGAAATGCCCGCCGTATAGACGTCGCCCCACGGGATCGTGACTGTCCAGCGTTCTCCTTCGGGAAAGGCGATGCGCCGGATGCGATAGCCGTTGGCGACGGGAGTCAGTTGGTGATCGCGGCGGATCAGCCCACCGGCGCCGATGGCTTCGATGATGGTGCGGGCTGTCCCGATACTTGGCCGTGTGCCGAACGAGAAGGCCAGATCGATGCTACGCGCGCCCGGTAGGCGTTCCTTCAGCATCGCCGCCAGGCAATCAGTCGGCACGATGTCGAAACCGGCACCCGGGCAGAGCACGACCCCGGCCTCCCGGGCGCGCGCATCGAGCGCGTGGCACGCCTGAAACACAGAGATTTCGCCAGTAATGTCGATGTAGTGGGCGCGCGCATCGAGACAGGCGTTTACCAATGGTGCTGCGGTCGCAGAGAACGGGCCTGCACAGTTCAGGACCGCCACCATGTCCCGTATCTCGTCCGAGGCTTGTTCGACGCCGAAGGCACGCCAAGGCAGGTCCAACTCCTCCGCCAGAGGAACCAGCCTGGCCGCGCTGCGCCCTGCGATTACTGGTCGAAGGCCACGGCGCACCGCTTCGCGCACCACCAGCTCGCCCGTGTAGCCGTTTGCGCCGTAGATCATCCAAGGCCGATCGGCACTCATGATTGGCGCCCGCCGTCTTCGACGAAAGGCGTGATATAAGCGATGGTGGCCCGAACCGCCTCGGCGCGGATCGCCGGCGACAGGCGACGATCGAGCATGTAGCCCCAGCGCAGGCAGGCAAAGGCGATCTGGATGGCCAGTGTGATCCTGTCCAATGGCGGCGCGGTATCGCCGCCACCTTCGCTGCCAAGCTTCAGGCGGGCACGGAACAGATCGGCCAGCAGCTTGTCTTTCTCGATATGGGCGGCACCGTCCGCGCTCCCGAAAGGACCCAAGAGCAGCAGGATCGCAGCGACCTGGTTGGCGTTGTAAAAGGCGGCCACGGCCTCCACCACGATGCCGACGAGCTCATGCCAATGTGTGTTCTCGGCCCCGGCGGTGGCCTCGCCGATGGCGTCGGCGATCCGTCCATACTGACTCTCGGCCATATGCGCGAACAGCGCGTATTTGTCCGGAAAGTACTGATAGATCGTCGTGCGCGGCACGTCAGCCCGAGAGGCGATCTCGGGGATGGATGTCTTGTCCGGCCCCACTTCCACCAGCAGTTCTTCGGCGGCGGCAATGGCCGCGTCGATTCGCTTTTGCGACCGCGCCTGAACTGGACCACGGGATTGTCGATTGTTTTCATTCTGTTTTTTGTCAGTCATGGACCAAATCCAACAAATGTTGACTTTGTGCATTATCCAACATATGTAGGATTTATTCTGCACCAAGGCAACCCTATCCGCCGCTTACCAGGAGTTTCGAGATGAATGATCACCCCCAAGGATACGATGCCCAGCCCGCTTGGCGGACCATTCAGGGCTTCCTGCCGCCGGAATACCGGCTCGGCCCTGACGACATGCCCGCCGAAGAATGGTGGGACTGGCGCGGACACAGCATTCACCTCGACCGCTTTCGCGATCCGGACGCCCCGATCAAGGTGATCTTGTTCCACGGCGTTGGCACCAACGGTCGCCAGATGTCGACGATTCTCGGCGCGCCGCTCGCCCGGAGCGGGTTCGAGACGGTGGCGATCGACATGCCGGGCTATGGCGTCACCAAGGTCGCGCGCGGCGTCACGGTGACCTATGACGACTGGGTGGCGGCGGCGAGCGATTTCATCGACGCCGAGCTGGCGCGCGACCCACGGCCCATCGTGCTCTACGGCCTCAGCGCGGGCGGCATGCTGACCTATCACGCGGCGGCGCTGAACCGGAAGGTCAAGGGGATCGTCGGCATGACCTTCCTCGATCAGCGGATCCCGCAGGTCAGCGATGAAACCGCCCATAACAAGCTAATGAACAGGATCGGTATGCCGCAGGTGCGGCTGGCCAACAAGATTGGGCTTGGATCGCTGCGGATGCCGATGTCCCTCGCCAGCAAGATGCGCGCGCTCGTGAACGACGGGCGGGCGCTTCGGGCCTTCTACGCGGACCGCACCTCGGCCGGGAACTGGGTTTCGATGGCCTTTCTCGCCAGCTATGCCGACTATGTACCTGCTCAGGAGCCGGGAGATTTCGACGTTTGCCCGATCCTGCTGACACAGCCGGCCGAGGACAACTGGACGCCGCTGCATCTGAGCAATCTCTTCCTCGACCGGGTTGCCAAGGTCCCGGTGAGCAAAGTCATGCTCGACAATGCCGGGCACTACCCGATCGAGCAGCCGGGCCTGCGACAGATGCACGATGCCATCGTTCCGTTCGCCCGCAAATGCGCCGAGGGTTGAGAACGAAGCGAGAGGCTGCTCACACCAACGGGCAGCCCCAGACCGAACTGCGGCCCAATATCGACCGATCTAGTTGCGGATCAGCACAGCTCACAAACCGTCGAGCGTCGCGTAGAATTTGACAATATGCTGAGCATGCTACCGCCGCTATGCCGCACCACCGTCAGTCTGCTTTCCGCCCTTTTCTAGCCCCTCAAAGACTCCTGATGGCGCGCTGATCAGAAGGTCGCGCCTTGACGAGCCCACTAGGTCCGAATACCTACCGAGATCAGAGCGGGCGTTGTGTAATGGTAAGACCCTAGCCTTCCAAGCTAGAGACGCGGGTTCGATTCCCGCCGCCCGCTCCATGCTCTCCCTCTTTGATGTCCCGCTCTGTCCGCGTGGACAAGTCTCTGCGCTGACATGATTTCAACGGGTTACGCGTGGGACTTAACGGTTTGTCAGGACTTTCCGCAGCTGCCCCACCGGGACCGGCGACGGAATGTCATCTTCCGTCCGTATGATGGTACAGGAACGAAGGAGACCTGCGCATGAGCCATCACGACCACGGGCCGGAGGGGCTTGCTGCCGATCTGCCGCATCTGACGCGGCGGCGGGTTCTGGTGACGGGGCTGGCGATGGGTGGCGCGGCGCTGTCGCTCTGGGCCGCGCGGGGCCGGGCGGCGACGGTGACGGGCACGGCGGCGGACGGGTCGGTCTGCGTGGCGAACCCGGCGGAAACCGAGGGGCCGTTCCCGGCGGACGGCACCAATGTCCGCGAAGGGCAGGTGGTCAACATCCTGACGGAAGAGGGCGTGATCCGCGAGGACATTCGCACCAGCATTGGCGGGCTGACCCCGGTGGCCGAGGGCGTGCCGGTCACGCTGGAGATCACGCTGGTCGATGTCGGGCGGGCCTGCACGCCCCTGGGCGGGATGGCGGTCTATGTCTGGCACTGCGACGCCGAGGGCATCTATTCGATCTATGCCGCAGGGGACCGCAACTACCTGCGCGGGGTGGGGATCACCGATGCGGCGGGCCGCGTGCGCTTCACCACCATCTTCCCGGCCTGCTATGACGGGCGCTGGCCGCATATCCATTTCGAGGTCTTCTCCAGCGCCGAGATGGCGGTCTCGGGGAAGGCTGCGCTGCTGACCAGCCAGTTCGCCCTGCCGGAAGCGGTATGCCGGGCGGTCTATCGCACGCAGCCGTTGTATGCGGCGAGCGTGGGAAACCTGGACCGGGTGAGCCTGGCGGGTGACGGGATCTTCCGGGACGCGTCGGAGGTGGAACTGGCCGCGCAGATGCTGGTCCTGACCGGCGATCCGGCAACGGGCTATCGGGCCAGCGGGCGGGTCGGGCTGGTGGTCTGACCTTCGGGACTGGCCGCCTCGGAGGCGGGGTCCGGGTCCTGCCCGGAAAGCAGGATCGAGCCGGTCGTGCAATGCAGCGTCCGGCCGGGAAAGAAGGCCTGATACTTGCGGATGAAGGCGCGGCGGGCGGCACGGAACTCCGGCCCCCGCACGCCCTTGCCGTGGTGGCGCAGGTGGAAGTCGATGGCATAGGCGCTGCCGCCCGAGAGTTCCGCCTGAAGGCAGAGGTCGGGGCCGTAGAAGTGGAACCCGCTCAGGTCATGCGAGCTGAGCACCGGGCGCGCGCGCCGCATCAGGATGAAGCATTCGTCCAGCGACTCGACCCGGGCGGGAAGCTGGCCGCGGCGGCGGTCGTTTCCGAACGGGTCCGAGATGTGCAAGGCCAGCGGCGGAGCGCCTTGCGCCTTTGCCCGCCACAGGCCCCCGGCCACCCCGGCCAGCAGCCAGGACGGATCGCGGCGGTCCAGATCGTCGAGGCAGGACAAAAGATGCGCTGCGCCCTCCTCGATCAGTTCCACGTCGTCGTGGCAGAAGATCACATACCGGCCCCGCGCCTCGGGCAAGAGCGCCTTGTGCCAGGCATAGCCGTCCAGCCGGTTGCCGCTGCGGTTGTCGGCGGCCAGGAATTCGGTGGTCGCGGGCGTGAAGCCGCAACGCAGGAAGGACTCGCGCAGGCGGTCGTATTTCCAGCCATCGCGGACCAGCGAGCAGACCGAAAAGGTCAGACCGTGATCCGCCGGTCCGTCGAGATAGCGCGGCTCTGGCGTCATGGTCCTGCCCTCCGGGCGGGGGGCTAGAGGTTGTCGGCCTGCGGCATCCCGAGGACGTGGAAGCCGCCGTCGACATGGACGATCTCGCCGGTGGTGCAGGCCCCGTAGTCCGAGCAGAGCCAGACCGCGGTGCCGCCGATCGCTTCCAGCGTGGCGTTGGAGCGCAAGGGCGTGTTGTCCTCGGTGTGGCGGTAGGTGGCCCGCGCGCCGCCGATGGCCGATCCGGCCAGCGTCTTCATCGGGCCGGGCGAGATGGCGTTGACCCTGATCCGCTGCGGGCCGAGGTCGTTCGCCAGGTAGCGGGTGGCCGATTCCAGCGCCGCCTTGGCGACGCCCATCACGTTGTAATTGGGCACCACCTTGTTCGAGCCCTGGAAGGTCAGGGTGATCAGCGTGCCGCCCCCGGTCATCAGGGGCTCGGCGCGGCGGGCCACGTCGATGAAGCTGAAGCAGGAGATATTCAGCGAATTCAGGAAGTTGCCCTTGGTGGTGTTGATGAAGCGGCCGGTCAGTTCGGTCTTGTCGGAGAAGGCGATGGCGTGGACCACAAAATCCAGCGACCCCCAGCGGCGGCCGACCTCGCCGAAGCAGGCGTCGAGGCTGTCTTCGTTGGTCACGTCGACGTCGATCAGGAAATCCGACCCGACCGAGGCGGCAAGGGGCTGCACCCGTTTGCCGAAGGCTTCGCCCTGGTAGCTGAAGGCCAGCTCCGCCCCTTCGGCGGCCAGTGCCGAGGCGATGCCCCAGGCGATCGAGCGGTCGTTCGCCACACCCATGACAAGCCCGCGCTTGCCCTTCATCAGTTCGGCCATGATGCGTTACCCGAGGTATTTGGACATGACGAGGGTGGCGTTGGTGCCACCGAAGCCGAAGCTGTTCGAAAGGACCGAGTCGAGCTTCACCCCTTCGCGGAGCGTGGTCACGATCTCGCCCTTGTCGAGCGCGGGGTCGAGCGTGACGACATTGGCCGAGGCGGCGATGAAATCGCCGTTCAGCATGAGGAGCGAATAGATCGCCTCCCACACGCCCGCGCCGCCGAGGCAGTGGCCGGTCAGCGACTTGGTCGAGGCGATGGGGGGAGTGCTGCCGCGTCCGAAGACACGGCGGATCGCCTCTACCTCGGTCACGTCGCCGACCTGGGTCGAGGTGCCGTGCGAGTTGATGTAGTCGATCTTGCGGCCCTGCGGCAGGGTGGAGAGCGCCAGCCGCATTGCCCGCTCGCCGCCTTCGCCCGAGGGGGCGACCATGTCATAGCCGTCGGAAGTCGCGCCGTAGCCGGTGACTTCGCCGTAGATCTTCGCGCCGCGGGCGAGGGCGTGTTCCAGTTCTTCCAGCACCACGATGCCGCCGCCGCCCGCGATGACGAAACCGTCGCGGTTGGCGTCATAGGTGCGGGAGGCGGTCTCCGGCGCGTCGTTGTATTTCGAGGACATGGCGCCCATGGCGTCGAAGAGGCAGGAGAGCGTCCAGTCCAGTTCCTCGCCTCCGCCGGCGAAGACGATGTCCTGCTTGCCCATCTGGATCAGTTCGGTGCCGTTGCCGATGCAGTGGGCCGAGGTGGAGCAGGCGGAGGTGATCGAGTAGTTGACGCCCCGGATCTTGAAGGGGGTGGCGAGGCAGGCCGAGACGGTGGAGGACATGCCCTTGGTCACGCCGAAGGGGCCGATGCGCTTGGGGCTGCCGGTCTCGCGGACGATGTTGTGGGCCTTGAAGAAGGACTTGGTGGAGGGTCCGCCGGAGCCGACGATGATCCCGGTGCGGTCGTTGGAGATGTCGGAGTCCGAGAGGCCGGAGTCCTTCACCGCCTGGTCCATGGCGATGAAGGTATAGGCCGCGCCGTCGCCCATGAAGCGCAGGTCGCGCTTGTCGATATGGTCTTCCAGCACGATGTTCGGCGCGCCGTGGACCCGGCAGCGGAAGCCGTGCTCGGCATAGTCGGGGGCGAAGACGATGCCGGATTTCCCGGCGCGGAGGCTGGCCTCCACCTCGGCGGCATTGTTGCCGATGGACGAGACGATCCCGATCCCGGTGATGACGACGCGGCGCATGGGGCCTCCCTTGGTAACTCAAGGCCTGTTTACGGGAGAGGGGGTGAGGGGGCAAGGAGGTTGGGGGAGGGCGGTGGTCGATGCCCATGAGGTTACTTTTTGGCTTCTCGCGCCCTGACGAGAAAAAAAACTCCCCCACCGATGCAGGCCCAAAGGAAGACCAGGACCAGAGACGGTATTTCGATGCCCGTGTTCAGGTGCGCATTCGTCCATGTACCCACAAGTGATGGGAGGAAAAGAAAGCCAAACGCGGATAATGACGCAGACAGTCGTGCGCAAACCGGGGCAGAGAGTCGAAGTGCCAAGCCGAGGAAGTGCCCCACTAGGCTGCCCAGCAGAATGCCGACATAGAAACTGGACAGGAACACCAGCAATCCAATGCCCCGCGATGGCTGGTCATTCAGCATGATGTAGACTGAGACGGCGGCCAGGATGGCGATCCAGACGAGCCACATCGACCTTGGGAGTTTCCTGAAATAACCAACCATCGTGGGGGCACGCTAGCACGAGCGAAATGCCTTGTGATGGCGATTTCTGACCTCACGCCTCGCTCAGCGCGACCTTCATGTCCTTGACGATGTAGATCACCTCGCCGTCGGCCTCGACGATGCCGTCGGCGACGCCCATGGTCAGGCGGCGGGTCTGGAGCGCCTTGGTGAAGTCCACCTTGTAGGTAAGCTTCTTGCGATCGGGGCGGACCATGCCGGTCAGCTTGACCTCGCCCACGCCAAGCGCATAGCCGCGCCCCTGCCAGCCGCGCCAGCCGAGGTTGAAGCCGGTGAGCTGCCAGAGCCCGTCCAACCCGAGGCAGCCGGGCATGATCGGGTTGCCGGGAAAGTGGCAGGCGAAGAACCAGAGGTCGGGGGTGATGTCGAACTCGGCGACGACATGGCCCTTGCCGTGTTCGCCCCGGTCTTCGGAAATGTCGGTGATCCGGTCCATCATCAGCATCGGCGGCGCGGGAAGCTGGGCGTTGCCGGGGCCGAAAAGCTCGCCCCGCGAACAGGCGAGAAGCGCTTCCTTGTCGAAGAAGGTCGGATACGACGCCATCCCTTGTGGTCCCCCATTTGCCCCTTCACCCTCCCTAGCATTCGCGGGCGAAGACTGGCAAGTCTGGCGGACTATTGAGGGGCTGAGCATGACGGCGTTGCAGCGGTTCATCACAGCAAGCGGGATGACCAACCTGGCGGACGGGGTGGCGGTGGTGGCCTGGGCGTGGATCGCCTCGCTCCTGACGCGGGATGCGCTCTTGGTCGCGCTGGTGCCGGTGGCGCTGCGGCTGCCCTGGTTCCTGCTGGCACTGCCCGCCGGGCTGGTGACGGACCGGGTGGACCGGCGGCGGCTGATCCTGACGATGGATGCGCTGCGGGCGATGGCCTTCCTGGGGGCGGCTTTGGCCTTGTGGGTGGCGCTGCCCTTGGGGGTCGCGCCGGAGAAGGGGGTGTCGGCGCCGGTTCTCTACTGGTCCCTGCTGCTGGCGGCCTTCGTCGTGGGCGGCGCCGAGGTCTTTCGCGACAATGCGGCACAGACCATGCTGCCTGCACTGGTGCCGCCCGGGAGGCTGGAACGGGCGAACGGCCAGCTCTGGAGCGCGGAGTTGCTGACCAATGCGTTGATAGGCCCGGCGCTGGGGGCATTCCTGATCGGGCTCTGGCTGCCCTTGGCCTTCGGGCTGAACGCGGCGGCCTATGGGCTGGCGATGCTGCTGGTGGCGGGGCTGGCGGGGCAGTTCCGGGCGGTGCGGGCGGACCGGCGGGGCTGGCGGGCCGAGCTGGGCGAGGGGATCGCCTTCCTGCGCGGGGTGCCGCTGTTGCAGGTGCTGGCGCTGACGACGGGGTTCTGGAACCTGTTCGGAAACATGATCGCCGTCGCGCTGGTCCTCCACGCGCAGGAGAACCTGGGGCTTTCGGCGCAGGTCTATGGCCTGACTCTGGCGGGAGGCGCGGTGGGGGGCATCCTGGGAAGCCTTCTGGGCGAGCGGATCGCAGCACGGCTGGGGCCGGTGCGGACGATGCAGGCGATGCTAGCGGTGTCCGGGCCAAGCTTTCTGGCGATGGGTCTGGCGCCGGGGGCCTGGACGCTGGGCCTGGCCTTCGCGGCGATGGAGTTCTGCAGCTTCGTCTGGAACGTCGTCTCGGTCAGCACGCGGCAGCGGTTGATCCCGGATGCGCTGCTGGGCCGGGTGAACAGTCTTTACCGGCTTCTGGCCTGGGGGATGATGCCGCTGGGGCTGGTCCTGTCCGGGCTGGTGGTGTCGCTGGGCGAGGCGGTCGTTCCCCGTGGCACGGCGCTGGTGCTGCCGTTCTGGGTGGCCGGAGTGGGTTCTGTTCTGGTCACGCTCCTGGTCTGGCGGGCGATTGCGCGCGGATTTGCCGCAATTTCCCGCTGATCCGGACGATTCCGCATTGAAACAGTCGGGTTTGCGGCCCTATATCAGGGAAAGCAACGTCAGGGGCGACCTTGGGGACGGGCGTTTGACCGGAACGGAACGCAGCGCAGAGTGGTTGAAGGCGGGGGGCCTGCGCCCCACGCGGCAGCGGCTTGCGCTGGCCGAACTGCTGGTCGGCGACGGCATGAACCGTCACGTGACCGCGGAAAGTCTGTATGCGCTGTCCCTGGGCGCGGACGAGAAGGTCAGCCTGGCCACGGTCTACAACACGCTGCGCGCCTTCTGCGACGCCGGGTTGATGAACGAGGTGGTGGTTGACGGCTCGAAAAGCTATTTCGACACCCGCACCGATGACCATCCGCATTTTTATTGGGAAGACAGCCACACGCTGACCGACGCCCCGGCGGAAGAGCTGGAGATCGCCGCTCTGCCGCAGGTCCCTGCGGGCATGGCGGTCAGCCGCGTCGATGTGGTGATCCGCCTGCGCAAGGCCTGAGGCCTCAGAACCACTGGCCGGGTTCCATCAGGCCAAGATCCATCAACTGCTGGCTGGTCCAGTCGAACCTGACCGAATTCGGCCAGCGGAAGGTCGGGATCGCATGGCGCGAGCCGGGGTTGGTGCGCAGCGCCTTGGCGGTGCGGAAGGAGCAGACCGCGGCGGTCAGATTGTGGTGCCAGCGGCAGGAATAGGTGTTCATCTCCTCGTCATTGAGCGTGAAGTCGGGCAAAAGCCTCAAGCCCGGCTTGGCGCGGAAGAGCGAGATGCGGTCGATCCGGCGCCGGGCATGGGGGATGTGCTCTTCGAACCGCCAGCGCAACCCGCCGAAGAAATCGAGTTGCCGGTCCTTGGGCTGCCAGTCGTTCGCGGGGTCCTTGCGGGCCAGCGCGTAATAGCCCTTCCGGTCGAGCCAGGCATCGTCCAGCGCGACCCCGTCGGGGTTCCGGTCCAGGTCGCCCGCATAGAGATCGATCACATAGGTCAGCATCGCCTCGCGCCGCTCCTCGGCGTGGAAGGTAAGGAGTTCGCGGATTCGGCGCGTCTCGCGGAAGGGGAAGAACAGGAATTCGGCGTTGTGGCAGTAGTGCAGCCAGGTACCGGGAAGCCGGGCGATCACCGCGTTCACCGCCTGGACCAGCGCGCCTTCGGCGAAGACGTCATGGGTGACGATGTGGATTCGATCTTCGAGACCGGCCGCGACGATGACGCCTTCGGGGGCCAGCAGAACCACGTCGCGGAAGCCGCATTTCTGCTGGTGGGCAAGGGTTTCGTCCAGGGCGACATTATCCTCGGCCAGGACCAGCGACAGCGGGCCGCGGCCCAGATCGGCGCGCTTTCGGTCGAGAAGGTCGGCAAGGCTGGGATAGCGCATCATGGGTCCGGTCGGGGTCGAGCGGCAGAGTCGGCGATCCGGGCCGGCGATGCAAGGTGTCGCGAAGGCATCGGGATCGGTCGGCGGCGACAGGCTGTCCCGCGCGGACCGGGTGACACTGGGGGGCGGATCAGGGAGGATGCGATGGATCAGGTCGAGAGGGGCGGATGCCTCTGCGGCAAGGTGCGGTTCACCACGAGGGGGCCGCTGCGCGAGGTGATCTTCTGCCACTGCTCGCAGTGCCGGAGGCAGTCGGGCCTCTATTTCGCTGCGACCAGCGTGGCGGCGGTGGCGCTGGACCTGTCGGGCGCCGAGCACATCACCTGGTTCGCGGCCTCGGGTTTTGCGAAGCGGGGCTTCTGTGCCACCTGCGGGACGCTCCTGTTCTGGAAGCCGAACGGCGAGGCGCGCTACGCCGTGCTCGCCGGGGCCTTCGACCGGCCGGACTGCCTGCATCCGGGCTATCACATCTGCACCGAGGGGCGGCCGGAGTTCTACCGGATCGACGACGGGTTGCCGCAGTATGCTGGAGACGGGCCGGGCGTGGTGACGGCGGCGGGCTGATCGCGGCGTTGCCGGTCCGGGCGGATGGGTGTAGATGCCCGGTCCATCCCCTGATGGTGCGACCCGCATGACCGATGTGAAGAAGCTTTTCGTCAAGACCTACGGCTGCCAGATGAACGTCTATGACAGCGAGCGCATGGCGGAAGCGCTGGGCGCGAAGGGCTATGTCACGACCGATGTGGTGGAAGAGGCCGACATGGTGCTTCTGAACACTTGCCATATCCGGGAAAAGGCGTCCGAGAAGCTGTATTCCGACCTCGGGCGCCTGCGGGCGCTGAAGGCGGAAAGGCCGGGGATGAAGGTCGGCGTCGCAGGCTGCGTGGCGCAGGCCGAGGGCGAGGAGATCCTGCGCCGGTCGCCGGTGGTGGACCTTGTTGTGGGGCCGCAGGCCTATCATCGCCTGCCGGCGATGGTGGAAGGCGGCGGGCGTGTCGTGGACACCGACTTCCCGGTCGAGGACAAGTTTACGCTGCTGCCCGAAAGGAAGGCCCTGCGGGGGCCGACAGCCTTCCTGACCGTTCAGGAGGGCTGCGACAAGTTTTGCGCCTTCTGCGTGGTGCCCTATACCCGCGGGGCGGAGGTCAGCCGCCCGGTCGCGCGTCTTCTGGACGAGGCACGGGGGCTGGTGATGCAGGGGGTGCGCGAGATCACGCTCTTGGGCCAGAACGTCAACGCCTACCATGGCGAGGGACCGGGGGGCAGCTGGGGTCTTGCCCGGCTTGTACGGGAACTGGCCAAGGTCGAGGGACTTGCGCGCATCCGCTACACCACCAGCCACCCGAACGACATGGACGACGACCTGATCGCCGCGCATGGCGATCTGCGCGAACTGATGCCCTACCTGCATCTCCCGGTGCAGTCGGGATCGGACCGCATCCTGAAGGCGATGAACCGCAAGCATACCGCCGAATCCTATCTGCGTCTGGTGGATCGCATCCGTGCCGCGCGGCCCGATATCTTGCTGTCCTCGGACTTCATCGTCGGCTTCCCCGGCGAGACGGACGCCGATTTCCGGGCGACGCTTGACCTGATCCGCGCGGTCGGCTTCGGGGCGGCCTTCAGTTTCAAGTATTCGGCGCGGCCCGGCACCCCGGCGGCGGAAAAGCCTCCGGTCGCAGCCGAGGAGGCGGATGCCAGGCTCCAGGAATTGCAGGGGCTGATCACCGCCCAGCAACACGCGGCGCAGGAGGCGATGGTCGGGCGCGAGGTGCAGGTGTTGTACGAAAAGACGGGACGGAAGCCCGGACAGATGGTCGGCAAGTCCGATCACCTGCACGCGGTGCATGTCGAGCATCCCGAAGGCCGGGTAGGCCAGCTTCAGCGGGTGCGGGTGACCGCTTCGGCGGCCAATTCGCTCGCGGCAGAGCCGGTCGGTCCCGCAAGCTGATCCGGTGGACTGTTGCTCAAGCGCATGATTGTCGGTGTGCTGCGAAAAATCGCCGCAAAAAGATCGCTTGCCCGAAGAATTCCTTCTCGCTGACCGAATTGATCTGCTTTATTGCCTCCGACACCAGGAATGACTCGGCCGGGTCGAGATCGAGGAGTGTGGGCATTGATGAATCTGAGGAGCATGCTTCGGCACGCCCTGGCTGCCTGTGTGGTCGGCGGTTGCCTGGCCCTGGCACCGACGGCTGAGGCCGAGGGCAACGAGCCCGCTGTCTCGGGCAAGATCGAATGGGGCGTCTGGATCGACCGCGATGGCTGCCAGCACTGGTGGGCCGATGGCGGGACCGAGGGCTACATGGTGCCGCGCCGCGACCCGAAGACCGGCAAGCCCGTCTGCCTGAAACAGGTCAGCTGCCTGACCGAAAGCACCGACACCTACTTCGCCACCGCCAGCGCCACCCTGACGGCGTCCGGGCGCTCGAAGCTGGAGCAGTATTTCCGCCAGACCGCGGCTTTCTCCTATGCGATCACCGGGCACACCGACAGCCGCGGCTCGGACGCCTACAACCAGGGCCTCTCTGAAGCCCGGGCTGCGGCGGTGGCCGATGTCGCGCGTTCGGTCGGCGCGGTGGTCGACAGCGTCACGGGCCTGGGTGAAAGCCAGCCCGCAGCGTCGAATGCGACGGCGAAGGGCATGGCGAAGAACCGCCGTGTCGAAGTGCTCTGCAAGAAAGGCTGACCGTGATGACGCTTGCAGACAGGACGGATCTGGTTCGGACGGGCACCGGCACGCGGTTCACGCGCCTGGGGCTCGCGCTTCTGGTCGCGACGGGTGTCTCCGGCTGCGGACGGTCGTTCTATGAGGTGTTCGAGGGCACGCAGCCCTATTCGGGTCCGGATTCGGTGATCGCCACCGCCGAGGATTATGGCGAGGACAATGCGGGCCTGGTCGACGGTCAGGCGGCCATCGCCTATGACCCGGACGGCTGCCAGGTGTGGATTATCGACGACGGCGTCGAGGGCTATTCCTCGCCGCGTTTCGACCCGAAGACCGGACTGCCGGTCTGCGACGGCAAATATCCGCCGGGAACTGTGCTTGGCCCCTACGAGACCGACAGCGCGCCCGGACCGGACCGGGTGTCGGGACCGGCGAAGCAAAAGCCGAAGACCTGAACGGACGACTTCCGTCGGAAGGCCCCGGCTGGTCCGGGGCCTTTTTCTTTGGCAGGTTTCGGGAACCGACATGAAAATGGCATGTTTCCATACAACAGTTAGTGCAGTCATCGGGTTTCACTTGCCAGATGACGTGGCCGGTTGCAGACTTTCCGTCATGGCCCTTAACATAAGGAGCGCCCATTGGGCATCAGCGCGCTGACCCCCCCGTCCGCCGAGGACATCGTGGAAACCGTCCTCGAATTTCCCGACAACCGATTGCTGATCGACCTGTGCGGCGAATTCGACCGCAACCTTGCGCAGATCGAGCACCAGATGGGGGTTCACATCCTGCGGCGCGGCAACCGCCTGGCGGTGATCGGCGACAAGACGGCGCGGGAACAGGCAGCAGCAGTGTTGCGCTCGCTTTACGCCCGGCTGGAATCGGGGCGCAACGTGGCGGCGGGCGATATCGACGGCGCGATGCGGATGGGCCGCCCTGTGGACGCGGACAGCGCGGAACAGATCGAGCTGTTCTCGACCGGGATGGAGCTGCGGACCCGGAAAAAGCCGATCGAGCCGCGGACCGAGGCGCAGAAGGCCTATGTCGCCAACCTCTTCCAGCACGAGCTGGGCTTCGGCATCGGCCCGGCGGGGACGGGGAAGACCTATCTCGCCGTCGCCGTGGGCGTGACCATGTTCATCTCGGGCGCGGTGGAGAAGATCATCCTCAGCCGCCCGGCGGTGGAGGCGGGGGAGCGGCTGGGTTTCCTGCCGGGGGATGCGAAGGAGAAGGTCGATCCCTACATGCAGCCGCTCTATGACGCGCTGAACGATTTCCTGCCTGCGAAGCAGGTGGAAAAGCTGATGCAGGAGAAGCGGATCGAGATCGCGCCGCTGGCCTTCATGCGCGGGCGAACACTGTCGAACGCCTTCATCGTGCTGGACGAGGCGCAGAACGCCACGACGATGCAGATGAAGATGTTCCTGACCCGCCTTGGCGAGGGCAGCCGCATGGTGATCACCGGCGACCGGACCCAGGTCGACCTGCCGCGCGGCACGGCTTCGGGGCTTTCGGATGCCGAGCGGATCCTGAAGGGGGTGAAGGGCGTGAGCTTCAACTACTTCACCTCGAAGGACGTGGTGCGTCACCCGCTGGTCGGCCGGATCATCGAGGCTTACGAGGCCGACGAAGCGCAGGGGTGAGGGGCGGTTGTTGAGCGGAGCGCTGGCGCGCGAGGCTTTTGTCTCGTCGTCGGGCTTCGCCTCCTCCTCGGGCGATGGGGGTTTCACCCCCAAACCCCCAGAGTATTTCGAAAAGAGCAAGGCTTTGTGGGGGGGGTTGAGCCTGTCAGGGCTTCGGGCTAGGCCGGGCGCATGGAACTGGTCGAGACTGTGATCGAGGATGCGCGGTGGGAGGGCTTCGGGCTGGAGGCCCTGGCCGAGCGCGCCGGGCGGGGGGTTCTCGTCGGGCTGGGACTGCCTGTCGACGGCTTCGCGATCAGCCTGATGGGCTGCGACGATACCCGGATCGCCGTGCTGAACGCGGATTTCCGGGGCAAGCCGGTGCCCACCAATGTGCTGAGCTGGCCCTCCGAGGAGCGCGGGGCGGAATTTGCGGGCGAGGCGCCGGAGGTGCCGGAGGCGGGGGACGCGGATGACCCCCAACCCCTCGGTGATATCGCCATTGCCTGGGAGACCTGCGCGCGCGAGGCGGAGGCGCAGGGCAAGCCGATGGCGGATCATGTCACGCATCTTCTGGTGCATGGCGTATTGCATCTGCTGGGCTACGACCACGTCGAGGACGAGGACGCCGCGCTGATGGAGGGGCTGGAGGTGCGGATACTTGCCAGCCTCGGGGTTTCTGACCCATATTAGGGGCCGCGCCCGCGAGACGGGTGGTATCTGGACAAAGGACCGATGGGCAGTAGCACCGACGGGTCTCCCGCAGCGCAGAGCGCGCCGCCGGACGAGACCGATGAACCCGCCTCGGAAGGCCAGCGCGGCTTTTTCGGCAGGCTCCTTTCCGCCTTCAGCCCCGGGTCCGACGCGACCGCCACCGAAGCGGCGCCCGGCACGTCCGCCGCGCCTCCGGGCCTGCATGTCCTGCGAAGGATGCGGGTGGACGATGTGGCCATTCCCAAGGCCGAGATCGTGGCAGTGCCGCAGGACATCGGCAAGGACGAACTGGTCGAGGTCTTCCGCCAGCACGGTTTCAGCCGGGTGCCGGTCTACAAGGGCACGCTCGACCATCCGCAGGGGCTGGTGCTCTTGAAGGACCTTGCCTTGCAGCACGGCTTCGGGGCGACGGGGCGGTTCAGCCTGAAGCGGCTTCTGCGCCCGATCCTCTATGCGCCGCCCTCGATGCCGACCGGCGTCCTTCTGCAGAAGATGCAGAAGGAGCGCGTCCACATGGCGCTGGTCATCGACGAATACGGCGGGGTCGACGGGCTTGTCACCATCGAGGACCTGATCGAGACGGTCATCGGCGAGATCGAGGACGAGCATGACGAGGCCGAGGGCGCGCTCTGGAAAGAGGAGAAGCCCGGCGTGATCCTCGCGCAGTCCACCGCGCCCCTGGAGGAGATCGAGGCCGCGCTGGGCATTCCCCTCAGGGCGGGCGAGGAGGATGAGGAGATCGACACGCTGGGCGGGCTGGTCTTCCTGCGCTCGGGACGGGTGCCGGCGCGGGGCGAGGTGATCGGCCACGAAAGCGGCGTCCAGTTCGAGATCGTCGATGCCGATCCGCGCCGGATCAAGCGGCTGCGGGTGCGGGCGCCGGTGCAGGGCGCTGCGTGACGCATGATTGACTGGCTGACGGGCAAACGCCGGGGGGCGCTGGCCTTCGGGCTGGGCGCATTGGCCGCGCTGGGGCAGGCGCCCTGGGGGTTCTGGTGGGCGACGTTGGCCGCGATGGCGGTGCTGATCTGGCTGCTGGAACGGGTGGTGGATCGGCGCGGGGCCTTCTGGACCGGGCTTTGCGCCGGGACGGGCTATTTCGCCCTGGCGCTGAGCTGGATCGTCGAGCCTTTTCTGATCGACATCGCGGCGACCGGCTGGATGGCGCCGTTCGCGGTCGTGCTGCTTTCCGCGGGCCTTGGCCTTTTCTGGGGCGCTGCGGCTGTGCTGGCGCGCCTGTTCCCTCGGCCCGCCCTGGGTTTCGTCGTGGCCTTCGTCGCGCTGGAATGGCTGCGCGGGGTGATCCTGACCGGCTTTCCCTGGGCGATGCTGGGCCATGTCTGGATCGGCACGCCGCTCGATCAGCTGGCCGCCCTGGGGGGGCCGTCGGTCCTCAGCCTTGTCACCCTGCTGGCGGCGGCCCTGCCGGTCCTCTGGCGCTGGCGGGGCGCGGCGGGGTCGGCGCTGATCCTGGCGGCGGCGCTGGGTTTCGGCCTCTGGCGGCTGAACCAGCCCTTGCCCGACCCGCGACCGGGCATGCTGCGGCTGGTGCAGCCCAATGCCGAGCAGTCGATGAAATGGGAGGCCGCGCGGGCGCGCGAATTCCTCGACCGGCTTCTGACCCTGACCGCGAAGGGCAGTCCGGCCGATCTGACGGTCTGGCCGGAAACCTCGGTGCCCTACATGCTGGAATATGCCCCGGAAGTGGCGGGGATGGTCGTGCGCGCCTCGGGCGGCAAGCCGGTCGCCCTGGGCATCCAGCGCGCCGAGGGGGACCGCTTCTACAACAGCCTGCGCGTGCTGGAAGGCGCTGCGGTCGAAACCGCGCGATACGACAAGGCGCATCTGGTGCCCTTCGGCGAATACATCCCCTTCGGCGACCTGGCCTATGACTGGTTCGGGCTCAAGGCCTTTGCTGCCCAGGCGGGCAACACCTATTCGGACGGACCTGGGCCGCAGGTGCTGGATCTCGGGTCCTTCGGCAAGGTGCTGCCGCTGATCTGCTACGAGGCGATCTTCCCGCGCGAGGTGAACGCGATGCCGGAGCGCGCGGACTGGATACTCCAGATCACCAACGACGCCTGGTTTGGCATCCGCACCGGCCCGTTCCAGCATTTCGCGCAAGCGCGGCTGCGCGCCATCGAGCAGGGGCTGCCCTTGATCCGGGTGGCGAATACCGGCGTGACGGCGGTGGTCGATGCGCATGGCCGGGTGGTGCAGGAGCTGCCCTTCGGCACGATGGCGGCGCTGGACACGCAGGTGCCCGGCGCGCTTCCGCCGACGCCCTGGTCCCGTTGGGGCGACGGGCCGCTGGCGCTGTTGCTGGCGGGCCTCGCCGCCGTGGCGTTCAACCGCAGGCGGCGCGCTGCCCATTGACGGCACCTCACCTCCCGTCTAGTCAGGCGCATCTTGAACCCCCCACAACGGCTTCCTGGCGTGGCGGGATGAACCCAACGGAGCACTTTCCATGAGCCGCAAGGATTACGTCTTCACTTCGGAGTCCGTCTCCGAGGGCCACCCCGACAAGGTCTGCGACCGCATTTCGGATGCCGTCCTCGACGCCTTCCTGAAGGAAGAGCCGAACGCCCGCGTCGCCTGCGAGACTTTCGCCACCACGAACCGCGTGGTGGTCGGCGGCGAGGTCGGCCTGTCCTCGAAAGAGGCGACCAAGGCGATGATGGGCCGGATCGACGGCATCGTCCGCGACTGCGTCAAGGACATCGGCTACGAGCAGAAGAAGTTCCACTGGGACAAGATCAAGGTCCACAACTACCTGCACGAACAATCCGCCCATATCGCGCAGGGCGTGGATCGCGACGGGGCGGGCGACCAGGGCATCATGTTCGGCTATGCCACGCTGGAAACGCCGGAATTCATGCCCGCGCCGATCCAGTATGCCCATGCGATCCTGCGCCGCCTGGCCGAAGTGCGGAAATCGGGCGCCGAGCCGACGCTGGGCCCGGACGCGAAAAGCCAGCTGACGCTGCGCTATGCGAATGGCAAGCCGGTGGAAGTGACCTCCATCGTGCTCTCGACCCAGCACACCTCCAAACGGCAGACCTCGAAGGTGATCCGCAAGATCGTGGAGCCCTATATCCGCGAGGTGCTGCCGGACGGTTGGATCACCCGCAAGACCGAATGGCATGTGAACCCCACGGGAACTTTCGTCATTGGCGGACCTGACGGGGATGCGGGCCTCACCGGGCGCAAGATCATCGTCGACACCTATGGCGGGGCTGCCCCGCATGGCGGCGGCGCGTTCTCCGGCAAGGATCCGACCAAGGTTGACCGCTCGGCCGCCTATGCCGCGCGCTATCTGGCGAAGAACGTGGTCGCGGCGGGCCTCGCCGAGCGTTGCACCTTGCAGGTCTCCTATGCCATCGGCGTGGCCAAGCCGCTCTCGATCTACGTCGACACCCATGGCACCGGCCAGGTCGAGGCCTCCCGCATCGAGAAGGCGGTGGCCGAGGTGATGGACCTGACCCCGCGCGGCATCCGCACGCATCTGGAGCTGAACAAGCCCGTCTACCAGCGCACCGCCGCCTATGGGCACTTTGGCCGCGCCCCGGACGCGGACGGCGGTTTCAGCTGGGAGCGGACCGATCTGGTCGAGGCGCTGAAAAAAGCGGTGTGATCCGGGAAGCCGTCCTCGGGGCATCGAGCCCCTCGGACGGCGTCGCCACTTCGGGCTCCGGTCGCGCTTGACCCTTGGCCCGTGCTCTGCTTGAAGGCCCCGGATCACTTCCGGGGCCTTTCTCATGTCCGACACCGGCACCCGCCGCAACTTCTATGGCCGCATCCACGGCAAGACCCTGCGCGCCAGCCAGAAGGACTATCTGGCCGAGGATCTGGGTCCGCTGACCCTGCGCGGGGTGACGGTGGCCGAGAACCCCGCACGATCGGTCCTGGACCTGGGCTTCGTCAAGGGTCCGCTGTGGCTGGAGGTCGGTTTCGGCGGCGGCGAGCATCTGGTGCATATGGCGGCGCGGAACCCCGATGTGACGATCCTCGGGGCCGAACCCTTCGTGAACGGCATCGCGATGCTTCTGGGCAAGATCCGGGGGGCGGGGGTGAAGAACCTGTGGCTCCACCCCGGCGATGTGCGCGACCTCTTCGACGTGCTGCCCGATGCCTGCCTGTCGAAGGTCTTCCTCAACTACCCCGACCCCTGGCCAAAGGCCCGCCATCACCGCCGCCGCTTCGTGACACCCGATTACCTATTACCCCTGGCCCGTATCACCAAGCCGGGGTCGGAGTTCCGTGTGGCGACCGACATCCCCGACTACGTGCGCCAGACGCTGGAGGAGGTGCCGCCCGCAGGGTTCGATCTGGTGCGGCAGGCGGGGCCGGGCGGGGCCTGGGACGACTGGTTTTCCACCCGCTACGAGCAGAAGGCCCTGCGCGAGGGTCGCGAGCCGCATTACCTGACCTTCCACCGGGCCTGACCCGCCGGTTTCGAAAACTCCGGACTGATTTCCTCGAAGAAATCGGGGTCGCGCCCCGCATCCGCTTGCGCTATCAGGCATCCCGGAAGCAAGGGGAGACGACGATGTCCGGCCATGGTGACGCGCAACCGATGAAATCCCGCAAGTCCGGGCCGTTGCGCGGCGTGGCCGAGGTGCCGGGGGACAAGTCGATCTCGCACCGCTCGCTGATCTTCGGGGCGATGGCGGTGGGCGAGACGCGGATCACCGGGCTTCTGGAAGGACAGGACGTGCTGGATACCGCGAAGGCAATGCGGGCCTTCGGGGCCACGGTCACGCGGCATGGCGAGGGGGCCTGGACCGTGAACGGCGTGGGGGTCGGGGGCTTCCGCGAACCGGCGGATGTGATCGACTGCGGCAATTCCGGCACGGGGGTGCGGCTGATCATGGGGACGATGGCGACGACGCCGATCACCGCGACCTTCACCGGGGACGCATCCTTGCGCAAGCGGCCGATGGGCCGGGTGACGGACCCGCTGTCGCTGTTCGGGACCCGCGCCTATGGGCGGCAGGGCGGGCGGCTGCCGATGACGGTGGTGGGCGCGGCGAACCCGGTGCCGGTGCGCTATGCCCTGCCGGTGGCCTCGGCGCAGGTGAAGTCGGCGGTACTGCTGGCCGGCCTGAACGCGCCGGGCGAGACGGTGGTGATCGAGAAGGAATCGACGCGGGACCATTCGGAGCGGATGCTCATCGGCTTCGGGGCGCGGCTGTCGGTCGAGAAGACCGGGGAGGGGCATGTCATCACCCTGACCGGCCAGCCCGAGCTGCGGCCGCAGACGGTGGAAGTGCCGCGCGATCCGTCCTCGGCAGCCTTCCCGGTCTGCGCGGCGCTGGTCGTCGAGGGGTCGGATATCCTGGTGCCGGGGGTCAGCCAGAACCTGACGCGGAACGGGCTGTACCTGACGCTGGTCGAGATGGGCGCGGAGATCGAGTTCCTTCAACCCCGCGAAGAGGGGGGCGAGCCGGTCGCCGACCTTCGGGTGCGGTTCAGCGGGAACATGAAGGGGATCGAGGTGCCGCCGGAGCGGGCGCCGTCGATGATCGACGAATACCCGGTCCTGTCGGTGGTCGCGGCCTTCTCGCATGGCAAGACGGTGATGCGGGGGGTCAAGGAACTGCGGGTCAAGGAAAGCGACCGGATCGATGCGATGGCGCGGGGGCTGGAGGCCTGCGGCGTGCGGATCGAGGAAGACGAGGACACGCTGATCGTGCACGGGATGGGACCCGGCGGCGTGCCGGGGGGGGCAACCTGCGCCACCCATATCGACCACCGGATCGCGATGTCGTTCCTGGTCTGCGGGCTGGCGGCGAAGGCCCCGGTCGGGGTGGACGACGGCTCGCCGATCCAGACCTCTTTCCCGGTCTTCGAGGGGTTGATGCGGGGCCTTGGGGCCGAGATCGAGCGGGGCTGACCTCGGCCCGCCCCGGCGTCAGAAGACGTCGAGCAGGTAGAGGATGATGATGATCGGGATCGGGATGCCGATCAGCCAGGCGAGGACGCCTTTCATGGGGTGACTCCTTCGGATGGTTGGTTGCCGGATCAACGCGGGGTGATGCGGGGCGGTTCCCTTGGCTGTGTCCACGGTGGACAATTCCGGATTTCAAAGCAACACCAACAGGTTGATCGCGGCCGTTAGGGTGGGGTTAAGGTTTGTCATCTGTGGTGCAGACAGCAAAGCGGGCGCGCCGGTGAGGCGCGCCCGTTTGCGTTCGGGGGCTTGGAGGACCGCTAGACCCGGCCCATCAGGACGAGGATCAGCAGGATGACGACGATCACCCCCACCGCACCGGAGGGGCCATAGCCCCAGCCGCTGGAATAGCCCCAGTTCGGCAGCGCGCCGATGAGGATCAGGATCAGCACGATCAGGAGGATGGTACCGAGAGACATGGATGGTCGCCTTTCGCTTGGGGCCGGACAGCGTCCGGGTCGGCGGAAGAACGCGCAGGGGTAGGAATGGGTTCCGGGCAGGCGATGGGCCGCACCCATCCGCCGGGGCGTCGGGGCCCTCGGCCGGGCTCAGGGGCAGCGCCAGGCGCGGTGAGGTGTCTCCGAAATACTCCGACCGCGCGATGCTCCCTGCGGCCACTGCGGGGCCGGTTCTAGAACGGCCAGCGGTCTTTGGCGAAGGCGGTGATCGTTTCGGTGATCCGCCGGAAACTTGCTGCCGCGCGCGGGACAGAGTGGCGCGCGCGGAGGTGGCCGTGGACGAGGCCCTTGTCGACGCATGAAGCTGCGCGGCCTCCGGCGGTGACGATCTTCTGCGCGTACTCTTTCGCGTCGTCGGCGAGGGGGTCGCATTCGGCAGAGATCGCAAGGGTCATCGGCAGGCCGGTGAAATCGGTATCCCGAAGCGGGCTGACGGTCGGGTCGGCTTCGGGCGGGGGCCCGCCATGCCGGACGACCTTGTAGAAGAGCACGTCGTCGCGCGTCAGCATCGGGGCGCTGGCGTGGATCAGGTAGCTGCCGCGGTTCTCGTCGCCGCCGAGGCCGGGGTAGATCAGGACCTGGCCCTTGATCTGTCTGGTCTCCTTGCGGAGGGCATGGCAGGCGGCGGCGGCAAGGTTGGCTCCGGCGCTGTCTCCCGCCAGGATCAGCGGGCCCCTTGCGGCCAGGGCACGGGCCACGGCGCAGGCGTCGTCGAAGGCGGCGGGGTGAAGGTGCTCGGGGGAGAGGCGGTAGTCGGCGGCGACGACGGTCAGGCCGGTGGCCGCCCTTATGTCGGCGCAGATGCCGTCGTGGGAGTGGAGGCCTCCGACGACGAAACCGCCGCCGTGGAGGTAGAGGACGGTGGGTTCCTGGCCCGGGTAGATGCGGCAGGGGACGCCGGCGATGGGCTGGTCGTGGGAGGTGACGCCGGGCGGGTAGGGGGCGTCGAAGGCGGCGCACATCCGGTCGTAGATCGCCCGCTGCTCGGCGATGGAGAGGGTGGCGGTGTCGGGCGGGTAGGAGGCGTTGGTTTTCTCGATGAAGGCCCAGGTGGGGGCGTCGATGAGGGTCTGGTAGTCGGTCATGGGAGCCTCCGTTCCTCGGAGTGTAGGGGCCGCAAGGGGGGCTGTCCACGGTGGACAGGATTTCGAGGTCAGGGAAATCAAGGGGTTGGGTGTGGGCGTTAGGGCGGGGTTAAGGGTTGGGGCCATTGAAGAGCAAACAGGGCCAATGGCAAGGTGCACGGGCGCACAAGGCACGTTCGCCCGACAGGTCTGCGCCCGTGCAAAAGTGCAACCGCGCGCCTTCAGGCAGCCGAGCCTGGTCCCCCCTCGTTCTCAGCCGATTCCCCGGCGACCGGTCCGACGGGATCACCCGTCGCGGCAGCGGCGCGCGCGGCCTGAGCATCGTCAAAGGCTATCTCCACCGCGAGCAGTTCTTCATCCCGCGCCGCGCGCCATCGGTGCATGACCGTTTCATTGGCAAGAATGATGGCGATCAGAGCCAGGGTTGCAATGATCTTGGAGTTGGCCGCCGTCATCCCGATGCCGGCGAGATGCTCGGGAAATGAGACGGGAAGCACGGTCAGAGCGAGGATCAGCAGTGTTGCCACCATCATGCAGGCAATGCGAAGGAGGTGCGGACGTTCAAGCCAATAGTGCCGGGCGGCTGCCTGTCGCCCAAGGTGCAACGCGCAGCGGGGATCCTCTTCCGGCAGATCGCACTCGAATTCCGCGAAGATCCGGCGCAGGTTCTCGCGCATGATCTCGTTGCCGAAGATGTCCTGACAAGACAGGGCGAGCATTGCGAGGGCGAAGAGCGATGGATAGTTCAAAAGCGCAGCCAGCAGGACGAAGACGACGACAATTCCGACGGCCAGAACCTTGACGTAGCGCTTGTTTGTCACCTTTTCCCAATCGGTGGGGGACTGTCCTTCCGGGTAAAGACCGTCAAGGATGTCCATCTCGTTCAGGGTGTGCGCACGGTAGCTCCAGAGCCAGAAGTAGAGCGAGAACGCGAGAAAGATTCCGGGCCACTGGTCGAGCAGAAACCAGTAGTTCGTTGCGGTGAAGATCAGCAGGGAATGGTCGAAATCGTCGAGATCGAAGCCGTCGAACACCCCCGGATAACCAAGTGCCCATTGTGCGACGATTGCGAAGAGCCCGGTCGAGATCAGCCAATCGGAAAGGTTCGAGGCTCGGCGGAGCCGGTTGACGACGCGTTTGTCCCGAGGGTCCGATTTGGGCTTCTTCATCCGCAGGGTCCGCTGTCTCCTTCTGCGGCGAAGTATGAGCCGATTCGCATCAGGATGTCAGAATTTGATTGGAAGACGAGATGCCCGTCTTCTGGCAGAAGGCAAAGGGCGGCATCGAAACGCCGGGCCAGCCGCTCGGCGCCGGATGGCGGAAAGACCGGGTCCCTTGCGCCGTGGAAGAAGGCGATCCGTGCCTGGGTTCCGGTCGCCTGCGGCGAGAGCGTCCAGAAGAGGAGACTGCCGGACTGGGCGCGCCCCTTACCTTCGCCGGGGGCCACGACCCGTCCCAGCAGGATATCCTCGAGCCGGTTGGCCATCGCGCGCTTCTCGGGCATCTTGCGCCAACCGGTGCCGAGATAGAGCGTCTTGTAATACTCTTCCCAGATTGCCTGCTTCTCGAGACTGCCGATCCGGATCGCGCCCGCAGCAACCGTGACACCGCCGCGCAGCGCCGCGAGAATCGCACCGGGAAACGGGGTGGGAGAGGAGACGGCGGCCACCGTCACCCGCTTGCCGTCCGAGATGCGCCAGGCCGCCTCAAGCGCGATGGCCGAGCCGGTGGAATATCCGAGCAGGTTGATCCGTGCGTCGGGATAGCGGTTCGCATAGTCGGCGACCCAGCCGGCAGATCGTTGGACATCGAGACCGGGTGAAACTGGCTGCCCCTGCATTCCCGGCAGGCGGTATTCGACCACCAGATGCTCGGGTCCGGCCCAATCCTGCGCCGGGCGAAAGATTTCGGCGGTCGTCAGTGCGCCCGGCAGCAGGAAAGTGATCGTCCGGGGCTGCGTCGGGGTTTGGGCCGCAGCGGTGTAGAGCGGCGGCGTCACATCAACCGGGCGAGCGGCACAGGCGGACAGCACCATCGCGAAAAGCGCCGGTGCCGTACAGGCCAGTCTCATATGGCGAGCCGCTTGTATGTCATACGCTTAGGCTCCAGCACATCCGGTCGCAGACTCCGAACTCTGTCGTTCTCGCAAGCGTCGAAGTTGCCCCCGAACCATTCCACAGGCGCATCGCCTCCGAAAGCCAAATTGTAGGTGCAGAGGCGGTCGGGAAAGACGCTGTCGTGGCCGATGATGATCGCACGCTACGGACAGTCGGGGTGATGGAGCGCTGAAGCGGAGCCTGGGGGAGGTGGGGTAGACCCCCACGCGAGAGAGTCGGGGTGAACCCCGACCTACGGCTGGGCGAAATCCGGTTTTGGGAAGTCCAGCGAGCCGGTGGTGCACTGGTGCCACTCCATCTCGAACCCCGCCTGGCCCTCCTTGCCAAGGCACCAGCCGCGCCGGAAGAGGAGGTAGCCGACATAGTCGCGGGCGCCGCAGGCCTGCCAGGTTTCGGTATCATCGCCCGAACCGCCGCGGCAGCGGGTGTTCAGCGTGGCCTCGTCCTGGAGGAGCTGCGTCGTTTCGGCGTCCTGCGCGAGGGCGGGGGAGGCCGCGCCCAGAGCGACCGCGGCGGAGAGGGCGAGGGCCCTCACCTCGCGAACCGCTTGTACTTCACCCGCTTCGGCTCCAGCGCGTCGGGGCCCAGGCGGCGGACCTTGTCGTCCTCATAGGCCTGGAAGTTGCCTTCGAACCATTCGACATGGGCATCGCCCTCGAAGGCGAGGATATGGGTGCAGAGCCGGTCGAGGAAGAAGCGGTCGTGGCTGATGATGATCGCGCAGCCGGCGAAGTCTTCGATGGCGGCCTCCAGCGCCTGCAGCGTTTCCACGTCCAGGTCGTTGGTCGGTTCGTCGAGCAGCAACACGTTGCCGCCCGACTTCAACAGCTTGGCCATGTGGACGCGGTTGCGTTCGCCGCCCGACAACAGGCCGACCTTCTTCTGCTGGTCGGTGCCCTTGAAGTTGAACGCGCCCGTATAGACGCGGGAGTTCATCGCCATGTCGCCCAGGTGGATGACCTCGGCGCCGCCGGAGATTTCCTCCCAGACGTTCTTCGCTGGGTCCAAAGCGTCGCGGGACTGGTCGACGTAGGCGAGCTTCACCGTCTCGCCCAGCTTGATCGTGCCTTCATCCGGGGGTTCCTGCCCGGTGATCATGCGGAAGAGGGTGGATTTCCCCGCGCCGTTCGGGCCGATGACGCCGACGATGGCGCCCGGCGGGACGGTGAAGGACAGGTCCTCGATCAGAAGCTTGTCGCCCATGTGTTTCTTCAGGCCCGTAACCTCGATCACCTTGTTCCCAAGGCGCTCGCCGTTCGGGATGATGATCTGCGCGGTGGTGGCGCGTTCGGTGACGGTCTGGCCGGCCATCTCGTTATAGCGGTTGAGACGGGCCTTGCCCTTGGCCTGACGGGCCTTGGCACCAGAGCGGATCCACTCCAACTCCTTTTCCAGGGCCTTCTGCTTGGTCTTGTCCTCACGCGCTTCCTGCTGCATCCGCTTGGCCTTCTGGTCCAGCCAGGCAGAGTAGTTGCCTTCGTAAGGAATGCCCCGGCCGCGGTCCAACTCCAGGATCCAGCCGGTGATGTCGTCCAGGAAATAGCGGTCGTGGGTGACGATCAGGATCGTGCCCTTGTAGTCGATCAGGTGCTTTTGCAGCCAGGCGATGGATTCGGCGTCAAGGTGGTTGGTCGGTTCGTCGAGAAGCAGCATGTCGGGCTTTTCGAGGAGGAGCTTGCAGAGCGCGACGCGGCGGCGTTCCCCGCCCGAAAGGGTGGTGACATCGGCATCATCGGGCGGGCAGCGGAGGGCGTCCATCGCGACGCCGACGGTCGCCTCAAGCTCCCACAGGTTGCCGGCGTCGATCTGGTCCTGCAGGGCGGCCATCTCGTCGGCGGTTTCGTCCGAGTAGTTCATGGCGAGTTCGTTGTAGCGGTCGAGGATCGCCTGCTGTTCGGCCACGCCAAGCATGACGTTTTCCTTGGCGGTGAGCTTGGGGTCGAGATGTGGCTCCTGCGCGAGGTAGCCGACCTTTGCCCCTTTTGCGGCCCAGGCCTCGCCTTTGAAGTCCTTGTCCATCCCGGCCATGATCTTCAAGAGCGTGGATTTCCCCGCGCCGTTGACGCCGACGACGCCGATCTTCACGCCGGGCAGGAAGTTCAGGTGGATGTTCTCGAAGCAGGTCTTGCCGCCCGGGTAGGTCTTGGAGACGTTCTCCATGTGGTAGACGTATTGATAGCTGGCCATGACGTACTCCGGGGATCCTTGGGTTGGCGCGTATGTAGCGATTGTTCCGGCCAAGGGCAACGGGAGCGGTCAGCAGCACCAGCCAAGGCCAGGGGCCGCCCAGGGCCGCCCCGCGAAGGTGGCAAGACAGACGGGCAGATCAGGCCGCCGGGCTTTTCGGAGCGCCTTTGTCGGACTTGCCGGCAAAGCCTGAGGCGTGGCGGCGCCAGAGCTGGAGAACCGTGCGTTCGAGCCAGATGTAGACATGCGCGCCGATGATACCGAGGATGATCGACAGGGTCAGGGAGAGCCAGGGATACGGCTCCCCCAACTTCTTGGTTACAACTGTCAGCAATTCATAGTGGCAAAGATAGATGAACATCGAGGCGCCGGCGATTTCGCCCAGGATAATCTTCACCGGGGCGGGAACGATGACATAGCGGACGAAGATCAACAGCGCGCAGCCCCCGGCGACATAGTAGGCTGCAGAGGTGAACTCCCACACTGCAAGCACCGAGGCGATGACCATCCCAAGCGCAAAGAGCTTGGCGCGCAGGTCCTTGGCGGTTGCGATGACCATGCCAAGGGCAAAGCACCAGCCGTAGTGCCACGGCGTGCGGTGATAGTTGTAGTTGCCATCCCAGTTGGCTTCGATGGTGCGATCGACGGCCACGAAAGCGAGGAACAGGAGGATGGAGCAAAGCATCGGCCTGGCCTGGAAGGCGGATCTCACTTTCGGAATCGAGAAGAGGAGTGCTGCGATCAGAAAGAGCTGAATGTAAATCTCGATGAAATAGAAGGTGAAGCCCAAAATGTTTCGCGGATTCTGGAAATTCGAGACCAAGACCAGCGAGGGGAGTTCGAACTTGTGGCTCACCAGTTCGAGGAAGGCATCGGTCAGGATAGTCGGGATCGCGACGAAGCGGATCGTGCCTAGAAGGGTCATCACGCTGCCAGACCGAAGGATTTCCGGCAGCTGGAAACGCGCAACGGAATAGCCCGCAAGAACGACGAGGAAATAGGCCGCGCCCCAGTTGGAGCTGTAGATGAACGCTTCGGTGTGCAGTGCAACGATACAGATCATGAAGAAGGCGCGCGTGAGTGTCGCGACTTCCAGCTTGCGCCAGATCGTCGGCACTGTGTCCGACTGCAGGCTTTGCAGGCTGGCAATGGTCATCTTCTCCCAGTCGTCGGGCAGAGGACCAAAGCGGCCTTCGAAGTCGAGCGAGACCTGGATGTAGTGCAGCGAGTCGCCACCCAGGGATTCGAACGTGTCGTCAGGCTGGACGTCCTGACCGGGAAACTCGTGCCGGAACAGCGACAGGACGTCGTCAATCTGATCCGAGTGCGCGCGGGTTGGTGCAGGCGCAGACAGAGAGAGAGACGCAAACTGGTCGGCAAGGATCCTGCGCTGGACTTTGCCGGTTCCGGTGACGGGCAGCGCCTTGACAGCCATGACATGGAGCGCCGAACCGGCGGCGATGCCCATCTCTTGCAGCGCGGCTGCGGCAATGTCCTTGACCCGGACCGTTTCGCTCTGCGCTCCGACGACGGCGACGAGTATGCCTTCTCCTCGCTGGGCATCCGGAACCTTTGCGACAGCAACCTCAAGGCCAGCGCCTGCGCGTTCGCGTATCCGGTCCTCCAGCTGATCGGGCACGATCTTCTGGCCGCCGCAGTTGATGAGATCGTCCGCACGCCCGACGAAGTAAAGGTAGCCGTTCCGCAAATGTCCGAGGTCGTTGGTCTGTAGCCAGCCCTCGGCATCGGTCAGGGGATGCAGACCATTTTCGTCGATGCGGTGGCGCGCAACATGTGGGCCGCGGATCCGGATGCGGCCATCGGCAGATAGGTCAATCTCGCTTAGGCCGACCGTCCGTCCGACCGAGTCGAGTGCATCGTCGGAAACGTCGGATATCTGCAGGAAGGTGCCGCGGGACGCTTCGGTCAACCCGTAGTGCTGGACAATTCGGGCGTTGGGAAACATCAGGCGAATGCCGCGCTTCTCTTTGGTCGTCATGGGCTGCGAGCCGATCTCCAGCCAGCGCAGCGCTTTGCCCGCCTTTCCGATCACCGAAGGGTCGGCCAAGAGGATGCGCAAGAGTGTGGGCACGGCCGAGAGCGCGTTTACCGCGCCCGAATCCAGCATGCGCGCGAGTTCCATCGGGTCGAAGCCGCGC
>NZ_JAEULO010000006.1 GCF_016793705.1 Tabrizicola sp.
CTCCGCCCCCATCATCACCTTGTCCTTGGCGGACTCGAAGTCGATCATGGTCACGAACCGCCGCCCCGCCCGCGCCGCCATCAGCGCCGCCTCGTTGACAAGGTTCATCAGGTCAGCCCCCGAGAATCCCGGCGAGCCGCGCGCGATGGTGCGCAGGTCCACATCCGGCCCCAGCGGCACCTTGCGGGCATGGACCGACAGGATCTTCTCGCGCCCCTTGATGTCGGGGTTCGGCACATGGATCTGGCGGTCGAACCGACCGGGCCGCAGCAGCGCCGGGTCCAGCACGTCCTTGCGGTTGGTGGCGGCGATGATGATCACGCCCTCGTTCGCCTCGAACCCGTCCATCTCCACCAAGAGCTGGTTCAGCGTCTGCTCGCGTTCGTCATTCCCGCCGCCGATCCCCACGCCCCGGGCCCGCCCCACGGCGTCGATCTCGTCGATGAAGACGATGCAGGGCGCGTTCTTCTTCGCCTGCTCGAACATATCCCGCACGCGGGACGCACCCACGCCCACGAACATCTCCACGAAGTCCGACCCCGAGATGGTGAAGAACGGCACCCCCGCCTCACCCGCAATCGCGCGGGCCAGCAGCGTCTTGCCCGTGCCGGGAGGGCCGACCAGAAGCGCCCCCTTCGGGATCTTGCCGCCCAGGCGCGAGAATTTCTGCGGGTTCCGCAGGAACTCGACGATCTCTTCCAACTCTTCCTTGGCCTCGTCGATCCCCGCCACATCGTCGAAGGTCACGCGCCCCTGCTTCTCCGTCAGCAGCTTCGCCCGCGACTTGCCAAAGCCCATCGCCCCGCCGCGCCCGCCGCCCTGCATCCGGTTCATGAAATAGATCCAGACCCCGATCAGCAAAAGGAACGGCAGGAAGCTGAGCAGCACCGAGACGAAGCCGGACTGCGCCTGCGGCTCGGCCTCGACCTCGACCCCCTTGGCGATCAGGTCGCGCGAGAGGTTGTCGGTGACAAGGTCCCCCGGCGGCTTGATCGTCACATAGGAATTGCCGTCCTTGCCGACGACCACAATCCTTTCGCCGTCCAGCACCACCTTCGAGACCTGGCCCGCGTCCACCCGCTCCACGAAGTCGGAATAGGTCAGCGAGCGCGACGACATCGTCGTCTGGTTGCCGGAAAACAGCTGGAACAGCGCCATCACAAGGATCAAGAGCACGACCCAGAAGGCGATATTGCGTGCATTACCCAATGCAGGGATCTCCTCAATGCGCCCGTGGCCCCAAAAGCAGGGCCGCAGCGACTTTGGCCTAAGATAAACCTTTGGGGCGCGGGTTCAATGCACTAACGGGAAAAGGTGAAGGGGCGTTGAAGCCGCACCTGCCAACCGGCGGAAAGTCCCGCTGCGGGGGCCGCCAGCAACGTCCCGCCCTTCCAGACCCCCGGCGTGACCAGCAGCACCTCGCGCGGCAGCCCCGCCTTGCGCCAGTCCGGCGCTTGCCGCAGCCCCTCGGCCCCCATCGCCCGCACCTCCGCCTGCGGCCCCTCGACCCGCCAGCGCCCGTCCCAGACCTGCCCCACCGGCACGGCTGCGCCCACGGCCCGCGGTTCGCGCATCAGCCACCCGGCCCGCGCCCGGCAGCCCGCCAGCGTCGTATCCCGCCCCGCCGCCAGCGCCCCGATCAACCGCTCGACCTCCGCCGCCCGCGGCGCATACCCCGCCCCCGTCAGCCACAGCAGCGCCGCCACCACCAGTTGCCGCTGCACCTCCGCAGGCTCCGCCCAGAGCCCCGCGCCAAACCGCAAGGCCCCTGCCCGTTCCTCGACGAAAGCCGCCGCCGCCGCCACCTGCACCGCCAGAGCCTCCTGCACCCGCGACAGGTTCCCCGCCACCTCGGCCAGCCTTTCCGCCGTGATCCCAAGCGGAGCCAGCACCGCCAGCGCCTTCCGAGCCCGCACCCTGGCAAACCGCTCATCCTCATTGGTTGGATCATCGACCCAGCCGATTCCCCGCCCACGCAACCATTCCCGCAACTCCTCCCGCCCGGCAGCGAGAAGTGGACGATGGACCCGAACAGCCCCTTCATTCCATTGGCGACGCATTCCGGAAAGTCCACTGATCCCCGCCGCCCGCGACAGACCCATCAGCACCGTCTCGGCCACGTCGTCCCTTGTGTGACCGAGTGCCACCACCCCGACGCCGCGTGACCGTGCCCAGTCGCAGATCAACCCCATCCGCGCCCGCCGCGCGGCATCCATCAGGTTGCCACCGACCGCCCCATGCTCCCAGACCCGCACCTCATGCCGCACCCCGAGCGCCCGGCACGCGACCCCCACCGCCAGCGCCTCCGCCGCGCTTTCCGCCCGCAGCCGATGATCGACCGTCACCGCCTCGACCGCGAACCCCGCCTTCAGGCACAGATGCAAAAGGGCGGTGGAATCCCCACCGCCCGACAAGGCCACCCCGATCGTCTCGCCCGCTGGCAGTGCGTCCCGGACCAGCCCGACCAGCCGGGCGTCCAGGCTTACTGGCACCCCAACCCCTGCATCGCCACGGTCGATTGCGTCGCCGCCATGCTGGTCGGGAACCGCTTGCCCACTTCGGCCAGCGTCACGCAGCCTTCCTGCACCTGACCCAGCGCCCCCAGCCCCTCGCCCAGTTTCAGCAGGGCATCCGGCGCCATCGGGCCTTCCGGCGCGGCCGAGAACGCATCCAGATAGGCCCGGGCCGCATTCGCGGTATCACCCTGCTTGGTCAGCGCCTCGCCGCGCAGGTAGTGCGCCTCGGGAACTAGCGGCCCGCCAGGATAGGATTGGGCATAGGTCGCAAAGAGCGCTGCAGCTCCGGGAAAGTCACCCTGACCGAGCACCTCCTTGGCCCGGTCAAAGTCCGCCTGTTCGGCCACCGCCAGTTCCGCTCCGCCGGTCGAGCCTGTCGCAGGTGCCGTCCCCGTCGCACCCGCATCCGGCGCAACCGACGCAGTCGCAGTCCCGGCATCGCCCAGCGCCGGCGTCGCGCCCAGGTTGGCCGGGTCACAGCCTTCGGTCACTTCGCACAGCCGGTACTCGATGTCGCCGATCCGGTTGGTGCCATCCGACACCACCCGGTTCAGCTTCAACTCGACCTCTTCCGTCCGCGCGTTCAGTCGCGCCAGCTCAGCCTCGATCGTGTCCATCCGCGTCAGCGCATCACCGCCCGCCGAACCATTCGTCGCAGCGCCCGAGGCCACAAGCTCGGCTTTCAGCGCGTTGAACTCGGCCGCAAGCTGCGCCAGCTCGTTGCGGATATCTGCCAGCGTCTCGGCCTTGTCCTGGGCATGACCCAGGACCGGCAGAAGGCACAAAGCCAGAGAAAGGCCAAGCCGCCGCATCCGGTCAGACCCCGGCGCCAGCCGACAGCACCGTCACCGCGCGACGGTTCTTGGCATAGCAGGCCTCTTCCGAACACACCTCCAGCGGGCGCTCCTTGCCGTAGGAAATCGTCCGCAGCCGGGACGCCGCGACACCCTGGCTGATCAGGAAGTTCTGCACCGCCGCCGCCCGGCGCGCGCCAAGCGCAAGGTTGTATTCCCGCGTGCCCTGCTCGTCGGCATGGCCTTCGATGATCGCGGCATAACCGGTGTTCTGGTTCAGCCAGTTCGCCTGCGCCGTCAGGATGCCGCGCGCTTCGGGCGACAGCGTCGACTGGTCCACCGCGAACAGCACCCGGTCGCCGACCGTCTGGTTGAAATAGGCGATCGAGGTCGGGTTGTTCGGATCACCAAGGCCCGTGGTGTCGATCCCGCCCGCGCCGCCCGCGCCACCAGCCCCGCCCGCGCCACCGGCGCCATAGCGGTCAGGGTTGTTGCAGGCCGCAAGGCCCAGGACAGCGATCAGAAGCAGCGACTTCGCAGCAAGGGTCATCTCGGGGGCATCCTTCTTGTTGGCTCGATTGCAGGGGAGATTAACAGCTTTGCGCCGCCGTGTGAATCGGCGGCGCGTCACAATTCAGGGCAAAAGCGGCGACCAGGCCGGGTCGCTGGCCGGGCCGTCGGTCGGGATCTGCTTCAGGTTCCGCCCGGTGATATCCACCGACCACAGGCTCGCCTGCCCGCCGCCACCGCTGGTTTCCCGCGTGAACATCAGCACCCGCCCGTTCGGCGCCCAGGTCGGACCCTCGTCCAGGAAGCTCGCCGTCAGCAGCCGCTCTTCCGACCCGTCCGTCCGCATCACGCCGATGTGGAAGCGCCCGGCGTTCTGCTTGGTGAAGGCGATGTAATCACCCCGCGGCGACCAGACCGGGGTGCCATAGCGCCCTTCGCCACCCGAGATCCGCGTCCCTTCCCCGCCGCCCGACGGCATCACATAGATCTGCTGCACGCCTGTCCGGTCGCTTTCGAACACGATCTGGCTGCCGTCCGGGCTGAAGCTCGGCGCCGTCTCGATCGACGGCGCATTCGTCAGCTGCGACAGCGCCCCCGAGGACAGGTTCAGCGCGTAGATATCGGTGTTCCCGCCCCGCTCCAGGCTGAACACCGCCGTCCCCCCGTCCGGGGAAAACCGAGGCGCAAAGGTCATCGTCCCCGGCTGCTCCTCCAGCGTTTGCCGCTTCATCGACCCCACATCCATCAGCGTGATCCGGGGGAAGCCCGTCTCGTAGCTGGTATACAGCAGGCGATCCCCCGTCGGCGAAAACCGGGGCGCCAGCACGATGGAGTTGCTGTCGGTGAGGTAAGCGACATTCGCCCCGTCATAATCCATCACCGCCAGCCGCTTCAGCCGCTCGTTCTTCGGCCCCGACTCGCTGACAAAGACCACCCGGCTGTCGAAATAGCCACCCTCGCCGGTGATCTTGGAATAGACCACATCGGCAACCTTGTGCGCCATCCGCCGCCAGCCCTGGGTCGTCCCCGCGAACTGAAGGGCCGCGCCTTCCAGCGTCGTGCCGTTGAACACGTCATAAGCCCGGAACTTCACCGTGATCCGGTCGCCCGCCACGGAAACCGCCCCCGTGACCAGCACCTGAGCATTGATCGCCTTCCAGTCCTCGAAGGCGATCCCGCCGTCGAAACTGGTGACCCGGCTGATGAACGCGTCCTCGCCGATGGTGCGGAAGAACCCGGTCCCTTCCAGGTCCGAGATCACCACGTCGCTGATCGCCTTGGCATAGTCCCCTGCGCCGCCCTCATCGACGAAGGTCGGCACGGCGATGGGCATCGGTTCGATCACCGCCGAACCGATTATGATTTCCGGTACAGGTCGTTCTTGTGCCAACGTCGGCATGCTACCGCCCCATCCAAGGAAAAGTGCCGTAAGCACTGCGACAGCTGTCTTC
>NZ_JAEULO010000025.1 GCF_016793705.1 Tabrizicola sp.
AGGCGAGGTAGAGGTGGCCCTTGTCGATCAGCGGGCGCATCTGGGTGAAGAAGAAGGTCATCAGGAGGCTGGCGATATGCGCGCCGTCGACGTCGGCGTCGGTCATGATGATGATCTTCTCGTAGCGCAGGTCGTCGAGGCGGAAGCGGCTGCCCATGCCGGTGCCGAGCGCTTCGCAGAGGTCGCGGATTTCGGCATTCTCGTTGAGCTTGGCCGAGGCCGCGCCGAGGACGTTCAGGATCTTGCCCTTGAGGGGGAGAAGGGCCTGGGTCTCGCGGCTTCTCGCGCCCTTCGCTGACCCACCGGCGGAGTCGCCTTCGACAATAAAGAGCTCGGTACCTTCACGGTTCTTGGCCGAGCAGTCGGTCAGCTTGCCGGGGAGCCGCAGTTTCTTGGTGGCGGTCTTGCGGGCGGTTTCCTTTTCCTCGCGGCGGCGCAGGCGTTCCTCGGCGCGGAGGACGAGGAAGTCGAGGATGGCCCCGGCGGACTTGGGGTCGGCGGCGAGCCAGGTGTCGAAATGGTCGCGGACGGCGTTTTCGACCCATTTCGCGGCTTCTTCGGTGGAAAGCCGGTCCTTGGTCTGGCCGACGAAGCTGGGCTCGCGGATGAAGATCGAGAGGAGCGCGCAGCCGCCGGTGAGGAGGTCGTCGCGGGTGATGGCGTCGGCCTTGCGGTTCTTCACCCGCTCCCCGTAGGCGCGGATTCCCTTCAGGATCGCGGCCCAGAATCCGGCCTCATGCGTGCCGCCTTCGGGGGTGGGGACGGTGTTGCAGTAGCTGTGCAGGTAGCCGTCCTGCGCAGGCGTCCAGTTGATCGCCCATTCGATGGAGCCGGGGACCTGATATTTCTCCTCGAAGCTGACGCGGCCCGCGAAGGGGCGTTCGGAGTAGGTTGTCACTTTCCGAAGGCTCTCGTTCAGGAAGTCGGCGAGGCCGCCGGGGAAGTGGAAGGTGGCCTCCTGCGGGGTCTCGCCGTCGCTGACCGCCGATTTCCAGCGGATTTCGACGCCCGAGAAGAGATAGGCCTTGGACCGCGTCATCTTGAACAGACGGGCGGGTTTCAGGACCTGGTGGCCGAAAATCTCGGGGTCGGGGTGGAAGGTGACATTGGTGCCGCGGCGGTTTTGCGTCGGCCCAAGCTTCTGGACCGGACCTTTCGGGACGCCGCGCGAAAAGCTTTGTTCATAAAGCTCCTTGTTGCGGGCGACCTGGACCACCATCAGGTCGGAGAGCGCATTGACCACCGACGAGCCGACGCCATTCAGGCCGCCCGAGGTGGAATAGGCCTTGCTGGAGAACTTTCCCCCGGCGTGGAGGGTACAGAGGATCACCTCCAGCGCGGATTTGCCGGGGAATTTCGGGTGCGGATCGACCGGGATGCCGCGCCCGTTGTCGCGGACGGTGACAGAGTTGTCGTCGTGAAGTTCGACCTCGATCCGGTTGGCGTGGCCTGCTACCGCCTCGTCCATCGCATTATCGAGGATTTCCGCGACCATGTGGTGCAGCGCGCGTTCGTCGGTGCCGCCGATATACATGCCGGGGCGCTTGCGGACGGGCTCCAGCCCTTCGAGGACCTCGATCGAGGAGGCGTCATAGGTGGAGGCGCCGGAGAGGAGGTCGTTGGGCATGGAGGATCACCTGCTGGAAATACGCAGGCATTAGACCATTTCCGGGGGGAGGGGCGCAAGATGTGGTGCGGGTGCCGTCGGCGATGGTGTTGCGGCGGAAGCCGGGGTTGGGGGCGCATGCATCCGGCGGGTCGGCGGACTCAGGTCTGCGGCAATCCGTGGCGCAAGCAGCCGGAGGCAGTCGAGCGGGCGGATCATCTTGGGCAGGCGGTGGCTTTCAGCCGGGGGCACGGTTCCCGTTGCAAGGCGCTTGGCAAGCGGCGGGAAATCCTGACTATGCGCGGTGGCTACACAAACGAATAACAATGGGCGGGCAGGGAGGAATGGCAATGACGGGGCAGATCGCGGCTCGGGTCCGGCTGGCGATGGCGGGGGGGCTGGGCGGGGCCTTGCTCTGGACCGTGTTCAGGGCAGGCGAGCGGGGCTGGATCGGGCACTATCCGGCCTTCGCGCTGTTCGGCCTGATCCTCGTGGGGTTCGGCGCGCTTCTGGCGATGGCGGGGCCAACGGGCCTTGGCCGGGCGGTGCCGCGGGCCTTCGGGCTGGGCGCGGTGGTGGCGGGCCTGATCGGGCTGACAGCGCTGCGCTGGGCCGAGGCGGAGGACCTGTTCGACAGCCCGATCCCGGCCTTCGCGCTGATGGTGGCCGCGGCACTGCCGGTCCCGTTCCTGATCGCGGCGGCGCGGACGAGCTGGCGGGATTATCCCGCGCTTTTCCTGGAGGCCTGGTCGATCGTGCTGCGCGGGGCGGCGGCGGCGGCCTTCACCGGCCTCGTCTGGCTGGTGATCTACCTGTCGGATGAGGTGCTGCGCATCGTCGGGATCGACGTGATCCAGCGCCTCCTCCGGCACGAGGTGGTGCCGATGGTGCTGACCGGGGCCGTCTTCGGGCTGGGCATGGCGGTGATCTATGACCTGGCCGAGCTTTTGTCGCCCTATGTCGTGCTGCGGGTGTTCCGGCTGTTCCTGCCGGTGGTGCTGGCTGTCATGGGGGTGTTCCTGGTCGCCCTGCCGTTCCGGGGGCTGGACGGGCTGGCAGGCGACCTGTCGCCGGCGGCGCTCTTGTTGACCATGGTGGCGGGCGGCGTCGCGCTGGTGTCGATCGCCATCGACCAGACCGATGCCGAGGCGACGCGGAGCCCGCTCCTCATCCGCTGCGCGCAGGGCATGGCGCTGGTGCTGCCGCTGGTCGCCGCCCTGGCGCTGTATGCGATCTGGCTGCGGGTGGCCGACTATGGATGGACGCCGGAGCGGCTGTTCATCCTGCTGGTTGCGGGCGTGGGGCTGGCCTATGGGCTGGTCTATGCCCTGGCCGTGCTGCGGGGGCCGGGCTGGATGGAACGCGTCCGGCAGGGCAATATCCGCATGGCGCTGGTGATCATCGCTCTGGCGGTGCTGTGGCTGACGCCTGTCCTGAACGCCGAGCGGATCTCGGCGCAAAGCCAGCTGGCGCGGTTCGAGGCGGGCAAGACCGATGTTGCGGAGCTGGACCTTCCGGCGCTGCGGAGCTGGGGCAAGCCGGGGGCCGAGGTGATCGCAAGGCTTGAGGAGACGGCGCGCGCGCCGGGCCAGGAGGCGCTGGCGGCGGCGCTTGCAGGACAGACGGGCGGGCCGGTCGTCGACCGCGAGGCGCTGGTGGCGGCGCTGGCCATCGCGATGCCGGTGCAACCCGCGACGGCGACGGAAACCCGCGACAGGCTGCTGCGGGCGGTCGACGATTACCAGTTGCAGGACTGGACTCAGGTTTGCACCGGCGGAAGCGAGGCCGGAGCGCCGCACTGCCTGATGGTGGTGGCCGACCTCTTGCCGAACCAGCCGGGCGAGGAGGCGATCCTGTTTCTGCAACGCAGCCCGGACTACACCGAAATCTCGGGCCTCTATCTGGACGAGGCCGGCAATCCGGTCCAGCGCAGCGCCTCGCATCCTGACGGGCGCTATCCCGATGCCGCCGAGGCGACGGCGCTTCTGCGGCAATATCATCAGACCGTGCCGCCGGTGACGGCGGTGCCGCTGAACCAGCTTGGAACCGGCCCTTCCGGGCTGATCTTCCTGCCGTGAGGCGGCGGAATCTGTTAACCTATGCGCTCTAGGCTTGGGGCGGAGATTGCAACGGGGTCGGATATGGATTCGCTGCTCTTGCGATCCTTGCAAAGCTATGTGCTGGATACGTTCGGAACCGCGAGCTGGCACGAGGTATGTTCTGCCGCCGGGGTGACCGTCCCGGCTTTCGAGCCGATGCTGCGCTACGATCCGGGCACGGCGGATCGTATCGCCGAAGTCGCGGCGGGGGTGCTGGGCAGGTCGGTCGACACGATCTGGGAAGATGTGGGCATCTATCTGGTGACGAACCCCGACCGCGAAGGGGTGCGTCGGCTTCTGCGGTTCGGCGGCACCGGCTATGCCGACTTCCTGCATTCGCTGGAGGAACTGCCGGGTCGCGCGCGGCTGGCGATGCCGCATCTGGAGGCGCCCGAACTGACGCTGGACGAGGTGGGGCCGGATCGGTTCGAGTTGCGCTGCAAGTCGCCGCTGCGCGGATTGCAGCGGGTGCTGGTCGGGCTGCTGACCGCGATGGCGGATGATTACGGTGCGCTTTGCGTGATCGAACCCGACGCGGACGGCTGCACGAAGATCACGGTGCTGGACCGGCAGCACACCGAGGCGCGGCAGTTTCACCTTGCGCTGCCGGAGGGCTAGCCATGCAGGCCGACCATCCCACCCACCGGATCGAACTGGACAGCGCAACGCTGGCGCGCTTCATGCCGATGCATCTGCTGCTGGACAGCAAGGGCTTGGCCCTGGCCTATGGCCCGACGCTGGCGCAGGTTCTGGGCGCCGCCGCAGTGCCGGGCGCGCGGTTCGAGGACCTGTTCGAGGTGCGCTCGCCCGGCGGCGCGGTGACGGTTGAGGAGGTGCTTGCGCGCGGTGGAAACCGCTTTCGCCTGGTGCCGCGCAATGGCGTCAAGGCTGGCTTGCGCGGGCTGGGTCAGCGGCTGGGGCCGCAGGGTGGCATCCTGCTGAACCTCTCTTTCGGGATCGACCTGATCTCGGCGGTGCGCGATCTTGCCCTGACCGACGCCGATTTCGCCGCGACCGACCTGGCGATGGAACTTCTCTACCTCGCCGAGGCCAATGCCGCCGTCACGCGCGAGCTGCGGGGGCTGAACCTGCGGCTGGAGGGCGCAAGGATGGCGGCGGAAGAAGAGGCGATGACCGACCCGCTGACCGGGTTGCGCAACCGCCGCGCGGCGGATCTGGTGCTGGACCGGCTTTGCGCGGCGCGGGCGGGGTTCGGGCTCTTGCACATGGACCTCGACTATTTCAAGGCGGTGAACGACACGCTGGGCCATGCCGCAGGCGACTTCGTGCTGGAGACGGTGGGCCGCATCCTGCGCGAACAGCTGCGGGCCGAGGATTGCGCGGCGCGGATCGGCGGCGACGAATTCGTGGTGATCGTGGCGGGCCGCAGCGACCCGAAGACGCTGCAGGCCATCGCCGGGCGGATCATCGCGCGGATCGACGAGCCGATGGTTTTCGAGGGCGGGACGGCCCGGGTCTCGGCCAGCATCGGCATCGTGCGCTCGGCCGATTTTGCGGCGCCCGATGCGACCCAGCTGCTCGCCAGCGCCGACCGCGCGCTTTACGCCGCCAAGCACGCGGGACGCGGTCGCGCGGTGCTGCTGGCAGCGGGGGAGTGAGTGGGGCGGGATGGCAGCCCGTAGGGGAGTCGAACCCCTCTTGCCTGGTTGAAAACCAGATGTCCTAACCGATAGACGAACGGGCCACTGGCGCGCGTCCTAGCCGGGCGCGCGGGGGGATGCAAGGGGTCAGCCGTCGATCTTCGCGCCCATGATGGCGATGGCCTGCTGGTAGACCTTGGCGGCGTTCCATTCCCGGATCACCGCGAAGTTCGGCTCGCCTTCCTGATAACCCTTGCCGGGTTTCCAGCCCTTCTTGCGCAGGTAGTTGGCGGTGGTCGCCAGCGCGTCGGCCTGGTTGTAGAGATCGACCTTGCCATCCCCGTTGCCGTCCACCCCGTAGGCATAGGCGTTGCCGGGCAGGAACTGGGTGTGCCCAAGCTCGCCGTGCTTGGCCCCCACGGTCTTGGCCGAGATCATGCCCTTGTCGACCATCTTCAGCGCCCCGATCAGGTGCGGACGGAAGAAGTCCGACCGGCGGCAGTCGTAGGTCAGCGTCGCGATGGCCGAGACGACATTTGTGTCGCCCATGAAGCCGCCAAAGCCGGTCTCCATGCCGTGGATGGCAAGCAGGACACCGGCGGGCACGCCGTAGGCGGCTTCTAGGCTGGCGTAGAAATCGGGGTTCTTCGCCTTGCGGCTGCGGCCCTGCGCGATGATCGTATCGGCGCCGCGGACGTTCAGGAATTTCTCCAGGCTGTACTTGAAGCTTTTCTGGTTGCGGTCCGCGCCAATCGTGGCCTTGGAGTAGGACGTCGCGAGCAGCGCGTCGATCCCGCGCTTGCCGACGCCTTCGGCCTTGGCCTCGGCCGCCATTTCGGACTTCCAGTCCTCGTACTTGCCCCCGGTGTCACTGCACCCGGCCGCCTGGGCCGCGAATGGGAAGGTCGAAATCAGGGTGATGGCGGCAAATCGGGACAGAAGGCTCACGTTCAGGTACCTGTGCTTGGAATTTGCGCCAATCTATTGAAGGTGTGCGAACATTCAAGCACGCCTTTGTGAAGCGCGCGAAAGTGTTGCTGACAAGTTGGTGAAGTGGCAGCCCGTAGGGGAGTCGAACCCCTTTTGCCTGGTTGAAAACCAGGAGTCCTAACCGGTAGACGAACGGGCCACGCTGTCTCGTGGCGGGTGTCTAGAATCTGCCACGGGGTTCTGCAAGAGAAAAAATGCGGCTTATGCCGGGGCGGCGTCGTCGAGGCGCAGCTGGACCTTGGTGCGCCCGTTCCAGTGGTTCAGCTCCAGCTTGCCCGCGAGGTGGAAGCGGCGATGGCCGGGCTCTTCCAACTCGGGGCCAAGCGGGCCCTCGAAGGCGCCGAAGGCGATGGCGTCGAGCGCCGGGCCGCTGCCGTCCGAGACGGTAAGCTTCAGGTGACTGTCGCCGATCCGCCGCGTGCTGATCTGGGCGTTGGCAAAGGCGAAGCGGGGCGCGGGGGCGGACTGGCCGAAGGGGCCTGCGGTCTCGATCTGTTCGATGAGGGAGACGGTGGCGGCAGAGGTCGCGAGGAGGCCGTCGATCCGCAGGTCCTGCGGTCCCTGCGCCCCCGCGCCCTGTCGGGCGAGGAGATCGGCAAGCCGCGCCATTGCTGGCTCAAGCTGCGCGCGGGTGAGGGAGAGACCTGCGGCCATCCGGTGTCCGCCGCCCTTGGTGATCATCCCCTCTGCCGCGAGGCGCTGGATCGCTGCGCCGAGGTCGACCCCGTGGATGGAGCGGGCGGAGCCCTTGCCTTCGTCGCCCTCGAAGCCGATCACGACCGAGGGGCGGCTGGCGGCCTCTTTCAGGCGGGCGGCGACGATGCCGACGACGCCGGGATGCCAGCCCTCGGCGGCGGCCCAGACGAGGGGGGCGTCCAGCCCCCGCGCCTCGGCCTGGGCCAGGGCTTCCAGCCGCACCGCCTCGGTGATCTCGCGCCGGTCGGTGTTGAGCTGGTCGAGCTGGGCGGCAAGGCGGGCAGCCTCCATCTCGTCCGCCGTGGCGAGGAGGCGGGCGCCGAGGTCGGCCTGGCCGATGCGGCCGCCGGCATTGACGCGAGGGCCGAGGAGGAAGCCCAGGGTGTAGGGAGTGGGGGCCTGGTCCATCCGGGCGACATCTGCCAGCGCGCGGAGGCCGGGGCGGTCGCGGCGGGCCATCACCTTCAGCCCCTGCCGGACGAAGGCGCGGTTGACGCCGGTCAGGGGGGCGACATCGGCGACAGTGGCCAGCGCGACGAGGTCGAGGAGCGCCATCAGGTCGGGGACCTGTTGGCCCTGCTGCTTCAGGCGGCGGTTGGCTTCGACGAGGAGGAGGAAGACGACCCCGGCGGCGCAGAGATGGGCGAGGCTCCCGTCCTCGTCCTGCCGGTTCGGGTTCACGATGGCGAGGGCGGGGGGGAGGGTTTCGAGGGCGAGGTGGTGGTCGAGGATGACCACGTCGGCCCCCTTGGCGGCGGCGATGGGGTCGTGGGAGAGGGTGCCGCAATCGACGCAGAGGATGAGGTCATGCGCGGCCGCGAGCTGGGCCATGGCGGGGACGTTCGGGCCGTAGCCCTCGTCGATGCGGTCGGGGATGTAGAGGGTGGCTTGCAGGTTGAAGGTCCGCAGCCAAGTGAGCAGAAGAGCGGCGGAGGCGCCGCCGTCGACGTCGTAGTCGGCGAAGATGGCGATCCGTTCGCGGGCCGCCACGGCGCGGAGGAGGCGGTCGGCGGCGGGGGCCATGTCCTTCAGGGTGAGCGGATCGGGCAGGAGGTCGCGGAGCGAGGGGGCGAGGAAGGCGGGGGCGGCCTCGGGCGTGATGCCGCGGGCGGCGAGGATGCGGCAGAGGGGGAGGGGGAGGCGGGTCTGCTGGGCCATCCCCTCGGCCAGCCGGTCCTGGGCTGCGTCGGGGCCGGTCCAGCGGCGGCCGGTGAGGGAGGTGGCGACGTTCAGGAAGGGGGTCATGCGGGTAGGGGTGCCGGAAAGGGAGGCGTCGCGCAAGGGGGATGGGGGGTGTCCACGGTGGGCATTTCCGGGGTATCGTTTGGAAGCAAAGGGTTGGGTGCGGGCGTTAGGGAAGTGGTAAGGATCATCTTCCAGAGGTAGGCGGCTGTCGTGGCAAGGGGTGGGGCTTGCGGCGCGGTGTGGCAGACCGATGAAGCTGAGCCGGAGCCGGGAGAAGACAATGGAACAGTCAGGCACATACGACGATATGAAGGGTGTGATAGGTTCCCTGATCTCGCTGTGGGTTGGGATCGAGCGCACGGTGGAGAAACTTGATGACGCCGCGCCGCGCCAAGCGGGCGACGAGAGCTTTCCAACAAGCGTTTCCTCGCGCCTAGATCACTGGCAGCGCCGCGTGCAGGCCGATGAGGGGAACCGGCCGTTCCGGGCCTCACTGGCCCGGAGGCTGCGACAGCAGTTGCGCGAAGCACAGAAGATTCGCAACGGCATCTGTCATGGTCTGCAGGGCATTGCGGCGGCCAACAGGGAGCAGCCGGGGCGGATTTGTTGGCGGATCAATGGGATCGAACTCTCCCGGACCTGGGATGAGATGCAGGCGCATTTCGCTTGGCTGTCTAAAGTGGCCTTTGCGCTGGAGATTCTGGAGGAGGGCGACATGTCCTGCTTCGCACGTCTTCACGACAGCGAAGAGAATAGGGAATGGTGGCGGGCGGAATACGGGATCGATCTTCCCGAACCTGAGCCGTGGAAGCGGTTCGTTGGCAAATTGCCCACCTTACGGGGTGGTGCGTGAAGCCACGCACCCTACGGGAGTCGGGGTGAAGCCCGACGGAGTGATGACATGTCGGGGCAGGCCCCGACCTACGGGGTCAGCGCAGCGGGCTTTTGTAGGTCATGCGGCGGACGGAGCCGGTCTTGGAGCGCATCAGGATCGTCTCCAGCGTCACCCAGCCGGGTTCGCGCTTGATGCCGGCAAGGAGCGAGCCGTTGGTCACGCCGGTGGCCGAGAAGATCACGTCGGAGCGCACCAGGTCGTCGCGCGTGTAGACCCGGTCGAAATTAGTGATCCCGGCCTTGCGGGCGCGGGCGCGTTCGTCGTCGTTGCGGAAGAGGAGCTTGCCGTAGAACTGGCCGCCCATGCATTTCAGCGCGGCCGCCGCCAGCACCCCCTCGGGCGCGCCGCCGGAGCCCATGTACATGTCGATGCCGGTGATCTCGGGTTCGGCGCAGTGCATGACGCCGGCCACGTCACCATCGGTGATCAGCCGGATCGCGGCGCCGGTGGAGCGGACTTCGGCGATCAGATCCTCATGCCGGGGACGTTCGAGGATGCAGACGGTGATGTCCTCGGTCGAGCAGCCCTTGGCGGCGGCCAGCGCCGAGACGCGCTCGGAGGGCGACATCGACATGGTCACGGTGCCGGGCTTGTGGCCGGGGCCGATGGCCAGCTTGTCCATGTAGACGTCAGGCGCGTGCAGGAGCGTCCCGCGCGGGGCCATGGCGATGACGGTCAGGGCGTTCGGCATGTCCTTGGCGGTCAGCGTGGTGCCTTCCAGCGGGTCCAGCGCGATGTCGACCTGGGGTCCGTTGCCGGTGCCGACCTCCTCGCCGATGTAGAGCATCGGGGCCTCGTCACGCTCGCCCTCGCCGATGACGACGACGCCCTTGATGTCGAGGAGGTTCAACTGGTCGCGCATGGCGTTGACGGCAGCCTGGTCGGCGGCCTTTTCATCGCCGCGCCCGATCAGCCGGGCCGAGGCCAGCGCGGCGGCCTCGGAGACGCGGCCGAGGCCCAGCGACAGGAGCCGGTCCTGGAAGTTCAGTTTTTCAGACATGGGTCCCCCGCGGTTTTCTCCGGTGTAGCCGGGGGTTGGCACTGCGGCAAGCGTGGTGACGCTAACAGCGTTCAGGGTTGGGTTGCCAGGATCGCGTCGGCGAGGCAGGCGTCGATGGCCCGCGTGGCGGCAAGGAGCGGCGAGGCGGCGGGATCGGGGCCAAGCGGGCCTGCAGTAGAGCGCAAGAGCAGGGTTCGTCCGCGCGGGGTGGCGAAGAAATCGGCGGTCGGGATGAGCGATGTGAGCGGTTGCGCGGTATTCGCGCGCCCGTAGGGATGGCCGAAGCTGGCGACGAAGGCGGTGGTGCAGGCATCGGCCGTGGCCGGGCAGGTCGAGGTGCAAAGCGCGAGAAGCGGCTGGAACTCCGGCTCGGAGCGGAAGGCTTCGACGGCTGCCTTGGCGGTGGCGGCGTCAACGGGTTCGTAGCGCATGACCTTCACCACCGGGACGACGGCCTGCATCCGGCGGGCGGCTTCCTCCTTCGGTATGCCTGCGGCGACGAAGAGTGCGGCGAAGCGGGCGGTGTCGGCGGGCGGGCCATCGCTTCGATGCAGGCCCGCGAACCCGGCCAGCGCAATCCAGGCGGCGGGATCGTCGGCCTTCAGGCGATCGACCACCAGGGCGTCGGTCTCGACGGCGGGTTCGAAGGTTGTGTCGTTCAGGCGACCCCAGAGGACATGGGCGGTGGCCCAGTCCGGGGCGGGCTGGTCGAAGAAGCCGTCGGGCAGCGGGCCGAAGCCACCGGTCTGGTTGAGCCAGATCATGTAGAGGCTGGTGGCCTTGTCCGGCTCGCCTGCCGCGTAGAGGCCGAAGGCGCGGGAGAGGAGCGCGCCCATGTCGGTGCCGGGATCGCCAAGGCGCCAGAGCGCAGCGATGGGATCGGCGGCGGCAAAGGCGTCCGGCACCGCAGTGCCGTTGACACGGGCGAGCTTCTTGCGTTCGGCGAAGGGGAGCGTGCTGCGGAGCCACTCGCTAACCACGGGAAGGGCGAGGATCGCGGCGGTGTTCCCGGCCTCGGCGGCGGCATGTATTTCTGTCAGGGCAGTGGGGTCGTCACCTTGCAGGGCGCGGTCGAAGGGGGCGCGGAAGGCGGGGTCATCGGTGCCGGGGATCGGGTCGGCCAGCGCGGGCGTGGTGAGGATGAGCGCCAGAAGGAATGCCCGCATCGTCGGCCTCCGAACCCATGAACCAATGGCGCAAGGGTCGGGCCGCGGGCGGAGTCTGTCAAGCTGGAAGGATCAGGGGGCGCTCAGACTTCCTCGATCCGGATGGCGACGGGCTGGCCGACGAGGACGCCGGTGGCGGCGAAGCGGGTCATGGCGTGGGCGACGTCGTCGGGGGCGGCCTTGTGGGTGACGATCAGCACCGGGGCATTGGCGCCCTGGTGGCCGTACTGGCGCATCTGGTCGATGGAGACACCGGCCTCGCCGAGGCAGGTGGCGATCTTCGCCAGCGCGCCGGGTTTGTCGAGAAGCGTCATCCGCAGGTAATAGGGCGCGGGGGTTGCGGCGCGGGCGGGCTGCGCGGCGGTCAGGGTACTGGCGGGCTGGCCGAAAGTGGGCAACTGGGCCCCGCGGGCGATGTCGATCACGTCGGCCATGACGGCGCTGGCGGTCGGGCCCATCCCGGCGCCGGGGCCGCGCAGGACGATCTGGCCGACGCTATCGCCTTCGAGGACCACCATGTTGGTGCCACCCTGGAGCTGGCCGAGCGGATGGTCGGCGGGGACGAGGCAGGGGGTCATGCGCTGCTCCAGACCCCGCCCGGTCATCTGCGCCACGCCGAGGAGCTTGATGCGGTAGCCCATGTCCTCGGCCAGGCGGATATCGTCGATCGAGACATTGCCGATGCCTTCCAGTTCCACCGCGTCGAAGGCGACGCGGGTGCCGAAGGCGATGGAGGCGAGGAGCGAGAGCTTGTGGCCCGCGTCGATGCCGCCAACGTCGAGGTTGGGATCGGCCTCCAGATAGCCAAGCTGGCGGGCTTCCTCGAAGACGGTTTCGTAGGGCAGGTTTTCCGACTGCATCCGGGTGAGGATGTAGTTGCAGGAGCCGTTCATCACCCCCATGACCCGCTTCATGCGGTTGCCGGCAAGACCTTCGGTCAGGGCCTTGATGACGGGAATGCCACCGGCGACGGCGGCTTCGAAACGGAGAGCGAGGCCTTCGCGTTCGGCGGTTTCGGCAAGCGCCTGGCCGTGGTGGGCGAGGAGCGCCTTGTTGGCGGTAACGACGTGCTTTCCCGATAGCAGGGCGGTTTCCGTTGCGTGTTTCGCCGGGCCTTCGTGACCGCCCATCACCTCGACGAAGACGTCGATATCCTGACGGGTGGCCAGCGCGACGGGGTCGGTTTCCCAAGCATAGCCGCAGAGGTCGGCGTCGCGGTTCTTGGTGCGGTCGCGGGCCGAGACGGCGGTGATCGTCACCGGGCGCCCGGCTCGGGCGGCGATCAGGTCGGCATGGGCCTGGACGATCTTGACGACGCCGATGCCGACGGTTCCCAGACCGGCAAGGCCAAGACGGAGGGGAGCGGCGGACATCGGTAAACCTCGGGCAATTATGGGCTGCCGTGTGTTAGCCGGAAGCCGGGCGGGGTGCAACGCCGTCAGGGCGCGGGGGTGACCGCGATGGCGGCGGCGCGGGCCTTGAGCCGCGCGGCCCGGGCGACAAGCGCGGGGCCGGGATCGGGGGTGGGGGCGGCGGCCTGGGCGAGCAGTTCGTCGATGGGCAGGAGCGGCGGCGGGGTGACACCTTCCGGACCCCCAGCCCGCAGTTCGGGGAAGGGGGCGCAGGCGCTGATGGCCGCAAGGAACAGGAGCAGGACAGTCAGGCGCATGGAAACCCCGGAGTCACTCCCCGAGCCTATCCTCGCGCGCGCTTGCGGAAAAGGCCCGGAAAGCGCGGGATGTCAGGTGCAGGTGGTGGTGCCCTGGAGGCAGAGACGCCGGTGGCGCGGACGGGTCACGATGAATTCGCCGAAGGTCTGGTCATCGACACCGATCAGAAACCCCGCAAGGACCATTGGAAGCTGTGCCTTGAAATCCACCGTGGATTCGACGACGAAAACGCTTTCGAGGTTGTTCAGCGTGGGAATCTTTGTCCCCTTCCAAGGCTGGATCTGGGCCGAGGTAAGGCCGGTTACCTTGTTCCCCGGCGACATCGAGAACAGCAGCTTGTAGTTGCCACTGGTCGCGTTGCAGACCTTGGCCCCCGTTGGGGCGTTGCATTCCAGACTGGTGATCCGCATCTTGACCGGATGTCCGCCGGGGGTCAGAAACTCGATGACGTTCTGCAGGCCGTTGGCGAAGTTGGTCGAGATCGTGTCGCGCTGGCGCGACAGGAGATCGGCGACAGAATAGGCTGCCTTCTGGGTGACGTTGATGGTGCGGAAGACGTCCCAGTAGGTGAACATCGCAACCAGTGCCCAGATCAGCAGGGGAAGCATGATCAGCCCCTCGACCAGGATCAGGCCGTCCTCGTCACGAAGGAATGTGATCAGGCGATGCTTGAAAGTACGCATGGTAGATCACCCCGGCTCGTTCACGAAGGTTGTCGTCACCAGCATGACATAGCTGCCGTCGGTATCGACCGGCATCTTCACGCTGACGGCGGTGGTCGGGAACATCGGGTCTCCCTTCATGCAGATCCGCATCAGCATGATGTCGTTGTCGGTGCCCAAAGAGTATTCGTTGGCGGGCGGTTCATCGGTAATGATCGGCTGGGACCGATCGACACAGGACCGGGGCGGCGCCACCATGGCGAAGGTGCCGGTATTGACCGGCTGCATCCAGATTCGCATCGTGTCGATGCAGGTCTGGACGGATTCGATCATCATCCCGGATTCGCAGATCGTTCTCTTCAGATTCTGGTGCGTCGGGTTGACCATCGTTCCAAGCCGAAGTTGCCGGACCGTCTGATCCACGGCACGGTCGAACATGGCATAGCGCGCCATGTACATGCTGCTTTCGAACGCCGCCGTGAAGATCAGGAAGATGATCGGAAAAATGAAGAGGAACTCGATCGCCGCCTCACCCGAATCGTCCTTGAGGAAGTAAAGTACGGGTTTCATTCCGTCAGCCTCAGCGGCGAGATGATCTTGGCGATTTCCTCGAAGGCGGCGTTGAGGTTGTCGGCGTTCGTCACCTTGTAGTAATAGCCCGTCCCCGGCGATGAGCAGTTCTGGATTGGAGCCTCGGTGACGTTATCGCCCAGGATGATGCCGAACACCTCGACACCCGCCGCCTTGGCCGCCGTGCAGTTGGTTGCCAGGAGGCTGTCCATGTTGGACGTGCTGGTCAGGTAGTTGCCGACCATCAAGTTGTAGATGGTGTTGTAGTCGGTGGCTCCAGTCACGTTCGAGCGCATATAGAGCTGTTCGATCACCCAGTCGACCGAGGCGTAGCGCCAGACTTCCGACCAGTCGAGCCGACGGACGACGCCGCTGCCCGTCCACCAGGGTGCCACCCCTGCCGGCGGTGTGATCCAGGCGCGCGGATCGCAGCCGCCGGAGACGTTGGTGCCGGTGCCCGCGCCTTCGGCCTGGCTACCCACCTTGCGCCTTACCGAGGAGGCTTTCAGGTGCGGCACGAAGTAGTTGCGCTTGACGGTCTTGCCATTGACGATGGTGTCGGCCAGCGACCAGCCCGAGCAGGAGTTGACCGGGGCCGGAACGCCGTTCGGGTTGATGCCGGGGCGCGTGCCGCCATTGGGGGCCAGCCCGCTGTCATTGAACTCGATCGCGAACTTGCCGTCGTCTCCGCGCCAGATCGGCGAGGGACCGCTCTTGTAGGCGTCACGGATATGTTTGCTGGAGACGTGCGTCCCGTCGGTCATCACGACGATGATCTTGCGGGTGCCCATCGTGCCGTCGGAATGGGTGACGCCCTCGTCGTCGGCGTTGTCGGCGGGCCGACCGGCCATTCCGGGTACCCCGGCGCGGAGTGCGGTGTAGATCGGGCGCGCGTCCTGATCGATGAGCGCGGTGGCCCAGCGCATCCCGACCGCGATCGAGGTGTTGCCGCGCGGGTTCAGTTGGCCGATCTGGGTCTTCAGCGCGGTCATGTTCGTCATCGGCAGCACGACCAGGTTCGAGGCAGATTCATCGGTCCCGGTGTTCGGGTTGTCGCCGTGGTTGCACATGTAGGTGCCGCTGTTGGTGTCGATCGCGGTCGCGTTCGTTGCCGAGATCGTCACCACGCCGCCATAGGTGTTTCCGGTTCCGATACTTGTGATCGTGGCGTTGGGCGCACCCTTTGCAACAAGGGCAACCGCGGCCATCGGGATCGGGACGTCCCGATCCAGTTTCATCGTGTTGAAGGTCTCTGGCTGAATCTCGAAGCAATTGATCTTCGGGACACCCTGGTCGGCCATGTAATTCCAGTATGACAGGTGCGAAACGGTGAACTGGTTCCGCAGGTCGACCGGGATGTTCACGTTCGAGGAATAGGGCACCATCCCGATCGAGATCAGATTGTTGGGGTCTTTTTCGATCGTGTAGGCGCCGCCGGCATCCTTGTCGTATTTGAGAATGGTCACGAAGTTGGACGCCGCCTGGCGCAGGGCCGCGATCTTGGTCGTCGAGCCGGAGGATTCCGCCATGGAGCCCGTGATGTCGAGTGCCATGATCACTTCGATCTTCGACACGCCCTGCTGAGCCGTGGAGATCGTCGGCCCCTCGAAATAAGGGACGTCGAGCATGTGCATGAACCAGTTGTAGGACCGGACCTTGGCCTTCATCGTCGTTTTCCGCGACGTGGCGGTCGCTTCGCCGGTAACTTCCTGGACTGCATAATCGTAGGTCAGTTCGTCGCCGAGTCCGGCCACGTCGAACCATTCCGTTGCGACGGACTGGGGCGTCTGGGAGACCGGCAGCACGACGTTGGAGGCCGCCAGCGTTGCGCGGTCCATCGTTTCCTGGAGGGCGACGCGGCGCATTTCGAAGCGCATGACGTCAACTGCGATCCCGCCGAACAACACCATCATCACGAAGACGAAGAGCACGAGGATGGCCATTGCGCCGCCCTCGTCGGTCCGGAACTGGGAAGACTTGCGGGCAAGGCGAGCAAAAACCGGGCGCGCGTCGGGTTTGATCAACATGTCACTATCCATTGCAGCAGCTTCCCGTCAGAAACGACGGGTTCCCAAGCGATCATCTAGGCACAAGTTCGGGCAGAAGTAAGGCATTTGCTGCCAGACCCCCGGTCGGCTGCCACAATCTGGAAACAATCCGGGGGAATCTTTCTGGTTCGGCGGCGGGGGGTTAAAAATCCGGGCCGTTCATGGATCGGCAAGAATCATGTGGCCGGCATCGATTCGGTCCTCCCGCGCCCTCGGCCCGGATCGGCGGGTGATCTTGCTTTCCGGGTTTCCCGGGCCTGCGGCTGGCGCTAGGGTCGGGGCGCGGGGCAGTGTTCAAGGCCCCCGTCTCAGGGAGGGATGGCATGAGTGTTTCCGGAGAACCGAGTTTTCGCGAGTCTGTGGATCTGATGTTCAACCGGGCGTCCAAGCTGATGGATCTGAGTCCGGGTCTGGAGCAGAAGATCCGGGTCTGCAACTCGACCTACACGGTCCGCTTCGGGGTGCGGCTGCGCGGCAAGATCGAGACCTTCACGGGATACCGCTCGGTACATTCGGAGCACATGGAGCCGGTCAAGGGCGGCATCCGCTTCGCGCTGTCGGTCAGCCAGGACGAGGTCGAGGCGCTGGCCGCGCTGATGACCTACAAATGCGCTCTGGTGGAGACGCCGTTCGGGGGCTCGAAGGGGGGTCTGTGCATCGACCCGCGGCAATGGGACGAGCATGAGCTGGAGCAGATCACCCGCCGCTTCGCCTATGAGCTGATCAAGCGCGACCTGATCCATCCCGCACAGAACGTGCCCGCCCCCGACATGGGCACGGGCGAGCGCGAGATGGCCTGGATCGCCGACCAGTATGCGCGGATGAACACGACGGACATCAATGCCAAGGCCTGCGTGACGGGCAAGCCGCCGCATGCGGGGGGCATCCAGGGCCGGGTCGAGGCGACGGGGCGCGGCGTGCAATATGCGCTGCGCGAGTTCTTCCGGCACAAGGACGACATGGGCAAGGCCGGGCTGACCGGCGGCCTGGAGGGCAAGAGGGTGATCGTGCAGGGGCTGGGCAACGTGGGCTATCACGCGGCCAAGTTCCTGTCCGAGGAGGACGGTGCCAAGGTCATCGCCGTCATCGAACGCGACGGCGCGCTGGTCGATCCGAAGGGGCTGGATGTCGAGGCCGTGCGGCAGTGGATGAACAAGAACGGCGGCCTGCTGGCGGGCTATCCCGGGGCGACCCATCTGCCGGACGGCGCGGCGGTGCTGGAGGAGCCCTGCGACATCCTGATCCCGGCGGCGATGGAGGGGGTGATCAACCTGTCCAATGCCGAGCGGATCAAGGCGCCCTTGATCATCGAGGCGGCGAACGGTCCGATCACCTTCGGCGCGGATGAAATCCTGCGGCGCAAGGGCTGCGTGATCATCCCGGACATGTATGCCAATGCCGGGGGCGTGACGGTCAGCTACTTCGAATGGGTGAAGAACCTGTCCCACATCCGTTTCGGCCGGATGCAACGCCGGGCCGAGGAGGCGCGGTCGCGCCTGCTGGTCGAGGAGCTGGAGCGGCTCTCGGCCGACCGGGGCCTGGGCTGGACGCTGGCCGAGGGGTTCAAGGAGCGGTTCCTGACCGGCTCGGACGAATTGGCGCTGGTCCGCTCGGGGTTGGACGACACGATGCGCACGGCCTATCAGGCGATGCGCGAGGTCTGGCATTCGCGCCAGGACGTCGAGGACTTGCGGGTCGCGGCCTATATCGTGTCGATCGGCCGTGTCGCGCAGACCTATCGGTCGAAGGGTCTTTAGGGGTCTGCGCCCGGGCCGGTCGCCGGGCCGGGCGTCCCGCCGGTGTCAGTGCGCGTGCCCGGCGTGATGATCATGGTCGTGGGGGTGATCATGGTCATGCTGGTCCGGGGTGGCCTGTTTCAACTCGGTCCGCGCGCGGGTCAGGATCTGCCAGGCCGAGGACAGGAACAGCCCCGACATTGCCGCGGCCACTGCCAGATCGGGCCAGGGCGTCGCCGTGATGCCGACCAGAAGGGCCGCCCCCATCACGGCAACGTTGCCCACCGCATCGTTTCGCGAACACAGCCAGACCGACCGCACGTTGGCGTCGCCGTCGCGGTAGCGCAGCAGGATCAGTACGCTTGCCAGATTGGCCGTCAGCGCCAGCGCACCGACGATCCCCATCACCTCGGCACGCGGCAGGCCGGGGCCGAGGAGAAGCCAAAGGGTCGAGCCGAAGACCCAGAGGCCCATCAGCAGAAGCGAGATGCCCTTCGCCATCGCCACCCGTGCCCGCGTGGCGAGCGGCCGCCCGATCACCCAGAGGCTGGCGCCATAGGTCAGCGCATCGGCGAGGAAATCCAGCGCGTCGGCCCGCAGCGCCTGCGAGCCCGCCAATGCGCCCGCCGTGATCTCGACCCCGAACATGGTGGCATTGAGCGCAATCACGGCCCAGAGCGCGCGGCGATAGCCGGAAGAGGTGCCATCGAAACTGACCTGATGCCCACAGCTGGCCGACATTTTCTTCTCCGAAACTTGATCTGTCGAATCGCTGATAGCATCTACAGTGACTGTAGGGGCAAGCGGGAAAATGGGTGGCATGCGGGACGTGACAATCGGCGAGGCGGCGCGGGAAAGCGGGGTCAAGGTGACGACGATCCGTTTCTACGAGGAGCGGGGGCTGTTGTCCGCCCCTCCGCGCAGCGAGGGGGGCCAAAGGCTGTACGGCGCGAAGGATGTGGCACGGCTGCGCTTCATCCGCCATGCGCGCGACCTGGGCTTCGACATGGCGGCCTTGTCCGACCTTCTGGAGCTGGCGGGGCATCCCGATGCGCCCTGCGCCCATGCCGACCGACTGGCCGAGGCCCGGCTGGAGGATGTCCGGCGCCGGATCGCAGCCTTGCAGGGGCTGGAGAAGGAACTGGAGCGGATGCTGTCAGCCTGCCGGAGCGGCACGGTCGAGAGCTGCGCGGTGATGGAGAGTCTCTCCGATCACGCCCATTGCGACGGGCCCCATGATACGGACGCGCTGAAGGGCTGACGGGGCAGCCCGTCGCCGATGGCCTGGGCGGCCCGGATCGTCGGAACCGATGCGTCGGGCGCGGGGTTGTCCCGCTGCCCCGCAGCGGGGTGAAACCGAGGAGCACAACGATGGCGAAGACAGCACAACTCCAGCCCGCGCGCGGCAGGCTGAAGACCCCGACCGATCTGGGCGACAATGCGGTCAAGGACATCTCGGCAGCGTTGAACGGGCTTCTGGCGGACAGTTTCGCGCTGTATTTCAAGACCAAGAACTTTCACTGGCATGTCTCGGGTCCGCATTTTCGCGACTATCACCTGATGCTGGACGAACAGGCGGCGCAGATCCTGGCCGGGACCGACGACATTGCCGAGCGCGCCCGCAAGATCGGCGGCGCGGCGCTGAAATCCATCAACCAGGTTGCGGCGATGACGCGGGTCAAGCCGAACGAGGCCGATTATGTCGAACCTGCGGACATGCTGGCCGAGCTGATGGAGGACAACAAGGCGCATATCCTGGCGCTGCGCGAGGTGCATGACCTTTGCGACGAGCATGGCGACGTGGCCACGGCAAGCATGATCGAGATCTGGATCGACAATGCCGAGCGCCGGGTCTGGTTCCTGTTCGAGACCCTGCGCCCGGCCCAGAGCGGCGGGCATTGAGCGGCTTGGACCCGGAACCGCCGTCCGCGACGCCCTTATGTCGCGGCTGGCAAAGGTTTGATGTTTGAGCGGTTGAATAACTCCTCCTGACCCGCTTTGATGGCCGGGTCAGGGGAGGTCTTCCATGCGCTATTCCGGCCTGAAGGTCATCACGGAAGGGTTGTTCGGCAACAAGGGCTGGACCCCGGCCTGGCGCGACCCCGCGCCGAAGGCGGAATATGATGTGGTGATCATCGGCGGCGGCGGGCATGGGCTGTCGACGGCCTATTACCTGGCGAAGAACCACGGGATCACCAATGTCGCGGTGCTGGAGAAGGGCTATCTGGGCGGCGGCAACGTGGGGCGGAACACCACCATCGTGCGGGCCAACTACTTCCTGCCGGGGAACAGCGAGTTCTATTCGCATTCGCTGAAGCTGTGGGAGGGGCTGGAGGCCGATCTCAACTACAACGTCATGCATTCGCAGCGCGGGCTGATCAACCTGTTCCACTCGGACGGGCAGCGGGACGCCTTCGCCCGGCGGGGGAATGCGATGATCAACCAGGGCGACGATGCGATCCTCCTGGACCGCGAGGGGGTGCGGGAGCATCTGCCCTATCTGGATTTCGAGCAGACCCGGTTCCCGATCTACGGCGGGCTTCTGCATCCCCGGGGTGGGAGTGCCCGGCACGACGCGGTGGCCTGGGGCTATGCGCGGGGGGCGGACAAGCGCGGGGTGGACCTGATCCAGAATTGCGAGGTCACCGGGATCGACATCGAGAACGGGGTGGTTCGCGGTGTGCAGACCACGCGCGGCGCGATCCGGGCGAAGAAAGTGGGGATCGTGGTGGCGGGGCGGTCAAGCCAGGTGGCGGCGATGGCCGGGATGCGGTTGCCGATCGAGAGCCACGTGTTACAGGCCTTCGTCACCGAGGGGCTGAAGCCGGTGATCAACCACGTCGTCAGCTTCGGGATGGGGCATTTCTATATCTCGCAGTCCGACAAGGGCGGGCTGGTCTTTGGCGGCGACCTCGATTTCTACGCCAGCTACGCCGCGCGGGGGAACCTGCCGATGGTCGAGCATGTGATGGAAGCGGGCATGACCCTGATGCCGATGATCGGGCGCGCCAAGGTGCTGCGGAGCTGGGGCGGGATCATGGATATGTCGCCGGACGGGTCCCCCGTGATCGACAAGACGCATGTGGACGGGCTGTTTCTTGACTGCGGCTGGAACTACGGGGGGTTCAAGGCGGTGCCGGCCTCGGGCTGGTGCATGGCGCATCTGATGGCCACCGGCGAGCCGCATGAGGTGGCGCGGAAGTTCCGGCTGGACAGGTTCGCGACGGGGCATCTTCTGGATGAAGAAGGCACCGGCAGCCAGCATAATTTGCATTGAGGGGGTGGCGATGCTTGCAGCGTTCCTCCTGGCCGCCGCGTCGGATGCCTCCGGCGGGGATATTTCTACCAGTATGAAAGCGGAGGCCGGAAGATGCGGCTGACTTGTCCCTTGTGCGGCGAACGCGACCGGCGGGAGTTCTACTACTACGGGGCGGAGGATTTCCTGCACCGTCCGGGGGAGGGTGCGCCCTTGTCTGACTGGGACAACTACCTGCACCTGCGAGACAATCCGGCGGGGGTGACGAAGGACCTCTGGTATCACGAGGCGGGGTGTGCCCAGTGGCTCTTGGTCACGCGGAACACGGTCACGCATGAGATCACCGGCGTGGAACTGGTGGCGGAGAGGGCGAAATGAGGATCGACGGCAAGGGTCTGGTCGACCGGACGAAGCCGGTCCGCTTCCGCTTCGACGGCAAGGATTATGCGGGGTACAAGGGCGACACTTTGGCCTCGGCTTTGCTGGCGAACGATGTTCGGCTGGTCGGGCGGTCGTTCAAGTATCACCGGCCAAGGGGCGTGCTGACCGCGGGGTCGGAGGAGCCGAACGCGCTGGTCGAGGTCGTGGGCGCGCAGAACCAGACGCCGAACGTGCGGGCGACGGTGCAGGAGGTGTTCGAGGGGCTGGTCACGCAAAGCCAGAACCGGCTGGGGTCGCTGAAATACGACCTGCTGGCGGTGAACGACTACCTCTCGCCCTTCCTGTCGGCGGGGTTCTACTACAAGACTTTCATGTGGCCGCGCGCCTTCTGGGAGGGCCTCTACGAGCCGATCATCCGCCGGGCGGCGGGGCTTGGCAGCCTGTCCGGAAAGCATGACGAGGGCACCTACGAGAAGGCCTTCGCCTTCTGCGACGTGCTGGTGATCGGCTCGGGCCCTGCGGGGCTGATGGCGGCGCTGACGGCGGGGCGGGCGGGCGCGGATGTGATCCTTTGCGAGGAGAGCCATGCGCTTGGGGGCCGTCTGCTCTCCGACAGCCAGACCATCGGCGGGATGGCGGCGGGCGACTGGGTGGCGCAGGTGGTGGCGGAGTTGCAGGCCCTGCCGAATGTGCGGATCATGGCGCGGACCACGGTGACGGGGGCCTATGACAACGGCACCTATGGCGCGCTGGAGCGGGTGGGGCTGCACAAGCCCGCGCGCCCGAACCTGCCGCGGGAATGTTTCTGGCGGATCGTGGCGAAACATGCGGTGCTGGCCTCGGGCGCGCTGGAGCGTCCGGTGGCCTTCGAGAACAACGACCGGCCGGGGATCATGATGGCCTCGGGCGTGCGGACCTATCTTAACCGCTACGGCGTGGTGCCGGGCAAGCGGGTGACGCTGTTTGCCAACACCGACCAGGCGCGGGGCGTGGCGCGGGAGCTGATGGCGGCGGGGGTCACGGTGGCGGCGATCATCGACCCGCGGCCTGATGCCAGCGCGGTGGAGGATTGCCCGGTGCATGTCGGGGCCGAAGTGGTGGGCAGTCGCGGGCGGCTGGGGCTTTCGGGCATCCAGGTGCGGAAGGGATCGGAGGTCATCGAGATCGAGACGGATTGCCTCGCCATGTCCGGCGGCTGGAACCCGACGATCCACCTGACCTGCCACATGAACGGGCGACCGCGCTGGGACGAGGAGCTGGCGGCCTTCGTGCCGATGGAGGGCGCGGTGCCGGGCCTTGTCGCGGTGGGGGCGGCGAATGGCTCCATGTCCACCCACGGGGCGCTTGCCACCGGCCATGCGGCTGCGGTGAAGGCGGTCGAGGCGCTGGGGCGGAAGGTCTCGGTCCCGGTGCCCGAGGCGGAGGATGCGCCCTATCGGCTGAAGGCGCTGTGGTCGGTCGAGGGCAAGGGGCGGGCCTGGCTCGACTTTGCCAATGACGTGACGACCAAGGACGTGAAGCTGGCCGCACAGGAGGGCTATCGCAGCGTCGAGCACATGAAGCGCTACACGACGCAGGGCATGGCGCCGGATCAGGGCAAGAACTCCAACGTCTCGGCGCTGGCGGTGCTGGCGGATGCGACGGGTCGGGGGATTGCGGAGACGGGGGTGACGACCTTCCGGCCGCCCTATACGCCGGTATCGATCGCGGCACTGGGGGCCGGGGGCCGGGCCGAGGGCTTCGCGCCGCAGCGCTTCCTGACCTCGGACCAGGCGAGCCGCGACCGGCATGCGCCGATGATCGAGGCAGGGCTCTGGTATCGCCCGTCGTATTTCCCGAAGCCGGGCGAGGCAACCTGGCGGGAGGCCTGCGACCGCGAGGTCGATATGGTCCGGCAGGCGGTAGGGGTCGCCGATGTCTCGACCCTGGGCAAGATCGACATTCAGGGGAAGGATGCCGGGCGGTTCCTCGACTTCGTCTACACCAACACCTTCTCCACGCTGCCGGTGGGCCGGGTTCGCTATGGGCTGATGCTGCGCGAGGACGGGCTGGTGCTGGATGACGGCACGTCGGCGCGGCTGGGGGAGAACCACTATCTGATGACCACCACCACCGCAGCGGCGGGGCTGGTGATGCGACACCTCGACTTCGTGCAGCAGGCCTTCTGCGCCGACTGGCAGGTGCGGTTCATCTCTGTCACCGAAAGCTGGGCGCAGTTCGCGGTGGCGGGGCCGAAGGCGCGGGCCTTGGTCAATTCCTTCCTGGAAGAGCCGGTGGAGCTGCCGTTCATGGGGGTGGCTCCGGTGCGGATCGGTGGTGTCGACGGGCGGCTGTTCCGGATCAGCTTCTCGGGCGAGGAAGGCTATGAGCTGGCGGTGCCGACCCGCTATGGCGAGGCCTTGTTCCGCGACCTTCTGGCCCGGGCCGAGACGATGGGCGGCGGTCCCTACGGGATGGAGGCGCTGAACGTCCTTCGCATCGAGAAGGGCTTCATCACCCATGCCGAGATTCATGGCCGGGTCACGGCCTATGACATCGGCATGGAGAAGATGGTTTCCGCGAAGAAGGACTGCATCGGCAAGGCGGCGGCGACGCGGCCCGGGATGTGGGGACCGGAGCGCGAGCAGCTGGTTGGCCTGAAGGCGCAGGCGCCGATTTCGGCGGGGGCGCATCTGTTCATGCCGGGGGCCGAGGTCCATCGCGAGACGGACCAGGGCTATGTGACAAGCGTCTGCTGGTCGCCGACGCTGGGGGCCTTCCTGGGGCTCGGGTTCCTGAAGGATGGTCGGGCGCGGATGGGCGAGAAGATCCGGCTGGTCGATCACCTGCGGGGCCTTGACGTAATCTGCGAGGTCATGAACCCGGTCTTCCACGACCCGGAGGGGGAGAAGCTCCGTGCCTGAACTCATCGCGAAATCCGCCCTTGAAGGGCGCAGTCTTTCCGTCGGCACGGTGAGGCTGGCCGAGGTCGATGTCGGGCCGATCACATCGGTTGCCCTGTTGCCCGGCGGCGCGAAGGCGGTGGCCAAAGGGTTGAAGTCGCTGGGCCTCGCAATGCCGGAGCCGAACAGCTTTGCCGAGAAGAAGGGCGCGCGGATCGTCTGGACCGGGCGCGAGCAGGCCTTCCTGATGAGCGCGGATTGCCCGGTGCTGGAAGGCGCGGCAGTCACCGACCAATCGGATGGCTGGGCGATGCTGGGCCTGTCGGGAGCGGCGGCGGTGGATGTGCTGGCGCGGCTGGTGCCGCTGGACCTGCGACTTGCGGTCTGCCCGGTCGGGACTGCCCTGCGCTCACAGCTCAACCACATGAACGTGGTGATCCTGCGGACAGGCGATCATGCGTTCGAGATCCTGGTCTTCCGGTCGATGGCCCAGACTGCCTGGCACGAGATCGAGGCGGCGGCGCAGATGCTGGCGGCCCGGGCCGGGATGAAACTCTAGGCGGAAAGGCGCGAAGGGAAGATTTTGTCACTGGCGCGTGATCGTGCAGGAGTTTACATCTTTTCTTAACGTGAGATTAAGAAAAGGTGCATGATGGCTCCCGACGGTCAGACCCTGGCTCCGAACGTCTATGATGCCGAACCGATCCCGGAAGCCGCGCGGGCCGAGATCGACAGACTCCTGTCCTCGGGCGACCTGTTCCGCTACACGGCGCCGTCGGATGCGCCGGTCGCACTTTTGGAGGCCGAGTTTGCCGAGCTTCTGGGCGCGCGCTATGCCCTTGCCGTGTCGTCCTGTTCGGCGGCCCTTTTCCTGTCGCTGAAGGCCCTGGACCTGCCTGCGGGCGCCCGCGTGCTGATCCCGGCCTTCACCTTCGCGGCGGTGCCGTCCTCGGTCGTCCATGCCGACTGTGTGCCGGTGCTGGTCGAGGTGGGCGAGAACTACCGGGTCGACATGGCGGACTTTGCGGCCAAACTGCCCGGGGCAGATGCGGTGATGATCAGCCACATGCGGGGGCATACCTCGGATATGGATGCGATCATGGCGCTGTGTGACGCCACCGGGGTGCCGGTGATCGAGGATGCGGCGCATTCGCTCGGGACGGTCTGGGGCGGGCGAAACATCGGGACGATCGGGCGCGTCGGCTGCTTCAGCTTCCAGTCCTACAAGCTGGTCAATGCGGGCGAGGGCGGGATCATGATCACCGACGACCCGGAAGTGGCGGCGCGGGCGATCATCATGTCGGGGGCTTACGAGACCAACTGGAAGAAGCATCCGGGCCTGACCAATTCCTGCGCGCACTGGCAGAACAAGCTGCCGCTTTATAACCTGCGGATGCAGAACCTGTCGGCGGCGGTGATCCGGCCGCAGCTGCCGCTGGTGGCGGAGCGGGTGGCGAAGGGGCGGGCGGGGCATGACCGGGTGGCGGCTTCTTTGAACCTGTCCGAGCACCTGGCGGTGCCGGAGGCGCTGGGGCCGGAGGAGCGGGCGCCGGATTCGATCCAGTTCAACCTGATGGGGGATTGGTCGGACGCCGAGGCGGTGGCGTTCCAGGCGGCGGCCAAGGCGCGGGGGGTCTCGGTGCAGGTCTTCGGGCTGAGCGAGGGCAATGCGCGGGCGTTCTGGAACTGGCAGTTCCTGGGTGCGGTGCCGGAACTGCCGCAGACCCGGGCGATGTTGATGCGGGCCTGCGACGTGCGGCTGCCGACCCGGCTGACCGAGGCGGAGCTGGACTATATCGCGGCGGCGGTCGTGGATGCGGCCAAGGAAGTGCGCGGCTAGGCTGTCCACCCTGGACAGAAATTCGAACTTAACGAAATCAATGGCTTGGCGTTTCATGTTAGGGAAGCGTTAGGATTTACGGCGGATGCCCCCCACCCCCGGCCCCTCCCCACCAGGGGGAGGGGAGGGGAGCTTGGCGCGGGCCGAGGTCCGAGGGACGGGCGGTGCGCCCCGCCTTTCGGTCGGATGCCTCCGGCGGGGATATTTGCGCCAGTATGAAAGGCATGGCTTGCAGGGCCGGCGTTTGCGCCTGGGGTGGCGGTTGGTGCCTCAGGCGGGGATATTTGGGCAAAGATGAAAGGCGGTCGCGCTTCCGGGTTTGCGGGTCAGAGGACGCGCAGCGCGGGGGCGAGCCAGGGGGTCGCGGCGAGGGCGGGGGTGATGACCACCTCGGCGATCAGGGGTTTCAGGCGCTGGGCGATCTGGCCGGGGACGTCGTGCAGGATGCCCGCGCGGGCGGAGAGCGAGAGCGTGCGGGCGAGCGCGGGGAAGGGCAGGGGACGGACCTCGACGGAGGGACGGAAGGCGCGGGCCTGGTGCAGCGCGAGGGGCGTGAGGATCGTCCAGCCCTCGCCGCCCGCGACCATGGCGAGGATCGCGGCGTAGCTGTCAAGCTCGAAGCGGTGGGCGGGTTTCAGCCCGTGACGGGCGAGGTGCGCGGCGATCTGGCGGCCCATCAGGTGACGGGCGGTGTAGAGGATCAGGGGCAGGTCGTCGATCCGCTGGCCGGGGGGGACGACGGCGACGAAGGGTTCGGACATCAGCGGGTGGACTTCGCGCCAGTCGCCTTCGGCTTCGGTCGGCGCATCGGCGGCGATGACGATGTCGAGCGCGCGCGCTTCCAGCTGATCCATCAGCCGGTGGCTGGCGCCGGTTTCCAGCAGGAACCGGCAGCCCTTCAGGTCGCGGGCGAGGGTGGAGAGGAGCCGGGGCGTGACGTCGCTGTCGAAATCCTCGATCACGCCGAGGCGGAGGGTCGTCATGCCGGAAAGGTCGGCCATCGCCAGTTCGGCGCGCGCCTCGGAGGCGGCGTTCAGGATGGTCTGGGCGTGGCGGCGGAACATCGCGCCCGCAGGCGTGACCTGCACCGGGCGGCCAGAGCGGTCGAGGAGCGAGGCCCCGAGCGCGGTTTCAAGCGCGGAAAGCTGCTGGCTGACGGCGGAGGGGCTGACGCCCAGGCGGCGGGCGGCGGCGGAAATCGAGCCTTCCTCGGCCGCCGCGACGAAGACCTCGATCCCCCAGAGCGTGACGCGGCCTTCGGCTTCGGCCATCGGTCAGAGCTTGGAGAGTTTCTTCTGCAACTCGGCCAGCTGCTTCTTGATCTCGGCGATGTCGTCGGAGGAGGTTGCGTCTTCCTCTTTCGCCGGGCCGGAGCCGCCCCAGCCGGGCATGCCGCCCATCATCGACTTGAGGAAGGCTTCCTGCTGCTTGCGGAGCGCATCGAACCCCGGCACGGCGGCCATCGGGTTCGGGAAGGCGGAGAGGTTCTCCATCATCTTGGCCTGGCTGTCGCGCAGCATCTCGAAACTGGAGGCGAGGAACTGCGGCATCACCGCCTGCATCCCGGTGGCGTAGCTGCGGACGAGGTCGGTCAGCACATCGACCGGAAGGACGCTTTCACCCTTGGATTCATGCTCGGCAACGATCTGGAGAAGGTACTGGCGGGTCAGGTCGTCGCCGGTCTTGAGGTCGACGATCTGCACCTCGCGCCCCTGGCGGATGAAGCCGGCGATGTCTTCCAGGGTGACGTAATCGGAGGTCTCGGTGTTGTAGAGCCTGCGGCTGGCATAACGCTTGATCAGGAGCGGCTTGTCGGTGTCGGCCATGTTCCCCTCCCCCGGGACTTTCGCGCTTGCAGAGAAGCTTAGGGGAGGCTTTGGCAAAAAGAAAGCCTTGGCTGCGCGTCAGTTTGCCCGTGCGGCATCGGCGGCGGCGAAGTGGTCGAGCTGATCCTGGTACGCCTTGCGGAAGGCGGGGCGGTCGAGGACGCGGGTCGTATAGGCCGCCAGGGCGGGATAGGGGCCGAGCGCAGCGCGGAGTTTCTTCACGCGCAGGATGTCGGCCATCAGCAGGTCAGCCACGGTGAAGCGCCCGGCGGCAAGCCATTCGCGGCCGGCAAGCACCGCTTCCAGCCGGGAGAGGCGCGAGGCGAGCCAGCCGTCCAGCGGGTTTTCCGGCGGGCTGGAGAGGCCGATGAACCACCAGGGGACGGTGACCATCTCGATGGAATTGAGACCCGCAATCAGCCATTCCAGGGTCTCGGCGCGGGCCTTGCCATCGCGCGGCATCAGGTGTTCGGACCTGTCGGACAGATGAAGAAGACAGGCGCCGCTTTCAAACAGCGTGATCTCGCCGTCTTGCAGCGCAGGAACCTGGGCGAAAGGCTGGCGGGCAAGGTGGTCTGGACCGGTACGATCCTCGAACCGGATGGAGGCGATGGTGTAGGGCAGGCCCGTCTCTTCGCAGGCCCAGCGGAGGCGGATGTCGCGGACATGGCCGCGCGGGCCTTGCGGCACCCAGTCGTAGGTCCAGAGGATGAGGGTCATCGCGGCCTCCTGCGCGGGTCGGGGGCAGGATGGGCGGGGCCCGGAAAAAGAACAAGGCCCGGAGCGGTGCTCCGGGCCTTTACGTGCGCCCCAGGGGGCTAACTCGTTACGAATTACTTCGCAGCCGCAGCGGCTTTCTTGGCGACCGAGGTCACGTCCGCGGTGGCTTTCTTGACGGCGGCGGTGGCATCTTCCGAGATGTCCTTGCCCGCGGCCAGCATCAGCTCGACGGTTTCCATCTGCACTTTCTTGGCGACTTCGGCGAAGGCGGCCAGGTTCTCGGCAGCCATCTCGGCAGCGGCCGAGGCGAAATCGGTCACGGATTTCGAGTAGTCGGCCGGTTCCGACTTGGCCTTGGCGATCTCGCCGACCTTGGCCAGGGTGTCCTTGGTCCATTTGGCGGAGATTTCGGTCGATTTCTCGGCGGCTTCGATCGCCACTTTCGAGAATTTCTCGGCGAAGGCGGCCTGGGTCTTGAACGCGTTCTGGAAGGCAGAAGCGTCGACCGGGAACGAGGCCAGCATATCCTGCACGACTTTGGTGTAGTCCGGGGTCTTGGTCATGTCACTCTCCATCTGGGCCAGGGGAGGGAAGCGGCCCGTTTCTTGATGACAGAGATATAGATGCTGCGGTGCAGCATTTCAAGTCTTTTTCTGCAATGCAGCAAAACCCGGAGTTGCGCCGGTTAACCCTGCGGAAAGGCGGGGAAAGTTCAGGCAGCGGGCTGGGCGGTGACGTAGGTGCCAGGCGCCGGGGCAAGCGAATCGGCGGGATCGCGCGCCTTGACCATCGGGCCGGAATTCCCCGCCAGCCAGGCACCCCATCGCGGCCACCAGCTGCCCTTGTTGTAGGTGGCGGACTTGCGCCAGGCCTCTGGGTCGCCCGCGACGGGGGCCTCATTGGTGTAGTGGCCGTACTTGTCCTTGGAGGGCGGGTTGATGATCCCGGCGATATGGCCGGATTCCGAGAGGAGGAAGGTCTTGTCCCTGGACCCCATCTGCTTGATGCCGTTGAAGCTGCCCTTCCAGTGGGCGATGTGGTCGGTCTCGCAGGCGATGGCGCAGACCGGGAGTTTCACGTCGGCAAGGCTGACGGGGTGGCCGAAGACCTTGAACTCGCCCTTCGCGAAGCCGTCCCGCTGGCAGAGGCCGCGCAGGTATTCGACGGCCATCCTGGCGGGCAGGTTGGTGCCGTCGCCGTTCCAGTAGAGGAGGTCGAAGGCGGGGGGCGCCTCGCCCAGCATGTAGGACTTGATCGCGGGGGTGTAGATCAGGTCGTTCGAGCGCAGGAAGGAGAAGGTGCGGCTCATGAACAGGCGCGACAGGATGCCGTCGCGTTCGGTCTGGCGCTCGATCCCGTCGACGAAATCGTCGTTGAGGAAGACGCCGACTTCGCCGGGGTCGGAGAAATCGGTGAGGGTGGTGAAGAAGGTGGCGGTCTTGACGGTCTCATCGCCTGCTTTCTGCAAGTGGGCAAGGGTGAGGCCGAGGGTGGTGCCCGCGATGCAGTAGCCGACCGCGTTGATCTGCTTCTCGCCGGTGATGCGGCGGGTCTCGGCCATCGCGCGGAGGAAGCCGTCGCGGATGTAGTCGTCCATCGCGGTCCCGGCGTAGCTGGCGTCGGGGTTGACCCAGGAGACGACGAAGAGGGTGAAGCCCTGGTCGACGATCCATTTGATCAGCGAATTCGCGGGCTTCAGATCCATCACGTAGAACTTGTTGATCCAGGGCGGGAAGATCAGCAGCGGGGTCTTGTGGACCTTTTCGGTGGTGGGGGTGTACTGGATCAGCTCCAGCATCCGGTTGCGGTAGACCACCTCGCCCTTGGTGGTGGCGATGTTCTGGCCGACGTGGAAGGCGTCGCGGTCGGCGAGGGTGACGAGAAGGTCGCCCTGGTTCGTCTCGATGTCGCGGACCAGGTTCTCGAGGCCCTGGACGAGCGATTCGCCATCGGTCTCCACCGCTTTTTCCAGCGCTTCCGGGTTCGTCCCGAGGAAATTGGTGGGGCTGAACATATCGACAATCTGTTTCGTGAAATACTCCACCCGGCGGCGGTCTTCCGGGGCGAGCGTCTCCATGTCGCCGACAGCGGTGGAGATCGCCTCGGCGTTCATCTGGTACTGCTGCTTGAGGTAGTTGAAGAAGGGATGCGTCTCCCATAGGGGATTGCTGAACCGGCGGTCCTTCGGGTTCGGGTCGGGGGGCGCCTTGAATTCACCCTTGGCAAGCGTCTGCTGCGCCTCGACATAGTGTTTCAGCGTCTTGCCCCAGTAGTTGACCTGATGCTCCACCACCTTCGCGGGATTCGAGACCATCTCGGCGAAATAGGCCGCGGCGGCCTTCATGTAGACGTCGGGGGCAGGCCCGTGCAGCGCGGGATCGACCTGGCGGCGCTGCGTCAGGGCGGCGGTCAGGCGCTTCGACAGTTCCTCGACCTTGGCGAGGTTGGCGTTCAGACGCTCGGCCCGGTCGAGTGCTGCTTTGGTATCGGGGGCACTGTCTTCTGTTGTCATGCTAATCATTCCCCCCTATCTTTGCCGCTATGCAGCATAGCGCGTCACCCGTGCCCCGCCATGCGACATCGGCCCACCGGGGGCAAGGAGACGTGATGAAGTATATGTTCACCTACGACCTGATGGAAAGCGCCCGCAACACGAATGAGTGGTTGGGCGCCTCGGCCAGGGCCTTTGCGAGTTATCCCGCCTTCGCGATGTCGATGAACCCCGTCCTGCCCTTGATGGCTGCCTGGGGCGAAGTGACGGAGCGGACCTTCGCCCGCATGGTCGCCAAGCCCGACTGGGGCATCCGCTCGATCGTGGGACCGGACGGGCAGGACCACCTGGTCGATGTGACGAATGTCGTCGAAAAGCCTTTCGGCAATCTGGTACAGTTCTTCGTGCGCCGCCGCTCGCCGATGGCGAGGAAGATCCTGCTGGTTGCGCCGATGTCGGGGCACTATGCGACGCTCCTGCGCTCTACGGTGGCCAGTCTCCTGCCCGATGCCGATGTCTACGTCACCGACTGGCACAATGCCCGTGACATTCCGGTCAGCGCTGGCAAGTTCGACATCGAGGACTACACGCTTTATCTGGCCGAGTTCATGAAGGTGCTGGGGCCGGACACCCATGTCATCGCGATCTGCCAGCCCGCGCCGCTGACCTTGGCCGCCACCGCCTATCTGGCCGCCGAACACCCCGAGGCGCAGCCGAAGTCGCTGGTGCTGATCGGTGGTCCGGTCGACCCGGATGCCGCCGCGACGGAAGTCACCGACTTCGGTCGCCGGATCACGATGGGGCAACTGGAACACATCGCCGTGCAGCGGGTCGGCTTCAAGTACAAGGGCGCGGGGCGGCTGGTCTATCCGGGGCTGTTGCAGTTGCAAAGCTTCATGGCGATGAATGCCGAACGCCATGGCAAGGCGTTTTCCGAGCAGATCCTGCGCGCCGCGCGGGGCGAGGCGTCGGACCACGACGCGCACAACCGCTTCTATGACGAATACCTGGCGGTGATGGACATGACGGCGGAGTTCTACCTGTCGACGGTCGAGCGCATCTTCAAGAACCGCGAGATCGCCCGCAACGAATTCGTGGTCGCGGGCCGCAAGGTCGACCTGGGCGCGATCACCAAGGTTGCGGTGATGACGGTGGAAGGCGCCAACGACGACATCTCCGCGCCGGGGCAATGCGTTGCCGCGCTGGGGCTGCTGACCGGCCTGTCGGACGACAAGAAGGGTCAGCACCTGGAGCCGGGGGCCGGGCACTACGGCATCTTCGCGGGGAAAAGCTGGCGGCTGAACATCCGCCCGCTGGTGCTGAACTTCATCGACAAGGCTGCGGGCAAGCCGAAGACGAAGATCGCGCTGGCCTCGGCGTAGCAGGGGTCGGGATGCGCCGGTGGGAAATCTAGAAATTTTCTAGAAAATTTTTAGATTTCCGCAGGTTGGCTCATTTCAGCGCAACATCAGCGTCGGCAGGCGGCCCGCGAGGAAGGTTTTCAGCACCTTCGTCACCGCCTCGGGCTGTTCCAGCTGCGGCAGGTGCCCGGCCTCGGCGATGATCTCCAGGCAGCCCTGCGGCATCATCGCGGCCAGGAACTCGGCCCGGCGGCGCGGGATCAGCGTGTCGCCGGCGCCGGCGATGATCATCGTCGGCACATGGACCTTGCGCAGCGTCTTCTGCTGGTCCGGGCGGCGTTGCAGCACACGGAGGTGGCGGCGGAACTGGGTGGGGCCGAGATTTTCCGCCATGTCCATGACCAGTGCCATCACCTCGTCCCGCCAGGGCGCATCGTAAAGCGCGGTCAGCGGCAGCATCTGCGCCATGCAGGCCTGCAAATGGCCGGTCTTGGCGGCGACAAGCAGTGCCTCCTGCTCTGCGGCGAGCTGCGGGGTTTCCGGCAGCGGGTCGGTCGAGATCAGCGCGACACGGGTCACCGCCTCGGGGCGCTTGCGCAGGATTTCGATGGCGATATTGCCACCCAACCCATGCGCGACAAGGGCAAAGCGCGGCGGCAGATGCGGGGCAACCTCGGCGGCGATCTTTTCCAGCGTGTCTCCCAGGCCGGGGGTCAACAGGATCACCGGGCGGTCGGCGCCGAGTTGCGCCAGCTGCGGCATGAAGCTGCGGGCATCGGCCATGAAACCGGGGATCAGGACAAGCGGTTCATTGGCTGCGGGTTCGGAAAGGACGAGTACGTTCACGACACAGGCCTTCTGCGCAGGGTTTCTGCAAGCGGCGGTCTTTTGTTTTCGATCAAAAGGTAGCCGACAACCCCGTGAACTCAAACCCGGAATTCTGATTGATCCTGGCCGGATCGGCGAAAAGGTCACATCAGCGGATGTTCGAAACCTGCAAGCCGGGGTGATCCTCGACCGGCAGCGCCTCCCGCGCGCGGGTCACGTCGTCGATGGCCTCGGTGATCATCGCCAGACAAGGCGGGGTCGAGAAGCGGTGGTCGGCGTCCTTGACCAGGGTCAGCCGCAGGTCCGGGCTGGCGATCTGGTGGAAGAGCGAGATCGCCACGGTGGCGGGCACGTCGGTATCGGCGCTGCCTTGCAACAGGCGGACGGGCATGTGCAGCGGCAGGGGCCCGTGCATCACCAGATTCTGCCGACCGTCCTCGATCAGGCGCAGCGTGATCGGGTAGGGATCATCGGAGTAGTCCGAGGGGCGCAGGAACACGCCCTCCTCCAAGAGCGTGGTGCGTTCGGCGAGGGTGAACTCGGCCTCCCACATGCGTTCGGTGAAGTCGGGGGCGGCGGCGATGCCGACGAAGCCCGCCACGCGATGCGGCAGCTCGCGGGCGAGGAGCAGCGCAATCCAGCCGCCCATCGAGGAGCCGACGAGGATTTGCGGGCCTTCGGTCAAGACGTCGATGACGGCGGCGGCATCCTCGCGCCAGTCGGTGATGGCACCGTCGACGAAGGATCCATGCGACTGACCGTGGCCCGAATAGTCGAAGCGCAGGAAGGCGCGGCCCGTCGCCTCGGCCCAGGATTGCAGGGCGAGCGCCTTGGAGCCCGTCATGTCTGAGCGGAACCCGCCCAGAAAGACCACCCCGGGCCCCTTGCCGGGGGTCTGGTGATAGGCGATGTGGCGGCCTTGCGGGGTGGTGAGGAAGGTTGTCATGGAAGGAAGATAGCAAGCCGCGGTGGTGTTCGTCAGGGCCGCCGCAACTGGCGGGCGGAAGGCCGCGCATGGCTTGACTTCGGCCCCGCGCCTTGGCAGAAACCGGCCGACATAACCCGCAACCGGGCGTTTCGTAGGCGCCAAACTGACGAGGAGCCGGCCATGAGCCAGATTTCCCTGACATTTCCCGATGGTAACAAGCGTGCGTTCGACGTCGGTGTGACGCCTGCCGAAGTGGCGGCCTCCATCGCGCCGTCGCTGGCCAAGGCGGCCATCTCGGCGCAGGTGAACGGCAAGCACTGGGATTTGCAGTGGCCGATCCCGGGGGACGCGACGATTTCACTCAACACGCTGAAGGACGAGGCTCCGGCGCTGGAGCTGATCCGGCATGATCTGGCGCATATCATGGCCCGCGCGGTGCAGGAGATCTGGCCCGAGGTTAAGGTCACGATCGGCCCGGTGCGCGACCAGGGCTGGTTCTACGACTTCGACCGGGAAGAGCCGTTCACGCCGGAGGACCTTGGTCAGATCGAGGCGCGGATGAAGCAGATCATCAACGCGCGCGACCCGGTGCGGACCGAGCTGTGGGAGCGGGCGCGGGCGGTGGAATACTACCGGGGGCGGCAGGAGCCGTTCAAGCTGGAGCTTCTGGACCGCATCCCGGAAGGCGAGGACATCCGGATGTACTGGCATGGCGGTTGGCAGGACCTGTGCCGGGGGCCGCATCTGCAGCATACGGGGCAGGTTCCGGCGGATGCGTTCAAGCTGACGCATGTGGCGGGGGCCTACTGGCTGGGCGATGCCAGCCGTCCGATGTTGCAGCGCATCTACGGGGTGGCGTTCAGGAACCGCGACGACCTGAAGGCGCATCTGGTGATGCTGGAGGAGGCCGCCAAGCGCGACCACCGCAAGCTCGGTCGCGAGATGGAGCTGTTCCACCTGCAGGAGGAAGCGCCGGGCATGGTGTTCTGGCACCCGAACGGCTGGACGATCTACCGCCAGCTTGAGGACTATATGCGCGGACGGCTGCGGCAGGCGGGCTACAAGGAAATCCGGACGCCGCAGGTGGTGGACCGGGTGTTGTGGGAGAAGTCGGGCCACTGGGAGGCCTACCGCGAGAACATGTTCATCGTCGAGGTCGACGAAGAGGGTGCCAAGGAAAAGCGCATCAATGCGTTGAAGCCGATGAATTGCCCCTGCCATGTGCAGGTGTTCAACCAGGGGCTCAAGAGCTACCGCGACCTGCCCTTGCGGCTGGCGGAGTTCGGGTCGTGCCATCGGTATGAGTCGTCGGGCTCGATGCACGGGCTGATGCGGGTGCGTGGATTCACGCAGGACGACGCGCATATCTTCTGCACGGAAGACCAGATCGAGAGCGAATGCGCCGGGTTCATCCGGCTTTTGTCCAGCGTCTACAAAGACCTGGGCTTCGACAGTTTCGACATCAAGCTGTCCACGCGGCCCGAGGTGCGGATCGGCACGGACGAGCAGTGGGACAAGGTGGAAGGCGCCTTGGAAGGTGCGATCAAGTCACTGGGCCTGCCGTTCGAGATCAACCCCGGCGACGGGGCTTTCTACGGGCCGAAGCTCGATTTCAAGCTGACCGACGCGATCGGGCGGCAGTGGCAGTGCGGCACTTTCCAGGTCGATGCACAACTGCCCGCCCGCCTTGGCGCGGAATATGTCGGCGAGGACGGGGCGAAGCACATGCCCTACATGCTGCACCGCGCCGTGCTGGGGTCATTCGAACGCTTCATCGGCATCCTCCTGGAGAACTACGCGGGCAAGCTGCCGTTCTGGCTGGCGCCGCGGCAGGTGGTGGTGGCCTCCATCGTCTCGGATGCCGACCCCTTCGTGCAGGAGGTGGTGGCGGCCCTGCGGAAGGCGGGGGTGCGGGCCGAGGCGGATGTCAGGAACGAGAAGATCAACTACAAGGTTCGCGAGCATTCGGTCGGCAAGGTGCCGGTGATCCTGGCCGTGGGCATGCAGGAGGTCGAGGGCCGGACGGTCAGCGTCCGCCGCCTGGGCGAGACCCGGACCGAGACGATCAGCCTGGACCAGGCGGTCGCGAGCTTCGGTTTCGAGGCCTTGCCGCCCGCCGGTTGAGCCGCCGCCTGCGCGGAAAACATGCGCTGTGGTTGCCTTGCCGGGCGTCGTTTCGCCTTGCGGCTTGATTTTCGGCGAATCCTTGGCATCATCGCGGCAGTGACGACAGAATTCCTGACCGGCTCTCTCGAACGAAGCCCTGGAAGACCTGGTGGCACGGCTCGGGGCAATGACGCCCCGGGGGGTTCTGAGAGGAGAAGCGGAATGCCGACGGGCACCGTGAAGTGGTTCAATTCGACCAAGGGCTACGGCTTCATCGCGCCGGATGATGGCGGCAAGGACGTGTTCGTGCACATCTCGGCCGTGGAGCGCGCCGGGCTGAAGGGGCTCAGCGACAACCAGAAGATCGGCTACGAGCTGCAATCCGGCCGCGACGGCAAGCAGTCGGCCGGCGACCTGCGCCTGCTCTAAGCGGTCAGCGCGGCTTCGGTCGCGCTGTCCCATCCCAGATACCAGCGATCCCCGTCCTGGATGACCGGTCGTTTCATGACGGTCGGCTGCGCCATGATCTGCGCCTCGGGGTCGGAGGCCTTCAGGAAATCGTTGAAGCTTCGGTATGTGGTGGACTGCTGGTTCACCGCCTTCGAGCCGAATTCCTGCACGATGCGGTCGACCTCCGGCTGGCTGAGGGGGTTCGCCCGGATGTCGCGGAAGGTGACGTCCTTGCCGGCCCGCTCCAGCGCCTTCATGGCCTTCTTGCAGCTGTCGCAGGTGGGGATGCCGTAGAGGATCATCTGGGCCTTTCTGTCCACGGTGGACATTTTCGGATTTTCGATTGGCTTCAAGCGCTTGCGCGTGGGCGTTTACCGGGTGGTAACATATCCGGCGCGGGCCGGAAAGGGGTTGGGTGGCACGTGGTAACGCCGCATTAACCGTGCCCGGGCAGACTGGCGCCATGTCAAGTTACGTCCGCCCCAGGGTCCCCGGTGCTTGCGTGTTCTTCACGGTCAATCTGGTGGACCGGGGGGCGGATACGCTGGTGCGGCATGTCGATGTGTTGCGGCAAGCGGTAGCGGTGACACGCGCGAAGCGGCCGTTCGCGATTGATGCATGGGTGGTGTTGCCGGACCACATGCATTGCGTATGGACGTTGCCGGAGGGGGACGCGGATTATTCGGGGCGGTGGAGAGAGATCAAAGGGCAGTTCTCGATGGCGCTGCGTAGGTCGGGGCGTGCCCCGACTCCCACAGGCGAGAACCCATACGGCGCTCGGGGTGGACGCGTGCGGCGTGTCGAGGCGGTGGATGAAGGAAGAGTCGGGGCACGCCCCGAAGAAAGAGTCGGGGCACGCCCCGACCTACGAGACGAAGCGCCGATCTGGCAAAAGCGGTTCTGGGAGCATCACATCCGGGGGGATGAGGATTTCGCGGCGCATGTGCGGTATTGCTGGATCAATCCGGTGAAGCACGGGTTGGTCGGGCATCCGCGGGAGTGGCCGTATTCGTCATGGCACCGGGATGCGGGCGGGGCGGTGTGGTAGGGCGGGGCGTGCCCCGCCATCGGGAGTCGGGGTGAACCCGACCTGCGCAGCGCTACAATGCGCGAGGATCGGCTCGGGTTGCTTCAAGAATTCTGACGATGTCTCGATTCAATTCTAGTTGGTCCAGCGAGTGAATACATTTGATCCCACTTCCAAGGATCTTGCCTTGAGTATCCGCAGCAAAGCGTTTGGACATTTCTTGAGAATATCTCGGCTCTGGAATGCCGTAATTTGCCGCTGACTTGTTTGTTAATTGATAGACGGCATGACTTACAAAGTCAGCGTATTCTAAGAGTTCCTCTTTTCCCTTCTCGATTGGAGAGATCGCGAAGACATTTAAGATGGAGAGCGATTTCGACTCTTCATATAGTGGATTTTCCTTCACGGTGGATAGGTATCGATACATCGCGTCGTAGTCGTGATTCCTATGTTCTAAAATAACAGATAACTGGTCTGGCTGAACCCTAACCCTCTGAAGGTAAGAACAGATCAACTCAAGGAGATACTTTAGGCATTTATTATAGAATTTCTGAGGATCGCTCTCAATCAGGTCTTTGTATTCTCCAAGCGTCGACTTGTTTGACACTACAGCAAAGAAGCGCCCATGAAGTTCCGAGCATCTTCTGGCGAGAAGAACCTTCGCGGCATGATCTAATTCCGTCGCGTGCCGCCAGCTTTTCTTAGTGATTGTGTTCTTGACCTCGGCAAGCACCGTTCTAGCGTGAATCTCGCTAGCCGGCTGAAACACAGCTGCACCAAGGACAAAGTAGGGCGATGCACCACGACTACTGTCAGTCCGGACTTTCGAAATCCCCGCTTCGCCACTTTCATCAATGAACACGCGAAATGGCAATTGAAACCGCCTCTACCCCCAAACCTCCACAAACTCTCGCCACTCGCCCTTGCTCATCCCGGAGGCCTCTTGCGTCACCGCCTCCCCGGCCAAGCGCCGTTTCAGCACCGCAATCGCCTTTGACGACAGCGTCACTCCCCCCATCCGGTAGTCCTCGAACGCGCCGAACGCCAAGGGGACCCAGTCGCGCACGCAGGCCGCAATCGCCTCGGCGTAGACGCGGATTTCGTATTGGGCGTGGGGGTCGGCGCGGAGGCGGAGGAAGTGGAAGAGGTTGTGCAGGTCGGTCTTCCAGTACCATTGCGTGTAGATGTTCATCGGCAGGTTCATCCGCGCCAGTTCGCGGGCGAGGCCCTGCTGGCCGTCCTGGGAGAGCATCGCCTCGTAATGGTCGTACATCTGGGCGGCGTCGGATTTGAGCATCGCAAGGACGCGGGCGGATTCCTCGCCGGTCAGGACCTCACCCCGGCCCTGGTTGTTGACGGTGGATTGGGCGGCAAGCTGGGCGGGTTCGGGGATGTAGAACTCACGGTCGAGGATCGAGTAGCGGGCGGAGTATTCGTTGACGTTGGCGGTGCGGTGGCGGATCCACTGGCGGGCGACGAAGACGGGGAGTTTGACGTGCAGCTTGATCTCGCACATCTCGAACGGGGTGGAGTGCCAGTGGCGCATGAGGTAGCGGATCAGGCCTTCGTCGTTCTGGACGTGCTTGGTCCCGGCGCCGTAGGAGACGCGGGCGGCCTGGACGATGGCAGAGTCGTCGCCCATGTAGTCGATAACGCGGATGAAACCATGGTCAAGGACGGGGTGGGCGCGGTAGAGATGCGCCTCCATCCCCTCGGAGACAGCGCGGAGGGTGGGGCGGGGATTGGCCCGTGCGGCCTCGATCTCGGCGGTCTGTTCGGGGGTGAGGGGCATGGCGGGCCTCTTGCGGTTACGAGTCGGGGCTGACTATAGCTTGCGGTTGATCGGTGTGATACCGCTAGATGAGCGAATGGAGGATGGAATGGCGATCAAGTATCTGCACACCATGGTGCGCGTGAAGGATCTGGAGAAGTCGATGGCCTTCTACCGGCTTCTGGGCCTGAAGGAGACGCGGCGCAGCGAGAGCGAGCAGGGGCGGTTCACGCTGGTGTTCATGGCGCCGCCGGGGCAGGAGGATTGCCCGGTGGAGCTGACCTACAACTGGGATGGGGACAACGGATTGCCCTCGGACAGCCGGCATTTCGGGCATCTGGCCTATGAGGTGGACGACATCTACGCGACCTGCGCGCATCTGGCCAAGCACGGGGTGCTGATCAACCGGCCGCCGCGGGACGGGCGGATGGCCTTCGTGCGCTCGCCCGACAACGTGTCGGTGGAGCTGTTGCAGCGGGGGGCGGCGAAGGCGCCGGCGGAGCCCTGGGCGAGCATGGCCTCGACCGGGCATTGGTGAAGGCGCCTCCGGCGGGGATATTTGGGCCAGTATGAAAGGTCAGAGCGACCAGAGGCTGTAGCTGTCGGGGCCGAGGGTCTGGCTTTCCCGTAGTCTGGGGCGGGGGGCGTCGGCGAGGGCGGTGAGGGCGAGGGGGCCGAGGGCGGGGTGGCCTTCGGCGCCGAGGAGGAGGCCGCCGGAGAAAAGCGCGAGGTCGTCGACGAGGCGGGCCTTCACCAGCGCCGCCGCGACTGTGCTGCCGCCTTCGCTGAGGATGCGGGTGAGGCCCTTTGCGGCGAGGGTCTGGAGGGCGGCGGTGAGGTCGAGGTGGCCTTGCGTTTCCGGGATTTCGATGAGGGTGGCGCCGGTGGTCTCCCACGCTTTGCGGGCGGGATCGGGTGCGGTGGGGCCGTGGAGCAGCCAGACCGGGTTGTCCCTGGCGGTGTGGCCAAGGCGGCTGGCGGGGGAGTGTTTCAGCATCCGGTCGAGGAGGATGCGGACGGGCTGGCGGGGGGCGCCCATGTCGCGGACGGTGAGGTCGGGGTCATCGGCCAGCGCGGTGCCGGAGCCGACCATGACGGCGTCGTGGTTGAGGCGGAGGGCGTGGACCTTGCGGCGGGCCTCGGGGCCGGTGATCCAGCGGCTTTCGCCCGTCTGGGTGGCGGTGCGGCCGTCGAGGGAGGCCGCCAGTTTCAGGGTGACGAAGGGCAGGCCTTGCGTGACCCGCTTCAGGAAGCCCGCGTTGAGGCGGGTGGCTTCTAGGGTCAGGACGCCTTCCGTCGCGGCGATGCCCGCCGCCCGCAGCATGGCGTGGCCCTTGCCGGAGACGCGGGGGTCGGGGTCGGTGAGGGCAGTCACCACGCGGGCGAGTTTGGCGGCGATCAGGGCTTCGGCGCAGGGGGGCGTGTGGCCGTGGTGGGCGCAGGGTTCCAGGGTGACATAGGCGGTGGCACCGCGCGCGGCGTCACCGGCCTGTTCCAGGGCGCGGACCTCGGCGTGGGGGCGGCCGCCGGGTTGGGTCCAGCCGCGGCCGGCGATCAACCCGTCCTTCACGATGACGCAGCCGACGGCGGGGTTAGGCCAGGTATTGCCAAGGCCCCGCGCGGCGAGGCGCAGGGCATGGGCCATGTGGAGGGCGTCTTCCGGCCGGGGGGTCACTCTTCCCCGGCGGCTCCGGGCCGAAGCTCGCTGACGAAGCCGTCGAAATCGTCCGCCGTCTGGAAGTTCTTGTAGACGGAGGCGAAGCGGACATAGGCGACGGTGTCGATCCGGGCCAGGCTTTCCATCACGATCTCGCCGATGACCTTGGAGGAGATGTCGGTGTCGCCCAAGGATTCCAGCCGCCGGACGATGCCGCTGATCATCTGGTCGATGCGTTCGGGGTCGATCGGGCGCTTCTGCATCGCGATGCGGATCGAGCGTTCCAGCTTGGAGCGGTCGAAATCCTCGCGCTTGCCGGAGGATTTGATGACGACGAGATCGCGCAGCTGGACACGTTCGTAGGTGGTGAAGCGGCCACCGCAGGCCGGGCAGAAGCGGCGGCGGCGGATCGAGACGTGATCCTCGGCCGGCCGTGAATCCTTCACCTGCGTGTCGATGTTGCCGCAGAATGGGCAGCGCATCGGGCCCCTCCTTGCTGTTGTTGGTCTTCCTGCCTCAAGGCCGGGTGTTCCCCCGGTTCCTTGCCACTGACTATAGGGGCAGGCCGATGATTTCGGGAAGTGCAATAATCGGCCCACCGGATATGGGGGGCCGACTGTGGCGGCGGGGACTCACGCCTTCGTGTGCAGGACCCGCGCGCCTTCCGGGTTAGCCTTGCGCTTTCCACGACCTACAGGAGGCACCGATGAACCGACCGATGGAACGGATGACGGCGAAGGACTTCGATCAGGAGTTGCTGGAACTGTATGATTTCTATGCGCATGGGAAGATTTCCAAGCGCGAGTTTCTGGACCGGGCCGGGAAATGGGCGGTGGGAGGCGTCACGGCGGTGATGCTGCTGAACATGCTGTCGCCCAACTACGCGCTGGCAGAGCAGGTGGCGGCGGATGATCCCGGGATCGTGGCGGAACGGGTGACTTACCCCTCGCCGAACGGGCATGGCACGGTGAACGGCTATCTCGTGCGCCCGGCGGGGGCCGAGGGCAAGCTTCCGGCGGTGCTGGTGGTGCATGAGAACCGGGGATTGAATCCCTACATTGAAGATGTGGCGCGGCGGCTGGGGCAGGCCGGATTCCTTGCGCTGGCGCCCGATGGGCTGACCTCGGTCGGCGGCTATCCCGGCGATGACGAGAAGGGGCGGGAGCTGCAATCCTCGGTCGATCCGACAAAGCTGATGAACGATTTCTTCGCCGGGGTGGAGTGGCTTCTGGCGCATGAGGCATCGACGGGCAAGGTCGGGGTGACGGGGTTCTGCTATGGCGGGGGTGTGGCGAACGCCTGCGCGGTGGCCTATCCGGAGCTGTCCGGAGCGGTGCCGTTCTATGGCCGGCAACCGGCGGCGGCGGATGTGCCGAAGATCAAATGCCCGCTACTGATCCATTATGCCGAGCTGGACGAGCGGATCAACGCAGGCAGGCCGGAATACGAGGCCGCGCTGAAGGCTGCGGGGGTGAGCTATGAGGCCTTCATCTATCCCGGCGTGAACCATGGCTTCCACAACGACACCACGCCGCGATATGACGCGGCGGCGGCAGAGCTGGCCTGGGGGCGGACGCTGGACTTCTTCAAGGCCAATCTCGTCTGACCCAAGGCGGTGGCTTGATCGGGTTTGGCCCAAGCCGCTAGAAGGTCGCCATGGCAGGGGAACGCATTGCGCTGTGCGGCATCGTCCGGAACGAGATCCGGGGGATCGTCGAATGGCTGGCGCATTACAAGGCGCTGGGGTTTCACGATCTTCTGATCTACGACAACGAGAGCAGCGATGGCACCTCGGAGGTGCTGCGGGCGCTGGACGAGGCGGGCGAGCTGGTGCATCTGGACTGGCCGCATGCGGTGGGCGCGCGGCCGCAGCGGCTGGCCTATGAACATGCGCGCAAGCATTCCGAGGCCGACTGGCTGGCCTTCTTCGATGCCGACGAGTTTCTGGTTCTGCACGGGGACGCTGGGATCGGCGACTTCCTCGCGCGGTTCAGGGCGGAAGTCGCGGCGGTTGCGGTCAACTGGGTCGTCTTCGGAAGCGGCGGGCAAGAGGTCTGGCGCGCGCTGCCGGTGGTGGAGCGGTTCACCGATGCCTTGCCCCCCGAGGCCCGCGAAAGCCGGACGGTCAAGGCTTTGGGCCGTCGGGAACGGCTGGCCGGTACCGGCATCCACCGGGTCGCGGTGCGGGAAGGGCGCTATGTCACGCCCTCGGGTCGGGTGGCGGAATTCGACGGGCTGACAGCGACAGTCGCGCCGGATGTCGCGGTCGCGGCGCTGCACCATTACGCGGTGAAGTCGCTGGAGGAATTCGCCGAGAAGCGCGCGCGGGGCCATGCGAATTCGCAATTCCCGGCACGGAAGCGCGCGAAGCTGGCGGCGCGCTTCGCCGATTTCGATGCGGGGGGCGTGCAGAACTCCTGGCTGGCCGAGAGGTCGGGCCCGATGCGGGCCGAGGCGTTGCGGCTGCTGGACATCCTGCGGGCGGCGGGCGTGGACTATCCGGTCTGGCCCTTTGTCGAGAGGGGCTAGTTGCAGTTGCCCCAGCTTTGGGTGTCGGGGGCCCAGCACTGGCCGATCCGGGCCTTGAGGTCGAGGATCGGATCAAGGCTGTGGATGACGCTGCCCTTGTCGCAGGTGAGGGTGGCGAGCGTCTTGTCACCCTGCATCACGTTGACCCCGCCTTCGAGGATTGCGTTTTCGTCCATCTTGTCGAAGGAGGTCCAGACTTCGTAGGTGGTGCCGTCGTTCTGGAAGGCGACCGTGTCCCAGATCGCGCGGCCGATGCCGGGCCAGGGGGTGTAGGCCACCGTCTCCAGCGGTTCGGCGATGGTCAGTTCGGGTTTGCCCTCGCGCCCGTAGCTGTAGATCAGCGCGCCTTTCCAATAGCAGACCTCGAGGGTCTTCTTGCCGATCCGGCAGGAGAAGGCCTCGTCGCCCTGGCAAGTCGCGCTTGCCGGGGTGGCGAGGAGGGCAAGGAGAAGGGCGGCGCGCATGTTCGGTCTCCGGTTTCGGCGGAGTTTGAAACGGGGGGCCGTTGGGCACAAGGTCAGGCATCCGGACGGGGCGTCCGGCCTTGTGGCTGGAGTGTCGGTCGCGCTACTGGGCGAGATGCAGCGCAACGTCGCCCGACCAGGGCTCGGTCACGCCGCGCCCGCCGCCGAGGTCTTCCAGGATGGGGCGCAGCTTGTCGAGACTGGCGATCATCGCGGGCCTTGCGGCGACGAGCGCCGCCTGGTCGGCCCATTCGCCGACCACGATGAAGCTGCGCTCGCCGGATTTAACCAGCCAGAAGTTGCGGCCGCCCGGCATGGACTTCATGTCGAAGTCCTTGTGCAGGCGGACGAATTCCTCTTCCATACCCGGCTTCACTCGCATGTGCACAACGTTCATCGCGGTCATGGCGGGCCCCTCCCCAGGGTTTGAGTGGGCGCAGAGTAGCATGGATGGGGTGAGTCGGGGGTCTGGTGTAGGGTGGGTGCCAACCGACCATGCGCGAGGTGGTGGGTTGGCACCCACCCTACGCTTGCTTCGTGGCCGAAGCTAGTGGCGATAGAACGCTTTATTTATGTCGCAAAAAATCCGAGAATCTATTAGTTGCTGCTCGGTGAACGCTCCATGCATGCTTGCTTTATTCTTGCCAGGTCTCTGGCCTTGGTGCTTGTTAATATAGGCGGCATGAGAATTTGCAGCAAACTTGGCGAAATCGCCAAGCTTTATGCAGTAAAATCGATCTGATCCCGGGCCTTGGCCAAGGAATACAATCACCAAGTCGATATTTTCATCTATGCCCTTCCTTGCTCCGAGAACTTCTTGAAACTCGTTGCCTATTTCTCCTGTAAGAGCAACATCTACAAACTTATTGGATGAAAACTGAAAAGATCCCTTCGAAACACACTTCACCTGAACAGCTCGATTTTCACCGGCCCGATATGCAAGAATATCAATGTGCTCTGCGTTACCAGTCGGCAACGCAACTATGAAACCCGCTCGTGCCAACTCTGCGGCAACGAGAGCTTCTCCAGTTTGGCCTGTAGCATGTCTATTAACGGTCATCACTGATCCAGGAAGCTCCGCAGCTTCCTGCTCCTGCTCGGATGCTTCAGCTTCCGCAGCGCCTTCGCCTCGATCTGGCGGATGCGCTCCCGCGTGACGCTGAACTGTTGCCCCACCTCTTCCAGCGTGTGATCGGTGTTCATCCCGATCCCGAAGCGCATCCGCAGCACCCGCTCCTCGCGCGGGGTCAGCGAGGCCAGCACGCGGGTCGTCGTTTCCTTCAGGTTCTCCTGGATCGCGCTGTCCAGCGGCAGGATCGCGTTCTTGTCCTCGATGAAATCGCCGAGTTGCGAATCCTCCTCGTCGCCGATGGGGGTTTCCAGCGAGATCGGTTCCTTGGCGATCTTCATCACCTTGCGGACCTTCTCCAGCGGCATCTGGAGTTTCTCGGCCAGTTCCTCGGGCGTCGGTTCGCGGCCGATCTCGTGCAGCATCTGGCGGCCGGTGCGGACCAGCTTGTTGATCGTCTCGATCATGTGGACCGGGATGCGGATCGTCCGCGCCTGGTCGGCGATGGAGCGGGTGATCGCCTGACGAATCCACCAGGTCGCGTAGGTGGAGAACTTGTAGCCCCGGCGGTATTCGAATTTGTCGACGGCCTTCATCAACCCGATGTTGCCCTCCTGAATGAGGTCCAGGAATTGCAGGCCGCGGTTGGTGTATTTCTTGGCGATGGAGATCACCAGGCGCAGGTTGGCCTCGACCATTTCCTTCTTGGCCTGCCGCGCCTCTTTCTCGCCCTTCTGGACCTGGTTCACGATCCGGCGGAATTCGCTGATGTCGACGCCGACATACTGGCCGACCTGGGCCATTTCGGCGCGCAGTTCCTCCACCTTGTCGCGGCTCCGTTCGATCAGCGCCTGCCAGCCGCGACCGGCCTTCTGCGCCATGCGGTCGAGCCAGGTCGGGTCAAGCTCGTAGCCCTGGTATTCGTGGATGAACTCCTGCCGGTTGATCCGGGCGGCGTCGGCCAGCTTCACCATGCCGGAGTTGATTGACATGATCCGCTTGTTGATGCCGTAGAGCTGGTCGATCAGCGCCTCGATGCGGGAGTTGTTCAGGTGCAACTCGTTGACCAGAAGCACGATTTCCGAGCGCAGCTTCTGGTAGGCGGCCTCGTCGGCGGTGGAGAAGCGCTGGGACGACGACAGGGTCGCGTTCATCCGGCTTTCCTGCATGTCGGCGAGCTTGTCGTAGTCGCGCGCGATGAGGTCGAGCGTTTCGAGGACGCGCGGCTTCAGCGCGGCTTCCATCGCGGCGAGCGACATGTTCGAGGCTTCGTCATCCTCGTCCTCGTCCATCTCGGCCATGATCGGGTTGCCGTCGGCGTCCAGCTCCGGCTCGGCGCTGGTGCGGCGCGGGGCCTCGCCGCCGACGCCGACCTCGTCCAGCGCGGGGCCGTCAAGCTCGCCTTCCTCGCCGTCCAGGCTGCGGCCGAAGGTGGCTTCAAGGTCGATCACGTCGCGGAGGAGGATTTCTTCCGACAGAAGTTCGTCGCGCCAGATGATGATGGCCTGGAAGGTCAGGGGCGATTCACACAGCCCCGCGATCATCGTGTTGCGGCCGGCCTCGATCCGCTTGGCGATGGCGATCTCGCCCTCACGGCTGAGAAGCTCGACAGAGCCCATCTCGCGCAGGTACATCCGGACGGGATCGTCGGTGCGGTCGAGCGTTTCGGTGGTGGCGCCCGCAACCGCGATCTCGCGGCTGGTGGAGGTTTCCACCAACTCGCCCGCGACCGGGGCTTCGCCTTCCTCGACCTCTTCGTCCTCGATGATGTTGATGCCCATCTCGGAGAGCATCGACATCACGTCCTCGATCTGCTCGGACGAGACCTGTTCCGGCGGCAGGACGGTGTTCAGCTGGTCATAGGTGATGTAGCCGCGTTCGCGTGCGTCGGCGATCATCTTCTTGACCGCGGCCTGGCTCATGTCGAGCGAAACGTCGGCGTCTTCGGTTTCCGGCTTGGCGTCGTCGGTGTCCTTGAGGGCCATGGGGTCTCCGTGGGGCGAATCGGGGCGAGGCTGGTCGAATCAATAACGCGAATCAGGGTGAGGGACAGCCCGAATCAGCGGTTTTTCTTGATCCAGACCTGATCGTCGATCAGGCGTTGCAATTGTCTTGACAGCGCGGCCCGGTCTTCGCCGAGGTCGGAACTGTCGCTCTGGCCGCTTTTTTCCGAGCGGTGGCGGGCTTCGGCGGCCTGGCTCAGACGCCAGGTCAGGCCTTCGTCGGGAAGGCCGTCCATATCCTCCATCGCGTCTTCGATTTCACGGCGCGCGCCCCGGCGGGCTTCCAGCTTGGCCAGCTCTTCGGCGAGGCAGAGGGCGGCGAGCTCGTCATCCTGCCGGTTGCGCACCGGGGGGGCAATGGCGACATGGGGACGCGAGAGGACGGCGTCAAGGGCGGCGGGGGCGGACTGGGCGATGCGGTCGTGCAGGTCGGGCATGTCGGCACCGGCAAGGATCATCTGGCGCAGCGTGTCATGGTCGTCGCCGGTCAGGTCCAACCGCTCCAGCGCGGTCTCGAAGCGGTGGATCACGCCGGGGTGGAGGATGAGGGTGGCGAGGATCACCGCCTCGCGCAGGGTTTCCTCGACCGGACCCTGGGCCTGGGCGAGAAGCGAGGAGCGGGTGGTGGCCAGCGCGCCGCCGGGGGGAGCGTTGCGGCGACCGGGGCGGAACGGGCCGGGCTGGAACGGGCGATACTGCGCGGTGCCGAAGAGGTCGAGCCGCAGCCGTTTCATTTCCTCGGCGTAGTGGTTGCGGATGGATTGGTCGGCGATGCGGGCGAGGTGGCCTCGCAGCACCTTGTCCAGGCTCGCGCGGCGTTCGGGGCTGTCGAAGACGCGGCCCTCGGTTTCGCGCTGCCAGAGGAGCTGGACCATCGGTTTCGCGCCGTCGAGCACGGCTTGCATGGCGGGGGCGCCTTGCGCCTTGATCAGGTCGTCGGGGTCCATGCCGCCGGGGAGGATCGCGAAGCGGAGCGCCTTGCCGGCCTGGAGCAGGGGCAGGGCGAGGTCGATGACGCGCTGGGCGGCGCGGAGGCCTGCGGTGTCTCCGTCCAGCGCGATGACGGGTTCGTCGCTGATGCGCCAGATCAGGCGGAGCTGGTCTTCGGTGACGGCGGTGCCGAGGGGGGCGACGGCGGCGGTGAATCCGGCCTCCGACAGCGCGATCACGTCCATGTAGCCTTCGGCGACGATCAGCGTCTGGCCCTTGCCCGCGGCTTCCCGTGCGGGGGCGTGGTTGAAGAGGTTGCGGCCCTTGTCGAAAAGCTCGGTCTCCGGCCCGTTCAGGTATTTGGCGCGGGCGTTGGGGTCGAGGCTGCGCCCACCGAGGGAGATCACCCGGCCCCGGGCGTCGCGGATCGGGAAGATGATGCGGGCGTGGAAACGGTCGTAGAGACGGCCCGAGTCGGATTTGGCGACGACGCCGGAGGCGGTCATCAGGTCTTCGGACAGGCCTTTGGCGCGCAGATGCTCCACCACGGCTTGCGCGTTGTCGGGGGACCAGCCGATGTCCCAGCGGTCCCAGGCGGCCTCGTTCAGGCGGCGCTTCTGCGCGAGGTAGCTGCGGGCGGCGGACCCGGCGGCGGTCTTCAGTTGCAGGCGATAGAACTTGACCGCCTCGTCCATGACCTGGGTCAGCTCGGTCCGCCGGTCAGCCTTTTCGGCGGCGCGTGGATCGCGGGCGGGCATCGTCATCCCGGCCTCGCGGGCCAGGACCTCCACCGCCTCCATGAAGCCAAGGTTGTCGGAGTCCTTGACGAAGGTGACGGCATCGCCCTTCGCGTGGCAACCGAAGCAATAGTAATAGCCCTTGCGGTCATCGACGTGGAAGCTGGCGGATTTTTCCTGGTGGAAGGGGCAGGGGGCCCAGAAGTCGCCCTTGGCGAGGTTCGACTTGCGCATGTCCCAGGTGACTTTCTTCCCCACGATGGAAGAAAGCGTCACGCGGGTGCGCAGCTCGTCGAGGAAGCCATTGGGCAGGGACATCGGCTCAATTCAGTCGTCGCGCGGGGTGGAAACCCCGGGGGCGCTTCGCCCCCCGGACCCCCAGAGGATACTTATGGACAGAAAATGGGCTGAACCCAACCCATTTTCTGTCCCCAAATATCCCGGGGGTGCGGGGGCTGGCCCCCGTGCGCGGCGGGTCAAAGGCCCAGCCGGTCGCGCATCGAGAACCAGGTCATCGCGGTGACGAGAAGCGGCCAGCGGAAGGTGACGCCGCCGGGAAAGCGGTGTTGCGGCAGGCTGGCCATCAGGTCGAAGCGTTCCTGCTGGCCTGCCGCCGCCTCGGCCATCAGCTTGCCCGCGAGGGTGGCCATCGCGACGCCGTGGCCGGAATAGCCGGAGGCGGAGAGGACGTTCTGGCCGGGGCGGGTGAAGCAGGGCATCCGGTTGACGGTGATCGCCAGCGTGCCGCCCCAGGCATAGTCGATCCGGGTCTTCGCCAGTTGCGGATAGACCTGGAGCATGGGTTTCGAGACGGTCCTGATGATGTCGGGGAAACGGTAGCCGTAGCTTTCGCCGCCGCCGAAGAGGAGACGGTTGTCCTCGCTCAGGCGCCAGTAGTTCACCACGAAGCGGGTGTCGGCGACGGCGACGGGTTCGGACAAGAGGTCCTTCGCCGCTTCGCCCAGAGGTTCCGTTGCGACGATGAAGTTGTTGATCGGCATGACCTTTGCCGCAACCTTCTCGTTCAGCTGGCCAAGGTAGCCGTTCCCCGCCAGGATCACCGTGGCGCAGTCGACATGGCCCGAGGGCGTGCGGACCACCGGGCGCGGGCCCGGTTCGACGCGGTGGACTTCGCTGCGTTCGTGGATGCGGACGCCCGCCCTGGCCGCTGCTTGCGCCAGGCCGATGGCGTAGTTCAGCGGGTGCAGATGGCCCGCGTCGCGGTCGATCTCGCCGCCGACATAGTCGGTGGAGCCGATGAGCCGCCGGATGCCGCTGCGGTCGAGCGGTTCAAGATGGGCATAGCCGTAGTCGCGGTGGAGCTTTTCCGCATAGGCATGGGTCTCGCGGACTTCCGTCTCCGACCGGCAGGCATGGGCGATGCCGGGGTGGAAGGTCACGGGCATGGCGTGGTCCTTGACCAGCGACTTGACCAGGGTCTTGGCCTCCTCGGCCAGATCCCAGAGCCGGTGGGCGTTCTCGCGGCCAACCGTCTTTTCGATCCAGACCTGGTCCTGCCGCTGGCCGCTGCCAACCTGCCCGCCGTTGCGACCGGAGGCGCCGAAGCCGACGCGGTGCGCGTCCAGCAGGACCACGTCATAGCCCTTCTGGGCCAGGTGCAGCGCGGCGGAGAGGCCGGTGTAGCCGCCGCCGACGACGCAGACATCGGCCTTCGTGGCCCCCTTGAGGATCGGGAAGCGGTCGAGGGGCGCAGCGGTCGCGGCATAGTAGCTGGCGGGGTATTCGCCCCGCCGGTCATTCGCGTGCAGGAGATTGACCATCAGACGTTGAGGAGCAGGTGCTCCCTCTCCCACGGGCTGATGACTTGCAGGAACTCCTTGTATTCGTTCCGCTTTACGCTGTCGTAGACCTTGCAGAAATCGACGCCCATCACCTCTTGCAGAGCGGTGTCCTCTTCCAGCATGTCCAGCGCGTCGCCCATGGTGGCAGGAATGTCCTCACTGTCGATATAGGCGGAACCGGAGAATTCGGGGCGGGCCTGCACCTTGTTCATCAGGCCCAGATAGCCGCAGGCCAGCGTGGAGGCGATGCCGAGATAGGGATTGCAGTCCATGCCCGGCAGGCGGTTTTCCACCCGGCGGGCGGCGGAGCCGGAGATCGGGATGCGCAGGCCCGTGGTGCGGTTGTCGCGGCCCCATTCCAGGTTGATCGGAGCGGCGAAGTCGGGGACGTAGCGGCGGTAGCTGTTGACGTAGGGCGCAAACAGCGCGACCGCGGCGCCGAGGTGTTTCTGAAGGCCGCCGATGAAGTTGAGGAAGGCTTCCGTCTCCACCCCCTTCGGGCCGGCGAAGATGTTCTTCTTCGTCTCGATGTCCACGACCGAGGTATGGATGTGCATGGCTGACCCAGGTTCCCCGGCGATGGGCTTGGCCATGAAGGTGGCGAAGCAGTCGTGCCGCAAGGCGGCTTCGCGGATCAGGCGCTTGAAGAAGAAGACGTCATCGGCCAGGCGCACCGGGTCGCCGTGGGCGAGGTTCAGCTCGATCTGCCCGGCACCGCCTTCCTGCAGGATGCCGTCGATCTCCAGGCCCTGCGCCTCGGCGAAGTCGTAGATGTCGTCGATGACCTTGCCGTATTCGTCGACCGCCGAAAGGGAGTAGGCCTGCTTGCCCGCCGCGCGGCGGCCGGTGCGGCCCATGGGCGGGATCACCGGCATGTTCGGGTCGATGTTGCGGGCGGTCAGGAAGAATTCCATCTCGGGCGCGACGACAGGCCGCCAGCCCTGGGCGGCATAGAGGTCGACGATGCGGCGCAGCACGTTGCGGGGTGAGAAGGGAACGAGGTTGCCCTGCTGGTCCTTGGCGTCGTGGATCACCTGGAGCGTGATGTCGGCGGTCCAGGGCGCCGCTGTCGCTGTCGACCAGTCGGGTTCCAGGATCATGTCGGGTTCGGTGAAGGCGTCGAACGGGTTGTCGGCCCATTCGCCGGTGATCGTTTGTAGGAAGATCGAGTTCGGCAGGAAGTAGTTGGTCTGCTTGGCGAATTTCGCGGCGGGCATCGCCTTGCCGCGCGCCACCCCGGCGATGTCGCCGATGATGCATTCCACCTCGTCCACCCGGCGGTTGCCGATGTAGTCGCGCGCTGCCTCGGGCAGCTGGTCGGTCCATTTGGACATATGTCACACGTTTGTTGGGGGGTGGCCCCCGCGCGGGTCAGGCGCGGAGCTTCTCGGCCCCGGTTTGGTGGGTCAGGAAGAAATCCGCGATCCGGTCGGCCATCGACGGGCTGTCGAGGGGCGTGTCGATGCGGGCCTTGGCATCGGCGAGGATCGCGTCGGGGACCAGACCCGGCCCCCGGTACTTGATCAGCCCCTCCATGAACTCCTTGCGGAATTCGGGGTGGGGCTGGACGGAAAACATGCGGTCGTCATAGAGCAGCGCCGCGTTCTGGCAGAAGGCGGTGGAGCTGAGGACCTTGGCCATCTCGGGCTTCTGCACCACCTGGTCCTGGTGCCAGGCGTTGAGCGTATAGCTCTGGTCGCCGAAATCGTAGTCGGTGGGGCCGACCGACCAGCCGCCCGCGTATTTCTCGACCTTGCCGCCCATCGCCTGGGCGATGATCTGGTGGCCGAAGCAGATGCCCACCACGGGCACATGCGCGGCATAGGCGGCGCGGATGAAGTCTTCCAGCGGCGGGATCCAGTCGTGCGGCTCATAGGCGCCGAAGCGGGAGCCGGTGATCAGCCAGCCGTCGCAGTCGTGAACGGATGCGGGAAACTCGTTCCGCAGCACGGCCCAGCGGCGGAAGGTCAGGCCCTTTCCGGCCAGCAGCGTTTCGAAGAAATCCGGGTAGTCGCCCATGTCGGCGCGCAGCGCGTCGGGGCTTTCGCCGGTCTGGAGGATGCCGATCTGCATCTTGGTCCCTTTGGTTTTCCTCAAGGTGGTCGTTGGCCGGGGGTTTGGTCAAGGGGTATGCGTGGGGGCTCGTCGTGCGCCTTCGGCTTCTCCTCGCAGGACCGCGACGAGGGCCGAAGGCAGCCAAGGAGCCGTCAGACGGTGTCGAGGTAAAGTTCCACCCGCTCCTCGGGGGTGAGTTCGGCCAGGTAGTGCAGCTCCTGCCGCTTGGTCTGCACCAGGTTCCGCACCAGTTCCTTGGGCAGGAAACGGTAAAGCACGTCGGAATGTTCGAATGCGTCGATCGCGGCTTCCCAGGTGGCGGGAATCTGCGGCAGCTCCATCGCATAGGCATTGCCGGTGACGGCGGGTGGCGGCTCGATCTCGTCGTCGATCCCGGTCAGGGCGGCGCCGAGGATCGCGGCGAGCATCAGATAGGGGTTCACGTCGCCCCCCGCCACGCGATGTTCGATCCGCCGGGCCGAGGGGTTGCCCGCCGGGATGCGGATCGCGGCGGTGCGGTTTTCATAGCCCCAGCTGATCGCGGTGGGGGCGTGCTTGTCGGGGACAAGGCGTTCGTAGCTGTTGAAGTGGGGCGCGAAGAGAAGCGTCGAGTCGTGCATGGCGGCAAGGCAGCCCGCGACGGCGTGGCGCAGTTGGGCGGTGCCTTTCGGGCCGCCGGAATCGAAAATGTTGTCGCCCTTTTCGTCGAGGACAGAGAAATGCGTGTGCAGGCCCGAGCCGGAATATTCGGCATAGGGCTTGGCCATGAAGCTGGCGGCAAAGCCGTGGCGGCGGGCGAGGCCCTTGACCAGCATCTTGAAGAGCCAGGCGTCGTCGGCCGCGCGGAGCGGGTCGTCACAATGCATCAGGTTGACCTCGAACTGGCCGAGGCCGGTTTCCGAGGTGGTGGTGTCGGCAGGAATGTCCATCGCCTCACAGGCATCGTAGAGGTCGGTGAAGAAGGTGTCGAAGGCGTCGAGCGCCCGGATCGACAGGGTCTCGGCGGCCTTGCGGCGCTTGCCCGACCGCGGCGAGGCGGGGACCTGCATGGTCTTGCCGGAATCGTCGATCAGGAAGAATTCCAGCTCCATCGCGCAGACGGGGGTCAGGCCGCGGGCCTTGTAGCGCTGCACCACCGCGTTCAGCGCGTGGCGGGGGTCGCCCTCGTAGGGCTGGCCATTCTCGCGGAACATCCAGATCGGGAGAAGCGCGGTCGGCGCCTCAAGCCAGGGCATCGGCATGAAGCCGCGTTCGGTGGGTTTCAACACGCCATCGGCATCGCCCTGTTCAAAGACCAGCGGGCTGTCGTCGATATCCTCGCCCCAGATGTCGAGGTTCAGGACCGAGAAGGGGAAGCGGGTTCCGTCCTTCACGACCTTTTCCGCGAAGCGGGCCGGCACACGCTTGCCGCGGGCCTGTCCGTTCAGGTCGACGGCGGCCACGCGAATGGTCCGCACGTCTGGGTGCTTGCGCAGGTAATCTTTCATCGTCATGTCAATCAGGAAAGGCACGATCCCCGCGCCCGGGACGCTGGATGCGCCCGCCTGATGCGCAGGATGGGACCATGCCCTTGGTCCTTCCCCTGTTTCGATCGCCTTCCCCGCGCGCTGTCATTCTGACGCTGGCACGGGGTCCGGGCGGGTGCCCGGATAATTTGATCAAAAGTAGCCTACTACCGGATCAGCTGCGGACGCAAGCGAATTTTGCTGCGGGTGTTGGAGGGCAGGTGCCGGTTCAGCCGCTTGTTGATCCTCCCGTAGACGAAGGTCACCAGAAGCGTCAGGCAGATGAAATAGAAGGCGACGATGGGGTAGGGGATGAAGGGGTTGAAGGTCTTGTCGGCGAAATAGTTTGCGTAGTAGAGCGCATCGCCCTTCTGCGCGAAGGCCGGGAAGCCCGAGAAATAGACCAGCGTGGTGGCGTGGAAGAGGAAGATCGCCTCGTTGGTATAGGCGGGCCAGCCAAGGCGCAGCATGGTCGGCCATTCGATGCGGATGAACTTCTTCCAGCCGGTCAGGCCATAGGCCTCTGCCGCTTCCAGATCGCCCTTGGGGATGGATTTCAGCGCGCCGTGGAAGATTTCGGCAGCATAGGCGGCAGTGTTCAGGAACAGGACCAGAAGCGCGCCGGCCCAGGCGCGGGTGGTCCAGCTGGTGTTCAGGTGGACGCCCAGGATGTCGATCCCGCCCTTCGGCAGCATGACCAGCGCCTCGTAGGCCAGGAAGAACTGGATGAAGAGGGGCGAGCCGCGGAAGATGAAGACGAACCACTCCGCCGGTTTGCGGATCCAGGGATTGCGGGCGGTCTTCGCCAGCGCGATGGCATTGGCGAGGAAGAAGCCGAAAGCGAGCGCGAGGACGCCGAAATACAGGTTCCAGATCATCCCCGAGCCGATCAGGGTGAACTGCTGGCAGAGCGTGAACTCGGACCGGGGCAGAAGATTCTCGCCGATGCCGATGGAGCGCAGCGCGTAGGCCTGGACGGTTTCCCAGCAGGTCATGCTCATGCTGCGGCCTTTCGCAGGGCTTCGCCGCCCGCCGTCGCCTGGCCGTGGCTGAGGCGCCGGGTCAGGCGGGCGATGCCGATCTCAGAGATGCGGGTGAAGACCAGGTAGAAGACCATGAGGCCGAGGAAATACCACAGGCGCCAGTCGCCATGCGGGTATTCGTAGGCCTGCGTCTTCGACCCGCCGAGTTCGCGCGCGTAATAGACGATGTCCTTGACGCCGAGGAGGAACAGCAAGGGCGTGGCCTTGATCAGGATCATCCAGAGGTTTCCAAGGCCCGGCAACGCATAGACCCACATCTGCGGAATGAGGATGCGGCGGAAAACCTGGCCCCGGCTCATCCCGTAGGCCTCGGCGGTCTCCAGCTGCGCGCGGGGGACGGCGTTCATCGCACCGTAGATGACGTTGGCGACGAAGGCGCCGAAGACGATGGCGAAGGTTATGACGGCGAGCATGAAGCCGTAGGCCTGGTGCCAGAAGGGCGCGGATTTCGCCAGCGGCACCTTGGCGGCGGGGCAGACGCGGAACTCCATCCCCTGCCAGGGCCAGGCCCCGCCATCGCAGACGACAAGGCTTTTCGCATATTCGATGCCCTGGTCCAGCGCGATGACGAAGAACAGGAAGAAGATGATGTCGGGCACGCCGCGCACCATCCAGATGTAGACCTTGCCGAGCCAGCTGACCGGCGCGATATGCGACCGGGCGGCGGTGGCGCCGAGGAACCCCATGCCAAGAGAGGCGGGCGCGGTGATGGCGAGGAGGAGGAGGACGGTCAGGAAGGACCAGTAGAAATCGACATGCTTGGCCGAGGTGAGATAGCAGAAGAGCCAGCTCAGCCCTTCGATGGATTTCGGATCGGCGCAGGCTTGAAACATTCGCGGGTCCCGTCAGATGGGGGCGGGCCCGAAGGCCCGCCCGTATCAGGCTTGCTCGTCAGGCTTAGCAGCCTTCCTTGCCCGCGTCGCCCCAGGTCTTGGCCTCGGGCCCGAAGTATTCCGGCTTGGTGATCATGGCATCCAGCGTGCCGTCGCATTTCATCGACTTGATCGCCGCGTCGAACTTGCCCAGAAGCTCGGTGTCGCTGTCGCGGAAGGCGAGGCCAACGCCGCCGCCGATGGATTCCTCCTTGGCCAGCAGCACCAGCGAGCCGCCCGATTCCGCGGCCATCGGCACCAGATAGTCCTTGTCGGCCAAGACCGCGACCGCCTCGCCGTTCTTGACGGCGGCGACGGTTTCCTCGGGCGTGGCGTATTCGACCAGCTGCATGCCGTTCTCGGCGATGAACGAGGCCTGAATCGTGCCAGTCTGCGCCGCGACCGGCCCGGACATCAGGTCGGCATCCGCCGTCAGCGCCAGATAGGCCGAAGAGGCCGGGGGCAGGTAGCCCTGGCTGAAGTTGACCACCTCTTCCCGCTCGGGCGTGATGCTCATTCCCGCGATGATCACGTCATAGTTGCCCGACTGAAGGTTCGGGATGATCGAATCCCATTCGTTCGTCGTCCATTCGCAGGTCAGGGCCGCGCGCTTGCACAGCTCGTCGCCGAACTCGCGCTCGAAGCCCGCGACTTCACCGGCGTCGTTGATGAAGTTGTAGGGGGGGTAGGCGCCCTCGGTCCCAAGACGGACCACGTCCTGCGCATGGGCCGCGCCCGAAGCGGCCACCAGGGCGGTAGCGATCAGCAGTTTTTTCATCCTTTGTCTCCCTTGATGTCGGATGGTTGTGGGTTCATTCGAACCAGCGGTTTTCCAGGCTTGCAAGTGTCCCGTCGTCGCGGATGCCGTCGAGTGCGGTGTTCAGCATGGCCAGAAGCGTGCCGTTGCCCTTGCAGACGGCCATGGCGACCCCTTCGTCGGGGATCGTCTCGGAGTAGAGATAGTCGAGGCCGTTCCGCGTGATATAGTCACGGATATCGGCCCGCGTCTCGAAGGGGCCGAGCGCCAGGTCGACCTTGCCCGCGACCAGGGCGGCGAGCACTTCGGGTTCGGTCGAGAAGGTGACGTGCCGATACCCCATCGCGCGCAGATGGGCTTCCTGCATGGTCCCGGACTGGACGGCGGTCAGCGCGGCGGCAGGTTCCGGCGCACCGGGGCGACCGATGTACCATTCGTCGGGGTCGGTGCCATGATAGACTTCGGTGAAATCCACCAGTTCGCGCCGCTCGGCGGTGACGGCCATGCCGCCCAGAACCACGTCATAGTCCCCCGCCATCACGCCGGGGATCAACTGATCGAAGGTCACGTCGGTCCAGCGGCAATCCAGCACCGCGCGGGCGCAGACCTCGTCCATCAGGTCGCGCTCGAAGCCGGTGATCGTGCCGTCGTCGGCGAGGTAGGTATAGGCGGGGAAGGGCGCGTCGGTGGCGATCTTCACCGGCTCCGAGGCGGCAAGGACCAGCCCCGTCATCAGCCCCGCAACCGTACCGACGCAGGGCATCAGGCCGCCGTCGCCGAGAGGAACCCGCGCAGGCGTTCGCTTTGCGGATTGCCGAAGAGGCTGGCAGGCGCGCCCTGTTCCTCGATCCGGCCCTTGTGCAGGAAGATCACATGGTCGGAACAGTCGGCGGCGAGCTTCATGTCATGCGTGACCAGAAGCATGGTCCGCCCCTCATCCGCCAGCGCCTTGATCACGCGGACGACTTCCTGCTCCAGCTCGGGGTCGAGCGCGCTTGTCGGCTCGTCGAACAGAAGCGCACGCGGTTCCATGCAGAGCGCGCGCGCGATGGCGGCGCGCTGCTGCTGGCCGCCCGAAAGCTGCGCGGGCCAGGCATCGGCCTTGTCGCCGATCCCGACCTTGGCCAGATACTGCCGCGCCTTCTCCTCGACTTCCTTCGGGTCGCGCCTTAGCACCTGGACCGGGGCTTCCATCACGTTTTGCAGGATGGTCAGGTGGGACCAGAGGTTGAACTGCTGGAACACCATCGACAGGTTGGTGCGGATGCGCGTCACCTGATCACGGTCGGCGGGGTGGCGGTGGTGGCCGTTGCCCTTCCAGCGCACCGCCTCGCCCTCGAAGCGGATCTCGCCCTGCTGGCTGTCTTCCAGAAGATTGCAGCAGCGCAGGAGAGTGGACTTGCCCGAGCCGGACGAGCCGATCAGCGACACCACATGGCCACGCGGAGCCTTCAGGTCGACCCCTTTCAGCACTTCAAGCTCGCCATAGCTCTTGTGCAGGTCGTGGATCTCGATGACCGGGGTGTCGGAAGCGGCTTCAGGCATGGGACTACTGGTCTGGGACGTCTGGTCCGGCAGTAGGGCCGAGATTTTGCAGCATTGCAACGGCGATTTGGCCGGAAGCGGCGCGGTCTGTCGGCAATTCGGTCAGGACGTCGCGGCAATCTGTCCGGGTGACGGCGGATTGGGCACGGCGAGGTAGTCGGCAAGCGGAATGCGAACAAGCGCCTTGAGGTGCAGGGCCGCCCGGTCCTCTGGCGCCAATGCCGCGATGGCGGCGGACAGGGTATCGAAGAGGTGCTCTGCGTCCTGCCCCCGGGCGGTGATATAGGGCAGGCCGGGGGTGGGGTCGGTGCGGGCGATCTCTTTCAGGCCCGCCATCGCGGGCTCCACGCGCTGCAAGAGGTCGAAGGTCACGGCATCGAGCGCGGCGATCTCGGCGCGGCCCTCGGCCACCGCCTGCGCCGACAGGCGATGCCCGCCCGTTTGCAGCGTGGGCGGCAGGCGGAGGCCCAGTTTCGCCGCATGGGTCTGCGGCGCGGCCCAGCCGGATTGCGACAGGGGTTCGTTATAGGCGAAGCGCGCGCCGTCGAAATCCTGCAGGGTCCGGCGCGGGTCATCGGCCCGGGCCACGAAGGCGGAGCGGTAGTAGCCGGGGGGGCAGCCCTCGACCGCATAGTCGGGCGTTCCGACATAGGCCACCTTGTCGTGCAGCCGGGCGCGGAACGGATAGCCGCAGGTCTGCGACAGGATCAGGTCGGGCGACTGCCACGCGTCCCAATAGGCGTGCTCGCCCCGGGTCAGGGCCTCGGGCGCGTCGATGCCACGGGCGCGCAACCCGTCGCGGACCCGCGCCCAGAGCCGGTCGTTTGCGGCCTGCGCCGGGCCGAAATCATACATCCCCAGGCTGGCGATCATTCGCGTTCCGCCTTCTGCCGCGCCAGTGCCGAATCCACGTCGGTCAGGCCCAGGAGGTTTGCGACCAGCCGCATCAGCCGGTCCTCATGCGCCTCGCGGAGGCCGTCCGACAGTGCCACGGACCAGAGCGCGACCATCAGCTCGGCCCGGTCCTCCAGCGCGACCGCCTCCTTCAGCGCGCGGGTGAAACGGACGGTATCCGGCGCCTCGCGTTCCAGATCTTCGGCATCGCTGCGCAATTTCGCGGCGGCGAAGGGATCGAGCCCGTGGCGATGGGCCAGCACCCGGTCGATCCGTTCCACCTCTTCGGCGGCGTACAACCCGTCGCTGCGGGCGACCCGGACCAGAAGAGCGGCCAGCGCCAGCCGGGCATCGGGCTCGGGCAGGCGGTGCGGGGCGGGAGCCAGAAGCTGGCGGAGGAGATCACCGAACATGAGGGCAAGCTATGCGCGCGCCGGTCACAAGGGAAGCCCCGGTCGATCAGGGTGGCGTGAGCCGCCCGTCGCCGATCCGTACCGCGCTGCCCGCGATGCGGACCCGGGTCAGGGCGCTGCCTGCCGCCTCGATGGTCAGGCCAAGGGTGGAGGGGCGGCCCATCTCGACCCCCTGATGCAGGGTCAGGCGGGTCATGCCGTCCGGCACCGCGCCGTTTGCCAGAAGCTGCGCGGCAAGGATCGCGCTGGCCGAGCCGGTGGCCGGATCCTCGGGGATGCCCGCCGTCGGGCTGAACATCCGGGCGCGGTAGTCGCAACCCTCGCCCGGCGCGTAGAGATAGGCGCTGTCGACGCCATGCGCCGCGATCAGGCGCGACCAGTGCGGCTCGACCACCCGGGCGCGGGCCAGTGCGTCAAGGCTGCGGAGCGGCGCGTACAGGAATCGCGGGCCGCCTTCGTGGACGCCGGGGGCATGGGGTCCGAGGTCTTCCGGCGCAAGGTCCAGCGCCGCGGCCAGCAGGCCCATGTCCGGGGTGCCGCCTGCCGGATAGGGCAGGACCGGAGCGGTCAGTTCGGCGGTGATCCGGTTGCCCTGCCGGGAAACCTCTACGGGGACGAGGCCCGCCTCTTCCTCCAGCGTGATCGTGGTGGCGAAGTCGCCCTGATGCGCCTCCTCGGCCAAGAGGATGGCGCAGCCGATGGTCGGGTGCCCGGCAAAGGGAATCTCGGCGGTGGGAAAGAAGATGCGAACGCGGGCGGTATGCGCCGGATCGCGCGGGGCCATGACGAAGATCGTCTCGGACAGGTTGAATTCGCGCGCGATGGTCTGCATCTGCGCGGTGCTCAGCCCGTCGGCCCCCAGCACCACCGCCAGCGGGTTCCCGGCGAAGGGCGTTTCGGTGAAGACATCCAGCGTGTGGAAGCGGATCATCGCAGCTCCTTGAAGACCGCGGTCAGCCGCGCGGTTTCCTCGGCCAGACCATAGGGCGGGTTGACCACGAACAGCCCCGACCCCTCCATCCGGTGCCCCTCGCGGGCGGGCGGGAAGCGGACCTCGTGGCGCAGGCTCTCGGGAAAGCCCGCCTCAAGCGCTGTCAGCATCGACCCATGTGCCCCGCCCCGCAGGATCGGATACCACAGGATGAGGCAGCCCACGTTCCACTTGCGGTGGATGTTCGCCATGTGGCGCGGGATCGTTTCGTAATCCGCCTTCACCTCCCAGGAGGGGTCGATCAGCATCAGCCCCCGGCGCGGCGTGGGCGGTGTCAGCGCCAGCGCCAGCTCGAACCCGTCCTTCTGGTGGACATGCGCGCCCCAATCCTTCGCGACCGCCTTCAGATGGGCGAATTCCAGCGGATGCAACTCGGCCAGGTGGATCGTGTCCGTCTCGCGCAAGCCAAGCGCCGCGATCAGGGGCGAGCCGGGATAGGCCTGCGGGCCATAGGCCGCTCGCGTCTCCTCTAGCCGCTGCCGGTAGGGGTGGTCGGGGGGGAACAGCCGTTCCGCCAGCGCGATCCCCGCCGCCGCCTCGCCGGTCTTCACCGCCTCCTCCGCCGCCAGATCGTAGACCCCGCGCCCGGCATGGGTCTCGATATAGCTGAGCGGTTTCTCCTTGCGGGTCAGGTAGTCCAGCACCCAGGCCAGCACCGCGTGCTTTTGCACATCCGCCAGGTTCCCGGCGTGGTAGAGATGTTGGTAGGACAGCATGGCCCAGCCCTACCCGGTCGTGCCCCGCAGGGGCAAGGCTAAGTATTTGCCGGTTGCAGCCTTGCGGCGCCCTCCGTCCGCGCCTATCTGCCCGGTCAATGGCACGAAGAGCTCCTTCAGGGCCCGGCCACGCACACCACAACGGATGGATGGGACGGAATGGAGATATTCACTTACGCAGGCTTCGTTGCGCTGATGCAGGTCATCGGGATCGACCTCGTGCTCGCGGGCGACAATGCCATTGTCATCGGTCTGGCTGCGGCGGGCCTGCCCAAGGAACTGCGGGCCAAGGCAATTCTGGTCGGTATCGGCGCCGCCACGGTGATGCGGATCGGCTTTGCTCTGATCACCACGCAGCTTCTGGCCATCGTGGGACTGCTGCTTGCGGGTGGCATCCTGCTTTTGTGGGTCTGCTGGAAGATGTGGCAGGAACTTCGCGCCGGGGCGCACGCCCATGACATCGAGGCTGTCGAGGCGCTGGCCAACGCCGACCTCGACGCCGACGGGGCCATCGCGGACGACGCGCCGCGCAAGACCTTCAGGCAGGCTGCAACGCAGATCGTGGTGGCCGACGTGTCGATGAGCCTCGACAACGTTCTGGCCGTGGCGGGGGCGGCGAAGGACCATCCGACGGTGCTGGTCATCGGGCTTGCCCTGTCGATCGCGATGATGGGCTTCGCGGCGAGCTACATCGCGAACCTGCTGAACAAGCACCGCTGGATCGCCTATATCGGGCTCCTCATCATCCTCTACGTCGCGCTGAAGATGATGTGGGAGGGCTGGCACGAGGTCGAGCCGATCGTCATGGGAATGCTGGGCTGATTAAGCGGAGCGGGCCAGTCGGGTTGCCGGAGTTCAGCGACCTGGCTGCGGGTTCGACCTGAAGGGTGGGGCCGGGGGCTTCGGCCCTTTGGAATCCGGGTGGGGAAGGCCTGCCTTTCCGCACCCGGCCGCCTGTGGCATCCTTTGCAGGCATAGTCCAGGAGAGCCGAAATGGCCCTGACCGTCCGCCCCGCCCTGGCTGCTGCCCTGATGACGGCGCTGGCCCTGACCCCGGCCCTGGCGCAGCCGTGCAGCCAGTCCGAACCGCCGCGCCTGACCGGGGCCGACGGCGGCCTTGAAGGGGGTGTCTCGATCTCGGTCGGGCGGCTCGCAGACCTGATCTGGGTGCCCCTGTCGATCAACGGCCAGCCGGTCCCCGGCGATGCGGGCCTGTCATTGACGGTGACTTTCGACGGCAAGGTCAGCGGCACCACCGGCTGCAACCGCTTCACCGGCAGCGCCCTGATGGACGCAGGTGTGCTGACGCTCGACCTTCTTGCGATCACCGAGATGGCCTGCGTGGAACCCGAGCGGATGGAGCGCGAGGCCGCCTATCTGAAGGCGCTGGGCGAGGTGCGCGGGTTCATCGTCGCGCCGGACGGACTGTGGCTGACGCGCGAGGACGGGACGCTGGCGATGTGCCTGTGGTGAAGACGCTCTGACCGGCGCCTTCGACCGCGAGCCTGGCCAGCCTGAGCGGGTCCGCGAGGTCGCCGCGCCAAGGGCCGGGAAGCCGGGTCGGCACTTGGCGCCGCCGCAGATATCTGTCGGCAGAATTCCCATGCGCGAGAGCAGGCAGGAGAAGCGTGCTCTCCTGCGATCCGGGGAAACTGGGGAATTCTTCCGTTTCTGCGGTCCAGTATGGAATGGTCAGAGGCGAGGATCGCGGGCATGCTAAATCACGATCAATAGAATCGAGATAAGGCGCCGCCATGACCCGCACCATCATCGGACTATCCGGAAACCTGGACCGACCATCAAAGACGCGGGCTCTGGTCCAGACCGTCGTCGCCACAGCGGCAAGCCAGTTCGAGGCCGCCGGGACGATCTATGACCTGGCCGACTTCGGACCCTCGCTGGGCGCCGCGCGGCGCGTGGCAGACCTGGAACCATCGGCGCGGACAGCGCTGGAAGTTGTCCTGACCGCCGACGCACTGGTGATCGGCAGCCCGGTCTACAAGGGCAGCTACACCGGGCTTTTCAAGCACCTGATCGACCTGATCGACCCGCTGGCGCTGGTCGGCAAGCCCATTCTTCTGACCGCGACGGGTGGTGGCGACCGGCATGCCCTGGTGATCGAGCACCAGCTCCGCCCGCTCTTCGGCTTCTTCGAGGCGCAGACCCTGCCCACCGGGCTTTACGCCGCCGATCGTGATGTCACCGACGGCCAGCCAGCCTCGCCCGCGTTTCTCGACCGGCTTGGCCGCGCCGTGGGCCAGCTTGCGCCCTTCTTCGACCGCCGCGCGCTGCCCGAGGTCTTCCTGCTGGGCGCCTGACACAACCGACCATCGCTTCTGCCAACGTCGCCCCGGCGGGCGGCGACCGGCTTTCCCTTGCCTGACGAAAGGACCATCCCATGACCCGCAAGATCCGCCTTGGCGCCTTCCTTCCCGGCGGCGGCCAGCATATCGCCGCCTGGCGCCACCCCGACAGCCCTGCCGACGGGGCCACCAGCTTCGATTTCCACCTCAGGCTGGCCCAGGAGGCGGAGCGGGGCCTCTTCGACGCCTATTTCCTGGCCGACGGCCTGGCCATCGCCTTCGGCGGCGGGATCGAGGGCGGCAATGCCAAGGTCGCGGGGTTCGAGCCGGTGAGTTTGTTCTCGGCCCTTGCGCCCCTGACGACGCATCTGGGCTTCATCGCCACCGCGTCGACCACCTATGAGGAGCCCTACAACACCGCCCGCAAGTTCGCCTCGCTGGACCTGATCTCGGGCGGGCGCGCGGGCTGGAACGTGGTGACGACCGCGACCGAGGCCGCCGCCCACAACTTCAACCTCGACCAGCAGCACCCGCATGCCTTCCGCTACAGGCGGGCGGCAGAGCATGTGGAGGTGGTGAAAAAGCTCTGGGACAGTTTCGAGGACGACGCATTCCTGCGCGACAAGGAGTCAGGCCGGTTCTTCGACCCGGAGAAGGTCCACTCCACCGACCACAAGGGCGAGCATTTCAAGGTGCGCGGCCCGCTGAACGTGAACCGCAGCCCGCAAGGCCATCCGGTCGTCGTTCAGGCCGGGCAGTCCGAGGACGGACGGGGCCTCGCGGCAGCGACGGCCGAGGTGATCTTCACCGCGCACCAACGCCTTGACACCGCTCAGGAATTCTACCGCGACATCAAGGCCCGCGCCCGCGGGCTGGGTCGCAATCCTGATCATGTTCTGGTGATGCCCGGCGTCTCGCCCTTCGTCGGCCGGAGCGAGGCCGAAGCACGCGAGAAATACGACCGGCTGACGGGCCTGATCCTGGAAGAGGACGGCATCGCGCTGATCACCGGGCTGACCGGCGGGACGCTGGACCTGACAGGGATCGACCTCGACGGACCGCTGCCGCCCGCCCCACCGACCGAGGGGATGAAGTCGCGTCAGGCGTTGATCCGCCAGATCGCCGACGAGAACGGCTTCACCATTCGCCAGCTCTACCAGCATGTCGCCAGTGCCCGGGGCCACTTCACCGTGATCGGCACGCCCGCGCAGATCGCCGACACGCTGGAGGACTGGTTCCGCAACGAAGGCGCCGACGGGTTCAACATCCTGCCGCCCTGGCTGCCCACTGGCCTGACCGATTTCGTCGACCTTGTGATTCCCGAACTGCAACGCCGGGGCCTCTTCCGCACCGAATACGAAGGCCGGACCCTGCGCGAGAACCTCGGGCTTCCCTTCCCCGAAAACCGCTGGGCGGCTGCGCGCCGCTCGGCCCATGCGGCGGAGTGAGCACATGACCTTCCAGAGCCTTGACACCTCCTCTCGGGTGCGGCCTGTCGAAGCCCTCCCCGGTGCAGCGACCCTGCGCCGGGGGGTGGTTGCAAGCAGTCGGACAATACTGCGTCGCTATGGGCTTCTGGCCGGTTTCCTCGGCCTATGGCAGATCGGCTCGACCCAGGGCTGGATCAACCCCACGGTCTTCCCGCCACTGGATGCAATCCTTGCGGCACTCTGGCAGGGTCTGTCGGGTGGCGCGTTGCTGGATGACATCGCGATCAGTCTGCAACGGTCGGGCCTCGCCTTCGCCGCCGCCGTGGGCCTCGGCATCCCGCTTGGTCTGTTCATGGGCCAGATCCGCAGTGTAGAGCAGGCGCTGGATCCGATCCTGCAATTCTTCCGCCAGACATCCGCGCTGGCGCTTTACCCGGTGTTCATCCTGCTGCTGGGGCTGGGTGAGGCATCGAAGGTCTTCGTCATTTTCTGGGCGACGCTGTTCCCGATCCTTCTGGCCACCATCGGCGGGGTGAAGGAAGTCGACCGCAAGCTGATCGAGATGGCGGCAACCTTCGGTGCCAGCCGCGCCAGAATCTTCGCCCGCGTCGTGCTGCCCGCCGCCGTGCCCGCCATTTTCGTCGGGTTGCGGCTGTCGGCGACCACCGCGCTTCTCCTCCTCATCGCGGCCGAAATGATCGGGGCGAACAAGGGGCTGGGGTTCCAGGTGATGAACGCCCAGTACAATTTCCAGATCCCGCAGATGTTCGCCGCGATCCTTCTTCTGGCGGCGCTTGGCCTGGCCGCCAACGCCATACTCGTCACGCTTCAGCGCCGCCTGTGCCGTTGGGCCGACCTGACCTGACCCTCATCCCAACCCAAAGGACATGACCATGAAACTCTTCCGCACCTTCGCGCTGTCCACCGCGCTTGGCCTTTCTGTCTCTCCGGTCTCGGCAGATGTAACCATCCGCTACCTCGCCAGCCAGGGCGGCCTGTCGGCCCATGAACTTGCTGCCGAGCTTGGCTATTTCGACGGCACCGGCATCACGCTGGAAAACGTGGGCTATGCGCAGGGGGGGCCTGCCTCGCTGGTGGCGCTCGCCGGCGGCAGCGTCGAGCTGGGCTCGGCCGCGACGGCTGCGGTGCTGAACTCCATCGCCGCCGGCAATGATTTCGTGGCCGCCTATCCCTCGAACGGGATCAACGACGAGGCGCAGTCGATCTTCTATGTGCTGGAGGACAGCCCGATCAAATCCATCGAGGACATTGTCGGCAAGACCATCGCAGTCAATACGCTTGGCGCGCATCTCGACTACACCGTCCGCGAGGCGCTGCATCAGAAAGGCCTGCCCGAAGACGCCGCCAACCTGATCGTCGTGCCGGGGCCGCAACTGGAACAGGTGCTGCGCTCGGGTCAGGTCGACATCTCGGCCTTCGGCTACTGGCAGACCACCTTCACCGGCGCCGCGCTTCAGAACGGCGGCCTGCGCGCGGTCTTCGATGATACAGACGTGCTGGGCGAGATCGCCGGCGGTTTCGTCGTCCTGCGCCGCGACTGGACGCTGGAACATCCCGAAGAAGCCAGAGCTTTCGTCGAAAGCTCGGCCAAGGCCTTGGACTACGCCCGCGAGCATCCGGAGGAAACGAAGGCCATCTTCGCCCGCGTCCTAGCCGAAAGGGGCGAGAATGCGGAAGTGGCGCAGTATTTCGCCGGCTACGGCGTGCGCGAGGGCGGCCTGCCGGTGGAACGCGACATCCAGTTCTGGATCGACGTGCTGGAGCGGCAGGGCGCCGTGCCCGCGGGCAAGCTTGTCGCCAAAGACATCCTTTTCGTCACGGGCGATGCCCCGGTCACGAACTGAGGCGGAAGTGATGAGCGTGGTGCAGAAAACCCGCCGGGGAGAGGTCGCAATCCGCGACCTCTCCAAGAGCTTCGCGCTGAACGGCCAGCGCCTGAATGTCTTGCGCAACCTGGACCTCGCCATAAAGGGCGGCGAGGCGTTGGCCATCGTCGGCCCGTCGGGTTGCGGCAAGACCACGTTGCTGCGGGTGCTTGCGGGTCTTGAAAACCCCGACCAGGGCGAGGTGCTGATCGACGGCCAGCGGGTCGAGGGTGTCGGAACCGAACGGGCCATCATCTTCCAGGAGCCGCGGCTTCTGCCCTGGCTGACCGTTCTCGGCAACGTCAGCTTCGGCCTGCAGGTCCGCGGCCATTCCCCTGCCGAGGCCGAGGCCCGTGCCCGACATTACATCCGGCTCGTGGGCCTTGCCGAATTCGAGACCGCCTTTCCCCGCCAGCTTTCGGGCGGCATGTCCCAACGCGTCGGCATCGCCCGCGCCCTGACGGTGCAGCCGGAGATCCTGCTTCTGGACGAGCCTCTCGGCGCGCTTGATGCCATGACCAAGCTGACCATGCAGGAAGAACTCGCCCGCATCTGGCGCGAGGAAAAGGTGACGATGGTGCTGGTCACGCATGACCTTGAAGAGGCGATCTTCCTGGCGGACCGGGTCTTGGTCCTGCCGAAGGAGAAGGGAGCGATGCCGCGCCTGATCGAGGTGGGCCTGCCGCGTCCGAGGGATCGAAGCGAAACCCGCTTTGTCGAAATGCGCCGCCGCCTGATGGCGGAGTTCGGGCTGCACTGACCCCCTCCGCTCCAGCCAGAATTCCCGGCCCCCAAAGCCGGACCGACCCATCTCCGGCGACTGCCGACGGCACTACAGGTTGTACCCTCGTGGTCGCGGGTTCGAGACCCGCCGCACCCTCAGTCGGAGGGTGCGTAGCTCAGCCGCATAGAGCACGACCTGTCGCCGACCCATGTCGCCGGGGAGCATGAGTTGAGCGAATGGAGATGATGACCGAAGCGAATTCTCCCTTCACCGGGGATGACCTGAAAGCCTGGGGCCACCGACCTGGTGTCGCCGCGCTGGCGCGAGGGGCGAAGCGCGGGGCTGTGCGTGCCCTGCTTTCCGTCGAGCTACTGCCCCGGTGCTCGACCTTTTGCCTGCAGGCGCGGTTCAGACGCCGGTGCGGGGATGCTTGTCGGGTCGCGCCATCTGCAAGGCCATGTTGTAGCACTCCGGTGTAACACCGAAGCCAATCAAGCCCTTGAGAACAGCCAAGTTTCTGATCTTGAAGAAGAAAAATGGTGCTGCAAGAGAGGATTGAACTCTCGACCTCTCCCTTACCAAGGGAGTGCTCTACCACTGAGCTACTGCAGCGCCGTTGGTGGCGGGTGATTAGACGCAATCGAAACGGGGCGCAAGGGGGTTTGGGCGGGATTCCCGACCCTCTCTGGACCCATCTGCGCCCATAGGGTAGAAGCCTTCCCCATGCGCAGCCCCTCGGACCCGCCCCGCAGCGAAACGTCCCGGAAGCCAGAGCGCCCCGCCAGCCGCGAAGACCGGCTCAAGGCGGCGCTCAAGGCGAACATGGCGCGCCGGAAGGCACAGGCAAAGGCCCGCAACGCCGAAGACGGCCCGGGCACGGATATTGGCGAAAGGGACTAGGGCAGATGGATTCGATTCTGGTGCGTGGCAACGGGGCCCTGTCGGGGGCGATCCCGATCGCGGGGGCGAAGAACGCCTGCCTGACGCTGATGCCCGCCACGCTGCTCAGCGACGAGCCGCTGACGCTGACCAACGCGCCGCGGCTTTCCGACATCCGCACCATGACGCAGCTCCTCCAGTCGCTCGGGGCCGAGGTCGCCAGCCTGCAGGACGGGCTGGTGCTGGCGCTGTCCTCGCACTCGATCACCAACTTCAAGGCCGACTACGACATCGTCCGCAAGATGCGGGCCTCGATCCTGGTCCTCGGGCCCATGCTCGCCCGTTATGGCCATGCCGAGGTCTCGCTGCCCGGCGGCTGCGCCATCGGCGCGCGGCCCGTCGACCTGCACCTCAAGGCGCTGGAGGCGATGGGGGCCGACCTCGACCTGCGCGACGGCTATGTCCATGCCAAGGCTCCCGGCGGGCGGCTCAAGGGCGCGGTGGTGGAGTTTCCCTTCGTCTCGGTCGGGGCCACCGAGAACGCGCTGATGGCGGCGACGCTGGCCAAGGGCACCACGGTCCTGAAGAACGCCGCGCGCGAGCCCGAGATCGTCGACCTTGCCCGCTGCCTGAAGAAGATGGGCGCAAAGATCGACGGCGAGGGGACCTCGACCATCACCATCGAGGGCACCGACCGACTGGGTGGTGCCACGCATCAGGTCGTCACCGACCGGATCGAGCTTGGCACCTACATGCTGGTTCCCGCGATCTGCGGCGGCGAGGTGGAATGCATCGGCGGCACGCTGGACCTGGTGGAAAGCTTCGCCGAAAAGCTGGACGCGGCCGGGGTGTCCGTCACCCAGACCAACCGCGGCCTGAAGGTCGCGCGCAAGAACGGGCGGGTCAGGGCGGTCGATGTCACCACCGAGCCGTTCCCCGGCTTCCCCACCGACCTTCAGGCGCAGATGATGGCGCTCCTTTGCACCGCCGAAGGCACCAGCGTTCTGGAGGAGAAGATCTTCGAGAACCGCTTCATGCATGCCCCCGAACTGATCCGGATGGGCGCGCGGATCGAGGTCCACGGCGGCACCGCCACTGTGACCGGGGTCGAGAAGCTGAAGGGCGCCCCGGTGATGGCGACCGACCTGCGCGCCTCGGTCTCGCTGATCCTCGCGGGCCTTGCGGCGGAAGGCGAGACCGTGGTCTCCCGCGTGTACCACCTCGACCGCGGCTACGAGCGGGTTGAAGAAAAGCTGCGGGCCTGCGGCGCGCATATCGAACGCATCCAGGCATGACCGACGCCCGGTTTGAAGAGGGCGGCGAAGCGCCCCTGCGGCTGGTGGCGCAGGATGCCGAGGATCTGAAGGTCCTCTCGACTCTGGTGCAGGATGCCGTCCTGCCCGCGACCGAGCTTGCCTTCGATGCTCGCCGCCGCCGCTTTGTGCTGCTCCTCAATCGCTTCCGCTGGGAGGACCGGGTCGAAGCCGAGCGGGTGGGGCGGGCCTATGAAAGGGTGCGCTCGGTGCTGGTCGTCGAAGACGTGCTGAAGGTGCAGAGCTTCGGCTTCGACCGCACCGACAAGGATCTGGTGCTGTCGCTCCTGTCGCTGGACTTCGCGGCCGATGCCGAGGGCGGCGGCCGCCTGACGCTGACCCTCGCGGGCGACGGCGCCGTGGCGCTTGACGTCGAGGCGCTGGATGTCCGACTTGACGACGTGACGCGACCCTACCGCGCGCCCTCCGGCAAGGTCCCGGGGCACGGCTGAGGGCCGGGGCAAATTCCTTCGAAGGAATTTGCAAAAGGTTTCGAAAACTTTTGCGGCTTCGCATCCCGGCCCCCTCGGTGCTTGAGGCCGGAGCCCCCCCGCGCTATCTGGACCCGACCACGAAGCCCCGGAGGCCCCGATGCCCGTCTTCCTCACCACCGCCGATCCGGGCTTCGACGCCGCCTTCCAGACTCTCCTCGGCCAGAAGCGCGAGGACGCCGAGGATGTGGATCAGGCGGTGGCAGAGATCATCGCCGATGTCCGCGCGCGCGGGGATCAGGCTGTGATCGACCTGACCGCCCGCTTCGACCGCCTGACGCTGACCCCCGAAACCCTCGCCTTCTCGCGAGGAGAGATCGACGCGGAGATCGCCAGGGTCTCGCCCGAGGACCGCGCCGCGCTGGAACTGGCCGCAGACCGCATCCGTGCCTACCATGAGCGCCAGAAGCCCCAGGACGAAAGCTGGACCGACAGCGCGGGCGCGACGCTCGGCTGGCGCTGGACGCCGGTCTCGGCGGCGGGCCTCTACGTCCCCGGCGGCCTCGCCTCCTACCCGTCCTCGGTCCTGATGAACGCGATCCCCGCCAAGGTGGCTGGCGTCGAACGCCTCGTCATCGCCTGCCCGACGCCGGAGGGAAAGGTGAACCCCCTCGTCCTCCTCGCCGCCCGCATCGCCGGGGTGGACACCGTCTACCGCATCGGCGGGGCGCAGGCGATCGCTGCCTTCGCCTACGGCACCGCAACCATCGCTCCGGTCGACAAGATCACCGGCCCCGGCAATGCCTTCGTCGCCGCCGCCAAGCGCCGGGTCTTCGGGCGGGTCGGCATCGACATGATCGCCGGGCCGTCGGAAATCCTCGTCATCGCCGATGCCGACAACGACCCCGACTGGATCGCGCTCGATCTGCTTTCGCAAGCCGAGCACGACGAAAGCGCGCAGTCCATCCTGATCACCGACAGCCCGGCCTTTGGGCAGGCCGTCGCGCAGGCGGTGGCGAAGCGCCTTGAAACCCTGGAACGGCGCGCCATCGCGGGGGCCAGCTGGGAACAGCACGGCGCAGTCATCGTCACCCGCGACCTCGCCGAGGCCGCCCGCCTCTCCAACCGCGTCGCTCCGGAACATCTCGAACTCTGCACCGCCGATCCCGAAGCTTTCAGCCGCCAGATCACCCATGCCGGGGCGATCTTCCTTGGCGCCTACACGCCCGAGGCCATCGGCGACTACGTTGGCGGCCCGAACCATGTGCTGCCCACGGCACGGTCGGCCCGCTTCTCCTCCGGCCTCTCGGTCCTCGACTTCCTGAAGCGCACGACGCTCGCGAAGATGACCCCCGAGGCGCTGAAAGCCATCGGTCCCGCCGCCGAACGGCTGGCGCAGTCGGAGAGCCTTGAGGCGCATGGGTTGTCGGTCCGGGCCAGGCTCGACCGGCTGAACGGCTGACCCTTCGCCCTTGCACGATGCCCCCCGCTTTGGCATCACGGGCGGACCTTGCCGGAAAGCCGCCCATGAACCGCATCTGCCAGATCGAGATCGACGAGAAGGGCCTTGCCCGCCCCACGCCCGAGATCGAACAGGAACGCCGCGTCGCGATCTTCGACCTTCTGGAGGAGAATTCCTTCACCCCCGCCCGCCGCCCCGACCGCGAGCTGCCGGATGGTCCCTGGCGCGTGCTTCTCGCCATCCGCGAGGGGCGGCTGGTCTTCGACATCGCCACGGAAACCGGCGACAAGGCCGCCGAATTCCACCTCTCGCTCGGGCCCTTCCGCCAGGTGGTGAAGGACTATTTCCAGATCTGCGAAAGCTATTTCGACGCGGTGAAACGCCTGCCGCCCTCCCAGATCGAGGCCATCGACATGGCGCGACGCGGTATCCACAACGAGGGCGCCGCGATCCTGCGCGAAAGGCTGGAGGGCAAGGCCGAGGTCGACACCGACACCGCCCGCCGCCTCTTCACCCTGATCTGCGTCCTGCACTGGGGCTGACCTTGGGCGATTTCCCCCAGAGCGTCCTCTTCTGCTGCGACCACAACGCCGTCCGCTCGCCGATGGCCGAGGGGCTGATGAAACAGCTCTACGGCCAGCGCGCCTATGTGCAATCGGCGGGCGTGAAGAACGACATGGAGATCGACGGCTTTACCGTCGCGGTCTGCCAGGAACTGGGCATCGAATTGTCGCGCCACCGCTCCCGTTCCTTCGAGGAGATGCAGGATTGGGGCGACGATCTTTCGCAATTCGACCTGATCATCGCATTGAGCCCCGCAAGCCAGCGGATGGCGCTGGAATTGACCCGGTTCCACCATCTCGACATCGAATACTGGCCGATCCTCGACCCCACCGGATTGGGCGAGACGCGCGAGGCGAAACTGGCCGCCTACCGGCAAGCAAGGGACCAGATCAGGGAGCGGATGCTGGCACGGTTCGGGCCGCCGAGCGAGGAATAGGTCCGTCCGGCCCCCTCACTCCGCCGCCAGCGCCGCCTTGCCCGCCAGGATCTCCGGCAGCGCCCCTTCGATCCAGCTTGCCAGCGCCACCACATGCCGTGCCGCCTGCTGCCCCAGCGGCGTCAGCTCGTAATCGACATGCGGCGGCACCACCCGATGCGCCGTCCGCAGGACGAACCCGTCCGCCTCCAGGTCCTTCAGCGTCTGCGACAGCATCCGCTCGCTGACGCCTCCGACCTTGCGCCTGAGTTCGGCAAAGCGGTGCGGCCCCGTCGCCAGCGCCACCATCACCAGCGTGCCCCAGCGGTTCGTCAGGTGCTGCAACACCGGCCGCGAAGGGCAATCGGCCGCCAGAACATTGCCCAGCTGCCAGTGGTCGAGCAAAGCCTGTGCATCCGTGCCGGTCATCCTGTGCGCCCCTGTCCAATACTAACAAATTCGTTCGTACTTTCGTTTCGTAAGTAATAGCGTATGTCTCCCCCTGTCAACCACAGGAGAGACCCATGACCATCGCCGTTACCGGAGCCACCGGCCATCTCGGCCGCCTCGCCATCGCCGCGCTGAAGGCCCGTGGCGCCAGGCCCGTCGCGCTCGCGCGTGATCCGGCGAAGGCCGCCGATCTGGGCGTCGAGACCCGCGCCTTCGATTACACAAGTGCCGATCCCGCCGCTCTGAAGGGAATCGACACGCTCGTCCTCGTCTCCTCGAACGATTTCAACGACCGTGCGGGCCAGCACCGCAAGGTCATCGCCGCCGCCAAGGCCGCAGGCGTCAAGCGGCTGGTCTACACCTCGATCCTGAAGGGCGACGCCTCGCCGATGCTCCTGGCGCAGGACCATATCGCCACCGAGGCCGCGATCCGCGACAGTGGCATCCCCGCGACGATCCTGCGGAACGGCTGGTACACCGAGAACTACACCGGAGCGCTTGGCGCCGCCGTCCAGCACGGCGCGATCATCGGCGCGGCGGGCGAGGGCCGTGTGAACTCCGCCGCCCGCAAGGACTATGCCGAGGCCATCGCGGTCACGGCGCTCGATGCCGCGCATGCCGGCAAGACCTATGAACTTGCCGGCGATACCGCCCATTCCGGCGCGGATTTCGCCGCCGCCGTCGCCAAGGCTGCGGGCAAGCCGGTCGCCTATGTGCCGATGAGCCAGGCCGACTATGCCAGGGTGCTGCAGGGCTTCGGCCTGCCGGAAGGTTTCGCCCAGGTCCTCGCCGACAGCGATGCCCAGGCGGGCCACGGCGCGCTGGCCGACGACAGCCGCACGCTCTCGCGCCTGATCGGCCGCCCGACGACCTCCATCGCGGACACCATCGCTGCCGCGCTCTGACCAAAAGGGCAGGGCACTTCCGGGCGCCCTGCCTACCGCCGCTTGCGGGCAAACACCTTGCGGAACCGGCTGCGGTTGGTCGCGATGAACAGATCGAAAGGCGCCCCCAGCCGCCCCGCCCGGCCCAGAAGGTAGACCACCCCCGCCAGCGCGGCGAGCGCCGCCCCCACCGCATCGACCATCAGGTCGCCCATCGTGTCCGGCAGTCCCGATTTCATCATGTTGAAGCCGAAGAGCGTATCCATCGCATGTTCGAACACCTCCCACAGCGCGCCCACCGTCATCGCCAGGCAGAAGGACAGCACCCCCAGCGCCCAGGGCGGGGCGGCATAGCGGTCGCCCTGAAACAGCATGAAGACCAGCAGGAACCCCAGGATCCCGAACCCCATTGCGGACCCGAAATGCAGCGCCAGATCCCACCACCAGAAGCGGTTGTAGAAATCCTGCACCTCGCCCAGATAGAGCGTCGCCAGCACGAAAAGCGCGATGGCGGCCAGAAAGCTTTGTGGCAGGCGCAGGCCCACCCGACCGGCCAGGAACCCCGGCAGCACCGTCAGTGCCAGCGCCGCCAGCGTGACGAAGACCGCGGGCCAGACCCCGCGCAGCAGGGCGACCGCCGCCTCGAAGGCCAGAAGCGCACGGATCGCAGTCAGGACGATGGCGGATGGCGCGGGCAAGCTCTTCTCCCGGTCGGGTCCCTGTGGCCTATATTGGAGGAATGAACCTCGACTCCAAGCCCACCTTGCGCGTCGCCTCCTGGAACATCCGGGCCGGCCTCGGTACCGACCTTCGCCGTGATGCCGATCGGGTGCTCGCCGGCATCGCCGCGCTCCAGGCCGACATCGTCGCGCTGCAAGAGGCCGACTTTCGCCTTGGCGAGCGCCCCTCCGCCCTGCCGCGCGACCGGATCGTGGCCGCGACCGGGCTCGCGCCCCTGCCCATCGGGCCGAATGCCGTCAGCCTCGGCTGGCACGGCAACGCGCTTCTGGCGGGACCCGGCATCCGTCTTGCGGGTCTCGAACGGCTCGACTTGCCGGGGCACGAACCCCGCGGCGCGGTGATCGTCGATCTCGACACCCCAGCGCCCCTGCGGGTGGTGGCCGTGCACCTCGGCCTCCTCCGCGCCGCCCGCCGCCGCCAGCTGGATGCGATCCGCGCCGCGCTGCAACGCCATCCGGCGCGGCCCACAGTGATCCTGGGCGACTTCAACGAACATTCCCGCCGGGTGGGCCTTGGTCGCATCGCCACCCCCTTCGTGATCCTGCCCACCGCCGCCACCTTCCCCTCGCGCAGGCCCTTCCTGCCGCTCGACCGGATCGTCCACTCCCCCGACCTCGACCTCGTCCCCCTGGCCTGCGCCTGGCAGAAGGGTCCGCAGCCCTCCGACCACCTACCCCTGATGGCCGAACTGCGCTGGAGGTAGATCGGCAAGACCGCCCCTTTTGCCTTTCACATTTGCCCAAATATCCTCCGGGGGTCTGGGGGTGGAAAACCCCCGGTACCGAGCCGGTTGCGCGTTCTTCACGCGCAGAGGCGAGATAAAAGGCTTGCGCGCCAGCGCTCGAGTCACGAAACGCTGCGACAGGAAATCCCGCCTGCAGAGTCTTGCCAGTTCACTGACGCCCGCGTCCAAGACATTGATTTCAAATCATTCTGAAATCCGCACGCGCGTGGACAGCCTCAAGGCATCACCTCGAACCGATCCACATCGACCATCCCCATGTCGGTGATCTTCAGATGAGGGATCACCGGCAGCGCCAGGAAGGCGAGCTGCAGGAAGGGCTCCTCCAGCACCACCCCCAGCGACCGCGCCGCAGCCCGGAGCCTGACCAACTCCTCCCGCACCGCCTCGAAGGGCGCGAGGCTCATCAGTCCCGCCACCGGCAGCGGCAGCTCCGCCAGCACCCGCCCGCCCTCGACCACCACGAACCCGCCCTCGATCTCCATCAGCCTGTTCGCCGCCAGCGCCATGTCCCCGTAATCCGCCCCTACGACCGCGATATTGTGGTGGTCATGACAGACGGTCGAGCCGATGGCCCCGCGCTGCAACCCGAACCCCTTGACGAACCCCGTCGCCCGGTTGCCGTTCACACCGTGCCGCTCGATCACCGCGATCTTCACCAGGTCGCGGGGCAGGTCCGGCTTCTTGTCGCCATCCTGCGGCGCGATGTCGAAGGTCAGGTGTTCGGTGATGATCTTGCCCGGCAGGATGCCGATCACCGGCGTCTCCACCCGGTTGCCCCCGGTGCGGAAATCCCCCGCCTCCACCCGCGGTGCCTTCACCGACCGCCGTGCCACCGGCTCGGTCGTGGCCCGCGCCGCGAAGGCCGAATCGTCGGCCACCACGCCTCCCGCCAGCACCAGCGAGGCATGGCAGCCCTCCAGCGAGTCGATCACCGCGATATCCGCCCGCTTGCCGGGTGCGATCAACCCGCGGTCCTTCAGTCCGAAGGCCTCCGCCGCCGACAGCGAAGCCGCCCGGTAGACCGCCAGCGGCGGGGCGCCCAGTTCGATGGCGGTGCGGATCATGTAGTCCAGATGCCCGTGCTCGCCGATGTCCAAGGGGTTGCGGTCGTCGGTGCAGAGGCAAAGATAGGGCGCGAACCTTTCCGTCAGCAGCCCCGCCAGAGCGTGCAGGTCTTTCGAGACCGACCCCTCGCGGATCAGCACCCGCATCCCCTTGCGCAGCTTCTCCAGCCCCTCGTCGTAGCTGGTCGCCTCATGTTCGGTGCGGATGCCCGCCGAGATATAGCCGTTGAGGTCGTTCCCGCGCAGCAGGGGGGCATGGCCGTCGATATGGCGGCCCCGGAACGCCTCCAGCTTCTCCAGACAGCCCGCGTCCTTCATCAGCACGCCAGGATAGTTCATGAACTCGGCCAGCCCGATCACCTTCGGGTGGTCCATGAACGGCACCAAGTCGGCGGCGGAGAGCCGCGCGCCGGTCGTCTCCATATGGGTCGAGGGCACGCAGGAGGACAGCTGCACCCGCAGGTCCATCACCAGTTGCGATGCGGACTCGAGAAAATACCGGATGCCGGTCATCCCGCAGACATTTGCAATCTCATGCGGGTCGCAGATCGCCGTCGTCACCCCGCGCGGCGTGACGCAGCGGTCGAACTCGTGCGGCGTCACCAGCGAGCTTTCCACATGCAGATGCGTGTCGATGAACCCCGGCACCAGCACGCGGCCCGAGACGTCGATCTCGCGCCGTCCCGCATAGTTTCCGAACACGCCCACGATGGTATCGCCGCAGATCGCCACATCCGTTTCCACCAGATCGCCGGTGATCAGGTCGAAGACCCGGCCCCCCTTCAGAACCAGATCGGCGGGCTTGAGACCCCGGCCCTGATCGATTCTGTCGCCAAGCGGCGCTTTCGGCATGGCATTCTCCTTTCCGATCAGGGAACCTGAAACCTCATGCGGCGTCTAGTGGCCGTGACCATTGCGGAACCTTCCATGCGCCCCCTTCGTGGCATCGCCTTCAAGCTTGCCTCCGTGCTGGTCTTCATCGTCATGGCCTCGATGATCAAGGCGACGGCCGATCATGTCCCGGCGGGGCAGACGGTGTTTTTCCGATCCTTCTTCGCGATCCCGGTGATCTTCGTCTGGCTGGCGGTCCGGCGCGAGTTGCCGGGCGGGCTGAAGACGACGAACCCTTTCGGCCATTTCTGGCGCGGGCTGATGGGCACCCTGGCGATGGGGTTCGGCTTTGCGGGGCTTGGCTACCTGCCGCTGCCGGAAGTCACCGCCATCGGCTATGCCGCGCCGATCCTGACGGTGGTTTTCGCCGCGATGTTCCTGGGCGAGGAGGTCCGCCTCTTCCGCATCAGCGCCGTGGCGATGGGCATGGTGGGGGTGATGATCGTGGTCTACCCGCGCCTCACGGTGCTCTCGGGCGATGCGGCAGGTTATCTGGAGGCGTTCGGCGCGATGGTCGTGCTGGGCGGCGCGGTCTTCGCCTCGCTGGCGCAGGTCTTCGTGCGGCGGCTGGTCAACACCGAACCGACGGCGGCAATCGTCTTCTACTTCTCGCTTACCGCAACGGCGCTGTCGCTGGTGACGGTTCCCTTCGGCTGGGTCTGGCCCACGCCGGGCGAGACGGCGATCCTCGTCGGTGCGGGGCTTCTGGGCGGTGTCGGGCAGATCCTCCTCACCTCCAGCTACCGCGAGGCGGATGCCTCGCTGGTCGCGCCCTTCGACTATGCCTCGATGATCTTTGCCCTCGGGATCGGCTATTTCGTCTTTGCCGAAGTGCCGACCCTGCCGATGCTGGCCGGCGCCGCGCTGATCGTAACGGCGGGGATCCTGATCATCTGGCGCGAGCGGCAGCTGGGGCTGGAACGTGCAAGGCAACGCAAGGCGATGACGCCGCAGGGGTAGCCTCCTCGTTCGACTTCGTCTTCTCGTCGGTGGTCCTTCAGCGAGGAGCAGCCGAAGGCGCGCGACGAGCCCTTGCCTCAAAGTCCCAGCCGGTCCAGCACCCAGACGCCCATCGCCTGTACCATGTCGTCCCGCCAGGACAGCGGCCCGGGCCGGTAGAGTGCGGACCCGAGCGCGCGCTGCTGCTTCTCCAGGATGCCCACGTCTTCCTTGGCGACCCTCTCCCAGCGGTCGTAATAGGGTTCGGCGCGGGCGGCGAAGTCCGGCAGCGACAGCCGGTCCTCGGGGAAGCAGCCGCCGACTTCCAGGATGGTGCGGTTCTCGCTGACGGGAATGGTGTTCAGCCACCACAGGCAATCCTGCGCCACGGCGAATTGCACGGTGGGGAAGACGACAGTGAAATAGGTCCCGAGCTTCGCGTCCTCGTCCAGCCCGTCGATCGGCGGGAAGGGCGGCTGGTCGCTGCCGAGCGTGGCGATCGACCGCCCCGAGATCACCTGGATGGCGATCCAGTCACCTTTCGTTGCGGGCGTGCGGGACTGCTGCGCCCCCACGGTGTCGCGGTGGACGATGCCGGTGTGATAGGTCTCGACCGCGTTTTCGAGGATGAGCTTCCAGTTGCAGGCCACGTCCAGCGTCACGCTCCAGGTGCAGCGCATGGCCCCAAGCTTGTGGCTGGCCATCCTTTCGGGAAAGTCGCCCAGATGCTCGCGCAAGGAAGGCCCATCCCTGGCGAAGCGGGCGAAGACGAAGCCCTCCCAGTCGCCCAGGTCCAGCGCGACGAGGCCGTTCTCGACCTTGTCGAAACCCTCGGCGTCCTTCATGTCCGGGCAGCCGTAGAGGCGGCCGTCGTTCAGGTAGCTCCAGGCGTGATAAGGGCAGGTGATCTTGCCGCCCACATTGCCCTTGCCTTCCAGAAGGATCGAACCGCGGTGGCGGCAATAGTTGGCGAAACAGCGCAAGCCGCCGTCATTGCCCCGGATCAGCACGATAGGCCCGCCGGGACTGTCGAAGGCACGGTAGTCGCCGGGGTCCGGCAATTCCTCGGCGCGGGTCAGGTAGAACCAGTGCTTCAGGAAGACCTGCTCGCGTTCGGCCTTGAAGATCGCCGGGTCGGTGTAGAACCCGGCGGGCATGGAGCGGGCGCGGTTCAGGGGCCGGGTCGCGGCGTCGAGGTCGGTGCGGTCAAGGCTCATCGGTTCCCCCGGTCGGTGGCTCGGCTGACGGCAGTCTGGTGTCAGGGTCAGGGTCTGACAACCCCCGGCGCAAATGGCCCGTGCAAAGGCGGCGCAGGGGGCCTAGGCTGCGGCACGGCCACCATGGCCGGGCAGGGAGGGACGGTCATGGCCAAGGGCATGAACAAGCGCAAGGAAACCAAGAAGCCGAAGAAGGAAACCGGGAAGGCTGCGGTCAAGGTGGCCTCGACCAATGCCAAGGTCACGATCCCGGCGGCCAAGCCGAAGGAGTGACGGAGGAAGAGGTCAGAACACTTCCTTCACCGCCTCCATCGCCACATAGGTCGAGGTCGAGGCGACATGCGGTAGTGCGCTGATCACCTCGCCCAGCACGCGGCGGTAGGACTGGATGTCGGCGGTGCGGACCTTGAGGAGGTAGTCGAAGCTTGAGGCCATCATGTGGCATTGCTCGACCTCGGGAACCGTCAGCACGGCCTTGTTGAAGGCGGTCAGCGCCGCCTCGCGCGTGTCCGAGAGCCGCACCTCGACGAAGGCGACATGCGCCTGTCCCATGCGGATCGGGTCGAGGATCGCGCGGTAGCCGGTGATGATGCCCGCCTCCTCCAGCCGCTTCATCCGCGCTTGCGTTGGCGATTTCGACAGGCCGATCCGGCGGGCGAGTTCCACGGCGGCGATCCGGCCTTCGGTCTGCAGGACGCGCAGGATGGCGAGGTCGAAACGGTCCAGATCGGCGCGGTCGGAAGGCATCGTATTTTTCCCGTTTTATCCATCTTTCGCCTGAGTATCATGAAATCTTCAGGAAAACAGCCTTGTGATTTGGATATATGCTAGGCGGAAAGCGAGGTGCCCGAATGACCGCCCAATCGACCCTGTCCGCCCTGTCGATCATCCAGACCGGAAGCCTGACCGACGAGACCGCGCTGGTGCAGCGCCTTGTGGCCGAGGCTGCACTCGACGCACCCGCCCGGTCCGCCATCGTGGCACGGGGGGCGGACCTCGTGAAGCGCATCCGCGCCAGTTCCCGGCCTGGCCTGATGGAGGTCTTCCTTGCCGAATACGGCCTGTCGACCGACGAGGGCATCGCGCTGATGTGCCTTGCCGAGGCGCTGCTGCGGGTGCCGGACGCCGAGACGATGGATGCTCTGATCGAGGACAAGATCGCACCAAGCGACTGGGGGCGGCATCTGGGGAAGTCGGCGTCCTCGCTGGTGAACGCCTCGACCTGGGCCTTGATGCTGACCGGCAAGGTACTGGACGACCGCGAGGGCGGCATCGTCGGCACGCTGCGGGGTGCGGTCAAGCGGCTGGGCGAGCCGGTGATCCGCACCGCTGTCTCCCGCGCGATGAAGGAGATGGGCCGCAACTTCGTCCTGGGAGAGACCATCGACAAGGCGATGGACCGGGCGGAGGAGTTGGAAGCGCGCGGCTATACCTACAGCTACGACATGCTGGGCGAGGCGGCGCGGACCGAGGCCGACGCGCGGCGCTACCACCTGAGCTACTCCCGCGCGATCACGGCGATTGCCCGGGCGGCGAAGGGCAACGACATCCGCACCAATCCGGGCATCTCGGTCAAGCTTTCCGCTCTGCATCCGCGCTATGAGGTGGCGAAGCGTGAGCGGGTGATGGAGGAGCTGGTCCCCCGCGTCCGTGCCCTTGCCACCTTGGCGAAAGCGGCGGGCCTGGGCTTCAACATCGACGCCGAGGAGGCCGACCGTCTGGCCCTGTCGCTGGAGGTGATCGAGGCCACCCTTTCCGACCCGGCGCTGAAGGGCTGGGACGGGTTCGGTGTGGTGGTGCAGGCCTATGGCCGCCGGGCAGGGGCGGTGATCGACTGGCTGCACGCTTTGGCGGAGCGGCTGGACCGCAAGATCATGATCCGGCTGGTCAAGGGCGCCTATTGGGACGCCGAGGTGAAACGGGCGCAGGTGCTGGGGCTGGCAAGCTTCCCGGTCTTCACCCGCAAGCAATCGACCGATGTCAGCTACATCGCCAATGCGCGGAAGCTCTTGGCCCTGACCGACCGCATCTATCCGCAGTTCGCCACCCACAATGCCCATACCGTCGCCGCGATCCTGCACATGGCCGGGGCGCAGGGGCTGACCCCAATGGACTACGAATTCCAGCGGTTGCACGGGATGGGCGAGCGGCTGCATGACATCGTGCTGACCGACAAGGGCACCCGCTGCCGCATCTACGCGCCTGTTGGGGCGCACCGCGACCTCTTGGCCTATCTTGTCCGCCGTCTGCTGGAGAACGGCGCGAATTCCAGCTTCGTCAACCAGATCGTCGATGAGGACGTGGCCCCGGAAGTGGTCGCCGCCTGCCCGCTGACGGCGGTGGAGGCGCTGGCGGCGATCCCCAGCCCCGCGTTGGCGACCGGCCCCGCGCTGTTCGCGCCCCGGCGGAACTCCAAGGGGTTCGACCTGACCGATGCGGCCGACCTTGCGGCAATCGAGAGCGCCCGCGCGCCCTTCCTGCAGGCGCAGATCGAGGCCGCGCCGCGTCTGGCGGGCCGGGTTGTCGGCGGGCCGCAGCTGGCCGTCGTGAACCCCGCCAAAGGGGCACTGGTGGGTCATGTAACGACAGCGGGCCTGCCGGATGTGGACACCGCTTTGCGCCTCGCCGAGCCTTGGTCCGCCGCCCCGCAGGAACGTGCGACGGTGCTGAACCGCGCCGCCGACCGGATGGAGGACGATTTCGGCCGCATCTTCGCGCTGCTCGCCCGCGAGGCGGGCAAGACGCTCGCCGACGCCGTGGCCGAATTGCGCGAGGCGGTGGACTTCCTGCGCTACTATGCCTCGCAGTCAGCCCAGCCCCACCCGGCGCGCGGCACCTTCGCCTGCATCAGCCCCTGGAACTTCCCGCTGGCGATCTTCTGCGGCCAGATCGGTGCCGCCTTGGCCGCCGGGAATGCCGTGCTGGCGAAACCCGCCGAACAGACCCCGTTGATCGCCACGCTGGCGGTGGATCACCTGCTGGCTGCGGGCGTCCCGCCGACCGCCCTGCAGCTCTTGCCGGGCGACGGCAGCATCGGCGCGGCGCTGACCCGCGATGCGCGGGTGGATGGCGTGGCCTTCACCGGCTCCACCGAAACCGCGCAGGCGATCCGGCGCAGTATGGCCGACCATCTGGACCCGACCGCCCCGCTGATCGCCGAAACCGGCGGCCTGAATGCCATGCTGGTCGATTCGACCGCCCTGCCGGAACAGGCGGTGCGGGACATCATCGCCTCCTCCTTCCAGTCGGCGGGCCAGCGGTGCAGCGCGCTCCGCTGCCTCTATGTGCAGGAGGACGTGGCCCACACCGTCACCGAAATGCTTTTCGGCGCGATGGAGGACATGGCGCTGGGCGATCCCTGGCAGCTTGCCACCGACATCGGCCCGGTGATCGACGCCGAGGCGCAGGCCGGAATCCGCGCCTATGTCGACGCCGCCCGCGCCGAGGGTCGTGTCCTGAAAGACCTGAAAGCGCCGGGGCAGGGGACCTTCATCGCCCCGACCGTCCTGAAGGTGGAAGGCATCCAGGACATGCCGCGCGAGATCTTCGGCCCGGTCCTGCACGTTGCCACCTTCAAGGCGTCGGAGATCGCCACCGTCATCGCCACGATCAACGCCACCGGCTACGGGCTGACCTTCGGCCTGCATTCCCGCATCGACGACCGGGTGCAAAGCATCGTCGAGGGGCTGCATGTCGGCAACACCTACGTCAACCGCAATCAGATCGGCGCGGTGGTGGGGTCGCAGCCCTTCGGCGGTGAGGGGCTGTCGGGCACCGGGCCAAAGGCGGGCGGCCCGCATTACCTGACCCGCTTCACCCGCGCCGAAACCCCGGCGGCCAAGCCCGATGATGCCGCGACCGGTGCTGCGGATGTCGCCAAGGCGCTCTCCGCCCCTTGGCCCGCCACCGCCGCGATCGCCGAGAACATGCCCGGGCCGACCGGCGAATCGAACCGCCTGACGCTGACCCCCCGCGCGCCGCTGCTCTGCCTCGGCCCCGGCCGGGCGACGGCGCTGCAACAGGCGGAAGCCATCCGCAAGCTTGGCGGCCACGCGGTCGAGGCCCCCGGCCTTGCCCCGGATGCGCTGGCAACACTGCAAGGCTTCTCCGGCGCCCTCTGGTGGGGCGAGGCCGAGGCGGGCCGCCCCTACGCGCAGGCGCTGGCGAAACGGCAAGGCCCGATCCTGCCGCTGATCGCCGCACCCGATGCGGGCCACGCGCATCTGGAACGCCATCTCTGCATCGACACCACCGCCTCGGGCGGCAACGCGCAGCTTCTGGCCGCCGCTGCCGATGCTTGACGCCCCATCGCGGATCGGAAAGGCTGCGGCCCATGTTTCCGATCCGCGATCACAACCCCTCGGGGCAGACCCCATACGTCACCATCGCGCTTATCGCGATCAACATCCTCGTCTTCCTGGGCTATTTCACCACGCTGTCGGAATGGGAGTTGCAAGACTTCTTCATGACCTGGGGCCTGATCCCCGCGCGCTTCATGTCGGGCGAGGGGTACGAGACACTGATCACCTCGATGTTCCTGCATGGCGGCTGGATGCACCTGGGCGGCAACATGCTGTTTCTGTGGATCTTTGGCGACAACCTTGAAGAAGAGATGGGTCATGTCGGCTTCCTGATCTTCTACCTGGCCTGCGGCGCGGCCGCCGGTCTGGGGCAGGTGCTGCCGGACCCTGGCTCGCTGATTCCGATGGTCGGCGCCTCGGGCGCGATTGGCGGGGTGATGGGGGGGTATCTCCTGATGTTCCCCAGGGCCAAGGTCGACGTCCTGTTCATTTTCGTCATCTTCTTCCGCATCTTCGCGATCCCTGCCTGGATCGTCCTTGGCATCTGGCTGGCCATCCAGATCTTCTCGGGCGTGGCCACCCCCAGCGATGCGGGCGGGGTCGCCCACTGGGCCCATGTCGGCGGCTTCGTCGGGGGCCTTGTCCTGACCTTGCCCGTCTGGCTGCGCCGGGGAGCCGGTGGCTATTGGCAGGCGACCCAAGGCCACCCCCCGCACCCGGAAACCCGGTTCGAGGCCTCGCGCTCCAACATCCCGCTCGTCCGCCGCCGTCGCTGATCCACCACTTTGCGCAATGCCCGACCGGGAGTAGCATCGCGGCCCTGGGGGGTTCCGCAATGCTCAGGCTTGCCTGTCTGGTCCTCTGCCTTGCCGCACCGGCCCGGGCCGATTGCCGCCTGGCGCTGGCGCTGGCGGTCGACGTCTCACGGTCCATCGACGCGCAGGATTATGTCATCCAGACCGACGGCCTCGCCGGGGCCTTGCAGGACCGAGAGGTCCGCGCCGCGATCTTCGGCCCCGAGGGAAAGGTCGCACTGGCAATCTACTACTGGTCGGGGCGTGGCTATCAGGACCTCGTCCAGCCCTGGGTGATCCTCGACAGCCCCGAGGCGCTGGACGCGGCCATCTGGGAAATCCGCCGCACCCCGCGCCCCGAAGCGCCGCTGGCCACCGCGTTGGGCGATGCGCTCAGCTATGGCCTTGAGCTGATGTCCGGTGCTCCCGTCTGCGAGCGCAGGGTGATCGACGTGGCGGGCGACGGACGGAACAACGACGGCATCTCGGTCGCCCGCACCTATGAGCGCGAGGATTTCACCGGGATCACCGTCAACGGCCTCGCCGTGGGCGAGCACGAGGCCGGTATCACGGATTACTACGCAGAGGAGGTGATCCGCGGCCCCGGCGCCTTTGTCGAGGTCGCTCCCCGGCAAACCGACTACCCCGAGGTGATCCGCCGCAAGCTGCTGCGTGAGCTGGAGGGACCGATGATCGGCCTTCTCCCGTCGCGAGACCCGACCGAGGGCTGACCCAAACCCGCCAAGATTAAGGAAAACCCGACCGGATTTTCGCCGGTTTTCCGTTGACTACTGTACACAAGCGGGAATGCTGCCCGTGATTGATGAACACATTCGGAGGTTTCCATGCGCCGCCATTTTGCCGCGCTTCTGCTGGGCCTGATGCTGCTGCCGGGGGCTGCGCTCGCGGAACGGATCGTCGCCCATGTCTCGATCACCTCGCAGGAGATGAAGGTCTACCACGAGGGTCGGCTGCTCTACACCTGGCCGGTCTCGACCGCCAAGCGGGGCAGCGTCACGCCCCCCGGAACCTACGAGCCCGAGTTCCTGTCGCGCCACCACCGCTCGCGTCGCTACAACAACGCGCCGATGCCCTTCGCCATCTTCTACGACGGCAACTACGCCATCCACGGCACCGACCAGATCAAGCGGTTGGGCAAGCCCGCGAGCCACGGCTGCGTCCGGCTCGACCCGAAGAACGCGAAGATCCTGTTCGAGATGGTCAAGCTCGAGGGGATGGAGAACACCCGCGTCGTGATCGTGCAGTAGGCCGCCCCCTTCCTTTCCGCGCCCCGACCCGCTATAGCGCCGGGCTTGAAATGCTGCGGGAGCGGACAATGCAGGGCTCGGCCAACCTCAACCTGATGATCAAGGCCGCGCGCAAGGCGGGCCGCAGCCTCGTGAAGGACTTCCGCGAGGTGGAGAACCTTCAGGTCTCGACCAAGGGGCCGGGCGACTTCGTGTCGAAGGCCGACCGCGAGGCCGAGCGGTTGATCAAGGAGGAACTGCTCGGCGGCCGTCCGACCTATGGCTGGATTGGCGAGGAAACCGGCGTCCAGGCCGGGGCCGACCCGACGCGGCGCTGGCTCGTCGATCCGCTGGACGGGACCACCAACTTCCTGCACGGCATGCCGCACTGGGCCGTGTCGATCGCGCTGGAGCACAAGGGCGAGATCGTCTCGGCGGTGGTCTACGACCCGGCCAAGGACGAGATGTTCTGGGCCGAGAAGGGTGCCGGGTGCTGGCTGAACGACAACCGCCGCCTGCGCGTCTCTGGGCGGCGGGCCATGCATGAGGCCGTGTTCGCGACCGGCGTACCCTTCGGTGCCAAGCTGACCCTGCCCGCGATGCTGAAGGACCTCGGTCGCCTGATGCCCGCCTGTGCCGGGGTTCGCCGCTGGGGCGCCGCCTCGCTCGACCTCGCCTATGTCGCGGCTGGCCGCTTCGATGGCTATTGGGAGCGCGAGCTTTCGGCCTGGGACATCGCTGCCGGGATCTTGCTGGTGAAGGAAGCCGGTGGCCTGGTCGAAGGCCTGCGGGAAGGAACCGACCCACTCGACGGCGCGCTGATCGCCGCGAACGAGGGGCTCTTCAAGGCGATGGCCGACACGATCCGCGCCTGACGCATCCCCGATTTCTTCGAAGAAATCGGACCGGCGTTTTCAAGAACTCCGGCGCCCGGTGCGATCACTCGCGCTGCAGTTTCACCGGCTCCGACCGCGCCAGCCGCAGGAAATGCGCGATATAGGGTTTGGCCGCATCCTCCTCCCGCGTCGCTGCATACATCCGCTTTGTCACCACCTCGGGTCCCAGGGGGCGCGTGATGTAGTCGGCATTCGTCTTCACCTCGCGCATCACCCAGTCGGGCAGCACCGCCACGCCCCGGTTCGAGCCGACCAGCATCAGGATCACCGCCGTCAGTTCCGCCGTCCGCTGCGCGCGGGGCTCCACCTTGGCCGGGGTCAGCACCTCGGTGAAGATGTCCAGCTTGTCCCGGCTCACCGGATAGGTGATCAGCACCTGGTCGCGGAAATCCTCGGCCGTGATGAAGTCTTTCTTGGCGAGTGGGTTCTGGGCCGATCCGACAAAGGTCGGGTGATAGTCGAACAGCGGGTTGAACACGATCCCCGGAGGCGGCTCCCGGTCGGAACTGATCACCAGATCCACATCCTCGCGGTTCAGCGCGGGCAGCGCCTCGAATGCCAGCCCCGCCCGGATATCCACGTCGATCTCGGGCCAGGCGTGGCGGAACATCTCCAAGACCGGGAACAGCCAGTCGAAACAGGCGTGGCACTCGATGGCGATGTGCAACCGCCCCGTCCGCCCCGCCCGTAGCGCGCGGAACTCCTCCTCCATCGCGTCAATCTCGGGCAGGATGCGCTCTGCCGCCCGTAGCATCCGGACCCCCGCCGCAGACAGTCGCATCGGTTTCGACCGCCGCACGAACAGCTCCATCCCCGCCTGTGCCTCCAGCCCCGCAACCTGATGCGACAGGGCTGATTGCGTCATGTTCAGCACGTCCGCCGCCCGGGCCAAGCCCCCGGCCTGCTGGATCGCCCGGATCGTCCGCAGGTGGCGCAGCTCGATGTACATGAATGAACCTCATCAAGATGGTGAGAATTATGAATTGGTCTCACATCATGGAATCGGCGACAAGGGGCCATCGAAGGAGAGACCCATGCCCACGCCCCGCATCAGCTTTGAATTCTTCCCGCCTCAGTCGCTGGACGCCTCGTTCCGCCTGTGGGAGACGGTGCAGGTGCTGGCGCCGATGCAGCCGGACTTCGTCTCCGTCACCTATGGCGCGGGCGGCACCACGCGGACGCTGACGCATGAGGCGGTTTCCACCATCCACCGCAACTATGGTCTGAAAGTCGCGGCGCATCTGACCTGCGTCGATGCCACCCGGACCGAGACTTTGGCCATCGCCGAAGCCTATGCGGCTGTCGGCGTGACCGAGATCGTCGCCCTGCGCGGCGATGCCCCGAAAGGGGCGCAGCGCTTCGTTCCGCATCCGCTGGGCTTCGCCAACTCGGTCGAGCTGGTGGAGAAACTGGCCCGCACCGGCAAGTTCAAGATTCGCGTGGGCGCCTATCCCGAACCGCACCCCGATGCCGCCGACAGCAGCGCCGACGTGACCTGGCTCAAGCGCAAGATCGACGCAGGCGCATCCAGCGCCATCACCCAGTTCTTCTTCGACGCCGACACCTTCTTCCGCTTCCGAGATGCCTGCGTGAAGGCCGGGATCGACGCCCCGATCATCCCCGGCATCCTGCCGATCACCTCCTGGGAGGGCGCGAAGAAGTTCGCCCGCCGCTGCGGAACCTCGGTGTCGCACAAGCTGGACGAGGCCTTCACAATCGCCGCCCGCGACGGGCGCGAGGAGCTTCTGGCGCTTGCCCAATGCACCGCGCTTTGCGACCGGCTGCTGCAGGGCGGGGTTCAGGACCTGCACTTCTACACCCTGAACCGCCCGCATCTGACCCGTGAAGTGGTCCACGCGCTCGGCATCCTGCCCGAGGTCGTGCTGGAGAAGGTGGCCTGATTTCCGCCCTGCGGGGCAACCGATGTCTCCCTGGGCGGCTTTCCGGACTGTCCCCGACAGACCCCCGGAAGGCCGCCAATTTTTTTGCCCGTTGCCCGTGAGGGGATATCGGCTAATCTCCCGCGAACCCCAATCGCGGACTGTCCATGCCGAAACTTGTCACCCTTCTGAACGGCCCGAACCTGAACCTGCTTGGCCTGCGCCAGCCGGAAATCTACGGGCGCGAGACGCTGGACGATGTCTCGGCCCGGGTTGCCGATCTGGCAGAGGAACTGGGTCTGCGCGTGAAGGCGCAGCAATCGAACCACGAAGGCCAGCTGGTCGACTGGATTCACGAGGCGCGCGGCGCATCGGCCGCCATCATCATCAACCCCGGCGCCTATTCGCATACCTCCATCGCGATCCTCGACGCCCTCAACGCCTATGACGGCCCGGTGATCGAGGTCCACATCTCCAACATCCACAAGCGCGAGGCGTTCCGGCACCACTCCCACGTCTCTGCCCGCGCCGACGGCGTCATCGCGGGCTGCGGGACCGAGGGCTACCTCCTGGCCCTGCGCCGGATCGCCTCGCTCCTCAAGGCATGAGCGAACGCTTCCGCTGGCATCCCGAAGCCCGGCTCTACGACAGCGCGGGGGGGGAGGTGATGGGGCCAGCCTCCGCCTCAGCAGGACGCCATCCCCGCGCCGCCGCTTCTTGTCAGACCACGCCGCTCCTGGAACCGGTGTCCGCCGAAACGTCCATCGGTGTCCTCCTGCCCGACACCCCCCAGGGCCTCGCCGCTGCCATCGGCCACCCCGCCTTCCGCATCGGCGCCCCCGACCAGCCGCCGCCCGCAGCGCATGGCCAGCCGGTCCTGGAGACCCTCACTTCCGGCTCCACCGGCCAGCCCCGCCGCATCTGCCGCACGCAAGCCTCCTGGACCGCCAGCTTTGCCGTCAACGCGGGGCTCGGCATCGGCCCCGGCGCACGCGTCGCCGTGCTTGGACGCCTGGTTCATTCGCTCTCGCTCTACGGGGCCATCGAGGGCCTGCATCTCGGTGCCGAAGTCCATCTCCTCGCCAACCTCCGTCCCGACCGCCAGCGCGCGGCCCTCGGCGACCGCCGCATCACCCATCTTTATGCCACGCCCGCCCAGTTGCGCCTGCTGACCGGGCCGCAAACACTCCCCGACCTCCGCCTGATCCTCACCGGCGGCTCCAAGCTCGACCCGGCCCTTCGCGCCGCCCTCGCCAGCCTCGCCCCAGAGGCCAAGGTCCGCGAGTTCTACGGCGCCGCAGAGACCAGCTTCATCACCCTGGCCGACGAAACGACCCCCGACACCTCCGTCGGTCGCCCCTATCCCGGCGTCGACCTCCATCTCGATCCGACCGGCGAGGTCTGGGTCCGCAGCCCCTATCTCTTCCTCGACTATGCCTTTCACATTTGCCCAAATATCCCCGCCGGAGGCACGCCCGAGCCGGTTGCGCGTCCTTCACGCGCAGAGGCGAGACAGGAGGCTTGCGCGCCAGCGCTCGAGTCCATTCCCTCGGCAACCCGCTGGCGCGACGGCTGGCTTTCGGTGGGCGAGATCGGCAGTCTGGAAAACGGCTTCCTCACCCTCAAGGGCCGCGCGGGCCGGATGGTCACGGTGGCCGACCAGAACGTCTTTCCCGAAGAGATCGAGGCCCTGCTGCACACCCTTCCCGGCGTCATCCGCGCCGCCGTGCTGCCGGTGCCCGACACGAAACGCGGCCACAGCCTGATCGCCGTGCTGCAAGGCGACCCTGCGCAGGAAGCCGCCATCCTTTCCGCCCTCCGTCGGACGCTCGGGCGGCTCAAATCCCCCAAATCCCTGGTCTGGCGTGAAGACTGGCCCATGCTCTCCTCCGGCAAGACCGACTTCAGGGCTCTGGAGGCGACACTTTGGCCCGTCTGATCGCCGCTCGCCGCACCGCTGTCGTGCCCCGGGGTGGCGCCTTCGCCCGGCTGTCGATCGAAGACCTCGCCGCTCCGGTCCTGCAAGCCTGCCTGACGGACGCCGGGATCGAGCCAGCACGGGTGGACGAGCTGATCCTGTCGAACGCCCTCGGGCTTGGCGGCAACCCCGCCCGCCGGGTCGCACTGGCCGCGGGCCTGCCCGAAACCGTCGCGGGCCTGACAACCGACCGGCAATGCGCGGGCGGGCTCGACGCCATCCTGCTGGCCAAGGCCCTGGTGGATTCCGGAGCCGCCGAAGTCGTCCTCGCCGGGGGGGTCGAAAGCTACTCCCGTCGCCCCCTGCGCCTGAGGACCGATCCCGACGGTGGCCCGCCCGTGCCCTATGAGCAGGCCCCTTTCACCCCCTGGCCCGACCGCGACCCCGACATGGCCGAGGCGGCGGAAACTCTCGCAGAGCGCCTTGGCATCGCCCGCGAAAGGCAAGAGGCCTGGGCCGCCCAAAGTCACGCCAAGGCGCTTGCCGCTGACTTGGCTGCCGAGATCGTCCCCGTGAACGGCGTCTCCCGCGACGCCTTTCCCCGCGTCCTCTCGCCCAAGCTGCTTGCCCGCGCCCCGGTCCTGGCCGGCCGCATCACCTCGGCAACTGCGGCGGTCGCGGCGGATGCCGCCGCTCTCTGCCTTGTCGTCTCCGACCGCATCGCAAGGGGCAGAGGGCTTTCCCTCCTTTCCGGAGCCACCCTCGGGGGCGCCCCCGATGAACCCGGCCTCGCCCCGGTCGTCGCGATCCGGCGCATGTGGCAGGGCGAGCCGCTGGCTCAGGCGGAGATCATGGAAGCCTATGCCGTGCAGGCCCTTGCCGTGATCGACAGGGCAGGGCTCGATCCGGCCCAGGTCAACCCCGAAGGCGGCGGGCTCGCGCGTGGCCATCCCATCGGCGCGTCGGGGGCGATCCTTGCCGTCAGGCTGTTCCACGGGATGCAAGGGGGCAGGGGCCTCGCCGCCATCGCGGCGGCGGGCGGTATCGGGACGGCGCTTCTGGTGGAACGCTCAAGTGGTGCGGGATAGGACGGCGCCGGGTCGCATCCGGGCAAGCTGGCCGGTCACCAGACCGGCCGCGCCGGCCTTCACCAGGTCCCCCGGCAGAAAAGCCAAGGCGCCCATGGCCGTCTCCTGCAAGGTGAACTCGTTCATATAGGCGGCCACCGGTATGCCAATTGCATAGAGCGCCATCATGCCGCCGCCGATCGAGGCAAGCGCAGCGGCTGCGCCAAGTGGCAGGCCCGTGAGCCGTTCGGTCAGCCAGCCGGTGACATAGGCCGCGACCGGGAAGCCGATCACATATCCGATCCGCGGCGTGTACAGGACTGTCCAGAGGTTCGCGCCGCCCGAAAGCAGTGGAAGACCCAGAGCGATCAGGCCAACGAACACCAGTACCGCAAGGGCGCCCCGGCGGGCGCCAAGGACGGTTCCGGCCAACATGACGCCAAAGGATTGAAGCGTGATGGGAACGCCCGCGACGAGATCGATCCGCGGCATGAAGCCCAAGGCCGCGATCAGGGCGGCAAAGAGCGCGACGTAGGCAATGGTGCGTTCCAACGGTATCTCCCTCGATGTCAGCCTGCTGCTAGACCGAAGCACTGCGGGCGCGCAAGGCCTCGGCGGACCTTTCGGCCTCGTCGAGGGCGGAAAGCGCAAGTGGCGTCAGAAGCCGGTGGCGCGGATTTCGAGCCGAGCGCGCCCGCCAAGCCAGGGCAAGATCGGCCGCGCGTTGGGAGAGGACGGGTATGAACCTCACCGCCATCGCCAGGGCCAAGGCGATGCGTTCGACCGGCAGGCCGAGACGCTCGAAGGGTCGAAAGAGTGTCGAGAACGTTGCAAGCAGCGCATCGAAACGCGTGGTCAAGAGCAAGAGCGTTGCCGCCGCGACCATGATCAGCATGCGCAGGATGACTGCCAACCCGACATCCGGCGTGCCGCGCAGGATGTGCCAGCCGCCGATCACGAGAATGAACGGCCAGAGGGGCCGCAGACGCAGGGGCAGGCGTGCGGCCTCGGCACGCCCCACAGGCAGAAAGGTCAGCCAGACCAAGGCAAGGGCCATGGCGAGCAGGGCCACATGCGAAAGCGCCCCGATCACCATGCCCAACCCCGCCACGAGGGCCAGTTTGACACCCGCGGGCCAACGGCTGTAGGGGCTTTCAACCGGCGAGGTCGGCGTCAGCATCTTGCGCTCCGATCAGGTCCATCTCGGCCGTGAAGGCGGGGACCACCTCGCCCGGGGGGCCGTCCGCGACGATCCGCCCCGCCTCCAGCCACAGCACCCTGTCGGCCCCGGCCAGCACCGCAGGGTCATGGGTGATCGTCACCAGCCGCTGCGGCAGGGCCGCGAAGCGCCGCGCGAGCCTTGCTTGCGTCGGCAGGTCCAGCCCGGCCAGCGGTTCATCCAGCAGGATCGTCCGCGGCTGCATCAGCAGCACCGTCATCAGGCACAAATAGTGTCGCTGCCCCTGGCTCAGCGTCGAGACAGGGACTTTCGCCCAGTGCGCCCGTCCTTCCGCCACGAGCAACGCCGCCACCCGTCCCGCGGCCTCTTCCGGCGTTAGCCCCTGCTGCACCAGACCGAAGGCCAGCTCTTCCTCGACCGTGGGAAACAGGATCTGGTGGTCGGGGTTCTGGAACAGGATTCCCAGCGCTGCCAAGGTTGCCTTCCGGTTGCGGAACGGGTCCACCCCGTCCACCCTCACCTGCCCGCGATCCGGTGCGATCAACCCGGCCATCAGCCTGAGGAGCGTTGTCTTGCCCGATCCGTTGCGGCCCAGCACACCGATCCGCGCCTCGGTCAGTCGCAGTGTCAAATCCTCAAGCACAGGCTTTCCGCCCAGCGTCACGCTGGCGAACTGAAGCTCGATGCCGTGGGAAAATTCGGACATGGACGGCCCCGGGGCGGATTGGCCGCCCTTCTAGCCGCTTCGCCCCCCGCACGAAAGGGGGCCACCTGCAGGGGGCGAGGCCCCGGCCTGCTCTGGCGGGCCGGGGCAGGCGAAATGTCAGGTGCAGTTGGCGATGTACTTGTTGCCGTACTGGTCGCGGTAGTAGCACTTGCCCGACTGCGGCGCCGGCCCGATCAGTTGCGAGGCGACGACGCCGACCGCAGCGCCCGCGATCGCGCCCTTGGTCCGGTCGGAATCCGACGATACCGCAGCCCCGACGGCCGCGCCGCCAAGCGCACCGATGGCCGCGTTCTGCTCGGACGGCGTGCAGGCCGCGATCGGCAGGGCCAGAAGAGGAAGGGCGAGGAGATAACGTTTCATGGGTCTGCTCCAGGTTATGAGTCTGCTGACGGACATTAGCTGTCTAACCTCCGGCACGGGACCGGCAAAAGACAGGATGGGCGGAAAACGACCGATCCTTCGCTGCGGCAACAACCCCGGACCGGCCGATCAGTTCCCTTGCGCTTACCCCTGCCGCGCCGCGGCCACCGAAGCTTCCAGAATGTCCATCGCCTCGGCAAAATGTGCGTCAGGGATGGTGATTGGCGCCAGGAAGCGGACAACGTTGCCGTAGACCCCGCAGGTCAGGAGCAAGAGCCCGCGCTTCAGAGCCTCGGTCCGCACCCGGCCGGTAAAGCCCGCATCGGGCTCTTTCGTCGCCGGATTGGCGAATTCCACCGCCACCATGAAGCCCGGCCCCCGGATATCGACGATCTCCGGCGCGGTCGCCCGGATCGCTTCCAGGCGTTGCTTCAGGCGTGAGCCCAGCTCGTTCGCCCGGGCGCAGAGGTCTTCCTCCTCAATCACGTCCAGAACGGCATTCGCCGCCGCGATACCCAGCGGGTTCCCGGCATAGGTGCCGCCCAGCCCGCCCGGATTGGCCGCATCCATCAGCTCGGCCTTGCCCGTCACCGCCGCCAACGGCAGGCCCCCGGCCAGCCCCTTGGCCATCGTCGTCAGATCGGCGGCCACCCCATGTTGCTCCATCGCGAACAGATGCCCGGTCCGCGCAAATCCCGTCTGCACCTCGTCGGCGATCATCACGATACCATGCTGGTCGCAAAGCGCACGGATCGCCTTCACCAGATCGGTCGGCGCCGGGTTGAAACCACCCTCTCCCTGCACGGGTTCAAAGATGATCGCGGCGACGCGGGCCGGGTCGAGGTCGGCCTTGAACAGCTTCTCGATCCCCGCCAGCGCATCCTTGGTCGAAATCCCCTGCGGCCCCATCGGGAAGGGCACATGGAACACCCCCGGCATCATCGACCCGAAGCCCTTCTTGTAGGGCTCGACCTTGCCGGTCAGCGCCATGCCCATGAAGGTCCGGCCATGGAAGCCGCCGCCGAAGGCGATCACCGCATCTCGGCCCGTGGCGATCCGGGCGATCTTGATCGCGTTCTCGCAGGCCTCGGCCCCGGTGGTCACGAAGATCGTCTTCTTCTTGAAATCGCCCGGCACCTTGTCGTTCAGCCGCTCGGCCAGACGGATGTAGTTCTCGTAGGGCATCACCTGGTGGCAGGTGTGGGTGAACTTGGTCATCTGGTTTGCCACTGCCGCCATGATCTTCGGGTGGCAATGCCCGGTGTTCACCACCGCGATCCCGGCGGCAAAGTCGATGTAGCGGTTCCCCTCGATATCCCAGACCTCGGAATTCAGCGCCTTGTCGGCGTAGATCTGCGTCATCATCCCCACCCCGCGCGAGATGGCTTCGTCGCGGCGCTTGGCTACTTCTGCGTTCAGCATGGTCGTGCTCCCTGATGGACCCCGGGCCATGAGGGGTCACGTTGCCGCCATTTGATCAAATATCCGTCCGGGGTGCAAGGTCGACGGGTGTTCAGACTTCGTTAACCCTCGCCGGTGCAGAGTGCATGGGCGAACGAGGTGAGGCAATCATGGCCGACGGGCAGCTTTCAACCCCCACACACCCCACACCCCGGACCGAGGATGACCGTCTCGACCGGCTCCGCCTCGTCCGCTCCCGCCGGGTGGGGGCCGTCACATTCCATCGCCTCATGGCCGAACACGGCTCCGCCCGCGCGGCGCTGGCGGCGTTGCCCTCCATCGCGAAGGCCGCCGGGGTGGACGAGTATGAGGTCTGCCCCCTGGGCGTCGTCCAGGCCGAACTGACGCGTGGCCGCGCCTTCGGCGCGCGGCTTCTGGTGCATGGTGAGGCCGACTTTCCCCGCACCCTGATGGAGATTGCCGACGCTCCTCCTGTTCTCTGGGCCGTGGGCGACATCGCCCTTCTGAACCGGCCCGCCGTCGGCATGGTCGGCGCTCGCAACGCCTCCTCCCTTGGGGTCCGCATGGCCCGCCGCCTGGGGGCCGGTGTGTCGGAGGCCGGGTTCACCGTCGTCTCCGGCCTCGCCCGCGGCATCGACACCGCCGCACATGAGGCCGCGCTGGAGGCCGAGGGGCGCACCATTGCCGTCATGGCCGGCGGGATCGACGTGATCTACCCGCCGGAGAACGTTGCCCTTGCCGCGGCCATCGACGCCAATGGCTGCCGGATCAGCGAACATCCCCCCGGCCTCGACCCGCAGGCCCGCCATTTCCCGCTGAGGAACCGCATTGTCGCGGGCCTTTCCCGCGCCGTGATCGTGGTCGAGGCCGCCGCGAAATCGGGCAGCCTGATCACCGCGAAAGCCGCGCTCGACTATGGCCGCGAGGTCATGTCGGTGCCCGGCCACCCCTTCGACGCCCGCGCCTCGGGCTGCAACATGCTGATCCGCGACGGTGCGGCTCTGGTTCGTGGGCCCCAGGACGTGCTGCAAGCCTTGGGCGCGACCGCCGAAGCATCGCCCGAACCCGATATGCGCCTGCCCCCGCTGCCCGGTCCCGCCGCCCCCCAGCGCCCGCTTAAAGAGGTGGCGCTCCTCCACTCGATGATCCTCGATCGTCTCGGCCCCAGCCCTCTCGCCGAAGACCAGTTGATGCGCGACCTTCACGTCACCCCCGCGCAGCTTGCCCCCGAGCTTCTGACGCTGGAGCTTGAGGGACGCATCAGTCGCCAACCCGGCGGATTGCTGGCCCGCGCAATGTAGATCGGGCTTCCCGCGCGACGATCGCGCACAGCGACTTGAGCCGACCCCCGGTTGACAGGCCCGAACTTCGCCCCCATGTTGCCGCGCCATTCGCAAGGGCCGGGAGTTTCAGGAAACATGCCAGTCGTCGTCGTGGAATCCCCTGCCAAGGCCAAGACAATCAACAAGTATCTCGGCCCTGACTTCACCGTCCTCGCCTCCTACGGCCATGTCCGCGACCTGCCGGCCAAGGACGGCTCGGTCGATCCGGACCACGGCTTCGACATGCTCTGGGAGGTGGCGCCCGAGTCGAAGAAACACGTCCGCGCCATCGCCGAGGCGCTGAAATCCGACGACACGCTGATCCTCGCCACCGACCCGGACCGCGAGGGCGAGGCGATCAGCTGGCACCTGAAGGAGGCCCTGCAAAGCAGCCTGAAAAAAGGGAAAAACGTCGCCCGCGTGACCTTCAACGCCATCACGAAAGACGCCGTGACCAAGGCGATGAAGGAACCGCGTGACATCGACACGCCCTTGGTCGAGGCCTATCTCGCCCGCCGCGCGCTGGACTATCTCGTCGGGTTCACCCTCTCTCCCGTCCTCTGGCGCAAGCTTCCCGGCGCAAAGTCGGCGGGCCGGGTGCAGTCGGTCTGCCTGCGGCTCATCGTCGAGCGCGAGATGGAGATCGAGGCGTTCAAGGCCCAGGAATACTGGACCGTCAAGGCCGTCTTCCGCACCCCCCGCGGGCAAGAGTTCGAGGCCGGGATGGTCACCCTCGGCGGCAAGAAGCTGGCCAAATTCGACATTCCCACCGCGACGGCCGCCGAGCTTGCGGTCGAGGCCGCGAAGCACCGCGATTTCAAGGTGATAGCGGTCGAATCGAAGCCTGCGACCCGTAACCCCTGGCCGCCCTTCATGACCTCGACCCTCCAGCAAGAGGCCTCCCGCAAATACGGCATGGGCGCCAAGCAATGCATGAACGCCGCGCAACGCCTGTATGAGGCGGGGCATATCACCTACATGCGGACCGACGGCATCGACATGGCCCCCGAAGCGGTGATGGCAGCGCGCGACGAGATCAAGCGCCGTTTCGGAGACGGCTACGTTCCGGATTCTCCCCGCATGTACAAGAACAAGGCGAAGAATGCTCAGGAAGCACATGAATGCATCCGACCGACCGACATGGCCCTTGGGCCGGAGAAGATCCGCGTCGAGGACGACCAGCGCAAGCTCTATGACCTGATCTGGAAGCGGACCATCGCGTCCCAGATGTCGGCCGCGCGGCTAGAACGGACGGCGGTCGACCTGGCCTCGCCGGATGGCCAGGTGGCGTTCCGTGCGAATGGGCAGGTGGTGCTGTTCGACGGCTATCTCAAGGTCTACGATCAGGGCCGCGACGACCGGCAAGAGGGCGAGGACGACGACGAAGGCCGCCTGCCGCAGGTGATGCAGGGCGAGGCGCTGGCCAAGGGCGCGATCACGCCGGACCAGCATTTCACCCAACCCCCGCCGCGCTATACCGAGGCCACTCTGGTCAAGCGGATGGAAGAACTGGGGATTGGCCGACCCTCCACCTATGCCTCGGTCCTGTCGACGATCGTCGACCGGGAATATGTCCGGAAGGACAAGAACCGCCTCTTCCCGGAAGACAAGGGGCGGCTCGTGACGGCCTTCCTGTCGAACTTCTTCCACCGCTACGTCGAATACGACTTCACCGCCGACCTCGAGACCGAGCTTGACGATGTCTCGGCCGGGGACCGCGACTACAAGGACGTGCTCGCCCGCTTCTGGCGCGACTTCTCGGCGGCGGTGGCAGAAACGGCGGACCTGCGGATCGGCGAGGTGCTGGAGAAGCTGGACGATTTCCTGGCGCCCCACCTGTATCCGGCCCGGGCCGACGGCGGCGATCCCCGCATCTGCCCGACCTGCGGGACCGGGCGGCTGCACCTGAAGACGGCGCGGTCGGGTGGGGCGTTCATCGGCTGCGGCAACTACCCGGAGTGCCGGTATACGCGGCCCCTCGCCGGGGATGCGGAGTCCGTCGCCTCGGACGGGCGGGTGCTGGGGCAGGACGAGAACGGGGTGGAGATTTCCCTGCGGGCGGGCCGCTTCGGGCCCTATGTCCAGCGCGGCGAGGCTTCGGAAGCGAACCCCAAACCCGACCGGGCCAGCCTGCCGAAGGGCTGGACGCCGGATGGCCTCACGCTGGAGCGGGCGCTGGCGCTGTTGTCGCTGCCGCGCGAGGTGGGCAGGCATCCGGAGGATGGCGTGCTGGTCGAGGCCGGGATCGGGCGGTTCGGGCCCTATGTGAAGCATGGGTCGGTCTATGCCAACATCCCGGAGGTGGAGGAGGTCTTCACCATCGGGATGAACCGTGCGGTCGAGGTGCTGGCCCAGAAAGCCCAGCGCGGGGCGGGGCGGGCGGCGCCCGCAGGGCCGTTGAAGGTGCTGGGGGCGCATCCGGACGGGGGCGAGGTCCAGGTGATGCCGGGCCGCTATGGGCCCTATGTGAAATGGGAAAAGGTGAATGCGACGCTGCCGAAGGGGGTGGAGCCGGAGGCGGTGACGCTGGAGGAGGCGCTGGTCCTGATCGCGGAGAAGGCCGGGAAAGCGGGAGGCCGGAAGAAGGCGGCTCCGAAGAAGGCGGGAACCTCGGCGAAGAAGGCGGCCCCGAAGAAAACGGCGGCGAAGAAGGCTCCGGCGAAGAAGAAGGCGGTCTCGGCGGAGTGAATGTCCACAGTGGACATTTCTGGAGTGTCCAATGGAATCAATGCCTTGGTCGCGGACGTTAGGGACTTCTTAAGATTTGCCGACATGCCCCGACGCCATCTGCTCTCTACCGGGGGCAGGCGGAATGACCAGCGTCGGGATGGATGCCCAGATCGACCGTTTTCGCAACGGAGCGCGAGACGCCAGCAGCGAACCAAATTCCTTGAGCAAGGAATTTGTCAAGAATTTTCCTTAAAATTCTTGGCCTTAGCCCCGCGGGTTGATCAGCTTGGCCATCAGGCTTGCTGTCCGCACCATTCCGAGGTTGCGGCCGTTCTCCGTCACCACGAGTTCGGCCACGCCCTTCGACATCAGGTCCATGATGTCCTTCACCGGCGTCTCGGCGGGCAGTTCCCGCGCCCCGGCTCCGACTGTCCCCTGTTCCATAACGTCGCGCGCGGTCAGCACGCCCAACGGGTTCATGTGGGCCACGAAATCGGCCACATACTCGCTCACCGGATTGGCGATGATCTCGCGGGCGGTGCCGCATTGCACGATGCGCCCGCCCTCCATCAGGGCAATCCGGTTGCCGATCTTGAAGGCCTCGTCGAGGTCATGGCTGACGAAGACGATGGTGCGCTTGAGCTTCCTTTGCAGGTCCAGAAGCTCGTCCTGCAACTTGGTGCGGATCAGCGGGTCGAGGGCCGAGAAGGGCTCGTCCATCAACAGGATCGGTGCCTCGGTTGCGAAGGCGCGGGCGAGGCCGACGCGCTGCTGCATGCCCCCCGACAACTCACCCACCTTGCGCTCGGCCCATTGCGACAGGTTCACCAGCTCCAGCTGGGCGTCGACCTTGGGCTTGCGCGCCTCGGGCGACATGCCGGCCAGTTCCAGCCCCAAGCCCACGTTTTCCCGCACCGTGCGCCAGGGCAGAAGGCCGAACTGCTGGAAGACCATGGCGATCCGGGTCGCGCGCAGGCGGCGCAAGGTCTCCGGGTTCGCCTTGGTGACCGAGACCATCTTGTCGTTCTCAAGCACCCGAACCTCGCCCCGGACGACCGGGTTCAGAGCGTTCACCCCACGCAGCAGCGTGGACTTGCCCGAACCGGACAGGCCCATCAGGACAAGGATCTCGCCTTCGGCCACCGTCAGCGAGCAGTCGTGCACGCCAAGCACCTGCCCCGTCGCCTGCTGCACCTCGGCACGGGTTTTTCCGGCGTCCATCAGCGGCAGGGCGCGTTCGGGATGGTCGCCGAAGACGATGGAGACGCGGTCGAATTCTACGGCGGCGCGGCTCATTTCGACACCCTCAGCATCCGGTCGAGAAGGATGGCCACCACCACGATGATGAAGCCCGATTCAAAGCCGAGCGCGGTGTTCACGCTGTTCAGCGCGCGCACCACCGGCACGCCAAGTCCGTTGGCCCCGACCAGGGCCGCGATGACGACCATCGAAAGCGACAGCATGATGGTCTGGTTCAGCCCCGCCATGATCTGCGGCATGGCCCAGGGCAGCTCCACTTTCCAGAGCCGCTGTTTCGGCGTCGCGCCAAAGGCGGTTGCGGCCTCAAGCAGCGCGTTGGGGGTGGAAGAGACGCCAAGATGCGTCAGCCGGATCGGGGCGGGCAGGACGAAGATCACCGTGGCGATCAGGCCCGGCACCATGCCGAGGCCGAAGAAGACGATGGCCGGGATCAGGTAGACGAAGGTCGGCAGGGTCTGCATCAGGTCGAGAATCGGGACGAGGGCCGTGTAAAGCCGGGGCCGGTGCGCGCAGGCGATGCCGATGGGCACGCCGATCCCCATGCAGACGACGCAGGCCGACAGGATCAGCGTCAGGCTTTCGGTGGTCTCCTCCCAGTAACCCTGGTTCAGGATGAAGAGGAAGCCGAGCAGAACGCCGAGGCAGATCTTCCAGTTGCGCTGGAGATACCAGGTCAACGCCACGAAAAGCGCCACGACGACAAGGGGGTGGGGGGCCTGCAACAGCCACAGGATGCCCGCGATCATCGCGTCCATCACGGCGGAGATCGCGTCGAAGAGCGGCGAAAGGTTGTTCTTCATCCAGTCGAAGATGGTCTTCGCCACCTTGCCGACCGGGATCTTGTGATCCGTCAGCCAGTCCATTCCGTCCCCCCGGTTGAGACAAAGCGGCCCCGGGTTGGTTCCCGGGGCCTTGAGCCTTATTGCAGCGCGGCCTCGACCGCCGCCACGGCGTCGCCGCCGTCCTTGGTGGTCACCCCGTCAAGCCAGGCCTTCCAGACATCCGGGTTGGCGGCGAGCCAGGCCTTGGCGGCATCGCGCGGGTCTTCGCCGTCGTTGAGGATCGCGCCCATGATCTCGTTCTCCATCGGCAGCGAGAAGACAAGGTTCTGCAACAGCTTGCCCTGGTTCGGGCATTCCGCGACATAGCCCGCGCGGGTGTTGGTATCGACCACCGCGCCGCCGAAGTTCGGGCCGAAATAGTCATCGCCGCCGGTCAGGTAGGTCATCTTGAAATTGGCGTTCATCGGATGGGGTTCCCAGCCGAGGAAGACGATGGGCTGACCGGCATCCGACCGCTTCGCCACTTCCGCCAGCATCCCCTGTTCGGAGGATTCCACCACCTCGAACCCGTCAAGCCCGAAGGGACCCGAGGCGATCATGTCGAGGATCAGGCGGTTGCCGTCGTTGCCGGGCTCGATTCCGTAGATATGGCCTTCCAGCGCGTCCTTCTGGGCAGCGATGTCCTTGAAGTCCTTGATGCCAAGCGCCGCGCCGGCCTCGTTGGTGGCAAGGGTGTACTTGGCGCCTTCCAGGTTGGTGCGGACGGTTTCGACCTTGCCCGCATCGCGATGGGGGGCGAGGTCGGCCTCCATCGTCGGCATCCAGTTGCCAAGGAAGACGTCGACGTCGCCTTCGGCGAGGCCGGTATAGGTGACGGGGACGGAGAGCACCTTGGTCTCGGTCTCATACCCCAGCGCCTCGGCGACCAGCGTGGTCGCGGCGGTGGTGGCGGTGATGTCGGTCCAGCCGACGTCGGAGAAGATGATCTTGTCGCAGCCTTCGGCGAAGGCGGACCCGGCCAGCGCGAAGGTGACGGCGCTGGTCAGCAGGGTGGAACGGATGGTCATGGCAGCTCCCCGGTGTTTTTGTTGATTGACGAGTCAATAAACTTCGCTCTTATTCGGTTTGGCAAGAGTTTTCTGGGGCCGCACCGATGCCGAAGCTTGGAATGGAGCCTATCCGCAAGGCCGCGTTGGTGAAAGCCACCATCGTCGAGATCGGCAGGGCGGGGTCGCTGGATGTGACCGTGAGCCAGATCGCAAGGCGGGCGGGGATGTCGCCGGCGTTGGCGCATCACTATTTCGGGTCGAAGGAAGAGATGTTCCTGGCCGCGATGCGCCACATCATGACGCTGTATGGCGCGGAAGTGCGTGGCGCCTTGGCGGCGGCGGAGGGGCGCGAGGGGCGAATCCGGGCGATTCTGCGGGCCAGTTTCAGCCCCGGCAACTTCCGGCGCGAGGCGGTGGGGGCCTGGCTGAACTTCTGGGTGCTGGCGCAGACCGTGCCCGAGGCGAAGCGGCTGCTCGCGGTCTATCAGGGGCGGCTTCGGTCGAATCTGGTGTCGTCGTTGCGGCCCATTGCCGGGGCGCGGGCGGAGGGGATCGCCGAATCGCTGGGGGCGCTGATCGACGGGCTGTACCTGCGCGAGGTGTTGAAATCGGGGCCCCCCGACGGGGCGGCGGCGGTGGCGCTGGCCTTGCGCCATCTGGAAGCCGAACTGGCGCGGGGGGCCTGAGCGATGCACGCGGATTATGTGATCGTGGGCGCAGGGTCGGCGGGCTGCGCGATGGCTTACCGGCTGGCCGAGGCGGGCAAGCGGGTGACGGTGATCGAACATGGCGGGTCGGACGCGGGGCCGTTCATCCAGATGCCGGGGGCGCTGAGTTACCCGATGAACATGGGGATCTACGACTGGGGTTTCGCCACGGAGCCGGAGCCGCATCTGGGCGGCCGGGTGCTGGCGACGCCGCGGGGCAAGGTGATCGGCGGGTCATCGAGCATCAACGGGATGGTCTATGTCCGCGGCCATGCGCGGGATTTCGACACCTGGGCCGAGATGGGGGCGGATGGCTGGTCCTATGCCGATGTTCTCCCGTATTTCAAGCGGATGGAGCAGTCGCATGGCGGGTCGGGGCCGGAGTTCCGGGGGACCGACGGCCCGCTGCATGTCAGCCGCGGGACGCGGGAGAACCCGCTCTTCGACGCCTTCATCGAGGCGGGGCGGCAGGCGGGATACCCGGTCACGCAGGATTACAACGGTCGCCAGCAGGAGGGGTTCGGTCCGTTCGAGGCGACGATCTACAAGGGACGGCGCTGGTCAGCGGCCAATGCCTATCTGAAGCCCGCGCTGGCGGGGGGGAACGTGCAGGTGGTGCGCGGCTTCGCCCGCCGGGTGGTGATGGAGGGCAAACGCGCGGTGGGGGTCGAGGTCGACACCCGCGCGGGGCGGCAGGTGATCAAGGCGGGGCGCGAGGTGGTGCTGGCGGCCTCGTCGATCAACTCGCCCAAGCTTCTGATGCTGTCGGGGATCGGGCCGGCTATGCATCTGCGCGAGCACGGGATCGAGGTGGTGGCGGACCGGCCCGGCGTGGGGGCGAACCTGCAGGACCACCTGGAAATCTACATGCAGTTCGCCGCCAGCCAGCCGATCACGCTGTTCAAATACTGGAATCTCTGGGGCAAGGCCTGGGTCGGGGCGCAGTGGCTGCTGACCGGGAAAGGTCCCGGCGCGTCGAACCAGTTCGAGGCCTGCGCCTTCATCCGGTCGAAGGCCGGGGTGGAATATCCGGATATCCAGTATCATTTCCTGCCCATCGCCGTGCGCTACGACGGCAAGGCGGTGGCGGAAGGGCATGGCTTCCAGGCGCATGTCGGACCGATGCGGTCGAAGTCGCGCGGGTCGGTCACGCTGCGGTCGGGCAACCCCACCGACGCGCCGGTGATCCGTTTCAACTACATGTCGCATCCCGAGGACTGGGAGGATTTCCGCAGCTGCATCCGCCTGACGCGGGAGATCTTCGGGCAGGAGGCGTTCAAGCCCTACCTGAAGGCCGAGTTGCAGCCCGGCCCGCGTTATCAGAACGACATCGAACTGGACGATTTCCTGCGCGAGCATGTCGAAAGCGCCTATCATCCCTGTGGCACGGCGCGGATGGGCCGGGCCAGCGATCCGCTGGCGGTGGTCGATCCGGAATGCCGGGTGATCGGGGTAGAGGGACTGCGGGTTGCCGACAGCTCGATCTTCCCGCAGGTGACGAACGGCAACCTGAACAGTCCGTCGATCATGACCGGCGAGAAGGCGGCGGACCATATCCTGGGCCGCACGCCGCTTCCGGCCTCGAATCTTGAGCCCTGGATCAACCCGAACTGGCGCACGGCGCAGCGGTAGGCCCTGGCCGGAAGCGGATTTCGATCAAGCGCTTGATCAGGGTCAAGGCCCCGGTCGGGCGAAGCCTCTAGACCGTGCGGGACAGTCAAGAAGGAGACAGGCATGTCGAACACCCCGCACACGCTGCACGACGAATTCCCGGCGGAAGCGCAGAAGATTACCGCTTTGAAAGGGTCGGACGCACATTTCGCCAGGCTTCTTGTCGAGTATGACGCGGTGAACGACAAGGTGCACCGGTCCGAGACGCGGGTGGACCTTCTGACCGAGGAAGAGGAAGAGCACCTGCGCAAGCAGCGGTCGCGGCTGAAGGACCAGATCGCGTCGGCGCTGCGGAAATAGGCGGCTCGTCGTGCGCCTTCGGCTTCTCCTCGCGGGTGTTCCCGAGGAGGACCGAAGGGGACGACGAGGGTCAGCCGATCTCGTAGGGCAGCACGTCGCGGGCGTTGGGGTTGATCCTCAGACGCCCCTCCAGCGGCGGGACCGAGCGCTGGTGGCAATTCACCCGCTCGCAGATCCGGCAGGAAATGCCGATGGGCTCGAACCGGCCTTTCAGGTCGAGCCCGTCGGAATAGACCATCTGCGCGGCGTGCTGCACCTCGCAGCCCAGGCCGATGGCATAGCGGCGGACGGGGGCGAGGAAGGCCCCGGCGGGTTTCGACACATCGCGGGCGAGGCAGAGATAGCGCACGCCGTCCGGGGTTTCGCAGAGCTGTCGCAGGAATTGCCCTGGGGTTTCAAAGGCCTGATGGACGTTCCACAAGGGGCAGGCGCCGCCGAAGCGGGCGAATTGCAGGCGGGTGGAGGAGTGGCGCTTGGTGATCGTGCCCGCTTGATCGACGCGGACGAAGAAGAAGGGGATGCCCTTGGCGCCGGGCCTTTGCATCGTGGACAGCCGGTGGCCGACCTGCTCGATGCTGGCGCCGAAGATGTCGGCCAGGCGTTCGAGGTCGTGGCGCACTTCTTGCGCGGTGGTCAGGAAGGCGCGGTAGGGCAGCAGGGCCGCCCCGGCGAAATAATTGGCGAGGCCGATCTTGGCGATATCGCGCGCCTCGGGCGTGGAAAACCGCGCCAGGTCGAGGGTGGCTTCGAGCAGGTCGTTCTGGGTCAGGAGCGCGACCTGGTGGAGAAGCTGGAAGCGCTGGGACGGGCCGGAAGCGCGGGCGGAGATGTCGAGCCGCCGCGCGACGGGATCGTAGTGGCGCAAGGGCGCAGTGCTGGAATAGTGCAGGCTGATGCCGGCCCGTTTCAACAGGTCCTGCGCCAGCGTCTCGATCGGTTTGCCGCTGGTTGCCGAGGTGGCGAAATGCTCGGCGGCGCGGTCGATCGCGTCGAGATAGTTGTCGCAATAGTGGAAGAAGTCGCGCACCTCCTCCCAGGCCGAGGGGCGGAGGGCGGCATCCTCGCGTCCCAGCGCCTCGTCGAGCGAGGCGAGGCGTTCATGGGTCTGGCGATAGGCGCGGTGCAGGTCGAGGAAGGCGCGGGCAAGAGCGGGCGCATTCGAGGCGGCAAGGCGCAGGTCGGCGAGCGGCGGCGTGGCGGTGGTGAAGACCGGATCGGCCAGCGCCTCGCGCATGTCGGTGACGAGGCGCTCGCTTTCGCCCACGGTCAGTTCGGTGACGTCGAGGCCGAATTCCTGCGCCAGCGCCAGCACGACCGCCGCCGAGACGGGCCGGTGGTTGTTCTCCATCTGGTTCAGGTAGGGCAGCGAGACCGAGAGCTTGTCGGCGAAGGCCTTCTGGGTCAGCGCCAGCCGGCCGCGGATTTCCCGCAGCTTGACCCCGGCATAGAGTTTCTGGGTGGCCATGTCCGCTCCCTGTTTGCAAAGCTATGCGGCGCTTTGCAAAGCGGCGTCAATCGCTTTGGTCAGGCGACACCGATCTGGCGGGCACGGCGGATGACGAAAACGATCGCGATGACCGAGGCAACCGAAGACGCGAGCATCAGGAGGATCAGCGGGATCTCGGTTGAGCCGGGGCCGAGGAGGACGCCCGCGAGGGCCGCAAGCGCCGCGCCGCCGCCGATCAGGATTGCTCCGCCCAGACCCGAGGCGGTGCCCGCAAGATCGGGGCGCACCGACAGCATCCCGGCGTTGGCGTTTGGAAGGCAGATGCCGTTGCCGAGACCCATGAAAATGGTGAGCCCGAAGAAGACGGTCGGGCCGGAGAGGCCGAGAGCCGTGAGAAGCGCGAGAAGCGCCATGCCGACGGTGGTTACGATGCAACCGATCAGGATCATCCGGTTCATGCCGATGCGGACTGAATAGCGACCGGCAAGGAAGTTGCCCGCGGCGTAGCCGATGGCTGTCAGGGCGAAGAGCGCGCCGACATGGGTGGAGGAGAGGCCGAAGATCTTGTCGCCAACGTAAGGCGCTCCGCCGAGATAGGCGAAGAAACAGCCGGAAGCGAAGGCCGCCGCCAGCGTATAGCCCCAGAACCGGCGCGAGGCGAAGAGGGCGGGGTAGGTGCGGACCTGATCGGCAAGGGTGACGCGGCGGAGGGTGGCGGTCTCGCCAAGGTCGGCCCAGACGAGGGCGAGGGTGATGGCGCCGAGGATCAAAAGGAGGGCGAAGTTGGCCTTCCAGCCATAGAGGTCGTCCAGCACCCCGCCGATGACGGGGCCGATCATCGGGACAAGGCTCATCCCCATGGTGACATAGCCGATCATGCTGGCAGCCCGTTCGTCGGCGACCATGTCGCGGACGACGGCGCGGGACAGGACCATCCCGGCGGCGATCACCGCCTGGGCCATGCGGAAGATCAGGAACCAGGTGGCGGTGGGCGCGAGGAGGGTGCCGATGGTGGCGAGGAGGAAGAGGAGCATCGAGCCGAGCAGCACCTTGCGGCGACCGTACCGGTCGGAGATCGGGCCAATGACGATCTGGAGGGCGGCAGAAAGCGCGAGGTAGAGCGCCACCGATTGCTGCATGACGCCATAGGGGACGCCGTAGTAGGTCGCCATGCCGGGGAGGGACGGCAGGAAGATGTTCATGGTCAGGGCCGAGAGCCCCGCCATCAGGATCAGGGTGAAGATCTTCGGCGGCGTGGTCCGGTCGAGAAAGCGGGGCTCTTGCATCCGGACAGGGCTACGCGCGGGGTGGGGCGTTGTCCAGAGCAGAGGGAGTCAGGCCCATTTGTGGAAGATGAAGAAGGCCCCCACGGCGATGAAGCCGAAGCCGACCAGGTGGTTCCAGGACAGCGGCTCCTTCAGGTAGAGGACCGAGAAGACCGCGAAGACCGACAGAGTGATGACTTCCTGGATCGTCTTCAGCTCGGCTGCATTGAAATACCCGTGGCCGATGCGGTTGGCGGGGACCTGGAGCAGGTATTCGAAGAAGGCGATGCCCCAGCTGACCAGCACCACGGTGACCAGCGCGACCGACTTGTATTTCAGATGCCCGTACCAGGCGAAGGTCATGAAGATGTTCGAGGCCAAGAGGAGGCCGATCGTGATGACGGGGATCGGAAGGCTGGGCATGATGACCTCGGGTTCGCGGACCGCCGAGGCATACCGCGGCGCAGGGTCGCCTCCAATGCTTTGCGATTTCGCAATTTGAAAGAGGTGTTTTCGAACAGGTTTGCAAATTTTCTCATTCGTGCTTCTCGCGCCCGTGGTGTTCGCCTAGATTGTCGGCGCCATCAGCCGGGGAGGGCGGGATGAAGGACATTCTCGAAGAGCTTGAGACACGTCGTGGTGCGGCCCGCGCGGGGGGCGGAGAGCGCCGGGTCGAGGCGCAACATGCCAAGGGCAAGCTGACCGCGCGCGAGCGGATCGAGCTTCTGCTGGATGAGGGGTCCTTCGAAGAGTTCGACATGTTCGTCGCGCACCGCTGCACCGATTTCGGGATGGAGAAGGACCGCCCGGCAGGCGATGGCGTGGTGACGGGCTGGGGCACGGTCAATGGCCGGATGGTCTATGTCTTCAGCCAGGATTTCACCGTCTTCGGCGGGTCGCTGTCGGAAACCCATGCGCAGAAGATCTGCAAGATCATGGACATGGCCTTGCAGAACGGTGCCCCGGTGATCGGGATCAACGATTCCGGCGGGGCGCGGATCCAGGAAGGCGTCGCCTCGCTGGCCGGCTATGCCGAGGTGTTCCAACGCAACATCATGGCCTCGGGCGTGGTGCCGCAGATTTCCCTGATCATGGGCCCCTGCGCGGGGGGCGCGGTCTATTCCCCGGCGATGACCGACTTCATCTTCATGGTGAAGGACACCTCCTACATGTTCGTGACCGGCCCGGATGTGGTGAAGACGGTGACGAACGAACAGGTCACGGCGGAGGAGCTGGGCGGGGCCTCGACCCATACCCGGAAGTCCTCGGTCGCGGATGGCGCCTATGAGAACGACGTCGAGGCGCTCGCCGAGACCCGGCGGCTGATCGATTTCCTGCCGAAATCCAACCGCGAGAAGGCGCCGGTGCGGCCGTTCTTCGATGCGCCCGACCGGCTGGAACCAAGCCTCGACACGCTGATCCCCGACAACCCGAACCAGCCCTACGATATGAAGGAGCTGATCGCCAAGGTCGCGGACGAGGGCGACTTTTTCGAGATCCAGCGCGATTTCGCGGGCAATATCATCACCGGCTTCATCCGGATCGAGGGGCAGTCGGTTGGCGTGGTGGCGAACCAGCCGATGGTGCTGGCCGGATGCCTGGACATCGACGCCAGCCGCAAGGCCGCGCGCTTCGTCCGCTTCTGCGATGCGTTCGAAATCCCGATCCTGACCTTCGTCGACGTGCCGGGTTTCCTGCCGGGGACGAGCCAGGAATACGGCGGGGTCATCAAGCACGGCGCGAAGCTGCTCTTCGCCTATGGCGAGGCGACGGTGCCCAAGGTCACGGTGATCACCCGCAAGGCCTATGGCGGGGCCTATGACGTGATGGCGTCGAAGCATCTGCGGGGGGATTTCAACTATGCCTGGCCCACGGCAGAGATCGCGGTGATGGGCGCCAAGGGCGCGGTCGAGATCCTGTATCGCAGCGAGTTGGCCGACCGCGACCGGATCGCCGGGCGGGTGAAGGATTACGAGGACCGCTTCGCCAACCCCTTCGTAGCGGCCGAGAAGGGCTTCATCGACGAGGTGATCATGCCGCATTCGACCCGCCGCCGCGTGGCGCGGGCCTTTGCCGCTCTCAGGGGGAAGAAGTTGGCGAACCCCTGGAAGAAGCACGACAACATTCCGCTCTGACCATGCGCCGCGCCCCTTCCCTTCGTCTCTCGGTCCTGCTCGGCGCCCTGGCGCTGGCGGGTGCCTGCACCGAGGAAGCGCCGGTCGGCGAGGCGGTCGAGGTGCCGTCGGGGCGCGAGGTTTCGCTGATCGACATCGTGACCAACGCGCCTGGGCCTGCAGGGGCGACGGCGCGGTTCCGGTTCCTTGCACCCGGACTGTCGGGGGACGAGGCCGAGACGGCGGCGGTGGACATGCAGGCGCTCTGCGACGGTTTCGCCATAAAGCGGATCGACGGGATGGTGCCTGCGCCGCAGCAGATCGTCATCTCTTTCGCCAGCGAAACGGTGCCCTTCGGCGAGGCAGCCCCCGATGTTGTGCAGTTCTTCGAATCCTACCGCCCGGCCAACGGTGCCTGCGTCTGGGAGGTGTTCTGATGTCGCCGCGAAATATGGATTTTCCGGCTGGCCATGCACAATGGGCTGATGTAGGAACGCCACAGGTCGGGAACTTGGTCTGGCCGACATACCAAGTCCGGAGTGTTTCGGATAAGGTTTCACCGGGCCGGGCCAAATCGGCCTTCAACAGCGAACAGGTGCCGGCTACCCGCGAGGGATCCGAAGCACCCCAAGAAGGATGGAGTAGAGGATGTCGAAGAGCGCACGTCTCGTTCTGGTTCTGGCTATGGTCTCGGCTATCGCCGCTTGCGCCAAGAAAGAAGTTGTGGCCCCCGAGCCGGTCACCCCGGAAGTCGTGGAAACCGGCAAGTACAAGTAATCTTGCGGAGCGGGCCTGCCGGCATACGCCGGGCGGGCCCGCGCCAACCCTCGGCCTCCTGCGTATCCGCGCGGTTTGCAGGCTGAAATTCCCTGACATCGCAAGGGTTTCCTGCCGCATCCTCTGGGCTGCGCCGCTGCTTTCGCCTATCCCTGCCGTCGACTGTCCTGACAGGAGACGATGGATATGCTGAAGCACCGGGGCTTTCCGGGCCGGATGCCGGGAACCGATTTCCAGTTCACCATTCGCCGCGCCAACGTGAAGGAAGGCGCGACGAAACTGATCAAGCGCGAGCGGTTCAAGGACCGCAAGCACCTGGACCGGGCGGCCGACGCGGCCTTCATGGCGGCGCTCTGGCAGCATTTCGGGGAAGAGCCGTTCGAGCGCGGCAACCTCGATGCCGGGCGGCTGTCCTGGCTCTTCGGACGTGAGGTTGTGGCAGCGGAGGACCCGTTCGATCCCTGTTCCTATGAGGCGCTGCTCAAGATCGACGTGAAGCGCGCCGAGGCGTCTTTCCCGCAGGTCTTCGCCCCTGACGCCCCGGAGGCGCTGGCCGACGATTGGGACGAGGAGGAGGACTAGGCATGAATTCGCCGAAGCTTGCCGCGGTTTGGCAGGGTTCTGCCCAAGCAGACGCGCGTGTTCTCGCGGCGTTTGCAATGGGGAAGTCGGCGCGTCATTGTTTACGTGCTGGTCAAGGGCAGTCGTGCCGCGACCTGCGCAGTCTACGTTGTTACCCTTCCCCTTCCCTGCGGTCCGGCCCGTCCCAGGCCGGACCGATCCTTGTGGGCGGAGTTGCGCTCAATCCCCGTGGCGACGGGGAGGGTGGTGTGAAAATCCGCTTTGAAATGCGTGATATTGCTGTAGAATCCGCAGCAATAACAACAAACCCACGAGGCAGTATCCCATGCGCAAGTCCCTTGTCGTCTTCGCTCTTCTTGTCACCTCGCTCGCCGGGTGCCTGCAGGACCCTACGTCCCGCGGCGTTGCTGGTGCGGCGACGGGCGCTCTCATCGCTGACGCGACCGACAGCAACATGCTTACCGGTGCCGTCATCGGCGGCCTTGCCGGTGTTGCCACCTGCGGCATCGAGGTTGGCCTGCCGCCCTGTAACTCGGGCTACTGATCACCGCCGCCTGCGGGCGGGTCACACGACATTCAGGGACCATCCGGGCCATGCGCTCGGGTGGTCCTTTTCTTTGCGCCTGATGGGGGGAGCCGATGTTTGACAAGATCCTGATCGCCAACCGGGGCGAGATCGCCTGCCGCGTGATCAAGACCGCCCGGAAGATGGGGATCAAGACGGTCGCGGTCTATTCCGACGCCGACCGCAATGCCTTGCATGTGCAGATGGCGGACGAGGCGGTGCATATCGGCCCGTCCCCGGCGGCACAGTCCTATATCGTGATCGACCGGATCATGGACGCCATTCGCCAGACCGGCGCGCAGGCGGTGCATCCGGGCTACGGCTTCCTGTCCGAGAACCGCAGCTTCGCCGCCGCGCTGGAGGCGGTGGGGGTGGTGTTCATCGGGCCGCCCTCGCCCGCCATTGAAGCCATGGGCGACAAGATCACCTCGAAGAAGATCGCGATGGAGGCGGGGGTTTCCACGGTTCCTGGCTACATGGGGCTGATCGCCGATGCGGAGGAGGCGGTGAAGATCGCGGGCCAGATCGGCTATCCGGTGATGATCAAGGCGTCAGCGGGCGGCGGCGGCAAGGGGATGCGGATCGCCTGGAACGATGCCGAGGCGGCGGAGGGCTTCCAGTCCTCGAAGAACGAGGCGGCGGCCAGTTTCGGTGATGACCGCATCTTCATCGAGAAGTTCGTGACCCAGCCGCGCCACATCGAGATCCAGGTGCTGGCCGACAAGCACGGCAACTGCGTCTATCTGGGCGAGCGGGAATGTTCGATCCAGCGTCGCAACCAGAAGGTGATCGAAGAGGCGCCCTCGCCGTTCCTGGACGCGGCGACGCGGAAGGCGATGGGCGAGCAGGCCTGCGCGCTGGCGACCGCCGTGGGCTATGCCTCGGCCGGGACGGTCGAGTTCATCGTCGACGGCAGCCGCAACTTCTATTTCCTCGAGATGAACACCCGGCTTCAGGTGGAGCACCCGGTGACCGAGCTGATCACCGGCGTCGACCTGGTGGAGCAGATGATCCGGGTGGCGGCGGGCGAGAAGCTGCCCTTCACCCAGGACGACATAAAGCTGACCGGCTGGGCGCTGGAAAGCCGGCTCTATGCCGAGGACCCCTACCGCAACTTCCTGCCGTCGATCGGCCGGCTGACCCGCTATCGCCCGCCGGCGGAGACCGCCGGCTACAGCTCGGGCGTGGCGGCGGGGGCGGCGGGGCCACGGGTGATCCGGAACGATACCGGCGTCTACGAGGGCGGCGAGATCTCGATGTACTACGACCCGATGATCGCCAAGCTCTGCACCTGGGCGCCGACGCGGGCCGAGTCGATCGAGGAGATGCGCGTCGCGCTGGACAGCTTCGAGGTGGAGGGGATCGGCCACAACCTGCCGTTCCTGTCGGCGGTCTATGACCATGACCGCTTCATCAAGGGCGACATCACCACCGCCTTCATCGCCGAGGAATATCCCGACGGCTTCGGCGGCGTGACGCTGGACGAGGACGCGCTGCGCCGGGTCGCGGCGGCGGCGGCGGCGATGTACCGGGTGACCGAGATCCGCCGGACGCGGGTGTCGGGGCGGATGGACAACCACGAGAGGAAAGTCGGCGACGACTGGGTGGTCAGCCTGCAGGGCCAGTCCTATCCGGTGAAGCTGGCGGCGGACCGCGAGGGCACCACGGTGCATTTCGCCGACGGCGACAAGCTAAGGGTGACGTCGGACTGGACGCCGGGCGACAAGCTTGCCCGGGTCTCGATCGACGGGCA
>NZ_JAEULO010000044.1 GCF_016793705.1 Tabrizicola sp.
TTAAGTCCTTCGTCTCCGCGTCGGCAACGCTCGAAGGTATTGAGGTCGCAAACATGATCCGCAAGGGCCAGGTGACACCCGGACTCTGCCCATTTGCCCAATTCGCCGCTCTGGCTGCCTAACAGAAGAAATTCAAAGACCTTTTCCTCTCAACACAGAAGTTCGCGACAAAACCCGTTCACGGAACCGATTGCGGCACGCGCCGAATGTCCTGCACCAGAAGCACGAAGGCCGGAAAGAAGGTTACCTAAATGGTGATCCAGAGCGTCACCGAAATCCCGCGCCCCAGCATCAGTACCGGAAGCGTCGTAAAGAAAACCAGCGGCATGGATTGCGTGACCAACGCTATGGGCAGAAAGGCACGGGTAAAGGCCGGCATCATGCGCGATGAGATGGTCAGCAGGAAGGCAAAGACTGCTCTGCCCCCTGAGACCTGGATCGTTTGAGGCTGGAGTTTTCCGCTAGATTTCCCCGGCTGAGAGAGGAGCGGAATCGCATGAAAGCATCGAAGTACACGGAGGTGCAGAAGGCGTTCATCCTTAGGCAGGGCGAAGAAGACACGCCGGTGGCGGATATCTTCCGCAAGGCGGGGATCAGCCAGGCGACCTACTTCAGCTGGAAGAAGCGATATGGCGGGCTTCTGCCGGATGAGATGTGCTGCTTGAAGGCGCTGGAGGACGAGAACAGCCGGCTGAAGAAGATCGTGGCCGACCTCACTCTGGATCGTGAGATGTTGCGGGACGTCATTCGCCGAAACCTCTGAAGCCTGGTCGGATACGCGAGCTGGTTCGCGGGATTGGTGGCATGAAGGCAATAAGGGCGCCGGAAACCAGCCTCACAGCTTGGCCGCCCAGACCCGGAAGCGCCCCTGCCCTGTCACCTCCCGCACCAGCCCGCGGGCCACCAGCACATCCAGGTTGCGCTGAACCGCCGCTCGGCTGGCCCTTGTCTCGGCCTCGGCCTGCGGGGCGGCAAGCATCGGGTGAGCCGCCAGCGCCGCAATCAGCTTGGCCGGGGTGCGACCTGACAGATCGGCGGTCTCGGCCAGGGCGCGCGACTGCCAGGCAGACAGCCGCTCCAGCCGCATCAGCGCCGCCAGCACCGCCCGATGCGCGCCGGCGATCCAGCCCGCCAGCCGCGCCTCGGGGCTGCCACTGGCCGTAAGGGCAGAGAACCCGGTCAGGCTCAGCGGCAGGAAAGGCAAGGCGCCCTGCCCCGCCGCCAGCCGCATGCCGATGACCGCCGCCTCCAGCCCGCGCAGATGGTCGGGGCGCTCGTCGAGGCTGCGCCACAGGTGGAACAGCGCCGCCCCCCGCGTCCATGCGCTGCAGCCCGACAGCGGCGCCAGCGTGGCCGCGACGTCGCCAAGCAGTTCGGGATCGGCGCGGCCCTCTTCGCCCAGCGTGGCCTCCAGCAGCGCTGCCAGCCCCCTGCCCGGCCCGGCCCCCTGCCCCGCCGGTGCCATCAGCCGTCGGGCCGCCCAGGCGGTGCGGATTAACCCCTCGCCGCCCTCCTCCGCCGCCCCGATCCGATAACTCAGCCACAACGCCAGCCGATCGCCGGTGATCCGGTCGCCCGCCCACCAGCTCAAGCTTGACGCCTCGTCCAGCGCCAGCCGTCGCACCGCCCCCGGCCCCGCCATGACCAGCCGTTCCGCCAGTCGCCCGGCATCGAAGGCCAGGTCCGCCAGATCGGCCGCCAGCGCCGCTTCTGCCGCTCGCCAGCCGGCCGCATCGACCAGCGAGGCCCTCTCGGACCGCGGCAAGGGCGCCAGATCGCTCCCTGCGGGATCTTCTGCCTCGTCATCAGGCAGGAACCAGGGCGCTTCGGTCCCGGCCAGATCGAAAGGCCCGGGCAGAATGAGGTCATCCTCAATAGTCAATCGCGATCGCGGCGCCATATGCGCAGAATGCTGTGCTTTTGCAGATTACTCAAGCGTCCGTGGACGAGATGCGTTAAACACGATAAGTCCGCCTTATCATGGGTGTTGAAATTGGGCCGGAAAGGGCGCATCCTGGCCCGTGAAACCCTCGAGGAATGGCCGATGACCACCCTTGCCCTGCCCTCCTACGCCCAGTTGTCCGAGGCCGACGAAGCCGCGCTGACCGAGCTTTACCGCCGCGGCACGCCGCCCAACACGCTGCGCGCCTGGGAGCGCGATCTGGCCTATGTCGCGGCCTGGAAGATGGCGGCCTTCGGCCGGCCGCTGGCCTGGCCCGAAGAGGAAAAGGTGGCGCTGCGCTTCATCCTGGACCATGCGCAGGACCTCAGCGAGCGGCCCGGTCCGGCACAGGACGTGGCGCTGGAGCTGATCGCGATCGGGCTGCGGGTGGCACTGACCTGCCCTGCCCCGGCCACGCTCGACCGCCGCATCGCGTCTTGGCAGGCCTTTCATCGTATGCGAAATCTTGCGTCACCGTTCTCCGCACCTCTGGTGCAACAAGCGAGGCAAAAGGCGCGCAGAGCGAATGCCAGGCCTCGGGTTCCTAAGTCCCCGAAACCTGTAACCCGCGACATCCTGGAAGCGCTGCTTGCCACTTGCGACGACAGCATGCGCGGGATCCGTGATCGGGCGATGCTGATGCTGGCCTTCGGTTCGGGTGGGCGGCGCCGGTCGGAAGTGTCGGCCCTGAACGTCGAGGACATTGGGCGCGACGACTTCACCGCAAAAGGCCTGCTTTGGATCCGGCTCCTTGAGACGAAGACGACAAAGAAGGACCAGGCGCCGAGGCTGCCTCTGAAAGGTCGGGCCGCGCGGGCAGTTTTGCACTGGCTGGAGGTCGCGGGGATGACCGCGGGGCCGCTGTTCCGACCAGTTAGCAAGTCGGACCGGCCCCTGCGCCGTCGGTTGGCCTCGGATGCGCTGCGGACCATCCTTCGTTACCGGCTCCATCTGGCCGGCTTGCCGGTGGATTTTGCGACGCCGCATGGGCTCCGTGCCGGGTTTCTGACGCAGGCGGCTCTGGACGGCGCCCCCCTCGCCGCCGCCATGAAACTGAGCCTGCATCGCTCGGCCGTCCAAGCCCAGAAATACTACGCCGATGTCGAGATCAGCGAGAACCCGGCTGCATGTCTGCTGGGGGACTGAGCGCGGCCAACCGGTCGTTTATT
>NZ_JAEULO010000045.1 GCF_016793705.1 Tabrizicola sp.
GCCAACGCGACTTGGACCACATCGCCAGGCTCATGAACAACCGGCCCCGCAAGACCCTGGGCTGGAAAACACCCGCCCAGGCCCTCGCCGAAGAAATCAAAAAGGCGACCGCAAGTGTTGCAGTTGGAACTTGAGTTAACCCGCGGTAAACGACCGCAGGCAAACCATTGATTTTGTACAGGTCTGGGCGCCCGCCACGCGTGGCACCCCATGCTCACGCCGCGATCTCGACCCAGACCGGCACGTGGTCGCTCGCCTTCTCCCCGCCGCGGACCGCCTTGTCGATCCCCGCTTCCTCCAGCCGGTCCGCTGCCTGCGGTGACAGCATCACATGGTCGATCCGGATGCCGTTGTTCCGCTGCCAGGCCCCCGCCTGATAGTCCCAGAAGGTGTAGACCCCCGGCGCCGGGTCCCGCACCCGGACCGCGTCGGTCAGCCCCAGGTTCGCCAGCCGCCGGAACGCCCCCCGGCTCTCCGGCAGGAAGAGGGCATCGCCGACCCAGGCCTCCGGCTTCGCCGCATCCAGCGCCTGCGGGATCACGTTGTAATCCCCCAGGCAGATGAAATGCTCCTCCCCGGCCAGCAACTCCCGCACCCGCACTTCCATCCGCGCCATCCACGCAAGCTTGTAATCATACTTCGGCCCCGGCGCCGGGTTGCCGTTCGGCAGATAGAGGTCGCAGACCCGGACCGGCCGCCCCGCATCCACCAGCGCCTCGATCCAGCGCGCCTGCTCGTCGCCCGCGTCCCCCGGCAATCCCCGTCGCACGTCCGACAACGGCAGCTTCGACAGGATCGCCACCCCGTTGAACCCCTTCTGCCCGTGGGTCTCCACCCGGTAGCCCATCGCCTCGAACTCCCCCCGCGGGAAGCCCTCGTCCACCGACTTGATCTCCTGAAGGCAGACCACATCCGGCGCGGCTTGCTCCAGCCAGCCTTTCAAGGCCTCGATCCGCGCCTTGATCCCGTTGATGTTGAACGTCGCAAGCTTCATGATCCGGCCCTCCAGCCCTGCACCTTAGGCTGCGACGCTCCCCGTCTCAAGCCGTCTGCCGCAGGGGCAGCGTCGCCGCCTGTAGCCAGAGCGCGTCCAGCCGGTCCAGCGCCGCCGGATCGAACCGCGCGGCCTCCTCCCAGTAGCGACCCGAAGGCACGAAATAGCCAAGCTCCGCCTCCAGCGCCTGCGCCTCGGCCGCCAGGTCCGGGCACCAGACCCCCGGCGCGGCATGGGCGAGCGAGGGCCGCGTCGTCCGGGGGAAGATCAGCCGCGACGGTCCGCTAGAGAGGTTCGCCACCGCGCAACCCTGCATCGCCGCCAGCACCATGAGCCGCGCCGACTTCGCCTCAAGGCTGCGCAGGGTGATGTCCGCCCGCAAGGGGTCGGGCGTCCCGGTGCCATAGAAATGCGTCGGCCCCTGCGACGGATACTGCATGTCGCAGCCATAGACCGCGAGGACGCTCGGTCGCAGTGCATAGAGCGCCCAGTAGGCGGCGGTGAAAGCCATCGTCGCCCCGGCATAGACGAAACCGCCATAGGAATTCTGCGCCGGCACGAACTCGGCCTCAGTCACGATCCGCTGGCCCGGACCCGGCCTCGCCTGCCGCTCAACCGGGAAATCATGGGGGTGGATCGCGATGTCCCAGTCGGACCTTATCCGCCAGGCGTTGTTGATTGCCAGCACCAGATCGAACGGCTCCCTCCGCCATGTCGCGGCCTCCGCCGCCATCGGCGCCGAGCCCAGCATCAACACGCGCATGATTGCCCTCATCGTCCGTTGCACGCAAAGCTAGCGCGCTACGGTAGCACGGCCAGAGGGATCAGAGCGAGAAACTCGTTCCGCAGCCGCAACTGGTCTTGGCGTTCGGATTTTCCACCACGAAGCGCGCGCCGATCAGCTCGTCGGTGAAGTCGATCACCGCATTCGACAGGAAGGGCAGGCTGACCTGGTCGACCAGCACCCGCTGGCCGTCCTTTTCCAGCACCAGGTCGTCCACCGCCGGATCGTCCAGCGTGATCGAATACTGGAAGCCGGAACAGCCACCGCCATCCACCGCCACGCGCAGCGGTTTCACCTCGCCGGTCGCTTCGGCGATCTCGGCCAGCCGGGCGAAGGCCCGGTCGGTGACTTTCGGCGGCAGCGTCAGTTCCATGACTGTTCCCGTATCCTTCGGCGTCCCCGGCAAATATATGGGACCCGACCCTTCCGGACAAGGACAGCCCGATGCTTGCGCCCTTCGCCTGCCAACCAGACGCCAGCCGCGGCAGGCTCTGGCCCGAGCGGCTGTCCTCCTTCCGCTCACCCTACCAGCGCGACCGCGACCGGATCATCCATTCCTCGGCCTTCCGCCGGCTGAAACACAAGACGCAGGTCTTCGTGGAACACGAGGGCGACTATTACCGCACCCGCCTGACCCATACGATCGAGGTCGCGCAGGTCGCCCGCACCATCGCCGGAGTGCTCGGCCTCAACACCGACCTCGCCGAGGCGGTGGCACTGGCGCACGATCTTGGCCACACCCCCTTCGGCCATACCGGCGAGGATGCGATGGAGCGGCTGATGGCGCCCTATGGCGGCTTCGACCACAATGCCCAGGCGCTGCGGATCGTGACGAAGCTGGAACGGCATTACGCCGATTTCGACGGGTTGAACCTGTCCTGGGAAACCCTTGAAGGCATTGCGAAACACAACGGACCCGTCACCGGCCCCAACGCCGACAGGAAGCATGACGGCCCGCTTCCCTATGCCCTGGCCGAGGTCAACGCCCAATGGGACCTGGAGCTTGACACCCATGCCAGCGCCGAGGCGCAGGTGGCCGCCATCGCCGATGACGTGGCCTATTCGCACCACGACCTGCACGACGGTTTGCGTTCGGGCCTCTTCACCGAAGACGACCTGATGGAGTTGCCCGTCACCGGTCCCGCCTTCGAGGAGGTGGACCGCACTTACCCGGGCCTCGACAGGATGCGCCGCCGCCATGAGGCGCTGCGCCGGGTCTTCGGCCGCATGGTCGAGGACGTGATCGCCGTCGCCCAGAACCGGCTGGCCAGTGCGCAGCCGAAGTCGGTGGACGACATCCGCCACATGGGCACCACGATCATCCGCTTCTCCAAGCCGCTCTATCAGGACCTGAAGGCGGTGCGCAGCTTCCTCTTCCACCGCATGTATCGTGCACCCAGCGTGATGGCGGTCCGGGCCGAGGTGACGCGGATGATCGACGATCTCTTTCCGCTGTTCCTGCGCCAGCCCGATCTTCTGCCCCCAGAATGGCAGGCCGATGTGGCTGCCGCGACGGATGAAACACTTCTTGCCCGGGTTGTCGCCGATTATGTCGCAGGGATGACCGACCGCTTCGCGATCCAGGAGCACCAGCGCCTTTTCGGACAAACTGTTCAGGCAACCCCTTAGCGCAGAAGGCGCCTGTCGCGCGTAAGTCTAAAAATTTTCCAGAAAATCTTTAGACTTGCTTCATTTGAACGAAGCTCGATCCTAAGCCGTCCGTGCGGCCTTGACCCAGATCCCGGCCAGGACCAGCGAGATGATCGCGTTCCACCCGGCCATCGAAATCCCCAGCATTTGCCAGGCGATGGCGTCGCAGCGCACCACCGCCGCCACGTCTTTCGTCGGGTCCAGCAGGTCGGCGGTCGAGATGCCCTCGATCGAGCCCGCCGTGCAGGACGCGAGCCCTTCCCACCATTTCTGCTCGACCCCGACATGGAAGATTCCGATCGCCGCCGTCGCCAGCGCCGCGATAACGCCCAGCCAGGCCAAGCCGCGCCAGCCCGTTGTCAGCGCCACCACCCCGATCAGGATCGCCGCCGCATGCGGCCAGCGCTGCCAGAGGCAGAGCTGGCAGGGCGCGAGCCCGCCGATGTACTGGAAGGCAAAGGCCCCGCCGAGAAGGGCGGCCGAGCCCAGCGTGGCCAGAAGGATCAGGGTGCGGCGGGGCAGGGTCATGATGGTCTCGTCCTGGGCAAATGCGCCGCGACCATAGGCCGTGCGACGGGGAAGGGGAAGGGGAACGGATGGTCCGCTCCCGCAGTTGTGCTTTCACGCTTCCGATGTGGGCAGGCAGCAGATAGGATTTCGTTCGAAACCGGCGCGCGCGGGTTAAGGATTCGTGAATGCCGTCGGACAAGGTGTTGATGTGGAAAGGTTCTGCCGTTCTGTCCACTGTGGACACGCGGTCAGCCGGGAAGAGGTGAAGTCATGCAGTGGCGCGGCCGCAGGGAAAGTTCAAACATCGAAGACCGCCGCCGCACGGGCGGTGGCGGGGGCGTCCGCATGGGCGGCATCGGCGGGGCGGGCGCCGTCGTGGTCTTCCTGCTGGCCATTTTCCTCGGCGTCGATCCAAGCCAGCTCCTTGGCCCGGGCGGCATCGACAGCGGTTCGACAGGCAGCCCGGTCGAGCTGACCGAGCAGGACAAGGCCGAGGGCCAGTTCGTTTCGGTTGTCCTCGCCGATACCGAGGAAATCTGGACCCGCGTCTTCAAGGAACAGCTGAACGCGACCTACACCCCCGCGACGCTGGTCCTGTTCAAGGACGCCACCCGCTCCGCCTGCGGCGGCGCATCCGAGGCGACCGGCCCCTTCTACTGCCCGATGGACAAGAAGGTCTATCTCGACACCGGCTTCTTCACGACGTTGCACCAGCGGCTGGGCGCCAGCGGCGATTTCGCGGCGGCCTATGTGGTGGCCCACGAGATCGGCCATCATGTGCAGGACGAGCTCGGCATCCTGTCGAAGGCCAACGAGGTCCGCCAGCAGGTCAGCCAGGAGGAATCGAACGCGATCTCGGTCAGGATCGAGTTGCAGGCCGACTGTCTCTCCGGCATCTGGGCGCGCGAAGCGGCGCAGACCCTGGGCACCATCGAGCGCGGCGATCTGGAAGAGGCGGTGAACGCCGCGAAGCAGATCGGCGACGACACCCTGCAACGGAACGCGGGCCAGCGCCCGATGCCGCACACCTTCACCCACGGCACGTCCGAGCAGCGCTCGCGTTGGTTCATGATCGGGCTGCAATCCGGCCAGATTGCCGACTGCAACACCTTCGACACCGACAACCTCTGAGCCTTTCCACCCTGCATTGACGTGGCCCGCGACAGGTTCTAAACGGGGCTCCGGTGGCCCGAGTGGTGGAATGGTAGACGCAGGGGATTCAAAATCCTCCGCCGCAAGGCTTGCGAGTTCGAGTCTCGCCTCGGGCACCACCTCCGACGATTGCAGCCTTTCCAGACCGGCCTGATTCGCCGGGCGACAGGAGTTTTTCGGATCAGTTGCAGTGCGTGCCACCGATTGGACTAGGGGCGGGAAACAACTGGGCCCTGTCCGCCAATGCCGACTGCGCAATTCCAGGCGCTGCGCCTTTCTCCATCCGGTTGCATCAAGCCGGTTTCCCGTCGGGGCGAGGGATGAGTTCCACTACACGCAGAGATTGAAACGCCTGATACGACGGCCTGTTGGAGCGGGATAACTTTCAATGTTCCCGATTGGCCAGGCGGATGTGGCAGGAATCCGCCGCCAACTGACGGCCCGGGCATACACGCATGGGCTGAAATCTGCCGGTGAGTTGTTGTTTGAAAGCATCTTTTTTACTTTTCTCCCCATATCCGGCCCGGATATTCATGGGGAATAGCGAAAGTGCCGACCCGACCGGCACGACTGAAAGTGATAGAGAGATGCCGTTTGATCCTGCTTCCGGAACCTTCGAGACCGACGCCGCCCGCGTGCCACGCTGCACGCCCTGCTTCACACCCGGCACCCTGATCACCACCCAGCGCGGCGAACTGCCGGTCGAGCTGATTTCGGCAGGAGACCGCGTCGTCACCCGCGACAACGGCATCCAGACCGTGCGCTGGGTGGGCAAGACCCAGATGTTCCTGCACGATTTCCAGTCGGAGCCGCACCTGCTGCCGGTGTTCATCCAGCAGGGCTCGCTGGGCAAGGGCCTGCCCGAGCGCGACATGATGGTCTCGCCGAACCACCGCGTGCTGGTCGCCAATACCCGAGCGACCGTGCGCTACACCGATCGCGAGGTCCTGGTCGCGGCCAAGCATCTGGCGGCGCAGGGGGTGCATACCGTCCAGTCCAGCGGCACGACCTATGTGCATTTCATGTGCGACCGACACGAGGTGGTGCTGTCGAACGGCATCTGGACCGAGACCTTCCACCCCGAGGACACTTCGCTGAAGGGCATCGGCAACGCGCAGCGGCTGGAGATATTCGAGATTTTCCCCGAGCTTAAAACCGAGGCAGGGCGCGCAGCCTATGGGCAAAGCCGGCGGATTGCAGAAGGGATGCAACCCGCTGAAGCTGTTGCCTGAGCCCAATTTTCAGGGCGACTTTATTTGCGCATTGTGCGATAGCGTTATCCTGACGACAATTCGCAGGATAATCTGAAAGACGTAACCGGGCGTGACGTCAACATAATGGCGCAAAGCTTTCTGCATTCGGTCATGGATCGGACATGAAGGCTGACTATCCGGAAGCGGCGAACAGGGGCAGGACACGATGGCGACACTTTCGGGCAGCGGCGGCAACAACTCGTTCATCGCGGGCACGCCGGGCTACGTCGATGGAGCGGATTCCATCCTCGGCAACGGTGGAAACGACACCATCTATTCCGGGGCGGACAACGACACCGTCTACGGCGGCACCGGCAACGACCTCATCGATGGCGGCTCGGAGGAAGACCGGCTCTTCGGCGACGCGGGAAACGACCGGATCTATGGCGGCACCGGCAACGACGTCATCGATGGTGGCGACGAGGTCGACACGCTCTACGGCGATTCTGGTGACGACACAATCTACGGCGGTTCGGGGCGGGACACGCTCTACGGCGGCACCGGGAACGACCAGATCTATGGCGGAGCAAACGCCGACGCCCTCTATGGGAATGACGGCTCGGACACCCTGTTCGGCGGCGGCGACGGCGGACCGGGCGATGACATCCTCTATGGCGGCGCCGATTTCGACTATGTGAGCTATTCCGGTGTGACCGGGGGCGTTACCGTTAACCTTGCCACCGGCATTGCCAGCGGCGGCGACGGCAACCAGGACCTCTACGAGATCGAGGGCGTCATCGGCGGCTCGGGCGCCGACAGCATCACGGGTAACAGTGTCGCCAACTGGCTTGAAGGTGCGGATGGCGCCGACACGATCAATGGCGGGGTCGGCAACGACACCTTGATCGGTGGCGAAGGCGCCGATACGCTGAACGGCGGTGTCGACAACGACATCCTGTTCGGTGGTAACGGCGCCGATCGCCTGGATGGCGGGTCCGGGGCCGACACGCTGGTGGGCGGTGCCGGGGCGGACGTGCTGATCGGTGGCGTCGGCATCGATACGGCGGATTACAGCGCCTCCGGCGCCGCGGTGAACGTCAATATCAACGACGGCCTCACCGAAAGCGGCGGGGATGCCCAAGGGGATTCGCTGTCGGGGATCGAAAACCTCGTCGGTTCGTCGGGCAACGACACCTTGACCGGCGACAATGCCGCCAACGCGATCTATGGCGGCGATGGCGCCGACTCGATCACCGGCCTGCTTGGAAGCGATTCGATTTCCGGCGGGGCGGGGAACGACACGATCAACGCAGGACCCGATACGGTCAGCGGCGTGACACCGTCTGCGACGAACGAGTTCCTGGACTGGACGACCGGATTCTATTTCGATGGCCAGTCCCTGAACAGCAACTTCACGCAAGACACCGGGACGATGAACGTCACGGTCAACTATGTGCCGGGTGTCGGAAACGAATTCTCGGTGGAAACCGGCGCGATCTATTCGCCGGAAACGGTGATCGGCGACAACTCCGGGGCGACACTTGGGCGTCCCGGGGCCGGCGAACTGACAGAGCTGTCGATGAACTTCGCAGCCGAGTCCGGCTCCGGCATGACAAACGAGGTGTCGAACGTCCTGTTCCGCATCTCGGACATCGACACCGGCGGTTTCATCGATTCGGTCACGATCCTTGCGTATGACGAGTTGGGCAATCTTGTGCCGGTGTCGATCACCACGACCTCGACCGAGATATCCATCACCGGCAATACCGCGACCGCGACCGGCAATGGCACGACACAGAGCCAGGCGGACGGGTCGATCCTGATCAGCATCACGGGTCCGGTGTCGCAGATCGTCATCCAGTATACCGATCTCGGCAACGCCGACCAGGTCATCGTCGTTTCGGACGTCCATTTCACCACGATCCCGGCGACGCCGGACACCAGCGATGCCGATACCGTATCCGGCGGGCTGGGCGATGACGTGATCGAGGCCGGGTTGGGCGCGGACCTGCTCTACGGCGACGAGGGCCGGGATGTCCTTTACGGCGAGGACGGGTCCGACACGCTTTACGGCGGCATCGACAACGACACGCTCTACGGCGGCGCGGGCAACGACACACTTGATGCCGGCGACGGGAACGACGTCTCTTACGGCGACGATGGCGACGACACGATCCGCTTCGGCACGGGCAATGATACCGTCTATGGCGGGGCCGGCAACGACCACATCGACGACGTGTTCGGGACCACCCTGCCCGGGGCGAACCTGCTCTATGGCGGCGCCGGGCACGACACCATCTGGGCGGGAGGCGATGCCGATACGCTTTACGGCGACGCGGGCAACGATGTCCTGAACGGCGAGGACGGGAATGACCTGCTCTACGGCGGGACCGAGAACGATGTCCTGAACGGCGGGACCGGCAACGACCTGCTTTACGGCGGGGCGGGCCAGGACTCCGTCTTCGGCGGCGATGATCGCGACCATATCTTCGTCAACTATACCAAGCCGACCAATGAAACCATCGCGGGCGATTCCACCCAGAACGATGTCCTGGGGAGCGAGTCGGTCGACGGGGGCAGCGGCGCCGGAACAAGTTCGGACAACGACACGCTGACGGTCGACATCACCGGCATGGGCTGGGCCCGGATCGACCTGGTCTACGACCCGCTGAACAGCGAAAACGGAACCATCACCTTCTTCAACGGGGCCGGTGTCCAGGTCGGCACGCTGACCTTCACCGACATCGAGAATCTGGTCATCGTCTGCTTTACGCCGGGCACGCAGATCCTGACCGGCAGTGGCGCCATCGCGGTCGAGGCGCTGGCGCCGGGCGATCTGGTGGTGACGCGCGACAACGGGTTGCAGCCGCTGCGCTGGGTCGGCACACGCAAGCTCTCCTACGACGAACTGTTGGCGCGGCCCGAGTTGCAGCCGGTGCGGATCGGCGCGGGTGCACTGGCAGGCGCCGGGCCCGAGCGCAGCATGCTGGTCTCGCCGCAGCACCGTGTGCTGGTCGAGGGGGCGCGGGCCGAGATGTATTTCGGCGAAAGCGAGGTTCTGGTTCCGGCCAAGCACCTGACCGGGCTGGCAGAAATCACCCGGGCTCTGCCGGTCGAGGGGGTGACCTATGTCCACATCCTCTTCGACCGGCACGAGATCGTGCAGTCGGACGGGATCTGGACCGAAAGCTTCCAGCCGGCCGAACGCACGCTGAACGCGCTGGACGAAGCCGCGCGGGCCGAGGTGCTGGAACTGTTCCCCGAGCTTGCGGCCGATGCCACCGGCTTCCCGGCTGCGCGCCTCTCGCTCAAGGCGCATGAAGCGAAGGTGCTGGTCTCAGGCTGACGGGGCAGGGTGGTCCAGAAAGGCAGCCCAATCCTCCGGCGTGTCGAGGTCCAGGACGGCCATCCGATCGGGCAGGGGAACCAGCCGGACGCGATCCGCATGTCGCTTAAGAACCGAACGACCGCCTTCATCGCCGGCGATCCTCGCCAGATCGGGCCAGAGATCGCGCGGGATGATCGCGGGATGGCCCGGCGTGCCGTCGGCGCTCGCGCCGCGCCAGACCAGCTCCGGTTCGGCGCGGAAGCGCGAAATCAGGTCGGCGAGCGCCGCAGGAGTAAATCCCGGCATGTCGGCAGGCAGGATCATCAGGCCGTCCTGCGGTCCGGCATCGCATGCCGAAACCGCCGCCAGACCCCGGACGATCGAGCGCGACATGCCCACCGCGGCATCCGGCACCTCGACAAGGGTCGCCGGGCATCCCTCCAACGCCGCGCGTCGTGCTTCGGACGCCGGGGGCAGGGTGACGACAACCGGCGCGCCGGTCGCGAGCGCAGTCTCCGTCACCCGGCGCAGGATCGGCTGGCCCAGGACCTGCTGCACCAGCTTGTCGCGCCCCCGCATCCGCGAGGAGGCTCCAGCGGCCAGGACCAGGATATGCACGACCGGAGGCATGACGTTATGGTCCGCCTGACCGGAGCCGCCTGTCAAGCGGCCCGTCAGGCCCGCATCCGCCCACCGTCGTCCCACAAGGGGGCCAGATGCACCCGCGCCGGGCGGCGTTCGCCAAGGATTTCCACCTCCAGCACCAGCCCGTCCTGCACCCGGTCGGCGGGGATGAACCCCTGCGCCACCGACTTGCCGGTCCAGTGGCTGTAGCCGCCCGAGGTGCACCAGCCGACCACCGCGCCGTCCAGCCAGATCGGCTCCCAGGCCACCACGTCGGCGTCTGTGGCATCCACGATAATCGACACCAGCCTGCGCTTCGGCCCCTCGGCCTTTTCCTTCAGCGCAGCGGGTTTGCCGATCCAGTCCGCAGGCTTGTTCCAGGCGATGAAGCGGTCGAGGCCGGTTTCGGCCGGCGTGTAGTCGGGCGAGAACTCGCGGCCCCAGGAGCCGAACCACTTGTCGAGCCGAAGCGACATCATTGCCCGCATCCCGAAGGGGCGAAGTCCAAGGTCCTTGCCCGCGGCCGACAGCACGTCCCACAGATGCCGCACCGACATGTGATCGGTGTAGATCTCGTAGCCGAGGTCGGCGGTATAGCTCACGCGCTGGACGATGCAGTTCGCCATGCCCACGGTCATCCGCTTCACGTCCATGAACTTGAACGCGGCGGCGCTGACATCCGACCGGGTGACGCGGGCCAGAAGCTCGCGCGCCTTGGGTCCGGCGATCTGGAAGCCGGAGCGGGAGTCCGAGACATTCTCGATAGTTACGCCCGGTTCTGCATGTTGCTCGAACCAGCGCTGATGCCAGCCTTGGGCGCCGTAGCTGGCGGTCAGCTGGAATTCGGTCTCGCTCAGGCAGGAGACCGTGAAATCGCCGATGATTTTGCCGGACTCTGCCAGCATCGGCGTCAGCGACAGCCGTCCCGGTTGCGGGATGCGGCCGGCCATGATCCGGTCCAGCCAGGTCCGCGCGCCTGCACCCTTCACCAGGTACTTGCCGAAATTCTGCACCTCGTTGATGCCGACGCCCTCGCGCACCGCCATGACTTCCTGGCGCGTCGCCTCCCAGGCGTTCGAGCGTTTGAAAGTGGGCGTTTCATAGCGCGGCTCGCCCGGAAGCGCGTGGTAGTTCACCACTTCCAGCCCGTATTGCTGGCCCCAGACCGCGTTCATGCCGTCGAAGACCTCATACATCGGCGTGGTGCGGAAGGGGCGGGCGGCGGGGCGCTCCTCGTTCGGATAGCTGACCGAGAAGCGCATCTGGTAGTTCTCGATCACCTTCGGCACGGTATAACCGGGCGAGGTCCAGGTGCCGAAGCGTGCCACGTCGAAGCCGCGCGGGTCGCGTTCGACCTCGCCATGGATCATCCATTGCGCAAGGCTCAGCCCCATGCCGCCGCCCTGAGAGAAGCCCGCCATGACCGCGCAGGCCGACCAGTAGTTCTTCAAGCCCGGCACCGGCCCGATCAGCGGATTGCCATCCGGCGCGAAGGTGAAGGGGCCGTGGATCACCCGCTTGACGCCCGAGCGTTCCAGCACCGGGAAGCGGCGGTAGGCGAAGTTGACCGAGTCCTCGATCTTGTCGAACTGTTCGTTCAGCAGCTCATGGCCGAAATCCCAGGGCGTGCCGTCGACCGACCAGGGCTCGCAGGGTTTCTCATAGAACCCGATGCAAAGGCCCCGGCCCTCCTGCCGCAGATAGCTTTCGCCGCCGGGGTCCATCACATGCGGGAACTCGCGGCCTGATTTCAGGATGTCCATGATTTCGGGGATGTCGTCGGTCACCAGATACTGGTGCGCCATCGGCAGAAGCGGCAGGTAGACCCCCGCCATCGCGCCGATTTCCCGCGCCCAAAGGCCGCCCGCGTTGACCAGATGCTCGCAATAGACGGTGCCCTTTTCGGTGACGACTTCCCAGCCGTCCTTCGTCGGGTTCGTCTCCAGCACGCGGTTGTGGAGCACGATCTCCGCGCCCCCCATCCGCGCGGCCTTGGCATAGGCATGGGTGGTGCCCGAAGGGTCGAGGTGGCCGTCGAGCGGATCATATAGTCCGCCGAGGATGCCGTCGACGTTGACGAGGCCGTCGGTCAGCTTGCTGATCTCGGTCGGTGAAAGGATTTCAGTATCCAGCCCCATGTAGCGATGCTTGGCGCGTTCGGCCTTCAGCATCTCGAAGCGCGCCTCGTTGTCGGCCAGCGTCACCCCGCCGACATGGTGCAGCCCGCAGGACATGCCGGTGATCGCTTCCAGTTCCTTGTAAAGCCGGATCGTATAGCCCTGCAGGGCGGCCATGTTGGTGTCGCCGTTGATGGTGTGGAACCCGCCTGCCGCGTGCCAGGTCGATCCGCTTGTCAGCTCCGACCGTTCGATCAGCATGACATCGGACCAGCCGAGCTTCGTCAGGTGGTAAAGCACCGAGCAGCCGACGACGCCGCCGCCGATCACAACCACGCGCGCATGGGTCTTCATTGCCAGTCTCCCCGTCTTGTCCGGTTTTGACGCACCATGGCGGGGCAGTGCCGGGAAGGCATGAGGATTTGCGACAAAGAATGTCGCAGCCAGACAGCGACCGCTGGCTGCGACGGGTCTACTTCTCCGGGATCAACCCGCGCGGGGCGAAGCGCATGACCAGAAGCAGCACGACGCCCAGCGTCAGCAGGCGCATATGCGCTGCGGTGTCCTGAAGGTGGTCCTTCAGGTCGCCCGCAGGCAGGACACTGGTGATATGCTGCATCATCTGCGGCCCCAGGAACTCTACCGCCAGATAGAGCCAGCCGATCAGCAGCCCGCCGAGGATCGAGCCCCAGTTGTTGCCCGAGCCGCCGACGATCACCATCACCCAGATCAGGAAGGTGAAACGCAGCGGCAGGTAGGACGGGGGTGTCAGCTGCCCCTCCATCGAGGTCATCATCGCGCCCGCCAGGCCCACGACCGCCGAGCCGATGATGAAGATCTGCAGATGGCGGAATTTCACATCCTTGCCCATCGCCGCCGAAGAAATCTCGTTGTCGCGGATGGCGCGGACCATGCGGCCCCAGGGGCTGTTCAGCGCGCGTTCGCACCCCCAGACCAGAAGCACCAGGACCAGGCCGAACATCGTCGCGTAGAGGAGCTTGACGAAGATCGTCGAAGCGGTGACGGGGTCGAGGCCCATGGCCCGGACCGGCTCCAGGAAGGCCGGATTGAATTGCAGGTCCACTTCCTTCGGAACAGGCCAGGGCCGCGGCAGGTCAATCAGGTTCTTCACCCCGCGCGCCAGCCAGTCCTCGTTGCGCATCACGGTGATGATGATCTCGGCGATGCCAAGCGTGGCGATCGCGAGGTAATCCTCGCGCAGGCCCAGGGCGATCTTGCCGATCACCCAGGCGGCGGCGGCGGCCATCAGTGCGCCCACCGGCCAGGCGATCAGCGAATTCAGACCCAGACCGCCGATGTTCCCGGCCTGGGCGGGGTTGTTCGCCTCGACCGCGACGACACCGGGGTCGAGGATGGCGCGGTAGATGAAGAAGAGCACGATCAGATACAGCGCCAGGGCCAGCGCCCGGCTCGCGCCCGGTTTGAGACGGCGGTAAAGCCAGACCGCCAGGGCAATCCCGACGGCGGCAAAGAGCAGCGCGCCCAGGATGCGCGGTCCACCCGCCGCCCAGCCCTCGGGCACGGGCTTGGCCGAGACCAGCACCACCGCCAGCCCGCCAAGCGCCACCGAGCCGACGATGCCGGTGGAGAAGAGACCCGCATAGCCCCACTGGATGTTCACCCCGATCGCCATGATGCAGGACAAGAGCGCCAGGTTCAGGATGTTCAGCGACAGGTTCCAGCTTTGCAGCACCCCGGTCAGGATGAACAAGAGGGCCACGCCCGCGAAGAGAAGCACGTTGCGATAGGGAGCCATGTCACTTGCCTCCAAAGATGCCCTGCGGGCGGAACAACAGGACCATGATCAGGATGGTGAAGCTTACAGCGACCTTGTAGTCGGTCGACAGCGCCTGGTAGAGCCCGTCGCCCAGCCAGTCCGCCGGGACCAGATAGCCCAGTATCTTCTTCCAGGCGCTGGTGATGATCAGCTCCGAGAAGGCCACGATGAAGCTGCCGATCACCGCACCCAGGGGTGAGCCGAGCCCGCCCACGACGGCTGCGGCGAACATCGGCATGAGCAGGCTGAAATAGACGATCCCGCGATAGGACTTGTCGAGCCCGTAAAGCGATCCGGCGATGCAGGCCAGCGCGCCGGCGATGATCCAGGTGATCGTCACCACGCGTTCCGGGTTGATGCCGGACAGCAGCGCCAGATCCTCGTTGTCGGCATAGGCCCGCATCGACTTGCCGGTGCGGGTCCTTTGCAGGAACCAGAACAGAAGCGCGCAGCAGACCACGGCTGCGACGACCGAGATCGCCTGCGTGGTCTTGATCGCCAGCGGTTCCGCCAGCCCGGTCCAGGCCTTGAAGTCCTGCGGGTTGAGCATCATCCGCGCGCCATCGGTAAAGTTCTGTTCCGAGGTGCCGATGATCATCCGGACGAGGCCGTTCATGACGAACATCACCCCGGTCGATACGATGACCACGATGATCGGCTTGGCCCTTTGCCTGCGGTAGAAACGGTAGACCACCCGGTCGGTCGCCAGCACCATGGCGATGGTGACGAGGATGCCGAGCGGCAGCGCCAGAAGCGCTGTGGGCAGCGGGCCTGCGGTGATCCCCATCGACTGGAACCACCAGGTGAAGAGGATCACGAAGGCGGTCCCGAAGGCCATCGTGTCGCCATGCGCGAAGTTGGAAAAGCGCAGGACGCTGAAGATCAGCGTGATGCCAAGCGCCCCCAGCGCCAGCTGGCTGCCATAGGCGAGACCCGGCACGACGATGAAGTTCAGAAAGGCAGTAAGCGCGTTGAGGATGTCCATCGGGTCACGAAAGTCCAGTGAGGATAGGGGAAGGGATCAGCCGCCGTCGCCAGCGCAATTGCCCGAGCCGGTGATCGCCACCGCGCCCTGGCCATAGGCGTGGGCGGTGAACAGGAACTCGCCCGACGGGAATATGCTGACCAGGCCTGACATGCCGTTCTGCGGCGGCAGGACGATGGAGACCTCGCCGCCTGCGTCCATCGTGGTCGTCAGATAGCCTTCCCAGGCCTGACCATCGGTGCTGACCCGCCAGACATCGCCCGCTTCCTCGATCAGGAAGGGGCCGCCGGCATAGGCCTCGCAGGTGCCGCCGCCGCATTGCTGGGTGGCGGTGCATTCGTATCCGGCGAAGGCCGGGGCAGGGAGAAGGGCCAGAAGGGCCAGAGTGGCGGGTTTCATCGTCAGCCTCCAAGGAATGATCTGCGGACGTCCGGGTCGGCCAGGAGCGCGGCACCGGTGTCGGTGTAACGGTTGCCGCCCTGGACCAGGACAAAGCCCTTGTCAGCGATCTCCAGCGCCTGGCGGGCGTTCTGTTCCACCATCAGGATGGAAATCCCGCTGCGGGCAATCTCGATGATGCGGTCGAACAACTCGTCCATCACGATGGGGCTGACCCCCGCAGTCGGCTCGTCCAGCATCAGCACCTTCGGCTGGGTCATCAGCGCGCGCCCCACGGCGACCTGCTGGCGCTGGCCGCCCGAAAGCTCCCCCGCCTTCTGGTAGCGCTTCTCGCGCAGGATCGGGAACAGCCCGTAGATCTGCTCCATCGTGTCGCGGATCTTGTCATCCTCGCGGATGAAGGCGCCCATCTCCAGGTTTTCCTCCACCGTCATGCCGGTGAAGATGTTGTGCGTCTGCGGCACGAAGCCCATGCCCTTGCGCACGCGCGCCTGCGGGGTCAGGCCGGTGATGTCCTCGCCGTTCAGCCGCACCGACCCCTGCCGCAGCTTCAGCATCCCGAAGACCGCCTTCATCGCGGTGGATTTGCCCGCGCCGTTCGGCCCGACGATCACCGCGATCTCCCCGGGCTCGACCGCGAGCGTGCAGTCATGCAGGATGTCGACCGCGCCGTAGCCGCCGGTCATGTTTTCGCCAATCAGGAAGGGTGCGCTCATTCGGAAAAGTCCAGTTGCAGGTCGGGCGAGTCTGCCGGGGTCATTCGACAAGCTTCGTGTTGGCAAGGAACTCGGCATGATACCCGACATGCTGCGAGGAGTATTCCTTGCCGATGGCGTAGGTCATGATCTGCATGACACGTTTCGGCTCGACAAAGACCGAGTTGGCGAAGACAACGTCGAGGCCGTTGATCTTCACCGTGTAGACGACCGTGTCGCCCGCCAGCCGACCCAGCGTAACGGGCGTCACATCCAGCACTTCCGGCGTGTTGCCGGTCGCCATCTGTGCGTTGTCCAGAACGACCTGACGCATGAAGTCCGGCGTCAATCCGTCATCGCTTCCGAGATCTTCGATGAGGTACTGCGCATAGTGCCGGGCGTCGATCCGGTAGGCGGCGTTGATCTCGGCGCTGGCGGGCGCCGTTTTGCTCCAGCCGAGCGAGCCGCCACAGAACTGCACCGTCGGCGTCACATCTCCGCAGGCCGTCTGCACCGAGGTTCCGGCGTCGGCGTATTTCCACGTACCATCATCGAAGAGGGTGACGGTCTTGCCGCCAACCACTGCCTTGCCGACGGCAGACTGGGCCAGCGCGAAACCCGGCACGGCCAGACTGACGATCAGCACGAGAAGGGTCGGTTTCACGCCGCGCCCTCCTTCAGCTTGTTCTTCAACCCCCGGCCCAGATAGGCCTCGATCACCCGCTCGTCGTTCTTGACCTCGTCCACAGTGCCCTCGGCCAGAACCTTGCCCTCGGCCATGCAGATCACCGGGTTGCACATGCGGCCGATGAAATCCATGTCATGCTCGATGACGCAGAAGGTATAGCCGCGCTCCTTGTTCAGCCGCACGATGGCGTCGCCGATGGTGTTGAGAAGCGTCCGGTTCACCCCGGCGCCGACCTCGTCCAGGAAGACGATCTTGGCGTCGACCATCATCGTGCGGCCAAGCTCCACCAGTTTCTTCTGCCCGCCCGAGATCATCCCGGCCTTCTGGTCCGCGATATGGCTGATTGTCAGGAACTCCAGCACCTCGTCGGCCTTCTGGCGGATGCGCTCCTCTTCCTCGGCCACCTGACCCCGCGAGAAGAGCGCGTTCCAGAGCTTCTCGCCGGTCTGGCGTGGCGGGACCATCATCAGGTTCTCGCGCACGGTCATCGAGCCGAACTCATGGGCGATCTGGAAGGTGCGCAAGAGACCCTTGTCGAAAAGCTTGTGCGGCGGCAGGCCGGTGATTTCTTCGCCGTCCATGAACACATGGCCGCTCGTCGCCTCGTAGCGACCGGCGATCACGTTGAAAAGCGTGGTCTTTCCGGCACCGTTCGGGCCGATCAGCCCGGTGATCGAGCCGGTCCTGATCTCCAGCGACGCGCCATCGACGGCGTGAAACCCGCCGAAATGCTTGTGCAGATTCTCGACCCTGATCATGTCTTCCCCTGTCGCAGCCCTTCCTCTGTCCCGGTTCACCAAGGCGGGGGGCCTTTTGTTTGTGCCACGGCCCGGGGTCATCGCCCGGGCCGTGCTGTTTCATCGGTTCCGTTGAAGGATCAACGGAACTGGACGGTCTCGTACTTCCCGCCCTTGACCTCGAACTGCTTGTAACGCCCGGCGGATTCACCCGGTCCGATCAGCGTCACGCCCGAAGCGCCGTCATAGTCGATAGCGGTGCCTGCCGCGATCAGCTCCAGCGCCTTGCCCAGCTCGCCCGGAAGGATCTTGACGCCCGAACCGTCGGCCGGCCCATTGGCGATCTCCATGATCTTTTCCTTGTAGACGTTCGAGTCGGTCGAGCCCGAGGCCTCCATCGCCAGCATGATCAGCGCGGCGGCATCGTAGCTTTCCATCGTGTAGGGCGAGGTGGCGTCATAGGCCGGATCGTTGGCCTTGCCCATCTCCGCCAGGACCGCCGCGCCGGGGCTGTCCGACTGGGCCACTTGGCCGTAAGAGCCATCGAGTGCCGGACCGATGGCTGCGGGCAGGCTGTCGCCCACCATGCCGCCGGGCAGACCGAAGGTGGTGAAGGCGCCGGAGTCGAGCGAGGCCTGGATGATGCCCTTGCCGCCCTGGTCCAGGTAGCCTGCCACCACCAGAATGTCGCCGCCCGCCGCCGCCAGCGCCGCGACTTCCGCCGAATAGTCGGCCTTGCCGTCGTCATGCGCGGCGTTGATCGTCACGGTGCCGCCCTGGGCGGTGAAGCCCGCCGCGATCGCTTCGGCCAGGCCCTTGCCGTAGTCCGAGTTCGAATAGGTCAGCGCGATCGACTTCACGCCCTTTTCGGCCAGGATCTGCCCCATCACTTCGCCTTCGCGCGCATCCGACGGTGCGGTGCGGAAGAAGAGCCCGTTGTCCGGGTCATTGGTCAGCGCGGGCGAGGTGGCCGAGGGCGAGACCATCACGATGCCGTTCGGCATGGCGACGTTGGTCAGCATCGCGCGGGTCACACCCGAGCAGTCGCCGCCGATGATGCCCTTGACGCCTTCCGCAGTGATCGCCCGCTCGGCAGCCGCGGTTGCGGCGGCGGCGTCGGTACAGGTGTCGTCACCCCGCACCGAGGTGTAGGTGTTCTTGGCCTTGCCCGAGGCGTTCACTTCGGCCATCGCGGCCTCCGCTGCGTTCGCCATGTGTCCGGTCAGCGATTCGATGGGCCCGGTAAAGCCGATCAGGATGCCGATCTTCACATCCTCGGCGGACGCCGCACCGGCCATCAGCGCGCAGGCCGAAGCGGCCAGCATGAGTTTCTTCATTTATTGTATCTCCCTGTTTGGATCGAAATCCTAAGCTGACCGTAGTGTGGCGCAGAAAAAAAGGGAAGCCCCATTTTGTCGACATAATGTCGACGATAAAATGAGCCGGGAGTCGACATGGCGCCCCGCCGCTCTACATTTCAAGGTTGTGCGCCCAAGCCAAGCCAATGCAGTCTGCGATGATCGGAGGAAGGAAATGAAATCAGCGCTCTGTCTTCTGGTGCCTCTGCTTGCCCTGCCGATGGCGGCCTCGTCGGCGACGGTCGAGACCGGGGCCGGACCGATGGAAATCACTTTGGTGGCCCGGGGTCTCGACGAACCCTGGGGCCTCGCCTTCCTGCCGGATGGCGACTACCTCGTGACGGAACGTGCCGGAGGGCTCTGGCTGGCGCGAGGGGAGGAGTTGCACCGGGTCGAAGGGGTGCCGGAGGTCTTCGTCGAGGGGCAGGGGGGGCTGCTCGATGTGATGATACCGGCCGATTTCGCCACCAGCCGAGAGGTCTGGCTCAGCTTTGCCGCTCCGGTCGGGGCGGGCGGTGCTACAGCGGCGGGAGTGGGACGGTTGTCGGAGGACGGCGCACGGCTGGAAGGCTTCCGCACCGTCTTCACCGGCGACAGCGCTCCCGGCGGGCGGCATTTCGGGGCACGACTGGTCGAGATGCCGGACGGAACCGTCGCGCTGACGACAGGCGACAGGGGCACCGGACCGGCGGGGATGCAGGCGCAGGACACGGGCTCCTCGCTGGGCAAGGTGGTCCTCGTGAATCGCGATGGCTCGCCTGCGATCGCACAGGAGGGGTGGTTGCCGGGTGCCCTGTCGCGCGGGCATCGGAATGTGCAGGGGGCGGCGCTGGATCTGTCTGGCCGCCTCCTCACCGTCGAGCACGGGGCGCAGGGCGGGGACGAGTTGAACGCACCCGAGGCGGGGCGGAACTATGGCTGGCCGGTCATCACCTACGGGATCGACTACTCGGGCGACCCGATCGGCGAGGGGCAGGCGAAGGAGGGAATGGAACAACCCTTGCACTACTGGGACCCATCGATCGCGCCGTCGGGACTGCTGGTCTATTCGGGCAAGCTCGTGCCGGAATGGAAAGGAGATTTCTTCTTCGGGTCCCTGAACAGCGACTTCCTGGGGCGGCTCGACCCGGACACTTCGGCAGGGACCGGCTTCGCCGAGGAGCGGATCACCGCGCCGGAAACCGGCCGCGTCCGGGATGTCGTCGAGGCGCCGGACGGGTCGATCTGGTTCCTTTCGGTCACGGAGGGGGCGGTCTACCGGATGGCGCCGACAGGAGGATAAATTCTGGGAAGACCGAGGCCACTGGGATACTCGTTGACATCAACACTTCAGTAAATAGCCTGCCAGCGTTGATCTGGCTCTTGGTATCGTGATGTTCTTGGAAGCCCTCGGCTACCTTCTTGCGTCGATCGACCTATTCGACAAAACCGATGCGGTCGAGGCGCGACTTCGGCGCGCGGCGGATTGGATGGGCCGTGTGGCACGTCGCTTTCCTTGGAAACGCATGCTGGGACTTTATCTTCTTGGTGGCGGAGCTTTCCGGCTCTATCTCAATTCGGACCCTGCTGCCAAGGCCGCGCTGAGCAGCGACGGGCCGACAGATCCGTTGCGCCTGATGGTCTTGCTTGTCCTCGCAGCACCCGTTTACTTCGTCGCGGTCTTGCTCCTATTTCGCCTACTCCATTATGTACTCGGGTTTTTCTCGCGCCATCCAAAAGGAATTCTCGGTGCCTTGGGGCTGGTATTGACCGCTGTTCCGGGGATTTGGGAACACTTTATCGACCCCGCCTAATCGCGTCGACAAACCCTTGGCTTCTGAGTGGATCAGCGGAACATTCGTCGCCTGGGCAGCGAACCTAGATCGACAGCCGCACCGGCACGGCGCCCGGCATCCCTTGTGTGCCGCGCTCGCGGTAAGGCGTGGTGCTGTAATGGCTGCGGTAGCATTTCGAGAAATGCGAGGGGGAGGCAAAGCCGCAGGCCAGCGCCACGTTGATCACGCTCATGTCGGTCTGCATCAAGAGGTTCCGCGCCTTCTGCAAGCGCAACTCCATGTAGTACCGCTTCGGCGAGCGGTTCAGGTAGCGGCGGAACAGCCGCTCCAGCTGGCGGGTCGACATGCCCACCTCCTCGGCCAGGTCGGCGGGGGACATCGGGTCCTCGATGTTGCCCTCCATCATCTGGATGACCTGGGACAGCTTCGGGTGCCGCACGCCGATCCGCGTCGGGATCGACAGGCGCTGGGTGTCCTGGTCGGTGCGGATGGTGGAATAGATCAGCTGGTCGGCGACCGTGTTCGCCAGATCCTCGCCATGATCGGCGGCGATGATCTTCAGCATCAGGTCCAGCGAGGAGATCCCCCCGGCGGTGGTCCAGCGGTTGCCGTCCATCACATAGACCGATTTCGTCAGCTTCACATCCTCGAATTCCTCCGAGAAGCCGTCCTGGTTTTCCCAGTGGATCGTGGCCTTTTTGCCGTCCAGCAGCCCCGCCTTGGCCAGCGCATGCCCGCCGGTGCAGATGCCGGCGATGGTCACGCCGCGCCGCGCCTCGCGCCGAAGCCAACTGAGGACGCCCTTCGTGGTGGTTCGCTGCACGTCGAGGCCGCCGCAGACCAGGATCGTGTCCTCGCGGTCCATTTCCTCAAGCCCCATGTCCAGCCGGAAAGTCGCACCGTTCGAACAGGATTTTTCCGTGCCCTCGCCGCACAGACGCCACGTGTAAAGCGTTTCACCCGAGACGCGGTTGGCAATACGCAAGGGTTCGATGGCCCCGGCGAAAGAAATCATGGTGAACTTGTCCAGCAGCACGAAAACGAACCGCCGCGAGGCCGTGGCCTTCTGTGTCTGGGTGGCCTTGCGGGGGGCGAGAGTCATGTCTGCGACCTGATGATGTCGTTCGCGGGCTAGAGAAAAGCAAATTCCAACCGTCCGCAAGGGCCGAAAGCGCCGGTTTTCGCCCAATCGCCCTTTGCAAAGGCGGAAACGGGGGCGTATATCCCAGCCCGATTGATCGACGGACCGGAGAGGCATGATGACCAAGGGATGGACGAAGGCGGCATGGCGCGCGAAACCGCGGATCCAGATGCCGGATTATCCCGACCAGGCGGCGCTGAACGGGGTCGAGGCGCAGCTTTCCAAATACCCTCCGCTGGTCTTCGCCGGTGAGGCGCGGCGGCTGAAGAAGCAGCTGGCGCTGGCGGCGGAAGGCAAGGCGTTCCTGCTGCAAGGCGGCGACTGCGCCGAAAGCTTCGCGGAATTCTCCGCCGACAACATCCGCGACACTTTCCGGGTCATGCTGCAGATGGCGGTGGTGCTGACCTATGCCGCCAAGGTGCCGGTGATCAAGGTCGGCCGCATGGCCGGCCAGTTCGCCAAGCCGCGCTCGGCCCCGACCGAGATGGTGGGGGGCGTGGAACTGCCGTCCTACAAGGGCGACATCATCAACGGCTTCGACCCGACGCCCGCGGCGCGGATGCCCGACCCGAACCGGATGTTGCAGGCCTATACCCAGGCGGCCGCTTCGCTGAACCTCTTGCGCGCCTTCTCGACCGGCGGCTTCGCCGACATCCACCGGGTGCATTCCTGGACGCTGGGCTTCGCCGAGCATGACAAGGCCGAACGCTACCGCGAGATGGCGAACCGCATCTCGGACGCGCTCGACTTCATGAACGCCGCCGGGGTGAACAGCGACACCGCGAACGAACTTTCGCGCGTGGACTTCTACACCAGCCACGAGGCGCTGCTCTTGGAATACGAAGAGGCGCTCTGCCGGGTCGACTCGATCACCGGCCAGAACGTTGCCGGGTCCGGCCACATGATCTGGATCGGCGACCGCACGCGGCAGCCCGACGGCGCGCATGTCGAATTCGCGCGCGGGGTGCTGAACCCGATCGGGCTGAAATGCGGGCCGTCGACCACGGCGGAGGACCTGAAGGTCCTGATGGCGAAGCTGAACCCGGAGAACGAGCCGGGCCGCCTGACCCTGATCGCCCGCTTTGGCGCGGGCAAGGTGGGTGAACACCTGCCGCGCCTGATCAAGACGGTGCAGTCCGAGGGCGCCAACGTGGTCTGGTCCTGCGACCCGATGCACGGCAACACGATCAAGGCCGCCTCGGGCTACAAGACCCGGCCCTTCGATTCCGTGCTGCGCGAAGTCCGCGAATTCTTCGCGATCCACAAGGCCGAGGGCACCGTCCCCGGCGGCGTGCATTTCGAGATGACGGGCCAGGACGTGACCGAATGCACCGGCGGCCTGCGCGCCGTGTCGGATGAAAATCTTGCCGACCGCTACCACACCGCCTGCGACCCGCGCCTCAACGCCTCGCAGTCGCTGGAGCTGGCCTTCCTGGTGGCCGAGGAACTGTCTTCGCAGCGCGAAGCCGCCCGGCGCGTCGCGCTGTAAGGGTCTGAACTGTCGAAACGGGAGAGCGGCGGGGCGCCCGCCGCTTTTTCATTCGGTGCTGTGAACCAGCGCCAGATGGCCGAAGCGGCGGATCGGCTGGGGTTCGGGCGGCTCGACCGGCGCCTCCGTGCCGGGCGGCAGGGCCTCCTCCCGCCGCGCCCGGACCCGGAACTTGCCGCGCGCTGCCCCCGGCGCGACGCTGACCGCGCCCAGCAGCAGCTTCTTGCCCGACAGCTCCGCCAGCGGCAAGAGAAGCAGGCGGGCCGCCAGCGCCTCGCCCCGTTCGGACCCGAGGTCGATCTCGGCCACGGCGGGCCTGTCGAAGACCGCCTCGACGCTTTGCGCCAGCAGCGGGCGCGACTCCGGGGTGAAGAGGCAAGAGAGAGGCAGGCCGCGCACGTCCATTCCCGCGAAATCGGCAAGCCCCGACCCGGCGACGCACAGCTGGACCAGCCCGCGCCCAACCCGTTCGGCCAGGAAGACCCGGTCCAGCACCCCACTCAGGCCGCGCGGATCGAGAGCGGCGCGCTGCGGCAGCGCTCCGGCCTCGCGGAGCCCCTCCCAATAGCCGCGCACCTGGGCGAGGCCTTCGAAAACCGGAAGCGGCGGTGGCTCGCGGCGCGGGCGAAGTCTGTCGAAAAAGCTCAGGGTCATCTTTGTCTCCTCCACCCGCATCCGGCCCTTGCGGGCGGGCCGCCCCTCGCGCCATGAAGGGAAAATACCCCGGATGGTCTGGATTCGGTTGGAAATCTAATCAAATGGTAAATATCGCACGCGGCGGTTGGATGAGGGGCCCATGATCTCGATGACAGGTTTCGCGGCCCGGCGCGGGGCGGGGTCGGGCCATGCCTGGGTCTGGGACCTGCGAGGGGTCAACGGCAAGGGGCTGGACCTGCGGCTTCGGGTGCCCGACTGGATCGACGGGCTGGAAGCGGCGCTGCGGGCAGAGGTGCAGAAAGCCGTCACCCGCGGCAATGTCAGCCTGACGCTGAAACTCGTGCAGGACGAGGGGCGGGACGACACCGCCTTCCGGCTGAACGAGACGGCGCTCGCGGCGGCGCTGGCGGCGCTTGGCCGGGTCGAGGCGGCGGCGATGGACGCCGGCGTGACCCTGCGCCAGCCGACGGCGGCGGATGTGCTGACCCTGCGCGGGGTGATCGACGCCGCGGTGCAGGAGACGGATACCGCCCCGTTGCGCGCGGCCCTCCTGGCGGACCTGCCGGGGCTGCTGGCCGATTTCCACGCCATGCGCGGCGCGGAAGGGCAGGCGCTGGCCGCGGTGCTGACCGGCCAGCTGGACCGGATCGCCGCGCTGACCGCCGAAGCGCAGCGTGAGACCGCCACCCGCGCCGCGACCCAGGCCGACACCCTGCGCGAGGGGCTGGCGCGCGTCCTCGCCGCGACGGATGCCGTCGACCCGTCCCGCCTGGCGCAGGAGCTTGCGCTGCTTGCAGTGAAGACCGACGTGACCGAGGAGCTGGACCGCCTGATCGCCCATGTGGCTGCGGCCCGCGCCCATGTCGCCGACCCCGCTCCGGTGGGCCGCAAGCTCGACTTCCTAATGCAGGAATTCATGCGCGAGGCGAACACGCTGTGTTCCAAGGCGCAGTCACTGGCGCTGACCCGGATCGGCCTTGACCTGAAAACCGTGATAGACCAGATGCGCGAGCAGGTTCAGAATGTGGAATGACGCATGACCCGGCGCGGGCTTCTTCTCATCCTTTCCTCTCCTTCGGGCGCGGGCAAGTCGACGCTCTCGCGGATGTTGATGGACTGGGACCCGACGATGCGTTTCTCGATCTCGGCCACCACGCGGAAACCCCGGCCTGGGGAAGAGGACGGTCGCGAGTATTATTTCCGCAGCCGCGAGGCGTTCAGGGCGATGGTTGAGCAAGGCGAGATGCTGGAACATGCCGAGGTTTTCGGCAATTTCTACGGCTCCCCCCGCGCGCCCGTCGAAGCCGCGATGCTGGCCGGGACCGACACTGTCTTCGACATCGACTGGCAGGGCGGCCAGCAGGTGAAACAGGCGATGCGCGGCGATGTGGTGTCGATCTTCATCCTGCCGCCCTCCATCGCCGAGCTTGACCGTCGTCTGCGTTCCCGCGCGCAGGACAGCGATGAGATCATTGCCGGTCGGATGGCGAAAAGCCGTGACGAGATCAGCCACTGGGCCGAGTACGACTATGTGCTGGTGAACGATAATCTTGAGAAGACCTTCCAAGGCCTCAAGACCATCCTGACCGCCGAGCGCCTGAAACGGGAACGCCAGCCGCAGCTTTCCGCCTTCGTCCGTGAGCTAAACGAGGAGTTCGAAGCCCGATGATCTATGCCCTCGACGGTATCGCTCCGACCATCGCCCCCTCCGCCTGGGTCGCAGTGGAAGCCACCCTGATCGGCAAGGTCGTGATCGAGGCCGAGGCCTCGATCTGGTTCGGCGCGGTGATCCGCGGCGACAACGAGGAGATCCGGGTCGGCGCCGGAACCAATGTGCAGGAGAACAGCGTCCTGCACACCGACATGGGCTATCCGCTCACCATTGGCGCCAACTGCACCATCGGCCACAAGGCCATGCTGCACGGCTGCACCATCGGCGATGGCACGCTGATCGGCATGGGGGCCACGGTGCTGAACGGCGCGAAGATCGGCAGGGGCTGCCTGATCGGGGCCTGCGCGCTGATCACGGAAGGCAAGGAGATCCCGGACGGCTCGCTGGTCATGGGCGCGCCCGGCAAGGTCGTGCGGCAACTGGACGAGACCACGCGGGCGAAACTCATCGCCTCCGCCGCCGGCTACCAGGCCAATGCCCGGCGCTTCAAAACCGGCCTTGGCCCGGCCTGACTATGCCCCGCCAGACTCGGCCGGGCCTTCCTCGATCAGTTCGATGGTGATGCCCTGACGCGCCGCATGACTGCGCAACTCCCGCAGCACGATCTGCCGGTTCGGCAGTTTCGGCGCCACCACCCGCAACGTCTTTCGAAAGTCCTGCGCCCCCAGCCGCTCGATGATCTCCAACGCGTCAAAGGTCATGCAGAACAATGGCGCAACCACCAACTCCAGCGTAGCGGGCAGGGGCAGGTAGCCGTCAAGGTCGGTCAGGTCGATCGAGGCGAATTCCTCGGGCCGAAGGCTGCCCTCGGCCGCTTTCGCCTCGGGAATTCCGATGACCAGGCACCTCAGTTTTTGCGACATCTCTCCACCTCTCATCAAGTGAGGCGCCGCCAAATCGTCTGTCTTAAGGACTCACGCCGGGGCCGACCATTGTTCCGGACAACAACCGGATCCGCACCGCGTTACATGTACAACCGGGAATTTACTGGTATTCCCGCGCAAGACAAGGGTCGCTTCCACAATCATGAGGAGAAGTCTGCCGAATGACCGAAGTCGAGCTTCAAGGCCTGCTCTCCGGCCTGCCGCTGCCCGCGATGCTGGTCCGGCAGGACGACCGGGTTCTTGCGGTGAACGCCCCGGGCCGCGCGCTCCTGGGCGAGGGGATCGCGGGCCGCCATCCCGCGATGGCCGTCCGCGCGCCCGCGGTGCTGGAGGCGATCGGGGCGGTCGCCCGCGAGGGCGGTGTGCAGGAGGCGCGGATGGTGCTCCGCCGCGAGGGGCAGGAGGCGGTGTTCCAGGTCACGGTTTCGGACCAAGGTGACGTCGTGCTCTGCATCTTCCGCGACGTGACGGAGGCGGAGCGGGCGGGCGAGATGAGGCGCGATTTCGTCGCCAATGTCAGCCATGAACTGCGCACGCCGCTCACCGCGCTGATGGGCTTCATCGAGACCCTGAAGCATGCCGCGAAGGACGACCCCAAGGCGCGCGAGGCGTTCCTGGAGATCATGGCGACCGAGGCGGGCCGGATGAACCGTCTGGTCCGCGATCTGTTGCAGCTCAGCCGGGTCGAGGCGGAGGAGAGGGTCCGCCCGCGCGACCCGGTGGACCTGCGGGCGCTGCTGGAGGGGGTGATCTCCTCGCTGGCGGGCGTGGCGGCGAAGACGGGGGACCGGATGGAGCTGTCGGGCGATCCAGTGGTGGTGCCGGGGGATGCGGACCAGCTGACCCAGGTCTTCACCAACCTGATCGAAAACGCGCTGAAATACGGCGGCGCGGGGCAGGTGGTGCGGGTCACGCTTTCCCCGGAGGAGACGGCTCGCGGTCCGGCGGTGCGGGTGGAGGTGGCGGACGAGGGGGAGGGGATCGATCCGGTCCACCTGCCGCGGCTGACGGAGCGGTTCTACCGGGTCGACTCGCATCGGTCCCGCGAGATGGGGGGGACGGGGCTGGGGCTGGCCATCGTGAAGCACATCGTGAGCCGGCACCGGGGGTGGCTCCGGGTGGAGAGCGTGGTGGGCGAGGGGAGCCGGTTCTCGGTCATCCTGCCGCTGGGGTGAGGTGGGGGCTAGCCAAGGGACTCCGTCTGTCCACGGTGGACATTTTCGGATTATGCTTTGGAGGCAATGGGTTGCGCGTGGGCGTTAGGGGTTTGTTAAGGGGGTGGTTAAGGGAGGGTTAAGGTCGAGTGTGTAGATTTCGACCTTGTCAACAGACGTTGGTCATGCGGTAGACTTAAGGCTGACTAACTGGAAAAAGCGGGAACCTTTAAGCGTGACGAATGATGTTGGTTCGAACAAGAATGTTTGGCAATATCGCAACTGAAAGCAGAGTAAGAGAGATTCGACACAGTCATGGGTAACCCTGTTGTTAACTTGCATTCATCGACCGAGATCGCTGATGCCGAAAGCAAGAAACTAGCAAAGACAATTGATGATCGTCTATCTCAGGAGTTGGTTTTTGCTCTTGTCGGTCCAGTAGGTTCAGGCTGCTCTACCACTGCTTCAGAGCTTAAGAAAGAGCTTGAGAACACCTACAAGTACATGGTTCCTGAAATCATCTCCGTTTCCGCCATTATCAGGCGATCAATGCACTTGGTGGGTGTTGAGAGCTGCGAAAAGTCCAACTTGGAGAAGTACGTTGCTTCAATGCAGGACGCAGGGAATGCGCTTCGCAAGAGATTTGGTGAGGATTACCTCTCAAAGCGGATTGTTGAGTCGATTCATCGGTCCAGAAAGTCATTCGGTGCATTCGATGAAGGCGCTATAATTCCAAAACGAATTGCATATGTTATCGACTCGATTAAGAATCTGGATGAGCTGAGGCTCCTACGAAAGATTTACAAGGAAACCTTGGTCCTTGTTGGCGTGTTTGCTCCTGATGCTCAGAGGAGTGCTCGCTTAAATTTTCAAGAAGTTTATCAGAAAGTCGTTGATCAATTGTTTCAGAGAGACAAAGGGGAAAAGTGGTCATTTGGACAAGCAACCCGGAAAGTCTTCACGCAGTCGGATTGGTTTGTCTGTAATGATAGTACTCTGGACGAGTTGAAGAGAAAGATTCGTAGGTTTTTGGGGCTGGTATTTGATATTGGCGTGCAGACTCCTACGAAAGCTGAGGCGGCGATGTACAAGGCAAACGCTGTTGCTGGTAACTCAGCCTGTCTGTCTCGCCAAGTTGGAGCAACGATAGTTTCGTCCCGCGGTGAGTTCATCGGGATGGGCTGGAACGATGTACCAAAGTTCGGCGGAGGGCTTTATGACGAAGATACAAAAACTGAATCCGCGATTGACAATCGGTGTTACAATTGGGGTGGCAACTGCTGTCACAATGAAGTAACCCGCAATGGCATTACAAGAGCTATCTCTTCTTTGCTGCTCAACGCAGACTTCGTAAAGAAGGGGACAAAGCTGGCTGATGTTGTGGCGCATCTGTCTGATACGCCTGTTGATGCGCTTACGGAGTTTTCTCGTTCGATTCATGCAGAGATGGAGGCAATTCTCTCAGTTGCCAGGGAAGGTAAGCACTCTCTTGTTGGATCGACACTGTATACCAACACATATCCGTGCCATAACTGCGCACGACATATTGTTGCGTCAGGGATCGTAAAGGTTGTTTACATTGAGCCGTATTTAAAGAGTCATGCGACAAAGCTTCACTATGATGCAATTACGGAAGATCCCGCAGATTCTGAAAGTAAAGTGTTCTTTCAACAGTTCGATGGTATCGCGCCAAGAAATTATCTTAAGTTCTTTAGATCTGAGCGTGACCGAAAGGCCGAAGGCGGCACGTATCTCAAGGGAGACGTAAAAAATGCTTTGCCAAGGCTTAGAATCGCATTAGATGGTCCTGCACGGTACGAGGATCTCATCATGGTTTCGCTTTTGGACCTTGACAACTCTGTTGGTGGAGTATGAGCCGCCGCGATTCGGATCGACAGTATGCGCTCCCGTTCGGCGAGGGGAGCTCGCCGAGGGCAGACGCAGGTGTGTTTGGCCGTAAGGTGGTTGCCTTTTCCGATGCCCTTGACGAGAGAGAGCGTCTTGAAGCTCTTCGTCGGCTGAAGTCGGAGAAGATCTTTGACACATCGCGATATGACAAACTGCTGAAGTGACGGACTTCAAGACATCACTACGGTGGTGTATGCCCTCTGTATCCTCACCTCACAACCTCCCCAACCGCTCCGTCAACAGCCGGTAGAACCCCTCCCGGTCCACGGAGCCCATGAACATTGCGTTGGGCTCTCGCCCCGTCACGCGCCACCAGTCGGCGACGGTCATGCCGAGGGTGAGCTCCGATCCCGTCTCGATCTCCACGTTGATGTGGCGGCCGTGGAAGAGGGCGGGCTCGATCAGGTAGGCGATCACGCAGGGGTCGTGCAGGGGGGCGCCTTCGGAGCCGTATTTGGCGGTGTCGAAGCGTTCGAAGAAATCGGTCCAGGAGGCGACGGCCTGGCCCACGGGGGTGCCGAGGGCGCGCATCTCCTCCACCCAGGCGCGGGAGGTCAGGGCCTTGTGGGTGACGTCCAAGGGCATGACCACAAGGGGAACGCCGGATTTGAACACGATGTCAGCGGCTTCGGGGTCGACGTAGATGTTGAACTCGGCCGCGGGGGTGACGTTGCCGACCTCGAAATAGGCGCCGCCCATCAGGACGATCTCGGCCACGCGGGGGATGATGTCGGGGGCGCGGAGGAAGGCGGTGGCGATGTTTGTCAGGGGGCCGAGGGGGCAGAGGGTGATGGTGCCTGCCGGGTGGGCGCGGAGGGTGTCGATGATGTGGTCGACGGCGTGTTGGGGTTGGAGGGGGAGTGAGGGCTCGGGCAGCGGGATGCCGTCGAGGCCGGTCTTGCCGTGGACGTATTCGGCGGTGACGAGCTTGCGCCTCAAGGGCGCGTCGCAGCCGGCGTAGACGGGGATCTGGTGGCCGGAGAGTTCAACGATCTGGCGGGCGTTGCGGGTGGTGAGGGGGAGGGGCACGTTCCCGGCGACGGTGGTGAGGGCGAGGACCTCCAGTTCCGGCGAGGCGAGGGCGAGGAGGATGGCGACGGCGTCGTCCTGGCCGGGGTCGGTGTCGATGATGATCTTGCGGGGCATGTCGGGCTCCTTCTGCCGCGGCGAGTAAGCGGTATGGCAGGAAATTTGTCCAGACGGTCAGGAAAATCCTGCGTGCAAGGCCGGGTTGGCGGTGTAGGCTTTCCCGGTCAGGTGCGGGAGGCTCATGATGGACATTCTGGTCGGGACGACGAAGGGACTCTTCGTGCTGGAGGGCGGGCGGAAGGTGACGGGGCCGTTCTGCGAGGGCTGGCCGATCAACCATGCGATTGGGCGCGACGGGGAGATTTTCGCGGCGGGGGGCAGCGGCTGGCATGGGGCCGGGGTCTGGCGGCGGCGCGGGGGGGAGTGGTCGGTGTCGAAGGGGCCGTTCGAGGGGGCGGAGCAGCTCTGGTCGCTGTGCCATGACCGGGACCGGGTTCTGGCGGGGTCGAAGCCGGCCTATCTGTACGAGAGCCTGGATGGGGGCGAAAGCTGGCGGCGGCTGGAGGCGCTGACCGACCAGCCGGGGGCGGACCAGTGGATGCCGGGGGCGGCGGGGCTGGTGCTGCACACGATCCTGGCGGATCAGAAGGGGGGGCTCTGGGTCGGCATCTCGGCGGCGGGGGTGTTCGAGAGCCGGGATGGCGGGATGAGCTGGGTGCAGCGGAACCGGCGGGGGAACCGGGCAGGCCCGGCGGGGGCGCTGGAGCGGCACTGGGATGGCGAGGAGTTCCGGAAGGAGGACGAGATCTTCAGTTGCGTCCACAACCTCGCGTTCGGGGCGGCGGAGGGGCTGATCTACATGCAGAACCACCAGGGGGTCTACCGGTCGCGCGACGGTGGGGCGGTCTGGGAGGAGGTGACGGAGGGGCTGCCCTCGACCTTCGGCTTCCCGGTGGCGGCGCATCCGACGAAGCCGGGGGTGTTCTGGGTGTTCCCGCTGAACGGGGATTCCTCGGGGCGGTATCCGGTGGATGCGAGGGCAATGGTCTGGAAGACCGAGGACGGGGGCGAGAGCTGGGCGGGGAAGGGCGAGGGATTGCCGGAGCGGGACTGCTTCTTCACGGTGCTGCGGCAGGGGATGGCCTCGACGGAGGGCGGGGTGGCCTTCGGGACGAACTCGGGGTCGGTTTACCTCAGCCGGGATGAGGGGGAGACGTGGCAGGAGGTCGCCAAGCATCTGCCGACAGTCTTGTCAGTGGAGTTCATGGGGTAGCTGTCCACGGTGGACAGAAAATCGCAGCGTTTGGAATCAAAGGGTTGTTTGCGGACGTTAAGGAACTGGAAAGGTTTGGGGCAGGGATTTCAGACCTGTTTCCGTGTCGTCGATGGGCTAGGGTCCCGCGCAAACAGGTTTGCAAGGGGACCTTCATGCACGCGCTTTTGTCGATTGCCCTTCTCGTCGGCGCCGTGTTCGGCAGCGAATGGCTGGTCGGGGCCTGGCTGGGCGAGGCGCGGCGGCTCTGGGTGGGGTTCGGCGGGGTCGGGCTGATGGTCGGCGGCGGGGCGCTGGTGCAGGCGAGCGGGATTGCAGAGTTGACCCGTGTCTTGCTCAACCTCGTGATCGGGGCCGGGATTGGCGCGACGCAGGCCCGGGCCGGGGTGCGGTTGGGCTGGTTGCGGCACGGGCTGCGCTGGGTGGGCGTGGAGACCCAGGCGACAGCGGAAGACGTGCCAGTGGTGTCGCGGTTTGGCGGCTGGCTTCTGACCCTGGGCTGGGCCGGGTCGCTGGTCGGGCTGGGGATGGTCTGGACGGGGGTGTTCGGGGGGTGAGCCGACCCGGCAGGCCGGGAAAAACCCGAAGCCTTCCACAATCGTGCCCATTTGGCCTGATCTGGTCGGGGACATGCCACTGGCTCTGCCACCGGGAGAAACGACATGCGTGCGCTGATCCTTGTCCTGCTTCTGGTCCTGCCCATCGGGCCGCTGTCGGCCTATACTGCCGAGGAACTGGGCCAGGAATTCGACGCCCGCCAGTTGACCGAGCAGGAGAAGCGCTTCCTTCAGGTCGGGCTGGCCTTTGCCAGCTTTTACAACGGCATGATCGACGGGGCCTGGGGCCAGGCCAGCCAGCGGGCGCTGGAGCGCTACACGCTGGCCAATGGCGGCACATCAATCGTGACCAACGCGGATGCGCTGTTCGCTGCGCTCGACGCCTATGAGGCGCTTGATGCGGAAGGCTGGGAGCGGCAGTACAACTCGGCGCTGGACATGTCGTTCCTGGTTCCGACCGCCGCCCTGATCGACGGCGCGCCGTCAGATGTCTTCGTCAACTTGAACGTGCGGGGCCGGTCGATTGGCTATTCGATGACCATCGACAATGGCCGCGCCGCACAAGGGTATCACGAATACACGGCAGGCAGGGCCATCGGAGAGGTCTACACAGTGCGCCGCCCGCTGTTGTGGATCACCTCGGCGCGGACCTCGGGCGGGATCAGCCTGTACACCAGATCGGATTACCGGGGCGGCAGCTGGTCGACACTGATGATCGCCGCAGCCGACAGCGATGCCGGGGCCTTTGCCGCCATCACCGGAAGCATCGCGCCGGGCTATGCTCCGGCCATCGGAGTTTCTTCCGGGCGACTGGCCACCGGGATCGAGACGTTGGCCCGGATCATGGACGAGCGCGAGACGCCGGACCCGGCACCTTCCGCACGGGTTCCAGACACGGGAGGGGAAACGGTGGCGGCCTCCGGCCCCCATGCGGTGGGGTTCGGGACCGGGTTCATCGTGTCCGAGGACGGGTATCTGCTGACGAACCAGCATGTCGTCTCGGGCTGCGCCAGCCTGTCGGTGGATGGCGAACCGGCCAGCGTGGTGGCGGAAGATGCGGTCTTCGACTTGGCCCTGTTGCGGGTGCCTGCCCTGTCGCACGCCAAGCCGGCCAGCTTTGCCGCCGATCCCGCGCGGCTGAATTCGGACGTCACGGTGGCGGGCTATCCGCTGCCCGACCTGCTCGGCGGTCTAAACGTGACCCGCGGGTCGGTCACCAGCCTGAAGGGGATGGGCGGCGACGGCATCAACATGCAGATCTCGGCCCCGGTCCAGCCGGGCAATTCGGGCGGGCCGGTGATCAATGCGGCGGGTCAGGTTGTCGGGGTGGTGGTGGCCAAGCTGGATATCGCCTATGCGCTCAAGGCCTACGATGACATTCCGCAGAACGTGAACTTCGCGATACGCGGCGAGATCGCCAAGCTGTTCCTGGCGCAGAACGGGGTCGATCCGGTGATCGGTGGGGCAGGGCCGGGGATGGCGCCGGAGGTGCTGGCCGAACAGGCACAGGCCTTCACGCGGCTGATCACCTGCAACTGAAAAGAGCGCGCCGGGGCGCGCTCTTGCAAGGGAGTCGGGGCACGCCCCGACCTACGGGTGGGATCAGCCGTCGAAGTCGACCGTTTCCATGATCTTCAGCGCCGCGGCACGGGCCGCCGCGATCTCGGCCAGCGGCGTCGCGTCGGGGGTGAACTCGCCCCAGCTTTTCACCAGATCGGACCGCTCGACGCCCGGTTTGACCGGGAATTCGTAGTTGGTCTCGGCATAGATCTTCTGGGCATGGTCGCCCGAGAGCCATTCCATGAACTTCAGCGCGTTTTCCTTGTTCGGGGCGGATTTGGTCATGGCGACGCCCGAGATGTTCAGGTGCGTGCCGCCGCCCTCGAAGGTCGGGAAGACGATGTTCACGGTTTCGGCCCAGGCTTTCTGCTCGGGGTCGGCGAGCATCTGGCCCATGTAGTAGGTGTTGCCGAGCGCGATGTCGCATTCGCCCGCCGCAATCGCCTTGACCTGGTCGCGGTCGCCGCCGTCGGGCTTCTTGGCGAGGTTGGCCTTCAGCCCCTCGGCCCATCTGGTCGCGGCTTCCTCGTCATGGTGCACGATCATCGCGCCGAGGAGGGCGACGTTGTAGTCATGCAGGCCCGAACGGGTGCAGAGCCGTCCCTTCCACTTGTCCGAGGCGAGGTCTTCATAGGTGGTGACCTCGCCGGGGCCGACGCGGTCCTTCGAGGCGTAGACGACGCGGGCGCGCGAGGTCAGGCCGAACCAGTGGTCGTTCGGGTCGCGCAGTTCGGCGGGGATGTTGGCCTCCAGCACGTCGGACTGCACGGCTTGCGTGACGTCCGCATCGACGATCTGCATCAGGCGGGCGATGTCGACGGTGAGAACGAGATCGGCGGGCGAGCGGTCGCCCTCGGCCTGAAGCCGCTCGGCCATGCCCTTGTCGACGAAGGCCACGTTGACCTTGATCCCGGTCTCGGCGGTGAAGGCGTCGACGAGGGGCTGGATCAGCTCGGGCTGGCGGTGGGAATAGACGTTGATTTCCTGGGCGAGAACCGGAGTGGAGCAGGCAAGAAGGGCGAGGGTGGAAAGACGCAACATGACTGACTCCTTTTGTCGGGTTTCGCTCCCCGCTTAAACGGAGCGGGGCCGATGGGTCAAGTGCCTGAGTGAAGTTGTCGGAATTGTGAGCGACGCCCCGCGGGCGGTCAGCGCGACGCCTTGTCTTCGGCCTTGGCGCGGTTCCAGAGAGCGTCCATCTCGGCGAGGTCGCTGTCGGCGGGTTTGCGGCCTGCTTCGGCGAGCCAGTCCTCGATCCGGGCGAAGCGGCGGGTGAACTTGGCGTTGGCGGTGCGCAGCGCGGCCTCGGGGTCGACCTTCAGGTGGCGGGCGAGATTGGCCATGACGAAGAGGAGATCGCCGATTTCCTCGGTGAGATGGTCGTGGGAAAGCGTGTCGCGGGCCTCGACCACCTCGCGCGCTTCTTCGGTGAGCTTGTCGAGGACTTCGCCGGTCGAGGGCCAGTCGAAGCCGACGCGGGCGGCGCGGTTCTGGAGTTTCAGCGCGCGGGTGAGGGCGGGCAGGCTTTGCGCGATGCCGTCGAGGGTGCGGGAGGCGCCGCGTTCGGCGGCCTTCTGCGCCTCCCAGTCCTGCGTCTGCTGTTCGGCGGTCTTGTCGCGGCTTTGATCGCCGAAGACATGGGGGTGGCGGGCGACCATCTTGTCGGAGATGGTTTCGACCACCTCGGCGAAGGTGAAATGCCCGGCCTCCGACGCCATCCGGGCGTGATAGACGGTCTGGAACAGGAGGTCGCCCAGCTCTCCCTTCAGGTCCGGCCAGGCCTGGCGGTCGATGGCGTCGGCGACCTCGAAGGCTTCTTCCAGGGTATAGGGGGCGATGGTGGCGAAGCTTTGTTCGATATCCCAGGGGCAGCCGGTTTCCGGGTCGCGCAGGCGGGCCATGATTTCCAGGAGCCGTTCGATGCCTGCGCCGTTGTGGATGAGTCGGTCGCTGGCATCGCGGTCAAGGCGGGATTGGGTCATTGCGGCCACCGGGGTTTTGCGATTTGATCAAAGGCAACGTCCGGAGGAGTCTGACATGCCCGTTCTGAACCGTATCGCCTCTTACGCCGAGGAAATGAAGGGGTGGCGGCGGTATCTGCACCAGCACCCGGAACTGGCGTTCGACTGCCACGACACGGCGGCCTGGATCGCGGATCGGCTGCGCGAGATCGGGGTGGACGAGATCCACGGGGGAATCGCGAAGACCGGGATCGTGGCGCTGATCCGGGGGCGGGGTGAGGGGCCGGTGATCGGGCTGCGCGCCGACATGGATGCGCTGCCGATCGAGGAGCTGACCGGGGCGGCCCATGCCAGCACCGTACCCGGCAAGATGCATGCCTGCGGCCATGACGGGCATGTGACGATGCTTCTGGGTGCGGCGAAGTATCTGGCGGAGACGCGGAATTTCGCGGGCACCGTGGCGCTGATCTTCCAGCCGGCGGAGGAGGATGGCGGCGGGGGCCAGGTCATGGTGCAGGAGGGGATGATGGACCGCTTCGGGATCGGCCAGGTCTACGGCATCCACAACGCGCCGAACGTGCCCTTCGGGCATTTCCAGACGACGCCGGGGCCGCTGATGGCTTCGGTCGACACGGCGGTGGTCAGGGTCACGGGGCGCGGGGGGCACGGGGCGACGCCGCATGAATGCGTCGATCCGGTGGTGGCGATCGTCGGCATGGTGCAGGCGCTGCAGACGATCATCCCGAGGAACGTCTATGCGCTGGACGAGGCGGTCATCTCGGTCACGATGATCCATACCGGGTCGGCGTCCAACATAATCCCCGAGGACGGGACATTTTCCGCGACGATCCGCTGCTTCAAGCCGGATGTGCGGGCGTTGTTGAAGAAGCGGTTCTTCGAGATCGTCGAGGGTCATGCGGCGGCCTATGGGGTGACGGCGAAGATCGACTATGACTGGGGCTATCCGGCGACGATCAACCACGAGGAAGAGGCGGATTTCGCCGCTGAAGTGGCGCGCGAGGTCTCGGGCGCCGAGGCGGTGGATGCGCGGGCGGGCCGCGAGATGGGGTCGGAGGATTTCAGCTACATGCTGGAGGCGCGGCCGGGGGCTTACCTCTTCCTTGGCACGGGCCCGGGGGCGGGGCTGCACCATCCGGCCTTCGACTTCAACGACGAGGCGGCGCCAGTCGGCGCGAGTTTCTTCGCCCGGCTGGTGGAACGGGCTCAGCCGCTGGCCTGACGGACCAGCGGGATCAGCCCGAAGCCGATCTGACCCGCCAGGCCGAGCGCGCCGGGCGGGGTGGTCATGGCGGCCAGGAATTGCGTCACGCCCTGGCCGAAGGCCAGCGCGGTGGCGAGTTCCAGAAGCATCAGGATACCGAAGGCCAGGGCGCCAAGTCCGACGCAGAGCAGCGGCGACGGCTGCGGCCAGCGGTGGAGCACGCGGGCCGCAACAACCCAGGACAGCGCGAGGACCAGTGGCACCTCGATCGCCACCGCGGCAAGCGGGCCCACCTTCGGCGCGAGGACCGTCACGCGCAGCGCCCCGAGGACGAAGGCCGCGGCAAAGACCGGAAGCACATAGGCGAGGGCGGCGGGCAGGAGGCGCGACATGGGGGTGAGGCAATCCGGAGCTAGGCGGAAACAGTGCTCGCAGCTAAGGTGCTGTCATTGATCCTTGCGAGAAAGAGGAGTCCGGTGTGAAAGCCCTTCTAGTTGCGATGCTGCCGCTGCTGGCGTCAACCCCGGCCCTTGCCGACGATTATTTCGGGTTCCAGTCGCCGACGGGGAACATCCACTGCGCGATGTATACCTTCGACGGCCGTACCGAGGCGCGTTGCGACCTGCGGTCCTACACGCCAACATACACAAAGCGCCCGGCCGGCTGCGAGCAGGACTGGGGCATGGCGTTCGGTGTCGGCGCGGCGGGGAAGGGCGAGCTCCTCTGCGTCGGCGACACGGTGCGTGACCCAGGGAATCCGGTGCTGCCCTATGGCGAGGCGGTGTCGCTGGGTGGCATCTCCTGCGTCTCGTCCAAGACGGGGATGACCTGCACCAATGCGGAAGGGCGCGGGTTCAGCGTGGCGAAGGCGAAGCAGAAGCTGTTCTGACCTGCGGCACCCGGTGGCCGGTGTCGGATGCCTCCGGCGGGGATATTTGGGCCAGCATGAAACTGCCGAATCGGGTTTGGCGGATGTCGGTGGTTGAGCCGGGGTCCTGATGGGGCTTCATCAACCTTTGGACACTACATCTTGCCCCACCGCTAACTTTGGAACAAACAGGGGGCTGGCCGAGTTTTGATCAAACTGCTACATTGACTGCGCAGTCAGTGACCGGAGAAAACCATGACCCTCGACCTGCCGAACAGCCGTTCCCCCGCCGATCTGTGGGAGATGGACCGGGCGCATTCCTTGCATCCCTGGACGAATTTCGGGCCGTTCGAGAAGGAGGGCAGCCTGGTCATCGCGCGGGGCGAGGGGTGCTATCTGTGGGACGCGGAGGGGCGGCGCTATCTGGACGCGGTCGGCGGCATGTGGTGCACCAACGTCGGCTTGGGCCGCAAGGACATGGCGCGCGCAATTGCCGATCAGGCGGAACGGCTAGCCTTTGCCAACAGCTTCGTCGACGTGACGAACGAGCCTGCGGCGCGGCTTTCGGCGAAGCTCGCGGCGCTGGCGCCGGGCGATCTGAACCGGGTGCATCTGACCACGGGCGGGTCGACGGCGGTGGATACTGCGGTGCGGATGGTCTGGTACTACCAGACTTGCATGGGCAGGCCCGAGAAGACCGACATCGTGGCGCGGGACCATTCCTATCACGGCTCCACCTACCTCTCGCAATCGGTGGGCAAGCGGCCCGGCGACCGGGTGGCCGAGTTCCGCTACAAGGAGGACGGTATCCACCACCTCACCCCGCCGAACCCCTATCGCCGCCCGGAAGGGATGAGCGAGGCAGAGTTCTGCGACTGGTTGGTGGCCGAGTTCGAGGCGCTGATCGGGCGGGTGGGGGCCGACCGGATCGGCGGGTTCATCGCCGAGCCGATCCAGGCCTCGGGCGGGGTGATCGTGCCGCCTGAGGGCTATCTGCGCCGGATGGGAGAGGTCTGTCGGCGCCACGACATCCTGTTCATCGCCGACGAGGTGGTGACGGCCTTCGGTCGCCTCGGCCACTGGTTCGCCAGCGAGGCGGAGTTCGGCGTGGTGCCGGACATGATCACCTGCGCCAAGGGGCTGACCTCGGGCTACCTGCCGCTGGGGGCGCTGATCTTCAGCGACCGGATCTGGGAGGCGATGGCGGCGAAGGGGGAGCGGTGGTTCACCAGCGGGTTTACCTATTCCGGCCATCCGGTGTCTTGTGCAGCGGCGCTGAAATCGATCGAGATCACCGAGAACGAGGGCTTGCTGGAAAACGCGGCGGTCGTGGGGGACTATTTCCTTGATCGGCTGAAGCGGCTGGAGGCGCTGCCGCTGGTGGGGCAGGTGCGCGGGCGGCGGCTGATGGTCTGCGTGGAGAATGTGGCCTCGAAAGCGACCAAGGACCCGCTGCCGGACGGGGTGAATGAATCGAAGCGGATCAGCGATGCCGCCGAGGCGATGGGGCTGATGGTGCGGCCCATCGGGCATCTGAACGTGATGTCGCCGCCGTTGACGATCACGAAGGGCGAAGTGGATTTCGTGGTCGAGACGCTGGAGCGTGCGATCCGCGGCGTGACGGACGAACTGGTGCGGGAAGGCCACCGGATCGGGTGATTTGATCAAAGCTTGACATGCGGGCGGGGCAGGGGTTTCCTGCCTGCACCGGATCCGCGCGTCTCCGCTGAACGACTGCGCCGAGAAGACCCGAGATCATCATGGCCCTTGAAGACGCGAAGACGGAGGTCGATACGGCCTTCACCCGGAAAGGCAACCGGGGTTATGCCTTTGAAAACGCCTTCGGCGGGGCGACGAGCTTTCTGCGGCGGACCTATACGAAGGACCTGACCGGGGTGGACCTCGCAATTACGGGCGTGCCCTTCGACCAGGCGGTGACGCATCGGACGGGCACGCGCTTCGGCCCGCGCGCGATCCGCGAGGCGTCCTCGCTTCAGCCCTACGACCCGCCCCATGGCTGGCCGACGAACCCGCTGGAGGAGATGGCGATCATCGACTACGGCGACCTCGCCTTCGATTACGCGAAGGTCGCGGATTTCCCCGACACGCTGACGGCGCATATCCGCACCATCCTGGCGGCAGGGGCGGGGACGGTGACGCTGGGGGGCGACCATTACATCACCTATCCGATCCTGAAGGCCTATGCGGAAAAGTTCGGACCCCTGAGTGTGATCCATTTCGACGCGCATTCCGACCTCTGGCCCGATGATGACCTGGCGCGGATCGACCACGGGACGATGCTGTACAAGGCGGTGAAGACCGGGCTGGTGGACCCGAAGCGCTCGGTCCAGATCGGCATCCGGACGACGACCGAGGATTACCTGGGCGTCCATGTCATCGACGCGCGCGAGGTGCATGAGAAGGGGGTGGCGGCAGCGGTGGCGAAGGCGAAGGACATCGTGGGCGACGGGGCCACGTATGTGACCTTCGACATCGACTGCCTTGACCCTTCCGCCGCGCCGGGGACGGGGACGCCGGTCTGGGGCGGGTTGCATTCGTGGCAGGCGGCGGCCTGTTTGCGAGACCTCGCCGGGATCAACATGGTGGGGGGCGACATCGTGGAGGTCTCGCCGCCCTATGACACCACCGGAGCGACGGCGATTGCCGGGGCGCATGTCGCCTATGAGCTGATCTGCCTTTACCACTGGGCGCGGACGCAGCGGTAGCGCCCTGCGGATCGGGGATGCCTCCGGCGGGGATATTTCGGCCAATGTGAAATATGGGGGCGGGGGCGGCCCCTTGACCCTTGCGGGTATCCGGGCGAAACCCGCCACATGGTTCCGTTGGACAAGCTTGCCCAGATCACCGAACGCTTCGAGTTCCTCGAGGCGCAGCTGAACGCGGGGGCGGCGCCCTCGGAGATCGCACGGATCAGCCGGGAGTATACCGAGCTGAAGCCGGTGGTGGAGGAAATCCACGCCTACCGGCAGGCGCTGGACGACCTCGCCGAGGCCGAGGCGATGCTGGCCGATCCCGAGATGAAGGCGCTGGCCGAGGAGGAGCTGCCGCGGCTCAAGGCCCGCATCCCGGAGATGGAGCAGGCGTTGCGGCTGGCGCTTCTGCCGAAGGATGCCGCCGATACGCGCCCGGCGATCATCGAGATCCGGCCCGGCACCGGGGGCGACGAGGCGGCGCTTTTCGCGGGCGATCTGGCGCGGATGTACCAGCGTTATGCCGAGCGCATGGGCTGGACCTTCGAGGTGATCAGCGAGCAGGCGGGCGAGGTCGGGGGCTTGAAGGAATTCTCGGCCCATATCCAGGGCGAGGGGGTCTATGCCCGGATGAAATACGAATCCGGCGTGCATCGCGTCCAGCGGGTGCCCGAGACCGAGGCGCAGGGGCGTATCCATACCAGCGCCGCGACGGTGGCGGTGCTGCCCGAGGCGGAGGAGGTCGACATCGACATCCCGGCCTCGGACATCCGGATCGACACCATGCGGTCCTCGGGGGCAGGGGGGCAGCATGTGAACACCACGGATTCCGCCGTGCGGATCACCCATCTGCCGAGCGGGATCGTGGTCACGTCGTCGGAGAAATCGCAACACCGCAACCGCGAGATCGCGATGCAGGTGCTGCGCTCGCGGCTTTACGAGGCGGAGCGGGAGCGGCTGCATTCCGAACGCGCGGCAGACCGGAAGTCGCAGGTTGGCAGCGGGGACCGCAGCGAGCGCATCCGCACCTACAACTTCCCGCAAGGCCGGATGACCGATCACCGGATCAACCTGACGCTTTACGCGCTGCCGCAGGTCATGGCCGGCGACCTGGGCGAGGTCATCGACGCGCTGGTGGCGCATGACCAGGCGGAACGGCTGGCGGAGATGGACGGGTGAAGGCGTCCGACGCGCTGCGGCTGGCCATCCCCCGGCTGGACGCGGCGGGGGTGGAGGGCGCGGCGCGCGATGCAAGGGTGCTGCTCGCCCATGCGCTCGGGGTCCTGCCCGAAAGACTGACGCTGCACCTGCCCGAGGAAATGACCGAGGTGCAGGATCAAGCCTTCGAGGCGGCACTCGCGGCGCGCGCGGCCCGGCAGCCGGTGGCGCAGATCACCGGGCGGCGGCTGTTCTGGGGCCTCAGCTTCCGCGTCACCCGCGACACTTTGGACCCGCGGCCCGATACCGAGGCGCTGGTGGCCGAGGCGCTGGCGGAACCGTTCCTCAAGCTGCTGGATCTTGGCACGGGGACGGGGTGCATCCTGCTGTCCTGCCTGATGGGCATGCCGATGGCGCGGGGGGTGGGCGTCGATATTTCCGAGGCGGCGCTTGCGGTTGCCGGCGGAAATGCATCCGACCTGGGGCTGGAGGGTCGGGCGAAGTTCCTGCGGTCGGACTGGTTCGCAAGCGTCTCGGGCGCCTTCGACCTGATCGTCTCGAACCCGCCCTATATCGCGGCGGACGAAATGGCAGGCCTCGCCCCCGAGGTCCGAGACTGGGAGCCGCATCTGGCGCTCACCCCCGGCGGCGACGGGCTGGAGGCCTACCGGGTCATCGCGCGGGGCACCCCGGCGCGGCTGATGCCGGGCGGGCGGCTTCTGGTCGAGATCGGGCCGAGCCAGGGCGACGCGGTCGGCGCTCTGTTCCGGGCGGCGGGGCTCGAGGACATCCGTATCCTGCCCGACATGGACGGGCGCGACCGGGTGGTGGTGGCGCGCAAGCCCGGCGGTGATCGTTGCGGTTGTGCCTGACCCCGCCGATTTCCCCGGAATTCCGCAGTTTTCCCTTGTCACATGGGTCCGCCTGTGATTAGTGGCCCCTGTCGGGCGCGGGTTCCCACCTGCCCCTGACGCATTGCCCCGGCCCTGCTGACCTTGATTTTGCTGCCCATGAGGGGCGGCGGTCGCAGGCCAAAGCCATCATAAGGACCAGATGCGCTCCTCCAAGAAACGCTCGCGTTCCAACCAGAACCGCCCGCGCACCCTCGGCAACATCATCAACCGCGTCTTCGATTCCTCGGGCCCCGAGGGCAAGGTGCGCGGCACGCCGCAGCAGATCATCGAGAAGTACCAGATGCTCGCCCGCGATGCACAGCTCTCGAACGACCGCGTGGCGGCCGAGAACTTCCTCCAGCACGCCGAGCACTATACAAGAATGCTGGCCGAGGCGACGCGCGAGATGGCCGCCGAGCAGGAGGCGCGGCAGCAGCAATACCAGCAGAACGGCGGGCAGCAGGGCCAGGGTGGCCAGAACGGCGGCCAGAACGGTGGGCAACAGGGCCAGCCGCGCGGCGACCGTCCCGAGGGCCAGGAGCGGCGCGACCGCGACAATCGTGACAGTCGCGACAACCGGAACGACCGGCAGGAGCGGGGCGAGCGGCGGCAGGACTTCAACCGCGACTATCGCGAGGAGCGCAGCTTCCCCGCCGAGGAGCAGCCGATGGCGAGCGACGTCATCGAACTGGATGCGGGCGACGACACCGGCCTGATCGAGACGCCGGAATCCGCGCCTCGCGCCCGGCCCGAGCCCGAACCGGCAGTGGCAACCGAAGAAGCCGCACCGAAGGAAGAGCGCGCGCCCCGGCGTCCGCGCGGGCCGAGAAAGCCCAAGGGCGAAGGCAAACCGGACGGCGAGCCGCCGAAGAAATCGGCGGAATAATCAGGAAACGGGCCGCCCCATCGGGCGGCCTTTTTCATGCGGGGTCAGGGCAGGGTAAGCGCCAGTTCGGTGCGTTCGCCTGCCTTCACGCTCAGCGGTGTCTCGGACTGCTTGTCATCCTTGCTGGCCCTGACCACATAGTCCCCCGCCGGGAGCGTGGTCTGCCACGAGGGGCCGTAGCTGTAGCCAAAGGACGCGCGGTCGCCGTTGATGTCGGGCTTTGCCGCCAGCACCTCGATGAACTCGTCGGTGGGCGTGGTGAAGGCCGCAACCCCGGCATTGAGAGGGGCTGTGATCTCGGTCCGCTCACCCACCTTGACGGTGAACGGCACCTCGACCTTGGCCGCGCCCAGAGTGACGACGGCAACATAATCGCCCGCCGGAAGGTCGAACTTCGCGCCCGCGCCATAGGTGTAGCCCACCGACTTGCGGTTGCCGTCGATGTCCTTCGCCGCCCCGAAGATTTCGACGAAATGGTCGCCGCCTTCGACCTTCACCCCCTCGGCATAGGTGGCATCCACCACGGCGAGGCCGGTACCGATGATCACGTCCTTGTCGATCTGCTTGCCCGCCTCGAAGGTGAGCGTTTCTTCGACTTTGGCCGCACCAAGGCTGGCGAGAAAGCTGTACTCACCCGCCGGGAAGACATGCAGCGCCTGGCCGTAGCCGGATTCGGAGACATCGTTCGGACCCCGCACTTCCCAGAAGGCTTCAGAGGCGATCTCGCCGCCCTGATAGGCGTAGAGCTTCAGGTTCAGCACCCCGGCGTTCAGGTTCGCGACCGGCTGGGCCAGTGCATCGGCGGTGATCGTCACCTCCTGCTCGGCCTTGGCGTCGTTCAACTCGGTGAACATGCGGTAGGTCCCGGGCGGGACAAGTTCGGTCTGGCGGCCGTAGACGGAGATCGTCTCGTCGGACAGCGCACCGTCGGGCAGGACAAGGCGCAGGGTGACATAGGCGTCGTCGACGATCTCGTCGGCGGGTTCGGGTTGCCCCTCGGCCAGGACGATGACCGGATCGAAGTTCTTTTCCAACACCATCGGGGTCGGTTCGGGTTCCGGCACAGGTTCCGGTTCCACCACGGCGACCGTGGTCTTGAGCGCCTCGACCAGGCTGCCCGCATCCTTGGCCTGAATGTATTTCCCGCCGGTGTTCTCGGCCAGGCAGGCGACCGTCGCGCCTTCCTCGGCGGTCAGGCCGAAGCCCACGACATGCGCGGTGAAGTCGACGCCCGAGGCCTCCAGCTCGGCCCCGAGCGCGCAGGGGTCGGCCTCGCAGGTCTCGATCCCGTCGGTGATCAGGATGACGGTGGCCTTCTCCTCGGTCGATTTCAGCTCGGCGGCGGCGCGGCGGACGGCTTCGGTCAGCGGCGTCTTGCCGAGGAATTTCATCGCATTGGCGGCATCGGTGATCGCCTGAGCGGTGCCGGCGGCGGGCGGGACGACCAGTTCGATATCCTCGCAGCTGCCCTTCTCGCGGTGGCCATAGGCCATCAGGCCGATCTCGGTCGCGGGGTCGAGGCCCGATAGCACCGACCCCAGCGCCTCGCGCGCGATTTCCAGCTTGGGGCGGCCGTCGATCTGGCCCCACATCGAGCCCGATGCATCGAGGACGATGATCGACTTGCCCTCGGCCAGAAGCGGCGCAGCCAGAAGGCCCTGGGCCAGCAGGGCGGCAAAGAACGTCTTGAAAATACGCATGTCGGGGCTCTCCAAGGCAACAACTATCGGGCGAGCCTAGGGCAGTCCCTCCCGCACGGTCAACCTTCGCAACGGAAAAGGTCTTCGGGACATGCCCGAAGACCCTACCCGTGCCGAAGGCTGGAAGAAGGGGACCTTGCACCACCCACGGCAACAGGTCCGGGTCAGGGGATGAGGGACCACCCCGAGGCCCGATAGTGGCTGCGGCGGATCACATCGCGGGCAGAAGCACCGTGTCGATCACATGGATCACGCCGTTCTTCTGCTTGACGTCGGCGATGGTGACGTTGGCCACGTTGCCCTGGCCGTCCTTGATCATGATCTTGCCGTCCTTTTCCATCGCGGTGAACTCGCAGCCGCCGACGGTCTTGACGGTGTGGGCACCGCCGTCATCCATCACCATCTTGCTCACATCCGCCGCCATCGCATTGGCCGCGACGACGTGGCAGGTCAGGATCTTCACCAGCTGGTCCTTGTTCTCGGGCTTCAGCAGCGTCTCGACCGTGCCGGCGGGCAGCTTGGCGAAGGCCTCGTTCGTCGGCGCGAAGACGGTGAAGGGGCCGTCGCCCTGCAGCGTCTCGACCAGGCCCGCGGCCTGCACGGCGGCGACAAGCGTGGTGTGATCGGCCGAGTTGACCGCGTTCTCGACGATGTTCTTGTCCTCATACATCGCGGCGCCGCCGACCATCGGGTTTTCGGCCAGCGCCATGCCGGTGGTGAGCGCCAGGATCGCGGTGGCAAGTTTCAAGGTTTTCATCGGATTCTCCCTTCGGGTTAAGGGCGGGGTCATTCCCGCCTCACATCCGAAGGAACGAGAGGGATTCCGGCGAAGTTTCAGCCGAAGGCCGGGATCACGCTTCTGTGATCAGGTGGCGTCGCCGACCGTGGCGGTCAGGATGATCGGGCCGGTCGCGACACCGCCGGGGGCACCGCCTGCGGGCTCGACGGTGACGGCGAAGACGAAGCCGTCAGGCGGGGTCGGATAGGTGACGACCAGTGGCTTGTCTTCCAGAAGCCCGAGCGAGACCGGATTGGTGTCGGGCGCGATGATCCAAAGCTCGTGCACCTGGCCCGCGACGGCCGGAACCCCGGCGACCCGCGTCACCTGCAGGGTTTCGCCGAAATGGGTGACGGCATAGGCAAGGCGGTGGTCGGCGGTGGTCAGCGTCGCGACCAGCTCGGGCCGCGGCGGGGCCAGGGTGGCGATCGAGGCCAGCGCCAGCACCGCCGCGACACCGGCCCCCGCAAGCCAGCCCAGGACCCCGCCACGCCGGCGCCGTTGCACCTTTGGAAAGAGCCGCGCCTCGATCTGCGGCAGAAGGTCGGGGGCAGGAGCCTCGGCAAAACCTTCGTTCAGCCCGCCAAGCCTGACCTCCCATTCCGCGACCTGCGCGGCAAAGGCAGGGTCGCGCTTCATCCGCGCTTCGGCCTCGGCCCGTTCGGCAAGGTCCAGCACGCCCAGCACATATTCGGCGGCGAGCGCGTCTTCGGCCTCATGCGGGGTGAGCGGAGCGTCGGTCATGTCTCCAGACACTCCTTCAGCTTCAGGAGGCTCCTGCGCAGCCAGGTCCGCATCGTGTTCAAGGGCACCGCGTGGCGCGCGGCGAGGTCGAGATAGGACAGCCCGTTCAGATAGGCGCCCCGCACCGCCTCGGCCCGGTCAGGTTCGAGCCGGTCGAAGCAGTCGGCCATCCGCCGCGCCTCGCCCTGCGCGACGAGCCGGGTTTCGGCACGGGGGGCGTTGTCCTGCACCGTATCCAGCCCGTCGTCCGAAGCGGCTTCCGGCCGGGCGCGCAGCCGGTCGATGGCAAGGTTGCGGGCGATGGCGATCAGCCAGGTCATGCCCCGGCCCTTCGCCGGATCATAGCGACCGGCGCGCAGCCATACCCGTGTAAAGACCTCCTGCAAGGCATCCTCCGCCTCGGCGCGTTCCTTGAGCATACGCAACAGCACGCCCATGAGTTTCGCCGAGCTGTCGCGGTAGAGCGCACGGAAGGCCGCCCGGTCTTGGGCCGCGCATTTCGCGATCAGATCGGCGACAGGATCATCCATGCGCCAGACGTTACGGATTTTCGACGCAAGTGCAAGCGCTTGCGCGTCAAGGTTGGCTTTGGTCAGCCCCGACGGCGCCTGCGTCCGCCCTCTTCGCCCGAGGCCTTCGGGTTGAAGCTGACCTCGGGAAGCTGAACGATCTGTCGCAGGTTCGGAAACGGATCGACCGCATGCGGGATCGCGTTGGCGTTGACGAAATGCTCCTGGAAGCGCGGCTCGATCGCGGTCTCGACCTTGTGGATGTCGTGCACCGTGGCCTCGATCTGGTTCCGCGCCGCCACGTTGCAGAGCGCGATCCGCGCACCCGTCCCCGCGGCGTTCCCGGCGCTTGTGACCTTCTCCAGGGGCACATCGGGGATCATTCCCAGCACCATCGCGTGTTTGGGGCTGATATGCGCGCCGAAGGCCCCGGCCAGCGTCACGCGGTCCACGGTCTCGACCCCCATCTCGTCCATCAAGAGCCGCGCCCCGGCGTAGAGCGCCGATTTCGCCAGCTGGATCGCCCGGATGTCGCCTTGCAGCACGGCGATGCGCGGCCCGCCCTCGGCGCTGCCATCGTGGAGGAGATAGCCGAAGGTCCGGCCATGCGGCTCACACCGCAGCGACCCGGTCTGCTCCGGCCCGCCGATCAGCCCGCCGGGATCGACCAGCCCGGCCAGCCGCATCTCGGCCACCGCCTCGATGATGCCGGAACCGCAGATACCGGTGATCCCGCTGGACTTGGTCGCCTTGGCAAAGCCCGGATCGTCCGACCAGAGATCCGATCCGATCACCCGGAAGCGCGGCTCCTTCGTCACCGGGTCGATCTCCACCCTCTCGATGGCGCCCGGCGCCGCGCGCTGGCCGGAGGAGATCTGCGCGCCCTCGAAGGCCGGGCCGGTGGGCGAGGAACAGGCCAGCACCCGCTTTTCGTTGCCAAGCAGGATCTCGGCATTGGTGCCCACATCAACGATCAGCACCATGTCCTTGGATTTGTTCGGCTCTTCCGACAGCGCCACCGCCGCGCAATCGGCCCCGACATGGCCCGCGATGCAGGGTAGCACATAGACGCGGGCGGAACGATTGAGGTTGGTCAGGTCCAGGTCGCGCGCGTCCAGCGACAGGGAACCCGAGGTCGCCAGCGCGAAGGGCGCCTGACCCAGTTCCACCGGATCGACGCCAAGGAACAGGTGGTGCATCACCGGGTTGCAGACGATGACCATCTCGTAGATCAGCGCGGGGTCGACCTTGGCGTCCTTGGCGATCTGACTGGCCAGCGAATTGATCGCCTCGCGCACCGCGCCGGTCATCTCCACATCGCCGCCGGGGTTCATCATCGCATAGCTGACGCGGGACATCAGGTCTTCGCCGAAGCGGATCTGCGGGTTCATCAGGCCGGACGAGGCCAGCACCTTGCCATCGGTCAGGTCGCAGAGATGGGCCGCGATGGTGGTCGATCCGAGGTCGACCGCGAGGCCCAGAAGCGGGCCTTCGTGGAAGCCGGGAAAGATGTCCAGCACCCGCGTCACCGTGTCGTGGTTGCCCTTGTGCAGGACCACGGTCACCTTCCATTCGCCCTTGCGCAGGACCGGCTGCAAGCGGCGCAGCACCGACAGGTCGGCTGCGATCTCCTCGACCTGCCATTGCGCCGCCAGCGCACGGGCCAGCCGCTCGAAATCGCCAGTCGGCTCGTGCATGTCGGGTTCCTCGACCTCGACATAGACGGCGCGGGTGGCCGGGTCCATCACCATGACCCGCTCGGTCGCCGACTTGCGGATGACCTGCTTGTGGACCTGGCTCTCCGGCGGCACGTCGATGACCACGTCACCCATCACCCGGGCCTGGCAGCCAAGGCGGCGTCCGGGCGGCAGGCCGCGGATGCGCTTGTAGCGGTCCTCGACCGCGTTCCATTCGGTCAGCGCGTCTTCGTCGACCGTGACGCCATGCTTGGGGAATTCGCCATAGCCCGGCGTGATCTGGCATTTGGAACAGATGCCGCGCCCGCCGCAGACCGAATCGAGGTCTACACCCAGCTGCCGCGCGGCGGTCAGGACGGGCGTCCCGAGCGCGAAACGCCCCCGCTTGCCCGAGGGGGTGAAGATCACGAGTGCATCATCGGTCATGGTGGGATCCGGGCCTGGTCGTCCTGCGTTCGGCGGTTGTAAACCGCGCCGGGCCGGTTGCAAGGACCGGAAGCGGCAGATGCGGCACCTATTCCGGCACCGGCTTCTTTCTTCGGGCGGGCTGCGGGTCGATCAGCGTGATCTTCTGCCAGATCTTGCGCGACAGGCTGGCGCCCAGCAGCTCGATGTCGTTGACCGCGCTGGCGACGCCTTCGTCCGGCACCGCCTGGGAATAAAGCGCCGCCAGCTTGCCGGTGATCGCGAGAAGCTCGGTGCAATAGTCGAGATAGCGCGACATCTCGGCTTCATCCATCTCGCGGCGGGGCGCGGGCTCGCCGGGCGGAAGATCGGGGGCCAGACCGGCGGGGTCCTTGGTCAGCTGGTACATGTCGATGACATGGATGACCGAGCGGAGCTGGTGCAGGCCCCGCGCCACCCGCTGCCGCTTGACCCGCGCCTCAAGCCGGACCAGCGCCATCAGGCCCAGCGTGGCGAGGAGGGCCGTGTTGATCGCCGCCTCCACCCCCTCGACCGAGGCGAAGGCCTGGCGGCCGACCTGGTTCAAGGGCACGATGGAGCCGACCCAGAGGAAGATGGCGCCGCCGCCAAGGATGACCAGCACCAGAACCACCCGCAGCCACAGGATCGGCGGGGCGAGGGCCGCCACTTCGGCCCGCACGCTGCGGCAGAGCGCGGTGATCTCGGCGGCGACCCGCGACAGGCCGCGTCCGGGGAAGCGGTCGGCGATCCGGTGCTCCAGCCGCTCGGCGGTGGCGAGGATCATGTCGGGGTCGAGGGTGCGATAGGGCATGGTCTCTGCATAGCAGGCCTGTCGCGGCGGTGTCTGCGGAAAATCGCCGGGCTTCAGCTCCGGTCCAGCCAGTCGAGGATCGCCGCCCGGTCGCCGTCGAGGCGCGGGGCCGGGGGCAGGGCGGCCTTTTCGGGCAGGGTGGACATCTTGATCGGGTTGCCCGGCGCGGTGAAGGCGGGGCCACCGGGCTGCGGCGCGACCGGCAGCACCATGTTGCGGGCGTGAAGCTGCGGGTCGGCCAGAACCTCGACCATGTCCTGCACCCGTGCGGTCGGAAGGCCCGCAGCATCCAGCACCGCCAGCCAATGCGCGACGGGATGGCCCAGCGTCACCGTCTCGATCATCCGCTTCAAGAGCGCATGGTTCTCGCAGCGCGCGGCGTTGGTCGCAAAACGCGGATCGGCAGCGATCTCCAGGCCCAGCACGGCGCACAACCTGCCGAACATCGCGTCATTCCCGGCGGCGATCACCACGAACCCGTCCGCCGCGCGGAAGGTGGCGAAGGGGGTGATCGTCGGATGCCGCGCGCCGGTCGGGCCGGGGGCAATGCCGGTCGCCGAGGCGATGGCCAGCGCGTGCTCCTGAATCGCCAGCTGCGAATCCAGCATCGCCACGTCGATGAAGGCGCCCTCGCCGGTCCTTTCGCGCTGGTACAGCGCCGCCAGCACGCCCTGCGCCAGATACATCCCCGCCACGATGTCGCCGATCGACGCCCCCACCCGCACCGGCGGCCCGGCGGACTCCCCGGTGATCGACATCACCCCGCCGCGCGCCTGCACCACCATGTCATAGGCGGGCTTCTGGGCATCCGGCCCGGTCTGCCCGAAGCCCGAGACCGCAGCATAGACCAGCCGCGGGTGTCGCGCGTGAAGCACCTCCCAGCCGTAGCCCAGCCGCGCCATCACGCCGGGGCGGTAGTTCTCCACCAGCACATCCGCCCGCGCGACCAGCCGCTCGAAGATCGCCCGGTCGGCTGGCGCCTTCAGGTCCAGCGCGATGGACTGCTTGCCCGCGTTCAACGTGGCGAAATAGGCGCTTTCCCCAGCGACGAAGGGCGGAAACGCGCGTGTGTCGTCGCCCGTTCCCGGCCGTTCAACCTTGATCACCCGCGCGCCCAGCTCCTGCAGGCTCTGCGTGCAGAAGGGTCCCGCCAGCACGTGCGTGAGGTCCAGGATGAGGATGCCGTCCAAGGGTGCCATGATCTTCTCCGTTTGCCCGCTTCTGCCATGCGCTTCATGACGGAACGTTGACGCCGGTCAAATCCCCCTCTACCTCGCCGCCATGGCACGCGCACCCCTTCTCCAGCTTTCCGGCATTTCCCTGACCTTCGGCGGCAATCCGGTTTTCGACGACCTGTCGCTCACCGTCCAGCCCGGCGACCGCATAGCGCTGGTGGGGCGCAACGGGTCGGGCAAGTCGACGCTGATGAAGGTGATGGCGGGGTTGGTGGAGCCCGACCACGGGACCCGCACCGTCCCCCCCGGCGTGACCGTGGGCTATATGGAGCAGGAGCCGGACCTGACGCGCTTCGCCACGCTCGGCGATTTCGCGGCCTCGAACCTGCCGGAGGGGCAGGACTACCGCCTCGCCGTGGTGGCCGAGGGGCTGAAGTTCGACCCCACAACCCCCGTCGCCACCGCCAGCGGAGGGGAACGCCGCCGCGCCGCACTGGCCAAGCTTCTGGCCGAGGCGCCGGAGCTGATGCTCTTGGACGAGCCGACCAACCATCTCGACATCCAGGCGATCGAATGGCTGGAGCGCGAGCTGCTGGAAACCCGCGCCGCCTTCGTCCTCATCTCACACGACCGCGCCTTCCTGCGGGCCTTATCGAAGGCGACGCTCTGGATCGACCGCGGCGAGGTGCGCCGCCGGGAAGCGGGCTTCGAGGGGTTCGAGGACTGGCGCGAGACGGTCTGGGCCGAGGAGGACGAGGCCCGCCACAAGCTTGACCGCAAGATCAAGGCCGAGGCGAAATGGGCGGTGGAAGGCATCAGCGCGCGCAGGAAGCGCAACATGGGCCGCGTCCGCGCGCTTCAGGCGCTGCGGGCCGAGCGCAGCGCGCAGATCCGGCGGCAGGGCACGGCGGCCTTTGCGCTGGACGCAGGGCCGACCTCGGGCAAGAAGGTCATCGAGGCGCAGGGCCTGACCAAGGCCTATGGCGACAAGCAGATCGTCAAGGGCTTCGACCTGCGCGTATTGCGCGGCGACCGGGTGGCCTTCGTCGGGCCGAACGGCGTGGGGAAAACCACGCTTCTCAAGATGTTGACCGGCGAAGTTCAACCGGATTCCGGGGCCGTCACACTGGGGACCAACCTGGAGATCGCGGTCTTCGACCAGACCCGCACGAGGCTCGACCTCGACGCGAGCCTCTGGGACAACCTGACCGTCGATCCGCTGATGCGCGTCTCGGGCAGTTCGGATCAGGTCATGGTACGCGGCACGCCGAAGCATGTGGTGGCCTATCTCAAGGATTTCCTCTTCGACGAAAGACAGGCCCGCGCCCCGGTGCGCAGCCTTTCCGGCGGCGAACGTGCGCGGCTCTTGCTGGCCAAGCTGATGGCGCAACCCTCGAACCTTCTGATTCTCGACGAACCGACCAACGACCTCGATGTCGAGACGCTGGACCTGTTGCAGGACATTCTGGGCGACTATGACGGCACGGTGCTGGTCGTCAGCCACGACCGCGATTTCATCGACCGGATCGCCACCGCGACGGTGGCGATGGAGGGCGGGGGCAGGGCGCAGGTCTATCCTGGCGGCTGGTCGGACTATGCCGCGCAACGCCCCGCGCCGGTGGAACCCCCGGCGAAATCCGCGCCGAAGGCCCCGGTGGTGACAGCCGCAAAACCGGAACCGGCCGCGAAACCCGGCGGTCTTTCCTTCACCGAGAAGAAGCGCCTCGACGACCTGCCCGAGCTGATCGCCCGGCTGGAAGCCGAGATCGGCAAGCTGACCGCGCTTCTTGCCGACCCCGGCCTCTTCACTCGCGAGCCGGTGAAATTCCGCAAGGCGACCGAGGCGCTGGCCGAGCGGCAAACTGCGCTCGACGCCGCCGAATCCGAATGGCTGGATTTGGCCGACCGCGCCTGAGCGGCGGGAACAAGCGGGGCCTTGCCCAAAGCGCCCGGGTTCCTCGGCGCATCCTCGCGCGCACCGGACACGGGTCATCAAGCGCGCGTGAGGAGCCATTGTGCAGGGGCGCAACACTCCCCATTCCCTAGCCGAGCCGACTGGAACCGTTCCGGTTGATCGAAGGTTTTCGTCGGCCAGAACAAGGAGACAGAAATGAAAACTATCGCAGCATTGATCGCTACCGCCACCCTGACCGCCCCCGCCTTCGCGGGCGGCCCTGTTGCCGTCGCCGAGGAGCCGGTCATCGTTCCCGCCGCTGAACCCTATGTCGCTCCGGGCCTCGACTGGACCGGTGCCTATGTTGGTGCCCAGCTCGGCTATGGCGACGTCGATTCGAACGGTGCGGGCCTTGATGGCAACGGCTGGCTCGGTGGTGTCCATGCAGGCTACCGCTGGGATCTGGGCAACTGGGTTGCCGGCGGCGAATTGTCCTGGGACAAGGCCAAGATCGACCTCGGTGCCGCAGCTGGCGACGAGCTTGACAGCGTTGCCGCGCTGAAACTGATGGCCGGCCGCGAGATCGGCAACAGCCTGGTCTACGGTACGCTCGGCGCTGCCCAGGCAAAGGCCAGCGTCGGCGGGGCGGATCTTTCGGACAACGGTCTGGTCTACGGCCTGGGCTTCGACTACGCCGTGAATGATCGCTGGACCGTGGGCGGCGAGGTTCTGCAGCACAACTTCGACGACTTCGATGCCTCGGGCGTTGATTTCGACGCGACCACGATCAAGGCCAAGGTCGGACTTCGGTTCTGATCAGGGCTTTTGCGGCGCGGCTCCCCCCGCGCCGCATCCCTACCGGCAGGCGACCGGCTGCAACAGGAAGCTGCGGTCATCGCCGGAATTGCGCTCGAGCGTGGCGAATCCGGTTTCGTTCTCGAACGACATGCCAAGGCTCGAGACCTTGATCAGGATCGCGCCATTCTTCGCAGGGGTGATCGCGAATCCCCCGGCATCGCCTTCCATCCCGCAATAAAGCGTGTCTCCGCCCTCATTCTCGCAATAGCCAAAGGCTTCGAATGCGCCGCCAGGTACACCGCGCAGGCGAAGTGTCAGATGGACGCCCAGCAACGGGTCGGCGATGGAGAAATCCGGGCTGATCGCGATGCGCGTGACCCGTTGGGCCGGGTGTTTTGCGAGATGGTCCTCGCTATAGCTGCGTGCATAGCAGCTGCCGGGGCCGGGGAACATCTGGTCTTGCGGGCTTTCTGCCCCGGCGGAGGTGGCCGCGCAGGCCGTGAAGATTGCCGCCCGGAAAGCTGATTTTCCTACCACTTTCCTGTCGCGCCCCCGCCCGAGGACCGGCCCCCGCCGAAGCCGCCGCCCCGGCTGCCGCGGTCGCGATTCTGGCTGCCGAAATTCTTGTCCCGGCGGGCATCGCGGCTGTTGAAGCTGATCGGATAGGACTTGTGGTCGGAAAACCCGCAGGCCGAGCAGGTCAGGTGCTGCATCCCGAGGCCGGTCTCCTGCCGAGTTGGCTGCTGGATCACCTCGCGCGAGCGCTCGAGCGTCTGGGCGCCGCAGTTCGGGCAGGTCCGGTTCGCGCGACGGCCGCGCCAGATGCCGAAACCTGCCAGTCCGGCGATGGCGCCGAAGCCCAGAAGCGCCGTGCCGGCCCCCGACCCGTTGTCCTCAGCTTCTGACTCGAAGCCGTCGGTCAACGTCACCGGCTGGCCGGCAAGGAACGGCGTGATCAGCCGGTCGCGGGCCGAGGCGACCCCGGCCTCGATCCCGGCGGCGAACCGCCCGTCGCGCAGGGGGAGCAGGACGGCAGTGGACAAGACCCGCGCCGCGCGCCCGTCATAGACGGGGTCATAGCCGGACCCCAGCGCGATCCGGGCCTCTCGCGCCTGCGTGTCGAGGAGGAGAAGGATACCATCGTTGCGCTCGGCCCCGCCAACGCCCCAGGCGTTGAACAGCGCCTTGCCATAGCTCTCGATGGTCATGCCCGCGCCGCCCTCTGCCGCAAGGCCGGGAACGGTGACGACCACCATCTGCACCCCGGTCGCCGCGCGCGTGTCGGTCAGAAGGCGGGTGATCCGACCCTCCTCGGTGGCGTCCAGCACATCGGCGAAATCGGACAGCGTGTCGCTGAGCGGGGCGGGAAGATCTTCGGAAAACGCGGGCGCGGCAAGCGTCAGCGCGACGGCAAATACTCTGAGGAACATGATGCAAGCATTTCTTTAACTGTCTTTGCGATCAGCATGACATCTTCCTCGCAACAGTCAAATGATCCGACCTGCACCCTTATCGCAAAGCGCCCGTCCACCCGGGTCTGCGTCAGGTAGATCCGGCCATCGTCGTTGATCCGCTGCAAAAGCCGTTCCGTGGCCGCATCTGTTTCCAAAGCGAAGCTGAAGAGCGAGAGGCGCGGCTCGGTCACGATTCGCACCCCCGGCAGTGCCGCCAGCTGGTCGCGCGCGGTCAGCGCCCAGGCGACGTGATTCCGAATCCGCTCCCGCAGGCCCTCCAGCCCGTAGGCCCGCAGGACGAACCACAGCTTCAACGCCCGGAACCGGCGGCCGAGCGGCACCGTCCATTCGTTGAAATTGACGATCTCCTCGCGCCCCGCCGTCTCCAGGTAGGTCGGCCGCAGGCCCAGCGTGCGCACCTGGGCGCCCGGGTCCTTCAGGAACTGGATGGAACAGTCGAACTGCGCGCCCAGCCATTTGTGTGGGTTGAAGACGATGGACTCCGCCCCCTCGACGCCCGCCCACAGATCGCGGAACTCCGGGCAGATCATCGCGCTGCCCGCCCAGGCCGCGTCGACATGGACCGGCAGGCCCGCGGCCTTCGCCGCGGCGATGCACTCGCCGATCCGGTCGAAGGCGCCCACGCTGGTCCCACCAGCGCAGAGGATCACTCCCGCGGGCCGCAACCCCGCAGAGCGGTCCGCCTCGATCGCCGCCGCAAGCGCCGCGCCGGTCATCGCCCTGTCGGCATCCGTCGCCACCTTGACCAGGTTCTGCTGCCCTACGCCTGCCACCCTTATCGCCTTGTCGACCGAGGAATGCGTCTCGGCACTGGCGTAGAAGCGCAGAACCGGCATGCCAGACAGCCCCTCGTCCAGTCCCTTCCACGCCAGGGCCTGCTCGCGCATGGTCAGCACGGCGGACAGTGTCGCGTTGGTCGCCGAATCGTGGATCGTGCCGACAAACCCTTCCGGCAGGCCCAAGGCCTGGCGCAGCCAGTCGACCATCACCTGCTCCACCTCGGTCGCGGCGGGCGAGGTCTGCCAGATCAAGGCATTGCAGGCCATCGCATTGACCAGCTGCTCCGCCAGCATCGAGGCCGGGGCGGCATTCGCGGGGAAATAGGCGAAGAAGCGGGGGTGCTGCCAATGGGTCATGCCATCCGGCACGATCCGCTCGAAATCGGCCCAGATCGCCTCCATGGCTTCGGCGGCCTCGGGCGGGGCAGGGGGCAGCTGCCGGGCCACCGCGCCTGGCACCAGCGGCGCCCTGACCGGACGGTTGCGCAAGGTTGCGTGGTACTCCGCCGCCCAGTCCGCCGCCCGTTTCGACCAGTGCCGCAAGCCTTCGTGGTCCATCCTTCACCCCTGTTTTGTTAACGTGTTAATTACTTCAGTCCTGTGCACTCTGGCAAGGTTCCACCCTCTTGCCGCCACGCAAGTTCCTTTTTCCCGCCATCGGATCTCGTTAAGGCTATGCTGGACAAAACCCAAGTCCGATCCTGTGAGAGGTCCCATGACACTGCACCGCCGTTCCGCTCTTCTGGGCCTCTCGGTCCTGCTCTTGTCCGCCTGCGTCGGGGGGGGCGGCAAGTTCGAGACCGACTACACGCCGGTCCCCGCCGACCTGGCGAAATCCTGGCGCCTGGCCGAGGTGCGGGTTTCGGTGCCGAAGACGCTGGTGGTGTCCGAGGCGAAGACGCTCTTGCCCCGCGCCGACATCGTCTGGCGCGAGGACCCGCTTGGCGACCGCCATGCCCAGGTCGGCAAGATCATCCAGGCCGCCGTCCTGCGCGGCGCCCAGGGCTTGCGCGGCTCGCGTCCGGTGATCATTTCGATCACCGTGACCCGTTTCCACGCCCTGACCTTCGAGGCGGAACTGTCGAACAGCGACTGGGGCGTCCACAACGTCGACTTCACCGCGCAGGTGCTGGATGCCCGCACGGGCGAGGTGCTTCTACCCGCCACCGCGATCCGCGCAGAAACCCCGGCCTGGTCGGGCGCCCGGATGAAGGAAGCCCGCCGCAAGGGCATCACCCAGAAGTCGATGATCACCAACCATGTCGCGGCGACCGTGGCCGGCTGGCTGGGGCTCGGGCCGGACAACCGGGGCAGCTTCACCCGCCAGGGCGACTGAAGGCCTGGGCAGGGAAGGGCGGGGCGCGGCTCATCCCAGCGCGGCCTGCACCTTCTTCGGCAGGCCCGCCCGGATCAGCGCATAAGAGGTGGCGATGCGTTCGCGCAGCTCGTCATCCGTCACCCGCCCGAAGGGAATCCTTGCCCAGGAGGCATGAAGATAGGGCGCGCGGATCGCGCGGCCGGTCTCGATCAACAGCCGAGCGGTCTCGACATGGTCGGTCTTGACCGACACCCCGTCGCCCATCTGGCCGATGATCGCGAACATCTTGCTGCCGACCTTCCAGCAATCATGCTCCGGCCCGAAAGGCTGGCTGACTGCGGCGCCCGGAAAGCTGCCGCAGAAGGCGTTGACGAAGGCGCGGTCCTGCATGGCGGAATTCCCTTGGCGGAGGTCGGGGGCTGATGTATGTCCTACACCCATGACGACATTGCGCAACCTCCGCATCTGCTGCATTACCCGCTGACTTCGGTCGCGCGGGCGCTTCGTCATTCCCCTTGGATGAAAAGCCGGTCCCGCGCGGGGTGATAGCGCACGCTTGGGACGACTGACATGGTGACGATCCGCCTGACCAATTCGAAGACCCGGAAGAAGGAGGACTTCGTCCCCATCGACCCGGAAAACGTGCGGATGTATGTCTGCGGCCCCACCGTCTATGACCGCGCGCACCTCGGCAACGCCCGGCCGGTGGTGGTGTTCGACATGCTCTTCCGGCTGCTGCGCCATGTCTACGGCGAGGGGCATGTGACCTATGTCAGGAACTTCACCGACGTCGACGACAAGATCAACGCCGAGGCGCTGCGGCGGCAGAAGGCCGGGGCTCCGGGGACGCTGGAAGAGCTGATCCATGAGCGCACCGAGGAGACGATCGCCTGGTATCACGCCGACATGGACGCCCTTGGGGCGCTGCGGCCCACTGTCGAGCCGCGCGCGACGGAATTCATCGCCCAGATGATCGCGATGACCGAAGGGCTGATCGCCTCCGGCCACGCCTATGCCGTTGAAGGCCATGTGCTCTTCCGCGTCCGGTCCTACAAGGACTACGGCAAGTTGTCGGGTCGCTCGGTCGACGACATGATCGCGGGCGCGCGGGTCGAGGTCGCGCCCTTCAAGGAAGACCCGATGGATTTCGTGCTGTGGAAGCCGTCCTCGGGTGAGGAGCCGGGCTGGGACAGCCCCTGGGGCAGGGGTCGCCCCGGCTGGCACATCGAATGCTCGGCGATGGCGCAAGAGTTGCTGGGCGAGAGCTTCGACATCCATGGCGGGGGCTTGGACCTGCAATTCCCGCACCATGAGAACGAGATCGCCCAGAGCGCCTGCGCCCACCCCCACGGCGATTTCGCGCACTACTGGCTGCACAACGAGATGTTGCAGGTCGAGGGGAAGAAGATGTCCAAGAGCCTGGGCAACTTCTTCACCGTGCGCGATCTGCTGGACCAGGGCATCCCGGGTGAGGTGATCCGGTTTGTCCTGCTGATGACGCACTACCGCAGCCCGATGGACTGGACGGCCGAGAAGGCAGCTGAAGCACAAAAAACTTTGATGAAGTGGCGCAAGTTCGTCACCGGCGTGAAGCCTAGCGAAGCAGATCATCGTGTGATCGCGGCCCTGTCAGACGATCTCAACACGGCAGGCGCGATAGCCGTGTTGCATGAGTTGGCGAAGAGTGGGGATGCTCCCTCGTTGGCGGCTTCTGCGCATCTGCTTGGATTACTTACAAACAAACTGGGAGACTGGCCAACGCAAGACGACTTCAGCGAAGAAGTACGGGCATTGATCAAGCGACTCGCACAAGCGTGGGCAAATTATCGTGATCAGAAAGACTGGCAGCGCGCAGACCAAATTCGCGATGCTCTGCTGGGTTTGGGCGTTCGCGTGACCCAAAAGACAGCGCAGCATTGGGAAGTCCGTTACGAAAACCCAGATATGATCTCGTTGGCCGAGAGGGAGGAGAGAGTAGCGGCTCTGGCCCGGCTGGAGGCGCTGCAATGACGCCTCTCACGCGCCGCAAATTTCTTCGAAGAAATTTGCCAAAATCCTTCGAAGGATTTTGCGACTTTGCTTCGACCGTGGTTAAGCCCACCCTAACGCGCGCGACCAACCCCTTGAAATCGCTCACCCGAAATTTCTGTCCACCGTGGACACGCCCATGACCCGCGACCGCCTCTTCCTCTTCGACACCACGCTGCGCGACGGCCAGCAGACCCAGGGCGTCCAGTTCTCCACCGCCGAGAAGGCCCAGATCGCCCGCGCCCTCGACCGGCTGGGCGTGGACTACATCGAGGGCGGCTGGCCCGGCGCGAACCCGACCGACAGCGACTTCTTCGCCGCCCCCCCGGAGACGAAAGCCACCCTCACCGCCTTCGGCATGACCCGCCGGGTGGGAAGATCCGCCGAGAATGACGACGTCCTCGCCGCCGTCCTGAACGCAGGCACCTCCGCCGTCTGTCTGGTCGGCAAGACCCACGAATTCCACGTCACCACCGCCCTGAACGTCGCCCTCGACGAGAACCGCGAGGCCATCGCCAGTTCCATCCGCCACCTCGTCGCGAGGGGACGCGAAGCCCTGTTCGATGCCGAGCATTTCTTCGACGGCTACCGCGCCAACCCCGGCTACGCCCTCTCCTGCCTGAAGGCCGCCCTCGACGCCGGTGCCCGCTGGGTCGTCCTCTGCGACACCAACGGCGGCACACTGCCCGCCGAGGTCGGCCGCGTCACCGCAGAGGTGATCGCTTCCGGCATCCCCGGCGACCGGCTTGGCATCCACTGCCACGACGACACCGGCAATGCGGTGGCGAACTCGCTGGCGGCGGTCGAGGCAGGCGCCCGGCAGATCCAGGGCACGCTCAACGGCCTCGGCGAGCGCTGCGGCAATGCCAACCTGACGACGCTGATCCCGACGCTCCTCCTCAAGGAGCCCTACGCCAGCCGCTTCGACACCGGCGTCACCCGCGAGGCTCTGGCGGGGCTTTTGAAGACCAGCCGGATGCTCGACGACATCCTGAACCGCGTCCCCCTGCGCAGCGCGCCTTATGTCGGGGCCTCAGCCTTCGCCCACAAGGCGGGGCTCCATGCCAGCGCGATCCTGAAGGACCCGACGACCTACGAGCATATCGCCCCGGCCCTCGTCGGCAACGAGCGGGTCATCCCGATGTCGAACCAGGCGGGACAGTCGAACCTGCGCGCGCGGCTCGAGGCGGCGGGGATCGCGGTCGATCCGAAGGACGCCCGCCTCGGCCGGATCATCGAGGTGATCAAGGAACGCGAGGATCAGGGCTATGCCTATGACGGCGCGCAGGCGTCGTTCGAGCTGGTCGCGCGGCGCGAGCTGGGCCTCTGCCCGGAATTCTTCGAGGTCAAGCGCTACCGCGTCACGGTGGAGCGGCGGAAGAACAAGTACGATCGGATGATCTCGCTTTCCGAAGCGGTGGTGGTGGTGAAGATCGGCGAGCAGAAGATGATGTCTGTCTCGGACAGCATGGACGAGGCAGGCAGCGACCGCGGCCCGGTGAACGCATTGTCGAAGGCGCTGGCCAAGGACCTTGGGCCCTATCAGGCCTGCATCGACGACATGAAGCTGGTGGACTTCAAGGTCCGCATCACCAATGGCGGGACCGAGGCGGTGACGCGGGTCATCATCGACAGCGAGGACGGCCAGGGCCGCCGCTGGTCGACGGTGGGGGTCAGCGCGAACATCGTCGACGCAAGCTTCGAGGCGCTGCTCGATGCGATCCAGTGGAAGCTGATCCGCGACATCGGAGCGCCGAAGTGAGCGTTGCCGCCTGCGCGGCGCTGGTGGAACGGGGCGACCCAGACCGGTTCCGCGCGGTGATGGCCGCCCCGGTCGAGGCGCGGGCGCAGCTTTTCCCGCTTTATGCCTTCAACCTGGAGGTCGCCCGCGCCCCCTGGGTGACGCAGGAGCCGCTGATCGCCGAGATGCGGCTGCAATGGTGGCGCGAGGTGGTGGAGAACGCCGCGTCGGGGGCGGCAAGGGCGCATGAAGTGGCCGGGCCGCTGCACGAGCTGATCCGGGATTTCGGCCTGCCGGTGGAGGTGCTGGACCGGTTGATCGCCGCCCGGCGCTGGGATATTGCCCGCGACCCGCATGAGGGAGCGGAGGGTCTGGCGGACTATCTGGAAGACACCGGCGCCGGGCTGATGTGGTTGGCGGCCCGGGCTTTGGGCGCACCGGATGCTGCGGAAGCTGCGGTGCGCGCCTATGGCTGGGCCAGCTCGGCGGCTATGTATATACGCGCGGTGCCGGAGTTGGCGGCGCGAGGGCGGCAGCCTTTGCCAGCGAGCATCTCGGCACAGGACCTTGCGACACGCGGGCTGGATAAGCTGGCCGAAGCGCGGGCCGGACGGAAGTCCGTGCCGAAGGACGTCGCCCCGGCGCTTCTGGCTGGGTGGCAGACGGAAGCGCTTTTGCGTCAGGTGGTTGCCGGGCGATCCTCACCCGAATTGTCCGAGGCGCGGAAGCGCTGGGGCTTAATGTGGCAGGCCGTCACGGGGCGCTGGTAGCGGCGGCTCCTCGTTCGACTTCGTCTTCTCGTCGCCAGCGATGAGCGCCGGAAATGCGACGAAGAGCGGCCCGTCAGACGCGGCGCGCCTCGGGCCGCAGCCAGAGCCAGATCAGCGCGCCGCCGGCCAGCACCAGGAAGGGCAGCATGGCGAGGTTCACCATCTGCCACCCGGCCTGAACCGAGCCGCCGGAGCAGTTCATCAGCCCGCCGGAGGAAAAGCTCGCCAGCGTGACGCCGCCGAAGACCACGAGGTCGTTCAGGCCCTGCAACCGCCCGCGTTCCTCGGGGCGTTGGGCGGAGGTCAGCATCGTCGTCGCGCCGATGAAGCCGAAGTTCCAGCCGAGGCCGAGGAGCATCAGCGCGATGAAGAAATTCTCCAGCTGCACCCCGGCCATGGCGACCGCCCCGGCGGCGGCGAGAATGGTCAGGCCGAGGGCGATGATCCGCTCGGTGCCGAAGCGCGCGATCAGGTGGCCGGTGAAGAACGACGGCGCGTACATTGCCAGGACATGCGCCGTCACGATGTCGGCGGCATTGCCCTTGTCGAAACCGCAGCCGACGACGGCCAGCGGCGAGGAGGTCATCACGAGGTTCATCAACGCGTAGGAGACGGTGGCGCAGATCATCGCGACCAGGATCACCGGGGTGCGGATCAACTCGCCCCGGCTGCGACCGAGCGGGCTGCCCACGGCGGCGGGCTTGGGTTTCGGAATGTCGAGGGCGAGAAAGAGGAAGGAGCCGAGAATGTTCAGGACGATGACGGTCAGGTAGGAACCGAGGAAGGTCACGGCCATGGCGTCGGCGGTGACTTTCACCAGTTGGGGCCCGACGACGGCGGAGAGCAACCCCCCTGCCATGACCCAGCTGATCGCCTTGGGCCGGAAGGCTTCCGAGGCGGTGTCGACGGCAGCGAAGCGGTAGAACCCGTTGGCCGACATATAGACCCCGGAGAGAAGCGCACCCACGCAGAACAGAAGGAAGCTGCTGGTCGCAAGGCCCCAGGCGCCGATCACCGCGCCTATCGCCCCGCCAGCCGCGCCGAAGAAGAATCCGGCCCGCCGTCCATAGCGCTGCATGAGGGCCGAAATCGGCGTGGCGGTCAGCATCGAGCCGACCACCATCATCGTCACCGGCAGTGTGGCCCAGCAGATGTTCGGGGCGAGGCTGGAGCCCGCAAGTCCCGCGATGGTGAAGATCATCGGCAGCTGCGCACCGAGGATCGCCTGGGCGGCGACGAGGACGAGGACGTTGCGGCGGGCGGTGGAGTCGCTGGTCATGCGGCATGGGTAGAACTACCCATCGGGATCGGCAAGCGGAAAGGGCGGTTGCCTCCGGCGGGGATATTTGTAGACAGAAAATATGGTGGGGCGGATCATCACATCGCTGGATTGCGTGGCCGAGGGCGCGAACTGGCTCGCCGGGCGGGAGCCTGCCTTTGCACGGGCCTTGCCGCTGGTGGGCGACCTGCCTCTCAGGCGCGAGGAGGACGGGTTTGCGGCGCTTCTGCGCGCAATCGTGGGGCAGCAGGTTTCGGTCGCCTCGGCGCGGGCGATCTGGGGGCGGCTGGAAGGGGCTGGGCTGACCGAAGCCGCGACGATGGCGGCGGCTACGGACGATGATCTGCGTGCGGCGGGCCTGTCGCGGCAGAAGGCGCGCTACGGGCGGGCGCTGGCGCAGGTTGGCATTGATTTCAACGCCTTGCGCGGTGTTTCTGATGCGGATGTGGTGAAGGCGCTGGTCGCGGTTCCGGGGATCGGGGTCTGGACGGCGGAGATTTACGCCATGTTCGCACTGGGGCGCGCGGATGTCTTCGCGCCGGGGGATCTCGCCTTGCAGGAGGCGGCGCGGATGCTCTTCGGGCTGGAGGCGCGGCCCTCGGACAAGGCGCTGCGCCAGATGGCGGAGGCCTGGTCGCCCTGGCGGTCGGTTGCGGCGCGCATCCTTTGGGCCTACTACCGGGTCGCGAAGGCACGCGAAGGGGTGATGTGATGCGCGAGTTGCAGTTCGGCCGGAAGGGTGCGGCGCAGGGCGAGGCCACGGCGCTTGTCGTTTTCCTGCATGGCTACGGCGCGGACGGGGCCGATCTTCTGGGCCTTGCGGACGTGCTGGGCCCGCATCTGCCGGGTGGGGCTTTCGTTGCCCCGGATGCGCCGGAGCGTTGCGCCGGGGGCGGCTTTGGCTGGCAATGGTTCCCGATCCCGCTGTTCGACGGATCGACCGAGGCGATGGCGGCGGCGGGGATCGAGGCTTCGACAGTGGATCTGAACGCGTTCCTGGATGCCCGACTGGCAGAGGAGGGGCTGACGCCCGACCGGCTGGTACTGGTCGGTTTCAGCCAGGGCGCGATGATGAGCCTGCACATCGCCCCGCGTCGGGACATTGCGGTGGCCGGGGTGGTGGCGATCTCCGGCCGGCTTCTGCAACCCGAGATGCTGGCCGCAGAAGCACGGGTCAAGCCGCCGATCCTGATCATGCATGGCGACCAGGACCCGGTCGTGCCCTTCGCCGAGCTGGCAAGCGCGGGCGATGCGCTGGTGGCGGCGGGGTTCCAGGTCTTCGGCCATGTGATGAAGGGCACCGGCCACGGCATCGCGCCCGACGGCCTGGGCGTGGCGCTTCAGTTCATCAAGGGACGTCTTGCCATCTGATCAAGGCTTTACGCGGCGTTGTTCAGATAGACCGCGCAGCCGGTCAGCGCGGCGTAATCGTCCTCGACCACGGTGACGGCGAAATCCTTGCGCAAGAGGTCGACGCGCCGGTCCTCGCGAAACGCAGCTTCCAGCCCGAAACGAGCGAAATGCGGGGTCATCGCCCGGGACATGCCGCCGATCAGGTAGATGCCGCCATAGGGCAGGTGGATCAGCGCCAGGTCGGAGAGCATCTGGCCGAGGATATGGACATAAAGCCGCGCGGCATGGGCGGCGGTCGCGTCGCCCGCGTCCAGCGCCGCAAGCACCTCGGCCGAGGTCAGGCTGGCCGGATGGCCTGCGGCATAGGCGGCGAAGGCGTGCAGGTTGGCCAGTCCACGACCCGCCAGCACTTCCTCGACCCCGGCATGCGGAACCTCGCCCTCGGCCTTCAGCCGGGCCTCGATGAAACGGGCCAGCTGGAAATCCTCCTCGGTCCGCACCGGCATGTTGACATGGCCGCATTCCGAGGGCGGCACGATCCGTCCCTGCGGCAGCGGGTGGACGGGGGCGGCATTCACCCCGGTGCCAAGCCCGACCACCAGCATCGCTGCCCCGGGCTTCACGGGCCCCGGCAGCACCGTCCGCAGATTCTCCGCCGGGATATGGCCAAGCGCCTGACCCTGGGCCTGGAGGTCGTTCAGGATTGCCACCCGCGCGGCGCCGGTGGCCCGGATCAGCTTCTCGCCGTCGATCACCCAGGCGAGGTTGGTCATTTCCGCCACACCGTCCTGCACCGGCCCGGCCGCCGCGACGCAGACGCCCGAGACCGAGGCCCCGGTCTGGTCCAGATAGTCGCGCAGCACCTGGGCGATGTCCTGCCCGCGCGCCTGATAGTCGGCGTTCGGGAAGCGGCGGATCGAGTCGATGCGGACATGGCGGCCCTCGGCCAGGGCGACGCGGGTGTTGGTGCCGCCGATGTCGGCAAGGATCGCAAGGGTCATGGGCCGGTTCCGTCGCTTCGGGGTCGGTTGGTGATACGGGGAAACGCCGTCCCGCACCAGAGGGATCAAAGCGCTTCGGGTCAGCCCCCGGGGGCGGGGCCGGTGGAGGCGCCCTCGACCAGCTCGGCTTCGAGCAGCTGTTCGGCAGGCTGCTGGTCGGGATTGGCGATGCGGTCGAGCAGAAGTTCGGCCACCAGCCGCCCGGCCTCGCGCACCGAAGAACGCATGGCGGTAAAGATGGGCTTGTCCTCGCCGTTCTTCATGTAGCTGAGATCGTCGTCGAAAACGATGAGCGAGACATCGCGGCCGAGCACCAGCCCGGCGCCCTCGACGGCGCGGCGGATGCCCATGCCGGAGATCATCGAGGCGGCGAGGAAGGCGGTCGGGGGCCGTGGCAGGCGCAGCATCCGTTCGGCGGCGCGGAAGCCTGCGACCTCGCTCATCTCGTCGGAGGACATGAGCGCGGGGTCGGCGGTCAGCCCGCGCGCCGCGAGCGCCTCGGCATAGCCCCGGCGGCGGCGGATGGCGAAATCCATGAATTCCAGGCCATTGACCAGCGCGATGCGGCGGTGGCCGAGGTCCAGAAGGAATTCGGTCGCGCGCAGGAAGGCGCGGCGGTTGTTCACGTCGAGCCAGGAATAGGGGAGCGTGGTCCCGGTCGCGCGGCCATGGACGACGAAGGGCAGCCCGATTTCGCGCAACAGAGGGATGCGGGGGTCGTTCTCGCGCGGGGAATGGACGATGACGCCGTCGACATTCCCTTTCACCTTCATCGCGCGGTAGGTCTGTTCCTCCTCCTCGTCGGGCACGACGGAGAGGAGCATGTCATAATCGTTGCGGCTGTAGGTCTCGCCCGCGCCGGCGATGAAATCGGCGAAGACCGGGTTCACGATCTCATGCCTTGTCGCGATGGGGATGACATGGCCCACCGCCATCGCCCGGCCCGTGGCCAGCCGGATGGCGCGGGTGTTCGGATGGTAGTTGTGTTCCTTGGCCGCCGCCATCACCCGGCTGCGGGTGGCCTCGTTCACCTCGGGGTAGCCGTTCAGCGCCCGCGACACCGTGGTCGGCGACAGGGCAAGCTTCTGGGCGAGTTCCTTGAGGTTCATGGGCAGGCAGCGCTCAATGCGGTTTGGACCGTGGGACCATAGACCGGGGTCGGGAGGGCGTCAAAGCCTTACGCAGGGAGGAGGGCGAGAAGGCCGAGCCAGAGAAGGCAAAGCGCCATGGCGAGGGCGGCAGGGACCCAGAGGGTAAGGCGCGGCTTGGGGGCCGGGGAGTTGTTGAGCGAGACGGGTTTCATGGACGGGATTAAGGACATGGAAAGCTTTCGCGGGCGTTAATCGCCGCCATGTTCGATGTCGGAGAACCCGCGGCCTTCCTGCCCTTGCAGCAAAGCGCGCCCTATGCGGCGGCGGTGGCAGCCTGCGGCGCACGGGTGCGCTGGCTGGAGGCAGGCGTGCTGGCGGTGGAACGGGGGCGTTTGCGGCTGATCTCGCGCATCGCGGGGCTGGACCGCGCGGGGCTGCGGCGGCTGGCGCTTTGGCCGGGGGTGACGCTGGTGACGCCGGAGGATGAGGTGGCCGGGTTCGGCCTCGTGCCGCTGGTCACGCCGATGCACCATGCGGTCTGGGAACTGGGCCCGGACCTGAGGGCGGGGATGGCGCGCAACTGGCGGGGGCATTTGCGGCAGGCGGATCGGGCGGGGCTGCGCGTCCGGTGCGGCGATGCGGAGACGCTGGAGGCGCTGATCCGGGCCGAGGCGGTGCAGCGGGCGGAGCGGCGCTACCGGGCGCTGCCAGGGGGGTTCACGCGGGCGCTGCCGTCCGGCGCGCTGCGGCTCTGGGAGTGGCGGCAGGCGGGTGTGATGCAGGCGGCGATGTGTTTCGTCGTGCATGGGGGATCGGCGAGCTATCACCTGGGCTGGGGCTCGGACGTGGCGCGGGCGGCGGGGGTGCATCAGCCGATGCTGGTGCGGGCGGCGGAGGACCTGTGGACCGAGGGCGTGCACTGGCTGGACCTCGGTTCGCTGGACAGCGACAGGGCACCGGGGCTGGCGCGGTTCAAGCTCGGGACCGGGGCGACGCTGAGGCGGTTGGGGGCGACCTGCCTGGTCTTGCCCTGAGCCCCGCGCCGGGTCAGGGTGGCGGGAAAGGGGAGGATGCCATGGTCACGGTGACGGAAGAGATGGTCGAGGCCTACCAGCGCGACGGGGTGGTGCTGGTCAAGGGGCTCTGGGCCGACTGGGTGGAGATGCTGCGGGCGGGCGTGGCACGGAACATGGCCAACCCGACGCACCAGATGGCGACGCTGAAACCGGGGGAGCCGGGGTATTTCTTCGACGACTACTGCAACTGGCAGAAAGTGCCGGAATTCGCGGCAGTGATCCGGCAGTCCCCGGTGGCGGAGGTGGCCGCAAAGCTGATGCGGTCGGACCGGGTGCAGATGTTCCACGATCATGTGCTGGTGAAGGAGCCGGGGACGACGAAGCCGACCCCCTGGCATACCGACGGGCCGTATTACTTCGTCGCGGGACGGCAGACGGTGAGCTTCTGGTCGCCGCTCGACCCGGTGAAGGAGGCGGCGCTGCGCTGCGTGGCGGGGTCGCATCTCTGGGCCAAGGACGTGCTGCCGACGCGGTGGATGTCGGAGACCAACTTCTATCCGGGCGAGGACGACTACATGGCGGTCCCGGACCCCGAGGCCGAGGGGATGGACATCCGGGAATGGCAGATGGAACCCGGCGATGCGGTGGCGTTCAACTTCCGCACCCTGCACGGGGCGCGGGGCAACAACGCGACGACCCGGCGGCGGGCGTTCTCCTTGCGGCTGGTGGGCGAGGATGCGCGCTATGTGGAACGACCGGGACCGACCTCGCCGCCGTTTCCGGGGCATGGGATGCAGGCGGGCGAGCGGCTTAGAGAGGACTGGTTCCCGGTGCTGCGAGAGTGAGGCGCACGCGCGCGGGCAGGTTGGCGGTTTGAGGAAGATCATGGACTTGGGTCCCGGCGTTCGCCATGGCTTACCCCTGTTCACGCCTGCCAGGAGACCTGCATGACCCTTGAGCCCCGACCGAAGCGCTATCCTCCACCGGAGTTTCCGCCGCGGCGGTCGAAGCTTTTCGCGAGGGTGCCCCCGGCGGTCTTTCCGCCGATCCTGGGCCTGCTGGGCCTTGCCGGGGCGGTGCGGCTGGCGTTGGGGCGGCTGGGCCTCGATGCCGGACCGGGGGACCTGCTGGCCGGAGTTGCCGTGGCGCTCTGGGTCTTCGCGGCAGTGGCCTATGCGGTGAAGGTGGCGCGGAGGCCGGGCGTCGTTCGGGAAGACCTGCGGGTTCTGCCGGGGCGGTCGGGGCTGGCGGCGCTGACCATGGGAGGCATGGCGGCGGCGGGGTTGGCCGGCGCCTATAGCGCACAGGCGGCGGCGGTGCTGCTGATTCTGGCGCTGGCGGCGCATGCGCTACTGGTGGTGCTTCTGGTGCAACTTCTTCTTGGCCTGCCACGCGAGGCGCGGGCGGTGAACCCGACGCTGCACCTGAGTTTCGTGGGCTTCATCGTGGCTGCCGCCCCGGCGTTGGCGCTGGGATGGGGGTGGCTGGCGGCTGCGCTCTTCTGGGCCTGCCTGCCGGTGGCGCTGGCGATCTGGGCCCTGAGCCTGCGGCAGTTCGCCCTCGCCGTGCCCCCGGCACCGCTGCGACCCCTGCTCGCGATCCATCTGGCCCCGGCGGCGCTGTTCGGCACGGTGGCGGGGCTGCTGGCGATGCCGGAACCGGGTGCAATCTTCGCGGGGCTGGGGCTCGTCTATGCGATCCTGCTGGTCGCTTCGGGCCGCTGGCTGCTGGAGGCCGGTGTGACGGCGATGTGGGGGGCCTTCACCTTTCCGCTGGCGGCATTGGCGACGGCGCTGCTGCTGACGGGCGGGGTCTGGCTCTGGCCGGGAGTGCTGCTGACGGTGGTCGCGCTGGCGGTCAACCCGGCGATCCTGTGGTGGGTGCTGAAACGCTGGCCGGGGGGCAAACTGGCGGCGGTGACGAACGCCGCTGAGGCGTGAGCCTGACCGGGCGCAACGCAGCGGATGCCGTCGGCGGGGGGCACACCCCCGGCACCCCCGTGGGATATTTGAACGAACGTGGGTTCAGATCAGCCCGACCCAGGCGCGGGCGAGGGCGAGGCCGTGTGCATCGGCCGCTGCGCCCCGCGTTGCGGCGAGCTCGGCATGGCGCTCTGGCCAGTCGGGCAGCATGCGCTGGATGGTTTCCGGGAATGTATTCGACCAGTCGCGCACGACGCTCCGGCTGGCCTCGAAATGGAATTGGGTGCCATAGGTGGCGCGACCAAGGCGGAAGGCCTGGTGCCGGGCCATGGGGCTGTGCGCCAGATGCACGGCGCCTTCGGGCAGGGTGAAAGTGTCGGAATGCCACTGGAAGATCGGGAAGGTCTCGGGCACCTGCGAAAGGACCGGATCGGCGCGACCCGCGTCGGTCAGGCTGACATCGACCCAGCCGAATTCCGGTGCGATGCCGAGATGGTTCTCGCCGCCATAGGCGCGGGCGAGGAGTTGCGAGCCGAGGCAGATGCCGAGGACCGGCCGGTCCAATGCGGTGAAATCGGCCATCAGGCGGGCGAGATCGGGCAGGTAGGGGTGGGTATGGTCGTCGACCGCCGCCTGTTCCCCGCCGAACACCACCAGCGCATCCGCATCGACCGTGGCGGGCAGAGGCTGGCCCGACCAGGGCTTGTAGACGTCGATCAGCGCCGCAGCTTCGTGCAGGGCGACGCCGACCTGGCCATGATGGGTGATGCGGGTGTTCTCGACGATGGCGACGCGCATGGGGCCTCTCTGCTTTCGGGGTAATCTGCATGCGTGGGATGCCGCTGCAAGGGGTTCATTTGCCCTTGCGCCCGCGCGCGGGGCGTGAAATGGGGAACCGCCAAACGATGCTTGCTCCCGGAGGGAAAACCCATGGAGATTCGTGAGGCTCTCACCTTTGACGACGTGCTTCTGGTGCCTGCGGCATCGAGCGTGCTGCCGTCGGATGCCGATACCTCGACCTTCGTGACGAAGGCGATCCGGATGAACATCCCGCTGCTCTCCAGCGCGATGGACACGGTGACGGAAGGGCGGATGGCGATTGCCATGGCGCAGGCGGGCGGGATCGGGGTGATCCACCGCAACCTCGACCCGGAAGCGCAGGCGCGGGAAGTCAGCCGGGTGAAGCGGTTTGAATCGGGCGTGGTCTACCAGCCGATCACCCTGACGCCGGAGCAGACGCTGGCCGATGCCAAGGCGCTGATGGAGCGCTATGCCATCACCGGCTTCCCGGTGGTGGACGCGGGCGGCCGGGTGCTGGGGATCGTGACCAACCGCGACATGCGCTTTGCCAGCGACGACAAGACGCCGGTCCGGGTGATGATGACGTCCGAGAACCTGGCGGTGCTGAAGGAGCCGGTGGACCGGGCCGAAGCGATTTCCCTTATGAAGGCGCGGCGGATCGAGAAGCTTCTGGTGACGGACGGATCGGGCAAGCTGACCGGGCTCCTGACGCTGAAGGACACCGAGAAGTCGGTGCTGAACCCGCAGGCCTGCAAGGACGAGATGGGGCGCTTGCGGGTGGCGGCGGCCTCGACCGTGGGGGATGCGGGCTTCGACCGCAGTCAGGCGCTGATCGACGCGGGCGTGGATCTGGTGGTGATCGACACCGCGCATGGCCATTCCGAGGGTGTGGCCAAGGCGGTGGAGCGGATCAAGAAGCTCTCGAACCGGGTGCAGGTGGTGGCGGGGAACGTCGCCACGGCCGAGGCGACGCGGGCGCTGATCGGGGCGGGCGCGGATGCGGTGAAGGTGGGGATCGGGCCGGGCAGCATCTGCACGACGCGGATCGTCGCGGGCGTGGGCGTGCCGCAGCTGACGGCGATCATGGACGCCGCGCGGGCGGCAGGGGATGTGCCGGTGATTGCGGACGGGGGCATCAAGTATTCGGGCGACTTCGCCAAGGCGATCGCAGCGGGGGCCTCCTGCGCAATGGTGGGCAGCGCCATTGCCGGGACGGACGAGTCTCCGGGCGAGGTGATCCTGTGGCAGGGACGGTCGTTCAAGGCCTATCGCGGAATGGGGTCGCTCGGCGCGATGGCGCGGGGGTCGGCGGACCGCTATTTCCAGAAGGACGCGGCGTCCGACAAGCTGGTGCCGGAGGGGATCGAGGGGCAGGTGCCCTACAAGGGATCGGCGGCGGCGGTCATTCACCAGATGGTCGGCGGCCTGCGGGCAGCAATGGGCTATACCGGCTGCGCGACGGTGGCCGAGATGCGGACGCGCTGCCAGTTCGTGCGGATCACCGGGGCGGGCTTGAAGGAAAGCCATGTCCATGACGTGCAGATCACCCGGGAAAGTCCGAATTACCGCGTCGGCTGACCGCGGCTTCCGCGCGAGGACGCGATGACACCTTCGGCAAGATGTGCGGCGGCGATTACGGTTCTCGACCGGATTCTGGCGGGCGAGCCGGCGGAGAAGGCATTGACCAACTGGGGCCGGGCCAACCGCTTTGCCGGGTCGGGCGATCGGGCGGCGGTGCGCGACATCGTGTTCGACGCGCTGCGCCAGCGGCATTCGGCGGCGGTGCTGGGGGGCGGCCCGACGGGTCGCGGGCTGGTGCTGGGCCTCTGCCGTGCGGCGGGGCAGGAGGCGCTGTTTTCGGGCGAGGGCCATGCCCCCGTGCCGCCGGGACCGGATGAGGCAGGGCGCGAGCCTTTGGCGGAAGAGCGGCTGGATCTGCCAGACTGGCTGTTGCCGGAACTGCGCGAAAGCCTGGGCGCCGATCTTGAGCCGGTGGCCGCCGCGCTCCGGCTGCGGGCGCCGGTCTTCCTGCGGGTGAACCTGCGCCAGGGCGGCGTGGCCGATGCGGTGGCGGCGCTGGCGGCGGACGGGATCAAGGTGCAGCCGCATCCGCTGGCGGCGACCGCGCTGGAAGTGGTGGAGAACGCGCGGCGGGTGCAGACCTCGGCCGCCTATCTGTCGGGGCTGGTCGAGATGCAGGACGCGTCCTCGCAGGCGGTGGTCGAGGCGCTGCCGCTGGCCGACGGGATGCGGGTGCTCGACCATTGCGCGGGCGGGGGCGGCAAGACGCTGGCGATGGCGGCGCGGGCGAAGCTGCGGCTTATTGCCCATGATGCGGCGCTCCGGCGGATGGCCGACCTGCCCGCGCGGGCGAAACGGGCGGGGGTGAAGGTCACGCTGACCGAGGCCCCCGAGGCCGCTCAGCCCTATGATCTGGTGCTGGTCGACGCGCCCTGTTCGGGTTCGGGAAGCTGGCGCCGCGACCCCGGCGGCAAATGGCGGCTCACGCCGGAAACCCTTGCCGACATTGAGAAAACCCAGGCCGCTATCCTGGATCGCACCGCCCCGATGCTGGGGAAGGGCGGCGTCCTGGCCTATGCCACCTGCTCGCTTCTGAGGCGCGAAAACGGCGACCAGACCCGCGCCTTCCTGGCCCGCCATCCGGGCTGGACCCTCGGCTCCGAGTTGCGCCTGACGCCGCTCCAGGGCGGCGATGGCTTCTATCTTGCAATCCTGCGGAGAGTCTGACTTCTGTCGATCAACCTTGACCCGCCGCCAAACCCGTTGATCCGTTAATCTATGATTAACCGCTTGCGGCCATGGTCGACCGGGGTCGCAGATGGAAGGGAGACGCGCTCTTGACGGGTCGGATGGAGCTGCATCGCGGCGGGCGGGAGGGGATTCTGACCCTGTTGGTCGCCGGTCTTGGCCTGATTGCAGCCTGGGCGCTGGTCTGGCGCGATGGCGGGCCGCTCCTGGCCTTCGTCGGGCTCGTGCTGGTGATGCTGGCTCTGGCGCTGGCGGCGCGCGCGCATTTTGCCCGGCAACGCGAGGAACGGGCGGGACTCCAGGCCTTCCTGCTGATGGCCGACGACCCGGCGGCCTGTTTCATGACCGATGCGGCGGGCCATGTGATCCTGCGCAATCTCGCCGCTGAATCGCGTTTCGGGACCGGGATCCGCTCGCTCCATGACGCGCTTGGCGGCCATGTGCTGCATCCGGCCGAACTGCTCTTGCGGTTGCAAGGCGCCGCCGATGCCGCAGGCGCCGCCTGCGAGGATGTTCCGGGCCATGGCCAGGTCCTGCGGCTGACCGTCCATCGTGCCGGACGCGACAACTATTTCTGGCGCGCGGACGAGATCGCACTGCCGAAGGACGGTCCCGTCATTGCCGACCGGGTCGACCGCCCGCCAGCGGTCGCCGTCGGCTCCGACCTCGAGGAGGTGCCGGTCGCGATCATGACCTTCGGCCCGGACGGGGTGATGCGGATCGCCAACCATGCCGCGCGCGAGCTGATGTGGCGCGGTGACATCCGCGCGGCGATGTTCCACGATCTGTTCGAGGGGCTGGGCCGTCCCGTCTCGGAATGGCTGGCCGATGTGGTGGCGGGCCGCCATCCCGGCGGCTCCGAGGTGCTGCGGGTGCGCGGCGAGGAGGAGCGTTTCCTCCAGATCACGCTGCGCCGCCATGTCGAGAGCGGGCGTCCGGGGGCGCTGGCGATCCTGAACGACGCGACGCGGCTGAAGACGATGGAGGCGCAGTTCGCGCAAAGCCAGAAGATGCAGGCGATCGGCCAGCTGGCGGGCGGGATCGCACATGATTTCAACAATCTCCTGACCGCGATCTCGGGCCATTGCGACCTTCTCCTGCTGCGCCACGGCCGCGAGGACAGCGATTTCGCCGATCTGGAGCAGATCCGGCAGAACGCGAACCGGGCGGCCTCGCTGGTGGGCCAGCTCCTCGCCTTCTCGCGCAAGCAGACACTGAACCCCGAGGTGCTGGACCCGGAGGATGTGCTGGCCGACCTGACCCATCTTCTGAATCGGCTGATGGTCGACAAGGTGGACCTGGTGCTTGCCCATCTGGGGCGCGAGGCCGGGCGGAGGCTGGGTCATATCCGCGCCGACAAGCGGCAGGTCGAGCAGGTGCTGATCAACCTGGTCGTCAACGCGCGCGACGCGATGCCCGAAGGCGGCGACATCAGGATCGAGACCGAGCCGGTCACCCTGGCGGAGGACCTGAAACGGGACCGGGCGACGGTGCCAGCGGGCGACTATACGGTGATCCGGGTGGTGGACCACGGCATCGGCATCCCGGACCACCAGCTGCGGCAGATCTTCGAGCCTTTCTTCACCACCAAGCGGGTGGGCGAGGGCACCGGACTGGGCCTGTCGATGGCCTATGGCATCGTCAAGCAGTCTGGGGGCTTCATCTTCGTCGATTCGATGGTGGGGCAGGGGACGACCTTCTCGCTCTACTTCCCGGTCTTCGAGGGTTTGGACCAGGCGCCGGTTGCGGAACCGAAACGGGTCGCGGCGAAGCAGGGCGAGGGTGTGATCCTGCTGGTCGAGGACGAGGCCTCGGTCCGCGCCTTCGCCAGCCGGGCGCTGTCCCTGCGCGGCTATACCGTGCTTGAAGCCGCGACCGCCGAGGAAGCGCTGGCGAAGCTGGAGGACCGCTCGCTCCACGTCGATCTGTTCGTCACCGATGTGGTCATGCCGGGGATGGACGGCCCGGCCTGGGTGCGCCGCGCGCATCTGGAACGGCCGGGGGTCAAGGTGGTCTTCATGTCGGGCTATGCCGAGGACGGCCTCGCCGAGGATCAGGCGCGGGTGCCGAATTCGGTCTTCCTGCCGAAACCCTTCTCGCTGAACGACCTGACCAGTACGGTGCAGGGTCTGTTGAGTTGAAACCTGCGGACAGGGGAGCGTAAAACTTTTCGAAAAGTTTTGGCAAATTCCTTCGAAGGAAATTGGCCCCAGGCTGGAACCGTTGCGTGCTATCCCCGCAAAAGCTTCGCCACCGCCGGCGCGAAATAAGTGAGGATTCCGTCGCAGCCGGCGCGCTTGAAGGCCATCAGGCTTTCGACCATCGCCTTCTCGCCGTCGATCCAGCCGTTCCGAGCCGCCGCCTGGATCATCGCGTATTCTCCCGAGACCTGGTAGGCGAAGGTGGGCGCACCGAACGCCTGTTTCACCCGATGGCAGATGTCGAGATAGGGCATCCCCGGTTTGACCATGACCATGTCGGCGCCCTCGGCCAGATCGCGCGCCACCAGCCGGATCGCCTCGTCGCTGTTCGCCGGATTCATCTGGTAGGTCTTCTTGTCGCCCTTCAGCGCCCCCGTCGCCCCCACCGCATCGCGGAACGGGCCGTAGAAGGCGCTGGCGTATTTCGCGGCATAGCTGAGGATCGCCACATCCCTGTGGCCTGCGGCTTCCAGCGCCGCCCGCATCGCGCCGATCCTGCCGTCCATCATGTCCGACGGCCCGAGGATATCCGCACCCGCCTCGGCCTGGGCCAGCGCCATCCTGACCAGCGCTTCTACCGTCTCGTCGTTCAGGATCACCCCGTCCACCACCAGCCCGTCATGGCCATGCGCATTGTAGGGGTCGAGCGCGACGTCGGTCATCACCGCTATGTCGGGCACCTTGGTCTTGATCGCCCGGATCGCCCGGTTGGTCAGGTTCTCCGGGTTCCAGGCCTCGCGGCAGTCGGCGGTCTTCAGGGACGGATCGGTGTAGGGAAACAGACAGATCGCGGGAATGCCGAGATCGCGCGCCTCGGCCGCCGCCCCGGCGATGAGGTCAAGCGAAAGCCGCTCCACCCCCGGCATCGAGGCGACCGGCTGGCGCTGGTTCACCCCGTCGCACAGGAAGACCGGCCAGATCAGGTCGCCCGTGGTCAGCGTATTCTCCTGCACCAGCGCGCGCAGGGCGCCGGTGCGGCGCAGACGGCGGAAGCGCGTCGCAGGATGGGGGGCTTGGACGGGATGCATGGGCTGGCTCCTTCCTTGCCGCAAAAGCAGGGACTTGCGGCTTCGGCTTCTGCCTGCCATGGAAAGAGCACGGCCTCAAGTCATCTCGGGCCGCAGCAGCCCCTGTAGGAGACGGCGCAAGGTGGATGTCCTCGATACGGCGCTGGAAGTGATCGACCTGAGGTCGTTTTCCAACCTTTGGTACTGGATCGCGCTGGCGACACTCTGGTCCTCGGTCAGCCATTGGGTGCTGGGCGTGCCGCATGACATGATCCAGCGCGCCCGACGCGAGGGCGGCCAGGTGCAGACCGATGTCGAAGACCTGGTGCGGATCAACATCAACCGGCTCCTTCACGTCATCGACAGCGGCGCCTGGATTCTGGTCGGCCTCGCGGCCTTCTGGCTGACCTCGCTGATCCTCCTGGGCTTCTGGTATGACATCGAATTCGCCCAGGCGGTCTTCCTCCTTCTTGCGCCGATGATGCTGGTCGTCTGGTTCAGCGTCCGCGCCAGCCGCCGGATCGTCGCCGAGGGCGACAGTGGCGAGGCACTCTTCCGTCGCCTGACCGTGCATCGCCGGATCGTGCAGGTGATCGGCATGTTGTCGATCACCGTCACCGCCTTCTACGGAACCTGGCAGAACATCAACGTCTCGATCCTGAACTGACCGGGTCGCGCGGGGAACATGACAGCCGAACGCATCTTGATGGGCGGTGCGCCCGAAGGCTTCGACGCCCGGATCCTCGTCCGCGAGGTCGGTCAAGGTCGGGCGGTCGTCCATATCGCGCGCGACGACAAGCGGGCCGAGGCGATGCGCGCGGCGTTGGCGGTGATGGCGCCCGAAGTCGCGGTGCTGGATTTCCCGGCCTGGGACTGCCTGCCCTACGACCGCGTCAGTCCAAACCCCGAGATCTCCGCGCGGCGGATGGCGACGCTGGCGCTGCTGGCCGACGGGCTGCCGGGACCTTTCGTCCTGCTGACGACGCTGAACGCGGCGACGCAGAAGGTTCCGACGCGCGACGTCGTGCGGGCGGCCTCGTTCCGTGCCATTGTGGGCGAGCGGGTGGATGAGGCGCGGCTGAAGGGCTTCCTCGCGAGGATGGGCTTCACCCCCGTCTCCACCGTGGCCGAGCCGGGGGATTATGCCCTGCGCGGCGGGATTGTCGACATCTTCCCGCCGGGGCCGGGCGGGCCGATCCGGCTGGATTTCTTCGGCGACGTGCTGGACGGGGCGCGGCGCTTCGATGCGGAAACCCAAAGGACCGTCGAGAAGTTGAAAAGCGTCGACTTTTCCGCGGTTTCCGAGGTGATCCTTGATGAGGCCGCGATCGCGCGGTTCCGGCAGAACTATCGTATTGCCTTCGGCGCGGCGGGAACGGACGATCCCCTGTACGAAGCCGTCAGCGCGGGGCGCAAGCACCAGGGGATGGAGCATTGGCTGCCCTTCTTCCATGAACGGCTGGAGACCCTGTTCGACTATCTGCCCGATGCCTCGGTCGTGCTGGACGATCAGGTGACCCCGGCGCGGCTGGCGCGGTGGGAGGGCATAGAAGACAGCTACGACGCCCGCCATGAGGCGATGGGGGCCAAGGGGCGGATCGACACGGTCTACAAGCCGGTCCCGGCCGGGGAGCTGTATCTGGACGATACCGCCTGGGAGACAGCGCTGGCGGGGCATCGCGTGGTGCAGCTCTCTCCCCTGCCGCAAAGCCCGGGGCCGGGGGTACTGGACGCGGGCGCGCGGGCGGGCCGCAACTTCGCGCCGGAACGTCAGCAGGAGAAGATCAATCTTTTCGGTGCCTTGGCGGAGCATGTTCAAGTGCTGGCGAACGCGGGGCAGGTGGTCATCGCCAGCTGGTCCGAAGGCGCGCGCGAACGGTTGAAGGGGCTGCTCGCCGACAACGGCCTGACCGGCGCGCGCGAGATCGCCGATTTCCGCGACCTGCCCGAGGGGAAGGGCGGGCTATTCCTTGTCGTCTGGCCCTTGGAGGCGGGGTTCGTGGCGCCGGGGCTGGCGGTCATCTCCGAGCAGGACGTTCTGGGCGAGCGGCTGACGGCGAAACCTCGCCGCAAGCGCAAGGCCGACAACTTCCTGCGCGAGGTCGACACACTGTCACCGGGCGATCTGGTGGTGCATGTCGAGCATGGCGTCGGGCGCTATCTGGGGATCGAGACGATCACCGCACTCGGCGCGCCCCATGCCTGCGTGATGCTGGAATATGCCGAGAATGCAAAGCTTTACCTGCCGGTGGAGAACATTGAACTCCTCAGCCGTTACGGGCATGAGGAGGGGCTCTTGGACCGCCTTGGCGGCGGGGCTTGGCAGGCGAAGAAGGCCAGGCTCAAGGAGCGGATCAAGGAGATCGCCGACCGGCTGATGCGGGTCGCGGCCGAACGCGCGCTGCGCCACGCGCCGATCCTGGAAGCGCCGCATTCGATCTGGGAGGCTTTCGCGGCGCGCTTCCCTTATCAGGAGACCGACGACCAGCTGGCGGCGATTGCCGATGTGGTGGCGGATCTGGAAAAGGGCAGTCCGATGGACCGGCTGGTGGTCGGCGACGTCGGCTTCGGCAAGACCGAGGTGGCGATGCGGGCAGCTTTCGTCGCGGCGCTGTCGGGGATGCAAGTGGCGGTGATCTGCCCGACCACGCTGCTGGCCCGGCAGCACTACCGCAGCTTCACCGAGCGCTTCCGGGGCTTCCCGATTTCCGTCCGCCCCCTGTCGCGTTTTGTTTCCACCAAGGATGCCAATGCCACGCGGGCGGCGATGGCGGACGGGTCGGTGGACATCGTGGTCGGGACCCATGCCCTGCTGGCCAAAGGGGTGACGTTCAAGAAACTCGGCCTCCTCATCATCGACGAGGAACAGCATTTCGGCGTTTCCCACAAGGAGCGGCTGAAGGAAATGCGCTCGGAAGTGCATGTTCTGACCCTGACCGCGACGCCGATCCCCCGGACGCTGCAACTCTCCCTCACCGGCGTGCGCGACCTGTCGATCATCGCCACCCCCCCGGTCGACCGGCTGGCGATCCGCACCTATGTTTCCGAATTCGACACGATCACGATCCGCGAGGCGATCCTGCGCGAACGCTATCGAGGCGGGCAAAGCTTCTATGTCGTGCCCCGCATCGCCGACCTGCCCGATATCGAGGATTTCCTGAAGACCCATGTGCCCGAAGCCAGCTACGTCATCGCGCATGGCCAGCTGGCGGCGGGCGACCTGGATGACCGGATGAACCAGTTCTACGACGGCAAGTATGACGTGCTGCTGGCCACGACCATTGTTGAAAGCGGGCTGGATATTCCCACGGCCAACACCATGATTGTCCACCGGGCGGATATGTTCGGCCTCAGCCAGCTGTATCAGATCCGGGGCCGGGTGGGCCGGTCGAAGACGCGGGCCTATTGCTACCTGACGACCAAGCCCCGGGCGCCGCTGACGCCGCAGGCGACCAAGCGGCTGCGGCTTCTCGGCAGCCTCGACAGCCTTGGCGCGGGGTTCAATCTCGCCAGCCACGACCTCGACCTGCGGGGGGCGGGGAACCTGCTGGGCGAGGAGCAGTCGGGGCACATCAACGAAGTCGGCTACGAACTGTACCAGCACATGCTGGAGGAGACGATCGCCAAGATCAAATCCGGCGAGTTGCAGGGGCTTTCGGCCATCGACGATGACTGGTCGCCGCAGCTGAACCTCGGCGTGCCGGTGATGATCCCGGAAAGCTACATTCCCGACCTGGACATCCGGCTGGGACTCTACCGGCGGCTCTCCAGCCTGACGACGAAGGTGGAGCTGGAGGGTTTCGCCGCCGAGCTGATCGACAGGTTCGGGCCGCTGCCGAAGGAAGTGAACACGCTGATGCTGATCGTCCGGATCAAGGCGATGGCGAAGCGGGCGGGGATCTCGCGGCTGGACGCCGGGCCGAAAGGCGCCACGATCCAGTTCCACAACGACAAGTTCGCCAATCCCGCAGGTCTGGTGGATTTCCTGAAGGCGCAGGGCCCCGCGGCGCGGGTGCATGGCAACAGGATCGTGCTGACCGGCGAGATGAAGACCGAGGCCGACCGGATCAAGGGCGCGTTCAACATCGCACGCGACCTGGCCGAAGTGGTGAAGGCCGGGAAAAAGCCCTAGATCGAGGCCCAGTCCTTGAAGATCGGCTGGCCCTGCTGCGGGGTGGGTCCGCCCGCCTGCTGGCCCTGCTGCTGCGGGCTCGGGGTCGAGCTGCCGCCTTGCTGCGGTTTGCCGGGTTTGCTGGCCATCTGACTGCTCCGTTCGCTGGCTCTTTTTCCCATCTTGCGCGGCTCTCTGGCCGCAACAAGCCGGGTTCATGACGATTTTGCGACGATATGGCGAAAACGTGCGACATCGGCAACAGGTCTTTGATCACATTCCGGTTTTCCTGACCCCCTCCAGGGCCTGAGCCGGGGGCTTGCCGTTTCCCGGCAACAGGTTCACCCTGCCTGCCAAAGGAGACAACCCATGCCCGTCAAGAACCGTTTCGCCGAGCTTCTGCCCGAGATCACCGCCTGGCGCCGCGATTTCCACCAGCACCCCGAACTGCTGTTCGACGTCCACCGCACGGCCGGAAAGGTCGCCGACCTCTGCCGGAGCTTCGGCTGCGACGAGGTGGTGGAGGGCATCGGTCGCACCGGGGTCGTCGCGGTGATCAAGGGGCGCAGCGACAACAAGGGCCGGGTCATCGGCCTCCGCGCCGACATGGACGCGCTGCCGATCATCGAACAGACCGGCGTGCCCTATGCCTCGCAAACGCCCGGCAAGATGCATGCCTGCGGCCATGACGGCCATACCGCGATGCTTCTGGGCGCGGCGAAGTACCTGGCCGAGACGCGCAATTTCGACGGCACCGTCGTCTGCATCTTCCAGCCCGCCGAAGAGGGCGGCGGCGGGGGCCGCGAGATGGTGAAGGACGGGATGCTGTCGCGCTGGGGCGTGCAGGAGGTCTACGGGATGCACAACATGCCCGGCATCCCGGTCGGCCATTTCGCCATCCGCCCCGGCGCGATGATGGCCGCCGCCGACCAGTTCGAGATCGTGGTGACGGGGAAGGGCGGCCATGCCGCCAAGCCGCATGACTGCGTCGATACCACCGTGGTCAGCGCCCATATCATCGTGGCCTTGCAGACCATCGCCAGCCGCAATGTCGACCCGCTGAAGCAGGTTGTCGTCAGCGTCTGCACGGTCGAGACCGATTCCACGGCGCACAATGTCATTCCCCAGGTGGTGAAGATGAAGGGCACCGTGCGCACCATGGACCCCAAGGTGCAGGATTTCGTCGAGGCTCGCATCGGCCAGATCGTCGAGGGCACTGCGCTGGCGCTCGGCGCGCGGGCCGAGGTCCACTACCAGCGCGGCTATCCTGTCACCATCAACACGCCGGAGAACACCGATTTCGCCGCAGAGGTGGCGCGCAAGGTTTCGGGCCATGTCGACACCGACACCCCGCCCCTGATGGGGGCCGAGGATTTCAGCTTCATGCTGAACGAACGCCCCGGCGCCTATATCTTCATGGGCAACGGCGATACCGCGATGGTGCACCATCCGGCCTACAACTTCGACGATGCGGCAATCCCCTTCGGCTCCAGCTGGTATGCCGAGATGGCGGAAACCCGGATGCCCGCCGCATGATCGGCGCGGCGCTCGTCGGGCTGGTGGCGCTGATCCATCTGGCGATCCTGATCATGGAGATGGTCCTGTGGGAAACCCCGCAGGTCCGCCGCATCTTCGGGGTCACGCCCGAGTTCGCGGCCAATACCCGGGTGCTGGCCGCCAACCAGGGGCTCTACAACGGCTTCCTTGCCGCGGGGCTGATCCTGGCGCTCGTCCGCGGCCTGCCCGGGCCGGGGGCAGAGCTGGCGCAGTTCATCCTCGCCTGCGTGATCGTCGCCGGGCTTTACGGCGCGGCGACGGCGGCGCGGCGCATCCTCTATGTCCAGGCCCTGCCGGCGGCACTGGCCCTGGTCGCCCTCCTGACCGGATTCTGACGGCAGGGGCCCGCCAGCCCCGCCTCGCCCGCTTTGCCGGGCTTTCCGACTGTGGCCCCGCCTGGACGGACGAGACAAGCCCGCTTGCGGGATATCGGCTTCTGACCGATACTTGCGCCAATAAATCGAGGAACGATGGGACACGCAGGTCAGCCCGATACTGTGACCGCTCAGTCTGTGCGGGCCGAGTTCCGCGTGGTCGAGCTGATGAACCGGCTGCTCGACGTCACCCCGGGCACCATCGACAGCGAGATCGAGGCCGTGCTGGAGACAGTGGGCCAGACCTATGGCTTCGACCGCACCTTCCTTTTCCGCTATGCGCCGCAGTCGGGCTACCGCAACACGCATGAATGGGTGGCGCCGGGCGTGGCACCGCTGAAACCGGCGATGCAGGCCGAAGCGCCGGTGGTCCGTCCCGACTGGCACCAGGCCTTCCTGACGGGCCGCATCGTCGCGGTGCATGACCGCGAGGCGCTGCCGCCCGGCTCGCCCGAGCGGCGCTTCCTGACCGAGATCGGTGTCCATTCCACGCTGATGGTGCCGCTCTGCGACGGCGACCGCCTGTTCGGCGTGATCGGTTTCGACTGCGGCCGCCATGATCGGCAGTGGGCGCAGGACGCGGTGTTCCTGCTGACTTCGATCGGGCGGGCGGTCTCGTCGGTGCTTTTGCGCGTCGAGGCCGCCCGGGCCGAGGCCGCCTCGCGCCGCCATCTGCAAGCCACGCTCGACGCGCTGCCGGACCTGGTGATCGAACTTTCGCCCGAGGGGCGGATCATCGCCTGCCATTCCGACAAGCTGCCCTGGCTGGCGGGCCTTGTGCGCGGAGGGCTCGGTCGCCCGGCAGCGGAAATCCTGCCGGAACCGCTGGCGAGCGTTCTGGACGAGATGGTGGCCGCGCCGCCCTCGGGCCATGCGGCGCTGACCCGGCGGGTCGGGCTGCCGACCCTGGTCGCGCCGCACCGCTACGAGGTCTCGGTCGCCCGGCTTGCACCGGGACGAGAGGGTGGGAACGCCAACCTGATCGCCGTGATCCGCGACATCGCCGCCTCGGACCGCTCCAGCGAGATGACCTCGTTTCGCGAGGGCCAGTTCACCGCCTTCTTCGAGATGTGCCCGCATCCGATCCTGGTCAACGATTTCACCACCGGCGAGATCGTCGACGTCAACCGTGCCTTCAAGCATCTCTTCGGGATCGACCCCCAGGTCGATGTGTCGATCCGGATCCGCCAGATCCTGCCCACCGACAGCCCCTGGATGCTGGAAGCCGCGATCGCGGCACTGAAGCGGTCTCAAAGCTACGGGCCGGTCGAGGCGCAGTTCCGAGCCAAGGACGGCACCGATTTTCCCGCTGTCGTGCGCTGCTTCGTCAGCACCGATCCGAACGGACGGCGCCTCGTCTGGTCGCTGATCGAGAACATCACCGCCATCCGGGCCAAGGAGGCCGCGCTCAAGGTCGAAAGCGACCGGCTGGAGGCGACCCGGGCGCGGTTCCTCGCCGCCATCGAGGCGCTGGACGACGGCTTTGCCGTCTTCGACGCCGAAGACCGGCTTGTGCTGTGGAACGCGCCCTATGTCCGCGTCTTCTCTCGGATCGCCGATCAGATCCGGGAAGGCGCGCTTTATGACGATCTTTTGCGCGCCGCCATCGCCCAGGGTGTCTTCGGCTCTGACGGCGACCGCGACGACGCCAACCTCCAGCGTCGTCTCGACCGCCCGCTGACCGAGGTCTGGGACAACGAGGACAAGCTGGCCGACGGTCGGCTGATCTGGGTCCGCGAACGCGCCACCCCTTCGCGTGAGACGGTGGGGCTTTACGAGGATGTCACTGCCCGCCGCCTCGCCGACCGCCGTTTGCAACAGGTGGTCGAGGGTGGCGGCATCGCTGTCTGGGACTGGGATTCCGAACATGGATTCTCGACGATCAACGATTGCTGGGAAACCATGCTCGGCTTCGGCGGCTCTCCCGCGCTGGACGGGTTGATCGATCTCGTCCACCCCGAGGACCGCATGGCCGTGCTGGAAGCGCAGTGGAAGCTCTTCCTGCACGGCGGCGAGGAGTTCGGCCTGCGCTGCCGGATGCGCCACGGTTCGGGCAAATGGGTCTGGCTGATGACCCGAGGCCATGTCGCGCTCCGCTGGGCCGACGGCAGCCCGCGCCGGATTTCCGGGATCACGCTCGATGTCTCGGTCCAGGCCGAGGCGGAAGAGCGGCTGCGCCGGGTGATCGACGGCACACAGGTCGGCACCTGGGAACATGATATGCAAAGCGGCGTTACCATCGTCAGCGACCGCTGGGCCGAGATTCTCGGCTACCGGGCGGTAGAGCTGAATCCGATGCCGCTCGATGGCTGGCTCGGGATGCTGCACCCCGACGACGCCCTCGCGCTCATCGCCCATGAGCGCGAGGCTTTCGGCTCCGGCCAGTGGCAGGTCGAGCACGAGGTCCGACTGCGCCACCGCGACGGGCACTGGGTCTGGGTGCTGACGCGGGCCCAGGTGGCCGAATGGGACGAAACGGGCCGTCCGGTGAAGACCAGCGGCATCAACCTCGACATCTCCACCGCGAAGGCGCTGGAATCCGCGCTTGCCCGCGAACGCGATACGCTGGCGCGGGTGATGGAAAGCTCGGTTTCCGGCATCGTCGTCGTGGACGAGCGCGGCGGCGTGGTCTTCGCCAATGCCGCCGCCGAGCGGGTGCTGGGCCGCAAGGTTTCGGCGGGCGATCGGCTGCTGAAGCTCTTCGGCGCCGCCGAGGTCATCGACCTTGCCGGAAACCGCGTCGCGCCCGAGGCCCTGCCGGTGGCGCGCGCGCTGGCGGGCGAACCGGGGATGCACGCCCTGCGACACGAGATCTACTGGCCTGGCGGCGAACGCCGCGCCGTCGCCGTCACCTCGGCCCGCCTGACCGCCCCCGGCATCGACCTTGCCGTGGTCTGCACGTTCACCGACATCACCGACGAGGTGCAGAACGAAGCGCGCCTGCGCGCCGCCATGACCGCAGCCGAGACCGCCAACCGGGCGAAGTCGGACTTCCTCGCCGCGATGAGCCATGAAATACGCACGCCGCTGAACGGTGTGCTCGGCATGGCCACCGTGCTGGCCGGGCGCCTGTCCGATCCGAAGGAACAGGCGATGGTCCGCGTCATCCGCGATTCGGGCGAACATCTCCTCGGCCTGATCAACGACATCCTCGACCTCGCCAAGATCGAGGCGGGGCACATGGTCCTGACGCCGGGCCCGATCCGCCTGCCGGAGATTCTGGCCCGCGTCGCCTCGCTGCACCAGGTTGCCGCCAGCGACAGGGGTGTGCAACTGGTCACCCGCTGCCTCGGCGCCGCCCCGAACGAGTTGCGCCATGGCGACAAGACGCGGCTGATCCAGATCCTGCACAACCTGGTCGGCAATTCGCTGAAGTTCACCGACGAAGGCAGCGTCACCGTCGAGATCGACTGCTCGGCGCCGGACCGGATCGTCATCACCGTGCGCGATACCGGCATCGGCATGTCCGAGGCCGAGATCGCGCTGGCCTTCGACGAATTCACCCAGGGCACCGGCGGGTCGCGGCGCAGCCATGTCGGCACCGGGCTTGGCCTGCCGATCGTGCGGCGGCTGGCGCGGCTGATGCGGGGCGATGTCACGCTGACCTCGGTGCAGGGGCAGGGCGTCACCGCGCGGGCCGAGCTGATGGTCCCCGTCCTCGCGCGCCGGTCCGATGCGGAAAGCGGGGCCGTCATGGCGCGGTTGCCCGCGATGCGGATTCTGGCCGCCGAGGACAATGCGACCAACCGCATCATCCTGCACAGCATGCTCCAGGCGCTCGGCGTGGAGCCGGAGATCGTCTCGGATGGCGAGACGGCGCTGCGCCGCTACCGCGCCGAGCGGTTCGATGCCGTGCTGCTCGACATCGCCATGCCGGGAATGGACGGGTTGCAGACCCTCGACGCTTTGATCCGGCTGGCGGCCTCGCTCGGGCTGCCGCCGCCGCGTGCGGTGGCGGTCACCGCCAACGTGATGACCCATCAGGTCGACGACTATCTCGACGGCGGCTTCACCGCGATCGTCGCCAAGCCGATCCGGATGGAGATGCTGGGGCAGGCGCTCTGGCAATGCCTGGACCGCCCGCTCCCGGCCTGACGAGTTTCAGGCGGGATGCAGGGCAGGGCGCGCCCGCCGGGCCTCAGCCCGCAACCGCCCGCGCCAGCGCGCAGAAGCGTTCCAGCCCGATCTCCTCGGCCCGCGCGGTGGGCGGGATGCCGACGCCCTCCAGCACCGCCTCGATATCCGGGCGCAGGCCCTTCAGGCTCGCCCGCAGCATCTTGCGGCGCTGGTTGAAGGCCATCGCGGTTATGCGCTGCAACAGCTTGAAGTCGCAGGGATATCGCGGGGCGGGCAGGGCGGTCAGCTGCACTACCGCCGAATGCACCTTCGGTGCCGGGGTGAAGGCCTCGGGCGGCAGGGTCATCACGATCCGCGCCTCGCAGCGGTATTGCGCCAGAAGGGCGAGGCGCCCGTAATGCTCTGTTCGCGGTTTCGCAACAATCCGCTCGGCCACTTCCTTCTGGAACATCAGCGTCAAGGATGACCAGAGCGGCGGCCAGACCTCGGGCGTGAGCCAGCGGATCAGAAGTTCGGTGCCCACGTTGTAGGGCAGGTTGGCCACGATCTTCACCGGCGGGGTCAGATGCGCGGCAAGGTCCAATTCCAGCGCGTCGCCGTGCAGCACCTCAAGCCGCCCCGGACAGGCCGCCGCGATCTCGGCCAAAGCGGGCAGGGCGCGCGCATCCTTCTCCACCGCCACCACCCGCCGCGCGCCCTCGGCCAGAAGCCCCCGCGTCAGCCCCCCCGGACCCGGGCCCACCTCCAGCACGTCGCAGGCCGAAAGGTCGCCCGCCGCCCGCGCGATCTTGGCGGTCAGGTTCAGGTCCAGGAGGAAGTTCTGCCCCAGCTGCTTCCTCGCCACCAGCTCATGCGCCCGGATCACCTCGCGCAGCGGCGGCAGTCCGTCTATCGTTCCCAAGAACACCCTCCAGCTTTCATACTGGCAAAAATATCCCCGCCGGAGGCTCCGACCTCAAACCCCGCGCGCCGCCGCCATCTCCCGCGCCATCCGCAGCGCCGCGATCAGGCTCGACGGGTCCGCCACGCCCCGGCCCGCAATGTCATAGGCGGTGCCGTGGTCGGGCGAGCTGCGCACGAACGGGAGGCCCAGCGTCACGTTCACCCCGCCCGCGAAGTCGATGGTCTTGATCGGGATCAGCGCCTGGTCGTGATAGGCGCAGACCGCCGCGTCATAGCCCGCCCGCGCCCGGGCATGGAACATCGTATCCGCAGGCCAAGGCCCGGTCACGGCCAGCCCCTCGGCCTTCAGCCGGGCGATGAGCGGCCTGATCATCCGCTCTTCCTCCCATCCCATCGCCCCGCCTTCGCCCGCATGGGGGTTCAGCCCGGCGACCGCGATCCGGGGGGCGGCGATGCCGAAATCCCGCACCAGCCCGGCGCGCGTGATGCGGATCGTCTCTTCCAGCAGCGCCTCGGTCAGCGCCCCCGGCACCTCGGAGAGCGGGATATGGATCGTCGCGGGGACCACCCGCAGGCCGGGGCAGGCCAGCATCATCACCACGCGGTCTACCCCCGCCAGATGCGCCAGGAACTCGGTATGCCCCGGAAAGGCGAACCCCGCCCCGTCCTTCAGCGCCTTCTTGTTGATCGGCGCCGTGCAGACCGCCCCGCCGAGACCCGCCTGCACCAGCCTGACCGCGCGGATGATCGCCGCCACCACGCCCGCCGCATTGGCCGCGACCGGCTGGCCCGGCGGGGCAGGGGCCGCGAACGCCTGCCGCAGGACGGCCAGCGCTCCGTCGCCCGGAGCCTCACCCTCGGCCACCTCGCGCCAATCCGTGCCCGCAGGCAGATGCCGGGGATCGCCGATCCAGACAAAACGCTCGCCTGCTGCCCAGGCCTTCGCCGCGATCTCGGGACCGATCCCTGCCGGGTCGCCACAGGTCAGAAGGACCGGCGCGCTCACGGCTCGCGGATGATCGCGGCGGCGCGCAGCTCTTCCATGTAGCCCTCGGCCATGCCTTCGAGCTTCTGGTTGATCACCTGCTCGCGCACCTGGTCGCGGGTCGGCATCGGCTCCAGCACCGGCGTGCGCCCGCACAGCATCAGCATCCGGCGGTAGCCGCCCCGGGTCAGCGCGACCGAGGTCTCGCCCGGATCGAGCTTGGCCAGCTCCAGCCCCACGTCGCCCGGTATCTCGCCCGTCCCGGTGGTCTGGCGGGTCATCCGGTCTTCCGGCAGGCCCTTGGCCTCGCCCATCAGCATGTCGCAATTATCGGCCTTGGCGCGCAGCCGGGCGATTTCCGCCGCATCGTCCGGCACCAGGAATTCCACCCAGTCGATCGAGACCGAGATCGGCTCGGCGGTCTTGTCCACCGCCACGTCGCGCAAAAGGAACAGCACCACGGCGCCCGGCACCGAGACCGGGTCCGAAACCTCGCCTGCGTCCAGCGCCAGGATTTGCTGGCCGATGGCAGCGGGCAGGTTCGCGAGCGGCAGCCAGTCCAGCCGCCCGCCCGCCCCCGCCGTCGCCGAGGCCGAATAGCGCCGCGCCGCCGCCGCGAAGGCGCCCTCGCCGGACAGCGTATCAGACAGTTCCTGCGCCTGCGCCAATGCCGCCTCTTCCTTGCCCTCGGGCGCAGGGATCACCAGCTCGCTGACCAGCACCTGCAAGGCCCTCGGCCGCGTCGCCGCCTCCAGCGCCTCGTCGATATCGGCCTCGCTGATCGGCACCTGGCCCAGGAAGCGCGCGCGCACCACCTGCCGCCACAACACCCCCGCCGCGACGAAATCGCGGAAGGTTTCCGGTGCGATCCCGGCTTTGCCCAGCTCGGCCGCGAATTCATCGACCGTCAGGTTCGCCCGGCTGGCGAATTCGCTCATGCCGGCGTTCAGGTCCGCCTCGGCAAGCTTGATACCCAGGCGCTCGGCCTCGGTCTGGCGGAGCCGATCCTCGGTCAGGGCCTTCAGCGCCTCTTCCTCGGGGTTGCCGGGTGCACGCAGCACGCGCAGGAACAGCGCCCGCTGTGCGATCTCGTAGTTGGTGATCGCCCTGTCGTTCACATAGATCCGGGGCGCGAACATATCCTGCGCCAGAACCGGCGCCGCAAGCGCCAAGCTGACCAGAACCGCCGCCGCCTGCCGTTTCAGAACCGAAAATCGCATCGTTTCCGCCGCTCTTCCTCAACCCGCGGGTCTTTGCCCGCCGTTTCCGTCGCCAGCCCTATTGCCGACAGGCCCGTGCCGGACCCGCCGCCCCGCCGCTGCCGAAACCCACCAGATCCAGCGACAGGCCGAAATCCGTCGTCGGGCTCACACTAGTGGATGACGTGAACCGACGCGAGAGGTAAACATCAAACCGCACGCATTCGTTCAGGAACTCCAGACCCAGACCCGCCAGCGTGCCCTGATCGGTGACGAAATCATAGCGGCCCGAGAAGGTGGCGGCCCAGTTGGGGTTCAGCTTGCGCCGCGCATCGACCGACAGCTCCCGCGTCGGATCGGGCCGGTTCTCCAGCGGATCTGCCACCGCCCAGATCATCGAGGTCGCGACCGAGGTCTTCGGACCGTTCAGCGTCACCCGCGCCTCGCCCTTGGTGAGGCTGAGACCGTCGTCCATCACCAGCCGCCCGGTGATCGCCAGCCCGTCGGCCAGTGTGAAATTCGCCGCCGCCAGCCAGTCGGACTGCACCCCCGCCAGCCCCGAGCCCGGGCCGAACTGGCCGAGGTCCGCCTCGCGGAAGACGCGGCCCAGCGTCACACCCATCGACCAGCCTTGCGGATCAAAGCGGGTCCAGCTGATGCCGACATTGGCGCGCGGGCCGCGTTCCACCGCGTCGGACCCCGGAAATCGGTCCAGCGCGAAGAGGTTGCCCTCGTCGAATTCGACCAGCGCCGAATCCTCGTTCGGCAGGGTTTCCACATCGGACGACGAATACAGAAGCTGCACCACCGGCTCGATCACCTGGCTTCCGCCCCCGGCCTCGGCCTTGACCCAGGGCCAGCGCAGCTCGATGCCCGCGCTGCCGTGGGTGCGCGTCGTGGACCCGGCAAAGGCCAGGTCCTCGCTGATCCGGTAGCCATCCGCCGTCATCTCGCCCAGGACCGTGCCCTCGATCCCCAAAGGCAGGATGAAGCTTCTCCGCCAGTCGATCCGCGCCGAGATGCGCCCGAGGTCGCGGCCATCGGCGATGGCGTCGCTGTCCGGCCCGTCGATGGGGCTGGTCGAGCTGCGATAATGGTTGTGCGTCTGCAACCGAAGCCCGCCCTCGCCACCCAGGGGTCCGAGCGAAAACCGGCGGTGGAAGGTCAGGTCCGCGACCACGCTGGGAATGGTCGTGTTGTCCTCGTCGTCGCGCAGGGTCTGGAAGCTGATGATCCGGGCCGAGATGAATTCGTTGCGCCTTGTGCGGGTGATCTCGATACGGCTGTCCAGCCGGTCCGTGTTGTCGATGCCGTAGTCCAGCATATAGGCCGGGTCGGTCACCGTCTGGCCGTCGAAGCTCAGCTTGTAGCGCGCGGGCAGGGTGAAGCCACCCTTCAGCCGCAGGTAGCCGCGGGTCTTGCCGGGGATCAGATCGTCGCGGCTGACCGAGCCGGTCAGCTCGATGTCGCCGGTCGCAAAGGCCTGGCGATAGCGCAGTTCCACCGTGCGGGACTGCTTGGTGGTCAGATAGGGCGTCAGGGTCAGATCGGCGGACCGTCCCAGAACGATGAAATAGGGCAGCTTGATCCCGGTCCCGAGGTCCGAGGTGGTGCGGATCGTCGGCATGAGGAAACCCGAGCTGCGCTTCAGCGTCGGGTCGGGCATCCGAAGCCGCGGGATGTAAAGGAGCGGCACCCCCGCCAGCCGGAACTGGGCCCGGTCGAAGTAGATCTGCCGCGCAACCTCGTCATGCACTACCCGGCGGGCGCGGATCTCCCAAAGGGGCGTCGGGTCGCCCGCGCAGACCTTGCAGGACGAGGCGGCGACCGACTGCAGCTCCGTATAGCGCCCGGATACCCTGCGCATCTCGGCCGCAGCCAGTTGCAGCTGCTGGTTCAAGACCAGCCGCGCGCTGGTCAGGATGCCTTCCGACATATCGGCGGCAAGGTCGGCCTGGCTTGCCAGGATCAGCGTCTCGCCCGCGTCATCGGTCAGCACGATGGGTCCGGTGATCTCCAGCCGGTTGGTGGCCTGGTCGAAGACGATGCGGCTGGCGGTCAACCGGCGGCCCTTGAAGAAGACCTCGACATGCCCGTCGGCGATCAGCCGCGTGTCGCCGGTGATCTCCAGGCTGTCCGAGACCAGCGTCGCCTGCTCCTGTGCAAGGGCGGGCAGGGCGAGGGTCACGAGGACCACGAGCAACGTCAGGAGGCGGGCCACCATCTCAGCCGTCCTCCAGGTGCAGAAGCAGGCCAAGCGACAGCATCACCGCGGCGACCGGCGGGCTCCAGGCGGCGAGAAGGACCGGGATCTGCCCGCTGTCGCCCAAAGCCTGCGCGAAATTCCGCAGGAAGAAGAAGCCGAACCCCGCCAAGAGCGCGTAAAGCACCATCTTCCCCGTGCCGCCGAAGCGGACATGCCGCATGGTGAACCCCGCCGCCACCAGCACCATCGCCGCCATCAGCATCGGCAGGGCCAGTTCCATCTGATACCACAGCCTGTAGGCCTGCGCCGAGAAGCCCGCGCGCTCCAGATCGGCGATGTATCCCGGCAGGTTCCAGAAGGCGATGGCCGAGGGCGTGCCGAAACTGTCGCGGATGCGCTCCGGCGTCAGGTCCGAGGCCAGCGCCACCGGCCCCTCGGCCTTCACCGCCGTCTGCTCCGGGTTCGCCGCCGTCAGGTCCCAGGTCTTGGTCCCGGTCAGCTGCCAGGCGCCTGCAACCAGCTTCGCCGCCTCCGCCTCGATCCGCCGCGTCGGCTGGCCGTCCTGGTCGAAACCCAGGAAGGTGACGCCGAACAGCTCGGTCCCGTCCAGGTTCGACCGCGCCGCCTGGATCACCGTCTGCCCCTCGCCCGACCCCTGCCGCAGCCAGAGCCCGGTATCGGCGACCGACAGCACCGACCGACCGCCCTGCGTCAGCTCGGACCGCCTGTCGTCATAGGCCTTCGACGTCGCAGCGACCAAGGGGTTGAAAAGCGCCACCGCCAGCAGCCCCAGCGCCACCGAGACCAGCAAGGGAGTCACCAGGAACCGCAGCCCCGACCGTCCCGCCGCGCGGACCACAACCAGTTCCGACGACCGCGCCAGCCCCAGGAAATTGGCGATCGCCCCCATCACGATGATCAGGGGCAGGATGCGGTACATCGTCTCGGGCACCGACAAGAGCGCCAGATGCGCCGCCCCCGCCAGCCCGATATCGGCGTCGGAAAACCGGCGCAGCTGCTCGATCATGTCGATCAGGAACAGGATGGCGAGGAAGGCCAGGAACACCTTCCCCACGCTGCCCAGGAATCGCCGCGCGATGTAGAGGCTCAGCGTCATGCCGCCGCTCTCCGCCGCCGGGGCCGCTGCGCCTCCCAGAGCAGACCCAGCGCGACCAGCACCCCCAGCACCGGCCCGAGATAGACCGCAGGCCAGGCCGAAGCCCGCTCCAGCGCCGCGCTGCCGCCCCAGGTCCAGGCTGTCTGGATCCCGATCAGCAACCCCACCGCCAGCGCCATCTGCCGCCAGAGCCCGAAGCGCGAGAAACTTCCCAGCATCAGCGCCGCAAAGCCGATCAGCGGCGCCGCCACCGACATCAAGGGCCCCGCCAGCCGACTGTGCCCCTCCTCGCGGAACTCTGCCAGCGTCGCCCCGGTTGCCGCCAGCGCCTCGGGCGCGGCCTCCAGAAGCACCCGCGTCGGCAGGGCGTTCAGCGCGACCTGCCCGGTCTCGCTCCCCTGCACCAGACCCGCAAGGTCCAGCGTGAAGTCGGAAAACCGTGTCACCGCCATCCGCCCGTCGGCCCGATCCAGCGTCTGGGTCGATCCGTCGACCATGACAAGCTTCGGCGCCACCTCGCCCCGGACCAGAAAGGCCTTGCGCGCCGAATGGATCGCCCGGCTGCCCGACGCGCGCTCATCCGACAGGAACAGGTCCAGAAGCTCGCCCGTCGGCGTGATCTCGCGGATGTAGAGCGTGATCCCCTTCGCGGGATGCATGAACTGCCCCGCGTTCAGGAACCGTGCGGTCACGTTCTCGGAAATCTCCGCCGACCGCTCGCTCAGGATGCGCTGGCTGGCGGGGACCAGCACATTCGACAGGACGGCGTGCATCACCAGCACGCAGAATCCGAAATAGACCACCGGTCGCGCCAGCCGGAACATGGAAAAGCCGGTCGCCTGCATGACGACCAGCTCGCTTTCCTGCATCAGGCGGTTGGTGACATAGGCCGTCGCCGCGAAGGCTGCGATGGGCAGGACCAGCCGGATGGCGTTCGGCAGGGTCAGGATGGAAAACTCCAGGAAAACCAGCGCCGATTGCCCGTCGCCGATCAACTGGTCGAACAGGCCCACCGCCCGGTTCACCCAGTAGACCGCCACCAGCACCAGCGCGAAGAAGCCGAACAGCGCGAGCAGCTGCGACAAGAGATATCTGTCGAATCTAGACACGCCCGACCCGGCCCCTACAACATCTGGGGCGGACCCTAGCGGAATTCACCGGCGCCGAAAACTGCTATCTGGCCAATCGGCGGGCCCGGTTGTAGCGTCCGGGCCAAGCCGCCCCAACCCTGCCGCGGGGCGGGCGCGAAAATCCGACCAGAGAGACAAGCGATGCCCAAGCCCCTGCCGATCCAGTTTCAGGCCACCGACCTTGAAGCCCTTGCCAAGGTGAAGGGCCGCATCGCCGTCCTCGCCGACGCAGGTCAGCCGGGAAGCGCTGGCTTCCGGCGGCTCGATCGGCTGACGAAGGGCGCGCTCGCCCGCGCGGCAGGGTCCGAGGCCTTCGGCAAGCTGAAGCCCGGCGAGGCGATGGATCTGGCCTTCCCGCCGGGCCTTGCCGCCGATGCCGTCCAGCTGATCCGCCTGCCGAAGAAGGCCGACCAGACCCAGGCCCGCAAGGCGGGGGCGGCCGTCGGCAAGACGCACGGGGCAGGCGGCTCGCTGGTGCTGGCCGAGGGCCATGCCCGCGCCGCCGACATCGCCTTCGGTCTGGCCATGCGCGCCTATGACTTCGACACCCACAAATCCGGCGAAAAGACCGCTCCCGGCCCCGTCACCCTGATGGCAGCGAACCCCGAGGCCGTGGCGAAAGCCGCCGCCCCGATGGCCGCCGTGGCCGAAGGGGTCTTCTTCACCCGCGATCTGGTGAACGAACCCGCCAACGTGCTGACCACCCATGATTTCGCCGCCCGCCTTGCCGCGATGCAGGAGCTTGGCCTCGACGTGGAAATCCTTGAGGAGGAGGATCTGACCAGGCTTGGCATGGGCGCGCTCCTGGGCGTGGGGCAGGGGTCGGAAAGCCCGTCCAAGGTCGTGGTCATGCAATGGCACGGCGGCAGCAAGGGCGACGCCCCCTTCGCGCTGATCGGCAAGGGCGTGGTCTTCGACACCGGCGGCATCTCGATCAAGCCCGCCGCAGGCATGGAAGACATGACGATGGACATGGGCGGCGCGGGCGTCGTCGCCGGGGTGATGCGGACGCTGGCGCTGCGCAAGGCCAAGGCCAATGTCGTCGGCCTTGTTGGCCTTGTCGAAAACATGCCCGATGGCCGCGCGCAGCGTCCCGGCGACGTGGTGAAGTCGATGAAGGGCGACACCATCGAGGTGATCAACACCGACGCCGAGGGCCGCCTCGTGCTGGCCGACGTGCTCTGGTATGCGCAGGAGCGGTTCAAGCCGACCGGCATGATCGACCTTGCGACCCTGACCGGCGCGATCATCATCGCCCTCGGACATGAAAACACCGGGGTCTTTTCCAACAACGATACGCTGTGCAATGCCTTCCTTTCGGCGGCCAAGGCCGAAGGCGAGGGCGCCTGGCGGATGCCGATGGGCGATGCCTATGACGCCAAGCTGAAATCCCGCATCGCCGACATGATGAACGTCGGCGGCCGCGACGGCGGGGCGATCACGGCGGCGCAGTTCCTGCAACGCTTCGTCAAGCCGGATGTGCCCTGGTGCCACCTCGACATCGCCGGGACCGCGCTTGTGAAGGCCGACACCGCTTTGGCCCCCAAGGGCGCGACTGGCTGGGGCGTGATGGCGCTGGACCGGCTGATCCGCGACAGGTTCGAAAAGTGAGGCTCCTCGCTCGCGTTCCGCTTCGCTCCTCGCGGGCCGACGCAATGCGAAGAGCGGTCGAAGACAAGCGATGAGCGGGCCGCAATGGGCACGGTGATGTTCTTCCACCTGATGCAATCGGCCCCCGCCGATACGCTGGCGGTCAATGCTCCGCGCGCCTTGGGGCAGGGCTGGCGCGTGATGGTGCGCGGCACCGATCCTGCCGCTTTGGACCAGCTTGACGCCGCGCTCTGGCTGAAGGGTGGCGACGACAGTTTCCTGCCGCATGGCCAGGAAGGCGGCCCGCAGGATGCCGACCAGCCCGTCCTGCTTGGCCTCGGCCCGCCCGCCAATGCCGCGAAGGTGCTGGCCTTGGTCGACGGCGCCGAGGCGACGGATGCCGAGATCGCGGCGATGGAGCGGGTCTGGGTCCTTTTCGACGGCAACGACACTGCGCGCCTGCAAGCCGCCCGCGCGCAGTGGAAGGCGATGACCTCGGCCGGCCATGCCGCGCAATACTGGTCCGAGGAGTCTGGCCGCTGGGAGAAGAAGGCCGAAAGCCCGGCGAAACAAGGCTGATCCAAAAAGTTAACCCCACTTCTCCTCTAGAATGAACCGCAACACGTGAGGTTTGGAGGGGGGTTGCGATGAAGAGGCGGGGGCTGCATCTGGATGGGGGTGAGCGGGCGGTGATCTTTGCCGAGCATCGCCGGGGCACAAGCCAGCGGGAGATCGGGC
>NZ_JAEULO010000049.1 GCF_016793705.1 Tabrizicola sp.
CTTGCCATGGCTCTTGGGAAAGAAGGGTTGCAGCCGCGCCATCTGCGCTTCGGTCAGCCAGAAAAGGTTGCTCATCGGTCAGTCTCCTCGCAGAGCCTGAATCACGCCGAAAGTGGAAGATCAATGGGTCCTGACCCTAGCGTGCCAAGAAGAAGTGAGTTCCCCAGTAAAAATGCGACCATAACAGGCACGACACTATTTAAGACAAAGAGAGATGCAAGCACCTCGCGGAACGAAAACGATCGACTACTACGAATGCTTTGCAAGGCCTCCCAGAATTTTGAGCCATTTACTCCCACGATGGCACCGAACGAAATAAAACCAATAAGTACAACCGAGAGCAAGAAGGCGATTGAGGATCGCAAATCGAGGAACGTGAAGAAAACTATGCAGAATAATGCAGCAAGACAAATTACCATCATCAAAACAAGTAAGGAAGACAGAAGCAATCGAGTGTATCTATGTGTCCGAAACCTATTCACTTTTGAGAACGGCTTTCCGCGCCTAAGCCCCCTCTTCCTTTCGATCCAACGAGTAATCAATGGTGTCGCTAAGAAACTCACTCGTAAGAATGCAGCGGTTCCAATCAAAAATACCGTTAGGGAAAAACAAGCATTGAACACAAACCTTGAATCAACCAACCCCCTGATGCCAAACCCAAAGTTCGAAGTTAGGCCAAATAAGTAGACCGAGTATATTCCAAGCAAGGATACTATGGCATAGATTGATTTCAGGATCGAGGATATAGGACCAATCGTTCCAGTAGGGCGCTTTCTATAGCGCTTGGTCGTACCGGAATTGATGTACCTTGGCAACTTACCCATCCATCTTCAACGCCGCGATGAACGCTTCCTGCGGGATCTCGACCTTCCCGAACTGGCGCATCTTCTTCTTGCCGGCTTTCTGCTTCTCCAGAAGTTTCTTCTTCCGGGTCGCGTCGCCGCCGTAGCACTTGGCGGTCACGTCCTTGCGCATGGCGCTCAACGTCTCGCGGGCGATCACGCGACCGCCGATGGCCGCCTGGATCGGGATCTTGAACATGTGACGGGGGATCAGGTCCTTCAGCTTCTCGACCATCGACCGGCCGCGGGCTTCGGCGCGGTCACGGTGGACCATCATGCTCAGCGCGTCGACAGGTTCGTCGTTCACCAGGATCGACATCTTCACCAGGTTGTCCTCGCGGTATTCGCTGATCTGGTAGTCGAAGCTGGCATAGCCCTTGGTCACCGATTTCAGCCGGTCGTAGAAGTCGAACACCACTTCGGCCAAAGGCAGGTCGTATTCGACCATCGCCCGCGACCCGGCGTAGGTGAGGTTCAGCTGGATGCCGCGGCGGTCCTGGCAAAGCTTCAGGATGTCGCCGAGGTAGTCGTCGGGGACCATGATCGTGGCCTTGATCCGCGGCTCCTCGATATGGTCGACATAGGTCAGGTCGGGCATGTCGGCGGGGTTGTGCAGATCGCGGACCTCGCCGTCCTTCATGTGCAGCTTGAAGACCACGGAAGGCGCGGTGGTGATCAAGTCGAGGTCGTATTCGCGTTCCAGGCGGTCACGAACGACCTCCAGATGGAGGAGGCCGAGGAAGCCCATGCGGAAGCCGAAGCCCAAGGCCGCGCTGGTCTCCATCTCGTAGGTGAAGGAGGCGTCGTTCAGGGCGAGCTTCTCGATGGCGTCGCGCAGCGCCTCGAAATCAGCGGCGTCCACCGGAAAGAGGCCGCAGAAGACCACGGGGACCGAGGGTTTGAAGCCGGGGAGCGGCGCGTCGCAGGGCTTGCGTTCGTGGGTGATCGTGTCGCCCACTTTGGTATCGCGGACCTGCTTGATCGAGGCGGTGAAGACACCGATCTCGCCCGGCCCCAGTTCGGCGATGTCCTGCATCTGCGGTTTCAGCACCGCCAGCTTGTCGATGCCGTAGACCGCCCCGGTCTGCATCATCTTGATGCGGTCGCCCTTCTTCACCACGCCGTCGATGATGCGGATCATGACGACGACGCCGAGATAGGCGTCATACCAGCTGTCGACGAGCATGGCCTTGAGGGGCGCGTTGCGGTCGCCCTTGGGGGGCGGCAGGCGGTGGACGATGGCCTCCAGCACGTCGGGGATGCCGAGGCCGGTCTTGGCGCTGATCGGGATGGCGTCACTGGCGTCGAGGCCGATCACATCCTCGATGTTCTGTTTCACCCGCTCCGGCTCGGCCGCGGGGAGGTCGATCTTGTTCAGCACCGGCACGATCTCGTGCCCCGCATCCAGCGCCTGGTAGACGTTGGCGAGCGTCTGGGCTTCCACGCCCTGCGAGGCGTCCACGACCAGCAGCGAGCCCTCGACGGCGCGCATGGAGCGGCTGACCTCATAGGCGAAGTCGACGTGGCCGGGGGTGTCGATCAGGTTCAGGATATAGGTCTGGCCGTCCCTGGCCGGATATTCGATCCGGACCGTGTTGGCCTTGATCGTGATCCCCCGCTCCCGCTCGATATCCATCGAGTCGAGAAGCTGGGCCTGCATGTCGCGCTCGGCGACCGTGCCCGTCGACTGGATCAGCCGGTCGGCCAGCGTGGATTTGCCGTGGTCGATATGCGCCACGATGGAGAAGTTGCGGATGCGGTCGAGCGTGATCATGGGCAGGGCGTATAGCTTAGCGCGCGGGGGGCGGGAAGGGGTTGCGGGAGGCTGGCGTCTCAAGGGGTTCGGGCACCCGGATACCGGGGACGGGGTAAAGTTGCGCCAGGGTGAAGAACAGTTCCGCCTCGACCGACTGTCCTGTCCGGGTATGCTCGCCGACAACGGCAAGCAGGAACAGCTCCAGGAGGTCAGGCTTGCGATCAGCCCAAACCGTAACCTGCCAGCGCAGCCATTGCCGAAACAGCGCCAGCAGCTCGGCATAAGAGTTCACCATGCTGACCAGCTTTCCCGGACCCCACATGAGACCGTCTCTCTTCATGACCTCGCGCATCTGGCCGTTCCGCCAGTGGGCCGCCATGTGATCATGCGCGACCCAGAGCGTCCGGGCATCGAATTGATCATCGCTGTCCAGTGCCACGGCAAGGGCATCGGTCTGACGACGCCGCAGGATGTCCGCGGCGCGCAGGTAGACATGGCTTGCCTCTCCCACCCAGTCGGACAGCGTGCCCAGGCGCTTGGCAAGCATGTGGTCGCGAAAGTCGTGCTGAATGTCGCCGGCGAAGACTGGCGGGCTTTTCGGCATATAGGCCATTTCGGCCCAAGGCTTCGCGACGGGAGGGTCGGTCATGGAAGGCACTCGATTCCTGGGTCGGCCACTTCATCTTGTAGCAGCGGTGGCAGAAGCCCGCGAGGGGTTGCGGATTCCCGCCAATTCCGGCCAACCCACTGTAAGGGCTTGAAAAATTGGCGTGGACTTGGCATGATCGCTTCTACAATATGACCGGCGGTGGGATGGGTGACGTGCCTGGCCATGCCCGGCGAATGAGGCAGAAGCGAATGAAACCCTACGTGCTTGTGGCCGCCGCTGCGGCCTTTTTCCCGGTGATGTCCGGTGTTGCGATGGCCGGCCCGATCGAACGGGCCTGCATGGCCTCGGATCGCGGCGGCAACCGCTCGCTCTGCGGCTGCATCCAGCAGGCGGCGGACATGACGCTGTCGGGCGGCGATCAGAAACGGGCGGCGAAGTTCTTCAAGGACCCGGAAGCGGCCCACGCAACCTGGGTCTCGCAGTCGAAGTCGGATGATGCGTTCTGGGAGCGCTACAAGAGCTTTGGCCAGACGGCCGAGGCCTATTGCGCCGGGTGAAGCAGCGGAAGCGGTGGGTTGGCACCCACGCTACGCGCCGGAACCTTTGCTAGGGTGGGTGCCAGCCCACCGCCCGGTTGAAACGAGAAAGGCCCCACCTTCCCTGCGAAGGCGGGGCCTTTTCGATGAAGTGAGCCGGGTCAGGCCGAGGCTTGCGCCTTGGCGATGTCCTTCTTGATCTTCAGCGCATTGGCCGACAGTTCTTCGTCCTTGGCCTTGGCGAGATAGGCGTCCAGCCCGCCGCGATGGTCGACCGAGCGCAGCGCCGCAGCGGTGACGCGAAACTTGAACGACTGGCCCAGCACGTCCGAGATCAGCGTGACCTCGTTCAGGTTCGGCAGGAACCGGCGACGGCTCTTGTTGTTGGCATGGCTGATCGTGTTGCCCGACATCGGCCCCTTGCCGGTGAGTTCGCAGACGCGCGACATTGCGGTGTTCCTTCGATTCGTCAAAAGCGGGAGAAGGCGGGGAATCCCCGACCCTCGAATGCGATTGGGGGCGTGTAAGGGGAATCCCCGGCGGCGTCAAGCGGTCAGGGACCGTCGTCAGGCCGGGGGATAGGCCCGGTCAAAGCCGGACCGGCCTTTCGCGGTGACAGTCAGGGCGCGGCTGCCCTCGCGGCGGCGAAGCCAACCCTCGGCCTCCATCCGCGACAGAAGCAGCCGGCCAAGCCGCCCGGCAAGATGGCTTTGCCGTTCGGTCCAGTCGAGACAGTCGCGGCAAAGCGGTGTGCGGGCAGGAGCGAGGTCGGCCTCGTCAAGACCGAGCCCCCGAAAGAAAGCGCGGCCTTGGGACGTCAGGTCGAGCCCGCCGGGGGTATGGGCAAGGAAGCCACGCGTGGAAAGGCTGCGGTACAGCCGGACACCCAGCGCGCCCGCGAGATGGTTGTAGCAAAGCCGCGCCTCGCGCAGGGCAGGGTCGCGGGGGCCGGTCCGCGACGTGCGCGAAGGCACCTGGCCGGCAAGCGCCATCATCGCCTCGATCAGGCGGGCGACCTCGGGGCTGGCAAGGGACAGGTATTTGTGGCGCCCCTGGCGATGGGCCTTGAGGAAACCCGCGTCGAAAAGCCTTGCCGCATGTTCCGAGGCGCTGGCCTTGCCAAGGCCAGTGGCGGCGCCAAGCTCGGTCACGGTCCGGGCGCGACCATCCATCAAGAGCGAAACCATCTGCGCCCGGGCCGGATCGGCAAGGGGGGCGGCGAGATTGGCGATGCTCGGGCTTTCGGTCATGCGTCCAGCATGGTGCGGCGGCAAGGCAGCGTCCAGTGGGAATGGTTCGGGAAAGGCCGAACCATGGTGCAGGCGAGATCGGACAGGCTGGCTTGCGGTGACGTTTGGCGCGTGCCACCGATGGCCACAAAAGGGAGACATGATGGCCTTTCCGATCCACGAACTCGCGGCGCTGGCGACCGCGACCTGCTGGGCGACGACGGGAATCATCGCCTCGGATGCGATCCGGGCGCTGGGGGCGTTCCATTTCAACCTGATCCGGCAGGTCTTCGTGACGCTGATCCTTGCGGCGGTCGTGCTGGCCTCGGGGGCTCTCGCCTTGCCGGGGTGGCAGGCGGTGGCGATTCTGGCCGTGTCCGGGGTGGTCGGCATCCTTCTCGGCGACACGCTGAACTTTGCCGCCGTGGGGCGGCTGGGGCCGCGGCGGGCAGGGGCGGTCTTCGCACTGAACGCGCCGATGGCGGCAGTGCTGGGCTGGCTGGTGCTGGACGAACGGCTGGGGCTTCAGGCCTGGGCCGGGATCGCGGCGACGGTCGCCGGGGTGGCGCTGGCGATCCTGGGCCGCCCGGCCTCCGGCGCGCACCGGCTGGAGCAGGTCTGGGGCGGGATCGGGGTCGGTGTCCTGTTCGGCCTCGGGGCGGCACTGGGACAGGCGGCGGGAGCGCTGATCGCGCGGCCCTACATGGCCGGGGGCCTTGATCCCTATGTCGGCTCCCTGATCCGGGTTGGGGCATCCGGGCTGGCGATGGGGATACTGGCCGCCCTGCCCTTCGCCCCGCCCCGGCCGCGGCAGGTGTCCGGCAAGCTGCTGTTTCTGACCGCGCTGACGGCGCTGATCGGGCTGCTTCTGGGCATGACGCTGTTCCTTTACGCCCTTCAGGGGTCGCAGACCGGGATCATCGCGACACTGTCGGCAACGTCACCCGTCATCATCCTGCCGCTCCTTTGGCTGCGGACCGGGCAAAGGCCGTCACTGACCAGTTGGGCGGGGGCGGCCCTCGCGGTCGCGGGGCTGGCGCTGATCTTCACGCGGTAGAAGGTCAGGCCGGGCGGCCGAGAAGGCGCAGCATCTCGGCGGCGGCGGCCTCGGGCGAGAGATCGCCGCTGGCCACACGGGCACCGAGACTGGCCATCAGGCCCTTCTGCGGCTCCCGGGAGAGGGCGGCGAGAAGACCCTCGCGGACCTCGGCCTCGAACCAGTGGCGGGACTGCGCGGCGCGGGCGCGGGTCCAGTGGCCCTGTTCTTTCCGCCATTGAACCAGGCTCTGCATATCCGCCCAGGCCTGGGCCAGGCCTTCGGCTTCCAGCGCAGACACCGGCAGGGCCTTGGGAAATCCCGCCGGATCCTGCGGGCGGCGGCGCAACAGGTGAAGTGCCCCGGCATAGTCGGCGACGGTGCGCAGCGCTGCGGGTTTCAGCTCGCCGTCGGCCTTGTTGACGAGGATGAGGTCGGCCATCTCCATGATCCCGCGCTTCACGCCCTGCAACTCGTCGCCGCCTGCGGGGGCGAGGAGGAGGAGGAACAGATCGGAAAGCTCGGCCACCACGGTTTCGGACTGCCCGACGCCGACCGTCTCGATCAGCACCACATCGAAGCCCGCCGCCTCGCACAGCGCCACCGCCTCGCGGGTGCGGCGGGCGACACCGCCAAGCTGCGACTGGCTGGGCGAGGGGCGGATGAAGGCGAGGGGGTCGCGCGACAGCCGCTCCATCCGGGTCTTGTCGCCAAGGATCGAGCCGCCGGAACGGGCGGAGGACGGATCGACCGCCAGCACCGCCACCTTGAGCCCCTGCCCGGTCAGCATCAGGCCGAAGGCCTCGATGAAAGTGGACTTGCCGACTCCGGGCGTGCCCGACAGGCCGATGCGGAGCGCCTGTGCCCCCTGGCGCAGCGCGTCGATCAGGGCCAGCGCCTCGGCGCGGTGATCGGGCCGCGCGCTTTCCACCAAGGTGATGGCGCGGGCAAGGGCGCGGCGGTCGCCGGATCGGATCAGTCGGGCGCGTTCGGTGGTGTCCATGGTCCCTCTCGTTTCCGTCTTTCTGCCGGATGCGGGCGGGCTTGGCGAGAGGGCATGGTCGCGCCCGCCTTGAACCGTCGCGTGAGGGACAGCGGTTTGCCTTCAGCGAGGATACTTGGGCAAAGATGAAAGACGGTGCCCGGGCGGGCGGGTCTGGTCAGGTCGTGGCAGGCAGGCCATAAGCGGGGCATGGCCGACCTGCCCGTCACCTCTGTCCTGCCCGAACTTGCCGATGCCCTCGCGTCGTGCGGGATGGCCGTGTTGCAGGCCCCGCCGGGCGCCGGGAAGACAACCGTCGTGCCGCTGGACCTGCTGGCGCGGGCCGTGGTGGCGGGCCGCATCCTGATGCTCGAACCCCGCCGTCTGGCGGCGCGCGCCTCGGCCGAACGGATGGCGGAGACCCTGGGCGAGCCGGTGGGGCGAACCGTGGGCTACCGCATCCGGGGCGAGGCGAAGACCTCCGCCGCCACCCGGATCGAGGTGGTGACGGAAGGCATCCTGACCCGGATGATCCAGTCCGACCCGGAACTGACCGGCGTCGGACTGGTGATCTTCGACGAATTCCACGAACGCAGCCTGAACGCCGACCTCGGGCTGGCCCTCTGCCTGGAGGTGCGCGGCGCCCTGCGCGAAGACCTGAAGCTTCTGGTGATGTCAGCGACGCTGGACGCTGCCCCGGTGGCGGCTCTGATGGGCGGCGCCCCGGTGGTCACGTCCGAGGGCCGCGCCTTCCCGGTCGAGACGCGCTGGCTGCCCCGGCCCCCCGACCCCTCGCTGCGGCTGGAGGCGGTGGTGGCGGGCGCGGTGAAGGCCGCGCTGGAGGAGACGGAAGGCGGGATGCTGGTCTTCCTGCCGGGCGAAGGCGAAATCCGCCGGGTGGAGGCTATGCTGTCCAGCCTCCCGAACGTCACGCTGCGGCCCCTCTTCGGCGCGATGGACTTTGCGGCGCAGCGGGCGGCGCTGGCCCCGGCAGCAGCGCGGAAGGTCGTGCTGGCCACCTCCATCGCCGAGACCTCGCTGACCCTGCCCGACATCCGCGTCGTCGTGGACGCCGGCCGGGCACGGCGGGCGCGGTTCGACCCGAACTCCGGCATGTCGCGGCTGGTGACGGAGCGGGTCACGAAGGCCGAGGCCGAGCAGCGCCGGGGCCGGGCCGGTCGGGTCGCCGAGGGCCTGTGTTACCGGCTCTGGACCAAGGGCGAGGAAGGCGGCCTCGCCCCCTGGCCGCCCGCCGAAATCGAGGTCGCCGACCTCGCCGGACTGGCGCTGGAACTGGCGCTCTGGGGCGGCACGGACCTGCCCTTCCTGACGCCGCCCCCGCCGGGTCCCCTGGCCGAGGCCCGCAGCCTGTTGCAGGGGCTGGGGGCGCTGGACGCGCGCGGGCACATCACCGCGCATGGTCGGACGCTGGCAGGACTGCCGCTGCACCCGAGGCTCGGGCACATGCTGGCGGTGGCCGGACCAGAGGCGGCGACTCTGGCGGCCCTGCTCGCGGAACGCGACCCGTTGCGCGGCGCGCCGCCCGACCTTGTCCTGCGGATGCAGGCGGTGGCGCGTCCGGGAGCCGAGGCGGACCGGGGCGTGGTGGAGCGCATCCGGGCCGAGGCGAAGCGGCTGGCAGCGGCGGCGCGTGGGCTGGTCGGCCACGCTGGCGATCAGGCGGGGGGCTCCCCGGCATACAGCCTCGCCGAGATGGCCGCGCTGGCCTACCCCGACCGGATCGGCCTGCGACGGAAGGGCGAGGCGCCGCGCTGGGTGCTGTCCGGGGGCAAGGGGGCGGCGATGCCCGCCGGTCTGCCCCTCTCCGGGGCACGGCTGATCGTGGCGACCAACCTCGATGGCGACGCCCGCGAGGCAACGGTGCGGCAGGCGGTGGCGATCAGCGAGGCCGAAGTCCGCAGGCTCTACGCCGACCGCATCCGCTGGGTCGAGGTTTGCGACTGGTCCAAGCGCGAGGGTCGCGTCACCTCGCGCAATCAAGAGCGGCTGGGCGCGCTGGTGCTGGACGACCGGCACTGGGACGCGCCGCCCGAAGCGGTGGCGCAAGCGGCGCTCCAGGGGGTGCGGCTCATCGGCCTGCCCTGGTCCCCGGCGGCGCGGCGGCTGCGGGCGCGGGCCCGGCTGGCGCGCGGCGAGGGCTGGCCGGGCGTGGAGGATGCCGATCTGATGGCCAGCGCCGGTGACTGGCTCCTGCCGCATCTCTCCGGAGTGCGGACCGAGGCCGACATCCGGGGCCTCGACCTCGTGCCCGCGCTTCAGGGCCTCTTCGGCTGGGACCGGCTGGCCGAGATGGACCGGCTGGTGCCAGCCAGCTTCGAGACCCCGCTGGGCCGGAAGATCCCGATCGACTACGAGGGCGAAATCCCCGCGATCGAGGTCAGGTTGCAGGAAATGTTCGGGGTGACGGTGCATCCCGTGGTCGGCGCGGCGCGGCTGCCGGTCCGGATCACGCTTCTGTCCCCGGCGCGAGCCCCGGTGCAGGTGACCACCGACCTGCCTCGTTTCTGGGCGACCTCCTACGCGGATGTGCGCAAGGACATGCGCGGCGCCTATCCGCGCCATCCCTGGCCCGAGGACCCGACCCGGGCCGAGCCGACGCTGCGGGCCAAGCCTCGGGGGGCCTGACGTTGCAGGACGCGGATTTGGGCCGCAGGAAGCCGGAAGCGGGACCGACGGCGCCCGGTCGATTTCCTTTCAGCCTTGCAACACGGATTGATCGGGGCGCCCTTCCCCCTGCCCGACGCGCGGATTATGACCGGCGCTAACAGTGAAGAGGCGGACGATGCAGGGTGATGTTCGGGCGCGGCGCGCGCGGTGGGCGGTGGCGGCGATGTTTCTCGCCAACGGCTTTGTCATGGGGGCATGGGCGCCGCAGATTCCGCTGCTGATGCCGCGCCACGGCGTGACGGAATCCATGCTCGGTCTCCTGATCCTTGTGCTCGGCCTGGGGGCGGTCTCGGCCATGCTCTTCGCCGGACGGCTGATCAGCCTTTACGGCGGTCGGCGGGTGCTGTCGCTCTTCTCGCTCGCGCTGATTCCGGTGCTGCCGATGGTGGTTTTTTCGCCGAACCTCTGGGTTCTCGCGCTTTTCATGGCGGTCTTCGGCGCGATGGCGGGCTGCATGGATGTGGCGATGAACTCCCAGGCGGTCGAGATCGAGCGGCGGCTGCACAAGGCGATCATGTCCTCCTCCCACGGGTTCTGGAGCCTCGGCGGCTTCATCGGCGGCTCGGCCGGGGCCTGGGTGATCGCGCAGTGGGGATCCGAGGTGCAATCGCTCATGACCGCCGGAGTTGTGGCCGGGGTCGTGCTGGCAGCGATGCCCTTCCTCTTGCCCGATGCCCCTCACGGTCCGGCGACCAAGGCAGTGGCGGTACCGAAGACGAAGCTCTTTCCTAAGGACTTCCACATCTGGTTGCTGGGGTTCCTCGCGCTCTTCTCGATGGTACCCGAGGGGGCGGTGCTGGACTGGGCGGCAATCTATTTGCAGAAGGAGATGGGGTCGGATGTCTTCGTCTCCGGCCTCGCCTTCGCCTTCTTTGCAGGGGCGATGGCGGTGATGCGTTTTCTGGGCGACACGGTGCGCAATCGCTTCGGTGCGGTCCAGACGCTGCGCATTTCCGGCTGGCTGGGGGCGGCGGGTTTGATGGGTGGCGCGCTCGCACCCCAAGACTGGATGGTGATCGTCAGCTTCGCGGCGGCGGGGCTGGGGGTGGCGAACATGGTTCCGATCCTGTTCTCGGCGGCGGGCAATCACCCGAACCTGCCCTCGGCCAGCGCGATCTCGATCGTGACCATGGTGGGATACTGCGGCATCCTGGTCGCCCCCTCGACGATCGGGTTCCTGGCCGAACACGCCGGGTTCCGGCCCACCTATGCCGGGCTTGCGCTGATCCTGGTGGTGGTGGCGCTCCTCGCCGCGCGGGCGGCGGATGCCGATGCCAGGCGCAGCCTGCCGCCTTCGGCCGCCGCGCCCGCATGAGGCGGGCAGGGGTAAATAAACCCTGAATGCCCACGATCAAGCCATTGATTTTACATGACTCACCCTGCCTGTCCCGCGTGGACAGATTTCAAGGCGCGCCCATGTAGTCGCGCTTGCCCAGTTCCACGCCGTTCGCCCGCAGGATGTCGTAGGCGGTGGTGAGGTGGAAGAAGAACTGCGGCAGGGAGTAGAAGGACAGGAACTCGTCGCCCTTCAGCACCATGTCGCGGCCCCCGGCCTTGAAATGCACCTCGCGGGCATCGGCATGGGCGAAGTCGGCGGCCTGGAAACTGCCCATGTAGCCCCGCGCCGCCGCGATCCGGTCCTTCAGTTCCGCAAAGCTTGTCTCGGTGTCCGGGAAGCTCTTCGGCTCCTGCCCCGCCAGCCGGGCCGTGCCGCGCGCCGCGAAGTCGCAGGCAAGCTGCACCTGGCGGGCAAAGGGGAACATATCGGGGAACAGCCGGGCGGCGAGGATCACCTCGGGCTTGATCTTCTTCGCCTCGCAATGCGCTTGGGCCTTGTCGAGGATCACGGCGAGGGCGGAAAGAAAGCGGTCGAAGACGGCGACGGAACGGCGGTGCATGGCGGCCTCCCTTGGGGTTTCATCCAAGGTGGCGGATGCCGCACGGATTGCCAAGGGGGCGGTTTTCAGGGCGCCCCCCGGCAGGCTCAGGCGCGAGCGGCCTCCAGCGTGGCGGCAAGGCGTTCGAGGATGAGCTTCCAGCCGCCCCTGTGTCCGTCGCGCGCGCCTTCGGACAGGAACCTGACCTGCGACAGCGTCAGCTCAGTACCCTCTGTCACCGGGGCGAGGCGGATGGTGACTTCGCTGTCGGCGGGGGAATACGGCGATTCCCAGGTGAAGCGGATGAGGCTGTACGGGATGAGCTCTCGGTAGATGCCCTGATGGGCGATGTCCTTGTCCGAGGTCATCACGATGCGGAAGACGCCGCCGACGCGGGGGTCGGTGCGGGCCTCGGTCACGCGCTGGTCGGCCCCGCCTGCCATGAAGCGGCTGATGGTGTCGGGGTCGAGCCAGGCGGCATAGACGGCTTCGGGGCTGGCCTTGATCGTGCGGCTGAGGGAAAGGGTGAGATCAGTCATCGGTCTGGTCCTTTGCGAAATGGGCTTCCAATGCGTCGAGCCGGAGCTCCCAGACCGACCGCAGGTCCTGGAACCAGCGGAAGGCCTGTTGCAGCGGCACGAGGTTCACCTCGATCAGATGCTCGCGCCACCGGGTCCGGCGGCTGACGAGACCGGCCCGTTCCAGCACCATGATGTGCTTCGACACCGCGTTGAGGCTCGTGTCGAAGCGCGCAGCGATGTCGGTGACGCGAGCGGGGCCTTCCTGCGCCAGGTGCGTCAGGATGGCGCGCCGCGTCGGATCGCCAGCCGCCTTGAGGGTCAGGGACAGCGGGTCGGGTGCGGGATCGGAGTCGATTCGTTCAACCATATGGATGAATTACGTCAGCTCACGCCATGAGTCAACCATATGGATGAACGAAAAGGCAAAAGAAAGCCGCGCCGGTCGGAGACGGGCGCGGCGGGGACCGGCTCAGACGCCGAGGCACCAGCGCATCACCGCCTTCTGGGCGTGAAGGCGGTTCTCGGCCTCGTCGAAGATCACCGAATGCGGGCCGTCCATCACCGCGCTTGTCGCCTCGTCGTTGCGATGCGCGGGCAGGCAATGCATGAACAGGCTGTCGGGCTTCGCGCGGCTCATCAGCTGTTCGTTCACCTGATAGGGCCGCAGCTGGTTGTGGCGGCGTTCCTTGGCGGATTCCGGGTCGTGCATCGAGACCCAGGTGTCCGTCACCACCAGGTCGGCCCCCTCGACCGCCGTGAAGGGATCACGCTGGATGGTGATCTTCGACCCCTTCTCGCGGGCGAAGGCGACGAACTTGTCTTCTGGGTCCAGTGTCTCCGGGCCAGTAAAGGTGAAGTCGAAGCCGAACTGCCCGGCGGCGTGCAGGAACGAGGCCGCGACGTTGTTGCCGTCGCCGCACCAGACCACCTTCTTGCCCGCGATGGGGCCACGGTGTTCCTCGTAGGTCATGACATCGGCCATGATCTGACAGGGATGGGTGCGGTTCGTAAGGCCGTTGATCACCGGAACGGTGGCATGTTCCGCCATCTCCAGCAGCGTCGCCTCCTCGAAGGTGCGGATCATGATCAGGTCGACATAGCGCGACAGGACGCGGGCAGTGTCGGCGATGGTCTCGCCATGGCCGAGCTGCATCTCCTTGCCCGATAGCACCATCGTCTCGCCGCCCATCTGGCGGACGCCGACGTCGAAGGACACCCGGGTGCGGGTCGAGGGTTTCTCGAAGATCAGCGCGACCATGCGGCCCTTGAGCGGGGTCTCGTCGTCGGGCGAACCCTTCGGGCGGCCGTTGCGGGCGGTCTTCATCGCCTGGGCATTGTCGATCATGGCCCTGAGGTCGCGGGGGTCGGTCTTGTGGATGTCGAGGAAGTGGTTCATGTCGTTTCGCTTTTGGGACCCGTGGAGCCGGGGGTTTCACACCCCCGGACCCCCGTGGGATATTTGGGGACAGAAAATGTTCAGGCGGCCTTCGCCATGGCTGTGGCGGTCTGGTCGAGCCGTCGCAGCGCCTCGGCGATGTCGGCGTCGGGGATGTTGAGCGCAGGGAGCAGCCGCAGCACGTTGTCGGCGGCGGCAACGGTCAGGATGCCGGCGTCGTAGCCCGCCTTCACCACGTCCGCCGGGGCGGGCCTGCATTTCAGGCCGAGCATCAGCCCCTCACCCCGGACAGCCTCGAAGACTGTCGGATGGCGGGCGACGAGGCTTTCGAGGCCCTGCCGGAACAGCGCCCCCTTGCGGGCAACCTCGGCCAGGAAGGCGGAATCGGCGATGATCTCGGTGACTTTCGCCCCCACGGCACAGCCGAGCGGGTTGCCGCCGTAGGTGGAGCCGTGGGTGCCCGCCGTCATGCCCGAAGCGGCGCGTTCGCTCGCCAGCACCGCGCCCAGCGGGAAGCCTCCGCCGATGCCTTTCGCCACCATCATGATGTCGGGCGTCACCCCCGCCCATTCATGCGCGAAAAGCCGTCCCGTCCGGCCCATGCCGCATTGCACCTCGTCGAAGATGAGGAGCGTGCCGGTGGCATCGCACAGGTCGCGCAGGCCCTTCAGGCACTGGTCGGGGACCACGCGGATGCCGCCCTCGCCCTGGATCGGTTCGATGATCACGGCGCAGGTCTTGTCGGTGATCGCCGCGCGGATCGCGGCGTGGTCGGCATCCGTCACGGGCCATTGCAGATGGGTGAAGCCGGGCATCAGCGGGCCGAAGCCCTTGACCATCTTCTCGGACCCCGCCGCCGCGATGGCGCCGGTGGAGCGGCCGTGGAAGGCGCCTTCGAAGGCGACGATCTGCGTGCGCTCGGGCTGGCCCGCGTCATGATGGAACTTGCGCGCCATCTTGATCGCCAGCTCAGCGGTTTCCGTCCCCGAATTGGTGAAGAACACGGTGTCGGCGAAGGTGGTGTCAGTCAGAAGCCGCGCCAGCCGCTCCTGTTCCGGGATCGTGTAGACATTCGAGACATGCCACAGCTTCTGCGCCTGTTCGGTCAGCACCTGCACCAGCGCAGGATGGGCATGCCCCAGCGCATTGACCGCGATGCCCGAGCCGAGGTCGAGGTATCGGCGCCCGTCCTCGGCGATCAGCCAGCTGCCCTCGCCCTTCACGAAGGACAAGGGCGCGCGGTTGTAGGTCGGCAGGACGGAGGGGATCATGGAACGGGGTCCTTCAGGTGAAAGCCAATGGGTGCCCGAGGGCTGGCTGGGAGTCAACTTGGGGAGAGGACAGGCGCGATTGCGCCGATGACGGCGGGACAGGCGTCAGACGCGACGGCGTCGGCGCGAGGCGGGGATATGGGCGGATCCTGCGGTCATGCCGCGTCAGTAGCGGGAATGGGGCGCGCGGTAAAGCGGTTTCCGATGCGCAGGGTTTTTCGCTGGCAATGACCTGTAAACGCTGGCAAGGCAGGATCGGGGGACGGGAAGGTCAGGGGTTCTGGACAGGCATGGTTGCTGAGCGCATCACTGTCGGCGTCTATGCGCTCGACCGGGTGATCCTGCCGAAACCGGCAGGGGCGAAGGGCTGGGCCGCTCGGCTGGCCGAGGCGCTGCCGGTGCTGACGGACGGTGCAGTGCCGGTTCCGATCCACCTGTCCGAGGGGCCGGAAGGGCTGGTGCTGACCGAAGACGCCCCGCTTGGGCTGGAGCATCCGGCCGGAAGCGCCGTCGCCGTCGAGCCGGTCGCAGGGCGGCCGGGGTTTTTCCTGCTCCGCATCGGCGGCAAGGCGGCCGGGCTTTCCAGCGCCCTGCCCTGGAATCCCGGAAGTGAGCCGTCCCTTCACGGCGTGACGCTGCCCGAGGCGCTGGCGGGTTTTGCAGCGGGCACACTGATCGACACGCCCGACGGACCGCGCGCGGTCGAGACGCTGGTCGCGGGAGAGGTGGTGACGACCCTCGGAAACGGCTCGCGCCCGCTGCGCTGGGTCGGGCGGCGGCGGGTGGAGGCGGTGGAGATGCTGGCGCATCCCGGCCTTCGTCCCGTGGCCTTCGAACCCGGCATCCTGGGCAATGCGCGGGATTTGCTCGTCTCGCCGCAGCAGCGGCTGCTGATCGACGACTGGCGCGCCGCAGTCTATTTCGGCGAGGATCGGGTGCTGGTCGCAGCTCAGGCGCTGGTCGATGATCAGGCCGCGCGGGTGATGTTGCCGGCGGGCGGCATCGACTATGTGATGCTGCTCTGCGACCGGCATGAGGTGCTTTTGGCCGAAGGCGCGCTGTCGGAGAGCTTCCATCCGGGCGAGACAGGCCTCGCCGCGCTTCTCCCCGAGGACCGGGCGCGGCTGACCGCAGTCTGTCCCGAGCCCGATCTGCTGCGCCGCCGGGCAGCCTTTCCCATCGTGCGCAACGCAGAGGCGCGGGCGCTCCGGCTGCACCCCTGACCCCTTGCAAGAGCCACCCTTGCGGCCCCCTGCCCCGGACGGATAGAATGCCCGGGTAGCACAGACAGGCGGAGATCGGGATGTCCTGGACGGACGAGCGCGTCGAGACGCTCAAGCGCATGTGGAACGAGGGCCAGTCGGCCAGCCAGATCGCCAAGGAACTGGGCGGGGTCACCCGCAACGCGGTGATCGGCAAAGTCCATCGCCTGGGCCTGTCGAACCGGGTGGGCGGCAAGGAAGACGAGGAAGAGGGCGCGTCCGTACCCGCTCCGGTAACGGCTGCCAAGCCAGAACCCGCGCCCCGGCCGGAGCCGGCCCCCCGCGCCGAGCCTGTGCGCCCGGCAGCGCCTGCGGCTGCGGCCCCTGCGCCGGCATCCAACGTGACGCCGCTGCCGGTCCGCAAGGCGATCATCCCGGCCGGCCAGCCCCTGCCACCGCAGCCCAGCCTGAACGAGATCAACCCCGAGGCGCTGGCCTCGGTCCGCGAGGTGGAAAAGCGCGCGCGGAAGCTGACGCTGATGGAACTGACCGAGCGGACCTGCAAATGGCCGATCGGCGACCCGGCGACGGATGACTTCTGGTTCTGCGGCCTGCCCAGCCTGCCCGGCAAGCCCTATTGCGAGGCGCATGTCGGCGTCGCCTTCCAGCCGATGAGCGCGCGGCGCGACCGTCGGCGGTAGTCGGTCAAACTCTATGAACACCAAAAAACGCGCAGCCACCCCCGGCCGCGCGTTTCCGCTTCTGTCTCCCGGATGGCGCTGCATGCCAGATTGGGGCTTCCTGGAGACGCGAACATCCTGCGGCGCTGAAGCAACGGGGTTCAATTCCCGTTCAGGATTTCCTCCAGCGCCTTGCGGGCCTGGTCTTCCAGCGCATCCTGCACCCCGCGTTGCGTCGCGTCGCCGAGCGATTCGTCAGGAGCGACCTCCACCCCAAGTTCTTCCTTGAGCCGCTGTTCCAGTTCGGCCTTGGCTTCCTCTTCCAGCCTGGCGGCAGCGGCCTTGGCTTCCGTCTCCATCTTCTCGCGCGCAATGCTTTCCAGGTCGAGCCGGAACTTCGGATCGGCCCAGGTCCCGGTGATCAGGAGGGGTACCATCACCCCGCCCGTCCCGTCCTCGGCCGCCAGTGCGGTGGGCCGCAGGCGGTAGTCCAGCGTCCGCTCGCCCAAACCGATCTCGCCCACACCCGAGGCGGTGACATAGGGGGCGACCAGCTTCAGGTCGCTGTTCGACAAGACCCCGCCCGTGATGGTGTAGGTCCCTGCCAGCCCGTCGAAGATGGTCTTCTGCCCCTCGCCCACATAGTTCAGGTCCAGGGTCTTCAGCATCCCGGCGATGTCGAGGCCCCGCAACTCGCCCTGCCCCAGTTCCAGCGACCCCTTGCCCTTCAGGCTTTTCATGATCGCATCGACGGAATTGCCGACCCCAAGGAACTCCAGATCGAAATCGCCGGTCGACACCAGTCGGTCCCAGCCCGCAAGGTCCATCAGCAGGGGTTGCATTTTCAGGCCCGCGAAATTGAGCCGCCCGCCGACCGACAGCCCACCACGCCCGTTGACGACGAAATCGCCGGTGATCTGGCCCTCGTAGGCCTGCATCTCGCGGATGTCGATCACCGCGCGGGCGCGCTCGACCGTTACCAGCGCACGGGTCTGGCCCAGCTTGAGGACACCCAGATCGACGGCGGGGGCGGCAATGGCGACCTCGGCATCCAGTGCAGCCAAGGCGGAGACGTCGATTTCGCCCACAGGCCAACCCTCGGCCTCCATCCCGCCCGCCTGGCCACCGCCCATCTCGCCCTCGGGCCCGGTGCCGATGGTGATCGGCCCGGCGGCCAACTCGCCCTTCAGCTTGTAGCGCGCCTCGCCCGGCAGCAGGTCGAGATCGCCCTTGACCTCGTTCTGGTCCGCCACGATCCCGGCCCCGCGCAGGAAGGCGGCGCCGGTGCCGTCCATGACAAGCGTGCCGGTGATCTGCAACTTGTCCCGGCCGAGGCCCGGGTTGGGCCGCGCGAGGTCCGACCCCATGAGCGCGCCCAGCGCCGGAAGGTCCGACAGGTTCGCGCTCAACGCGCCTTCGGCAGCGACCGGGGCATAACCGCCGCGCCCGTCGAAACCGATGGTCGAGCCTCCTGCGGTCAGGCTTGCGGTCAGCGGAACCACGCGCCCCATTGCAAAAGCGGAAAAGACCCCGCCCTTGAGGTCCAGCGCCACGCTTTGCCCACCGGAAAGCGCGGTTGCGGTCAGCGTGAAGGGGCCGGAGAAATCGGGGATCGAGAGTGCCGCATCGACATCGTCCAGCGCGATCACCCGGCCCGCCTGCCGGTCGTTGAACCGGATGGAACCGCCGGTGACTTCGCCCCGGTCCAGCGTGAATCCGGTCGCTGCGGCAGGCACGCCGCCGTCAGCCCCGGCAGTGCTCGCCGCGAAGACCCAGTTCGCCTGACCGTCCTTGTCGCGCTCCAGGTTGATCTGCGGCTGGTCGGCGGAAAGGCCGAGGATCTTCACCTCGCCCCCCATCAGCGCGCCGAGGTTGACGTCGATCGACAGGCTTTCGGCCCGCAGAAGCGGCTGATCGCTTTCCGCCCAATCCGCATTGGCGATGCTGACCGGCCCGGTCGTCACCCCGAGCGAGGGCCAGAGCCGCGGCTTGACCTCGCCGGTCAGCGCCATCTTGCGCCCCGTCATCGCCTCGAATTGCGCCGAAACCGCCTGGGCGATCCGCTCGGACGGGACCATCGCGATCAGCCCGACGGCCACCAGCACGATCCCCGCCAGCGCAACCCCGACCCTGACGATCCAGCGCATGCTCACCTCCTCGGATTTTCTTGTTTTGCGGAAGTCTATGCCCCCCGGCGGCGGGATGCCAAGTCGGGGGGGCCGGACTGGCATCAAATAGCCGAGAGGCAGGCCCCCAGGCCTGGGCTTTCCAGAACGCCCCGCCCGGAGTATAGGGCGGCGCATGTCCGAAAACCCGCCGATCCTTCGCCCCGACCTTGCCCGTGCCCTTGTCCCCGACCTGCGGCGCGAGGGCCAGCCGACCATCGGTATGGTTTCGCTCGGCTGCCCGAAGGCACTGGTCGACAGCGAGCGCATCCTGACCCGGCTCCGGGCCGAGGGCTATGCGATCAGCCCCGACTACAAGGGCGCGGATGCGGTGATCGTGAACACCTGCGGCTTTCTGGATTCGGCCAAGGCGGAAAGCCTGGAGGCCATCGGCGAGGCCTTGCAGGAAAACGGCCGGGTGATCGTGACCGGCTGCCTCGGGGCCGAGCCCGACTATATCACCGGCGCGCATCCGAAGGTGCTGGCGGTGACCGGCCCGCATCAGTACGAAGCGGTATTGGATGCCGTCCACGGTGCCGTGCCCCCCGCGCCCGACCCGTTCATCGACCTTCTGCCCGCCACGGGCGTTTCGCTGACTCCACGGCACTACAGCTACCTGAAGATTTCCGAAGGCTGCAATCACCACTGCAAATTCTGCATCATCCCCGACATGCGCGGGAAACTGGTCAGCCGCCCCGCCCATGCCGTCCTGCGCGAGGCGGAAAAGCTGGTCGAAGCCGGGGTGAAGGAGTTGCTGGTGATCTCCCAGGACACCTCCGCCTACGGGGTCGATCGCAAGCATGACCTCTCGCCCTGGAAAGGCGGCGAGGTGCGGGCGCATATCACTGATCTTGCCCGGGAAATGGGGAAGCTCGGGGCCTGGGTGCGGCTGCACTACGTCTACCCCTACCCCCATGTCCGCGACCTGATCCCGCTGATGGCGGAGGGCCTGGTGCTGCCCTACCTCGACATCCCCTTCCAGCACGCCCACCCCGACACCCTGCGCCGCATGGCCCGCCCGGCGGCGGCGGCGAAAACCCTGGACGAGATCGCCGCCTGGCGCGCGGTCTGCCCCGACCTGACGCTGCGGTCGACCTTCATCGTCGGCTACCCCGGCGAGACCGAGGCCGAGTTCCATACGCTCCTCGACTGGCTGGACGAGGCGCAGCTGGATCGGGTCGGTTGCTTCCAGTACGAAAACGTCGCCGGCGCCCGGTCCAACGATCTGCCGGACCATGTGGCGCCCGAGGTGAAGCAGGACCGCTGGGATCGCTTTATGGAAAAAGCCCAAGCGATTTCCGAGGCGAAATTGGCTGCCAAGGTTGGAAAAGTGCTAGAAGTGATCGTCGATGCGGTCGATGAGGACGGCGCGACCTGCCGCACGAAGGCCGACGCGCCTGAAATCGACGGCAACCTCTTCATCGACGAAGGCTTCGAGGGGCTGGCCCCCGGCGACATCGTCCGGGTCGAGGTGGACGAGGCCGGGGAATATGACCTTTGGGGCCGGTTGGCCTGAGTTCCGGCCCCTTCAGATCACAGCCAATAGGGCGAAACGCCGTAATAGTCATAGCTGCGCCGGCGATAGTCCGGGTCGTCGAACCAGCTTTCGGTCCACGACGGCGCGCCGGTCAGCTGTTCGTGGGTGATATCCGTCACGAAGCCGCCCATGCCGGTGTCATAGCGCAGCTTCTTCCAAGGCACCGGATGCTCGGCGGCGCCCAGGCCAAGGAAGCCGCCAAAGCGCATCACCGCATAGGCGATCTGCCCCGACTGCTTGTCGATCATCAGATGGTCGATCTCGCCCAGATGGTCCCCGGTGGGGCTGTAGACCTCGGTGCCGTTGACGTCGGCGCTGGAGACCATGGACGATGGACTGCGGCCATCGCTGCCGTCGGACGCTGCGGCACGGTCGGCAAAGGGGGCGTCTTGCATGAAAACCTCCTGTTCTCGGGATACATCCCATGAACCCGGAGGGCCGCCACTTGTTCCCGGCGCCCTACCCCACCAGCACCACCACCCAGGCCACCCCTGCCGCGATCGCCGCCAGCGCGACGCAGGCCGATCCGCAGTCCTTGGCCTTCTTCGCGCGCGGGTCATGGCCGGGCGAGATGTGGTCCACCACTTCCTCGATGGCGGTGTTGATCAGCTCGGCCGCCAGCACCAGAAGCCCCAGCGCCAGGATCAGCGCACGCTCGGCCGGGCTCAGCTGCAGCGAAAACGCCAGCGCGGCGGACAGGACATTGGCCAGGGTCCACTGCCGCAACGTCTTTTCCGTGGCCCAGGCGGCACGGAAGCCCTCCCAGGACCAGATCACCGTATTGGCGAAGCGCCGTGCCTCGGCCGCAAGCATCTCGCGCATCCTTCTCTCCCTCCCTGCCCCGGCCGGAAGGTTAGTCGCGGATGCCCCGCGCGTCGAGCCGTCCGCGACCGTACCTCAGGCGTGGCGCAGGACAGCGACCAGCCAAAGCACCGCCCCGAGAAGGATCGCCCCTTCCAGCACCGGGAAGACCGGGCCGATGGTGGCTTCGGCGACCCGGCCCGTCATCATCAGGAAGAGGCCCAGCAGCAGAAGCAGCGCCCCCACCTGGTGCAGCCAGAAATGCAGCCGGGGCAGGGTTCCCTCGGCCAGGCCGGGAACCACCCGGTAGCCGATGCCGAAGACCGTCATCAGCGTGAAGCCGAGCAGGTTGATATGCGCGTGGACCGGCGCCAGCGTGTGATCGCCGCTGCCCCCCATATAGGCCCCAAACAGGATGCCAACCACAAGATATACCGCACCCATCACGATGAAACCGCGAGATATGGACATGACTGTTCCCCGTTGCTCCAGGGCTCTTACGGCCCGGTGCGACAGGATGTAGCAGGTCCGGCCCGCATCACCAAGAATTTCATGCATGGATGCGAATACGTATCAAGGCACCTCGCGCAGGGCTGCCAGCGCGGCGCGGGTACAGGTCACGATATGGGAGAAACGGTCGCCGCCCAGATGCACGCCGCCATACCAGCGGGTGACGACCACGATGCGGTCGGCCACACCCTCGCGCTCCAGCATCTTCAGGATCACCGCCCCGGCACCGGACTCGCCATCGTCGTTCTTCAGCGGGCCGCCGTCGGACAGAAGCGCAGCCCAGGAATGATGCGTCGCCTTGTCGAACTTGCGGCGACGGCGCAAGGCGGCAACGAAGGCGTCGATGGCGGCCCGGCTGGATACCGTGCCAGCCGCAGCCGCATAGCGCGACCCGCGGTCGCGGACCAGGTCTTCCAGCACGATCATGGCGCCATGTTACGCAATCCGGCGGCGCAGGGCCAGACGCTCAGCCAAGTGCCTCGATCCCGGCCTTGTTCGGACAGAAATCCGGCATGGCATCCGCCCCGCCGGAAGCAACCAGCCAGCGCTCACATTCCGCACTTCGCCCGCAGGCGGCGCAACGGGCAACCAGATCCTCAAGCTCGTCGCGCTGCAACCATCCCTCAACCACCGCGCGCGGCAGGTTCACGCCGGAAATCCGCGCCATCCCGCGGGTCAGCCACCAGGCTCTCGGCGCCTCGGGATATCCGATCATTGTCCACCCCCCATTGTCCGATCCCTCTGGCCATCGCGGCCATGCTGCCCAAGGCCGCGCCAGTCCGCATTGACCCAGATCAAGAGCCGGTCAGTCGCCGGACGGTGGCCGCGACCACCGCCTTGCGCGCCGCATTCGGCGGATGGCTGCCAAGGAACCGGTCGCCGGGATCGGGCAGCCGGTCGAAAAAGGCGGTGCCGCGCACCGGATCGAAGCCCGCCACCAGCGCGATCTCGGCGCCCAGCGCATCGGCCTGAAGCTCGAAGTCCTTGGAATAGCTGCGCGCCGCCACCTCGGCCCCCAGATCCTGCGCCTGTTTCACCTCTTCCGGCGTGAGGCCGCTGGCCTGGGCCAGGATTCCGGCCATCAGCGCCCCGGACATGGCCTGATCCTGCCGCTTCGGGATATGCCCCTCGACATGATGCGCCGCCTCATGGCCCAGCACGAACGCCAGTTCGTCGGCGTTGCGGGCATCGGCGATCAGCGCCAGCGTGAAGCCGATCACCGGACGGTTGAAGGAATCGATCGTCTGGAAGGCGTTCGGCGGCTGGCCCGGCCGGTCATCGACAACAATCCGGAAATCGCAGTTCCGCGCCACGCCACGCTCCCGGCAGTAGCGCTCCGCCACTGGCTCCACCCGAGAAACAACCGCGACGAAGGTCTGCGCCGCCACGCGCGCGGATGGCACCCCTGCCGCCGGGGCGACCACCGGCGGGGCCGAGGGCACCGGATAGGTGGCAACGCAGCCCGCAAGCGCAAGAGACAGCAGGCAAGACGAAAGCAGGCGCATGGAAAACCCCGAACGGACTGGCCGCAGGGTAGCAAATCCATGGCCGGGGGAAAGGCGGGCTCACGAAGCTGTCAGCGCTGCGAATCCATTGCCGCCATCTGCCGCAACCGCTAGCCTTGCGGCATGTTCACCATCGAGCACGAATTCGACGCCACCGTGATCACCCTGGTCGATGAGGGCGAGGACGGACCGCTTCTGGAAGACATCGTCATCAACGCCTTCGAGGATTGCGTGACGGTCGAGCAGGTCGATCCCCAGACCGACGAGGTGCTGCGCATCACGCTTTCGACGACGCAGCTCCGCGACCTCGCCGCCGCGCTGAACCTGCCCGAGGGCAGCTACCGGCTGGAGCGGAAGGGCTAATCCAGCCGGAACAGCTTGTCCCGCGCCGTCGCGCCGCGGATCAGGGTAAGCCGCGTCTTCGCCACCCCCATCGCCTTGGCCAGCGCCGCGCGGGCGGCCTCGGTCGCCTTGCCGCCCTCGGGTGTCTCGGTGACTGCAATGCGGATTTGCCCCTCCACCAGTTCCACCCCCGGACGACGGGCGTTCGGGGTGACGCGGATGGCAATCATCGCGCCGGGCCGGGCGAGGTGGGAAAGGCTGGTCATATCCCTTGAAAGCCGGGCGAGAGAATTATGGCAAGAGCCCGAATTTCTTGAGCAAGAAATTTGTCAAATCCCTTGCTTGAAGGACCTGGCACTGATCCGGCCGTCTGGCCAAACTCACTCGCCATCCCTAGTTTCCACCGCAAAGGGAGAGCCCGCATGACCACCGCCTTCTTCTCCGACGAACGCTGCTTCTGGCACGGTGGCGGCAACTACGCCTTCACGCTTCCCGTCGCGGGGCTGGTGCAGCCCACCCCCGGCGGCTTGCCCGAGAACCCCGAGACCAAGCGCCGCCTGCGCAACCTGATCGAAGTGACAGGCCTGACCCGGCACCTCTCGATGCGCGGGGCCAAGCCGGCCAGCACGGAAGACCTCCTCCGCGTCCATCCCGAAAGCTATCTTTCCGCCTTCAAAGCCGCCTCCGACGCCGGAGGGGGCGAACTGGGCTTGCGCACCCCCTTCGGCGCGGGCGGGTATGAAATCGCGGCCCTCTCAGCCGGTCTGGCGAAGGCAGCCTTCCACGCCGTTCTGACCGGCGAGGCCCGGAATGCCTATTCGCTTTCCCGCCCGCCGGGGCACCATTGCACCGCCGATTTTCCCAACGGCTTTTGCCTGCTGAACAACATCGCCGTGGCGATCCGCGCCGCGCAAGGACAGGGCCTGGTCCGTCGCGTCGCGGTGATCGACTGGGATGTCCATCACGGCAACGGAACCGAGGCGATCTTCTGGGAAGACCCCGACGTCCTGACGATCAGCCTGCATCAGGAGCGGAACTATCCCCTGGATACCGGCGGCGTCGAGGCTCAGGGTGCGGGCGCCGGGACAGGCACCAATCTGAACCTGCCGCTCCCTCCCGGCACCGGCCACGCGGGCTATCTCCACGCGATGAAGCGGGTGGTCCTGCCCGCACTCGACCGCTTCCGCCCCGAGGCGATCATCGTCGCCTGCGGCTTCGACGCCGCCGCCGTTGATCCGCTGGGCCGGATGCTCTGCACCGCCGAGACCTTCCGCAGCCTAACCCGCATGGTGATGCAGGCCGCCGACCGCCTGTGCGGCGGCCGCCTGACCCTTGTCCACGAGGGCGGCTATTCCGAGGTCTACGTCCCCTTCTGCGGCCATGCCGTGCTGGAGGAGCTTTCCGCCGCCCCGGTCAACGCCCCCGATCCCCTCGCGGCGACGCTGGCCAAACGCCAGCCCGACGCCCGTTTCGACATCTTCGTGCAGCGATGGATCGACGAGGCGGCGGGGGCGCTCGGCCTCTAGTCCTCGGGCGGTGGCACGTCGCTGTTGCCGGGGGTAATCGCCTCGAAGGGCCAGACGGTCGGGCTGGTATGCGTCACCAGCTTCGCCTTGTCCCGCGGCGAAAGGCGCGGGAAGAAGGTCAGCCCGGTCCGTGCCTCTATCTCGGGCAGGGACGAGATCGGCGCCGTCTCGGGCCGGGTCGAGGCATGCTCCTGCGGGACCATCAGCGCCAGGATGTTCAGGTTGCCGGGGCTGTCATAAGGATAGCGCTCCGGCTCGGCGATGATCAGGAACAGCGCCTCGGGCACCGGGATCAGCTTGCCGGACCTGCGCTGCACCATCGCCGGGTTCGCCCCGAAGACCGGGCCCGCCATCACCCAGACATGCTTGCGCATCGGCGCATAGGATTTGACGATGCCATGCTCAAGGTTCTTCCAGATGCCCCGATTCATCGGGCTGCGCTGCGGCACGATGTTCGACATCAGGAAGGTCTCGAACTGTGCCACCCGGCCGAACTGGGTGTTGACCGCGAAATTCGGCACCATGTGACCCCGGTCATAGGTCTTGCCCGCGACCCTTGCATAGCCCTGCGTGCCGATCCGCCAGGCTTCGGGCAGGCGGGGATCGTCGTAGAAGAACTCGGGTCGCTCGAAATCCAGGTCCCGCACCGCCGCGGCCACCTGATAGGCCGCCCAGAGCGGCTGGCCCCGGTCGGGGCAGAAGCCCAGCGCATAGCCGTGGTTGACGATGATCTGCACCGGCGGGTTGGACTGCGCATTGGCGGGTGTGCCGAAGAGGCAGAAGAATTCCAGGAAATGCGCGATGGGGGCCGAAACGGGCAGCAGGCTGGAATTGTCGGACATGGCGTCACCGGAAATGGAACCTGGAAATGCCGTCAGCCTAGCACAGAACCCGTGTTTCGGGTGTGACAATCCTGAACCCCCGGCGACTGGCGCTGCCCCCGCATTGCCCGTAAGCTGCCCGCGACGAAAAACTCAGGTCTCCCATGCCCGCTCGCAACGACGCTGCCCTCGCCTTCCTCGCCACCCGCCACTCGCGCCCGGCCAAGCTCTTCTCCCTTCCTGTGCCGACCCGCGACCAGCTCACCGAAATCCTGACCGCCGCCACCCGCGTCCCCGACCATGGCAAGCTGGAGCCCTGGCGGTTGGTGGTTGTAGAAGGCGCGGCCTTCAAGCGGCTGGCCGACCTGGCCGAAGCGCGGGCGCAAGAACTGGGCGGCGATGCCGAGATGGCGGCCAAGGGGCGCGGGCAGTATGACCTGGGCCAACTCGCGGTGGTGGTGATCGCCTCACCCAAGCCATCGCCGAAAATCCCGGCGGTCGAGCAGCTCATGTCCGCGGGCGCGCTCTGCTTCGGCATCCTCGCCGCAGCGCAGGCGGCGGGATGGGGCGCCAACTGGCTCACGGGCTGGCCCGCACATGACGCCAGTTTCGCCGCCCGCGCCTTCGGCTGCCAGGGCGGCGAGACGGTGGCCGGCATCATCCACATCGGCACCCCGCCCGAGGATTTCCCCGACCGCCCGCGCCCGGACCTGTCGAAGCTCGTCACCTGGGCAAAGGCGTGATCTTCACCGCCTTCTTCAAGGCACTGGGCCAGCTGGGCGACCGCCGCTTCCGGCGCGTGGTCTTGCTGGGCGTGCTTCTGGCGCTGGCCCTTCTCTTCGGCACCTACGCCCTCTTTCTCCAGCTGATCTGGTGGCTGTCGCCCGACCAGATCAACCTGCCCGTCATCGGCCCCGTCACCGGGATGCACACGCTCTTGGGCTGGACTTCGGTGCTGTTCATGATCGGGCTTTCGGTCTTCCTGATGATCCCCGTCGCCTCGGCCTTCACCGGGATATTCCTGGAAGACGTGGCCGATGCGGTCGAGGACCGGCACTACCCGCAGCTGCCGCCCGCAACGCCCCTCAGCCTGGGCGAGGGGCTGCGCCAGTCGGTCAACTTCCTCGGATTGGTGGTCGCGGTGAACCTCGGCGCGCTCTTCCTCTACCCCTTTCTCGGCCCCGGCATCCCCATCCTGTTCTGGGCCATGAACGGGTTCCTTCTGGGTCGCGAATACTTCAGCCTCGTCGCGCTCCGCCGCCTGCCGCCCGCCGAAGTCAAGGCGATGCGGCGGCGCAACCGCTGGACGCTCTGGGCTGCGGGCACGCTGATGGCCGCGCCCCTGACGGTGCCGATCCTGAACCTGATGATCCCGGTCCTGGGCGTGGCGACCTTCACCCACATCTACCATCAGCTTGCCCGCGACGGGCGCTGAGATCCGACCCGTCAGTGCCGGATGCGCCCGAACCAGTCCAGGTCCTCGATGGTGATCCAGCCCGACAGGATCACCGCGACGATCACCGCCCAGATCGGCGTCGCGATCAGCGTTGTGATCCAGGCCTTGCGCTTCATCACCTCGCCCGCCGGAGCCCCCGGCGGCGTCCCCGGCACGATGTCCTGGGCCTCGTCCTGCGACACCGTGCGCCAGGGCAGCACGCAGAACAGCGTCATGAACCAGGTGGTCGCATAAAGGACGATGGCGCCGGTGATGCTCATGTGAGGCTCATGCCTGTTCCAGTTCGACCAGGCAGCCGTTGAAATCCTTCGGATGCAGGAAGAGAACCGGCTTGCCATGCGCGCCGATCTTCGGCTCTCCGCTTCCCAGCACCCGTGCGCCCGAGGCCTTGAGGCGGTCGCGCGCGGCAAGGATGTCGTCGACCTCATAGCAGATGTGGTGGATGCCGCCCGCCGGGTTCTTCTCCAGGAATCCCACGATGGGTGAACCTTCCCCCAGCGGATGCAACAGCTCGATCTTGGTGTTCGGCAGCTCGATGAAGACGACCGTCACGCCATGATCCGGCTCGGGCTGCGGCGCACCCACCTTGGCCCCGAGGGTCGAGCGATACTGCGCTGCCGCGGCCTCCAGGTCGGGCACGGCGATGGCAACATGGTTCAGGCGTCCGATCATGGGGTCCTCGTCAGTCTCTCGCGCCCGCTTATGCGGCCCGGGGACGGGCCATGCAAGCGCAGAAGGGTCGCAGGCGTTAACCCGGGCTTTACGGGCCTTGGCGACACTCGCGCCCCAGACAGACGAGGTTTGCCATGCCCTTTCCCCCCGACGCCCCGGTGCCGCAGGCCGCGCAAGGCCGGGACCGCCTGCCGTTGCAGGGCCTCGCCCTCCTGGTCGTCGACGACAGCCGCTTCACCTGCGATGCGCTGCGCCTGATCCTGCACCGTGCCGGGGCACGGCTGCGCCGGGCGGAAAGCCTTGAAATCGCTCGGCTGCACAGGGCGTTCCACCGGCCGGACCTGGCGATCGTCGACCTTGGCCTGCCCGATGGCCGGGGCGAGGACCTGATTGCCGAGCTTTCCGCCGAAGGCCTGCCCGTGTTGGGCCTCTCCGGCGACCCCGAGGGACGCGACGCCGCGATGGATGCCGGGGCGGCGGGCTTCATCGAAAAGCCCATCGGTTCCGCCGCCGCGCTGGTCCGCCTGATTCGCCAGCTCGCCACCGGCGCGGGCCCGCTGGAGCGCGGGCAGGATACCGCACCGCCCCCGGCCGACCCGCTTGCGCTGCGCGACGATCTGGTCCGCGCCGCCGGGCTGATCACCAGGTCGGGCGACCAGCACTATGCGCAATCCTTCCTGCGCAGCCTGGCCCGGGCCGCTGGCGACAGCGCGCTGGAAGCGGCGGCGCAGGACATCCGCACCGCCTTCGACCGCGCGAAACTAGCCCGGATGATCGAGGAACGGGTGACCTCGTTGGGCAGCCTTGCCTGATCAGAACCGGAAATCCGCCGGATAGGAATGGAACCCGTCGAAATCCGCCTTGCCCAGCGGCACCCCGGCCGCGCGCAGGGCGGCATAGCCCATCGTCAGGTGAAAGAAGAAATTCGGTATCCCATACAGGTGCAGGAACTCCGCCGCCGTCTGCTCCAATTCGGCGAAGCCCGCGCGGTGGCGGATGATGCGGCTCTCGGCTCCTTCGAACTCGGCCGGGGTCATCGCCCCCAGCATCGCGCGGGCCACCGCCAGCCTTGGCCCCAGCCCCTGCGGCAGATCGGGCACCTCGCGCCCGGCCAGCGGACAGGTGACGCGCAAGGCAAAGCCCGCCGCGGTGGCGAACTGCTGGCGGGCCGGGAAGGCATCGGCGATACGCGCATCCAGCGCATCCGGCCCCGCCACCGCCACGATGTCGCTGATGCGCGATAGGTAGTGGCGGAAGACGGGGACCGAGGCCTGGTACATCAGCTGTCCTTCGGCACCACGCGCAAGGACAACTCCCGCAACTGCTGCAAGGTCGGGTCCGAGGGCGCGTTCATCAACAGGTCCTCGGCGCGCTGGTTCATCGGGAACATGATGACCTCGCGGATGTTCTGGGTATCGGCCAGCAGCATGACCAGCCGGTCGATCCCCGCCGCGCAACCGCCGTGGGGCGGCGCGCCATATTTGAACGCCTTGACCATGCCGCCAAACCGCTTGTCGACCTCGCTGTTCGGATAGCCCGCCAGCTCGAAGGCCTTGTACATGATCTCCGGCTTGTGGTTGCGGATGCCGCCCGAAATCACCTCATAGCCGTTGCAGGCCAGGTCATACTGGTAGGCGTAAACCTCCAGCGGATCGCCCGACAGCGCCTCAAGCCCGCCCTGCGGCATCGAGAACGGGTTGTGGCTGAAGTCGATCTTCCCCTCGTCGGTCTTCTCGTACATCGGGAAATCGACGATCCAGGCAAAGCGGAAGCTGTCCTTGTCGGTCAGCCCCAACTCCTCGCCGATCACGTTCCGCGCCTTGCCCGCGATGCCTTCGAAGGCCTCGGGCTTGCCGCCCAGGAAGAAGGCCGCGTCGCCCTTGTCCAGGCCCAGCTGCACCCGGATCGCCTCGGTCCGCTCCGGCCCGATGTTCTTCGCCAGCGGGCCTGCCGCCTCCATCCCCGACCCATCCTCAGCCTCACGCCAGAAGATATAGCCCATCCCCGGCAGGCCCTGGCTTTGTGCATAGCCATTCATCCGGTCGCAGAACTTCCGCCCCACCGGCTCGCCAGACGGCCCCTTCGGCGCGGGAATCGCGCGGATCTCGTTGCCCTCGGTTTCCAGCAGCTTGGCGAAGATTGCGAAACCCGAGCCGCGGAAATGCTCCGACACCTCCTGCATCCGGATCGGGTTGCGAAGGTCGGGCTTGTCCGACCCGTACCACTTCAACGAGTCCCGGTAGGCAATGCGCGGCCAGTCGGAATGCACCGTCCGGCCCTTGCCGAACTCCTCGAACAACCCCTGCAACACCGGCTGGACCGCCGCGAAGACGTCGTCCTGCGTCACGAAAGACATCTCGACATCAAGCTGGTAGAAGTCCGTCGGCGAGCGGTCCGCCCGCGGGTCCTCATCCCGGAAGCAGGGGGCGATCTGGAAATAGCGGTCGAAGCCCGCCACCTGGATCAGCTGCTTGAACTGCTGCGGCGCCTGCGGCAGCGCATAGAACTTGCCCGGATGCAGGCGCGACGGCACCAGGAAATCCCGGGCCCCCTCCGGCGAGGAGGCCGTGATGATCGGCGTCTGGAACTCGGTGAAGCCCTGGTCCCACATCGCGTTCCGCAGCCAGCGCACCACGTTCGACCGCAGCATCATGTTCTGGTGCATCGTCTCGCGCCGCAGGTCGAGGAAGCGGTAGGTCAGCCGCGTCTCCTCGGGGTATTCCGCGTCACCGAAGACCGGCAGCGGCAGCTCCTCCGCCGCGCCCAGAACCTCGACCCCGGTCGCATAGACCTCGACCTCGCCGGTCGGGATCTTGGCGTTGACCAGCGAGGCATCCCGCGCCTTCACCCGCCCGTCGACCCGGATCACCCATTCCGCGCGCACCTTCTCCAGCGCGGCGAAGGCAGGCGAGTCGCCATCGCACAGCACCTGGGTGATCCCGTAATGGTCGCGCAGGTCGATGAAGAGCACCCCGCCATGGTCGCGCACCCGATGGACCCAGCCCGACAGCCGGACGGTCTCGCCCACATGGGTCTTGTTCAGCGCGGCACAGGTATGGCTGCGGTAGGCATGCATCATCGTTCCCCTTCCCAGGGCCTCAAGGTCATCCGGGCCGATACACCTTGCCCCCTGCCCGAAGTCAACCCCGCCCCCTTTCATACTGGCGCAAATATCCCCGCCGGAGGCATTCGACACCAGCCGCAGGAGCCTCCGGCGGGGATACTTAGCCCAGTATGAAAACCGCCGGGATCAACCCGCGCAGCGCATTGCCGACCCAGAGCCGCACCTTCGGCAGGTCATCGGCCATCAGCACCTCTTCCGGGCAGGCCAGATCGGCGCGCAAAACGCCCGGCAGCAGGCCGCAGGACAGGGGCGGCGTCCGCAGACCCTGCCCCCGGTCGAAGAAGACATTGGTGATCGTGCCCTCGCAGACCTCGCCGCGCTCGTTGAGGAACAAAACCTCGTCCAGCCTCTCGGGCAGCGCCGCCCGCGCCCGGTCATAGGCTTCGCGCCGGGTGGACTTGACCCGCAGCCAGGGGTCGTCCGACCGCAGCCGCTCCGCAGCCAGCCCCACCCGCCACTCCGCCTTGGGGGGCGGCAAGGCGGCCATCTGCCATTCGGCCTTGCCGGAGGCATCAACCGTCAATCTGACCCGCGCGGGTTCCTTCGGCAGGGTCAGGTCGCATTTCCAGAAGAACCCCACCCCCGGCCGCGCCCAGCCCAGAAGCGCGCGCGATCTATTGAGCCGGTCAAGATGCCCCATGATACGGGGAAATCTCTCCCCGTCCCACAGCACCGTCTCGATCAGCTTCAGTCCCGGCTCACCGCCGCCTTCACGAAGCGCGCCTTCCACAGCGCCTCCTCCCATTCGCCCTCGACGGTCGAGCCATGCGTCAGCCCGCCGCCCACATTCATCACGATCCGGTCGCCCCAGACCGACAGAGTGCGGATCGCCACCGAGAAATCCGCCTCGCCCCCGGGCGACATCCAGCCCACCGCGCCGCAATAGACCCCGCGCGGGTGGCGCTCCAACTCGCGGATGATCTCCATCGCCCGGATCTTCGGCGCCCCGGTGACCGAGCCGCAGGGAAACAGTGCCGCCATCAGCCCCGGCAGCGTCGGCGGGCCGCTAAGCACCCCCTCCACCGTCGAGGTCATCTGGTGCACCGTCGCATAGGTCTCGATGGCGAACAGCGCCGGCACCTTCACCGATCCCACCCGCGACAGCCGCGAGATATCGTTGCGCAACAGGTCCACGATCATCAGGTTCTCGGCCCGGTCCTTGCCCGACGCTGCCAGCTCGGCGATGATCGCCCGATCCTCCGCCGCATCCCGCCCCCTGGGCCGGGTGCCCTTCATCGGGCGGGTGACGATGCGCCCGCCCTCCAGCCGGAAGAACAGCTCGGGCGAGCGCGACACCACCACCGGCCCGACGCCGAGGTCGACATAGGCCCCGTGCCCCACCGCCCCCGTGCGCCGGAACGCGCCGTAAAGCCCAAGGGCCGTGCCCTGCAGCGTGGCGGTCATCGGGAAGGTCAGGTTCACCTGATAGCAATCCCCCGCCGCGATATAGTCGAAGACCCTGCGCGCCGCATTGCCATAGGCGCGCCTGCCGATCATCGGCTCGGGCGCGGTCATCCGGGTCAGGTGCCCCTCCGCCGCCGCCCGCTCCAGCACCAGCCCGGCGTCGCGCGGCCCGTCGAACACCCCCAGCGCCAGAAGCGGCCCCGGCCGTTTGCGTGGCAACAACCGGCGCAGCTTCGGCTCCAGCGCATAGCCTGCCTCATAGGCGACATAGCCCGCGATCCAGGCCCCCGCCGCGCGCGCCGCTTCGGCCTTGGCCAGCGCCTGGGCCACTTCGCGCGGCTCATGGGCGGCAATGACTTCGCGCGGCGCCGAAAACAGCGCCGCTCGGTCCCCCGGTCCATGCTCCAAAAGGATCACTCAGCGCCCCCGTTCCTGCCTTCGCATTACGCCGCCCCCGCCCCGCGCGCCAGAGCCTTTCCCGACCGGCACCGCCCGGATTGCGACAGCTCGTCCCCTTCCTCCCGGCCCGAATACCGTTGGGGCGCGGATGTCGGAAAGCACACCCGTTTGCCCCTTGCGCCCCCCCGGATTCTCTCTATACCCCCCGACAATTTGCGCAAAGGATGGGGGCAGACATGCCGAAGCGGACCGATATCAAGTCGATCATGATCATCGGCGCGGGCCCCATCGTCATCGGCCAGGCCTGCGAATTCGACTACTCTGGCGCCCAGGCCTGCAAGGCGCTCCGCGAGGAAGGCTACCGGGTGATCCTGGTCAACTCCAACCCCGCGACGATCATGACCGACCCGGGACTTGCGGATGCCACCTATATCGAGCCGATCACCCCCGAAGTCGTCGCCAAGATCATCGAGAAGGAACGCCCCGACGCCCTGCTGCCCACCATGGGCGGCCAGACCGGCCTCAACACCGCACTGGCGCTGGCCGACATGGGCGTGTTGGAAAAGTACAAGGTAGAACTGATCGGCGCCAAGCGCGACGCCATCGAAATGGCAGAAGATCGCAAGCTCTTCCGCGAGGCGATGGACCGGATCGGCCTCGAAAACCCCAAGGCCACCATCGTCGCCGCGCCCAAGGTCAACGGCAAATACGACATCGCGGCGGGCGTCAAGCAGGCGATGGAGGCGCTGGAATATGTCGGCCTCCCCGCCATCATCCGCCCCGCCTTCACCCTTGGCGGCACCGGCGGCGGCGTCGCCTATAACCGCGACGACTACGAGGCCATCGTGAAATCCGGCCTCGAAGCCTCTCCCGTCGCGCAGGTGCTGGTCGACGAATCCCTCCTCGGCTGGAAGGAATACGAGATGGAGGTGGTGCGCGACCGCGCCGACAACGCCATCATCGTCTGCTCCATCGAGAACGTCGATCCGATGGGCGTCCACACCGGCGACTCGATCACCGTCGCCCCCGCCCTGACGCTCACCGACAAGGAATACCAGATCATGCGGAACGGCAGCATCGCCGTCCTGCGCGAGATCGGCGTCGAAACCGGCGGCTCCAACGTCCAATGGGCGATCAACCCCGCCGACGGCCGCATGGTCGTGATCGAGATGAACCCCCGCGTCTCGCGGTCGTCCGCCCTGGCGTCGAAAGCCACCGGCTTCCCCATCGCGAAGATCGCCGCCAAGCTCGCCATCGGCTACACTCTGGACGAGCTGGACAATGACATCACCCGTGTCACGCCCGCGTCGTTCGAGCCCTCCATCGACTATGTCGTCACCAAGATCCCCCGCTTCGCCTTCGAGAAATTCCCCGGCTCCGAACCCAACCTCACCACCGCGATGAAATCGGTGGGCGAGGCGATGGCCATCGGCCGCACCATCCACGAAAGCCTGCAAAAGGCCCTGGCCTCGCTTGAGACCGGCCTCACCGGCTTTGACGAGATCGCGATCCCCGGTGCCCCTGACCGCGCCGCCGTTTCGAAGAAGCTCTCCGAAGTCACCCCCGACCGCCTCCGCGTCATTGCCCAGGCCATGCGCGAAGGCTTCTCGGACGACGACATCGGAGGCATCACCGCCTTCGACCCATGGTTCCTCGCCCGCATCCGCGAGATCGTCGAGACCGAGGCGCAGATCCGCAAGGACGGCCTGCCCCTCTCCGCCGAAGGCCTGCGCAAGCTGAAGATGATGGGCTTCACCGACGCCCGCCTCGCCAAACTCACCGGCCGCGACGAGGCCCAGGTCCGCCGCGCCCGCCAGCGCCTCGGGGTCAAGGCCGTCTTCAAGCGCATCGACACCTGCGCCGCCGAGTTCGAGGCCCAGACCCCCTATATGTATTCCACCTACGAGGCCCCCGCGATGGGCGATGTGGAATGCGAATCCCGCCCCACGGCGGCGAAAAAGGTCGTCATCCTCGGCGGCGGCCCGAACCGCATCGGCCAGGGGATCGAGTTCGACTACTGCTGCTGCCACGCCTGCTTCTCGCTGACCGAGCGCGGTTACGAAACAATCATGGTCAACTGCAACCCGGAAACCGTCTCGACGGATTACGACACCTCCGACCGTCTCTATTTCGAGCCGCTGACCCTGGAACACGTCCTCGAAATCCTGCGGGTGGAGCAGGAAAACGGCACGCTGCACGGTGTCATCGTCCAGTTCGGCGGCCAGACGCCGCTGAAACTCGCCAATGCCCTCCACGCCGAAGGCATCCCGATCCTCGGCACCACGCCCGACGCCATCGACCTCGCCGAAGACCGCGAGCGGTTCCAGCAGCTTCTCCACAAGCTTGGCCTCAAGCAGCCGCACAACGGCACCGCCCGCAGCCGCGACGAAGCCTTCGCCGTCGCCAAGGATGTCGGCTACCCCCTCGTCATCCGCCCCTCCTTCGTCCTTGGCGGCCGCGCGATGGAGATCATCCGCGACGACGCCCAGCTTGACCGCTACATCACCACCGCCGTCCAGGTCTCCGGCACCTCCCCCGTCCTCCTCGACTCATACCTCTCCGGTGCGGTCGAGGTTGACGTCGATGCGTTAAGCGATGGTAAATCGGTCCATGTCGCTGGAATCATGGAGCATATCGAAGAGGCCGGTGTCCACTCCGGCGACTCGGCCTGCTGCCTGCCGCCGCACCAACTGTCCGCCGAGACGGTCGAGGAACTGAAACGCCAGACCGTCCAGATGGCACTGGCCCTCAACGTCGTCGGCCTGATGAACGTCCAATTCGCCATCAAGGACGGCACGATCTACGTCCTGGAAGTGAACCCCCGCGCCTCCCGCACCGTGCCCTTCGTCGCCAAGGCCACCGATAGTGCCATCGCCTCCATCGCCGCCCGTCTTATGGCCGGAGAGCCCCTCTCCACCTTCCCCGCCCGCGCCCCCTATCCGCAGGGCGTCGGCCCCGACAGCCCCCTGCCGCTCGCCGACCCGCTGACGCTGGCCGACCCGAACACCCCCTGGTTCAGCGTCAAGGAAGCCGTCCTCCCCTTCGCCCGCTTTCCCGGCGTCGACCCGATGCTCGGCCCCGAAATGCGCTCCACGGGCGAGGTGATGGGCTGGGACCGCACCTTCGCGCTCGCCTTCCTCAAGGCCCAGATGGGTGCCGGGACGATCCTGCCCACCGAGGGCCGCGTCTTCCTGTCCGTCAAGGACATGGACAAGACCCCGGCGCTTGCCACCGCCGCGAAGGACCTTGTTGCGATGGGCTTCACCATCGTGGCAACCAAGGGCACGGCGTCGTGGCTCGCCGCGAACGGAGTGGCCGCCGAACCCGTCGCCAAGGTCTACGAAGGCCGCCCGAACATCGTCGACCGGCTGAAGAACGACGAGATCGCCATCGTGATGAACACCACCGAGGGCACGCAGGCCGTCAGCGACAGCCGCGACATCCGCCGCGTCGCGCTGATGGACAAGATCCCGTATTTCACGACGGCTGCGGCGTCAGTGGCCGCCGTGGCCGCGATGAAGGCGCGGGACGAGGGGTACGGGGTTCGGACGTTGCAGGGGTGATGCGGGCCCTGTCGTGCCCGTCGCGGCCATGCACCCTTGTGGACGCCACCTTGTCGGCTATCTTCATGGGCGGATGGCGTTGAACGGGCGGAGTATGTGAATGGCGGGCGATCCCTATGCCGCGCTTGGGGTAAAGAAGACGGCCACCGAGGCCGAAGTGAAGGCCGCCTATCGCAAGATCGCCAAGGCCGATCACCCTGATCTGAACCCCGATCCGGCGGCGGCGGAACGCTTCAAGGCGGCGGCGGCTGCCTATGATCTTCTGAAAGACCCCGAACAGCGCCGCCGCTTCGACGCGGGCGAGATCGACGATCAGGGTCAGGAACGCCCGCAGCGCCGCTATTACCGCGACCATGCCGAGGCCGCCGACAACCCCTATGCCCGCAGCTACGGCTTCGAGAATGACGCCGACATGGGCGATGTCTTCTCCGATCTTTTCGGCCGCCGTGGTGCCGCCGGGAGGGCTGGCGCAGAGGGGCGCGGCTTCGAGGGCTTCGCTCAAAGCGGCCAGCAGCGCGATTTCCACATGCGGGGCCAGGATCACCGCTTCACCCTGCAGGTGGATTTCATGACCGCCGCGAAGGGCGGCAAGACCCGGATCACCCTGCCCGATGGGAACGACCTTGAGGTGACGATCCCCAAGGGCGCGCAAGACGGCCAGACCATCCGGCTGAAGGAAAAGGGCGGGGCTGGCCTTGGCAAGGGCGGGCCGGGCGACGCCTATCTGACGCTGACCGTCGCGCCCGACCCCCAGTTTCGCCGCGAGGGCGACGACATCTTCCTGACGCTGCCGATCACGCTTGCCGAGGCGGTTCTTGGCGGCAAGGTCGCCACCCCCACCATCGACGGCCCGGTCAACCTGACCATCCCGAAGGGCGCGACCACCGGCCAGAAACTGCGCCTGCGTGGCCGCGGGGTGAATGGCGGCGACCAGCAGGTCGAGTTGAAGATCGTGATGCCACCGAAGGTGGACCCCGAGCTTGAGGCCTTCATGGAAAGCTGGCGCAAGTCGCATGACTACGACCCGCGCATCGGCATGAAATACGGGAGTTGATGATGACCCGTTACTACAGTTCGACCGAAGTCGTTGCGCTGATCGACGACCTGACCGAACCCCGCCTGACCGCCTACCTCCGCGCCAGCATCGTCGAGCCGGTGGCAACCCCCGACGGCCCCGGCTTCCGCGAAACTGACGTCGCGCGGCTGCAACTCCTCTGCGATCTCGACGAAAACTACACGCTGCCGGAAGAGTCCTTGAAGATGGTGATGGGCTTGATCGACCAGCTGAATGCAATGCGCGGCGACATGCGCGCCCTGATGCGCGCCGTGGCCTCCGAACCCGACGAGGTTCGCAGCCGCATCCACAGCAGCATCCGTGTGCTGCGGGGGTAGGCGGGGGCGGCGAAGAGGACAGGACAAGCAATACGCCTTGACCGTTCTGGGCGCGTTGCGATCGCCATCGCGGAGCACCAAGGTTGAGCGTGGGTGCCCGCATTCAGTAACATCACGCGATCTGTCCCGCGGCAAAGCGGTCTGGGCATGTGGAGCACCCCTTGCCTTCCGGCTCGCACCTCCAGGCAATCGGGCCGGGCGGGCATCCACTGGAGACCTGCCTTTCTGTCCCTCTGGTCCCCCACTTTTGTCTGCCACTCCGCGCAAGCGGAGACGACAGCGGGACGAGGCGCCGAATGCTGCATCGCAGGTCGGGGCCAGCCCCGACACGCTTCATTAACCATCCCCTTAACAAACCCCTAACGCCCGCGACCAACCCTCTGAAATTCCTCACATTCCCCGATTTGTCCACCGTGGACACCTCTGCCGCCAAGGTCGCTTTCCGCCGCCAACCCGTCCCCTCCGACTTGGAAACCGTTCCCCGGCCCGCTACTCTCCCGTCCGAAAAGGAGACCCCCATGCCCCGCGCCGAGACCCTTGCCCTGATCCGCCGCTACTACGACGCCTTCAACGCGGGCGACCCCGAGGGGATGCTCGCCTGCCTGACCGAGGACATCGAGCACCGGGTGAACGAGGGCGGCCACCGGATCGGCAAGGCGAAGTTCCGGGAGTTCTGCGGCCACATGGGGGTCAGCTACCGGGAGCAACTGAAGGACCTCACGATCTTCGCGACCGACGACGGCAGCCGGGGGGCGGCGGAGTTCGTGGTCCACGGGGAGTACCTGAAGACCGACCCCGGCCTGCCGGAGGCGAAGGGCCAGACCTACATCCTCCCCGCCGGGGGGTTCTTCGAGGTCAGGGACGGCCTCATCTCCCGCATCACCACCTTCTACAACTTGAACGACTGGGTCGCGCAGGTTTCCCGATGAACATCGAGGACATCGACGTCCGGGCCCTGAAAGGCCCCGACCTGGAGGCCTCGCTCGACGGCGTCGCCCAGTTGCGGATCACCGTGTTCCGGGACTGGCCCTACCTTTACGACGGCTCGCTGAAATACGAACGGGAATACCTCGCCACCTACCGCGACAATCCCGGCGCGCTCTTGGTGGGGGCGTTCCACGACGGACAGCTGATCGGCGCCTCGACCTCCACGCCGATGGAGGACCACGCGCCCGAATTTGCCGCCCCCTTCCGCGACCTCGGCATCGCGCCGGAGAAGATCCTCTACGGGGCGGAGTCGGTCCTCCTCCGCCCCTATCGCGGCCTCGGCCTCGGCCACCGCTTCATCGACCTGCGCGAGGCCCATGCCCGCGCCCTGGGGCGGACGCATGTCGCCTTCTGCTCGGTGATCCGGCCCGAAGACCACCCTGCCCGGCCCGCCGTCCACCGGACCAATGACGCCTTCTGGCGCGGCCGGGGCTATCGGACCTTGCCGGGCGTGGTGGCCCGGTTCAGCTGGAAGGATCTGGGCGATACGGTGGAAACCGAAAAGCCGCTGCAGTTCTGGATGCGTGAGTTGTGAATGAGAAAGGCCGGCCCGGCTGCCCCGGACCGGCCCTTTTCCAACAGCCTCGGTCAGTCGGCCAGGTTCGTCCCCATCCGGGCAAAGCGCGCCGGGTCCGACGACTTCAGCCGCTGCGCCAAGAGGAAGCCGATAACACCCCCTGCCGGGATCAGCGCGGGCAGAAGCCAACTGAGGCTGCCGCCAGTGGTCCCGGTCAGATCGCCGTAGTTGACGAAGACGTAGACGAACAGCGCCGCCATGATCAGGCCGGCGATGGCCGGCAGGATCTTGGTCGACAGGGGCGAGCCGCCGCCCTGCTTGCCGAAGAAGGCGATCACCGACAGCGAGGTGATGGCCATCATCCCGATCACCCCCAGGGTGCCGATCTGGCTGATCCAGGTGAACATGTTCAGGATCGGGTCCAGCCCCAGCCCCGCGAAGATCGCCAGCACGATCAGCGCGCCGATAGTCTGCACGACCGAGCCGATATGCGGGCTCTGGTGAGCGTCATGGGTGCGGCCGAAAGCCTCCGGCAGCAGCCCGTCACGGCCCGCGACATAGGAATAGCGGGCGATGTAGTTGTGGAAGGCTGAAAGCGCCGCGAAAAGGCTGGAGACCAGCAGGAGTCCGGCAATCATCGAGATCGTCGGGTTGGTGTAGGTTTCGGCCAGGATGAAGAAATGCGCCGTCGGATCGGGCAACCCGCCGATGGTTTCCAGAAGCTTGTCGGCCCCCGTTCCGGCAATCATCAGCCAGGTGGTGAAAACGAAGAAGATGCCGATCATCAGGATCGACAGATAGGTCGCGCGCGGGATGGTCTTCTCCGGGTCCTTGGCTTCCTCGCCGTAGATCGTGGTGGCCTCGATCCCGATGAACGAGCCGAGGCAGAACAGGATCGCAGCGGTGAGCGAGCCCGAGGTCAGGGCGGAGAAGTCGAGGATGTTGACCGAAAGCCCGGTCCCTTCCGCCCCGCCCGCGCCCAGGATGGCGAAGTCGACGATCAGGACGATCAGGTATTCAAGGCCCACGAGGACAACCATCACCTTGGCCGACAGGTCAACCTGCCGGTAGCCCAGGATGCCAACCAGCGCGATGGCGATCAGGCTGTAGACCCACCAGGGCAGGTTGATGCCGAAACCGCCGAACACCCCGGCCGAGACGCCGCCCAACAGACCGATCAGGCCGAATTGCATGGTGTTGTAGGCGACCAGCGCCATGATCGACACTGCGCCACCCCAGCTGCCGCCCAACCCCCGCGCGGCATAGGCGTAGAAGGCGCCGGCGTTGATGACATGGCGGCTCATCGCGACATAGCCGGCCGCGAAAGCCAGCATGACCAGCGTGAGCAGGATGAAGGTCAGCGGGATGCCGGTGCCATTGCCAAGAAGGAAAGCCAGAGGCATGGCCCCGGCCACCCCGGTCAGCGGGGCGGCGGCCGAGATCACCATGAAGGTGACGGCGACCAGCCCCAGCGAATTGCGTCGCAGCCGGTTTGGCCCGATTTCGGTGAATTCAGACATGTTCCCTCCTTGTTGTGCGCCGCCCGGGTCTTGAGCGCCTGGGTCAGCGGATACTGCGGATTCCCGAAGATTACTTAACAGTTTAACTATCTCCGGTGAGATGTATAGCCCTTCTGTAGGCCCTCTGGCCGTAGAGCAGCGCCGACGGATTGTCGGACAGCCGCACCGAAGCGACGCGACCGACGATGATGTGGTGCGTTTCCCACAAGAGTGCGGTGGCCAGGCGGCATTCGAAGGCAGCGGTCGCGCCGGACAGGAAGGGCTGGCCGATAGCGCCCTTCTCCCAGGCGACGCGGTCGAATCGTTCAGCCCGTTCGGACGCGCTGCGCCCGGCAAAGAGGTTCGATACCTCTTGCTGGTCCTCGGCCAGCAGATTGGCGCAGAAGGCACGGTTTTTCATGATCGCGCTTGCCGCAGGCGACTGGTGGTGGATGCAGAGGAGAAGCGACGGATGCTCACCATCCGCCGAGACCGAGGTCAGCGACGACACGGTGACCCCGGCCCGCCCGCCCTCGCCATCGGTGGTGGCAACGGCGACAAATGTGGCGGCGCGGCTCATGCCCTCTAGAAAGGCGGCGCGCGGATCGGCGGCGTTGGTCATCAGCTCACCCAAGATCAAAGAAGCGTTGCAGCTCTACGTCCGGCACCTTGCGGCGGAATTCGTTGTGCTGAGCTTCGCGCGTGGCGGTGAATCCGTCAACGAAACGTGTGCCGAGCCAGTCGCGCGCAAAGTCCGAGGCGCGCAGGCGCTGGATCGCCTCGGGCATCGACCGCGCGAAGTCGCGGGCGGGCTCCTGCGCATAGCCGGAGCCGATGACCTCGGGCTCGGGCTCGACCTGGTTCAGGATGCCAGCAACCCCGGCGGCGATCGTCGCGGCCGCGGTAAGATAGGGATTGGTGTCGGCGCCGGGCAGGCGGTTTTCCACGCGCAATGACCCCGGGTCGTGGCCGACCAGCCGGAAGCAGGTGGTGCGGTTCTCGTAGCCCCAGGTCAGGCCGGGGGGCGCGAAGGTGCCGGGGGCGAAGCGGCGGTAGCTGTTCACCGTCGGCTGGAAGATCAGGGTCATGTCGCCGATGTAAGCCTGCAACCCGCCGAGGAAGTGCCGGAAGGTCTGGCTGACGCCGTTCTTCTGGCTCTCGTCCCAGAAGAGCGGCTTTCCCGCCTTGTCCTTCAGGCTGATGTGCAGGTGGATCGACTGGCTGTCGGCGGCCTCGTTCCACCGCGGCATGAAGGTGACGGACCGGCCCTGGCGCAACGCAAGGGCGCGCAGGAAATTCTTCAGAAGCACCAGCTGGTCGGCGGGATCAAGCCCCTGCCCGGCGGCGATGCAACATTCCATGAAACCGCCGCCGATCTCCTCGTGCATCTTCGCGAGGTCGATCTTCAGCGGCTCGCAGATGCCGGCGAGCGCCTCGTACCATTCGGTCTGCAACGCCTGGTAGATGATCAGGTCATGGCTGGCATGGGGGGTGGCGGTCTGGAGATTGCGGTAGCCCTTGGCGCGCGCGCTGTCGGGGGTTTCGTCGAAGAGCGTGTATTCCAGTTCCATGCCGTATTTCGGGAAAAGGTCGGCCTCGGCGGCGCGGGCCAGCACCCGGGTCAGGATCGAGCGCGGGCAGAGTTCGGCGGAGGCGCCGGTAAAGTTCGACAGGACCAGCAGGTCATGGCCGGGCTTCGACCAGGGCAGGCGGCGCGCGCTGGCAGGGTCGATCCGCAGCGGGTCATCGTGGAAGTCGCCGGAATCGTCGTTCACGCCGGGCAGGTTCAGATGGACATCCGTGGGGTCGAGCGCGAGCTGTGCCGGGGCCATGCCCATGCCGTTCTTCGCGATGCCCTTCATGCTCTGGGCCGAGACCATCTGCCCGCGCAGGAGGCCGTTGGTATCGGCCATCGCCACCGTCGCGAAGCGGCTGGCAGGATCGGCGAGGAAGTCGTCAAGCATCGTCATCTGTCACCTGTCGGGCTGGTAAGCGCGGCCAGTGTCTCCTGGTCCTGCGCGGGGGTGGTGGAATAGGCCTTGAGGAAGACGCGAAGGCCGTTGGTGATGTAGCGGTCGAGCGTCGCCCGGTCCGGCACCGCGTCAGGCATGTAGAGCGCCTGGGTCCGGGGGGCCGACAGGATCAGGCCCCAGAGGTCCTGCGCCGCAAGTTCGGCGTCGTCGAACACCAGCCGCCCTGCCTCGCGCTGGTTCTCGAGATAGCGCATGATCCCGCGCAGAAGGTGGTCCGGACCAGAGGCCTGGTAGGCGCGACCGATCTCGGGGAAACGGCTGACCTCGCCGATGATCAGGCGCGCCAGCGACAACAGGTCGGGCCGCATCACGGTGTCGGCATAGGCCCAGGCGAAGGTGATGAGGTCCGCGACCATGCCGTTGTGCGAGGGGTGGTCGAAGACATCCAGCATCAGGTCGCGCTTGCCCAGCATCATCGCCTGGAAGAGCGATTCCTTCGACGGGAAGTAGGAATAGAGCGTTGGTTTCGTCACCCCGGCCTCGGCCGCCACCGCATCCATCGTGGTGCCGGAATAGCCGCTGGCCGCAAAGACGGTCAGCGCGGCGTCGAGAATCTGGCGCTCGCGGGTCAGGCGGTTCTGCTGGCGGCGCGGGAGAGCGGTCATGTCAGCCGGTTCAGGAAGGTCGAAAGATGGCGGTTGTAGAGATCGGGCTGTTCCACGTTGCAGACATGGCCCGCACCGGCGATCACCTCGAAGCGCACGTCGGGGCGGGGGGCGGCGTCCCAGATGCGGCCCGCGATGCCGCGGATTTCGGCGGGCGGGGCCAGGCGGTCATGTTCGCCGGTCATCAGCAGGACGGGCATGGTGAGCTTGGCGAAGTCGAAGCGCTCCAGGGGGTTGGTGAAGCAGTTCAGCGCATCGCGGTAGGTCGCTGCCGGGATCGCGGCCATGCTGTCGAAGAGGCGCTGCCGGGTGTCCTCGCTGGCGTCGGGCCCGGCCAGCACCTTCACCACCGCGGGGGCGAAGTCGGCTGGCACCTGGCCCGCATCCATCGGCACCTCGCGGGAGACGCGGAAGGCCTCGCGCTCATCCGGGCCGGCCTCGGACATGCCGGTGCAGCCGCCGGAGAGGACGAGACCATCCAGCATCTCCGGATGGCGCATGGCGAAGGAGGTGGCGATCCAGGAGCCGTAGGAGAGGCCGACCAGCACCAGCCGCCTTGCACCAAGCTTCTCCGCGACCCGCAGGATGTCGGCGCAGTAATCGTCCACGGTGGACTGGCGCGGCCCGAGCGTGCTGTCGCCATAGCCGCGCAGGTCCAGCGCAGCCGCGCGCATGGTGGCGCCAACCGCTTGCACCTGAGGCGTCCAGTTCGTGCGTCCCCCGCCGATCCCATGCAGGAAGAGGCAGAGCCGGTCATCGCCGATCCCGGGTGTCACCGAAAGTGCCAGGCGCGGCAGGTCGTCGAAGATCAGGGTCTCGAAAGAGACAGGAGGGGACGGCCGCGGTGTCGCCGAGGCCTGCTCGGTGGCCGCCGCCAGCGCCGCGATCCCCGCCTCGAACACGGCCTTCGTGCCTTCGCAGATCGCCGTCAGCCGCGAGGCCGGGGCCCGGACGGTGGCGGTCCAGCCGACCACCGACCCGCCCGCCTCGGCTGGGGTCACGGTGATCCGGGCGTCATAGGCCTCGCAGTCCTTGATCCCCTCCAGATGGGTGTAGCCCAGCACCCGGTCGCTGTCGGAGAGGTAGGTCAGCTGCTCGCGGTAACGCGTATCCTCGCCCTGCACCGTGAAGGCCCGGACCAAGGCCCCCTGCTCTCCCTGCTCCTCCCGGATCGTCTCGACCCACGGATGCCACGCCCCGCAGAAATCGCGGACGACCGACCAGACCGCCTCTGGTGCAAGCGGCACGAGGCCCCTGACCTGCACCACCTCGCGCCCCATCAGCGCAGCATCCGCAAGGCGCCCGAATCCCCACGCCAGAGCGAGTTCCGCGCGCCGCCCTCGTCACCTGGCGCCTTATCCAGCTCGTCCATCTCGTAAAGCGCAAGGACCCCGATGTAGTCCTCCATGATCTCGCTGGTATAGGGGAGCATCAGCGCCCCGCAGCGGCTGTCGCGGTACATGCGCTCCAGCGGCAGCGACTTCAGCATCGACTGCCCACCACAGGTGCGGATCGCCAGCGCCGTGATCTCCTGCACGCCTTCCATCACGTTGTACTGCGCGGCATACATCCGCAGCACTTCGGCTTTCGACGGCATCCCCTTGGCTTCCGAAAAGGCCTGCCACCAGAGCGCCCGCATGTTCGCGAGGCGGGCATACATCTTCGATACCGCCACCCGCTTGGTCGCATACATCCGCCGGTCGATCGGCGGCTGGCCGGGGACGCGGCCTTGCAGATAGGCAAGCGTGAAGTCAAAGGCCCCCTGCGCCACCCCCATGTAGGTGGGGCTGAGGGTGGCCATCATGTGCGGCCAGTTCGGCAGCGTCTTGCCGAAGATGCCCTTCGGCATGAGGAGGTCGTCTTCCGTGACGAAAACGTCTTTCAGGATCAGGTCGCGGCTGTTCGTCCCCCGCATCCCCAGCGGGTCCCAGTCGCCCTTGACGGTCAGGCCCGGCGCGTCCTTGTGGACGACGAACAGCATCGTGTCCTCATGCCGCGGCTCCTGACCCTCGAACACTTCCGTGCAGACGATGGTGTAGTAGTCGCAATAGCCGGCCAGCGAGGCGAATTTCTTGAACCCGCTGATCTTCCAGCCGCCCTCCACAGGCCGCGCCTGGGTCTGGTTCGGCTTCGAGGTCCAGTTCTGCCCGCCTTCCGAAATCGGCTGCGAGAAGATCGCGCGTTCCTTCATCGCCCGGGTGAACTGCTTCGCCCGCAACGGCGCAAAGGCCGCCTTTTCGGCCTCGGACAGGTTCGGCATGTCATACATGAACCGCGACCAGGCCATCGAGGAGTTGTGCATGTTGAAGGTCAGCGCCGTCGCGCCGCAGTACTTGGCGATCTCGGCCCCGACCATGGCATATTCGCCCATCGAGAAGCCCCAGCCGCCGAATTCCTGCGGGATCGAAAGACCCAGGAAGCCCGCGTCAGCGAGGTCCTTGTAGTTTTCGGTCGGAAACGAGGCATCGTCGTCCACAGCCTTGGCGCGCGCGGCAAAGACCGGGCCCAGCTCGTTGATCTTGCGCATCGCCTCGGCCACCTCGGGGCGGACGCGAGTCATGTCGTAATAGTCCGCAGGGGCGCTCATCGGCATCACGGCGGGGATCGGGGACTGGTCGGTCATCAGGCAAGCTCTCCTTGCAGAACGCCGTCCTTGACGACGACGCGCCCGTCGAGGGCGATGGTGCAGTTGCGCATCGGAAGGTCGAAATGGCCAAGCGTGTAGCGCCCGGCATACTGGTTGGCCCCGGTGGACCAGAGGAAGCTCCCGGCAATCGCCCGGAACTCCACCGCCTGCATGTCGCGCTTGTCGTACATGGCGGCACTGACCCATTTCGCGCCGTGGTTCATGCCCCAGCCGACATGGCTGAGGCCGAAGGCGTTGCGGTCGCCCCACGCCGCCATGTATTCGCGCAGGTGCAGCGCGTCGATGCCGTCGCCCTTGATGGCGGTGACGAAGTCGTTCTCGATGGTAAAGTCGATGCGGCTGGTCAGGAAGGTCTTGAACGTCAGGTTCATGTCACCCACGTCCATCACCACGCGGCCGTTCACCGCATCCTTGCCGGGGAAGGCCAGGCACAGCCCGGCGGGCCAATGCGCCACCGCGCCCGGTTTCGTCCCGAACCCCGCCGTGCCGCCACAGGGCGCGCCGCGCAGGTCGACCGTGAGGTCGGTGCCGATGGCCGAGGTGACCCGCATCTCCGACGCCTCGCGCAGCATCTGGATGCCGATCTGGAGCTTGATGTCGTCTTCAGCCTTCGGCTCGGTCCGCTCCAGGATTTCCGGGTGCTCGTTGGTAATGACCAGAAGCCGGGTACGCCCGGCGTCCTCGATCTCCGGCCATTCCGGCGCGTGGATCAGCCCCTCGACCGTGCAGTCCACGATCACCTCGACCAGCTTCAGCGCCTCGACCACCGCGCGGTTGCCCGCAATCGCCCAACTCGTCCCGGTGGACTTGACCGGAACCGGGGCCGTCTGCGCGGGCGTCGGCATCTGGATGTGGAAACTCTCTGCGCCGAGGTCATAGGCCGCAAGCTCGCACAGATGCACCAGAACCGGCCGCGACTGGGTTTCGCTGATGATCGCGATCTTCGTACCCTTGCCGATCCCGTTCAGCGCAAAGACGCGGCGGAAGGCGGCAAGCCACTTCCCCTCGACCCGTTCCTGCAGCATCCGCGTCCTCCCCGACCCCAGGTGCGACGATTCGTCCACCTGCAAAATGCTTTACTGGTCAGTATAGTTTTCTGCGGATGTGTGATCTGTCAACGATTTTCGTTGGCAGGTTCGTTTGTCTTTGTGGCACAATGGGTTGCCGAACGCTGTCCCCCCAGATCATCCAGAATCGGGCAGTCCGGCCGGTCGTCACCGGCGCAGGCGTGGACCAAATTCTCCAGCGTCGCCTTCATTTCCCGCATCTCGCGGATGCGCGATTCGAGCGCCTCGACCTGGGCCTCGGCCAGTTGCCGGACGTCCGCGCTTGCCCGGCTGCGATCCCGCCAGAGCGCCAGAAGATCGGCGACCTTTTCCATCGGAAAGCCCAGGTCGCGCGCCCGGCGGACGAAGCGCAGGACCTGCACCTCCTTCGGTCCATAGGTGCGATAGCCCGACCCGGTGCGCCCGGCGGGCGGGATCAGCCCCGTCTCCTCGTAATAGCGGATCATCTTCGCCGACACGCCGCTTTCGCGGGCGGCTTCCCCGATGTTCATCATGCGCGGGCTCCATAGCGTTTCAGCCGCAGGGCGTTGGTCAGGACGAAGACCGATGACATCGCCATCGCCCCCGCCGCCAGCACGGGCGACAACAGGATGCCGAAGGCCGGATACAGTACCCCCGCCGCCACAGGGATCAGCGCGGCATTGTAGGCGAAGGCCCAGAACAGGTTCTGCTTGATATTCCGCATCGTCGCGCGGCTCAGCCCGATGGCGTCGGCCAGAGCGGGCAGGCGGCCCGAAACCAGCACCACATCCGCCGCCTCGATGGCGATGTCGGTGCCGGTGCCCATCGCGATCCCCACATCCGCCTCGGCCAGCGCCGGGGCGTCGTTGATCCCGTCGCCGGCGAAGGCCAGCGCGCCCTGCGCCTTCAGCTTGTGCAACGCCTCGACCTTGCCCTCGGGCGTGACCTCGGCCACCACTTCGTCGATGCCGAGATCCCGCGCGATGGCCCGCGCCGTCCGGGCATTGTCGCCCGAGATCATTGCCAGCTTCAGCCCCAGCGCCTTGAGCGCCGCAATCGCTGCGGGGGTCGTGGGCTTCACCCGGTCGGCCACCGCCAAAAGCGCCACCGCCCTGCCGTCGCGCGCGGCATAGATCGGGCTCTCGCCCCGGTCAGCCAGCCGCTCGGCCTCGGCCGCGAAGCCCGCGATGTCCACGCGCCGCTTGCCCATCTCGCGCGCCGAGCCGAGTGCAATCTCCGCGCCCCCGACCCGCGCGGAAACGCCGTGGCCGGGCTTGGCGAGGAAGCCCTCCGCCAATGGAAGCGTCAGACCCTCCGCCGCCGCCACGATGGCGCGGGCCACGGGATGCTCCGACTGCGCCTCGACCGCAGCCAGCACCGGCAGCAGCGCCTCTTTCGTCTCGCCCTCGGCAGGCTGGAAGCTGGTCAGCACGGGCTTGCCTTCCGTCAGCGTGCCGGTCTTGTCGAAGGCCACCACCTCAATTCCTTGCAGCGCCTGCAAGGCCTCGCCCTTTCGGAAGAGGACCCCCAGTTCGGCCCCCCGCCCGGTGCCGACCAGGATCGACACCGGGGTCGCCAGGCCCATCGCGCAGGGGCAGGCGATGATCAGCACCGCCACGCCGTTCACCAGCGCCATCGGCAACGAAGGTGCAGGGCCGAAGGCCAGCCAGACCAGGAAGGTCAGCGCCGCCACCGCCATCACCGCGGGCACGAACCAGAGCGTCACCTTGTCAACCAGCGCCTGGATCGGCAGCTTCCCGCCCTGCGCCGCCTCGACCATGCGGATGATCCGCGCGAGCATGGTATCCGCGCCGACCGCCACCGCCTCCAGCACCAGCGCGCCGGTCTGGTTGACCGTGCCGCCGATCACCCGGTCGCCCGCGCGTTTCTCGACCGGCAAGGGCTCGCCCGTGACCATGCTCTCGTCGATCCAGCTGGCCCCCTCTGTCACCACCCCGTCCACCGGCACCCTCTCACCCGGCCGCAGTTCCAGAAGGTCGCCCGGTCGCAGCTCGGCCACCGCAACATCCCTCACAGCTCCATCGCGCCGGACATGCGCCACGGCGGGCTGCAATCCGACCAGCCGCTCGATGGCCCGCGACGACCGCCCCTTGGCTCGCGCCTCCAGAAGCCGCCCGAGAAGGATCAGCGTCACGATCATCGCCGCTGCCTCGAAATAAACCGCGACCGAGCCGGGGGGGAGCAGCCGCGGCACGAAGGTCGCCAGCGTGGAGTAGGCCCAGGCCGCGCCCGACCCCACCGCCACCAGCGACGACATATCCGGCGCGCCCTTCAAAAGCGCCGGGATGCCCTTGACGAAGAACCGCCGGCCCGGCCCGGCCAGCACCAGCGTGGTCAGCGCGAACTGGATCAGCCAGCTCGTCCCCTGCCCGATGGTCATCATCACCCAGTGGTGAAAGGACGGGATCATGTGCCCGCCCATCTCCAGCACGAAGACCGGCAGCGTCAGCGCCGCCGCAAGGATCAGGTCGCGGGTCAGCCCCTTCGCCTCGCGTTCGCGGCGCACGGTCGGGGTCTCGACCGCAGCCGAGGCCACGCGCGCCACATAGCCCGCCGCCTTGACCGCGCCGATCAGGGCGCCAGTCTCGGCCAGCCCCTCGACCCGCGCGCTTTCCGTGGCGAGGTTCACATGCGCCAGCACCACCCCCGGCACCGCCTGCAACGCCCGCTCCACCCGCGCGACACAGGAGGCGCAGGTCATCCCCTCGATCACCAGTTCCTGTGCTGCGACCTGCACATCGTATCCGGCCTTCCGAACCGTCTCGACCAAGGTTTCCGGCGAGGCGATCCCCCGCACCTCGGCACGCTCGATCGCCAGGTTCACGCTGGCCGCCGAGACCCCGGGAACCGCCTTCAAGGCGCGTTCGACACGGCCCGCGCAGGATGCGCAGCTCATGCCTGTGATCGGCAGCGACAGGGTGGCTTCGGCGAGGGGCGCGGTCATGGTTGATCCTTCCTTTGCGGGGACCACCCCCATATGAGGCTTCCCATGATGGGAAGGTCAAGGCCCCCGCAATCACTTTTCCGGCCTCCCGGTCTTTGATCTTGCTTTCAATCAAACGTTTGATTACGGTGCTCGCATGAATGACATCCCTCCCCCCGAAGGCACCCGGCGCGCGCTGATCGAGGCAGGGCTGCGGCTTTTCGGCCAGCAGGGCTTCGCCGCCACCTCGGTCCGCCAGCTCGCAACCGAAGCCGGGGCGAACATCGCTGCCATCGCCTATCACTTCGGCAGCAAGGACGGGTTGCGTCTGGCATGCGCCGGGGAATTCGGGCGGCGTCTGGGCGCGGCGATGACCGCAGCCTCGGGCACCACCACCGCCACGGCAGCGGAGGCGCGGGCGGAACTGCACCGGCTGGTCCGCGGCATGGCGGGCTTCCTGCTCGGCGACGGGGGCGCCAGCGAAGTCGTCCCCTTCATGCTGCGCGAACTGGCCGACAGCGGGCCGGGGATCGAGGCGGTCTACACCGGCTTCGCCGAGCCGACCCACCGCAGACTCTGCGCGCTCTGGGGCCTTGCCGCCGGCACCGATCCGGAAGACGAAGCCACCCGCCTGGCCGTCTTCACACTGGTCGGGCAGCTCATGTATTTCCGCATCGGCCAGCCCGTCGTCGCCCGGCGCATGGGCTGGGCCAGCATCGGCGCCGCCGAGACCGGGCAGATCGCCGACCGCATCATCCGCAACCTCGACGCCATGCTCGACGCCGACAGGGGGACCGTGCCGTGATTCAATGCGCCATTCCGCTCGTGTCGTGGCTGTTCGCCGCCTGCGAGCCGCCGATGCCCTTCGCGACGGGCTATGTCGAAGGCAATTATGTCGAGATCGCCCCGGTGGCGACCGCGCAGATCCTTGCGCTGCCGGTGGCCTCCGGCGACCGGGTGGCCAGCGGGCAGACGCTTGTCGAGTTGGAAAGGCGCGATGCGGAAATCGCGCTGGCGCAGGCCGAGGCTGCGCTGTCGCGGGCGGAAAGCCAGCTCGCCGACCTGCGCCAGGGCAAGCGGCCCGAGGAAATCCGGGTGATCGAGGCCTCGCTCGCCTCGGCCCGTGCCCAGGCCGAAGAGGCGCGCCGCACCGCCGACAGGCTGCTCGGTCTCGCCGGGCGCGGGGTCGCGACCGAAACCCAGCGCGACGATGCCGCGACCGCCGCCGCCGTGGCCGAAGCCCGCGTGACCGAGATCGAGGCCAATCTCGCCGTGGCCCGCCTGCCCGCGCGACCGGACGAGATCGCCGCCTCGGAGGCCGCGCTGCGCGAGGCCACCGCCGCCCGCGACCATGCGCGCTGGCAACTGGACAAGCGCGCCCTGACCGCCCCCTCTGATGGCATGGTGACCGACATCATCCGCCGCCCCGGCGAGATCGCGGTGGCGGGCCAGCCCGTGCTGGCGCTGCTACCCGACGGCGCCATCCGCCTGCGGCTCTATGTCCCCGAAGCCGACATCGCCCGCATCGCGCCCGGCGACCGGCTTGCCTTGAGCTGTGACAGCTGCCCGCCTAATCTGTCCGCAACGATCAGCTACATCGCCGACGGCCCCGAATTCACCCCGCCGGTGATCTACTCGGTCGACAGCCGCCAGAAGCTCGTCTACCTCGTCGAGGCGACCCCCGCCGACGGCTCCAGCCTCAAGCCCGGCCAGATCGTCGACGTCGACCTGCCGGAGGGCGCGCCATGACCCCGGCCATCGAGGTCCGCGGGCTGGTCAAGCGCTTCGGCGGCCGGACGGTGGTCGACAATGTCTCGATGACGGTCCAGACCGGCGAGATCGCGGGCTTCCTTGGCCCGAACGGCTCGGGCAAGACCACGACGATCCGGATGATGTGCGGCCTTCTTACCCCCGATGCGGGCGAGGGGCAGGTGCTGGGCCATGACATCCGCCGCGACGGGGCCGCGATCAAGCGCGAGGTCGGCTACATGACCCAGCGCTTCTCGTTCTACGAGGACCTCACGATCGAGGAGAACCTGAACTTCGTCGCCGGGCTTTACGCGCTTGACCCTGCGCGGAAGGTGGTGGCCGACACACTGGCCGACCTTGGCCTCACGTCGCGCAAACGACAGCTGGCCGGCTCGCTCTCGGGCGGCTGGAAGCAGCGGCTGGCGCTGGCCGCCTGCATCATGCACCGTCCGCGCCTGCTGATGCTGGACGAGCCGACCGCCGGGGTCGACCCCAAGGCCCGGCGCGAGTTCTGGGACGAAATCCACCAGCTTGCCGCCGGGGGGCTGACCGTCCTCGTCTCGACGCATTACATGGACGAGGCAGAGCGCTGCCACCGGATCAACTACATCGCCTATGGCAGGCTTGTCGCGCAGGGCACGGTGGCCGAGATGGTGCGGAATGCGGGTCTCACCACGGTTGTTCTGGAAGGCACCGATGTGGCCGAGGCCGCGCGGCTTCTGCGCGGGATGCCGGGGGTCGACCAGGTCGCGGCCTATGGCACTTCGCTGCACGTCATCGGTCGCGACGGCGCGGCGCTGCGCCGTTCGGCAGGTGCTGTCGCCCGCCAGACCGCCACCGCGCTGACCGAAGCGGCACCCAGCCTGGAAGATGTGTTCATACAACTGATGGGCGCGGCACAGGACAACGCGGCATGAAAGCCGCGCTCGACCGTCTCTTCTCGCTGCGTCGGCTGCGCACGCTGATCACCAAGGAGGTGATCCAGATGCGTCGCGACCGGATCACCTTCGCCATGATGATCGGCGTGCCGCTGATGCAGCTGATGCTCTTCGGCTTCGCGATCAACAACGATCCGAAGGGCCTGCCCGCCGCGCTGGTCGCGCCGACCCAGGATCGCTTCACCCGCGCCATGGTCAGCGCGCTGGAAACCACCGGCTACTACCGCTTCACCCATGTCGGGCTGACCGCCGCCGAGGCCGAATTCCTGATCTCGCGCGGGGATGTCAGCTTCGTCGTCACCGTGCCCTCCGACTTCGGCCATCGTGTCCAGCGCGGCGACCATCCGCAGATCCTGATCGAGGCCGATGCGACCGACCCGGCCGTGGCCTCCGGCGCGATCTCGACGCTGGGCACCGTCGCCGCCGACGCGCTCCTGCGGGAAACCGGGGGCGAGGCCGAGGCCCGGGCCCGCGCCGCCACCCAACTCTCGGTCGTGGTTCACCGCCGCTACAATCCGGAAGGCATCACCCAGTACAACATTGTTCCCGGCCTCCTGGGCGTCATCCTGCAAATGACGATGGTGATGATGACGGCGATGGCGCTGACCCGCGAAATCGAACGCGGCACGATGGAGAACCTGCTCGCCATGCCCGTCACCCCCGCCGAGGTCATGCTGGGCAAGGTCCTGCCCTATTTCGCCGTCGGCGCGGTGCAGGTGCTGGTCGTGCTCGGCGTCGCCCGTCTGCTGTTCCGGGTGCCCTTCCTCGGCAGCCTGCCCCTGCTTCTGGCGGGGGTCGGGCTCTTCGTCATGGCGCTGGTGATCCTGGGCTACCTGATCTCGACTGTCGCGCGCACCCAGATGCAGGCGATGCAGCTGACCTTCTTCTACTTCCTGCCCTCGATCCTGCTCTCGGGCTTCATGTTCCCCTTCCGGGGCATGCCCGGCTGGGCGCAGGCACTGGGCGAGATCCTGCCGCTCACGCATTTCCTCCGCTTCATCCGGGCCATCATGCTGAAGGGCGCGGACCTGCCCGCCGTCAGCCAGCATCTCGCTGTGCTGGCGCTTTTCGTGCTGGTCTTCGCGGTGCTTGCGCTCAGCCGGTTCCGGCGCACCCTCGACTGAGCGTCATGGCCAGACCGTCTCGCGGTCCAGCGGCCAGACCGGGCGACGGACACGGGTATAGGGCCGCAGATGCGCCTGCGGCGTCGCCAGCGCGCCCGTGTCGCAGACGATGACCCTGCCCGCGATGGGCTCGAAGGCGGCGCGGAAATGCTGCATCGACTTGACCACCAGAAAGCGCAGGCGCGCGGGCTCGATCCCGAAGGTCCGGACCTGTTGCAGGTCGAGCATCTGTTCGTTCAGGGTGACGACAAGGATGTCGATGCCCTGCACCCGGAAGACCGCGGTCGGGCCGAAGCTGTGGGTGATCCCGCCCAGGATCGGCCCGTCGCCGGTATAGGTCCCGTCCGACAGGTGCAGAATTTCGCCGGTCAGCCGCAGCGGCCCGCCACCGAAGGCCGGGTCGCACTTGCCGCCGAGGTCGAGCGTGACCGTCTCCCCTACCCGGTGCCGGTGCAGCAGCGCCGCCGCCCCGGGGTCGATCATCGGGGCGAAGGCGCCACCCGTCACCCCCGCCTTCAACAGTGCCGCCAGCAGCGCCGTCGCATCGCCATAGGCCCCCGCGCCGGGGTTGTCGGCATAATCGGCAATCACCAGCGGCCCCCGGCCTGCATCGAAGCCAGCCGCCTCGACCGCCGCCGTCTCCGGGGTCAGGAAATCGTTCGAGACCGAAGCGCGTTGGTCCCAGATCGTCTGCGCCAGCCCCCGCGCGATCTCCCCCGCGCGGGTCGCCGCGCCCTCGTCATGCGTCACCAGCACCGTCACCCCCATCTCGCTTATATCGGCCTCGGAGAAGGCGGCGTTGATCGATACGGCCAGGATGCCGGGCTCGGCTTCATGCGTGGCGGCGCGGTGGTAAAGCGCAGCCGACTCGGGCACATCGGTGCGCCCGGCATTTGCCTCGTCCAGCATCGGCAGGCCCAGCCGCAGGGTGCGCGGCCGTATGTCCCCCCGCATCGTGGCATCCAGCAGCCGCGCGGCGTGGCGTCCGGTGACGCGCATGTCGACATGCGGATAGGTCTTGTAACTGACCAGAATCTGCGCCTGATCCACCATTGCCTCTGTCACCATCGCATGCAGGTCCAGCGTGACCGCGATCGGCAGGTCCGGCCCCACCACCTCCCGCAGCCTCCGCAGCAGCTCGCCCTCGCCATCCTCGCAGAAGCTCGGGACCATCGACCCGTGCAGCGACAGCAGGATGCCGTCCAGCGTGTCCCGATGCGCGCGCGCCGCCTCGACGATGATCCCCGCCAGATGCTCGAACGCCTCGCGCGCAACCCGTGCGCCGGGGTTGGCATGGGCCGAGACAGAATGCGTGATCCGCCAGCCCGCCGCGCGCCCCACGTCCAGAAAGCCCGCAAGCTCGTCGTTCACATCGCCGAAGCGGTCGATGGCCGCCTGCCCCTCGTCCAACACCTCGTCGCGGAAGTCCTGCAACCCGGTCTCGCCCTTCTTGAAGGTGTTGCTTTCATGGACGAATGAGCCGGTGAGAACGTGGAAGGGCATCGGTTGGGCCTTTCAGAGCGGGTGGAAACAGGCGACGGGATGGTCGGGGTCATCCGACAGCACCGGGCGTTCGGCCCGGCAGCGGTCGCTGGCCAGCGGGCAGCGGCTGGCGAAGGCGCAACCCGGCGGCAGGTTGAACGGGCTCGGAATCTCTCCGGCCAGCGGCGCCAGCTGACGGCGACGGGCCGGGTCGGGGACGAAGGCCGATTGCGTCAGCGCGCGGGTATAGGGATGACGCGGCGCGGCCTTGGCGGTGGGCAGCACCTCGACCACCGCGCCCAGATACATCACCACGATCCGGTCGCAGAAATAGCGCACCAGGCCAAGGTCGTGGCTGATGAACAGATAGGTCAGCCCCAGCTGGTCGCGCAGGTCGGCCAGCAGCGCAATGATCTGCGCCTGGATCGACACGTCAAGGCTGGCGGTCGGCTCGTCCAGCACCACGAAGTCGGGCCGCAAGGCCAGCGCCCGGGCGATGCCGACGCGCTGGCGCTGGCCGCCCGACAACTGGTGCGGGTGGCTTTCCGCCATCGCGGCGGGCAGGCCCACCGCCGCCAGCATTTCGTCCAGCCGGTCAAGGGCAAGCGCCTCGCCCTGCACCCGGAACGGCTCTTCCAGCACGCGGGCCAGGGTGAAGCGGGGGTCGAGGCTGGAATAGGGGTCCTGGAACACCATCGCCATCCGCCGCCGCATCCGGCGCAACGCGGCGGGCGACAGGCTGGACAGGTCCGTGCCGTCGAAGCTGACCCGGCCCGAGGTCGGCTCGATCAGCCGCAGGACCAGCCGGGCGAGCGTGGACTTGCCGCAGCCGCTTTCGCCGACGACGCCCACCACCTCGCCCTTGCCGATGTCCAGCGTGACCTCGCGCACCGCCAGCATCTCGCGCGGGCGGGCCAGCACCCCGCCGCCGGTCTGGAAACGCCGGGTCAGCGCCTCGATGCGGATCAGCGGGCCGGTCATGCGGCCCCCTCCGGGTGATGGCAGGCGGTGACATGATCCGGGCCGCGCGGGATCAAACCCGGAGCCTCGCGGTGGCACAGGTCCGAGGCGCGCGGGCAGCGCGGGTGGAAACGGCAGCCCGGCGGAAAGTCCAGCGCGCCGGGCACCGCGCCCGGAATGCCGCGCAGCGCGCCCTTCGCCATGCCATCCTGCGGGATGCAGCCGATCAGCGCGCGGGTATAGGGATGCGCGGGCGCGGCAAAGATTGGCGCGGCAGGCCCCTCCTCGGCCAGGCGTCCGGCATAAAGCACCGCCACTTGGTCGCAGAGCTGCGCCACGACGCCCATGTCATGCGTGATCAGCAGAAGCGCCACCCCCCGGTCCCGCACCAGCGCGCCGAGGATCTGGATGATCTGCGCCTGCACCGTCACATCCAGCGCGGTGGTCGGCTCATCCGCGATGATCAGGTCGGGATCGCCCGCCAGCGCCATCGCGATGACGATACGCTGCTTCATCCCGCCCGACAGCTGGTGCGGCCAGGCCTCGGCGACCGCAGCGGCCTCGGGGATGCGCAGCTGAGTCATCAGCTCCAGCGTCCGCGCCCGGGCCGCTGCCGGGGTCAGGCCCAGATGCAACCGGCTGACCACGTCGATCTGCGCCCCGATCCGCTGCACCGGGTCGAGCGCGGTCATCGGGTTCTGGCTGACAAAGCCGATCCGCCGCCCACGCAGCGCGCGCCGCCCCGCCTCGCTCATCGCCCCCATGTCCTGTCCGTCGAACCGCACCGCGCCCCCGGTGATCCGCCCGCCGATCAGCGGCAACAGGCCCAGCGCCGCCAGCGCCGTCAGCGACTTGCCCGAGCCGCTTTCGCCCACCAGCCCCAGGATGCGGCCCCGGTCGACCGACAGCGATATTCCGTCCAGAAGCCGCACCGCCCCGATGGCGACCTCGATCCGGTCGATCTCCAGAAGCGCGGTCATGCCGCCCTCCGCAGCCGGGACCGGATATCCAGCGCGGCGATCAGCGCGTCACCGTAGAGGTTGATCGCAACGACGGTGATCGCCACGGTCAGGCCGGGGAACAGGATCACCCAGGGCGCCTTGAACACCAGAGCCGACCCCGCCGACATCATGCCGCCCCAGCTTGGCACCGGCGGCTGCGCGCCAAGGCCGAAGAAGCCCAGCGTCGCCTCCAGGATGATCGCGTCGCCCGTGGCCAGCATGGCCGAGACCAGCACCGGGGCCAGCGCGTTGGGCAGGAGATGACGGAACAGGATATGGCCGTTCGAGGCGCCGAGCGAGCGGGCGGCCTCGATGAAGGTCTCGCCCTTCAGGGTCAGGATTTGCGCCCGCGTCAGCCGGGTGAACTGCGCCAGATAGGCGACCGAGATGGCGATCATCGTGCCCAAGGTGCCGGGGCCGATGATAGCGACCAGGATCAGCGCGATCAGGATTTCCGGGAAGGACCAGGTCAGGTCCGCCACCACCGTCACCGCCCGGTCGAACCAGCCGCCGAACCAGGCCGCCGCCGCGCCCAGCACCATGCCGCAGAAGACCGAGACCGCGATGGCCGTGGCGCTGACCGACAGCGAGGTCCGCGCTCCGAAGATCAGCCGGGTCAGCAGGTCGCGGCCGAATTCGTCCGTCCCCAGCCAATGCGCGGCCGAGGGCGGCTGGTAGGCCTCTTTCAGCGCCTGGATGTCGTAGCCATAGGGCGACAGGACCGGCGCGAAGACCGCCGCCAGCACGACCAGCGCCAGCCAGAAGCCCGCCACCGCGCCCAGCGGGCGGCGCAGCGCGCGCAGGGGCGCCGGGGCGCGCAGAGAGGCGGGGGCGCTCATGCCAGCGCCGCCCGGACGCGCGGGTCCATCAGGGCTTGCAACACGTCGCCCAGAAGAGTCCCCAGCATCACCGCCATCGCCAGCATCAGAAGGCAGGCCTGCACCACCGGATAATCGTGCTGGCTGAGCGACTTGATCAGCAGCGTGCCCAGACCGGGCCGGGCGAAGACCACCTCGACCGTGACCGCGCCCCCCAGGATCCAGCCGATCCGCAGCGCCAGGATCGTCACCACCGGCATCAGCGCGTGGCGCAACACATGGCGCAGCTGGATGCGCAGTGGCGACAGGCCCTTGGCATGCAGCAGCAGCACGAAGTCGCGCTCCGCCGCTTCGATCATCGACACACGTGTCACGCGCGCGACCAGCGCCGTGCCGCCCAGCCCGATGGTCAGCACCGGCAGCACCAGAGACCCCCAGCCCCGCGCGCCGGAAACCGGGAACCAGCCCAGCCAGACCGAGAAGACCAGCATCAGGATCAGCCCCAACCAGAAGCTCGGCAGGGTGGACCCCAGGAGCACCCCGCCCATGACCGCCCGGTCCGGCCAACGGTCGCGGTTCAGCGCGGCGACGATGCCCAGCCCCACGCCGACCACCGTCGAGAACAGCAGCGCCAGCCCCCCCAGCCGCAGCGAATGCGGCAGGGACTGCGCGATCAGGTCGGCCACCGGGCGGCGGGCGACGATGGCGGTGCCGAGGTCGCCCTGCACCACCTTCGACAACCAGATGCCGTATTGCACCGGCAGCGGCCGGTCCAACCCGTAGCGCATCTCCATCTCGGCGCGGGCGGTGGGCGACGACCCGGGCTTCAAGAGGTTGTCGATCGGGTCGCCGGGGATGAAATGCAGGATCGAGAAGATGACGACCGATACCGCCAGGAACACCGGCACCAGCATCAGGACCCGTCGGACCAGATAGGCGAACATGCCGGTGCTCCTGCTGTCGCCGGTTACTCCTTCACTTCCAGATCCATGAACATCGCCGACCCGAACGAGGGCGCGTCGATCTTTTCCGGCACCGAGATGCGGTCCTTGTTGTAGGCCATCGCCTGGACCGGCTGGTAGATCGGCGCCATCGGGAACTGGCTCAGCACATATTCATGATAGGCGGTGAAGTTGGCGATCCGCTCGTCCATGTTCTTCGCCCCCGTCATCGCGGCGGTGCGCAGCTCTTCGGCTTTCGGATCGTTGAACATCGACACGTTCGGGTATCCCAGCCGGTCGCCGCCGAAGAACCAGTCGACGATATCGGCGTTGTCCCAGTTGTAGGACCGCACCGCCAGCTGCTGCTCGCCCGTCTTGTACTGGTCGCGGATCATCGAGCTGTCGAATGTGGTGATCTCGGCCTCGATCCCCACGGCTTTCAGCTGGGCCTGCACCACTTCGGTCAGGCGGCGGAAGATGCTGTCGCTCTGGGTCCAGAGCGTCACCTTCAGCGGCTGGCCGTCCTTGGCGCGCACCCCGTCCGCCCCCATCACCCAGCCCGCCTCGTCCAGAAGCGCATTGGCGCGCTCGGGGTCGTAGTGGATCTTCGCGCCGTCCGAGACATGGCTTTCCGGCAGGGCGGAAATCAGGAAGGTGTCCGCAGTCGATCCCACGCCGCCGAAGACCGAGGCGAGGATTTCCTCCTGGTTGATCGCCTTCGCCGCCGCCTCGCGCACGCGGATGTCGTCGAAGGGGGCCTTGGTCACGTTGATCGGCATGTACCAGACATCGGCGCCCGGCAGGGTGACGACGGCAAGATTCGCCTCCTTCTCGATCTCTCCGGTCAGGTCGGGCGGGACCGAAAGCAGCATGTCGACGCCGCCGGTCTTCAGTTCGAGGAAGGCCGTCGAATCCTCGGGGATCTCGCGGAAAGTGGCGCGTGCGATCTTGGCCGGGCCGTGGTTCGTCGCCAGTTGCGGGCCCCAGGTGTAGTCGTCATTCCGCACCAGCACGGTTTCCTGGCCGATGCTGAAGCTTTCCAGCTTGAACGGGCCGGTGCCGTAGACCTCGGTCACGCCGAAATCGTCGCCGAGGGCGGCAAAGGATTTCGGCTCCACCACGCTCATGAAGGTCGAGGACAGGTTATACAGCAGGTTGGGTTCGGGCCGCGACATGACAAACTTGACGGTCTGGTCATCGACCACCTCGACCGAGGCAATGGCCTCGGCCATGTAGGCGTTCTCGCCCTCGGTTGTCTTGAACAGCTCGATCCAGGCCTTCACCGCCTCGGCATTGAAGGGCTCGCCGTTGTGGAAGGTCACACCCTGCTTCAGGTGGAAGGTCCAGGACATGCCGTCGGCGGCCTCTTCCCAGCTTTCGGCCAGCCAGGGGTGATAGGACAGGTCGGCGGCCTGGCTGACCAGGCGGTCGAAGATCAGGCCCGTCGCCGTGTTCAGCATCGTGGCCTTGATCGGGTTGTAGGTGGGCGCGCCCACCTCGTTGCCGGCCATCACGAAGACGGCCTCCTGCGCAGTGGCGGCCTGGGCGGCCAGCATTGCGGCCAGGCTGACGCTGGCGGAAAGCAGGGTCTTGCGGAAGGAATGGGTCATGACAGTCCTCTCTGTTTGCTTTTTTCGGTGTCAGGTCTTGCCCGGGTTTCGCCCCGGGACGGTATGTCCGATGAAACCGCCATAGAGCGCCGAGACGCGGGCCATCCGCTCCTCCACCTCGGCGCCAAGCTCGCGGAACACCCCGTTCACCATCAGCCCGATCAACGAAGACATGGCGGCGGTGGTGTCCCAGAAATGGTTCAGGTCGGTCGGCACGGCGAAAAGCTCGGTCACGACACCCGGCGCCCAGTCGCAATAGGGGTCGGTGATCAGCGTCACCGGGATCCCCGCTTCGCGTGCGGCAAGGGCCAGGTCGCGCGTCAGCCGCGAATAACGGCGACCGTCGATCAGCACCAGCGTGGTATCTGCGGCGTCCGACAGCAGCACTTCGGCAAAATGCCCGCCTGAGACATCGGCCAGATGCACCCCGGCCCGCAGGTATTGCAGGTTGTGCACCAGTTCCGCCGCGTGGCCGCGTTCGGTCTGGAAGCCCGCCACCCAGACCGAAGGCCGCCGGGCCAACCGCAGCACCGCAGCCTGGAAGACAGGCGTCGCGGCAAATTCATAGACCGCGACCAGCGCCGCGATCTCCTGCTCCAGCGCGCGGGCAAGCTCGGCGTTGCCCTGCTGGCTGCGGCGGTGGAAATCCTTCAGCCGGTCACCGATCAGCCAGGCCTTTTCGCCCAGGTCGACCTGAAGGCTGGATTTCAGGTCCTTCAGGTGGCGATAGCCGATCGACCGGCAGAACCGCCCGACCGAAGCTTCCGAGACGCCAACCTTGGTCGCCACCGTCGCCGCCGTCTCGAACGGCAGCGAGGGCAGGTTCGCCAGCAGGTAGTGCGCCAGGGTCCGTTCGGCGGGGGTGCCGGCTTCCGTCGCCTGCGCCAGTCTCTGCCGCAGGTCGCCGGACGGGGCATCGCCCGCGTCCTCCGCCCCCGCAAGTTCGACCTGGTCCATCGGCGCATCCCCCGCTTGCGGAGGAGCGTGTCAGGAATCTTTCATTCGGTCAACGATGCAAGTAAGCTAAAATGAACAACCCGCAGCGGAGGACCGCGATGCCTGACCCGACAGCAACCCGCGCGCCCCTCCTGATCGACGGGGCGACCCTGCGACTGGTGCGCCTGCCGCTGGTCACGCCCTTCACCATCGCGACCGGCACGCTGACGGAAAAGGTGTTTCCCCTGCTGACCTTGCGGGCCGACGGGATCGAGGGCCATGCCGAGGGCGTGATGGACCCGCTGCCGGATTATCTGGAGGAAACCGTCGCCGGGGCGATGGACCTTCTCGCCACCGTTCTCTTGCCGCAGGTCGTGGGCCAAAGCTTCGCCAATCCCGAATCGCTGGCCCGGAAACTCGCGCCCTGGCGGGCCAACCACATGGCCAAGGCCACTGTCGAGATGGCCTTCTGGGACCTCTGGGCGAAATCGCTGAACCTGCCGCTCCAGACCCTGCTCGGCGGCGAGGGCGAGGCCATCGACGTCGGCGTCTCACTCGGCATCGGCCCCATCGCCGACACGCTGGACCGGGTGGCCTCGCATCTGGAGCAGGGCTACAAGCGCATCAAGCTCAAGGTGAAGCCCGGCCATGACATCACGCTTCTGCAAGCCGTGCGCCGCGACTTCCCCGATGCGCACCTGACCGTCGACGCCAATTGCTGCTACACGCTCGCCGACAGCGACCTGATCCGCCGGATGGACGATTTCGCACTGGATTATATCGAGCAACCCCTGGCCTGGGACGACATCCACGACCACGCCACCCTGCAAAAGCGCATCCGGACGCCCCTCTGTCTGGATGAATGCATCCGCACGGTGGACCATGCCCGCAAGGCGCTGCAAACCGACGCGGCGCGGGTCATCAACATCAAGGTCGGACGCTCCGGGGGGCACACGGCGGCCCGGCAGATCCACGACCTCTGCGCCGCCTTCCAGGTGCCGGTCTGGTGCGGCGGGATGCTGGAATCCGGCGTGGGCCGGGCGCACAACATCCACCTCTCGACCCTGCCGAACTTCACCAAACCCGGCGACACCTCCTCGGCCAGCCGCTATTTCACCCGCGACATCATCTGCGAGAAGCTGGAATGCGTCGGCGGTCGGATGTCGGTGCCGAAGGGCCCGGGCATCGGCGTCACGCTCGACCTCGACTATCTCGCCACCGCCACGCTTGCCACACAGGACTTCCGGCCATGACCGAGGTCATCTTGCGCGACCTTGCCGGGATGGACGAATTCCGCGCCGCCGAGGATCTGCAACGCCAGGTCTGGGGCGAGGGCGACCTGCCCGATCCCGCCGACCTGATGTTCGTGATCCAGGCCGAAGGCGGGCTTGTCGGCGGCGCCTGGGCCGAAGGGCGGCTCCTCGGCTATGTCTTCGGCTTCCCCACCCGCGACCCGCAGGTCCAGCATTCGCACCGGCTTGCCGTCCTGCCGCAGGCGCGCGGCCTGGGCCTCGGCCTCAAGCTCAAGGCCTACCAGCGCAACTGGTGCTTGCACCGCAACATCACCCGCGTGCGCTGGACCTTCGACCCGCTACGGGCCGTGAATGCCAGCCTGAACATCCACAGCCTCGGCGCCGAATCCGATACCTACCTGCCCGATTATTACGGTGAGATGGCCGGGATCAACGCAGGCCTCGGCTCGGACCGCCTCTTGGTCGACTGGGACCTCGCCTCGCCCAAGGTCGCGGCCCTTGCGGCCCGCAAGCCCCTGCCATCGGCCGACGCCACGCCTCTGCCCCTCGCCCTGCCCGAAGATGTCGAGTCCCTCGCCCGCAGTGATCCGCCGCGCGCCGAGGCCCTGCGCCGCGACCTTCGCGCGCTCTTGCAGACGGCTTTTGCCGAAGGGCAGCGCATCACTGGCTTCGACCGAGAGACCCGCCGCTACCTCCTCGCGCGGTCCGGCTAAATCCGCATTGCCTGTTTCGATTTGATGCGAGGTGCGCCGACCGGCGATCATTTCTGGTCGCTTCACCGCGCCGTACACGGAAATCACGAACCGACTGCACCAGCTCTTCGAATCTCGAAGATGTGGTTCCAGATCACCTCTTCGGCCGGGCTGCGGGTGCCTTTCAGACGGACGGCACGGATCGACAGAAGGCAGCTCGGCAGGACCGGCGAGAGGTCACTGATCCGGCCCTGCGCAAGGGCCAGCCGGGCAAGGGTCAGCGGGATCCATGCCGTGCCAACCCCGGCGGCCGCCAATTCAAGCGCGGCGATGGTGAGCGCGGTTTCCGCCTTGGGTTGGGCGACCGCCCGTCCGGCCAGCGCAGGCAGGATCCGCTCGGTCATGATCGTGCCGAAAAAGACTTCGTTGGGATAAGCAACGAAAGGCAGCTCCGCCACTGTCCCGGCCATTACCTCGCGAGCAAGGTCCGAGCGAAGGACCGGGACGAGCTGGTCCGACCAGAGGTCGATTGCTTCCAGATAGTCGCCGGCGAAGGGATCGCTATCCTCCAGGCTGTAGACGATGGCCAGGTCGGCAGTCCGCGACAGCAGAAGCGCGAAGCATTCGTCCAGATTGGCCGACCGAAGGCGGACATAGACCTCTTCGCCGCGGTCCTGGATGCCCTGGATGATCTGCGGGGCCAGCGATGTCGTCAGCGAATGCTGGCTGGCGATCACGATCCTGTTCGAGGCCACGCGGTCGCCCCGCCGCAGATCGACGACCAGCTGGCGCAGCAGTCCTGCGACCTGCTCGATCTGGCTGACCTGGGCCTGGGTCATCTGGCGCAGCTGCACCGGCTTGCGGCTGCGGTCGAAAAGCTGGACCCCCACATAATCCTCGATCTGCCGGATGCGGCGCGAGAAAGCTGATTGTGTCAGGTTCCGGCGCCCGGCGGCGCTGTTGAACGAGCCCGTCTGGTTGATCGCCAGGATATCTTCCAGCCACTCCAGCCGCATCACATTTCCAGATCTTGCAATATACGCAAGATAACCGGCAGATTTCGCATTTGCAATTGCATCTGTCCTGGACAAGTCTTTGACTTCTGCAAGTTACCCAAGGATCGACCTCGATGCACCTGGCCCGCTTCCCCCGCGTCTTCCTCGCGCATCTTCCCACGCCTCTGGAACGTCTGGGCCGCTTGTCGAAAGACCTCGGCGGGCCCGAAATCTGGATCAAGCGCGATGATTGCACCGGATTGTCGACGGGCGGCAACAAGACGCGGAAGCTGGAGTTCCTGATGGCCGAGGCATTGGCCCAGGGCGCGGACACGGTGATCACGCAGGGCGCGACGCAGTCGAACCATGCCCGGCAGACGGCGGCCTTCTCCGCAAAGCTGGGGCTCGCCTGCCACATCCTGCTCGAGGACCGGACCGGCTCGAACGATGCCAACTACAACACCAACGGCAACGTGCTTCTGGACCATCTGCACGGCGCCACGACCTCACGCCGCGCCGGGGGCGTCGACATGGCCGCCGAGATGGAGCTGTTGGCAGACCGCCTGCGGGGCGAGGGGCGGAAGCCCTATATCATCCCCGGCGGCGGGTCGAACCCGACCGGGGCGCTCGGCTACGTCAACTGCGCCTTCGAACTGGTCTCGCAGGCCAATGACCGCGGGCTGGTGATCGACCATATCGTCACGGCGACCGGCAGCGCGGGCACGCAGGCCGGGCTGATCACCGGGCTGAAGGCCCTGAACTCGGGCATCCCGCTGCTGGGCATCGGCGTCCGCGCCCCGAAGGAGAAGCAGGAAGAGAACGTCTATACACTGGCGCAGCAGACGGCCGAGAAGCTGGGCTGCCCCGGCGTCGTCGCGCGCAACGATGTGGTGGCCGATTCGAACTATGTCGGCGCGGGCTACGGCATCCCGCGCGAGGATACGCTGGAGGCAATCCGCATGTTCGCGCAGCTGGAAGGCATTTTGCTGGACCCGGTCTATTCCGGCAAGGGTGCGGCGGGGTTGATCGACCATGTCCGCAAGGGCCGGTTCACCAGGGGTCAGAAAGTGGTCTTCCTGCACACGGGCGGGGCGGCGGGGTTGTTTGGCTATGATGCGGCCTTTGCCGAGGCACGGAAAGCACTGGAGATGTGATGGCATGAAGCACGGGTGGGACCTGTAGATGCGGCGCGTCGGCATCCTGGGCGGCATGGGTCCGCAGGCGACGATCCTGCTGATGCAGAGGGTGCTTGACGCCATTCCCGCTGTCGACGACGCCGACCACATTCCGCTCCTGGTCGACCAGAACCCCCAGGTCCCCTCGCGCATCCGCCGGCTGATCGAGGGCACGGGCGAGGATCCCGCCCCGGTCCTGGCCGACATGGCCCGACGCCTGGTCGCGGGCGGGGCCGAGGCGCTGGCGATGCCCTGCAACACGGCGCACCACTATGCCCCGGCGATCCGGTCGGCCGTGACGGTGCCGTTCATCGACATGGTCGACCTGTCGGTCACGAAGGCCGCAAAGCTTGCGGGACCCGACGAGCAGGTCGGCATCCTGGCATCGCCAGCCGTACGCAGGATCGGTCTCTTCGACGCGGCGCTGGCGCGGTCCGGGGTCGCCGCGCTTTATCCCAAGGACGAGGCCGCGATGCTGGGGGCGATCCGACAGATCAAGGCCGGCGGCCCCGGCCCCGAGGCGCGGGCGATCCTGCGCGGCGCCTCAGACGGACTCTTGCAGCGCGGGGCTTCCGTGCAGATGATTGCCTGCACCGAGTTCTCGCTTGTTCCCGGGGCCACGGCAGAGGACGCAGTGGCTTTCGATACTCTGGACGTGCTTGTCGAGGCGATCCGGGTTTTCGCCACCGACGGCCGCGGTCGACAAACGGCGTGAACTGAACCAAGAAGACGTTACCCAACAGAGGAGACGACGATGAGCCTGAAACTGAAACATATTCTGCTCGGCGCCGCAGCGTCGGTCCTGCTTGCCGGACAGGCCCTGGCCGAGAAGATCATCATCGGCCATTTCGGCAACCCGACGCCCACGCAGCTGCTGTCGACCACCGACGAACTGGCCAAGGCGACGGGCTGGGAAATCGAATGGCGCAAGTTCGCTGCGGGAACCGACGTGATCGCCGCCATGGCCTCGGGCGATGTCGTGCTGTCCGAACTGGGCTCCTCGCCCATCGCCATCGCGGCAAGCTCGGGCCTGGAAATCGAGATGATCGCCTACGCCGGGGTGCTTGGCAAAGCGGAATCGCTGATCGCGCGCAACGGGTCGAACATCGCCTCCGTCACCGACCTGAAGGGCAAGACGGTGGGCGTGCCCATGGGCTCGACTGCGCATTATTCGCTGATGGGCGCCCTGCAGCACGAGGGGCTGAGCGAAACAGATGTCAACATCGTCGGCATGAAGCCCGACGACATCGCCGCGGCCTGGGGGCAGGGCACCATCGACGCAGCGTGGGTCTGGCAGCCGGTGCAGTCCGAGATCCTGAAGACCGGCACCCTGATCATCGGGGCCGACCAGACCGCCGAATGGGGCTATCCGACCTATGACGGCTGGGTCGTGAACAAGGCCTTCGCCGAGGCGAACAGCGACAAGATCGTTGCCTTCCTGAAGGCGCTCGACAAGGTCAACGGCATGTATCTGGCCGATCCGGCCGCCTGGACCGCCGACAGTGCCGAGGTCAAGGCGCTTGCCGCCGCGACCGGGGCCGACCCGGCCCAGGTGCCCGAGATCATTTCGGGCTTCACCTACCTGCCGATGGCCACGCAGGTCGAGGATGCCTGGCTGGGCTCTGCCGCCGACAAGATCAAGGCCACGGCCGAGTTCCTGAAGGGTGCCGGCCGGATCGACGCGACGCTGGACGACTACTCCGGTTTCGTGAACCCGACCTACGCCGCCGCTGCGGCCCAGTGAGGAAACAGGCGACCGCCCGGATGCATCGGCCCGGGCGGCGCCACCCCCAGCGCAGAAGGACGGGATCTTGAGCCTGAAAATAGACCATGTCTCGGTCATCTATCCGGCGGCCGACGGTCGGCCCCCCGTTGCTGCGCTAAGCGACATCAACCTCGACATCGGGGAGGGCGAGTTCGTCGTGGCGCTCGGCGCCTCAGGCTGCGGCAAGTCCACCCTGCTGAACCTGATCGCCGGCTTCCTGTCGCCCACCTCGGGGGGACTGTCGCTGGACGGCCGCACGGTGATGGGTCCAGGGGCCGACCGCGCCGTGGTCTTCCAGAAACACGCGCTGCTGCCCTGGCTGAACGTGATCGACAACGTGGCCTTCGGCCTGCAGATCCAGGGCATCGGCAAGCAGGACCGCTACCGCACCGCCAACGAATTCATCGGCCTCCTGGGCCTGGACGGGTTCCAAAGCTCGCCCGTCTACAAGCTTTCCGGCGGGATGCAGCAGCGGGTGGGCATCGCCCGGGCCCTGACCTGCGATCCGAGGATCCTGCTGATGGATGAACCCCTTGGCGCCCTCGACGCGCTGACCCGCGAGAAGGCGCAGGAGCTGATCCTGCGGATCTGGGGCGAGACCGGGAAATCGGTTTTCTTCATCACCCACAGCGTCGAAGAGGCGCTGTTCATGGGCACCAAGCTGATCGTGATGTCGCCCCGGCCGGGCCGCATCACCCATGTCTTCGATCTGCCCTTCTCGCGCCAGTTCCAGGGCGGCACCCCTGCCCGCCAGGTCAAGGCCTCGTCCGAGTTCATCACGCTGCGGGAGAAGGTGCTGAACATCATCTTCGCCGATGAGGAGGCTGTCGAATGACCGATCCACGCCCCGCAAAGGGCCCCGGCCTCTGGTCACGCCTTGCGCGTGCGCGCCCCACCAGGCCCGGCGAAATCTATGGCGTTCCCGGCCAGGGCAGCACCTTCTGGCTCTCGGTCGCCTCGGTCCTGGCGCTCTTGTTCATCTGGTGGCTGATCACCGCGCTTGGCCTGGTGAAGCCGCTCTTCGTGCCCTCGCCGCAGTCGGTGTTGGACAAGTTCGCCCAGATCTGGCGCGAGGGGTTCACCAACACCTCCTTCCTGGACCATGTGCTGATCTCGACAGCGCGGGTCTTCGGGGCGTTCATCCTGGCCTGCGCCATCGGACTGCCGCTCGGGCTCGCCATGGGGATGAGCCCGCTGATGCGCGGCATCTTCGATCCCCCGATCGAGTTCTATCGCCCGATCCCGCCTCTGGCCTACCTGCCGCTGATGATCATCTGGTTCGGCATCGGCGAGACGTCCAAGGTTCTGCTCATCTTCCTGTCGATTTTCGCGCCCATCGTGCTTGGCGCGCGCTCCGGCGTGAAGTCGGCCGCCATCGAGCAGATCCACGCCGCCTATTCCTTCGGCGCGACGCGCTGGCAGGTGATGCGCCATGTGATCCTGCCCTCGGCCATGCCCGAGATCCTGACGGCGATGCGCGTCGGCATCGGCTTCGGCTGGACCACCCTTGTTGCGGCCGAGATGGTCGCGGCCACAAGCGGCCTTGGCTACATGGTGCTGTCGGCCAGCCAGTTCCTGCAGACCTCGGTCGTGATCATGGGGATCTTCGTGATCGCCACCATCGCCTTTGCCTTCGACCTGATGATGCGCTTCCTGGAGCGCCGCCTCGTGCCCTGGAAGGGCCGGATGTAGCGGAAAGACCCGTCGATGATCTACCTCAAGCAAGCCGCGACGACGCCCGAGACCGACCATCAGGACGTGCGCGACCTGGTGCAGGTCATGCTGGCCCGCATCGCGATCTCGGGCGAAGAGGCGGTGCGGGACTATTCCCGCACCTTCGACAAATGGTCGGGAGACATCATCGTCTCGCGCGAAAGCCTGAAGGCCGCCGCCGACCAGGTGCCCGAGCGGCTGAAAGAGGACATCCGCTTCGCCCATGCCAATATCCGCCTCTTTGCCGAGGCACAGAAGGCAACGCTCTCGGACTGCGCGGTGGAAATCCTGCCGGGCCTGACGGCGGGGCAGAAACAGATTCCGGTTTCGGCGGCAGGATGCTACGTGCCCGGCGGTCGTTACAGTCACGTGGCAAGCGCCATCATGACGATCACCACCGCCAAGGTCGCGGGCGTACCGCACATCGCCGCCTGCTCCCCGCCCCGCCCCGGCGTCGGCATTCCGCCGGCGATCCTCTTCGCGATGGACCTCTGCGGGGCGGATGTGATCCTGAACCTGGGCGGCGTTCAGGGCGTGGCGGCAATGGCGCACGGCCATTTCGGACTGCCCCGGGCGGACATCCTGGTCGGCCCCGGCAACCAGTATGTCGCCGAGGCGAAGCGGATGCTCTTCGGCCAGGTCGGCATCGACATGTTCGCCGGCCCCACCGACAGCATGATCCTGGCCGACGCCTCCGCCGATGCCGAGATGGTCGCCTGTGACCTCGTCGGCCAGGCCGAGCACGGCTACAACTCGCCGGTCTGGCTGGTCACGTCCGATGAGGCGCTGGCGCAGCGGGTCATCCGCCGGGTGCCCGAGCTGATCGCCTCCCTTCCCGAGGTGAACCGCGAAAGCGCCCGCGCCGCCTGGGACAACATGGCCGAAGTCATCCTCTGCGCCGACCGGGAAGAGATGGCCCAGGTCGCCGACCGCTACGCACCGGAACACCTGCACGTCCAGGCCCTAGACCTCGACTGGTGGCTTGGGCGGCTGCGCGCCTATGGCTCGCTGTTCCTGGGCGAGGAGACGACCGTGGCCTTCGGCGACAAGACCTCGGGCCCGAACCACGTCCTTCCGACGTCAGGCGCAGCGCGCTACACCGGCGGGCTCTCCGTCCACAAGTTCATGAAGACCGTGACCTGGCAGCGCGCCACCCGCGCCGCCGCCCGCCCGCTGGCCGAGGCCACCGCCCGGATCTCGCGGCTGGAAGGGATGGAGGGACACGCCCGTTCGGCCGACATCCGGCTGGCGAAGTTCTTCCCGGGTGAAACCTTCGATCTGGGCGTCGCGGACGCAACCGCTTGACCCAGGCCTGGCGCTTCCACGGACGGGCCTCTGCGACCCAATGCTACCACCGCGATACAGCGCGCATGAGCGGCCGCTTTCCCGGATGCGCCGCGACCGCCACGCCGCACCATCCCGATCCTGACAAAGGTCGCGGGCTTTCCCGCCCGATCGACGAGGAACAACGGGACAGCACCAATGCCGAGGGCGAGGCGGGCTATCTTGCCCCCGCAGTCCGAACCCGGCGACATGGATCATGCCTGCATCGGCGCGCCAGCCTGCCCGAAGAACGGCTCGACGACCGTCCCTCAGGTCAAACCGTCCGCTCCGCCGACACCCCAATTTCCTATCGCGCAGGAGGGCGCCGCAACATGCCGACACAGGTAGACGAAGAGGGGGATCGAAATTCCGATCAGCGACCTCGGTGCTTTCTCTGAATTGACTGATCTGGAGTGGTGCCCGCGGCCGGACTTGAACCGGCAAGGCCTTTCAGCCGAGGGATTTTAAGTCCCCTGTGTCTACCATTTCACCACGCGGGCAACGCCTGAGACTTTAGCTTCTGACCGGGACGGCGGAAAGCCCGCACCTTGCCTTTCTCCGTCGATACCGTCTAGCTTGCGCCGCGTCATTCCAGCCCGACGGAGCCCCCATGCCAGCAGCACCCCTCGCGGTCACGCCCACCCTTTCGCGCGACATCGTGGCGGCATCGCTGGACCACCTTGCACAGATCACGCTACCCGGTGGCCGCTTCATCTATGCGCATGAGGTCGGCGACACCGACCAGCGCCACGACGGCTACAATCTCCTGCGGCACAGCGGGACGCTGTGGTTCATGGCCCGCGCGATGAACGAGACCGGCGCCGCACCGACCGATGCCACGCTCGACGCGATCCGGCGCGCGACCGGCTTCCTCGGCCGCAAGCTGGAACCCGCGCCCTGGGCCCGGCCCGACCAGCCCAGCCTTGCGCTGGTCGGCAAGGGCATGGTCAAGCTCGGCGGGATCGGCCTCGGCCTTCTGGCGCTGGCAGAAGTGGGCCGGATCGTCGCGCTTCAAGGCAGCCTGACCGACCTGCCTCTCGGCCTTGATGAAACCGTCGCCCGGTTGCGCCGCTATGCCCTGGACGAGATCGACGGCAACGATTTCCGCCACAAGCGCGTGCTTGCCACCGGCGAGGTCACCACCTTCCGCTCCGACTACTACACTGGCGAGGCGATCTTCGGCCTCTTGCTCACCGGCAGTACCGACGCCGATCTGACCCGCGTCACCACCGGGCTCATGCGGCGCGGCTATGGCTGGGCGCAGCAAAGTCACTGGATGGCCTATGCCGCCTGCGAGGCCGTCGAACGCGATCTGGTGCCGAAGACGCTGGGCGCGACCTATCTTACCGGGCTGATGGAGGCGATCCTCGGCGACGCGCTCTATCGCTACCGCCGCCAGTCCACCCCCATCGCCTGCCGCACCGAGGCGCTGACCCGCGTCCTTCTTCTCGCCCGCCGCCTGCCCGGCCTCTTGTCCGCCGATCTTCTGGCCCGGGTACGCGCCCATGCGGCGGAAAATCTGTCGCTGCAACTCGACTGGTATAAAGAGGGGCAGTTCCGACAGGGCGATGGCAGCCAGCGGGTGCAGATCGACTATATCCAGCACAACGCCACGGCCTTCCTGCACTGGGCGGAACTGGAGAGCTGACCGCTCGTCACCCCCCTAGCCCGCCGCCAGCAACCGGCTGACCAGCTCGAAACTGTTCCTGACCCCCATCTTGCGGATCATGTTCGCCCGATGGACTTCCACGGTGCGCGGTGACGATCCCATCGCCAGCGCAATCTCCTTCGAGGTGAAGCCATTCACCAGATAGCGCGCGATCCGCTTTTCCGTCGCCGTCAGCGGCCCCGCCCCCGCCTCGCCCGTCTCCAGTGGCCGGTAGGTCCAGACCGCCAGCCGCTGCGGGTCGTCGCGATCCAGTGCGGTCCCGTGCCCCTCCATCCACACCACCTGGCCGTCCTTGCGCCGCATGAAGCGTTCGTCGCGGTAAACCGGCACCGCCCCCATCGCCTTCCGCGCACGGTCGCCGATCAACTCATAGTCTGTCTGGCCCGGATACAGCGCCCGGATCGACTGCCCCTCCAGCTCGCGCGGGGCCCAGCCGAAAACCGCCTCGACCCTCAACGAGGCACGCAGGATCACCCGGTCCGCCAGGATCAGCGTCGCATCCGGCGCATGCAGGAAGGCCAGCCTCTCATAGTCGCGCATCGCCGCCTCTACGTAGCCACATACGTATTCTTACGGATGGCAGCTCACGGCGCAATCTTTCAGGATCGTCCCGGTCCGATGTTCCCATGTGCGGAACCGGGAGGAGACGACCCATGAACAAAACCTACCCAAGCGCCGCCGCGGCCCTTGACGGGCTCCTGCACGACGGCATGCTGATCGCCTCAGGCGGCTTCGGCCTCTGCGGCATCCCCGAGCTTCTGATCGCCGCCATCCGCGAGGCGGGGACCAAGGCCCTCACCATCGCGTCCAACAACGCGGGCGTCGACGGCTTCGGCCTCGGGCAACTGCTGGAAACCCGGCAGGTCAAGAAGATGATCTCGTCCTATGTCGGCGAGAACGCCGAATTCATGCGCCAGTATCTGTCGGGAGAGCTGGAGCTGGAATTCAACCCGCAGGGCACGCTGGCCGAACGGATGCGGGCAGGCGGCGCGGGCATTCCCGGCTTCTACACCGCGACCGGCGTCGGCACGGTGATCGCCGAGGGCAAGGAACACCACGACTTCGACGGCAAGACCTACATCCTGGAACGCGGCATTGTCGCAGACCTGTCGATCGTCAAGGCCTGGAAGGCCGACCCGAGCGGAAATCTCGTCTTCCGCAAGACCGCGCGCAACTTCAACGTCCCCGCCGCCACCTGCGGCAAGACCTGCGTGGTCGAGGTCGAGGAGATCGTGCCGCTCGGCAGCCTCGACCCTGACACCATCCACCTGCCGGGGATCTACGTCCACCGCATCGTCACCGGCACCCACGAGAAGCGGATCGAGAACCGCACCACCCGCAAGCGGGAGAACGCATGATGGCCGAGGAAACCAAGGGCTGGGACCGCAACGGCATGGCCGCCCGTGCCGCGCAGGAACTGCGGGACGGAATGTATGTGAACCTCGGCATCGGCATCCCGACGCTGGTGGCGAACTACATCCCCCAAGGCGTGAACGTGACCCTGCAATCGGAAAACGGCATGCTCGGCATGGGTCCCTTTCCTTTCGAGGGTGAGGAGGATGCCGACCTGATCAACGCGGGCAAGCAGACCATCACCGAACTGCCGCAGACCGCCTATTTCGACTCTGCCCAATCCTTCGCCATGATCCGCGGCGGCAAGATCGCCATGGCGATCCTGGGCGCTATGGAAGTGGCCGAAAACGGCGACCTCGCGAACTGGATGATCCCCGGCAAGCTCGTCAAGGGCATGGGCGGGGCGATGGACCTGGTTGCAGGCGTGGGCCGCGTCGTTGTCGTCATGGACCACACCTCGAAGCACGGCGAATCCAAGGTGCTGAAAGCCTGCACCCTGCCTCTGACCGGCAAGGGCGTGGTCGACCGGATCATCACCAACCTCGGCGTCTTCGATGTCGGCCACAAGGGCCTGCATCTCGTGGAACTCGCCCCCGGCGTCACGGAAGCCGAACTGCGCGCTGCGACAGAGGCAACGATTGTCTGACCACATCGTCACCCGCGAACACGGGGCAACCAAAGGCCGCTTCGTCATCCGCCGCGAGGGCGGAGAGGCCGAGTTGACCTATTCGGTGACAACGCCGACCCTGATCATCGCCGACCACACCGGCGTCCCGGACAGTTTCCGGGGCACCGGAGCGGGCCTGGCCCTGGTTCAGGCGCTGGTCGATGCGGCGAGGGCGGACGGGTTCAAGATCGTCCCCCTCTGCCCCTTCGTGAACGCCACCCGGAAGAAGCATCCGGAATGGGCTGACGTCTTCGTCTAAAGCCCCGCGATATCGGTGCGGAAGACGCAAGGGTCCGTCACCAGCATCGGCTGGCTGACGCAAAGCCCCTGCGCCACCTGCCAGGCGGCCAGCACCTTCGGCACATAGTCGCGCGTCTCGGCATAGGGCGGCACGCCGGAATTGGCGCGCACCGCCCCTTCGCCCGCGTTGTAGGCCGCCAGCACCATCACCGGGTCGTTGTCGAACTCCTTCAAGAGCCAGTCCAGATAGGCGACCCCGCCCTTGATGTTCTGCACCGGATCGGTCGAATCCTTCACCCCGAAGCGCTCGGCCGTCGCCGGGATCAGCTGCATCAGCCCCACCGCGCCTGCCGAGCTGACCGCATCCGACCGCCCCGCGCTCTCGATCCCGATCACCGCCAGCACCAGCGCGGGCGAGACCCGCGTGTCCAGCGTCGCGCGCAGGATGTCCTTGCCGTAGGTATCCGCCACGTCTTGCATGTGCTGCAGGCGCGGTGCGCCCACGACCGTGCCGTCCGGCCCCTCCGACAGCGAGGCCAGCGCGATGTCGAAACGGTCCGCCGCCGCACCGATATCGGCCGGCACCTTGTCCCAGTACCAGGCATAGGACGAGGCCGGTGCCGGCCCCGGCTTGCCGGTCGCCTCGTCCGCGACCTTCGGCTCCTCGTGGTCATGCACCGGGTTCGGGTCGACCTTCGGCAGCGCCGCCAGGTAGCGCGCCTGTTCCTCGGGGTCGATCTGCACGGTGATCCGCTTGCCCGGCAGGCTGTCGCCCACCTTGACCCGCTTGAAGCTGAAATCCTCTGCCCCTGCCGCCCACGGGGTGGCCACGCAGAGAATCGCTGCGATCCATGAAGTCTTCCGCATGTCTGTGGCCTGCTCGCCTTGTCGTTTTGCCGGGAGAATCGCAGGTTCCAACGCCAGCGACCAGAACTTTTGCGGATCAATCATGGCATTTCTGCCTGAATTGGCGAAAAAACCACGCCATACCACGCAAGAGTGAACAGATTCCTAAATTTTCTTTCCTTTACTTTCAGCATCTTGTCCAGAAACGCGCGGATTCTTTCTAAGGACCAAGATTCTGCGAATGTCGTCCAAACTGCTGCCATGTTTGAGGGGCTTTATATCCCCATACCGAACGACGACGGCGAGAGTTGAGGCCTAGATCGGAGCGGTTGAATGTTAAGTGAGCACCTTAGAAAGGGACCCAAAATGACCAAGTTCTCCGCTTTCCTGAAAGACGAAGCCGGCGCCGTGACCGTTGACTGGGTGGTTCTGACCGCCGCCGTCGTGGGCCTGGGCCTCCTGGTCTTCACGTTCGTCCGTCCGGCCGTTTCGAGCCTGGCCTCGGGCATCGCCACCGAAATGGGCGACGCTCAGACCTGCATGTCGTCGAACGGCACCGACTGCGACTGATCTTTCTGCGAACTAAATCAACTGGCCGCGCTTCGGATGAGGCGCGGCCAGTTTGATTCTTGTGGCCCTGTCCTGGTCCGTCCGGATCAACTGGCCAACCGGGCTGCGCACCACCGAGGGCAGCGCACCTGCGCAGGCACAGCCTACAGACAGCCCCGCGCAACCCCGGAAATACCCCGCTGCGCACAAATTCCTGCCATGATTGCAAGGTCAAATGGCTGCATACCGAACGACGGCTCAAGGCCTCGCCTGCTCGGACCGGTTGAGTGATGCATATGAACGCCTTAGAAAGGGACAAGACCATGACCAAGTTCTCCGCCTTCCTGAAAGACGAAGCCGGTGCTGTGACTGTTGACTGGGTAGTTCTGACCGCCGCCGTCGTGGGCCTCGGCCTGCTTGTCTTCACCTTCGTCCGGCCGGCCGTCTCCAGCCTCGCCTTCGGCATCGGCGAGAAGCTCGGCGACGCGCAGGAATGCCTGCTCACCGACGACACGGTCACCTGCTGATCCACCGTCGTGCCGATCCGACAGCGGGCCGCACTTCTCCGGAGGTGCGGCCCTTGCGCATGTTCGGCGGCCCCGTCATTTCCGGACCTCATTCGCAACGTGCCCGACATCCGTTAAACTTTCGCCGTATTCGGGCGTCATTGTCTCGATCTTGGAACCTGTTCCGCCGCCACGCGATCGCCCGTCACCTTGATGGTCCACCGATGCGGCACTAGAAGCACCGCCGGGCCGCCAGGGTAAGACCATGGGCAGCTCCCACCAGTAGAGGTTGAAATGAGAGCAGTATTCGCGTTGGTCCTTCTTGTCGGCATGGCCCTGGCCGGCATGGCCGTCTACATGATCCAGGATTACATGGCCGATCTTGAAGGCGCGCTTCAGCAGGAAAAGGCCTTCAACGCCAAAGCCGGAAAGCTGGTCGAGGTCTATGTCTTCGCCAAGCCCAAGAAATATGGCGACGCGCTCGCCGAAGGGGACGTGCAACTGATCTACTGGCCCGAAAAGGCGCTTCCCAAGACGGTCTTCACCGACAAGGCGACCCTCTTCCCGGAAAACGCCGATGGTCCGCGCTACATCATGCGTTCGACCGAAGCGTTCGAGCCGGTGCTGGCCAGCCGCGTGACCGAGCCGGGAAAGCTCGCCAGCCTGACTTCGAAGCTCGAGAAGGGCAAGCGCGCCTTCGCGATCAAGATCGGCATGGACAGCGGGGTCTCGAACTTCGTCAAGCCCGACGACTACATCGACATCCTGTGGACCGGCAGCGTCGCGGGTATCGAGGGCGGGATAACCCGGCAGATCGAAAGCGCCGTCCTAGTCATCGCCGTCGACAACGCGATCAACGAGGGACAGGTCGCCTCCGACAAAGTTGCGAAAACGGTGACAGTCGCCGCCACGCCAGAGCAGGTTGCGCGTCTGGCCCAGGCCCAGTCCACGGGTCGTCTGACGCTCTCGCTCGCACGGGACTCCAGCGAAACCATTGAAGGCACGGTCGAAACCGACACCAAGGCCATGCTCGGCATCGTCGAGGAAGTCGTGGCGCCCGAGGTCGTCGTGCCCGAAGTTAAGAAGTGCTATGCCAAGCAGCGCAGCGGTGGCGTGCTTGTCGATACCGGTGTCGAGATCCCCTGCAAGAACTGACACCAAGCTCCTTTCAACCACAGGGCGCGGCCACATCATATGGGGTCGCGCCCTTTCATTTTTCCAACCCGTTGCGACCTGTTGCAGTTTATCCACATCAACTATTTCCCCCAAAGCATTGATTCTTGCAAAAAAACAGGGACTGGTCCATTCTGCCTCCGATAAGGGCGTTCAAGACCCAAACGAGGCGTGGTCGAAAGGGCAGATCACATGAACATGAAACGACTCCTGGTAGCAGGTTATCTTGGTGCGATTCTCGCATCTTCGGCTTTGACGCCGGTCTCCGCCGAAGTCCTGCGCGTCATGCAGGGCCAGGCCAGCGAATCCCTCAACGTTCCGATGAACCGGGCCGTTGTCGTAGAAAGCGACGTTCCGTTCGCCGAGCTTTCGATTGCGAACCCCGGCATTGCCGACATCTCGACGCTGTCGGACAAGTCCATCTATGTGCTGGGCAAGGCGCCGGGGCGGACGACGCTCACGCTATTGTCTCCGGAAGGCACATTGATCTCGAACGTCGACGTGCATGTCACGCCCGACATCGCCGAGTTCAAGGAGCGTCTCCAGCAGATCCTCCCGGGCGAGAACATCGAGGTCCGCACCGCCAACGACGGCATCGTGCTTTCGGGCCAGGTCTCCTCGACCGCCAAGCTTGACCGCGCGCTCGACCTCGCCAACCGCTATGCGCCGGAACGGGTGTCGAACCTCATGGTCGTGGGGGGCACCCAGCAGGTCATGCTGAAGGTGCGCTTCGCCGAGATGAACCGTTCGGTGACGAAGAACTTCTCGTCCTCGCTGAGGTTGGGCGACGGCGGCCAGTTCGGCGGCGAGACAGGCACGCTGCTTGGCTCGGGCGCTCTGATCGCGGCGGGCGAGAACGTGCCCTACCGTGCCAATGTCACCGGCGCCATCGGTCTGGGCGGCTCGATCGGCGGGCTGGAGTTCGACGTCCTGCTCGAGGCCCTGGAATCCAAGGGCATGGTCCGCACCCTCGCCGAACCGAACCTGACCGCCCTTTCCGGGCAGGAAGCCAAGTTCCTGGCCGGCGGCGAATATCCGGTTCCGGTCGCGCAGGACAACGACACCATCTCGGTCGAATTCAAGCCCTTCGGCGTGGAGCTGAACTTCACCCCGGTGGTCGTCGACCAGGACATCATCAACCTGACCATCGACGCGGCCGTGTCCTCGATCGACCCGGCGAACGGCTTCACCTCGGGCGAATTCACCATCGCTGCCTTCAAGCGGCGTGAGACCTCGACCACGGTGGAAATGCGCGACGGGGAAAGCTTCGCCATCGCGGGTCTGCTTCAGGATGATTTCCGTGACGTGAACTCGCAACTGCCCTGGGTCGGCGACATTCCGATCCTCGGCGCACTGTTCCGCAGCTCGGAATACCAGCGTTCGCAGTCCGAACTGGTCGTCATCGTGACGCCGCACCTGGTCACGCCGGTCGCGGGCGCAGCGCTGGCGCTGCCGACCGACCGGGTCCGAATCCCGACCGAACGCGAGCTGTTCCTGTTCGGCGACGTGGCCTCCGGCCCGAAGAAGGGCGCGGCGGCCGAGGTGGCGCGGCAGGACTTCAGCTCGTCCTACGGCTATGTGATGGAGTAAGGAGATGACCCGCATGCTTCCCAAGCTGCTTGCAGCCTCCGCCCTCCTCGCACTGACCGCCTGCGGCGAGACCTCGACAAGCTGGGACCGCGAACTTGGTTCCGAAGTCGACAAGGGCCAGTTCGGCAACGCCACGATGAACAACACGCTCATCCAGACGGGCGAGATGTCCTACACCGTGGCGCTTGCCGAGCGCTTCGCGGCCGAGGTTCCCGACACGATCAACTTCGCCTTCAACAGCTCCGAGCTCTCGGACGAGGCGCGTGCGATCCTGCAAAAACAGGCGAACTTCATCCGCCAGTTCCCCGAGGTTCGCTTCCGCGTCTTCGGCCATACCGACAAGGTCGGCTCGAACGGCTACAACCAGCGTCTCGGCCTGCGCCGGGCGAAGGCGGCAGTCGCCTACCTGACCTCGCTCGGCATCAGCCGCTCGCGGCTCGAGGCGGTGGTCTCCTACGGCGAAACCCGGCCGCTTATCGCGACCAACGAGGCCGAAGTCCGCAACCGCCGCACCGTGACCGAGGTGTCGGGCTTCGTGAAGTCGCATCCGCTGGTGCTGAACGGCAAGTATGCCGCGATCATCTGGCGCGACTACGTCCAGAGCGGTGTCCGCCCGCACGACGGCAATGCCGCAGACGGCGAGGGCAACGGCGGCGGCTGATCTCCTCTCTCTTGCCAGGACAGAGGCCGGGCCCAGTGCCCGGCCTCTTCGTTTCCATATTCGTGATAATCCCAGAAACAGGCATTTTTAGCCCAATTATCGCCACCATTTTTGAACAAGGTCCGGCCTGTAGGGTAAGTTCAGGGGTCTTTGGTCCTTGGGTGACACCGGCGCAAGACTTGTGCGGTAACCCGTTGGAAGAACAGTAGATAACGGCCCCGTACCGAAAGGACGCGACGCGAGATGACGAGCAAAGCCACAGTTCAGAGCGATCCGGCACCGATCCTCGCCTGCACCATTTCCCGTGACGTGCAGCGATTCGACCTGCTCATCGACGACATGGAGCAGGAGCTGGGCGAAGCCTGGGGCGACCTGAACTTCGAGGATGCTCTCGTCTTCCTCAAGCAGCCCGACAGCACCGGGATGCAGTTCGTCGCCATCGCCGTCGACAGCGAGGATGAATCCGAACTGTCGAAGATGAACGACGTGATCAAGGCGGCGAAAGCCAAGAAGATCAAGGTTCTGCTGATCGCCAACCAGGTCAGCCCCTCGGTCCTGCACCAGATGCTGAAGCTCGGGGCCGATGACTTCGTGCCCTATCCCCTGCCCGAGGGTGCGCTGCACGATGCGATTGAGCGGCTGCGCAAGCCCGCCCCGGTCATGCCAGAAGGCTATGACCCGGAAACCGGCGCCTTCAATCCGGTCTTCAAGCCCAAGGGCGACCGCAACGGCGTCATCCTGCCGGTGCATGGCATGGCCGGCGGCGTCGGCGCCACCACCTTTGCCGCCAACCTCGCCTGGGAGCTGGCGCTTCTGCCGGATACCGAAGGGATGCGCGTCTGCGTCATCGACCTCGACCTGCAATTCGGCTCTGTGGCCACCTATCTCGACCTGCCGCGCAAGGAAGCGGTGCTGGAAATCCTCACCGACACCGCCTCGATCGACGCGGATTCGCTGATCAAGTCGATGCTGACCTTCAACGACAAGCTGCATGTCTTCACTGCTCCCTCCGACATGCTTCCCCTGGAGATGGTCTCGCCCGAGGATATCGGCCGCATCCTCGACACCGCCCAGGCGAACTTCGACTTCGTCATCGTCGACATGCCCTCGACCGTCGTCGCCTGGACCGAGGCCGTGCTGACCCGCTCTCATGTCTATTTCGCGCTGCTCGAACTGGACCTGCGGTCCGCCCAGAACATCCTGCGCTTCGTCCGCGCGCTCAAGGCAGAGGCTCTGCCGCACGACAAGGTGCGCTATGTGCTGAACCGCGCGCCGAAATTCACCGACCTCTCTGCCAAGGCCCGCGTCAAGCGCATGGCCGAAAGCCTGGACATCGACATCGAGGTCCAGCTGCCCGACGGCGGCGAACAGGTGACGCAGGCCAACGATCACGGCCTGCCCATCGCCGAGAGCGCGGGAAAGAACCCGCTGCGCAAGGAACTGCAAAAACTTGCCAAGTCATTGTATGAAATAAACAAATCGGCAGAAGTTGCCAGAGCCTGAACAAGGGGAATGACCAGTGTTTAGCCGTTTCAAGAAAGACAGCCCCGGCGCCCGCCCTGCATCTGGCGCGCCCGCTTCCGCTACGGCCCCGGCCGACAAAGCCGGCTTTACCGGCCGCGCCCAGGCCTCGGCCCCGGTCCAGCAACGCGCCGCCGCCGAGGTGATTGCCGCCGACAAGGAGAAGAAGCGCAAGGAACGGCTGACCGAGCTGAAGGTCGAGATCCACAAGCGCCTGCTGGAGGACCTGAACCTTTCGGCCATCGAATCCGCCACCGAGCAATCCTTGCGTGGCGAGATCGCCGCACTGGCGACCGAGGCGCTGGACGAAATGTCCGTCGCACTGAACAAGGAAGACCGCCTCGCGCTGACGCAGGAACTCTATGACGAGGTCATGGGCCTTGGCCCGCTGGAGCCCCTGCTGAAGGATGAATCGATCAACGACATCCTGGTCAACGGCCCGAAGCGCATCTTCGTCGAACGCGCGGGCAAGCTGGAGCTGTCCGACGTCACCTTCCGCGACGAACGCCACCTCCTCCGGATCATCGACAAGATCGTCTCCGCCGTGGGCCGCCGCGTCGATGAATCGAACCCCTATTGCGACGCCCGTCTTCAGGACGGCAGCCGTTTCAACTGCATGATCCCGCCGATCGCGGTGGATGGCTCGCTGGTGTCGATCCGGAAATTCAAGAAGGACAAGCTTCGCATCGAGGACCTGGTCCGCTTCGGTGCCTTCACCGAGGAAATGGCCGCCTATCTCCAGGCCGCCGTCTCCTGCCGCCTCAACATCATCGTTTCCGGCGGTACGGGTTCCGGTAAGACGACCACGCTCAACGCGCTGTCGTCCTTCATCGACAACCACGAACGCGTGCTGACCATCGAGGACACCGCCGAACTCCAGCTCCAGCAGGTCCATGTCGGCCGGATGGAAAGCCGCCCGGCGAACGTCGAGGGCAAGGGCGCCGTCACCCAGCGCGACTGCCTGCGCAACGCGCTGCGGATGCGTCCCGACCGCATCATCGTCGGGGAAACCCGGGGTGAGGAGGTCATCGACATGCTCCAGGCCATGAACACCGGCCACGACGGCTCGATGACGACGATCCACGCCAACAACCCGCGCGACGCGATCAGCCGTCTGGAGAACATGGTCGCCATGGCCGGGATCGAGATGCCGCTGAAGGCGGTCCGCAGCCAGATCGCATCGGCGGTGAACCTGATGGTCCAGGCCAGCCGCTTGCAGGACGGGACCCGCCGCATGACTTCCGTGACCGAGATCACCGGGATGGAGGGCGAGGTCATCTCGATGCAGGAGGTGTTCCGCTTCGAACGCCTCGGCGTCGAGCCTTCGGGCAAGATCATCGGCCGTTTCAACGCGACCGGGATCCGCTCGACCTATTCCGACCGCTTCCGCCAATGGGGCTTCGACCTGCCCGCCTCGATCTACGAACCGATCGTCTGACCGCCATGCAGATCAGCACCGCCCCCCTCATCTACCTCATGATCTTCGTTGCGGTCGTCGTGATCGTCAACGGCATCTATCTGATCGTGTTCGGGAAATCCATCAGCCTGAACTCGAAGGTCAGCCGGCGCCTGTCGCTGCTGGAAAAGAACGCGAACCGCGAACAGGTGCTCGAACAACTCCGCAAGGAGATGAACCAGCACCTGACCGCGAAGAACATTCCGCTCTATTCCATGCTGGCCAAGAAGGCGCAGCGGGCGAACATCGCCTTCTCGCCCCAGGCGCTGATCGGGATCATGGCGCTTTTGTCGGTCTTCGCCTTCCTGATGCTCTCGGTCTTCACCGCGGCCGATCTGGGTCTCCGCATCGTGCTCGGCATCGCCATGGGCGTCGGCGGCGTCTTCGTCTGGGTCAACCGCACCGCCAAGCAGCGGATGAGCCTCCTGGAAGAACAGCTCCCCGACTCCATCGAACTGATGGTCCGCTCGCTGCGCGTCGGCCACCCGTTCTCGACCGCCATCGGTATCGTCGCCAAGGAAATCCCGGACCCGCTCGGCTCGGAATTCGGCGTCATCGCCGACGAGGCAGCCTACGGTCGCGACGTGGCGGAATCGCTGAAGGCCTTCGCCGAACGGATGGACAGCCAGGACCTGCGCTTCCTCGCCGTCGCCGTCTCGATCCAGCAGCAGTCCGGCGGCAACCTGGCCGAGATCCTCGAAGGCCTGTCCAAGGTGGTCCGCGCCCGCTTCAAGCTCTTCCGCCGCGTCCGCGCCATCACGGCCGAGGCAAAATGGTCCGGCATGTTCCTCTCGGGCTTCCCGATCGTCGCGCTGGTCATGATCAACGTCATCCAGCCCGACTACTACGACGAGGTGAAGACGACCTCGGCCTATGTCCCCGCGGCGCTTTTCGTCGTCACGTTCCTGATCATCAACATCATCTACATGAAGGTGATGACCAACATCAAAGTGTAGGTCGACCATGAGCTTCTTTTCCGATTTCCTCACCGGGCTGACCGACCGCTTCGGCCCAATGGCACCGCTCCTCGGCGTCGGCCTGCTCGGGATGCTGCTGATCCTTCTGGCCCTGCCGGTGGTGATGAAACGGCAGCGCGACCGTTTCCGCGAGTTGAAGGACCAGGTTCCCAATACCGGCAGCGAAAAGAAGCGCGCGCTGCGCAAGACGGAAAAGGTCGACAAACTTGAAAAGTTCGCCCACTTCCTGGAACCCCAGAAGAAGGAAGAACTGTCGGCCGCCAAGCTCAACATGCTGCGGGCCGGCTACACCGGCAAGAACTCGGTCAGGATGTTCCACGCCATCCAGTTCTTGCTGGCGACCTTGTTCCTCATCGCTGGGCTGATCTTCGCGCTCGTGAAGTCCTTCTCGCAGGAGATGTCGATGACCGACCTCCTCCTGTACAGCCTCCTGCCCTGCGCCATCGGCTACTATCTCCCGCGCTACTGGGTGAACAAACGCGTCAACCAGCGCCAGACCGAGATCATCCAGGGCTTCCCCGATGCGCTCGACCTGATGCTCGTCTGCGTCGAGGCCGGTCAGTCGCTGGACCAGTCGATCATCCGCGTCGGCAAGGAAAGCCGTGTCGGCTATCCCGCCCTCGCCGATGAATTCGATATGGTCGCGCAAGAGGTCAAGGCCGGCAAGGAACGGATTTCGGTCCTCAAGGACATGGCCGAGAGGGTGGGCGTGCCCGACGTCGCGTCCTTCGTGACCACGATCATCCAGTCCGCGACCTTCGGCACCTCGGTCGCCGACGCGCTCCGGGTCTATTCCGCAGACATGCGCGACAAGCGCATCATGCGCGCGGAAGAGAAGGCCAACATGTTGCCGACGAAACTCACCCTCGGCACTATGCTGTTTACAGTTCCGCCCCTTCTGGTCATTCTCATCGGGCCGTCCATCTACGGCATGGTGACAATGCTGGGCCAGCTTGCAAGCGGCCTCTGAGGTTCGAACAGGGTGTGACTTGCGCCAAGCGGCGATGTTGACCGTCTGCACTGCTCTGCTGGTCGGCTGTACGCCGACCAGTGGCGTTTCCAGGAATTCCCCCTACGGCATCGACGCGAAAGGTCACGGGGTCGACGGCATGACCGTTGGCCACCGGCTCATGGAAGCGGGCGAGCCCGAGCTTGCGCTCAAGGCATATCTGCGCGGCGCGGGAGAGGTCGGCATCAACGCCGACGTGCTCTCGTCCATCGGTTCGGCCAACCTGGCGCTCGGGCGCCTCGGCCAGGCCGAGAAGCTCCTCCGCCGCGCGCTGGAGCTTGATCCGAATTTCGTCCCCGCCTTGAACAACCTGGGCGTCACGCTGATGGAGCAGGACAATTACGGCGAGGCCCGCGTGATGTTCCAGAAGGCCTTCGCGCTGGATAGTGGCGAAACGGACTCGATCCGCGAAAATCTGATGCTCGCTATCGCGAAAAGCGAAGCGAGTGTGTATGATCCAACCCAAGAACAAGAAACAGGCGGGTTCCGTCTCGTCCGGCAGGAAAAGGGCAAGTTCGTCCTTCTCTCCGATCTCTAGGCGGAGACGCGCCCAGTCAAGCTACGGGCAGTCAATAAAAAGGACGCTGAAGATGCGCCATCCGGTTTCCCTCATGCTGTGCCTTGGCGGCGCAGTGATTTTGTCGGCCTGTCAGAACAGCTCTGACGCCCAGGTGCAAAGGGCCCTCAAGGACGTCAACGTCATCGACGAATCCAATCTCAACGACGTGATGCTCTCGGTCGCCGACCCGAACGAGGCGGTGGAGTATTTCACCCGCACGCTGCAACAGAACCCCGACCGCATCGACGTGATGCGCGGGCTGGCCCGCTCGCTGATCCGGGCGCAGAAGACCACCGAATCCGCCCAGGTCTGGCGCAACGTCGTGGCCCATCCCGAATCCACGCCGGAAGACCGCGTGATGCTGGCCGATGCATTGATCCGGTCGAACCTGTGGGGCGAGGCCAAGGCCGAGCTGAACCAGATTCCGCCGACCCACGAAAGCTTCGACCGCTACCGTCTGGAAGCGATGGTCGCGGACAGTGACAAGAACTGGAAGAAGGCCGACAGCTTCTATGAAACCGCCGTCGGACTGACCACCACCCCGGCCAGCACATTGAACAACTGGGGCTTCTCCAAGCTGACCCGCGGCGACAAGCAGGGCGCCGAAAAGCTGTTCATCGAGGCGCTGACCTATGATCCGCAGCTTTTCACCGCCAAGAACAACCTGGTCCTCGCCCGGGCAGCGCAGCGCAAATATGACCTGCCGGTCGTCAAGATGACCCAGACCGAACGGGCCGAGCTCCTGTATTCCATGGCTCTCGCCGCAATCAAGCAAGGCGACGTCACGGTTGGCAAAGGTCTTCTGAACCAGGCGATCGAGACCCATCCCAAATATTTCGAAGCCGCCGTGCGCAGCCTTGAAGCCCTTGATGCCAATGTGAAGACCTGATGCTTGAACCGACCGATGCGATGATCCTTCTGGTTCCGGTGCTGCCCATTGCGATATGGGCGGCCTGGTCCGACCTGAAGGCGATGAAGATCCCGAACGCCTCCGTGCTTGCCATGGCTGCCGTCTGGCCGCTTCTAGGCTGGTTTGTGGTACCCACCTGGGCGCTGTGGTTCTGGGGCTTCGCGCTGATGGCCGTGGTCTTCGTGGCCGGCTTCCTTCTGTATCTGACCGGCACCTTCGGGGCGGGCGACGCCAAGTTCGCCGCCGCGATGGCGGGACTCTTCGTCGGCGGGGACATCGGTGAAATCCTGCTGATCACCTTCGTCTGCATGGTCGGTGCGCTGTTCCTGCACCGCCTCCTGCGCAGCCTGCCCTTCGTGCGGAATGCGACGCCCGACTGGGAAAGCTGGACCCGGCGGCGCTACTTCCCCTTCGGCCTGGCGCTTTCGGCAATCGTGGTCTTCTACCTTCTTGCCGCCATCTGGCCACAGGGCTGACACAAGTTACGTTTACGACTCAAATCAAAGCCCTTCGCCGCGATTGTCCACGGAGCTTGTGAAATGAACGCTGAAGCCCCGGTTTCCCCCCCTGTTTCCGGGGTTCAACCGCCCCCGTCGCCCCGTTCGCTGGCCGATACGGGGCTGTCGACCATCATGATGCGCGACATCTTCCTGAAAACGATGTTCCGCACCAACCAGGACCAGGTCTCGGTCCTGTCCAGGTCGATCTGTCTGCCCGTGCCGCTGACGCAGGAACTGATGGACCTCTGCCGCACGCAGAAGCTCGTCACCGCGACCGGCACCATGCACGCCACCGCCGGCAACGAGATGGGCTATGAACTGACCGACGCCGGCAAGGCCCGCGCGCTGGATTCGCTCTCGCAGTCGGAATACTACGGCGCGATGCCGGTGCCGCTCGACCATTACCAGGTGCAGATCAAGCGCCAGTCCGTCCGTGACATCCGCCTGAACCGCGAACAGCTCCTCTCCGGCATGGGCCACCTGATCCTGCCGCCCGACCTGATCGACAACCTCGGCCCCGCCGTGACCTCGGGCCGCTCGATCCTCTTGTACGGCCCGCCCGGAAACGGCAAGTCCTCGATCAGCCACGGCATCCGTGCCGCCCTCGGCGACAAGGTCTATGTCCCCCGCGCCATCGAATATTCCGGCCAGATCATCTCGGTCTACGACCCGATCGTCCATTCCGCCGCCGAGGCCGCCGTCGACGACCCGAACTCGCTGCGCCGCACCTCGAACCGCTTCGACAACCGCTACGTCTATTGCGAGCGTCCCTCGGTGATCACCGGCGGCGAACTGTCGCTCGACATGCTCGATCTCAACTACAACCCGACCGCCCGCACCTACCAGGCGCCCCTGCAGCTCAAGGCCACCGGCGGCATCTTCATCATCGACGACCTTGGCCGCCAGCAGGAACCGCCACAGAAGATCGTCAACCGCTGGATCGTGCCCTTGGAGGAATCTCGCGACATTCTCGCCCTGCAATCCGGCGAGAAATTCACCGTCCCCTTCGACACGCTGGTCATCTTCTCGACCAACTTCCACCCGAACCAGATCTTCGACGGCGCCGCCCTGCGCCGGATCTTCTTCAAGATCAAGATCGACGGGCCAAGCCAGGAGAACTTCCTGAAGATCTTCGCCATGGTCGCGCGCAAGAAGAAGATGCCGCTGGACGAAACCGCGCTGATGCACCTGATGAAGGTCAAGTTCCCGACCATCGCCAACAACTACGCGAACTACCAGCCGATCTTCCTGATCGACCAGATGATCGCGGTCTGCGAGTTCGAGAACATCCCCTACCAGATGACCCCCGAACTGATCGACCGCGCCTGGGGCAACATGTTCGTTCGCCAGGAAGAAATCGCGCACTGAGAGGCCCAAGTTCCTTAAGCAAGGAATTTGTCAAAATTCTTCCTCAAGAATTTTGGGCGTCACGCGAAAACCGTGACGCCCTTTTCCGTTACCACCGCATCCAGCCGCTGATCGAACGCATCCGTGGGCACCTCGGCCACCTCCTGCGCCGCAAAGGCAAACCCCACCGCCAGCACCGGCCCCCGCGACCTGAGCAGCTCCAGCGTCCGGTCGTAGAACCCCCCGCCATAGCCCAGCCGGTAGCCGCGCGCGTCGAAGGCCAGCATCGGCACGATCATGACCTCCGGCTCCACCCAGGCCCCCTCCTCGGGGATCATCGCCTTGAACGCGCCCTGAACCAGCCTGCACCCCGGCGACCATTCCCGGAACCGCAGCGGCGAGGCCTTCGCCACAATCACCGGCACCCCCACCGGCCCCTGATGCGCCGCCATCGCCGGCAAGGGGTCGATCTCCGACCGCATCGGCATGTAGCCTGACAGCGCCTTCCCCCGATGCGGCGCCAGGAAATCCGCGAGTATCTCCGCCGCCTGCCCCTGCCCCCCGGCAAAAGCCTCCGCCCGCCGCGCAAAGGCCTCGGCCCGCGCCGCCGCCTTGAAATCCTCGGCCTTCCCGTCCGTCATGTCAGCATCACCGTCGCCAGCCCCAGAAAGGCAAAGAACCCCATCACATCCGTCAGTGTGGTGACAAAGGTCCCCGAAGCCAGGGCGGGGTCCAGCCCCATCCGCTCCAGCGTCAGGGGCACCAGCACGCCGCCCAGCGCCGCAACCACCTGGTTCACCATCATCGCCAGCGCCAGCACCGCCCCCAGATGCCAGTCGCCAAAGATCAGCACCCCCGCCGCCCCCAGGATCAGCGCCAGCCCCACCCCGTTCATCAACCCGGCCAGCAATTCCCGCCGCACCACGCGCCCCGCATTGGCTCGCGTCAGGTCGCGCGTCGCCAGCGCGCGCACCGCCACGGCCAGCGACTGCGTACCGGCGATCCCTCCGGTCGAGGCGACGATGGGCATCAGTGCCGCCAGCGCCACCAGCGTCGCGATCGTGTTCTGGAACTGGCTGATCACCAGCGCCGAGAGCGATGCCGTGAACAGGTTCACCACCAGCCAGGGCAGCCGCTGCTTCACCGTCTCCACCGGCCCGTCGCTGACGCTCGCTTCCTCGCCGACCCCGGCCAGCAGCAGCATGTCCTCCTCATGCTCCTCGTCCAGCACGATCATCGCATCGTCGATGGTGATCACGCCCACCAGCCGGCCCGAACCATCGACCACAGGGCAGGAAATCAGGTGATACTGGTTGAAGATATAGGCCACATCCGCCTCTTCATCCGTCGCGGCCACGGTGCGGAAACTGTCCTCGGTGATATCCTTCAGCCGCACGGACCGGCCTGCCGACAATACCCGTCCCAGCGTCACGTAACCCACCGGCTGCATCCGCGGATCGACCAGGATCACATGATAGAACTGATCGGGCAGGTGATCGGTTTTCCGCAGGAAGTCGATCGCTTCTCCAACGGTCCAGTGCTCGGGCGCCACCACCGTTTCGCGCTGCATCAATCGGCCGGCGGAATGTTCCGGCCAGGCCAGCGCCTGTTCGACCGCCATCCGGTCGGCCGCGTCCATCGCGCCCAGAAGGCGCCCCTGGTCCTCCGCCTCCAGATCCTCGACGATGTCGACGAGATCGTCGGAATCCAGCTCCCGCAGCGCATCCGCCACCACATCGTCCGGCAGCGCATCCAGCACGTCCTCGCGGATCGCGTCGCTGATCTCCGACAGCACCTCGCCGTCGATGACGGCGGAACCCATCGCCAGCAGCGCCTCGCGGTCGGTCTCGCTGACCTGCTCCAGAAGGTCGGCCACGTCGGCCGGGTGCACCGGATCGAGCAGGGCCTCGACCCGCGCGCTGTCCCCGGCGCGGGCAGCGTCCAGCGCCGCATCCAGCGTCGCTTCCAGCGTGGCCGCATCCATCACGTCCGGCGTCGTTCTGACCGTCGTCTCCGCCATGCGCCCCCCCGCTCTTTCGCCACCCTTCGGTGGCTTTTCCGGCAACGGCAGCACCTGTCGCCCGCCCCTGCGCCTTCGCGCTTTTGCGAAACAGTTTCAAGCCATGATCTGCAACGGCAAATTTACCGCTGCCCGGAAACCGCCTAGTCTGACCCGGTTCAAGGGGCATGTCATGACCGATCTCATCCTGGGCCAGGTTCTCCGCTACACGGGCGATCCGTTTCGCGACGGGCTCTCCGCCGCCCAAGTCCTGCACCACGGCGCCGTCGCCGTGGAGGCTGGCCGCATCGCTGCGTTGGGTGAAGCCGCCGACCTGCGCGCCCGCTTCCCCCAGGCCCGCTTGCATGACCATGGGCAAAAGCTAATCTCCGCGGGCTTCATCGACGCCCATGTCCACTACCCCCAGACCGCGATCATCGCCTCCTGGGGCAAGCGGTTGATCGACTGGCTGAACACCTACACCTTCCCCGAGGAAATGCGGTTCAGCGATCCCGCTTACGCCGAGGAGATCGCCAACCGCTACCTCGACCTGATCCTCGCCCGCGGCACCACCACCGTCTGCTCCTACGCGACGATCCACCCGGCCAGCGTCGACGCCATCTTCACCGCCGCCCAGTCGCGCGGGATGCGGGTCTTCGCGGGGAAGACCTGCATGGATCGCAACGCCCCGGAAGGCCTCCGCGACACCGCCCAGTCCGCCTATGACGACAGCAAGGCCCTGCTGGAAAAATGGCACGCGAAGGGCCGCCTCTCCTACGTCATCACCCCCCGCTTCTCGCCGACTTCGACGCCGGAACAGCTTCATGTGCTCGGCCAACTCTGGCGGGAATACCCCGACTGCCTGATGCAGACCCATCTCAGCGAGCAGACCGACGAAATCGCCTGGGTGAAAGACCTCTTCCCCCAGTCCCGCGACTATCTCGACACCTACGAGGCGCAAGGTCTTCTCCGCGAAGGCGCTGTCTACGGCCACGCCATCCACCTGACCGACCGCGAGAAATCGCGCCTGATCGAGGCGGGGGCGTCCCTCGTCCACTGCCCTACCTCGAACACCTTCATCGGCTCCGGCCTCTTCGACATGACCCTCGCCAGCCATCTCCGCGTTGGCCTCGCCACCGACACCGGCGGCGGCTCGAACTTCTCGATGCTGCACACCATGGCCGCCGCCTACGAGGTGGCGCAGCTCCGTGGCCAATCCCTGCACCCCGCGCAACTCTGGTGGCTCGCCACACAAGGCTCGGCCCGGGCGCTACGCTGCGAAGACAGGATCGGCAACATCGCCCCTGGCATGGAGGCCGACCTCGTGATCATCGACCTCGCCTCCACACCCGCCATCGAACAGTCAACGCGGCGGGCGGAAGACCTCTGGCAACAGCTCTTCCCCACCATCATGATGGGCGACGACCGCGCGATTGCCGAGGTCTGGATCAGTGGAAAACGCCACCGCCTCTGACCGGCCAGCCCTTTCACCTGGCAGCAAATATCCCCGCCGGAGGCAAACACCCGAGGTTCTGCGCGTCCTTCACGCGCAGAACCGAGACAAAAGACTTGCGCCGCAGGCGCTCGATTCGAAAGCCGCCCCCAACCCGTGATGCAGAAGGTCGCATCGCGCAGCACCAGCCCCAGGCGCCTCCCCTCCGCAGAGAGGGGATGGGGGGTGGCGGCACCCGGCCAGCAAGGCAAAGACCACCCGATCGCGCCCGCGCGACCCCTTGATTTCCCTGCATCCGAAACGCCTGACCAGCGGGACCAGTTACTCCGCCAGCTCCCAGCCGTCAGGGTAGAAGTCATGCTTCAACGCGATCTCGGTCGCCGCATGTTCCCGCTCCCAGATCGCCTCGGCGGTGACCGGCATCGGCCCGAACGAGGCCACCAGCGTGTCGCCATCCTTCAGCCGCCGGGTCTGGAACCCCGCCAGCCGAAGCGCCCGCTCGAAAGCGGGCCAGCTCGCGTCGTTCTCCTCGATGAAGAAGGCAAACTCGACCACCGCCGTCTTCGGCAGGCTCACCCCCTTCGACTGCTTGAAAGTCTGGAACGTCTCGCGCCGCTGGGCGGCATAATCGTGCGACATGGGCAGCCTCCTGCCCGCCTTCTACCTCACTCGGCCCGGTGACAGAAGCCCCGCTCATAGGCCGCGTCCCAGGTCCAGTCGCTCGCGTTCAGCGCCTCGAACTCCACCGGCTCCAGCACCCGCGTCTCACCATCCTCGACCGCCGTCATGTTCCACAGGTCGACCTCGCAGGCGAAGGCCCGCCCCGCCGGCTCGCCCGTGTGATGGTAGCCTACCACCGTGAACTGGTTATCAAGGAACTGCACCTCGGTGACGATCCGCCCCGTCCCCTCCTCGTCGGCATATTCCGTCACGATCTGGAGCGTGCTGCCGTCCCCGGTTTCCACAACCTCCAGCGCCTGCTTCGTCGCGAAGGCACCGATGGCAATCACCGGGTTGTCGAACTGAGGCTCGCCCTCGGCCACCGCCAGGCTACCCGGATTGCCGCCCCAGATCACCAGACGGGCCATGTCCTCGTTCTGCAACAGCCGGGCAAGGAAGGTGAAGCCGTCACCCGATGTCCCGGCCCAGTTGCCGCTGGCTTCCGACAATACGGTCTCCGCCGCAGCGGGAAGGCCGCAGGCAAGAAAAACGGCAAGGCTCGCAATCACACGCATTCGGCTCTCCCAGGTATCAGGTGCCGCGACCATGCCGCCCCCGTCCGGAAAGCGAAAGGGCAGGAAAACCAGCCCCTATCCCGCCAGCCGCGCCGCCAGCCGCCGCTGCTGCTCCAGCACACGCGGCAGGTCCAGCGTCACCATCTGCCCGTCCCGCACCACCTGCCGACCCTCGACGACCAGATGCCTCACCCGCGTCGGGCCGCACAGGGCCAACGCCGCCACCGGGTCCCAGCTCCCCGCCGCCTCTACCCCACGCAGGTCCCAGATCGCGAGGTCCGCTCGCTTGCCCGGCTCGATGACCCCGAGGTCATCCCGCCCCAGCACCTGCGCGCCGCCCAGGGTCGCGATCTCCAGCACCTCGCGCGCGCTCATCGCATCCGCCCCCCGCGCGACCCGCTGCAACAGCATCGCCATCCGCGCCTCGGCCACCAGGTTCCCCGCATCGTTCGAGGCCGAGCCGTCCACACCCAACCCCACCTTCATCCCCGCGTCCCGCATGGCGCGGACAGGGGCGATACCGGAGCCGAGTCGACAATTCGAACACGGGCAATGGGCGACGCCCGTCCCCGACCGGCTGAAAAGTTCAATTTCCGAACCATCCAGCTTCACGCAATGCGCGTGCCAGACATCCGCCCCGGTCCAGCCGAGATCTTCGGCATACTGGCCGGGGCGGCATCCGAAACGCTCCAGCGAATAGGCCACGTCCTCGTCGTTCTCGGCCAGATGGGTGTGCAGCATCACCTGCTTGTCCCGCGCCAGCAGCGCCGTGTCGCGCATCAGCTCGCGGCTGACCGAGAAGGGCGAGCATGGCGCCAGACCCACCCGCAGCATCGCCCCCGGACGCGGATCGTGAAAGCGGTCCACCACCCGGATCATGTCGTCCAGGATCGCTGCCTCACCCTCCACCAGACTGTCCGGCGGCAGGCCCCCGGCGCTTTCGCCGATCGACATCGCCCCCCGCGTCGGGTGGAAGCGCAGGCCCACCTCTCCCGCCGCCGCAACGGTGTCGTCCAGCCGCGCGCCGTTCGGATAGAGGTACAGGTGATCCGAAGTCATCGTGCAGCCCGACAGCGCCAGCTCCGCCAGCCCGACCTGGGCCGAGACGAACATCTCTTCCGGCCCGAACCGCGCCCAGATCGGGTAGAGCGTCTTGAGCCAACCGAAGAGCAGCGCATCCTGCCCGCCCGGGACCGCCCGCGTCAGGGTCTGGTAAAGATGGTGATGCGTGTTCACCAGGCCCGGCGTCACCACGCAGCCAGCGCCGTCGATCACCTCGGCCCCCGGCGCGACCAGCCCGGACCCGACAGCGGCAATCGCCCCGCCCCGTACAAGAACATCGGCACCGGAAAGCTCGTCCCGACGGGCATTCATCGTCACGACGATATCGGCATTGCGGATCAGGAGATCGGGCATGGTGCACCTTTCGCACACCCTTCGGTTTCAAGGGAAACCGGTGCCCGCCGTCAGAAGGGAGAAGGACACGGCAGGCCCGCCAAACATAAACGGCGACGATCCTGTCCCGCAAGCCTTCGGTCACGCGCCAACCGCCGATGGCAGACAAAGGACCTTCAAATCTTCCCGAAGAACCTGCCCCAGCCCTCAGGCGTTCAACAGCGTCAGCGCCTCGGCGTGCAGCTCCCGGCTCGCCGCCGCCAGGATGCGCCCGCCCTCATGCGCCGGGCGGCCCTGCCAGTCGGTGACGATGCCACCCGCAGCTTCGATCACCGCGATGGGGGCTTGCACGTCATAGGCCTGCAAGCCCGCCTCGATCACCAGGTCGATCTGGCCCGCCGCGATCAGCGCATAGGCGTAGCAATCGGTGCCGTAGCGCACCAGCTTCGCCCCCGAGGCCACGCGCCGGAAGGCCGCGCCTTCTTCGGGCGTGCCGACCTCGGGGAAGGTGGAAAACAGGATTGCCTGCGACAGCGGTCGCGTGGCCCGCACCGCAAGCGCCGCCTCGCCCATCGGCCCGGTGACCCGCGCCCGGCCGAGGCCGCCCTCGAAGCGTTCGCCGATATAGGGTTGGTCGATGATCCCGAAAAGCGGGCCTTCCGCGTCGCGGACCGAGATCAGCACGCCCCAGGTGGGCGTGCCCGCCAGATAGCTGCGCGTGCCGTCGATCGGGTCGAGCACCCAGGTCAGGCCGGAAGTACCATCAAGCGCGCCGAACTCCTCGCCCAGGATGGCATCCTGCGGTCGGCGCCGGGCCAGGACTTCGCGCATCCGCTCTTCGGACAAGCGGTCGGCGGCAGTCACCGGGTCGAAGCGCGCGGTTTCCTTGGTTTCGGCCGCAAGGTCCCGCGTCCGGAAATGCGACAGCGTGGCGACCCGCGCCACATCCGCCAGTTCATGCGCCGTCGCAATCAGCTCGGACGCCAAAGTCTCGGAAATACGCATCCTCTCTCCCTTGGCCTGCCGGTCCCGCGTGAGGGGGCCGCCCCCAGGGCGCGCTAAACGCCCAGGGGGTCGAGGTCAAGATCGGGATCAGGCAGCTTCGGAAAGAACCCGCGCCAGGTCGAACAGCCGACGGCGCTGCGCCTCGGGGATCGCGTAGTAGGACCGGACCAGCTCCAGCGCTTCCTTGTCCGACATCATGTCGCCATGCGCGTAGGTGGGGTTGGACTGGCCCTCGCCGAGGCCCTCGAAGAAGAAGGAGATCGACACGCCCAGCGCATCCGCCACGTCCCAGAGGCGGGAGGCGCTGACCCGGTTCATGCCGGTTTCGTATTTCTGGATCTGCTGGAACTTGATTCCCACCTTGTCGGCGAGCTGCTGCTGGGTCATGCCGACCATCCAGCGGCGATGACGGATGCGCTTGCCAACATGGGCGTCTACGGGATGCTTCATTCTTGACTCCAAAATCGAGTGTACGTTCCCCTCGGTGATCTATAAGCAAGTTTCGTGCCAAGTCCGGCGATCCGGGAAGTATTAACGAAATATTCCTCAGCCGCGCCAAAACCTGTCTTTTTGGATATGTCCAATTATCCAAGCGTACAACACACGGCACGGTTGTCCCCGAATGCTCGCAGGAGAGTCGCAACCGAATCAGCACTCGCCCCCAAGTGGTATCGCATTTCGCGTTGCATTTTGCATCCATTCTCTAAGATTCGTCGCATTTTGCGAAAAGCCCGATCAGTGCGTTGCAAGAAACTGTAGCTTGGATAAAAACGCTACACCGTAGGTAGTAGAAACAACAAAAGGAAAAAGGGGCAAGGGATGCTGGCTTGGCAGATCGCAGATCATGGCGCAGCCCCTGCTCAGGTCGATATTCCGGCGCCAACTCCCGCTAAAGGCGAAATCGTTCTCCGAGTGGAAGCAGTTGGGCTCAACTTTGCGGATATGCTGGCGATTCAGGGAAAATATCAAGTCCGTCAGACCCCGCCCTTCATCCCCGGCATGGAACTTTCGGGTGTGGTCGATACCCTGGGTCCCGGAGTCGGCGGCCCGGCTCCCGGTACGCGGGTGCTGGCAACCTGTGCCGCCGGGGCACTGGCCCAGCGGGTTTGCCTGCCCGCCCATCGCCTGACCCCGCTGCCCGACGCAATGGGGTTCGAGGAAGCCGCCGGGTTTCCCATCGCCTACGGCACCTCTCATCTTGCGCTGATCCACACGGCACGGTTGCAGCCCGGCGAGACGCTGTTCGTCACCGGCGCGGCGGGTGGCGTCGGGCTGACGGCGGTCGAGATCGGCAAGCTCCTTGGGGCCCGCGTCATCGCTTCGGCGCGCGGTGCGGCGCGGATGGAAGTCGCGCGGGCAGCCGGGGCGGATGCGGTGATCGACAGCGACGCGCCCGACCTGAAAGAGGCGCTGCGGGCGCAGGGCGGGGTGGATGTGGTCTATGATGTCGTCGGCGGCCCCGCCTTCGACGCCGCCCTGCGCGCCTGCAAGCCGGACGGACGGCTTCTGGCCATCGGCTTCGCCTCGGGCGAGGTGCCGCAGGTTCCGGCGAACCTCCTCCTCGTGAAGAACCTCACCGTCTCGGGCTTCTGGTATGGCGGCTACGAAAGCCACGCCCCGCAGCTTGTCGCCGACAGCATGGCGCAGCTCCTGCGCTGGCGGGCCGAAGGGCGGATCCGCCCGCATGTCAGCCAGGTCCTGCCGTTCGACGCCTTCCCCGAGGGGCTCGCGCTGCTCCGCGACCGCAAGACCACCGGCAAGGTTGTGATCCGGGTTCAGGACCCGTAGGCGCAGCGCAGTTCGCTGACCAGCAGGTCCACCGCCTCGTCGCTGCGCCGGTTCGCGCGGTAGAGCGCCAGCTTCATCGGGGCCACCTGCGGCAGCTGGTTGTCCGCCGCGATCGGCTCCAGCCCCTCGGGGATGCTGCCCACCATCCGCATCGACACCGCAAGGTCCGCCGCCACCGTCGCCTCGACCGCCTGCTCGCTTTCCCCGCCCGTCGCCATCTCCCACGGTATTCCCGCCGCCTCCAGCGCCGCCTGGGCGTGGGGGCGGAAGATGCAGGTGTCCTTGAACCCCAACCGCAAGGGCCGCCGCTGCCAGGCATTCCCGTCCGGCGCGCCCACCCAGACCAGCCCGCGCGACGACAGCACCTCGGCTACCGGGTCCGGGGTTTCCTCCGTCGTGATGATCACGTCGAAGGCCCCCCGCGCGAAGTCCTGCTTCATCAGCACGGTGAACGAGGACACCAGGTTGATCCGCACCCGCGGATAGGCCTGCGCCATCCGCCGCAGGATGCCGGGGATCGCCGGATAGACCACGTCATGCGGCACTCCCAGCCGGATTTCGCCCTCGCAGGCCGTCGCCGACAGCGCCGACAGCGCCTCGTCGTTCAGGGCCAGCATCCGGCGGCCATAGGACAGAAGCTGCTCCCCCTCGGGCGAGAGCGCCAGCTTCCGCGCCGCCCGCAGGAACAGCGACAGGCCCAGCGCCTCTTCCAGCCGCTTGATCTGCATCGAGACCGCCGATTGCGTCAGGTTCAGATAGCCCGCCGCCCGCGTCACCCCACCGACATCGGCGACAGTAACGAAGGAGCGCAGCGAGGCGATGTCGAGGTTGCGGGGCATATCACGGATCCTGATGGGTCATCGCACAATCATTCGTTTCCATAATGCACCGGCAGAGCGCATAGTTCAAGCATCCTGATGCGACAACATCGCACCATCACCAATTCCGATGAAGGAGCCCGTCATGCCCACCCGTTTCCTCACCCGCCCGCTCGCCTTCCTGCGCCCCGGTACGCTGGCGCACATGCCGCACCGTCTGCTTGCCGCCGCCGCCATCGCCCGGTCGCGTCACAGCCTGCGCCATCTGGACGACCGCCTCCTCGCCGACATCGGCCTGACCCGCGCCGAGGCGCTTTCCGAAGCCGAGCGTGCCCCTTGGGACGCCCCTGCGCACTGGAAGGGCTGAAACGGTACGGTTTCGCTCCCCCGACGCGACCAAGGTGCTTGAAATCACGGGTCCTATTCCCAATATTTCACGCATGAGGTCGCGCCGGTTCCCCCGGCGTTGCCCTTAGGGACAACATCGGAGGCTTCAATGGCTGAATATGACACGATCCGCAGCGTAGGCGTCGGCGCCCGCGCGCAGATCGACGAGGGGCTTCGCGCCCATATGAACAAGGTCTACGGGCTGATGTCCGTGGCGATGGTCGTGACTGCGGGTGTTGCCTGGGCGGTTGGCTCGTCGGACCAGCTTTTCTCGATCCTGCGTAACCCGGCGACCGGGCAGATGACCATTCTCGGCTGGGTCGCGATGTTCCTGCCGCTGGGCATGGTCTTCGCCTTCGGCGCCTTGATCAACCGGATGTCGGCGGCTGCCGCGCAGATCTTCTTCTACGCCTTCGCGGCGGCGATGGGCCTGTCGATGGCCTGGATCTTCCAGGTCTTCACCGGCGTCTCGATCGCGCAGACCTTCCTGATCACCGCCATCGCCTTCGCGGGCCTGTCGCTCTACGGCTACACCACCAAGCGCGACCTGAGCGCGATGGGCACCTTCCTGATGATGGGGCTGATCGGCCTGATCGTCGCGATGATCGTGAACTTCTTCCTCGCCTCCTCGGCGCTGGCCTTCGCGATCTCGGTGATCGGCGTGCTTATCTTCGCAGGCCTGACCGCCTTCGACACGCAGAACATCAAGAACACCTATATCCAGCATGCGGTGTCGATGGATCAGGAATGGCTGGGCAAGGCCGCCATCATGGGCGCGCTGAACCTCTACCTCGACTTCATCAACCTGTTCATGTTCCTGCTGCAATTCATGGGCAACCGGGAATAACCGCAGAACCAGAGCGCGAAAGGGCCGGTCGCAAGACCGGCCCTTTTCGTTTGCGCAGGGTCGCTCAGACCACCGCGCCGAACAGCTTGCCGACCAGTGCGGTGACGGCCATCGCCACCGCGCCCCAGAAGGTCACGCGCAGGACCCCACGCCAGATCGACGCTCCGCCCGCCCGTGCGCCGACCGCTCCCAGCACCCCCAGAAAGACCAGCGACAGTCCCGTGACCCACAGGCTGATCACCGCCTCCGGCACCAGCGCCGCCGTCGCCAGCGGCAGTGCCGCCCCCACCGCGAAAGTGAGCGCCGAGGCCCCCGCTGCCACCAGCGGCTGCGCCTCGGTATGCTCGAAGATTCCCAGCTCGTCGCGCACATGGGCAGCAAGCGGATCCTTGGCATGCAGAGCCTCGGCGACCTGCCGCGCAAGATCGGGCGGCACCCCGCGATCCTCGTAGATCCCCGCCAGCGCGCGCAGCTCTTCCGCAGGATCAGCGCCAATCTCGAGCTTCTCGCGCGCAATGTCTGCCGCTTCGGTATCCGACTGAGACGAGACCGAGACATATTCCCCCGCCGCCATCGACAAGGCCCCCGCTGCAAGCCCGGCCATCCCCGCCAGAAGCACCTCGCCCCGACCCGAGGCAGCGGCGACCCCCACGATCAGCGAGGCAGTCGAAACGATCCCGTCGTTCGCCCCAAGCACGGCCGCGCGCAGCCAGCCGACCCGCGCGACATAGTGTTCTTCCCGATGATTGCGTTCCATGACGGCCTCCGTTCGCGACGGGTCCGTCCTCGCCCCGCCTCGGTCCGCGGTCAAGCCAAAGCGCCCGCAGTCGCGTCAGCGCGGGCTTACCCCGAAACAGAAAAGGGCCGCGTCCCACGGACACGGCCCCTGATCCCTTGGATCGGCGAAGACCTTACTTGATCTTGCCTTCCTTGTATTCGACATGCTCCCGCTTCACGGGGTCGTATTTCTTGATGACCATCTTCTCGGTCATCGTGCGGGCGTTCTTCTTGGTCACATAGAAGTGGCCGGTGCCCGCGGTCGAGTTCAGGCGGATCTTGATGGTGGCGGGCTTTGCCATGGTCGTTTCCTCTGCATCGGGGACTCCATGGCCCCCGGTCAAATCCTTGAAGCCCGCCTTTTAGCCACGCATCCGGCAGAGTCAACAGCGAAACCATGGGCTGCGTGGGGATTTGCACAAGCCGCGACCGGACGGGGCGGCGGAAAGCGTCCTACGAAAGCAGCGCGCGTTTCACGGCGTCCGGCTCTTTCTGGATCAGCCGCAGCAAGGCTGCCGCCGGACCGCTGACCCGGCGCTGGCCCTGCTCCCATTTCCGGTAGCCGGACAGACTCATGCCCATAAGCGGCGCCATCTGTGCCTGCGTCAGCCTTGCCTCTTCCCGCACCTCCCTGGGGGAGATGGGGTCATGAACGACCGCAGGGCCTTCGCCCTTCGCATGGGCAAGGGCCTCGGACATCGCCTGGATCAGATCGTCGCCGAAGGTGCTCATCTCTTCTCCTTCCGGGTTGCCTTGAGGGCTGCCGCCAAAGCGGAAACGGCGCGCTTCTCATCGGGCGTCATGTCGCCCTGGTCGTTCTTCGCGTAGGCGAGCAGGGCATAGAGCGGCATGGTGTCGTCAAGGTAGTAGTAGACGATCCTTGCCCCTCCCCTCTTACCGCGGCCCGAGGCTGCAAAGCGAACCTTGCGCACCCCACCCGTTCCCGGGATTTCATCGCCAGCCAAGGGGTTCTCTGACAGAAAGTCGATCAGCTCGCGCTTCTCCTCCTCGGTGAACAGCTTCTCCGTCTGCCGGGTGAAGATCGGGGTTTCCGCGACGGACTGCATGCCGCACGTATATCCCAATGGGCTACTTTTTGCAAGACCGCACTCCACACTGCTTGCGGCCATCAATTGCGCGGAGAGCCTGTAAGCCGGATTCTGTCCTGGCCTTGCGGCCATGGATGACCATTCCTCTGCCGACCGTGTCGCCACGGCGGTCAAGCTGCCAACCCGGGCCTCTCGGGCGTTGGCGTCCCTGCGGCGGTATCGGTCTCCCGACCAGCCCCGCGCGAGGCCCCTATTTGGCATTGCTCCGGGTGGGGCTTGCCGTGCCGGTCCTGTTGCCAGTCCCGCGGTGGGCTCTTGCCCCACCGTTTCACCGTTACCCCTCCCGTTCGCGAAGGCGAACCTTCGTTCGCGGCAGGGGCAGTCTCTTCTCTGTGGCGCTTTCCCTGGGGTTGCCCCCGCCGGGCGTTACCCGGCACCCTTGCCAACGGGAGTCCGGACTTTCCTCGACCCCTTCCGGGACCGCGGCCATCCAGCCCTCCGCGCGGGGGTCAGTTAGGCATCCGCGCGGCGTCCGTCAACCGGGAAACCGCCGCAGCCCCGCTGCCATCGCCCGGTCGGTCGCATCCAGCGGCCCCCTGGCCCAGGGCCGGAACCGCAGCCGGAAGGCGGCAAGCAGGCTCTCCGGCGCCGCGTCGGGGTAGCCGTAGGCATGGAGGTCGGACATGAAGCCCGTCATCTCCGGTGAAGCGCCTCCCTCCCCCCGCGTGGGAGAGGGATGGGGTGGGGGGGCATCCACCAAGTCAGGCCAGACCGCCAACCCCTGCAGCGCCAGCCGCCGCCAGTCGAAGCGGGCCCCCGGATCGCCCTTCCGCTCCGGCGCCATGTCGGAATGGGCGATGACCGCCGCTGGCCCCAGCCCGTGCCGCTCCAGCACACCCGCCAGCAGCCGCTCCAGCGCAGCCATCTGCGGCTCGGCAAACGGCTCCCGCCCGGTGTTGGCGAGTTCTATCCCGATCGAGCGAGAATTGACGTCACCCGCGTCGCGCCACTCCCCCGCCCCCGCATGCCAGGCCCGCGCCCCCTCATCCACCAGCGACAGCACGCTGCCGTCCCCGTCGATCAGGTAATGCGCCGAAACCTCCGCACCGGGATCGCACAGCCGCTCCAGCGCCGCCCCACAAGAGGGCATCGCGGTATAATGCAGCACGACCAGTTCCACCCTGGCCCCGCCCCGCCGCTCGCCAAAGTTCGGCGAGGGATGCGTCAGGCTCACTGCAGCGCGGTGCGGAACGGGCGCGGGTCCCAGGAACAGGCGAAGCCGTCGCCGTCCGGGTCGATGCCCATCCGGTCGCGGTCCGGCCCACCCTTGGCCAGGAAATCCTGCTGTGCCTGGTCGGGCGAGGAATATTTGGCGCAGGACGAATCCGCGCTGCGCAGGCTCATCCCCGACCGCTTGTACATCTGTACGCCCGGCGCATGGGTCGTCGCCAGCGCGAATTCCACGATGTTCGGCCCGGTGTCCCCCGGACGCTGCGGCAGGTCCTTCGGCTGCACCACCACATATTCCGCGCGGTTCTTCTCGATGCGCTCCTTGTCGCTCTCGATGGTCTCGCGCGAGGAGACGGCGTCGAAATCCTGCTCGTCGGAAATCCCGGTGTGGCTGGCCACTTCGCCCGATTCTTCCTTGATCCCCGCCGGAGCCCCGCCGCGCGGACGCGCGCTGCTGTCGGTCGGCGTGGAGGTCGGCAAGGGTGTCGCCGTGGGCGTCGGCGCCACCACCGGCGCCGCCGTCACCGGGGCCACGCCCTGCGACCGGTCGATCGCCGCCGCCGCGGCAGCCGGGTCGAAGCCGCCGCCCGGAGGCACCACCGTCACCGGCGCCCCGGCAGGCGCGGGCGAGGCACCGCGGATATAGCTGTTGTAGTCCTGGAAGCCCACGCCCGCCCCGCTGTCGGGGGTCGAGGGGGTACAGGCGGCCAGCATCAGCGCAGCAACGGTTGCGCCAGCGGCGGGAAGGAAGGTACGGCTCATCACTGCCTCGAAAGCGTCGTTTCGCGGCCCCTTACCACCATTTTTCCGCTTTGGCCACAAAGCCCGCACGGCTTTCCAACACATGCGCGTAATTCAGCAACGCCGCCTCTTCCCAGGGCCGCCCGATCAGTTGCAACCCCAGCGGCAACCCCTGCGCGTCCAGCCCCACCGGCACAGCCACGCCCGGCAGCCCCGCCAGGTTCACCGTCACCGTGAAGACGTCGTTCAGATACATCTTCACCGGGTCCGCATCCGCCATCTCGCCCAGCCCGAAGGCCGCCGAGGGCGTTGCCGGGGTCAGGATCGCGTCCACCCCATCGGCAAACACCGTCTCGAAGTCCCGCTTGATCAGCGCCCGCACTTTGCGCGCCCGGTTGTAATAGGCGTCGTAGAATCCCGCCGACAGCACATAGGTCCCGACCATCACCCGGCGCTGCACTTCCGGCCCGAAGCCCTCGGCCCGGGTCTTCTCGTACATCTCGGTGATCCCGTCGCCCTGCGCCAGCTTTGCCCGGTGGCCATAGCGCACCCCGTCATAGCGGGCGAGGTTCGACGACGCCTCCGCCGGAGCGATCACATAATAGGCCGGCAGCGCGTATTTCGTATGCGGCAAGGAGATATCCCGCACCTCCGCCCCCGCATCGCGCAGCATCTCCACACCGCGCGTCCACAGTGCCTCGATCTCCTCCGGCATCCCGTCCATGCGGTATTCCTTCGGGATCCCGATCACCTTGCCCCGGATGTCCCCGGTCAGCGCCGCCTCGAAATCCGGCACCGGAATATCCGCGCTGGTCGAATCCTTCGGGTCATGCCCCGCCATCGCCCCGAGCATGATCGCCGCATCGCGCACCGATTTCGTCATCGGCCCCGCCTGGTCCAGGGACGAGGCAAAGGCCACGATCCCCCAGCGGCTGACCCGCCCATAGGTCGGCTTGATCCCGACGATCCCGGTGAAAGCCGCCGGTTGCCGGATCGACCCGCCGGTATCCGTCCCCGTCGCCGCAAGGCACAGGTCCGCCGCCACCGCCGCCGCCGAACCGCCCGAGGACCCCCCCGGCGTCAGCTGCACGTTCGACCCCTTGCGCTGCCAGGGGTTGACCGCATTGCCGTAGCACGAGGTTTCGTTCGAGCTTCCCATGGCAAATTCGTCCATGTTCAGCTTGCCCAGCATCACCGCGCCCGCATCGAACAGCTTCGAGGTCACAGTCGATTCGTATTCGGGCCGGAAGCCTTTCAGGATGTTCGACGCCGCCTGCGACGGCACGCCCCTGGTGCAGAACAGGTCCTTGATCCCCAAGGGAATCCCGCACATCGCCGGAACATCTCCCGCCGCGATCCGCGCATCCGCCGCCCGCGCCTGCTCCAGCGCGATCTCCGGCGTCTTGTGGACAAAGGCGTTCAACCCGTCGCCCGCGTCGATCGCCGTCAGACACGACATCGTCAGGTCGACCGCCGAGATCTCGCCCTTGCGCAGCGCATCCCGCGCCGCCGCGATGGTCCAGCTGTTCGCGCTCATTCGACCACCTTCGGCACCGCAAAGAAACCCTCGCGCGCATCCGGCGCGTTCTTCAGCACCTCGGCCTGGATGTTGCCATCCGTCACCACATCCGCCCGCCGCTTCAGCCGCATCGGCGTGACGCTGGTCATCGGCTCCACCCCCGTCACATCGACCTCGTTCAGCTCTTCCATGAAGCCAAGGATGCCCGACAGCTGCCCCGCCAGTTTCGGCAGGTCAGCCTCCTCGACCCGGATGCGGGCCAGCTTTGCCACCTTGCGGGCGGTGTCGATGTCAATCGCCATCGGGCTCTCCTTGAGGTTTGGCCCCGTTTAGCCGCCCCCGCCCCGCCCCGCAAGCGGATGTGGGCCGGGGGCACGCCCTACAGAAGCGGGTCCCGGGGCGGGCCACCGCCGTCCAGCGGCTCCAGCCCGATATCGCGCCGCAGGTGGTCGTTCAGTCCCAGCGGCGGCAGCGGCGCAGCGCGGCGGAACGGCCGCGCGACAAGCGTCCGCAGCACCGGGAAAATCCCGTGGGTCTCGATGATCTCGTCCAGCGTCGCACGCAGTGCAACGGGACGGGGAAGGGTCGTATGGGTCATGATCATGCCCGGCGGCGCATGGCCAGCCGGTCCTCTGCCTGGGGAATGGGGCCGACCGGATGCAGGCAACTTGCCCGAAGGTCAGCGATCAGCGGTCTCGAAGGAATGGACCCCGGCGCACTGGCGCTCGGGTCCGGCAAGCCTCACGGGCGTCGGCAAAGCCAGCGCGTGACGGCGGTTGCCCCGGAGGCCAGTCCACGGGAATTGCCTTGGCGGATATATGCAGTCATGTGTCCGCCTCCCTGTCTGTGCGCGGTTGCAAGGCGACCCCCTTACCCAGGGTCAGCCCGCCATGCACGCAGTCTCTGCCCCGTCGCCCGACTTTTCCGCTTGCTGTGCCGCCGAGGCCACAGGGCTGGCGGGTATTCCCGCGCATTGCGTCACGGCAAGATTGTCATCAATACAAGTTACCCCCTAGCTTGACGCGTTGCTGCCACAAGAAGGAGAGACCCATGCAGATCACCTGGCTCGGCCATTCCGGCTTCCGCATCCAGATCGAAGAGGCCGTGCTGCTGGTCGACCCCTGGCTGACCGGCAACCCGATGTTCCCCGCGGGCCGCGAGGACGATGCCGTCACCGGCGCCACCCACATCCTCCTCACCCATGCCCATGGCGATCATGCCTCGGATGCGGCGCGGCTGGCATCGAGGCTCGGGATCAAGATTCACTGCATCCACGAGCTTTCTGAATGGATCAACGCCGAAGGGCTGGCTCAGACGGTGGGCTTCGGCAAGGGCGGCACGCTGGCCCTCGGTGGCGCGAAGGTGACAATGGTCAACGCCGTCCATTCCGCCAGCATCGACTTCGGGACCAGGGGCCTCCTGCCCGCAGGCGACGCCGCAGGCTTCATGATCACGGGCGAAGGCCACACGATCTATCTCTCGGGCGACACCGACATCATGGCCGACATGGCCTGGATGGCGGAATACCACCAGCCCGACATCGGCATCCTCTCCTGCGGCGGGCATTACACCATGGACATGGAGCGCGCCGCCTGGGCTGCACGGAAATGGTTCAATTTCCGTTGGGTGATCCCCTGCCACTACCGGACCTTCGGCATCCTCGCCCAGGACGCAAGCCTGCTGAAGGCGGGCCTGCCCCCCGGCATCGAGGTGATCGAGCCCGAGGTGCTGGACCCGATCCGCATCTAGACCTTGTCCGCGCTGGACCATCCGGGAAATCCGTTTCAGATGAAAAGCTTGACTGTGGGCATTTGCCCACCGTCAAGCATGATCGCCGAACGGCCCGGCCACCCCGACGCGCTCGCCCGCGCTTTCATCTTTGCCCCAAATATCCCCGCCGGAGGCAGCCGACCCATATCCCAGGCACCCCGTCTGCATTTCATACTGGCGAAAATATCCCCGCCGGAGGCTCCGCCGCCGCCCACCCGCGCCGCCGTCACCGGACGAGCGAGACCGCCGTCCCAGGCCCCGAGGATCGCGGGTTGCAGGACTCCTCCGACACCGGATTTGGCGGGCCAGCAGCGTGTCGTCCCCGCGCAGGCGATGAGCACGGCCCCTGCGGCGCAGGTCGGAGACAGGGTGACAGGGCCGAGAGGCTTGCATTCCGCAACCTGCCAGAGGTTAAGAAACCTTCTCCTCTAGAATGAACCGCAACACGTGAGGTTTGGAGGGGGGTTGCGATGAAGAGGCGGGGGCTGCATCTGGATGGGGGTGAGCGGGCGGTGATCTTTGCCGAGCATCGCCGGGGCACAAGCCAGCGGGAGATCGGGC
>NZ_JAEULO010000070.1 GCF_016793705.1 Tabrizicola sp.
GCTGACCTATTCCGACTTCATGGAACGGGTGGACGCCGGTCAGGTCAGCAAGGTGACGCTGGACGGCGAGCGGATCGTGGTGACGGGCAAGGACAGCACCACCTATGTGACGATCAAGCCGCCGGGGGATGTCGTCACCGATAACCTGTCGCGCGACCTGATCGCCAAGGGGGTCGAGGTCGAGGCCGAGCCGCAGGCGCAGTCCGGGTTCGTCTCGGTTCTGCTGAGCTTCCTGCCGTTCCTTTTGCTGATCGGGGTCTGGATCTATTTCATGAACCGGATGCAGGGCGGCGGCCGTGGCGGGGCGATGGGCTTTGGCAAGTCGCGGGCCAAGCTGCTGACCGAAAAGCAGGGCCGGGTCACGTTTGACGACGTCGCCGGGATCGACGAGGCCAAGGAAGAGCTTGAGGAAATCGTGGAATTCCTGCGGAACCCGCAGAAGTTCTCGCGTCTGGGCGGCAAGATCCCGAAGGGGGCGCTGCTGGTTGGCCCTCCGGGTACCGGCAAGACGCTTCTGGCCCGCGCGATTGCGGGTGAGGCGGGGGTGCCGTTCTTCACCATCTCGGGCTCGGATTTTGTCGAGATGTTCGTGGGTGTCGGTGCGTCCCGCGTGCGCGACATGTTCGAGCAGGCGAAGAAGAACGCGCCCTGCATCGTCTTCATCGACGAGATCGACGCGGTGGGCCGGGCCCGGGGCGTCGGCATCGGCGGCGGCAATGACGAGCGTGAGCAGACGCTGAACCAGTTGCTTGTCGAGATGGACGGGTTCGAGGCGAACGAGGGCGTGATCATCATCGCGGCCACCAACCGCAAGGACGTGCTGGATCCGGCGCTGTTGCGTCCGGGCCGGTTCGACCGGCAGATCCATGTGCCGAACCCGGATATCAAGGGGCGCGAGAAGATCCTGTCGGTCCATGCCCGCAAGGTGCCGCTGGGGCCGGATGTGGACCTGCGGACGATTGCGCGCGGTTCGCCGGGGTTCTCGGGTGCGGACCTGATGAACCTGGTGAACGAGGCCGCGCTGATGGCGGCGCGGGCCGGTCGGCGGTTCGTGACCATGATCGACTTCGAATCGGCCAAGGACAAGGTGATGATGGGGGCCGAGCGGCGGTCGATGGTGCTGACGCAGGACCAGAAGGAAATGACCGCCTATCATGAAAGCGGCCATGCCATCGTGGGGATGGCGCTGCCGAAATGCGATCCGGTCTACAAGGCGACGATCATTCCTCGGGGTGGGGCGCTGGGCATGGTGATGAGCCTGCCGGAGATGGACCGGCTGAACTGGCACAAGGACCAGTGCGAGCAGCGCATCGCGATGACGATGGCCGGGAAGGCCGCGGAAATCCTGAAATGGGGTGAGAACTCGGTGTCCAACGGGCCGTCGGGCGATATCCAGCAGGCTTCGGCCCTGGCCCGCGCGATGGTGCTGCGCTGGGGCATGTCGGAGGTGGTCGGCAACATCGACTATGCCGAAGCGGCGGACGGCTATTCCGGCAACACCGGGGGCTTCTCGGTTTCGGCGGAGACCAAGCGCCTGATCGAGCAGGAGGTGAAGCGCCTGATCGACGAGGGCTATGAGACGGCGCGGCGCATCCTGATCGAGAAGAACGAGGAATGGGAGCGGCTGGCCAAGGGTCTGCTGGAGTATGAGACCCTGACCGGCGACGAGATCCGCAAGGTGATTGCGGGCGAGCCGCTGGGGGGCGACGACGGCGCCGATGCGCCTCCGTCCGGTGGGGGCTCGGCTTCGGTCACGGCGATCCCGAAGACCAAGGCGCGGGCCAAGAAGCCCGGACCGGACCCGGAACCGGCGCCGCTTTGATCACCGAAAAGGCCCCGCATCGCCGGGGCCTTTTGCTTTCCCCGCATTGGCTTGTCGGGCATTTGCGTCGCAATCCGCGCGGCGCCGAGAGAAGTGCTCGACGAGCGGTCCGTGGCAGGGGATAGTCCCGGCATCGCCTTCTGGAGACTGGCATGATCTCGGCCTACCTGTCGCATCACAACCGGCTGGAGAAGCTGGACCTTTCTGACCGGCACCTGTCCGAGGCGGTCTGGATCGACCTGGAAGCCCCGACGGAGGCCGAGGAAGACGCGGTGGAAGCGGCGCTTGGCCTGGATATCCCGACGCGCGAGGACATGCAGGAGATCGAGGTTTCGTCCCGCATCTACCGCGAAGGGGGCGTGCTGTTCCTGACCGCGCAGGTCATCGCCAGCCCCGAGGCGCGCGAGGCCGAGATCGGGCCGGTGACCTTCGCCGTCCAGCCCGACCGGCTGGTGACGGTGCATTACCACCACCCGCGCTCGCTGACCTATTTCGCCGACTGGGCTGCGCGCCACGACACGGCGCTGGAAACCGGGCTGGATGCGGCTTTGGGTCTTCTGGAGGCCATCGTCGATCGGCTGGCCGACATTCTGGAGGGTGAGACCCGGCAGCACGAGGCGCTGGCGAAGGCGATCTTCGCGGCGCATCGCCCGTCCGGCAAGGCCGAGACCTTGCAGGTGGTCTTGCAGCGGATCGGGCGGGCCGAGGCGATGAACGGCAAGGTCAACGAAAGCCTGGCGACGGTGCTGCGGCTGCTGACCTACCTGACCTCTACCCCCGAGGCGGCGGACGGGCCCTGCCTGCACGCCCGGCAGATGCCGATGGCGCTGGCGCAGTTGCAGGACTTGCGGTCCCTGCGCGAGGTGGCGGCGGCGCAGGCCGACAAGGTGCGGTTCCTTCTGGATGCGACGCTGGGGGTGATCAACATCCGGCAGTCGGACGTGATCAAGATATTCTCGGTCGTGGCCTTCGTCTTCCTGCCGCCGACGCTGATCGCCAGCATCTACGGGATGAACTTCAAGCACATGCCCGAACTGGACTGGACCTGGGGCTATCCGATGGCGCTGGGGCTGATGGTGATCTCGGCGCTGGTGCCCTGGCTTTTGTTCAAGTGGAAGAAATGGCTGTGACCGGACCGACGACGAAGGATTGGGACCCCGCCCGCTATGGGGCTTTCCGCGACCTGCGGCTGCGGCCGGCGCTGGATTTGCTGGCGCAGGTGGGGGAGCTGCCGTCGGGCGATGTGGTGGACCTTGGCTGCGGCGACGGGGCGGTGGCCGAGGCGCTGGCGGCGCGGTTCAGGCCGGATCATCCGCTGATCGGCGTGGATTCCTCGGCTGCGATGCTGGAGAAGGCCGCCGAGCGGATGACGCAATGGGAAAACCCGCTCTACAGCCGCCTGAAGCAGGCGGACATTGCGCTTTGGGCGGCGGAGACGCCGCCCGCGCTGATCTTCTCCAACGCCGCGCTGAACTGGCTGCCGGATCACGCGAGCCTGATGCCACGGCTGGCGGGGATGCTGGCGCCGGGCGGGGTGCTGGCGGTGCAGATGCCGCGGCAGGAAGCGGCGGCGTCGCACCGGCTGCTTCGAGAAGTGGCGGAGCGGCTGTTTCCGGGGCGCTTCCCGGCGAAGCCCGCGCCGGTTTTGCCCGCAGGGGACTATGCGCGTATGCTTCTGCCTCTGGGCGAGGTCCGGGCCTGGACGACCGACTATGTCCAGATCCTCGACCCCGTGCCGCAGGGCCATCCGGTCCGCGCCTTCACCGAAAGCACCGCGATGCGGCGTTTCGTGGAAGGATTGACCGAAGCCGAAGTGGCGGCCTACGTCTCCGCTTATGACGAGGCCCTGCCCGAGGCCTATCCGGCGCTGCCCGACGGGCGGGTGCTGTTTCCCTTCACCCGCGTGTTCTTCATCCTGGAGCGTTCCTGATGCCCCCGTTGATCCCCACCACTCACAGCGCCCGCGTCACCTGGCTGGGCTACCAGCCGGTGCCGGTGGAGAAGCTGGTGATCACCTCGGCGCCGGTGGGGGAGATGCCGCTGAGCTTCGCCGGGTTCGAGGGCGAGGTCCATGCCGGGCTGACCCGCCCCTCGTGCTCGCGCGTGCTGAAGCTGTACCCACGCGATACCGAGATCCGGAACGTGCGCCAGTTGAGCATTGTCAGCGCCGAGGAGATGGCGGAGGTCGCGCGGGACATGGGGCTGGAGGCGATGGACTATGCCTGGGTCGGGGCCTCGCTGGTCGTGGAAGGCATCCCGGATTTCAGCCATCTGCCGCCCTCCAGCCGGTTGCAGGGGCCGGACGGGGTGACGCTGGTCGTCGACATGGAGAACCTGCCCTGCCAGGAGCCCGCGGTGACGATCGAGAAGGCGCGACCGGGGTTGGGCAAGGGGTTCAAGCCGGCGGCCGAAGGCAAGCGCGGGGTGACCGCCTGGGTGGAGCGCGAGGGCATCCTGCGGCTGGGCGATGAGCTGCGCCTGTTCATCCCGGCGCAGCGGGGCTGGGAGCCGGAGCGCGTGGAATAAGCGTTCCGGAATTAGGGCGTTTCATGTAAACGTTCCACAGTTTCGTATCGGAAACACGGCAGGGCGAATTTCGCGGGTTTCAGGTCGGAAACCGCCTTCGGGAAGTGCCCCCGGCCCGCTATCACGTCGCAAATGGCACAATCCGCCCCGTGGGAGACACACATGGCCTTCAAGACCGACATCGAGATTGCGCGCGAAGCGAAGAAGAAGCCGATCATGGAGATCGGTCAGAAGCTCGGCATTCCCTCGGAGCATTTGCTGCCCTATGGCCATGACAAGGCCAAGGTGAGCCAGGAGTTCATCAAGTCATTGTCCGGCAAGAAGGACGGCAAGCTGATCCTCGTCACCGCGATCAACCCGACCCCGGCGGGCGAGGGCAAGACCACGACCACCGTGGGCCTGGGCGACGGGCTGAACCGGATCGGCAAGAAGGCGGTGATCTGCATCCGCGAAGCCTCCTTGGGCCCGAACTTCGGGATGAAAGGTGGCGCGGCCGGCGGCGGCATGGCGCAGGTCGTGCCGATGGAGGAGATGAACCTTCACTTCACCGGCGACTTCCACGCGATCACCTCGGCCCACAACCTTCTGTCGGCGATGATCGACAACCACATCTACTGGGGCAACGAGCTGAACATCGACGCCCGCCGGGTGGTGTGGCGCCGGGTGATGGACATGAACGACCGCGCGTTGCGCGACATCGTCGTCAACCTCGGCGGCGTGTCGAACGGCTTCCCACGCCAGACCGGGTTCGATATCACGGTCGCCTCGGAAGTCATGGCGATCCTTTGCCTGTCGAACGACCTGGAAGACCTGCAGAAGCGGCTGGGTGACATCGTGGTGGCCTACACCCGCGAGAAGAAGCCGATCTACTGCCGCGACATCAAGGCCGACGGCGCGATGACCGTGCTGTTGAAGGACGCGATGCAGCCGAACCTGGTGCAGACGCTGGAAAACAACCCGGCTTTCGTCCACGGCGGGCCCTTCGCCAACATCGCCCACGGCTGCAACTCGGTCATCGCGACCAAGACCGCGCTGAAGCTGGGTGAGTATGTGGTGACGGAAGCGGGCTTCGGTGCTGACCTGGGCGCCGAGAAGTTCTTCGACATCAAGTGCCGCAAGGCCGGGCTGAAGCCCTCGGCGGCGGTGATCGTGGCCACGGTCCGCGCGATGAAGATGAACGGCGGGGTGGCGAAGGCCGACCTTGGCGCCGAGAACGTGGAGGCCGTGAAGAAGGGCTGCCCGAACCTTGGCCGCCACATCGCCAACGTGAAGTCGTTCGGCGTGCCCGTCGTCGTGGCGATCAACCACTTCTACAGCGACACCGATGCGGAAGTGGCGGCGGTGAAGGCCTATGTCGCCGAACAGGGTGCCGAGGCGATCCTGTGCAAGCACTGGGCCAATGGCTCGGCCGGGATCGAAGACCTGGCGAAGAAGGTCGTTTCGCTGGCCGAAAGCGGCTCGGCCAACTTCGCGCCGCTCTATCCTGACGAGATGCCGCTCTTCCAGAAAGTCGAGACCATCGCCAAGCGTATCTACCACGCCGACGAGGTCATCGCCGACAAGTCGATCCGCGACCAGTTGAAATCCTGGGAAGCAGCGGGCTACGGCAACCTGCCGATCTGCATGGCGAAGACGCAGTACAGCTTCACCACCGACCCGAACGTCCGCGGCGCGCCGACGGGCCATTCGGTGCCGGTGCGCGAAGTGCGGCTGTCGGCGGGCGCAGGCTTCATCGTGGTGATCTGCGGCGAGATCATGACCATGCCGGGCCTGCCCAAGGTGCCGTCTGCCGAAGTGATCCGGCTGAACGATCAGGGTCAGGTCGAGGGGCTGTTCTGAGTAGAGCCGGAGGAGCGGGGGCCAGCCCCCGCACCCCCGGGATACTTGTGGACAGAAAATGGGGTTTCCGGGAAGGGGCGGCTGTTCTAAGGAAGAGCCGACTTTTCAGGGGGCAGGGATGCTGAAACCCGCAGATTGCACGACAATGGCCGAGATCAGGGCCGAGATCGACCGGCTGGACGAAGACCTCGTGCGGCTGTTCGCGGAACGGGCGGGCTATATCGACCGCGCGGCGGAGATCAAGGCCGAGGTCGACCTGCCAGCACGGATCGGAAGCCGGGTCGAGGAGGTGGTCGGGAATGTTCGCCATCATGCCGAGACCTACGGATTGCCGCCCGATCTGGTGGAAAAGCTGTGGCGGCGGCTGATCGACTGGTCCATCGCCCGCGAGGAAAGCCGGTTGGGGCCGGACAGTCTGCGGAAGGGGTAAAGACGGGATGACCGCAACGCTGATTGACGGCAAGGCCATCGCGGCCCGGATGCGGGACGAGACGCGCGCCGAGGCCGGGCGGTTGGCGGCTCTCGGCTGGGCGCCGAGGCTGGTGTCGATCTCGGTCGGCGACGTGGCGGCGGCGGAACTGTATGTCCGGAACCAGCAGCGGTCGGCGGAAGCGGCGGGCGTGGGGTTCGAGGCGCGGAACTATCCCGAGTCGATCAGCCTGGAGCAGTTGCAGGGCGTGCTGGCCGGGCTGAACGCCGACCCGCGGGTGAACGGGATCATCATCCAGCGCCCCCTTCCGGCGCATATCCCGGTGAAGGCGCTGCAAAAGGCGGTGCATCCGATGAAGGATGTCGAGGGGATGCATCCCTCCTCCATCGGCAACATTGTCTACAACGACCTGACGCTCGGCCCCTGCACCGCCGTGGCGGCGGTGGAGATATTGAAGACGCTGCCCCTGAAGATGGAGGGGCTGGATGTCTGCGTGATCGGGCATTCGGAGATCGTGGGCAAACCGATTGCCTTCCTGATGATGGGGCTGGGGGCGACCGTGACGGTCTGCCACCACATGACCCGGCAGGTCGCAGTGCATTCCCGCGCGGCGGATGCGGTCTTCGTGGCGGTGGGCAAGCCCGGTCTGGTCAGGGGCGAGATGCTGAAACCGGGCGCGGCGCTGATCGACATCGGGATCAACCGGGTCGAAGGGCGGACGGTCGGTGACGCGGATTTCGCCAGCTGCGCCGAGGTGGCGGGCTGGATCACGCCGGTTCCCGGTGGGGTCGGGCCGGTGACGGTGGCGATCTTGATGAAGAACGCGGTGCTGGCGACGGCGATGCAGATGGACCATTACCGCACGGCCTTTGCCGCAGCGGTTTGAACGGAGGGAACGGGATGACGGCCAAGGTGATCGACGGCAAGGCCTTTGCGGCGGGTGTGCGGGCGCAAGTGGCGGCGCATGTGACGCGGCTGAAGGAGGAGAACGGCATCCAGCCCGGGCTGGCCGTGGTGCTGGTGGGCGAAGACCCGGCCTCGAAGGTCTATGTGAAGAACAAGCACGCCTCGACCATCGAGGTCGGGATGGCATCATTCGAACATCGGCGGGATGCGTCCATCAGCGAGGCGGAGCTGCTGGCGCTGATCGACCAGTTGAACGCGGACCCGAAAGTGCACGGGATTCTGGTGCAGCTGCCGCTGCCGGGCCATCTGAATTCGGAGCTGGTGATCAACCGGATCGATCCGGCGAAGGACGTGGACGGATTCCACATTTCGAACGTCGGCTTGCTGGGAACGGGGCAGAAGAGCATGGTGCCCTGCACGCCGCTCGGTTGCCTGATGATGCTGCGGGATCATCATGGCAAGCTTGCCGGGCTGAACGCTGTGGTGGTGGGCCGGTCGAACATCGTTGGCAAGCCGATGGCGCAGCTTCTTCTGGGCGACAGCTGCACGGTGACGATCGCGCATTCGTGGACGAAGGATCTGGCCGAGGTCTGCAAGCGGGCGGATATCCTGGTGGCGGCGGTCGGGCGGCCCGAGATGATCACCGGCGAGATGGTGCGTCCGGGGGCCACGGTGATCGACGTCGGCATCAACCGGATCGAGCGCGACGGCAAGGCGAAGCTGGTCGGCGACGTGCATTACGAAAGTGCTGCGGCGGTGGCGGGGGCGATCACCCCGGTGCCGGGCGGGGTCGGGCCGATGACCATCGCCTGCCTCTTGGCCAACACGCTGACCGCCTGCTGCCGGGCGAATGGCCTCGCCGAGCCGGAGGGGCTGACGGCTTGAGCAAGTCTAAAAATTTTCGCGAAAATTTTTGGACTTGGGTCAGCGCGGCATCGGAATGGCAAGGACGCGCGGGCCGGTGAGGATGGCCAGCGCGTCCCTTGCCATCAGGGCAGTGAGCGTGGCGTCATGCGCGCGAAGGCCACCGGTGTAGGTGCCGTAGGCGGGCAGGATCAGGCGTTGGGCGTCGGCGAGGAAGCAGGGCCGCGACCGACCGGCAAGGCTGGCCTTGGGGTGGTAGTGGCCTGAGATTTCGGCCCTTTCCTGCGGTTCGGCGATGTGGCGGAAGGTGAAGGGCGTGAGCTTGAGGTCTGCCCGGTGGCTGCCGCCGATCTCGATCGGGCCGGGGTCGTGGTTGCCGGTGATCCAGGTCCAGTTGCGCCCGGCCATCAGGCGGATGAGCCAGAGGCGGGAGGCTTCCTCGATCCCGTCGGCGGCGGCGAGGTCGTCGAAACTGTCGCCGAGGCAGATGACGGTGGTCGCGCCGGTGGCTTCGAGGTCGCGGTCGAGTTTTTCCAGCGTGGCTTGTGTCTCGTAGGGAGGCAGCAGGGTGCCGCCGCGGCGGGCGAGGCGTTCGGATTTGCCGAGGTGGAGGTCGGAGACGGCGAGGGTGTTCCGCGCGGGCCAGTAGAGGCCGCCAGAGGGCAGGAGGTGCAGCGTCTCGCCGTGGAAGAAGAGCTTGTGCATTTGGGGTGAATGCCCCGGCGGTGCGTGGGTGGCAAGGGCGGAGCCTCCGGCGGGGATATTTGCGCCAGTATGAAAGGGTCAGGCGAGGCCTGCGGCCTCCATCAGCGCTTGCGCTTGCGCGGCGGCGAGGCGGTCGCGGCCTGCGCCTTCGACGGGGACGCGGCCGGGTTCGAAGAACAGGGGTGCGGCGAGCGGGGTGACGCGGTCGAGGCGGATGAGGTCGATGTTTGGGCCGACGCGGGCGAGGCGCTGTTCGATGCGGGAGAAGTCGATCAGGCCGCGGAGGGCTTCCTCGCGGGTGATCCTGAGGAGCAGGTGGTCCGGGTCGTAGCGGCGCAGCGTGTCGTAGAGGATGTCGGAGGAGAAGGTGGCCTGCCGCCCGGTCTTGCGGCGGCCCTGGTGGGTGCGCTCGATCAGGCCGGAGATGATCGCGGTGTTGCGGAAGGTGCGCTTCATCACGGCGTTGCCGGAGAGCCAGGTTTCGAGGCCATCGCGGAGGGTGGCGAGGTCGAAGAGGGGGGCGGGGTCGGTGACGGGGTCGAGGCCCCAGATCAGCGTCGCATAGTCGGTGGCGACGAAGCCGAGAGGGGCAAGACCTTGGTATTCCATCTGTTTCGTGACGAGGAGGCCGAGGGTCTGCTGGGCGTTCCTGCCCGCGAAGCCGTAGACGCAGAGGTGTTCCCGGCCGTCGTGGGGGAAGCTTTCGAGGAGCAGGGAGCGGGGGTCGGGGAGGCGGGAGACCTCGCGCTGTTTCGCCAGCCACCAGGCGGTGTGGGCGGGGAGGTCGGGCCAGCTCTCCTGCTGGAAGATCTGGAGGATGCGGTCGGTGAGGAGGGTGGAGGTCGAGAACTTGGTGCCGGAGAAGACGGCGACTTTCGGGTCACGGCCGGGGCTGCGGGAGACTTCCACAGTCATTTCGCGCAAGGATTCGTAGCGGACGACCTGTCCGCCGATCAGGAAGGTGTCGCCGGGGGTGAGGGAGGCGGCGAAGTCTTCCTCGACCTCGCCCAATGGGGCACCCTGGTTGCGGAGGCGGACCTTCAGGAGATCGGTGTCGATGATCGTGCCGAGGTTCTGGCGGATGAGGGCGGCGGCACGGGGGTCGCGGAGGTGCCATTTGCCGTTCGTCTGCTTCAGGCGTTGCCAGCGGTCATAGGCTTTCAGCGCATAGCCGCCGGTTGCCACGAAATCGAGGCAGGCTTCGAATTCCTGCTTGGTGAGAAGGGCATAGGGGCCTGCGGTGGTGACTTCCGCGTAAAGCTGGTCCGCGTCGAAGGGCCCGGCGCAGGCGGTGGCGAGGATGTGCTGGCAGAGCACGTCCTTCGGTCCCGGGCCGCGGGGTTCGCCGTCGAGCGTATGGGCGCGGACGGCGTCGAGGGCGGCCTGGCATTCCACCACCTCGAAGCGGTTGGCGGGGACGAGGAGGGCCTTGGAGGGGGCGTTGTAGCGGTGGTTGGCGCGGCCGATGCGCTGGACGAGGCGTTTGACGTTCTTCGGGGCGCCGACCTGGATGACGAGGTCCACGTCGCCCCAGTCGATGCCGAGGTCGAGCGAGCCGGTGCAGACGATGGCGCGCAAGGCCCCGTCGGTCATGGCTTTCTCCACCCGTTCGCGCTGTTCGCGGGAGAGGGAGCCGTGGTGGATGCCGATGGGGAGGTCCTCGATGTTCTGTAGCCAGAGGTCGTGGAAGAAGATTTCGCATTGGGCGCGGGTGTTGTGGAAGATGAGCGTGGTCTTGTGGCGGGTCACTTCGTTCAGGATGGCGGGGATGGCGTAGCGGCCGCCGCCGCCGGACCAGGGGGGCGGGGCCTCGGTTTCCAGCATCGAGATGTCGGGGTCGGGGCCGGGGTCGGCCTGGAGGATCGTTGTCGAGGGGCTGAGGAAGCGGGCCAGTGCGGGCGGGTTTTCCACGGTGGCGGAGAGGCCGATGCGGCGGAGGTTCGGGTTCAGGCTCTGCAGGCGGGCGATCTGCAGGGTGAGCTGGTCGCCGCGTTTGGATTCGGCGAGGGCGTGGATTTCGTCGATGATGACCCGTTGCAGCCCTGCGAAGATGCGGGGGGCGTCTTCGTAGCTGAGGAGGAGGGCGAGGCTTTCCGGCGTGGTCAGCAGGATATGCGGCGGGTCGGCGCGTTGGCGGCGGCGCTGGGTGTAGGAGGTGTCGCCGGTGCGGTCCTCGACGCGGATCTGAAGGCCCGCGCCTTCGATGGGGGTTCTGAGGTTGCGGCGGATGTCGGCGGTGAGCGCCTTGAGCGGGGAGACGTAGAGGGTGTGGAGGCCGGGGGGCGGGCTCTCGCCCAGCTCGGCGAGGGTGGGCAGGAAGCCGGCGAGGGTCTTGCCGCCGCCGGTGGGGGCGATGAGGAGGGTGGCGGGGTCGTCCGACCGGGCCAGCATGTCCTGTTGGTGGGGATGCAGGGTCCAGCCCTTGGCGGCGAACCAGTCGGAAAGGGCGGCGGGGAGCGGCGTCATGAAGGAAGAGATACTGCGGCGGGGCGGGTTGGGGAACGGGGTGAGACGTCAGGGGCTGACCTTTGACGGCGAATCGCCAGTGGTGAGGGATGCTCGGGCGTCGGTGGAGGCGAAGAATTTTCGGCGAAAATTCTTCTTCTCGGGCGGTTTTTCCGGGTGTGCCGGGGAATGTGGGGAGCTTCGGCCTTTCGGAGAAATTTCTTCCCCGGATGCTGCCAATTCGCTTGCCGGAACCCGGCCTCCCGCCTAATCGGGGCGGATGAGACTGCTTTTCCTTGGCGATGTCGTGGGCCGGTCGGGCCGGACGGCGGTGACCCTTCGGCTTCCCGGTCTGCGGGCGGCCTGGGGATTGGATTTCGTCGTGGTCAACGGCGAGAACGCGAGCCAGGGGGCGGGGATCACCGGGGACCATGCGAAGGAATTGCTGGCGGCGGGGGCGGATTGCCTGACGCTGGGCGACCATGCCTTCGACCAGAAGGACATGCTGAGCTTCATCGAGCAGGAGCCGCGGATCGTGCGGCCGCTGAACTTCTCCAAGGTCGCGCCGGGCCGGGGCGCGCGGGTGTTCGAGGCGACGCAGGGGCGCAAGGTGCTGGTGACGCAGGCGCTGGGGCAGGTGTTCATGAAGCGGCCCTTCGATGATCCCTTCAGCGCGCTGGAGGTGGTGTTGAAGCAGCATACGCTAGGGGGCGTGGTGCAGGCGGCCATCGTCGATTTCCATGCCGAAGCCACGAGCGAGAAGATGGGCATGGGGCATTGGTGCGACGGGATGGCCTCGCTGGTCGTCGGCACGCATACCCATGTGCCGACGTCCGACACGATGATCCTGGCGAAGGGCACGGCCTATCAATCGGATGCGGGCATGTGCGGGGACTATGATTCCGTGATCGGGATGGAGAAACTGGAGCCGCTGCGCCGCTTCCTTACGGGCATGGCAAAGGGGCGGTTTGAGCCGGCGAATGGCGAGGCGACGCTTTCCGGCGTGTATGTAGAGACGGACGACAGGACAGGTCTGGCGACGAAGGTGCGGATGATCCGCATCGGTGGGCGGTTGCAGGAGGCCCTGCCGTGACGGTCGACGCGGGGTTCGAGGTTGCTGGCCCCCCACCCCCGGCCCAACCCCACGGGGGGGAGGGGAGGCACTTGCGACCAGCCGCGGACCAGAGGACAGGCTCTTGGGTGCCGGGGCGATGGTTCTTGGTGGGTGTTCTGGTCTGGCTGGGGGTTGGCTGGGGCTCGACGCATCCGCTGGGCAAGATCGCGACGGAGACGGGTCACGGGCCGTTCGGGTTGATCTTCTGGCAGCAGGTGGTGATGGTCGCGGTACTGGGCGCGATTGCGCTGGTCCGGCGCAAGGGGATGCGGCTGACCGTCCCGGCGATGCGGTTCTACGTGATCGTCGCAGTGCTGGGCACGCTGATCCCGAACGGCACTTTCTATGTCTCGGTCGCGCATCTGCCGGCGGGGATCATGTCGATCATCATCGCGACCGTGCCGATGCTGGCCTTCCCGATGGCGCTGGCTTTGGGGATGGATCGTTTCTCGGCACTGCGGCTGGCGGGGCTGGCGCTGGGGCTTCTGGGCGTGGCGCTGCTGGCGGCCCCCGGTGCGGCACTGCCGGATGCGGCGATGGCGGCCTGGCTGCCGGTGGCGCTGGTCGGGCCCTTGTTCTATGCCATCGAGGCAACCTATGTGGCGCATCGGGGCACGCAAGGCATGGACGCCTTGCAGGCGATGCTGGGGGTAAGCCTGACCGGGCTGGTCCTGTGCCTGCCGGTGATGCTGCTGCTGGGACAGGGCTATTCACCGCTGCCCCTGGGTCGGGACGATGCGGCGCTGGCGCTGTCCTCGGCGCTGCACGCGCTCCTCTACGCCACCTATGTCTGGCTGGCGGCGACGGCGGGGTCGGTGTTCGCGGCTCAGGCGAGCTATCTGGTGACGGGGGCGGGAATGATCTGGGCGATGGTGCTTCTGGGTGAGCGGCCTGCGCCTATGGTCTGGCTGGCGCTGGTGGTGATGCTGGCCGGTGTGGCGCTGGTGCAGCCGCGCGGGCGGGCGGGGAAAGCGGTGGCGGCCTGATGTTCGGTATCTCGATCCCTGCGGAGGCCGCGCCCTGGGTGGCGATGGCGATTCTGGTGGTGATGTTCGTCCTGTTCGTGCTGGAGCGGACGCCGGTCGAAGTGACGGCGATCGGCGGCGCTGCGCTGATGCTGGTCCTGGGAATCCTGCCGGTGAAGGAGGCGACGGAGGTGCTGGCCAACCCCGCACCCTGGACCATCGCGATGATGTTCCTGGTCATGGGCGGTCTGGTGCGGACCGGCGCGGTCGAGGCGGTGGTGGGCGCCGTCACGCGCCATGCGGGGGATCGTCCGAAGTCGACGGTCGCGGTGCTGATCGGAGCGGTTGCCGTCGCTTCTGCCTTCATGAACAACACGCCGCTGGTCGCCGTGATGATCCCGGTGGTGATCCAGCTGGCGATCCGGATCGGTGTGGCGCCGTCGAAACTGCTGATCCCATTGTCCTACATGACCGTGCTGGGGGGGATGATCACGCTGATCGGAACCTCGACCAACATCCTGGTGGACGGCGTGGCGGCGAAGGAGGGGCTACGGCATTTCGGCCTGTTCGAGATCGCGCCACTTGGGATTGCGGTCACGCTGGCGGGGGGTGCGTTCCTGGCGCTGTTCGGCGGGCGGCTGCTGCCGGACCGGCAGTCTATGGGGGTGCTCTTGAACGACCGGCGGAAGATGAAGTTCTTCACCGAGGTCGCAGTGCCCGAGGACAGCCAGTTGATCGGCCAGCCGGTGCTGGACATCGACATCTTCAAGCGCGACGGGGTCCGGGTGATTGACGTGCTGCGGGGCGACGCCTCGCTGCGGCGCGACCTGGCGCCGGTGACGCTGGAGGCCGGGGACAGGGTGGTCCTGCGCACCGAGATGACAGAACTGATGGGCCTGCATGCCCGCAAGGACGTGCATCTGGTGGACAAGCTGTCCTCGGTGAAGACCGAGACGGTGGAAGTGCTGATCGGCCCCGGCTGCCGGATGGAGGGCAACCGGCTGGGCGACCTGCGGCTCCGGCGGCGCTATGGGGTCTATGTGCTGGCGGTGCACCGGCACAACCAGAACATCGGACGGCAGCTTGACGATCTGGTCGTGCGGGTGGGGGATACGCTGCTTCTGGAGGGCACGGTCGAGGACATCCAGCGACTTGCGGCGGACATGAGCCTGCTGGACGTGAACCGGCCGCGGGTGATGGCCTTCCGGCGCGACAAGGCGCCGATCGCGCTGGCGGCGCTGGCGCTGATCGTCACGCTTTCCGCGCTGGACCAGGCGCCCATCCTGCCGCTTGCGCTGCTGGCGGTCGCGGGCATCCTGATCACGCATTGCGTCGACAGCGACGAGGCGTTCGGTTTCGTCGACGGGCGACTGCTTGCGATGATCTTCGCCATGCTGGCCGTGGGCGAGGGGCTGGACCAGTCCGGCGCGGTGGAGCTGATCGTGAACGGAGTCGCGCCCTGGCTGGCGGGGCTAGGCCCGTTCCTCTTGATCCTTGCGGTCTATTTCCTGGGCCTGGTGCTGACCGAGTTCCTGTCGAACAACGCGGTGGCGGTGATCTATACGCCTGTGGCGATCCAGCTGGCCGAGCGGCTGGGCCATGACCCGCGGCCCTTCGTGGTGGCGGTGATGTTCTCGGCCACGCTCGCCTTCGCGACGCCGGTGGGCTACCAGACCAACATGATGGTCTACGGGCCAGGGGGCTATCGCTTCAGCGACTTCACCAGGGTGGGGCTGCCCCTGAACATCATCGTCATGCTGGTGGCTTCCGCCCTGATCCCGCTGATCTGGCCGCTGTAGGCGCACGGGCTTGCCCTTGCCGCGCCTGCGGGTGTAGAGGGGCGCATCACCGAAATGGGACCGAGGTAAGGCCATCATGGCAGGCCATTCGAAATGGGCGAACATCCAGCATCGCAAGGGCAAGCAGGACAAGCTGCGCTCCAAGGCGTTTTCCAAGCTGTCGAAGGAGATCACCGTCGCGGCCAAGATGGGGATGCCCGACCCCGACATGAACCCGCGCCTGCGGCTGGCCATCAAGGCGGCGAAGGCGGTGTCGATGCCGAAGGACGTGATCGACCGGGCGATCAAGAAAAGCCAGATGGGCGACGGGGCGGATTACACCGAAATCCGCTATGAGGGCTATGGGGTCAACGGGATCGCGATCATCGTCGAGGCGATGACCGACAACCTGAACCGCACCGCGTCGAACGTGCGGAGCTATTTCACCAAATGCGGCGGGAACCTTGGCACAACCGGCTCGGTCGCGCACAGCTTTGACCGGGTGGGCGAGATTTCCTATCCCGCCTCTGCCGGGTCGGCGGACGAGGTGATGATGGCGGCTCTGGAGGCCGGGGCCGATGACGTCGAAAGCGACGAGGACGGCCACTGGATCTATTGCAAGGTCGAGAACCTGCCGGAAGTCTCGGATGCGCTGGAGAAAGCGCTGGGCGAGTCGACGGAATCGAAGCTGGTCTGGAAGCCGCAGGTGTTGACCGAGGTCGACCTGGAGACCGCGCAGAAGCTGATGCGGCTGGTCGACCTTCTGGAAGAGGATGACGACGTGCAGGCGGTGACGCACAACTTCGACGTCCCCGAAGATGTCGCAGCGCAGCTCTGATCGCGGTCGGCGCAGGCCGCGCGATACAATGAACAGGTTTCAGGCCGGTGGCACCAGGGCGCTGCCGGCCTTTTGTCTGATCGCGGCCGTCACCGGGGCGAGGACGGGTCCGGCAAGCCGGGTGAACTGCCAGTAGAGTTCCACGTCGAGCGCGGTGTCGGGCAACAACTCGACCAGCGCGCCCGAGGCGAGATGCGGGGCGACCAGCGGCTCGGGGTTCACGCCCCAGCCGAGACCGGCGAGACAGGCGTCGACAAAGGCCTGCGACGAGGCCATGCGGTGCGTGGGCAGGGCCTGGCGCCGCCGTTTGAAATGGCGGTCGGCCCAGCGGGCCTGCAACTGGTCCTGATCCGAGAAGGTCAGGGTCGGCGCGGCCAGCAGCGCCGGGGCGGTGACGCCATCGGGAAACCAGCGCGCGACAAAAACGGGAGAGGCGGTCGCTCGGTAGGGCAGGAGGCCAAGCGGGATCGTGTCGCAGCCTTGCAGCGGGCCGGGATGCGAGGTGATGGCGGCCACAACCTCGCCACGTCGCAGCCAGTCCTGGCTGACATCCTGATCGTCGATCACGAGGTCGAAGAGAAGGCCCGAGGTCGCGGCAAGGGCGGGGATGACCCAAGTGGCGAGGCTGTCGGCGTTGACGGCGATGCGCAGGGTGGCCGGGCCGGGCGCAAGGCCGGGAAGGTCGGCGGCAAGGCTGCGTTCCAGAAGCGCGATCTCGTCATGGTGGCGGATCAGGCGGAGGCCGGTCTCGGTGGCGGCGCAGGGCTGGCCGCGGCGGATCAGGAGGGTGCCGGTGACCTCTTCCAGCGCCTTGATCCGTTGGCTGACGGCCGAGGGGGTGACATGCAGCTCGGTCGCCGCAAGGTCGAAGGACCCGCGGCGATGGACGGCGGCAAGGGCGGCAAGCTGGGCAGGGTCGAGCATTAGCGTGACTTATGTTGCAAGAAAAAGATTAAGTGGATTGTTGTCGCGGCGCGCGGTAGCCGTCAACCATGAAGGTAAGGGGTTGGTGATGTTTCAAGCGGCGGTGAACGGTTATCTGGTGGCGCTGAGCCTGATTCTGGCGATCGGGGCGCAGAATGCCTTCGTGCTGCGGCAGGGGCTGCGACGCGAGCATGTGGCGGCGGTGGTGGCGGTCTGCGCGCTGTCGGACGCGGTGCTGATCGCGGCGGGGGTGGCGGGGTTCGGCTCTCTCAGCGCGGCGGTCCCGTGGTTCGGCGAGGCGATGCGCTGGCTGGGGGTGGTGTTCCTGGCGGTCTACGGCGCGCTGCGGTTCCGGGCGGCGCTGCGGGGCGGGGAGGCGCTGAAACCGACCGAAAACGGGACGGCGCCGCTGGGGAAGGTGCTGGCGACCTGCCTGCTGCTGACCTGGGCCAATCCGCATGTCTATCTGGACACGGTGGTGCTGATCGGGTCGATCTCGGCCCAGTATGATCCGTATCAGCTGGCCTTCGGGGTGGCGGCGGTCTGTGGCAGCTTGAGCTTCTTTGCGGCGCTGGGCTTCGGGGCGCGGCTGCTGGCGCCGGTCTTTGCGCGGCCTGCAGCCTGGGTCTGGCTGGAGGTCGGCGTGGGCCTGACGATGTGGGGCATCGCGGCGGGGCTGGCCTTCGGGGGGTGAGCTGTGTCCACGCAGGACAGGCGGAGCGTGTCCCGTGATTTCAAGTGCTTGGCTGTGGGCGTTCAGAAAAGCTTTACCCTGTTCGCACGGTCTGGACCTAGTATCGCCCCGCCGGTGGCGCTAAGCCGGGGGTGAGCGGCGCGGCTAGCAAGGTCTGGCAAGAGCGTGCGCGGCGCGCGAGGGGAGAGCTGGACAATGGCAGAGGACATGCGGCACTGGACGGCGCGGGAGCGGCCTTCGGCGCGGGTCATCGAGGGGCGCTTTGTGCGGCTGGAGCGGCTGGACCCCGCGCGGCATGGCGAGGGGCTTTACGAGGCTTCGGCGACAGGGGAGGCGGAACAGAAGTTCCGCTGGTTGCCCGAGGCGCCGCCGAGCGACCGGGAGAGTTTCCGGGCCTGGGTCGAGAAGGTGGCGGCGAGCGAGGACCCGCTGTTCTATGCGGTGATCGACAAGGCCTCGGGTCAGGTCGCCGGGCGGCAGACGCTGATGCGGATCGATGCGGCCAACGGGGTGATCGAGATCGGCAATATCTACTGGGGGCCGCTGATGGCGCAGCGCCCGGCGGCGACCGAGGCGCTGTATCTGTTCGCAAAGCATGTGTTCGACGATCTGGGCTACCGGCGCTTCGAGTGGAAGTGCAACGACGACAACCTGCCGTCGAAGAAGGCGGCGGCGCGGTTCGGATTCACCGCCGAGGGGGTGTTCCGGCAGCATCTGGTGGTGAAGGGGCTGAACCGGGATACGGCCTGGTTTTCCATCATCGACAAGGAATGGCCGGCGTTGCGGCAGGCCTATGAGGCCTGGCTTCAGCCTGCGAATTTCGACGCCGAGGGTCGGCAGAAGCGGCGGCTGGAGGAGTTTCGGTCCGAGTTCGGGGTGGAGGCCGGGGCCTGAGGTCATGAGTGCGGTGCAGGCGAGCGATCTGGGGCGGCCCTTGGAGGGCGCGCTCTGGATGATGGGGGCTGGGCTGTCCTTCGTGGGGGTGAACGGGATCGTCCGTTACCTGGGCACCGAATTGCCCGCAGCGCAGTCGGCGTTCATCCGGTTCGGGTTCGGCTTGCTGTTCCTTCTCCCGGCCCTTTGGGCGATGCGCGGGATGCGCTTCGCGCCGGGGGTGGGGCGGATGTTCCTCGGGCGCGGGGCCTTGCATGTGGTGGCGGTGATCCTGTGGTTCTACGCCATGGCGCGGGTGCCGGTGGCGGAAATGGCGGCGATCGGATTCCTGGGGCCGGTGATGGTGCTGGTGATCGGCGGGCTCTTGCTGGGCGAAGGCCTGGGCGCGCGGCGGATCGCGGCGGTGCTGGTGGCGGTCGCGGGCGGGCTGATCGTGCTGCGGCCGGGGGTGCGGGAGCTGAGCCTCGGACATCTGTCGCAGCTGGGGGCGACGGTGTTCTTTTCCATGAGCTACATCATCGCCAAGCGGCTGAGCCGTGAGGCCCCGGCCTCGGTCATCGTGGGGGTCCTGTCGGTGACGGTGACGCTGGGGCTTCTGCCGCTGGCGGTGGCGCAGTGGCAGCCGGTGCGCTGGGAACAGGTCGGCTGGCTGGCCTGCGTGGCGGGGCTGGCGACGCTGGGGCACTATGCGATGGCGCGGGCGTTCCGGGCGGCTCCGCTGGCCGTGACGCAGCCGGTGACCTTCCTGCAACTGATCTGGGCGGCGCTGCTGGGCGCCCTGGCCTTCGGCGAGCCGGTGGAGCCCTGGGTCATGGCGGGGGGCGCGCTGATCATCCTGGCGATCAGCGCGAACACCTGGGCCGAGGCGCGACGTGAGCGGGTGGGGCTGGTGGCTGCGGACGATCTGTAGGGGCGTTGCGCCAGACGGCGGGGCCGCGAGCGGACTGGTGAGGGGGCGTTGAGGGCTTTTGCCTAGCTTCCCCCGCCGAGGCGTTCCCGCGGAGGTTCCTGATGCCCGACGATACGACGATCCTGTCGCTGCCCCTGATCCTTCCGGCGCAGGCGCAGAAGCATGTCACCCACAACGAGGCGCTGGTGAAGCTGGACCTGATGGTGCAGCTGGCGGTGATCAACCGGACGCTGACCGCTCCGCCGCCGCTGCCGGTGATCGGCGACCGGCATATCGTGGCGGCGGGGGCGACGGGGAGCTGGATCGGGCAGGCCGGGCGGATCGCGATGTACACGCAGGCGGGGTGGCAGTTTACCCAACCCCTGCCGGGCTGGCAGGCCTATGTGATGGCGGAAAGCCAGATGGCCTTTTTCAATGGACTGACCTGGATCGCGCTGTCGGACGGGCCGTTCGCGGTGGGGCGGCTGGGGGTTTCCGCCACGCCGGATGCGACGAACCGGCTGGCGGTGTCCTCTCCCGCGACGCTTCTGAACCATGCGGGGTCGGGGCACCAGCTGAAGCTGAACAAGGCGGTGGGATCGGACACGGCGAGCCTTCTGTTCCAGACGGGGTTCGGCGGGCGGGCCGAGATGGGGACGGCGGGGTCGGATGACTTCAGCGTCAAGGTTTCGGCGGATGGCTCGGCCTGGTCGGTGGCGATGGTCGCAGGCGCCGCGACGGGCGAGGTGACGCTGCCGCAGCCGGTGCATCTGGGCGGGCAGGCGGTGGACCCTGCGGCGCCGGTGGACGGGACGCTTTGGCTGAACACGACGACGGGCGAAGTGAAGGTGCGGTCGGCCGGGGCCACTCAGGTGGTGGGCGGCGGGGGCGGGGGCGTCAGCGATGGCGACAAGGGGGATATCTCGGTCGCGGGGTCGGGCACGGTCTGGACCATCGACGCGGGGGCGGTGTCCCTGGGCAAGCTCGCGGACGTGGCGACCGACAGCTTCCTGGGCCGCGACAGTGCGGGGACGGGGAGCCCCGAGGCACTGACGGTGGCGCAGGCGCGGGGCATCCTGAACGTGGCGGACGGGGCGACGGCGAACGCGGCGGATGCGGCGCTGCGCGATCGCGCGACGCATACCGGGACGCAGGGTGCCGCCACGATCACCGGGCTGGCGGCGGTGGCGACGAGCGGGTCGGCGGCGGATCTGACGGCGGGCACCCTGCCTGCGGCACGGTTCGACGACACGGCGCACGGGTCGCGGGCCGGGGGCGGCTTGCACGCGGTGGCGACGGGCGCGGCTGCGGGGTTCATGGCGGCGGCGGACAAGGCCAAGCTGGATGCAATCAGCGGGACCAACACCGGAGACCGGACGATCACGCTGACGGGGGATGTCACGGGATCGGGCACGGGGTCGTTCGGGGCGACCATCGCGGCGGGTGCGGTGACGAACGTGAAGCTTGCCGATGTGGCATCGGGTACGATCAAGGGCCGGGTGACAGCGGGCACGGGGGCGCCGGAGGACCTGACGGGCATGCAGGCGACCGCGTTGCTGGATGTGTTCGATGCGGTGGCGAAGGGGCTGGCCCCTCCCTCGGGCGGGGGAACGGTGAACTTCCTGCGGGCGGACGGGAGCTGGGCGGCGCCTGCGGGCGGTGGCGGTGGCTCTCCGGGCGGGGCGAGCGGCGCGCTGCAATACAACAGCGCCGGGGCCTTCGCGGGGGCGGCGGATGTGGAGATCGAGGGGGGGCAGTTGCGGTTGAACGCGGTGGCTTCTCCCGGCGTCCCGGCGGCGGGCGGGGTGAAGCTTTACGGGACCGACTATCTGGGCCCGACGCGGCTTGGCTTCCTGGGGCCGGACGGCAAGGTGCGGTTGCTCCAGAACGACCTGGGCGAGTTCAGCGTCCAGCGCTTCCAGCCTGCTGCCGGGTTGAACAGCCTGGTGGGCGAGAACAGTCTGAACCTGACAGTGATGGGGACCGCCACCGCGGCGGCCACGGCGATCACCCGGCTGCATGTGATGAAGCCGCGACTGGATGTGCTGGTGACGACGGCCTCGGCGACGGCGATTGCGGGGATCAGGCCAAACGCCGCCGCAGCGGGCCGCCCGGTCCGGGTCGGGCGCGACGCGAACGCCCCCGGCGGCTTCCTTGTGCGCTTCGTCTGGGCGCCCGCGACGGGGGTGTCGAACGCCTCGCACCGGGCGTTCTGCGGGCTGGACGGGACGACGAACACGCCCACCGATGTCGAGCCATCGGGCAGCACCAGCAACACCGGGATCGTCGGCATGGGCTGGGATGCGGCGGATGCCAACATCCAGATCATGCACAACGACACCTCTGGCACGGCCACGAAGATCGACCTGGGGTCGAGCTTCCCGGTGCCCTCGACCGACCGGGGCGAGGTCTACGAGGTGCAGCTTTACAGCCCGAACAGCCTGACGCAGTCGGTCAGCTACCGGGTGATCCGCTACGACACGTCCGACAACACGGTCCTGGCCGAGGCGACGGGCACGATCACCACCAATCTGCCGCCGGTCGGCACGCTGCTGGGGCCGCATATCCGCATGAGCGTGGGGGGCGTGTCCTCGGTCGTCGGCATTGCCTGCATGGGTATCCTGATCGGGAGGGAGTATTGAGATGAGGCTGCATGTCCTTTTCACCAAAGACGGCATCCCCGGCTGGATCGGCAGCGCCCCGCGCGCGGGCAGCGAGCCGGTCGAGGGGCTGACCATCGAGTTCCTGGCCGCGCATCGCCGGACGGCGAAGGGCAACTGGGTGGCGCGCGCGATCCCGGAGCCGGTGGCGCCCACGCCCGAGGAGATCGCGGCGGAAGCGGAGGCTGCATATGCGGCGGCGCTGGAGGCGCGCGACCAAGCCCTGCGCGAGGCGCTGGCCGCCGAGGCCGACCCGCAGTTCTTCCGCTGGCAGCGCGGCGAGGCGGAGAGGGAGGATTGGCTGGCCGCGGTCGCTGCCGTGAAGGCGCGGTTTCCGAAGCCGGAAAAGCCCTGACAGTCCGGCGGCCGTCCGAAAGGGCGGGCCGTTTCAGTCGGCCCCGGCCAGTCGCGCATCGTTTGACAGCCCGGCGTGCCCTGCATAGACATGCCCTCGGCTTCACGGGAAGGCGGCACGATGCGCATAGCGATGATCGGAACGGGATATGTCGGGCTGGTCTCGGGGGCGTGCTTTTCCGATTTCGGGCATGACGTGATCTGCGTCGACAAGGATGCCGGAAAGATCGAGCGGCTGCGGCGCGGCGAGGTGCCGATCTTTGAGCCGGGGCTGGAGGGGCTGATCGCCAAGAATGCGGCGGCGGGGCGGCTGTCTTTCACCACCGATCTGGTGGCGGCCGTCGACGGGGCCGACGCGGTGTTCATCGCGGTCGGCACGCCGGTCCGGCGCGCCGATGGTCATGCCGACCTGAGCTATGTAATGGGGGCTGCGGAGGAAATCGGACGGGCGCTGACCGGCTATGCCGTCATCGTCACCAAGTCGACGGTCCCGGTCGGCACCAACCGCAAGGTGGCCGAGGCGGTCCGCGCCGCCAATCCGGCGGCAAGTTTCGATGTCGCCTCGAACCCGGAATTCCTGCGCGAGGGCGCGGCGATCGACGATTTCATGCATCCCGACCGGGTGGTGGTGGGGGTCGAGACGGTGCAGGCGCGCAAGGTGATGGCCGAGCTTTACCGCTCGCTGGCGCTGCGCGAGTTTCCGATGGTCTATACCGGGCTGGAAAGCGCCGAGATGATCAAATACGCGGCGAACGCCTTCCTCGCGACCAAGATCACCTTCATCAACGAGATCGCCGCCCTGTGCGAGAAGGTGGGCGCCGACGTGAAGACGGTCGCGCGCGGCATCGGCATGGATGGGCGCATCGGCGACAAGTTCCTGCATGCAGGCCCCGGCTATGGCGGAAGCTGTTTTCCCAAGGATACCAAGGCCCTCGCGCGGATCGGGCAGGACCATGCGGTGCCGATGCAGATCGTCGAGACGGTGATCAAGGTCAACGAGGAGGTGAAGCGGCGGATGATCGACAAGATCGTCGACCTCTGCGGCGGGTCGCTGCGCGACAAGACCATCGCCGTGCTGGGCGTGACCTTCAAGCCGAACACCGACGACATGCGTGATGCACCGTCGCTGACGATCATCCCGGCGCTGGTCGGCGCAGGGGCGCGGGTGCGGATCAGCGACCCGCAGGGCCGCCACGAGGGCGAGGCGCTGTTGCCCGGGGTGAAATGGATCGAGAACCCCTATCAGGCGGCGAACGATGCCGACCTGCTGGTGCTTCTGACCGAATGGAACGAGTTCCGCGGCATCGACCTGGCCAAGATCGCCCGCAAGATGGCAGTGCCGCAGATGGCCGACCTGCGCAACGTCTACGACCCGGCAGAAGTGCGCGAGGCGGGGTTCAAAGCTTACGTCGGTGTCGGACGCTGAGCACGGGCCGCCTCGGACAAGGCCGCAGTCTTCCTGTCGGACAGGCATCGTCAATCCTTCGGCTTTGCGGAAAATCGCGGTCAATCGCCGCGATTGCGCCGTGATTGCGGCATCAGCCGACCCGCCCGCCCCGGCACCCTTGGCCTTGGGTAAATGGGTGTGACTGGGGCCGGAAGTGATCAGCTTTCAGGTTATGGAAACGTTCACGGCAGCGCCGCTGAACATGGTGTCGGGTATTTCGGATCTGGAGCTTGTGGTGCAGGAGGGGAGGACCCTCCTTTACACCGCGACGCGGGCCGGGGGCGGAGTGCTGGCGCTGGAGATCGACGGCGCGATGGGGCTCGTCGACCAGGAGCTGATTGCGCCGGGACTGGCCCTGCCGGCCGAGGCCGAGATCGAGCGGGTGGTGATCAACGGCACGCCGCATCTGATCGTCAGCGGGGCGAACCAGGCCGGGGTGCAGGCCTATGCCATCGCGGGCGACGGGTCGCTGGCCGCCGCAATGCAGCTGCCGGGCAGCCTGTCCGGCGCGCTGGCGGCGCAAAGCGTGGTGCAGGTCGGTGGGACGACCTATTTCTACGCCGCCCGGATGGGGGAAAGCACGATCCACTGCTATGCGGTCGCGACCAACGGCAGTATGGTTCTGGTCGGCTCGCGGGTGATCGACGGGCCGCATAGCGGGGTCGACACCGCCGCGCTGACCCCGGTCACGGTGGGCGGGAACCGCTTTCTGGTCAGCCTGTCGCTGGAGGCCGACGTGGTCCGCGCCTTTCCGGTGGCGGCGAACGGGACGCTGGCGGCGCCGACGTTCATCGGCGCGCCGCAGGGGCTGGGGATTGCCGACCCCTCGGCGGTGAAAGTGGTCGAGTTGGCGGGGACGACCTATCTGCTGGTCGCCTCGGCGGGCTCGTCCTCGATCAGCGTGATCGCCCTGGGGGCGGACGGGTCGATGCAGGTGGCCGACCATGTGATCGACACGCTGGATACCCGCTTTCAGGGCGTGCAGGCATTGGCGACGGCGCAGATCGGCGACCGGGTCTTCGTGATCGCGGGCGGCGGCGACGACGGGCTGACGGTGATGGTGCTGACGCCCGAGGGGCGGCTGCTGGACTGCGGGCAGATGCTGCAACTGCCGGGCCTGGCGCTGGACAACATCACCGCGATGACGGCACGGGCCATTGACGGGATGATCGAGCTGTTCGTCACCGGCGAGGGCACGGGGATCACCCGGTTGCAGATCGACCCCGGCAGTCTGGCACCGATCCAGACGGGCGGGCCGGATGCGGCAGAGTTGTGCGGGACCTCCGGGGCCGACATGATCCTGGGCGGTGACGGGGATGAACTGGTGCAGGGTGGCGCGGGGTCCGACATCCTGGGCGACGGCGCGGGCTGCGATACGCTGTTCGGGGGCGCGGGCGACGATCTTTTCGTGCTGTCGGCAGATGGCAGTTATGACCGGATCGCCGATTTCCAGCTGGGGATCGACCGCATCGACCTGTCGCCCTGGGGTCCCATCCATTCGCTTGCCGCGCTGACCATCACCGCGACGGCGACCGGCGCTCTGATCGCCTGGGGCGACGAGGTGCTGGAACTGGTGACGCCGAACGGATTGCCGCTTCTGCCTGGCAGCTTCCGGGCGGGAGATTTCATCGGGCTCTGGCACGCGCTGCCCGCCGCGCCGGAGCTGCCGAACGCGGTCTTCGGCAGCAATCAGCCGGACCTGCTGCCCGGGACCGGGGCTGACGAGATGTTCGTGCTTTCCGCCGGGGCGGATACGATCCTGGGTGGGGACGGGTTCGACTGCATCGTGCTTTCGGGCGCGACCGCGGGGGTGCGGGTCAGCCTCGGCAGCTCGAACCTGGGCACCAATATTGCCAGCGGGCAGACCTATGTCTCGATCGAGGGGATCATCGGATCGGACTTTAGCGACCATCTGATCGGCAATGCCGGGGACAACCGGATCGAGGGGCGCGACGGCAATGACCGGCTGATCGGCGGCGCTGGCGCGGACAGCCTGTTCGGCGGTCTTGGCAACGATCTGCTTTACGGTGGCGCGGGCGCCGACTTGCTGGACGGCGGCCTCGGGAGGGACCGGGCAATCTACCGCGATGCGGCCACCGGGCTGGTGGCTGACCTTGAGCTTCCGGTGCGCAACAGCGGCGACGCGGCGGGCGACAGCTATGCGAGCATCGAGGATCTTGAAGGGACGGCGTTTTACGACACCCTTGGCGGCGATGCGCAGGCGAATGCGATCTACGGGCTGGACGGGAACGACCGCATTGAGGGGCGGCTGGGCAATGACAGCCTCTACGGCGGCGAGGGCGACGACACGCTGTCGGGCGGCGAGGGGGCTGACCGGCTGGACGGCGGCAACGGCTTCGACATCGCCAGCTTCGAGACTGCGGCGACCGCGATCCGTCTTGATCTCCTGGCTGTGGCGTCGGCCACGGGTGAGGCGTCGGGCGACCAGTTCGTCTCGATCGAGGGGTTCCGGCTGGGCGAACTGGCCGACAGTTTCGCGGGCACCGACGTGACGGATCTGGTCTGGGGCGGGGCGGGCAATGACACGCTGACCGGGCGAGGCCGGAGCCGACTGGCTGTCGGGCGGCGCGGGCAACGACCTGCTTTACGGCGGGGATGGCGACGACACGCTGACGGGCGGGGCGGGGGCGGACCGGCTGGACGGCGGGTCTGGCCGGGACCGGGTGTCCTATGCCGATGCGGCCCAGGGGCTGAAGGTGGACCTCGCCACGCCCGCGCAGAACACCGGCGACGCGAAGGGCGATGTGCTGGTCGCGATCGAGGAGCTGGAGGGCTCGGCCTTCGATGACACGCTGGTGGGCAATTCGGCGGCGAACCTGATCCTGGGGCTGGGGGGCAACGACCTTCTGCCGGGCCGGGCGGGCAATGACACGCTTGTGGGCGGCGAGGGCGACGACACGCTGATGGGGGGCGCGGGGGCGGACCGGCTGGAGGGAGGGGCGGGGCTGGACCTTGCGTCCTATGCCGAGTCCGGGGCGCTGCGGGTCGATCTCGCCACGCCGGGGCTGTCGACCGGCGAGGCGAAGGGGGACGTTTTCGACGGGATCGAGGGGCTTCTGGGCGGCAAGGGCAACGACACGCTGCTGGGCGACGGGCAGGCGAACGTGCTGATCGGCGGTGCGGGGCAGGACCAGCTGGACGGGCGGGACGGTGACGACACGCTCTTCGGCGGCGATGGCAACGACAGGCTCTGGGGCGGCGAGGGGAGCGACCGGCTGGAGGGCGGTGGAGGTGCCGACCGGCTGGACGGCGGGGCGGGCGACGACATCCTGACGGGTGGTCTGGGCGCCGACAGCTTCATCTTCAGCGGCGGAGCCGATCTGATCACCGACTTCACCGGCTTGCAGGACAAGCTGGTTCTGGACCTGCGGTTGTGGAGCGGGCCGCCGCCTGCCATGGCCGATCTTCTTGCGGGGGCTCAGGTGACGGAGATGGGACTGCACTTCGATTTCGGGCCGGGGAACACGCTGGACATCGCCGGGATTTTCGACGCAAACCTGCTTATGGGCGACATTCTGTTCGTGTGAGAAGGCGGAACCGATGGCTGAGAAGGTGCTGGTGACGGGCGGCGCGGGATATATCGGGTCGCATGCCTGCAAGGCACTGGCGCGGGCCGGCTTCGAGCCAGTGGTGTTCGACAATTTGTCGACCGGCTGGAAGGGTGCGGTGAGATGGGGGCCGCTGGTCGAGGGCGACCTGATGGACCGGGCGAGCATTGATACGGCGCTGGCCGAGCATCGCCCCGCAGCGGTGATGCATTTCGCGGCGCTGTCGCTGGTGGGGGAGTCGATGCGCGACCCGGGGCGTTACTGGCGGGTGAACGTCGGGGGTGCGCTGAACCTGCTGGAGGCCTGTGCGGCGGCGGGGGTGCGGAACTTCGTCTTTTCGTCCACCTGCGCGACTTACGGCGATCAGGATGGGGTGCTGCTGACCGAGGAGACGCCGCAGCGGCCGATCAACGCCTATGGCGGGTCGAAGCTGGCGATTGAACAAATGCTACAGGATTTCGGCAAGTCAGCCGGGATTTCCCATGTGATCTTTCGATATTTCAACGTTGCGGGCGCTGACCCGGAGGGCGAGACCGGCGAACAGCATGTGCCGGAGACGCATCTCATCCCGCTGATGCTGGACGCGGTGGCGGGCAAGTGCCCGGCGCTGACGGTCTTCGGGACCGACTATCCGACGCGCGACGGCACCTGCGTGCGCGACTATGTCCATGTGACGGACCTGGCCGAGGCGCATGTGCTGGGGTTGCGGCGCCTGCTGGACGGCAAGGGCAATGGCGTTTTCTGCCTGGGCACCGGGCGGGGCTTTTCGGTGCGCGAAGTGATCGAGGCGAGCCGGGCGGTGACCAACCGCGAGGTGCCGGTGGAGATCGGCGGAAGGCGGGCAGGGGATGCGGCGGCGCTGGTGTCTTCCTCGACCCATGCGATCGAGGAATTGGGGTGGGAGCCGCAGCATTCGACCCTGCGGCAGATGATCGGCGACGCCTGGGCCTGGGCGCAGAAGCCGGGGTTTGCCGAGTAGTCAGAGATCCCAGTCGACGGGTTTCTTCGGTGGGGTTGCCTCGGTCCCCAGCCCCAGCCAGGCGGATCGCAAGGGCAGCTTGCGTTCTGCGCCCCAGTCGCCGGTGATGGTCAGCTCGTCGCCCTCCAGCATCACGCCCGCCACCATCTGGCCCGAGGGCCAGTGGATCGCCCCAAGGATGTGACGGATTTCAACCGTGCCGAGGGGGTCGAGCGTCAGGAGCGCGGGTTGCCCGGCGGCGGTCAGCGGGTCGGGGGTTTCCTGCGAGGAGAGGCCGAGGACGGGGAGGGCGGCCCCTTCCTCGATGCCCAGACAGCCGGTGTGGCGGCTGTTCCAGGGGGCGTAGTCGCGTCCGCCGTTGGAGTGCCAGAGCATGGTCATCGGCAGTGCGCGGGCGTTGCGCAGGGTGAGGATGAGGTCGCCTTCAGTGGGGCGGGTGATGGCGGTCCAGCCGAGGCGAGAGGAGGGGTCCTCGATCCCGGCGACGAAATCCTCATGCGCCTCGCCCCAGGGGTAGCGGTGCAGGTTGACCGTGCTGCCATCGGCGGCGGGGAATTCGGCGGCGTCCTCGGCGCGGCGGGGGTAGGCGAGGCGGGAGCGACCCCTCGTGGTCTCCAAGGGCTCGGGCAGGGTTTCCCACCAGCGCTTGCGCGAGAAGGAGAGCTTCGCGCCGTTCGGGACCGAGATCATCGCGTGGTTGGCGGCGGGCAGCGCGCCGGTGCCGCCGATGAACAGGTGGCGCTGGTAGACGAAGGGGTGGTCGTCCGCGAGCGACAGCTCCTTGACCACGGTCGCGCCCTGCACGGCGCCTTCCAGCACGGCGCGAAGGGTGGCGGGGGTGGAGGGGGTGACGCGCCAGTCGCCGTTGGCGGTGAGGCCGTGGAGACCGTCGGGGTCGGCGCCAAAGGGGGCGGCGAGAAAGTCGCCCGCCAGCCAGCGCTGGTGCGGGGGCGCGTCGGCGGGGACCTCCTCGGGCGACCAGGGGGCGTGGTGCAGGGGGGCGATGGCGGCGCCCTCGTCGGTGACTTCCAGGTGGCGCAGGACGCCGCCCTGCGGGGCGAAGGTCAGGCGGATGCCGCGGGCGGTGAGCGTGTGGGTCATGGCGGCGCCTCCTTTGGCGCGAGGCTAGCCGCTGGGGTCGGCCCGGCGCAAGGTCAGGCGGGCAGAAGCTCCAGCGCGACGCCCTGGCCGACGCCGACGCAAAGGGTGACGAGGGCCGATTTGCCGCCGGTTTCGGCCAGGCGGCGGGCGGCGGTTCCGGCAAGCCGCGCGCCGGACATGCCAAGCGGGTGGCCCATGGCGATGGCGCCGCCATGCGCGTTCAGGCGCGGGTCGTCGTCGACCAGGCCCCAGGCGCGGGTGCAGGCGAGGACCTGAGCGGCGAAGGCCTCGTTCAGCTCGATCACGTCATGGTCCTGTGCGGCGCGGCCGGTGCGGGCGGTCAGGCGGCTGGCGGCCTCGACCGGACCTAGCCCCATGATGCGGGGTTCGACGCCCCCCGAGGCGGCGGCTCCGATGCGGGCGAGGGGGGTGAGGCGGTGTTTGCGGACGGCTTCGGTGCTGGCGAGGATGACGGCGGCGGCCCCGTCGTTCACGCCCGAGGCGTTTCCGGCGGTCACGGTGCCGGGCTTGCGGAAGGGGGCGGGGAGGGCGGCGAGTTTTTCCAGGCTGGTGGGTCTTGGGTGTTCGTCGGTGCTGACGATGGTGTCGCCCTTCCGGCTGGAGATGATGACCGGCAGGATGTCGGGCGCGTGCCACTCGGCGTCGTAGCGGGACTGCGAGAGGAGGGCGTAGCGGTCCTGATCCTCGCGGCTGATGACATGGTCGGCGGCGAGGTTTTCGGCGGTTTCGGGCATGGATTCGGTGCCCCAGAGTTGCGCCATCCGGGGGTGGATGAAGCGCCAGCCGATGGTGGTGTCGAAGATTTCCGGGGTGCGGGCGAAGGGGGTTTCGGACTTCGGCATGACGAAGGGGGCGCGGGACATGCTCTCGACGCCGCCGGCGATGATCACATCGGCGGCCCCGTCGCGGATGGTGCGGGCGGCGGTGATCACCGCATCGAGGCCCGAGGCGCAGAGGCGGTTGACGGTCAGCGCGGGGACGGTCGGGCCGAGGCGGGACAGGAGGGTGGCCATGCGGGCGACGTTGCGGTTGTCCTCGCCCGCCTGGTTGGCGCAACCGAAGATCACCTCGTCGACCGGGAGGTCGTGCAGGTCGAGAAGGCCGTCGATGACGCGGGTGGCGAGGTCGTCGGGGCGGACGGGGGCAAGCGCCCCGGCATAGCGGCCGATGGGCGTGCGGCGATGGGCGCAGAGGAAGACTTCGGTCATTTCGTCTCCAGCCCCGGTGCGGGGTCGTAGCGGGGTTTCAGCGCGTCTGGCGCGACGGCGCGGAGGCGGGCGAGTTCGGCGAGGATGGCTGGGCGGCCATACTTGGCCAAGGCCTCGAACGGGCCGCGGGGGAAGTTGAGGCCGAGGCGCATCGCGGTGTCGATGCCCTCGGGCGTGGTGCCGCCTTCGGCGAGGAGCCAGTGGGCTTCGTTGACGAGGGTCGCCTCGATGCGGAGCGCGATGGCTGCGGCGTCGGCGGGCGGGCTGGCGGGCGGGTCGAGGAAGACGAAGCCCTTGCCCGTCTTGCGGCCGAGATTTCCGCTGGCGACCTGGGCCTTCAGCGCCGGGAAGGGCAGGTAGCGTGGGTGCTGGCGCATGGCGGCGTGCATCCCCTCGGTCGCGGCGAGGTTGATGTCGGCGCCGATCAGGTCGATCAGGGCGAAGGGGCCAAGCTTGTAGCCTGCGGCGGTCATGGCGGCGTCGATCTCGGCGGCGCTGCGGCCTTCGGACAGAAGGGCCAGCGCCTCGCCGTAATAGGGCCGGGCGCAGCGGTTGACGATGAAGCCGGGGCGGTCGGGGCAGAGGATGACGGTCTTGCCTGCGGCCTCGGTCCATTGCTGCGCGCGGGCGATGGTGGTGGGGGAGGTGCCCGCATGGGGGGCGAGTTCTACCAGCTTCATCGCTGGCGGCGGGTTGAAGAAATGCAGCGCGAGGGTGCGGTCGGGGTGTTTCAGGCCGTCTGCGATGGCGTGGATCGGCAGCGAGGAGGTGTTGGTGGCGAGGATCGCGTCGGGGGCGATGAGCGGCTCCAGTGCGGCGAAGAGGGCCTGCTTGGCCTCCAGCTTCTCGACGATGGCCTCGATGATCAACTGGCAGGGGGCAAGTTCGGCCAAATCCCCGGCCACGGTGAGGCGGGCGAGGGTGGCATCGCGGTCGGCCTCGGTCAGCCTTCCGGCGGTGACGCGGGATTGCAGGGTGTCGCCAAGCCTGGCGAGAGCGCTGTCTCGGGCGGGCTGATGGGCGTCGGTGGCGATGACCGGGAAGCCCGCCTGGGCGTAGACCTGTGCGATGCCGAGGCCCATGGTGCCCAGCCCGACGATGCCGATGGCGGGGCGAGCGGTCATTGGCCGATAAACCCCGGCTTGCGCTTTTCGCGGAAGGCGCGGATGCCCTCGGCCTTGTCGGCGGTGTCGAGCAGGGTCTCGAAGGCGGCGCGTTCCTGGTCCAGCGCCAGCGCGCCTTCCGCCCCGGCGACAAGGGCGGCCTTGGCGGCTTGCAGGGCGAGGGGCGCGCGCTCGGCCAGCTTTTCGACCAGCGGGCGGGCGATCTCCTCCGCCGTGCCGTCCGAGAGCCAGCCCGCGATGCCCCAGTCATGGGCGGTGGCAGCAGGCAGGATTTCACCGGTCAGGACCAGCCGGGTCGCCCGTGCCCGGCCCACCAGCGACAACAACCGCTGCGCCCCGCCCGCGCCGGGGATCAGGCCGAGGTTCGTCTCGGGCAGGCCGACCCGCGCCGTCGCCCCCAGCACAAAACAATCGGCCATCAGCGCCAGTTCGAACCCGCCGCCCAGGGCGAAACCGTCCACGGCGGCGACCAGCGGCTTCGGAAAGGCGCGGATGCGGGCCCAATGCGCCTTGCGGGGGTCTGCTGCGCCATCCGCCGAAGATTTCCCCTCGATCTCGCCGATGTCGGCCCCGGCGGCGAAGTTGCCATCGGCGCCGGTCAAGAGCACTGCGCGACAGGCAGGGTCGCCCGCGAGTTCGGTCAACACCCCCGCCAGTTGCGCCAGAAGCGCGGTGTTCAGCGCGTTCTTCGCCTGCGGCCGGTTCAGCACCAGCCGGGTCCAGGCCCCCTGCGGTTCGACGATCAGATCCATGCTTTGCATCCTGCACTGGCGGCACGTAATTTCAAGCTAGAAATTTCAAGCTTGAAATTATTTTATCACGGTGGCAGGCTCCGGTCAGTCAGGGACTCGGAGGGTCAGGTGAAAGTTCTTTGCCTTGGGGGTGGTCCGGCGGGCCTGTATTTCGCCATCTCGATGAAGCTGCGCGATCCTTCGCACCAGGTCACGGTTCTGGAGCGGAACAAAGCGAACGACACGTTCGGCTGGGGTGTCGTGCTGTCGGACGACGCGATGGCGCGGATGAAGAAGAACGATCCGCAATCCTACGAGGCGATCAAGGCGAGCTTCGCCTATTGGGACGACATTGCCGTGGTGCATCGCGGCGAACGGATCGTGTCGGGCGGGCATGGCTTTGCCGGGATCGGCCGGATGAAGATGCTGCTTCTGTTGCAGGACCGCGCGCGTGAGCTTGGGGTGGACCTGCGCTTCGAGACGGAGTTCAAGTCGGCCGAGGATTACCGCAAGGATTATGACCTGGTGGTGGCGACGGACGGGATCAACAGCCTGGTGCGCAAGGAATATGCCGAGGTGTTCAAGCCCGACATCGACCAGCGGCTGGTCAAGTTCATCTGGCTGGGCACGCACCAGAAATTCGACGACGCCTTCACCTTCATCTTCGAGGAGACCGAGTGGGGCTGGTTCTGGGCGCATGTCTACCAGTTCGACAATGACACCGCGACCTTCATCGTCGACTGCATGCCCGAGACCTGGGACCGGGCGGGCTTCGCCGAGATGTCGAAGGAAGAGATCGTCGCCACCTGCCAGCGGATCTTCGCGAAGCATCTGGGCTGTCACGACCTGATCTCGAACGCCAATCACCTGCGGGGCAGCGCGGTCTGGATGCAGTTCCCGCGCGTGCTGTGCGAGCGGTGGTACAACGGCAATGTCGTGCTGATGGGCGACGCGGCGGCGACGGGGCATTATTCCATCGGCTCGGGCTCGCGGCTGGCCTTCGACTCGGCGATCGCGCTGGCGGATTACCTGCATTCCGAACCGACGATGGAGGCCGCCTTCCAGCGCTATCAGGAGGAGCGGCGGGTCGAGGTCCTGCGCCTGCAATCGGCGGCGCGGAACAGCCTGGAGTGGTTCGAGCGGGTCGAGCGCTATCTGGACATGGCGCCGATGCAGTTCGCCTATTCGCTGTTGACCCGCAGCCAGCGGATTTCGCATGAGAATCTGCGGTTGCGTGATCCGGAGTGGTTGCGCAAGGCCGAGGACTGGTTCCAGCGCCAGGCCGGGGGGCAGGCGGGCCGTCAGCCGATGTTCGCGCCGTTCCAGCTGCGCGGGATGCGGCTGGAGAACCGCGTCGTCGTGTCGCCGATGGCGCAGTACAAGGCGGTGGACGGATGCCCGACCGATTGGCACTTCTCGCATTACGCCGAACGGACCAAGGGCGGGGCGGGTCTGGTCTATGTCGAGATGACCTGCGTCTCGCCCGAGGGGCGGATCACGCCGGGCTGTCCGGGGCTTTATGCGCCCGAGCATGAGGTAGCGTGGAAGCGACTGGCCGATTTCGTCCATGCCGAGACCCATGCGAAGCTCTGCTGCCAGATCGGTCATTCGGGGCGGAAGGGCAGCACGCAACTCGGCTGGGAGGAGGGGGACGCCCCGCTGGCGTCGGGCAACTGGCCGGTGATGAGCGCGAGTGCGATCCCGTGGAGCGCGGGCAATGCGGTGCCGAAGGCGATGACGCGGGCGGACATGGATGCGGTGCGCGAACAGTTCGTCGCCTCGACCAAGATGGCCGAGCGTGCCGGATTTGACATGATCGAACTTCATGCGGCGCATGGCTATCTGATTTCCTCCTTCATCAGCCCGAAATCGAACATCCGGACGGATGAGTACGGTGGCAGTCTGGAGAACCGCCTGCGCTGGCCGCTGGAGGTGTTCCGCGCGATGCGGGCCGTGTGGCCCGAGGACAAGCCGATGTCGGTGCGGATTTCGGCGAGTGACTGGGTGGGCGATGAAGGGGTGACGCCGGAGGAGGCGGTGGAGATCGCCAAGGCCTTCGCGGAAGCCGGGGCGGATATCATCGACGTCAGCGCCGGGCAGACCAGCACGGACGCAAAGCCGGTCTATGGCCGGATGTTCCAGACCCCGTTCAGCGACCGTATCCGCAATGAGGCGGGGCTGGCGACGATGGCGGTCGGCAACATCACCGAGGCGGATCAGGTGAACGGCATCCTGCTGGCAGGGCGCGCCGATCTGGTGGCGCTGGCGCGACCGCATCTGGCCGATCCCTACTGGACGCTGCACGCGGCGGTGAAGGCGGGGGACGAGGGCGTCTTCTGGCCGAATCCCTATCTCAACGGCCGCGACCAGGCGCTGCGCTTGCAGGCGCGGGCGCAAGAGGTGATCCGGGTATGACGCTTCAGGGCAAGCGCGTATTGATCACGGGGGGCGGTTCCGGTGCCGGGGCCGACCTTGCGCGCGGCTTTGCCGAGGCGGGGGCGGAGGTGGTGATCGCGGGCCGCCGGGCTGAGGCGCTGAAGGCGGTGGCAGAGCCGCTGGGTGCGCGCTGGGTGACTGCCGATGTGACCGACGAGGCCTCGGTCGCGGCGATGTTCCGGGAGGCCGGGCCTTGCGACATTGTCATCGCCAATGCGGGCGCGGCGGACAGCGGGGTGCTGGCGAAGACCTCGCTGGCCCAGTGGAACGCGATGATTGCGGTGAACCTGACCGGCGTGTTCCTGACCTTCCGCGCGGCGCTTGGCCAGTTCCGGGGCGAGGGGCGGCTGATCGCGGTGGCCTCGACGGCGGGGCTGAAGGGCTATGCCAAGGTCGCGCCCTATGCCGCGGCGAAGCATGGGGTGATCGGCATGGTGCGGTCGCTGGCGCTGGAAGTGGCGCGGAAGGGGATCACGGTCAACGCGATCTGTCCGGGGTTCCTCGACACGCCGATGACGGAACATTCGGCGCAGGTGATCGCGGATAAGACCGGCAAGAGCCTGGCCGAGGCGCGGGCGGCGCTGGAGGGTCTGAGCCCTCAGGGGCGGCTTTACCAACCCGCGGAAGTGACGGCGGCGGCGTTGTACCTGGCCTCTGACGTGGCGTCGGGCGTGAACGGGGCTTGCCTGACCATTTCGGGGGGCGAGGTGTGAGCGAGGGATCGAAGCGGCGGCTGAAGATGTGGATCCGGCTGCTGGGCGTGACCCGGGCGGCTGAAAACGGGTTGCGCGAATACCTGCGGGTCAATCACGACACCACCTTGCCGCGGTTCGACGTGATGGCCGCGCTCTACCGCCGCCGCGAGGGCGTCACGATGAGCGAGCTTTCCCGGATGCTTCTGGTGTCGAACGGCAATGCGACGGCGGTGGTGGACCGGCTGGAGGCCGAGGAACTGGTCCGGCGGACGCCCTCGGAACTGGACCGGCGGACGGTGCATGTGGCACTGACGGCGGAGGGGACGACGGCTTTCGAGACCATGGCCGAGGGGCACGAGGCGGAAGTGGCGCGTCTGTTCGCAGGGCTGAGGGACGAGGAACTGGAGCAGATGACGGCGATCCTGAAGAGGATGGGAAGATGAGCTTTTCGGTGGGGACGACGATGGCCGGTCTGAAGCCGGAGCATTTCCTGTGGGAGGTGAAGGACCGGATTGCCGTGGTGCGGCTGAACCGGCCCGACCGCAAGAACCCGCTGACCTTCGACAGCTATGCGGAATTGCGCGACAGCTTCCGCGCACTGGTCTATGCGACGGATGTGGACGTGGTGGTCTTTGCGTCAAATGGCGGGAACTTCTGTTCGGGGGGCGATGTGCATGACATCATCGGCCCGCTGATCGGCCTGCCGATGAAGGACCTGCTGGCTTTCACGCGGATGACCGGCGATCTGGTCAAGGCGATGATTTCCTGCGGGAAACCGATCATCGCGGCGGTGGATGGGGTGGCGGTGGGGGCGGGCGCGATCATCGCGATGGCCTCGGACCTGCGGCTGGCGACGCCCGCTGCCAAATGCGCCTTCCTGTTCACGCGGGTGGGGCTTGCGGGCTGCGACATGGGCGCCTGTGCGATGCTGCCCCGGATCGTCGGGCAGGGCCGGGCGGCGGAGCTTCTGTACACCGGCCGGGTGATGGGGGCCGAGGAGGGAGAACACTGGGGCTTCTGGAACGCGCTTCATGCGCCCGAGGTTCTGGAGGCCGAGGCGATGGCCCTGGCCCGGCGATTGGCCTCGGGGCCGGTCTTTGCGCATGGGATCACCAAGACCCAGCTGAACCAGGAATGGAACATGGGGCTGGAGCAGGCGATCGAGGCCGAGGCGCAGGCCCAGGCGATCTGCATGCAGACCAAGGACTTCGAGCGGGCCTATCGGGCCTTCGTCGCCAAGGAGAAACCCGTCTTCGCGGGTGACTGAGCCCCGGGGCGCTGCCCCGGACCCCGGGATATTCAGAGACAGAAAATGGCAGATCAGAGTTTCCTTTCCTGGCCGTTCTTCGAGCCCCGCCACCGCGAAATGGCGGCGGCGCTGGAAGAGTGGTGCGTGGCCAATCTGCCGGTGTCGCATGGTGATGTGGACGCTGCCTGCAAGGGGCTGGTCGCGGCGCTGGGGGCGGGAGGCTGGCTTGGGCACTCCGGCGCGGGGGAGGGGGAGCGGCTGGATGTGCGCTCGTTGTGCCTGATCCGCGAGACGCTGGCGCGGCATGACGGGCTGGCGGATTTCGCCTTTGCGATGCAGGGGCTGGGGATGGGGGCGGTGTCTCTGTTCGGCACGGCGGGGCAGCGGGAATGGCTGGCGAAGACGCGGGCGGGGCAGGCGATTTCCGGCTTTGCGCTGACCGAGCCGGGGTCGGGGTCGGATGTGGCGGCCACGGCGACCATGGCAGAGAAGGTGCCGGGCGGCTGGCGGCTCAACGGCGAGAAGACCTATATCTCGAATGGCGGGATAGCCGACGTCTACGTGATCTTCGCCCGCACCGGCGAGGCGCCGGGGGCGAAGGGGCTGTCGGCCTTCCTCATGCCTGCGGCGACCAAGGGGCTGGAGGTGGTGAGCCGGATCGAAGTGATGGCGCCGCATCCGCTGGCGCATCTGCGGTTGAACGACGTGGAGCTGCCCGAGGAGGCGCTGATCGGCAAGCCGGGCGATGGCTTCAAGATCGCCATGTCGGTCTTGGACGTTTTCCGCTCCACCGTCGGCGCGGCGGCGCTGGGGTTTGCCCGGCGGGCGCTGGACGAGGCGCTGGCGCGCACGCAGGGCCGCCGCATCCAGGGGCAGGCGCTGTCGGAGCTGCAACTGGTGCAGGGGCACCTTGCCGACATGGCGCTGGAGATCGACGCCTCGGCGCTGCTGGTCTACCGGGCGGCCTGGGTGAAGGACATGGGCGCCGCGCGGGTCAGCCGCGAGGCGGCGATGGCGAAGCTCTACTCCACCGAGGCGGCGAGCCGTGTGATCGACATGGCGGTGCAGTTGCACGGCGGCGACGGGGTGCGGCAGGGCTTTGCGGTCGAAAGCCTGTATCGCGAAATCCGGGCCTTGCGCATTTACGAGGGCGCCAGCGACGTCCAGCGCATCATCATCGCGCGGGGCCTTCTGGGATGACCTATGAGCGCCTGATCCAGATCGAGTTCAACCATTGCGACCCTGCGGGGATCGTCTTCTATCCACGCTATTTCGAGATGGTGAACTCGGTCGTCGAGAATTTCTTCGCCGATGTGGTCGGCCGCTCCTTCGCGCAGATGCACAACGACGGGGCGTCGAACGGCGTCCCGACGGTCGCGATCGAGGCGGCGTTCCAGCGCCCGTCACGTCTGGGCGACAAGGTGCGCTTCACGCTGAAGGTCGAGAAGATCGGTGGCTCCTCGACGCGGGTGCTGGTCGAGGGTTTCGGGCCGGACGGCCCACGGTTGCAGGTCCGGATGACGGTTGCCTGGATCAACCAGATGAAAGCGGCGCCCTGGCCATCAGAGATGCGGGCGGCGCTGGATCACTACAGGGAGACGCAGGATGCATGAGATCCTTCATCCGAAGCACTGGAAGCCTGCCAAAGGCTACGCCAACGGCATGGCAGCCGAGGGGCGGATGGTGTTTACCGGCGGGATCATCGGCTGGAACGCCGAGCAGGACTTCGAGACGGATGATTTCGTGGGCCAGGTCGAACAGGCGCTGAAATCCATCGTCGAGGTGCTGGCCTGTGCCGGGGCGGGACCGGAGCATCTGGTGCGGCTGACCTGGTATGTCACGGACAAGCGCGAATACCTGGATCGGCTGAAGGACCTGGGCGCGGTGTACAAGGCCGTCATCGGGCGGAATTACCCGGCAATGGCCCTGGTGCAGGTGGTGGCGCTGGTCGAGGACCGGGCCAAAGTGGAAATCGAGGCGACCGCCGTCATTCCGAAGTCGTGACGCACAGGGTTTGGGAGGACTCCGCAATGCTTGGACCGACAGGACATAGCGATACATTCACCCGTGACCGTCTGCCCGCCCCCGAGGACTGGCCGGTCATAAAACTGGCTGGTTTCGACTACCCCGACTGGCTGAATGCCGGGGTGGAACTGACCGACGCGATGGTGACGAAGGGGTTTGGCGACAACACCGCGCTGATCGGCAACGGGCGCAGCCGGACCTACAAGGAGCTGGCCGACTGGTCGAACCGCATCGCCCATGCGCTGGTCGAGGATTACGGGGTCAGGCCCGGCAACCGGGTGCTGATCCGGTCGGCCAACAACCCGGCGATGGTGGCCTGCTGGCTTGCGGCGACGAAAGCGGGCGCGGTGGTAGTCAACACCATGCCGATGCTGCGCGCTGGAGAGCTGAGCCAGATCGTCGACAAGGCCGAGATCACCCATGCGCTCTGCGACACGCGGCTGATGGAGGAGCTTGTCGCCTGCGCCAAGACATCGAAATTCCTGCGGACGGTGGTTGGCTTCGACGGCACCGCGAACCATGACGCCGAGCTGGACCGGGTGGCGCTGTCGAAATCGGTGAAGTTCCAGGCGGTGCAGACCGGGCGCGACGACGTGGCGCTTCTGGGGTTTACCTCGGGCACGACCGGGGAGCCCAAGGCCACGGCGCATTTCCACCGCGACCTGATGATCATCGCGGACGGCTATGCGAAGGAAGTGCTTGGCGTCACGCCGGAGGACGTCTTCATCGGCTCGCCTCCGCTGGCGTTCACCTTCGGGCTTGGCGGGCTGGCCGTGTTCCCGCTGCGCTTCGGCGCCGCGGCGGCGCTATTGGAGCAGGCCAGTCCGCCGAACATGATCGAGATCATCCAGAAGCACCGGGCAACGGTCTGCTTCACCGCACCCACGGCCTACCGCGTGATGCTGAAGGCGATGGCGGAAGGGGCGGACCTGTCCTCCTTGCGCGCCGCCGTCAGTGCGGGGGAAACGCTGCCCGGTCCGGTCTACGAGGAATGGATGGCCAAGACCGGCAAGCCGATGCTGGACGGGATCGGCGCCACGGAGATGCTGCATATCTTCATCACCAACCGCTTTGACGACCACCAGCCTGCCTGTACCGGCCGCCCCGTGACGGGCTACGAGGCGAAGATCGTCGGCGAGGACATGGCCGAACTTCCCCGCGGGGAAGTCGGGCGGCTGGCGGTGCGCGGGCCGACCGGCTGCCGCTATCTGTCTGACAAGCGGCAGAAGAGCTACGTCAAGGCGGGCTGGAACCTCACCGGCGACAGCTTCTGGCAGGACGAGGAGGGCCGCTTCCACTTTGCCGCCCGGTCGGACGACATGATCATCAGCGCGGGCTACAACATTGCCGGGCCGGAGGTGGAGGCGGCGCTCCTGTCGCATCCGGCGGTGCTGGAATGCGCGGTGATCGGCACTGCGGACGAAGAGCGCGGGCAGATCGTCGAGGCCCATGTCGTGCTTGCGCCGGGGCACCTTCCGGACGGGCTTCTGGTGAAGATCCTGCAGGATCACGTGAAGCGCACCATCGCGCCCTACAAGTATCCCCGCCGGGTGGTCTTTACCGACGCGCTGCCGAAGACGCAGACCGGAAAGATCCAGCGCTTCCGCCTGCGGACCTGAGTCGCACCAGAATCCGCTTGTAAACCGCCCCTTTCGCGGGCATATCGCCCCCCGGAAGCCTGCGGCCACCCCGTGGGCCCGTCTGCAATGGAGAGACCATGGCCAAGGAAGACATTCTCGAATTCCCCGGTGTCGTGAAGGAACTCCTGCCGAACGCGACATTCAGGGTCGAACTCGAGAACGGCCATGAACTGATCGCGACCATGGCAGGCAAGATGCGCAAGAACCGCATCCGGGTTCTGGCCGGTGACAAGGTGCAGGTCGAAATGACCCCGTATGACCTGTCGAAGGGCCGCATCAACTATCGCTTCAAGTGAAATTCATCCTTGGATCGGGCAGCCCGCGCCGGAAGGAATTGCTGGCGGGGCTCGGGATCGTACCCGACCTGATCCTGCCCCCTGACATCGACGAAGACCCCCGCAGGGGAGAATTGCCCCGGCCCTATTGCCTGCGGCTGGCAGAGGAGAAGGCACGCGCCGTGCCTTCCGGTCCCGATGACGTGGTGCTCTGCGCCGACACCACCGTCGCGCTTGGCCGCCGCATCCTTGGCAAACCCGCAGACGCGGGCGAGGCCGCAGCTTTCCTGACGGCTCTGGGGGGCCGCAGGCATCAGGTGATTACCGCCATCGCGGTGCGCCGGGGTGCGCGCGTACTGGTGCGCGAAAGTGTCAGCACCGTCAAGATGAAGCGCCTCTCCGACGCCGAGATCAACGGCTATCTCGCCAGCGGAGAATGGCAGGGCAAGGCGGGCGGCTACGGCATCCAGGGGCTTGCGGGCGCGCTGATTCCATGGATTTCGGGGTCGTTTACCGGCATCATGGGCCTGCCGGTGGCCGAGACAGCAGCGCTTCTCTCGGCAGTCGGCTATCCGGTCTGGAGGCAGGAATGAAGGGCCGCGTTCTGGTGCTGGACGAGATCGAGGGCCGTCAGGCGGCCGCGCTGATGATCGACGGGCGGCTGGAAGAGCTTGCCATCGATCCGGCGGGCGATGTGGCGGTCCCCGGCGCGATCTACCGCGCGGTTGCTGATCGTCCGGTCAAGGGGCAGGGCGGCATCTTCGTGAAGCTGCCTGCCGGCTCCGGTTTCCTGCGCCAGATTTCCGGTGTCGCACCCGGCCAGCGCCTGCTTGTGCAGGTGACGGGGCCGACCGAACCCGGCAAGGCCATTCCGGTCGCCACGCGGCTGCTCTTCAAGTCGCGCTTCGCCATCCTTACGCCGGACGCGCCCGGCCTGAACATCTCGCGCCGGATCAAGGATGAGGAGCGTCGCGCCGATCTTGCCGACATGGCCGAGACGGGGATGGCAGGGGCGGACGAACGGCTGGGCCTGATCCTGCGCTCTGGCTGCCTTGAGGCCGAGGATACCGCCATAGCGGAGGACATCGCCGCGATGCGTGGCCTCGCCGAGGCGGTTCTGGCCGACTTGAGCGGCCCGCCGGAGCTTCTGGTCGACGGCCCCTCGGCGCATGACCTTGCCTTCCGCGACTGGCTGGACCCGGCGGTGGACGATGCCGACACCGATCCCGAAAGCTTTGGCCGCCACGGCGTGACCGAGGCGCTGGATGCCCTGCGTAGCCCGCGTGTCGCGCTGGAGGCGGGGGCACATATGATGCTGGAGCCGACGCGCGCCCTGGTGGCGGTCGATGTGAACACCGGCCCCGACACCTCTCCGGCAGCAAGCCTGAAGGCCAATATCGCCGCCGCCCGCGACCTGCCACGGCAGCTGCGGCTGCGGGGGCTGGGCGGGCAGGTGGTGGTGGATTTTGCGCCGATGCCGAAGCGCGACCGGCACATCCTCGACCAGGTCATGAAGGCCGCATTCAAGGCCGAGGGCGAGACGAACCTTGCCGGTTGGACGACGCTTGGCCTCTACGAGCTGACCCGCAAGCGCGACCGCCTGCCGCTGACCGAGCTTCTGTCATGACATGCCCGATCTGTGGCAAGCAGGCCTCTCCCGACTACCGTCCGTTTTGCTCGCGCCGCTGCGCCGATGTCGATCTTGGCCGATGGCTGACGGAGGGCTATCGCATCCCGGCAGAAGCCGAGAAAGAGGTTGAAGATCCCGCACCGGACGACACCCCGCCGAAGCCGCACTGAGGGCGTTTTCCCTCTGGACAGCCCCCCGCAGCTTGGGTATCACCCCGCCACCCAACGGTGCCCAGATAGCTCAGTTGGTAGAGCAGCGGATTGAAAATCCGCGTGTCGCTGGTTCGATTCCGGCTCTGGGCACCAT
>NZ_JAEULO010000003.1 GCF_016793705.1 Tabrizicola sp.
CCTGGAGGAAGTCGCGCAATGTATCCTGTGTCCGCTCGCGGAACAGGCCGATCTGAATCGTCTTCAGATCATTGATGATCGGGTCGGTTTCGGCCCGGATCAGATTGTAGAAGTCCTGGGCAAAGGCCTTGTAGCCCCGCCGGCGTTGCCACCAGCCCTTCCACCAGCTGACCTGCAAGTCCAGCGCGATCGTCTGGCCAAGATTGATCGGCGGCGGAATATACGAGACAACCGGCGTCTCGATCTTGAAGCCCTCGACAGTGATCGAAAATGTCTGGCCGTAGAGGTCGGCAATCTTTGCAGCCGCTTCGTTGTTCACCTCGGCGGCAATGGCGTGCATCTTCTTCAGCACGACCTGATAGGAAGAACTCAGCAGCATCCGCAGACCAAGCGGGCTGTAATGCCAGGTCGCATCTTCGCCGTTGGCCTGAAGGTGCTCGATCAGGCTATTGGTCGCCCGCTCAAGGAACCGCTCATAGCTCTGGTCGATCCGGTTGGTGAAATCCTTGCAGGCCACGTCCGAGAGATGCGTGAGTTTCTCGATTGCGGCGGTCTCGACGCGCTTCAGCTCGACGTCGAGCTGTTGGGTCGTCATCGTCCGGTTCAACTGGCCGTCAGATTCCAGGATCCGGACCTGATCGACCACGTCAAGGCTCTGCGCCAGGTTCAACGCCTGACGCGCGGATTTCTGCAGCGCCTCATGCACCGGGCCTTCATACATCCGCTGACCCAGGGCATCCAGAAGCGCGGGCACGCCGGACGCATGCCAGACAAGCTGCTCGGCCGACCAGGTGTTCATCTTGTCGGCAAAGGCAGCCCGGGTCCAGTTGATGGCCGATTCGGTGCTGTCATCGGTCATCTCGTCGATCTTGCCTTCCAAGACCGCATTCGCCCAGTGGGCCGAGCCGTAGATGATGTCGATGTCCGGCGGGGCGTTGTTCTTTTCCAGCGTCTCCAGGATCGCGCGGTGAATCTCCGGCACCTGGTTTGCGGGGTCCGGCAACTCGTCGATCCGGTTGACGAAGATGATGATCTCGCGGGACTGGCGGTGCGCAATCAGGCGGATCAGCGCCATGTCCATCGTCGTCAGCGCCTGATGGGCGGACAGGACCACGATACAGGACCGGCTGTCACGCACGGCGTTGATCGTGATCTGCTCGCGCATCATGAAGGTGTCGTTCACGCCGGGCGTGTCGCGCACGCACAGCATGACCGGGAAATCCTCGCGCTCGATATAGAGGTCGGCCGACTTGGTGATATCGGTGAAGCGGCCCTGTTCGGCCCCGCCCGCCTCCTCGTCGCCGACGCAGACATAGCGACGCAGCAACGCGTCATCCACCGTACCGTAGCGATGCTCGGTTCCCAGAAGCATTTCGAACTTGCGGCCCAGACGCGCCTGCGCCTTCTCGCGCATCTGCACCACCTGCAGGCGCAGCTTCTCAAGCTCGTCATCCGCTCCGGCGCGGGCCGCCAGCTGGCCGATCCGCCCGCCGTTCGAGACCAGCTTTTCCCATTCGGCGTTGTCGAAGAACTTGAACTTCGCCTTCACGTTCAGCTCGGGCGAGGGCGTGTTGATGTGCAGCGAGGTGACGACCGAGGTCCAGGGGTTCACGTCGGTGGGCAGAAGCCCAGGCGCCCCGATCATCGCGTTCAGAAGCGAGGTCTTGCCCGCCTTGATTTGGCCGATCACCGTGACCGAGGGTTCGACCTCGCGGACCTGGCTCATGATCCGGGTGACTTTCTTCGCCGTGTCCGGATCGGCCATGGTGACGAAATCGCGCAGCACGTCCTCGAACTGGGTGATCGCATCGGCAATGCGCCCCAGCCCCGGGAAGTTGCGCTTCAGCGCGACATCCGGTTCCTGGACGGCCACGTCTTCCGGCGCGTCCTGGTGTTCTGCTACGGCACCCAGTCCCATGATCACCTCACACTTGCGGGATCGCTTCGTCCGATCGCTCGTCCGCGGTATCTAAGTCGAGCGGTCAAAGACACAAGCCCCCGCAATGATGTCATAAGTTTGGAAAGTGGTCCCAATTGGGCACATTCTTGACGATTCTACGCTCACAATGATGTCACACCACGCGCAATGTTTCCAATTCGCGTCGAAGTTGTAAGATCAACGTGAGGGCATCATCAGCGGGTGCATGGCCTCTTTCCAATTGCATCAACAGGATAAGGTCCATCACCTCGCCGAGGTCGCTGTTGATTCGGCGCAGCGGTTCGGATTGAGCTATTGCAACCACCGATTGTATAAGTTCACCGGTTTCCCTTGTGTGATCAAGGACCAGATCGACCGGTACCTTCGAGTCGGGGTCGATCTCGCGCTCCAGTGCTGCCGACCTTGAGAGAATCAGACTGATCGCCTCATCCACAAGCGCCTGCTCGCTGCCCGACACCGGCGCGGCGGGCACGGGTGCGGCGGCGGCGGGTTGGGCGCGGGCGGTGATCCGCGCGCGTTCCCGGCGCGGGGCGGGCGTTTCCGGCTCCACCCGCCGGTCGCGCATCATGATCGACCGGGGCGAAAACTCGTCCGCTGCGGGCCGGGCGGCCACCGGCTCGTAGGATTTCGAGCGTGTCACCGGCGTCGCACGCGGTATCGGATCGGTGCGTGGCGGCGGTTCTACTGGGATGCTTGCGCGGTCGACCGGCCGGGCACTGCGATCAGGCCGGGAAACCGCCGGTTCGGCCATGGGCGCCTCTGCCTCGGTTTCCACCGCCTCCGGTTCGGTCCAATCCTCCTCGGTCGTCGGATCGTCCGGTTCTTCCTCCAGTTCCTGCTCGCGCGCCTCGGCCGAGGCGGCAATCTCCTCCGGCGTCGCCCGCAGGGACGATAGGTCAGGCAGGGGCTCGCCGCCCGGTGCCGGGCGGCGACCGCCGAAAAGCTGCGGACGCGCGGTCCGGGCGGGTTCGGCTTCTGCGCGCGCCGGTCGCGGGGTGACAGCGCGCGGTCGCCGCTCACGCGGTTCGGCTTCGGGTTGGGGCTCCGGGTCAGGCTCGGGGGCTTCGGCATCCGGCGAGGCCATGTCCGGCGACGAGACCACATTGGCCACCGTGCGCGCCAGATCGTCGGCCTCCCCGGCAACCGGCTGGGCCTGGGTGCGCGGGCGCCGCGCAGGCTCGCTCGGTCGCGCGACGCGCGGAGGTTCCGGTTCCGGTTCCGGCGCAGCCTCTACCTCGGCCTTCGACTTCCAGGTTGATTTCAGCGGCACCATCGGCGCGGCCGCCGCATCGCCCTCGGTCGCCACGCGCTTGATCCGGTCGGCAAACCTCCGACGCGAGGCCGGCTCCGCTGCGGGTTCCGGCTCCGGGGTTTCAACCGGCGCAGGGGCTTCCGGTTCTGGGGGCGTCGCCGCTTCCGCGACGTCTTCGGTCGCTTCCTCCGCGACCTCTTCCGCTTCCGCCGCTTCGGGCTCCACCGCTCCTTCGGACTCCGCCTCCGCCTCCACCGTTTCGGGGGGCCTGCCATCCGCCGCGAGCGGCGTATCCCCTGCGGTGGCAACCTCGGCCTCCGGCTCCGGCGGCGGCGTCCAGGCCCTTGACACTTCGGCCTCTTCACCCGGCTCGGCAAAGCGGCGGGCGACCAGCTCGCTCGCCTCGACATGCCGCGCCAGCAGAAGCTCGGCGGTGTCCATGTCGGCCCGCCGCCCGGACTGGACGCGCGTCTTGATCGCCGCGATCACCGCCGAGGCTCCGCTGTCGCGGAACAGCTCACGGTTCACCGCGCCCCCCGTCGGCATTGCTGTCCGCGCCTGCTTGGCCGAGATCGACAGGATCTGACGGAACTCCTCGCCCGCGCGCAGCTCCACCCGGTCGTGCATCGCCACGGCCGACTCGCGGCTGCCCAGAAGATCGACCTTGGTCAGGAACATGAAGCTGTTGTCCTTGACCGAATCCGGCAGGCTTTCCCACACCGCCTGCTCCTTCGGCAGGTAGGAGGTCGAGCACCAGATCACGATATCCGCCCGCTTGCTGGCCCAGGTCGCGGCGCGCTTCTGCTCGGCTTCCATCGGCCCGGCAGAGACCTCCAGCAGGCTGATCACCTTCAGGGCGGGCAGGTCCATCTCCAACGTCACCAGCGCGGGGGCCAGCGGCAGGACCTCGGCAAGGTCATGGCCGGGCAGGATCCTGGTCGTGCCGTCGGTCAGGGTACAGACCATCCGCGACACGTCGCCGTGCTGGACGATGATCGTCGGCAGCCGCAGCGTCTCGGGTACGACGATGCTGCCCACCAACAGGTTCAGGATCGATGATTTGCCCGACCCCGGCAGGCCAAGCAAGGCAACCCGGGCCGGACGCTCCAGCCGTTCGATCAGACGTTCGGCGGCTTCCGCAGGGCCGCCGGCAGGCAAGAGTCCCCGGTCAAGTGCGCGGCCGAGCCGCTGGGCGACTGTCAGTTCTCCGTCCGGATCTGCCATGTCTTACTTTATGACGGTGACTCGCCTTGGCCGCAACCTTACTGCCGACAAATCCTCTACCGCTTGTGCAGGGTTGCTTTCTTGCACCGCCCTGACCGGCGGGCGCGGGGTCCGCGCGAGCGCCGGATCGGCGCCCGGAACCGCGACTGCCACCGGGGCCGGCTTCGCAATCGGCAGCACCACATGGTCGGGCGCCACCGTGGTCAGGCGGCGCGGCCGGGCCACCGCCATCGACGGACCACGCGGGCGCTCTCCTCTCGGGCGGACCGAGGCATCGTTGACCTTGATCACGGTGAAGCTGATATTGTCCTGGTCGGGATCGTCCAGCCGGGCGAGCTCGTCCAGCAGACGCTCGGCAATCTCGGTCGAGCGGGTCTTGCGGTATTTTGCCAGCACCTTCTCGATCTGGGCGTTGGTCAGGAACTGCAAGCCGTCGGAGGAGCAGACCACGATGTCACCCGCCAGCAGCTCGAAAGGTTTCGCCGGGCAGTCGATCTTCGGAATCCGCGTGCCCATCAGCACCGAGATCAGGCAGTTGCGATCCGGGTGATTGGCTGCGACCTGCGGGTCCATCAGGCCGGACTTCACCATGAAGTCGATCTGCGGCGCCATCGAATGATCTTCGTTCAGCTGGCTCAGCCTGCCATTGCGAAAGAGGAACAGCGGCGAGTCGCCGATCGAGATCCACCAAAGCCGGTTCTCCACCAGCGCGGGCACCACCAGCGTTGCCCCCATCCCGTCGGTTTCCGGGTGGCTGCGGGTGTGCTGGCGCAGGGTCTCGTTCGCCAGGTCCGCGACATTGCGCAAGATCTCCGGCGCCCGTGTCTCGAAAGCGACCACATCGGCGAAATGGAACTTCAGCTCGCTGAAAACCTCGGTCAGGACGATCTTCGAGGCGACGTCGCCTGCCGCATGTCCGCCCATCCCGTCGGCAAGCACCACGAATCCGGCCTCGGCCCCGACGGGGAAGTCGGCGGTGATCGCATCCTCCTGATAGTCGCGCGCGCCCTGGCTGATGCCCGAGGCGACGTCATAGCGCGGCTCACGCGATCGCCATATCATCCGCGTCTCCCTCGGAGTCCACCGCCGACCAATTGAAGTCGGCATTACACAACACTTTCAACACCAGGGTGGTCTCTCCGATCTGAATCTCATCGCCATCGCCCGCCACCGCTGTCGACAGGAGCGGCTTGCCGTTCAGCCGCACCAGGTTCGACTTGCCGCCATGGCCGACATGGAACTGGTGCGTCATCGGGTCATAGGCAATGGCGGCGTGGTTCTGCCGCGAGATCGCCATGTCGCCGAAGTCGAGCGCGATGGTCTGGTCCGAGCCGCGGCCGATCTGCGAAATGCCGCGCATCACCGGGAAGGCCGCGCCCCGCCCCGGGCCGGATTTGATCACCAGCCAGCCGGTGGGATACATCACCACCCCGGCCTTGTCGCCAGGCTCGATCGACTCGTCCATCCTGCCTTCGTCGAACAGAGGCACCACGGCTGCGGGCTGGGGCTCGAACCCGAGCACCCTGGTCTTGGTCCGGGTTGCGCGCCGCCGGGCGCCGGCATCGGCCGCAATCTCGCGGGCAGGGGTCGGCACCGGGGCCGGGGCCGATGCTTCCGGCTCCTCTTCCATCTCCCAGATGTTGACGACGGGCGCCGGGCCTTCCTTCGCCACCACCGCGCTGTTCTCGGTCCGGGTCAGCACCTCGGGCGCGCCATCGGACAGTTTCGGAAAGCGTCCGGCGGCGGGGCCATTGCCCCGGGCGACCGTCTCGATCGCCGCCTTGGTCGCCTCGATCTGTTCGGCCTCGCTGCCGTCGAACCGCGCCCCACGCGCCGGTTTCGCCTGCCGCCGAAAAAGCCAGTCGAAGAATTTCATCTGCCGCACTCCGTCCCGGGTCAGGCCCGGGTCCATCCATCTTCACCCGGATCGGGTTACCAGGACCTCAACAGGTCCGGCTCCGTTCCCCAGGGCCCAACGCACCCGCCACGCCACCGCACCCGAACCTGTCAGCCATCGACCGCAAGCACATTGTCTGGACAGGCACAGCCTTCGACGTACCGCCCTATTGACCGAGTGTGTTATTGGAAAACTTTGTCCAAAAAATGATCCTAATTCGGTCATTTCGCGGATCGCGAAAGATCAGGATACGCGGCTTACCACGAAGCCTGCAAGCTCAGAAAGAATTTCTCGAAGTGGATGCACGGGCAGGTTGTCAAGCGCCGCTCTGGCGCGGGCAACCCAGGCCAAGGCATCCTGACGGCAGGCAGATATTGTGTCATGCCGCTGGAGAATCACCATCGCCTGTGCCAGATCGCCGTCGCTCTGGGCGCCCTTCTCGATCACGCGCACCCAGAAGGCGCGCTCTTCCGGGCTCGCCTTGGCAACAGCCTTGATCAAAGGCAGCGTCAGTTTCCTTTCGCGAAAATCATCGCCGGTATTCTTGCCGATCACTGCGTCCGAACCGCCGTAATCCAGCATGTCGTCGACAATCTGGAAGGCAATTCCCAGCGCATCGCCATAATCGCGCAGCGCCTTGATTTCGCCTTCCTCCGCCCCCGCGATCACCCCACCCGACTCGGTCGCCGCCGCGAAAAGCGCGGCCGTCTTGCCGCGGATCACCTGAAGGTAGACCGCTTCATCCGTCGCCAGGTCCTGCGCGGCAGTCAGTTGCAGCACCTCGCCCTCGGCGATGGTGGCCGAGGCATTCGCCAGGATGTCCAGCACCCGCAGGCTTCCCGTCTCGACCATCAGCTGGAAACTGCGCGCGAACAGGTAATCCCCGACCAGCACCGAGGACTTGTTGTCCCACAGAAGGTTCGCCGTCGGTCGCCCGCGGCGGCGCTGGCTTTCGTCGACCACGTCGTCATGCAGCAGGGTCGCGGTGTGGATGAACTCCACCGTCGCCGCCAGCTTCACATGGTCCTCGCCCACATAGCCCAGCATCCGCGCCGCAGCGAGCGTCAAGAGGGGCCGCAACCGCTTGCCCCCGGCCTCGACCAGATGCGCGGTGACTTCCGGGATGCGCGGGGCATGTTCGCTGGCCATGCGCTGCCGGATCAGCCGGTTCACCGCCGCCATGTCATCGGCCAGCACAGAGGTCAACCTGTCCTGCGGCGTCGTGACCTTCTCCACCGCGCTCTCGCCCGCTCCGTCCATGCCGTTCATGCCGCCCTTGCCCCGCCTGCCGGGCGGGAGTAACCCGAATCCATGAAGGAGCTTCTGCGCACGACCGACCCCACCGTGATCGCCTTTGCCACCGTCCTTCTTGAGGGCGAGGGTATAGCGGCCTTTCCGCTGGACGTCCACATGAGCGTCCTCGATGGCAGCATCGGCATCCTGCCCCGGCGGCTGATGGTGGCCGACCAGGATCACTTCCGCGCCACCGCCATTATGCGCGACAACGATGTGCCGCTGGCCCCGTGATGTTCGCCGAGACCGAGCTGACCGACGACAAGTTCCTCTGCGGTCGCCTGCGTCTTCTGCAACCTCTCAAGGGCTATCGCGCTGCCACCGATCCGGTCCTGCTCGCGGCGGCTTGTCCGGCAAAGCCGGGAGACACTGTGCTGGACATTGGCTGCGGGGCAGGGGCGGCGGTGCTGTGTCTGGGGCATCGCGTGCCCGGCCTGGGCCTGGCGGGGCTGGAGCTGCAACCCGCCTATGCCGAGCTTGCCCGTCGCAACGCCGAACGGAACCGGATCGCAGTCGAGGTCGAGGAGGGCGACATTTCCCGGATGCCTTCGGCCCTTCGTCGCGATTTCGACCATGTCATCGCAAATCCCCCATATTATCATTCAGGCGGCAGCGCTTCCCCGGTGGCAGCGCGGTCGCGGGCGATGCAGGTTGAAACACCGCTTTCCGACTGGGTGGCCGCCGCCGCCCGTCGCCTGCGCCCCGGCGGCTGGATGACCCTGATCTGCGGATCGGACGGACTGCCGCAGGTGCTGGCCGCTCTCGCCCCGAAGCTCGGCTCCGCCGCCGTCCTGCCCTTGGCCGCGCGCGAAGGCCGACCCGCGCTGCGCGTCATCGTCCAGGCCCGCAAGGGCGGACGCGCCCCTTTCCGCCTGCTCGCCCCCTTCGTCATCCACCAGGGCCCGGCCCATGACGGCGACCGCGAAAGCTATACACTGCAGGCCAATGCCGTCCTGCGCGAAGGTGCCGACCTGCTGGCACTGCTCCGCTGAATTTGCCGGATCATTCTGTCACATGACCGTAACAGGTGATGACACGACTCGGGTTTCGTGCTGCACTCGGGGCGTGAACAACCGAGGAGGATGACCATGACGATCGCATCGCATCTGGCGGAACTGCGCAAGAAGCACGAGACTCTCTCGGAGATGGTTGAACTCGCTCAGCGCAGCCCCGGAACGGATGACCTGCAGATCGCCGATCTGAAAAAGCAGAAACTGCGCATCAAGGAGGAGATTGCCCGCCTGAGCACGAGCTAGGAAATCTGACGTTTTCCGGCGCTGGCCCGTGCGGCCAGCGCCGCACCCCCGGTGATCAGCACCGCGGCCAGGGCGATGGTCCAGGTCGGCTTGGCGATCCCGGCCAGAACCAGCGCCAGCGTCGACAATAGCGGCGCCGCATAGCTTGCGACGCCCAGAAGCTGGATGTCGCCGCGCTTCATCCCGATGTCCCAGGTGAAGAACGCCGCGCCGACTGGCCCGATCCCCAGCGCCAGCACCGCCGCCCAGCCCATCGGCCCTTCTGGCCAGACCGTTTCCTCCAGCGCCCGGTGGCTGACGGCCGACAGGACTGCCGTCGCCAGGCAATAGACCGTGACGCTTTCCGTCGGCACCGCGCCCAGCCGCCGTGACAGGATCGAATAGCCCGCCCAGGTCAGCGCGCAAAGGAAGGCCAGTGCCATCCCCAACGCGGAACCCGAGCCCTCTCCGCCCCGCCCCAGCACGATCACCGCCGCTCCGACAAAGGCGATCAGCGCGCCCGCCACATGCTGCGCCCGCAACCGTTCGCCCGGCAGCAGGCCCGACATCAGCACGATGAACAGCGGCCAGAGATAGGCGATCAGCCCGGTCTCTGCCGTGGGCGACAGCCGGAAGGCGGTGAAATACAGGAAGTGATAGCCGAAGAGGCCGATGGTCCCGAAGGCGTAGACCTTCCAGCTTACCCCGCGCAGCACCCCGAACCCCTGCCGCGCCGTCCAGATCAACCCGATCAGGCCTCCGATCCCGAAGCATATCGCGTTCAACAGCAAGGGTGGCACCGGCGCGCTGCCAATGGTGAACAGCGCCAGAAGCGACCACATCAGAACGGCCGAAAAGCCGATCAGCGTTGCCCGTCCTCTGGTCATTGACTGCCGGTCCGCCTTGCCTTGCAGCGGTCCTGCATCAGCACCCGTGCGGCATCCAGCCGAGTGCGATGATCCTGATGAAGGAAGCCGCGGCGAAAGGATCGCTGATAGGACATATGCAGGGGATTTGCATTGACCTCGCTGATCACGGGTCCGCGCAGGGTCATGGCAAAGTCCCAGCCGATCAGCGCATGGCCAGGAAACAGCCTGTGCGCCGCCCGACCGATCTCCACGATCTCGCTCCATTGCGGCAGCTGCTGGCCCACCAGGGGAAGGTCCGGCGTCACCAGGCTGTTGGTGATGTCCTTTCCCGTGAACAGGTCGCCAAGCCGGGCCATCGTGACCCGCCCTTCGGCATCCAGCGCGCATCCGATGTTCGGCTTGCCGTAGATGGCTGCATCGACCCAGGTTCCCGGGGCCGGGTGCCGCCACACGGCGTAAAGGACCTCGGGGCCGTCGGCCTCCCACAATGTCACCAACCGGACAGTGCCGATCCCCGGACCGATCAAAGCCTCGATTTCCGGAGGCTGGCGCAGCTGCTCCTGGATCAGCCAGCCGCGCGGAAACTGACGCGCGACCTCCTGCGCCAGGGCCGCCACCGGAACCGCGCGGCCGCCAATGTCCACCTCTCCGGGCCCGGCAGGGATCAACGGGACCGAACCCAGCGACATCGTCCCGTCCACCGGCTTGGCGAAGGCCGGAAGCTCTCCCGAGGACTCCAGCCAGGATGCCAACACCCCGGCGGTCCGCAAGGTCGGAGCCGATCCGAAGCAGGCGAACGCGGCATAGACCGCCTTGAGATCCGGAGCGGGAAAGCCGCTGGCCTTCAGGATAAGTCCTGTCAGATACTTGTCGGTCATCAGCAGCGTCTGATCGTCCGCTCCGACCGTGGTAAGCGATCTGTTCAGCCGCTGATTGGCCTTGGCGCCGACATAGGCGGCCCTCTCTTCCCTGTCACCAAGCCAGGCGCCCTGGACGAAATACTCGTCGATGGTCAGCTTCTGGTCTCCGGACAGCCTCCGGATGACATCCATCCCCACCTTGGCCGCAGATCGTCCTGTCAGACGCGAGGTGCGCACGACCGCAGCCGCCACATCGAATCGCGGCTTCGGTGTGCGAACGACAAGAATGGGGCGAGCATCGGACAATCGGGTCTTCCATCGGCCAGGAAGCGGCCGGCCAAGCTGTATCGTCCGACACTCACCCCTGACAAGGGATCAGACGAAGAACTGCCCTCCGTTCGCGCTGATGGTGGATCCGGTGATGAACCCGGCCTCGTCCGACGCCAGGAACGCGACGCAGCGCGCAATCTCCTGCGGCTCGCCAAGGCGACCTGCGGGAATCTGTGCGATGATCGACTCCCGGACCTTTTCAGGGACCGCCATCACCATTTCGGTGGCGATATAGCCGGGGCAGATGGCGTTCGCGGTGATCCCGGCGCGCGCGCCTTCCTGCGCCAGGCTTTTCACGATTCCGAGGTCGCCGGCCTTGGTTGCCGCATAGTTCACCTGCGCGAACTGGCCCTTCTGGCCATTGATCGAGGAGATTACGATCACACGGCCAAACTTGCGGTCGCGCATCCCGTTCCACACCGGATGCACGGTGTTGAACACGCCGGTCAGGTTGGTGTCGATGACCTGGTGCCACTGGTCGCGTGTCATCTTGTGGAACGGCGCGTCGCGGGTGATCCCGGCGTTGGCGACGACGATGTCGATCGGCCCCAGGTCCGCTTCGACCTGAGCAGCTCCGGCGGCACAGGCGTCATAATCCGTGACTGACCATTTGTAGGTCTTGATTCCCGTCTCCTTGGTGAAGGCCGCTGCCGCCTCGTCGTTGCCGGCATAGTTTGCCGCGACCTTGTAGCCTGCCGCCTTCAGCGCGACCGAGATCGCCGCGCCAATGCCGCGCGACCCGCCCGTGACCAATGCAACCCGTGCCATCGTGATTCTCCTCCTTAAGGTAGTTCAGCCTATCCCATTGAAATCCTGTTACCGAAATGAAATCGGGCGCGCAACATTATTGCGCGCCCGATTTGCAGATCGGTGTGGGGTGCGTGCTGGCACGCACCGATGGATCACCGCTCCAGGCACATGGCCACACCCATGCCCCCGCCGATGCAGAGCGTCGCCAGCCCCTTCTTCGCCCCACGGCGGCCCATCTCGAACAGAAGCGTGTTCAGGATGCGGGCACCCGAGGCACCGATCGGGTGGCCGATGGCGATGGCGCCGCCGTTCACGTTCACGACGGACGGATCCCAGCCCATGTCCTTGTTCACCGCGCAGGCCTGCGCCGCGAAGGCCTCGTTCGCTTCGACGAGGTCGAGGTCGCCGACCTTCCAGCCCGCTTTGGCAAGCGCCTTGCGGCTGGCATGGATCGGCCCGACGCCCATGATCGACGGGTCCAATCCCGCAGTCGCGTAGCTGGCGATCCGCGCCAGCGGGGTCAGCCCGCGCTTGGCGGCCTCTTCCTCGGTCATCAGCACCACCGCCGCCGCGCCATCGTTGATGCCGCTGGCATTCGCCGCCGTGACCGAACCGTCCTTGACGAAGGCCGGACGCAACTTGGTCATCGCCTCCATCGTCGCGCCGTGGCGGATGTATTCGTCGGCATCCACCACCGTGTCGCCCTTGCGGGTCTTCACCGTGAACGGAATGATCTCATCCTTGAACTTGCCGGCCTTTTGCGCGGCTTCGGCCTTGTTCTGGCTGGCCAGCGCGAATTCGTCCTGCATGTCGCGGCTGATCTGCCACTGGTTCGCGACGTTCTCAGCCGTCTGGCCCATGTGATAGCCGTTGAAGGCGTCCCAGAGCCCGTCCTTGATCATCGAATCGATGAAGTTCAGGTCGCCCATCTTCTGCCCGGCGCGCAGATGCGCGACATGCGGCGAGAGGCTCATGCTTTCCTGTCCGCCCGCGACGACGATCCGAGCGTCGCCCAGCTGCACATGCTGCGCGCCAAGAGCCACAGCCCGCAGACCGGAGCCGCAGACCTGGTTCAGCGACCAGGCGCTGCCCTCTTTCGGGAGCCCCGCCTTGATATGCGCCTGTCGTGCCGGGTTCTGACCCTGACCGGCGGTCAGAACCTGACCCAGGATCGTTTCCTCGACCTCTGCCTTGTCGATCCCTGCGCGGGCGACGACCGCCTCGATCACCGCCGCGCCCAGATCATGCGCCGGGGTATTGGCGAACGAGCCGTTGAAACTGCCCACGGCGGTGCGGCCCGCCGACACGATTACGACATTGGTCATGGTCTGATCCTCTCCCTGTGCGCCCATGCTGCAAGGCTGTGGCACGAAGGGCTCGCGCCGCATGTAGCAGCCCTAAGGGCATCTTGCTGCGAGTGCAAGAATGTTGGCGTCACGTGGACATTCCCGGGCTGACCTGTCGCACGAAGCGACCGTCCTTCGGTGGACGCAGGGCATCCTCCGACGGGGACACGCAGATTGCCACGCAGACGCCATCCACCGCCGCGGCGCGCCGATGCGGCCGGTTCAGCCCATGGCATTCGGTCTTCCGTGCCGGAAGGCCCGGAAATCAGGGGTCACGGTCGGCGGGCCGAAGAGGTAGCCCTGCAAGCAGCCGGCGCCCGCATCGCGAAACCAGTTCGCCTCTCCCTCGGTTTCGACCGCCTCGGCAACGACGTACATTCCCAGTTCCTGCGCCATGGCGATAGCGGCCCGGGCGACAGACTGAGCCTCGGGCTGCCGGTCCACATGTTTCACCAGGCTGCCGTCGATCTTGGCAATCTCGAACCCCAGATCCTTCAGCAGACGAAGCGAGGTCATCCCGGCGCCGAAATCGTCCAGTGCAAAGACGATCCCGTGTTCGCGCATGTCGGCCATGAAGGGCTTCAGCACATCGGGCACCTGAAGCGCCGAGGCCTCGTTGATCTCCAGGATCAGATTCGCCCCCAGCTTCGGCGAGTCCTGCAAGGCGCGACGCAGGATGTCGATCCAGGGGCGATAGCCGACCGAGCGCGCCGACATATTTACCGAGACCCGGATCTGCGGGTTGCGCTGCATCGCCATCAGCCCCAGCTGCAAGGCCGCGCAGTCGATCTCGCGCCCCAGCTGCCGCTCTTCCACCGCGGCGACGAAATCCCGCGCCGGGATCACCTGGTCACGCAGGTTCAGAAGCCGGATAAAGCCCTCGAAGAAACCGATCACCGAGGGGTCCGCAGCATAGACGACCGGCTGGAACGCCAGCCGCATCCGCCGGTCCTGCAAGGCCGAGGCGACCATCGCCAGCGTCTCGCGGTCCTGCACCGAGATCGCCGCCGCCAGCGGGCTGGCCAGCGCCGGGTCACGGTCGAACTTCGACGACTTCGGTTCCTTCAGATAGCCCATGCGAAACCCCCGGTCGGCGCAGTTGACTGTCGACAGCCTAGACCGGCAAGGGTAAACGGAAGGTCAACATTCGCATTTTGTTCCCCCCTCTGCCCCACAGGTCCCGTCATGGAAAATGCCGACAATTCGATGCGTTGCCCCTGGTGCGGCACCGATCCCTTGTACACCGCCTATCACGACGACGAATGGGGCCGCCCCGAACGCGACCCGCGACGCCTGTTCGAGCTGCTTGCCCTCGAAAGCTTCCAGGCTGGCCTCGCCTGGATCACCATCCTGCGCAAGCGCGAGCGGTTCCGCGCCGCCTTCCACGGCTTCGACCCCGCCGTGATCGCCAGCTGGGGCGAGCCCGAGATCGAGCGCCTCCTGCAAGATCCCGGCATCGTCCGCCACCGCGGCAAGATCGCGGGCACGATCCGCGGCGCGCAGGCCTTCCTGCGGATCGAGGCGCGCGAAGGCTTCTCGCCCTTCCTCTGGTCCTTCGCCCCGCCGCCCGCCCCGCGCCCGCAGACCCTCGCCGACGTCCCGGCGCAGACCCCGCAGTCGCAGGCCATGTCGAAGGCCCTGAAACGCGAGGGCTTCAATTTCGTCGGCCCCACCATCACCTATGCCTTCATGCAGGCCTCCGGCATGGTCAACGACCATCTCGCCGCCTGCCGCTGGGGCTGACCCCTTGGCCTTTCGCTTGCGCCCGGCCATATAGGGGCAAACATCCGACAGGAGTCCGCCATGCTGGGACTGGGCGAAACGCCGCAAGCCACCGCCGATCTGATCAAGGACGTGACCGAGGCCAGCTTCATGGCCGATGTCATCGAGACCAGCCGCGAGGTGCCGGTCATCGTCGACTTCTGGGCCACCTGGTGCGGCCCCTGCAAGACGCTCGGCCCGATGCTCGAATCCGCCGTCACCGCCGCGGGCGGCAAGGTCCGCATGGCCAAGGTCGATGTCGACAAGAACCAGCGTATCGCCGCGCAACTGCGCATCCAGTCGATTCCCACCGTCTACGCCTTCTGGCAGGGCCAGCCGGTCGACGGCTTCCAGGGCGCCGTGCCTGCCTCGGAACTGAAGGCCTTCGTCGAGCGCGTCTCGGCGCTGGCCGGGGACGGGGGCCTCGCCGAGGCGATCCAGGCCGCCGAGGACATGCTGACCGAAGGCGCGGCCAGCGATGCCGCCGAAACCTTCGCCGCGATCCTTGAGGAGGAGCCCGAGAACGCCGCCGCCTATGGCGGCCTCGTCCGCGCGCAACTGGCGCTGGCGAACCTCGACCAGGCCGAAAGCCTGATCGCCGCTGCCCCTGCGGCCATCGCGAAGTCCAAGGACCTCGACGCCGTCCGCGCCCAGCTCGAACTCGCGAAGCAGGCCGCCAATGCCGGGCCGGAAGCTGAACTCCGCGCCGCCGTTCAGGCGAACCCCGGCGACCACCAGGCCCGCTTCGACCTCGCCGCTGCGCTCCTCGCTGCCGGGAACCCGAAGGAAGCCGTCGACGAACTCCTCGAACTCTTCCGCCGCGACCGCGAATGGAACGACGGCGCCGCCAAGACCCAGCTCTTCACCATCTTCGAGGCGTTGAAACCGCAGGACCCGATCGTCCTCGCCGGTCGCCGCCGCCTCTCGTCGATGATATTTGCCTGATCCCTGACGCGGGCTACCCTCATGCCCATGATCACCGCCGCCGACCTGCCGGAGATCCTTCCGGTCTTCCCCCTGCCGGGTGCGCTCGTGCTGCCCCGGGCGCGACTGCCCCTGCATATCTTCGAGCCGCGCTATCTGGCGATGGTCGAGGATTGCCTGAAGACCAGCCACCGCCTGATCGGCATGATCCAGCCGCGCGAAACCCCCGCCGGCGAAAAACGCCTGCAAGCCATCGGCTGCGCCGGGCGGCTGACCGGGTTTTCGGAAACCGAGGACGGACGCTACATGGTCACCCTCTCCGGCATCTCGCGCTACCGCGTGCGCGAAGAGGTGCAGGGCTTCACCCCCTACCGCCGCTGCCTGGTGGACTGGGCCCCCTTCGCCCGCGACCTCGGCCCCGCCGAGGAGGACCCTGGCTTCCGGCGGCAGGAGTTCATGGCGCTTTTGGGCCGCTACTTCACCCGGCTGAACCTCTCGACCGACTGGAAGGGCCTGAAAGACGCCGAGACCGAGCTTCTGGTCAACTCGCTCTCCATGCTCTGCCCCTTCTCGCCCGAGGACAAGCAGGCGCTCCTGGAGGCGCCCACGCTGGAAACCCGGCGCGAGACCCTTGTCACCCTCATCGAATTCGCGCTCCGCGGCAGCGGGGAAGAGGAGATCCTGCAATGAGCGACCCCGCCGACCGCCGGATGCTGGAAGCCCTGGTCTGCCCGGTGACCCATGCCGTCCTGACCTATGATGCGGAACGACAGGAGCTGATCTCGAAAGCGGCCCATCTGGCCTTCCCGATCCGCGACGGCATCCCGGTCATGCTGGTCAGCGAAGCGCGCGAACTGGAGTAGGTCGGGATTCACCCCGACTCCCCTCTCGAACACCTCGAACACCGTTCCCATCCCGCGCGCCCTCCCCCTCGCAGCGGGGATAGGATCGCCCGGCACAGTCGCAAACGCTTGCCCTCTTTCCGATTCCCGGCTTTCCTTTGCGCACTCACCCGAACGGAGCCACCCATGACCGAGGAAATCGTCACAGGCCGCGAGGTCACCATCCGCTTCGACGGCCACCGCTGCATCCATTCCCGCATGTGCGTCCTCGGCCACCCCGAGGTTTTCGTGCCGAACGTCAAGGGGGACTGGATCCACCCCGACGCCGCCAGCGCCGAGGTGGTGATGCATGTGGCGCTCGCCTGCCCGTCGGGCGCTATTCGGGTCTCGCACAATGACGGCTCGGCAAGTTCCGATACCCCGCCGGTAGTGAATACCCTGCGCGTTCGCGAGAATGGCCCGCTTGCCATCGAGGCCGAGCTTCTGCTGCGGGGCGAACCGCAGGCAACTCCCCGGGCCACGCTGTGCCGCTGCGGCCAGTCGCAGAACAAGCCCTTCTGCGATGGCGCGCATGTGGCGGCGGGTTTCCAGGCGACGGGCGAGCCGGTGGCGAAAGAGTTCGCGGCGCTGGAGGTCCGCTCCGGCCCGCTCGATCTTCAGCCGCAACCGAACGGACCGCTGCTGGTGACGGGTAATCTGGAAATCGTCTCGGGCACCGGTCGGACGGTGAACAAGGTCACGCGCAGCTGGCTTTGCCGCTGCGGCGAGTCGAAGAACAAGCCCTACTGCGATGGCAGCCACAAGGCGGCGGGCTTCGCGGCGGACTGAACCGCGCCTCCTCGTGCGACTTCGTCTTCTCGTCGGAAGAGGAAGGCGCCCCGACATGGCTTTCATACTGGCCCAAATATCCCCGCCGGAGGCACGACATGCCGCCGTGACTGGTTCAGGCCGCATGTTGCGCCCGGCCCGCCCCGAGCCCTCGACTCGCCTTTCATCTTTGCCCAAATATCCCCGCCGGAGGCCTTCGCGAGGAGGGACGAAGTCACCGACGAGCAGCCCTCGGGCAAAGGTTTCCAAATCCTTAATGCCAACGATCATGTCTTTGAAAAATATGATGAATACCGGGTCCGTCCACCGTGGGCCGATCAGGCCGCCAGCTCCCCGGCCCCCACCGCATACAAGCCCGCCACCCCTTCCCGGACCTGTGCCAGCAGCGCCCCATGCTCGGGCAACAGCCGCCGGATCATCACCCTTGCCAGGGCCTCCCGCCCCGGATCGGCCTGCATCGCCTTCAGATGGGCATCAGCCCCCAGAACCCGCGCAAAGGCCCGCAAGTAGGGCACCGCCCCGGCGAAACGATCGTTCAGGGCCATCGCGACCAGCGCCTCGGTCGCCTCGCGCAGCGCCTCGGCCGCAGACCAGACCTCGCCCGCGAGATCGGGATGCCCCTCGCGCGCTGCCTCGGCCCCGCGCTGGACCTCGTCGATCAGCCGGAACGCCGCCTCGCCCCCGTCCGCCATCTTGCGACCGACCAGATCCATCGCCTGGATGCCATTGGTCCCCTCGTAGATCGGCAGGATGCGGGCATCGCGCAGGAACTGCGCCGCGCCGGTTTCCTCGATGAACCCCATGCCGCCGTGGACCTGCACCCCCAGGCTCGCCACCTCGCAGGCGGTGTCGGTGCCGTAGGCCTTGGCGATGGGGGTCAGCAGCGCCGCGCGGGCCTGCCAGTCGGGGCTGCCGGTGGCCGTGGTCATGTCGATGGCGATAGCGCAGGACAGCGCGATGGAACGGGCGGCGAAGACCTCGGCCCGCATGGCCGCCAGCATCCGGCGGACATCGGCGTGGTCGACGATCGCCCCGCCGCCATCGACCGGCGTCGCCCCCTGCTTGCGGTCCATCGCATAGGCGAGCGCGTGCTGGAGGGCGGCCTCGGCCACCCCCACGCCCTGCGCGGCAACCGAGAGGCGGGCGTTGTTCATCATCGTGAACATGGCCGCCATGCCCTTGTGCGGCGCGCCCACCAGCCAGCCCGTCGCGCCGTCGAACTCCATCACGCAGGTCGGGCTGCCGTGGATGCCCAGCTTGTGCTCCAGGCTGACCACCCGCAGGGAATTGCGGTCCCCCAGCCGACCCTCCGCATCGGGAATGAATTTCGGCACCATGAAGAGGCTGATCCCCTTCGTCCCCTCACCCCCGTCGGGCAGCCGGGCGAGGACCAGGTGGCAGACGTTGGCCGTGATGTCGCTGTCGCCCCAGGTGATGAAGATCTTCTGCCCGGTGATCGCATAGCTCCCGTCGCCATTCGGCACCGCCTTCGTCCGCAAGGCCCCCACGTCGGAACCCGCCTGCGGCTCTGTCAGGTTCATCGTGCCCGACCATTCGCCGGAGGTGAGCTTCGGCAGGTAGAGCGCCTTGATTTCGTCGCTGGCATGATGCTCCAACGCCTCGATCTGACCCTTGGAAAGAAGCGGCTTCAGCTGCAACGCCAAGCAGGCCCCCGACATCATGTCGTCGACCCCCAGCGCCAATGAGATCGGCAGCCCCATCCCGCCATGCGCCGGACTGGCGGCCATGCCGACCCAGCCGCCCTCGGCAATCGCCCGGTAGCCCTCGGCGAAACCGGGGGAGGAGACGACGGCGCCATTCTCCAGCCGTGCGGGGTGCTGGTCGGCGGTCTTGTTCAGCGGCGCGAGAATGTCGGTCGACAGGCGTCCGGCCTCGGTCAGGATCGCCTCGGCCAGGTCGGGGGTGGCCTCGGCGAAGCGGGGCGTGGCGGCGACCTCGGCGAAGCCCACCACATGATCCAGGATGAAGCGGATATCCTTGACCGGGGCGCGGTAGGGCATGGGTGGTTCCTTCCGAAGTCTGCTTGGCAAATGCGGGGGGCTGCCGTATGGACGCCCAGGCGAACGCTACCGTTTTCGCGTTTTCCTTCAAGCCGGACGCTGCGTCAGAGCACCATGACCGCCACCCTTTCCCCTGATGCCGAAGGGATCGCCGAGGCCGCGCGTCTGCTGGTGGCGGGCGAACTCGTCGCCTTTCCGACCGAGACGGTCTACGGCCTCGGCGGCGATGCGCGGTCTGATCCAGCCGTTGCTGGGATCTACGAGGCCAAGGGGCGGCCAAGCTTCAACCCGCTGATCGTCCACCTGCCCGATCTGGCGGCGGTGGAAAGGATCGCTGAGGTCGGCCCCAAGGCGCTGGTACTGGCGCAGGCCTTCTGGCCGGGGCCGCTGACGCTGGTGCTGCCCCTGCGCGAGGGCGCGGGGATTTCGCCGCTGGTCACGGCGGGGCTGGAAACGGTGGCCGTTCGCGTCCCGGCGCATCCTCTGGCGCAGCGGCTGCTTCGCGCCTTTGGTGGGCCGCTCGCCGCGCCCTCGGCCAACCCATCGGGCCGGGTGTCGCCAACCCGGGCGAAGCATGCGCTTGAGGGCCTGTCGGGCCGGATCGCGGCGGTGCTGGACGGTGGCGCCTGTGCGGTGGGTCTGGAATCGACCATCGTGCTGGCCGACCCCGAGCCGGTGCTCCTGCGGCCCGGCGGGGTGCCGGTCGAAGCGCTGGAGGCGGTGCTGGGCGAAGCGGTGGGAACGGGTGGCGACGCGGACAAGCCGACCTCTCCAGGGCAGCTCGTCTCGCATTACGCGCCCGAGGCCCTGCTGCGGCTGAACGCGGCCGAGGCCCGTGCAGGGGAGGTTCTGGTGGGGTTCGGGGCGGTGAAGGGCGCGCTTACCCTGTCCGAGACCGGCGATCTGATCGAGGCGGCGGCGCGGCTGTTCCAGACCCTGCGTGAGGCCGACCGGATGGCGGGTCCCCGCGGGCGGATCGCCTTTGCCCCGGTGCCCGAGAAAGGTCTGGGCCGCGCGATCAACGACAGGTTGCAGAGGGCAGCGGCTCCGCGCACCTGAAACTCTGGCCGGGTCGCCTGTTGGTTTGGTGCGGCCCAGGCCTGAATTGTGGCTTTTTGATGAAATTTCCCCGTTCTGCCTTCCTGAAACCTGTGCGATAGTTTTGGCGGGCCAGAGAGCCCAAGCAATCGGAAAGCTTGCCGATCAAGGCAGGGCAGACAAAGGGAACCGTGAGATGCTTAACGAATTCAAGGCCTTCATTGCAAAGGGCAATGTGCTCGACCTCGCCGTGGGTATCATCATCGGCGCGGCCTTCACCGCAATCGTAACCTCGCTGGTCGATGACCTGATCCAGCCGCTGATCGGCATGATCATCGGCGGCATCGATTTCTCGTCCTGGGGCTTCTCGATCGGCGACGCCAAGTTCGCCATCGGCAACTTCATCACCGCGGTCATCAAGTTCCTGATCGTGGCCTGGGTCGTCTTCCTGATCGTGAAAGCGGTCAACCGGATGATGCCGAAGAAGGAAGAGGCTCCCGCCGCCCCGGCTGGCCCCTCGGACAATGATCTGCTGAAGGACATTCTCGCCGAGCTGAAGAAGAAGTAAGCCTCCGGAAATGCGAGGAAAGGCCCGCAGGCTGCGGGCCTTTTCCATTTCAGGCCACGGCAAGCGGATCGCGCGGACGCAGATACCAGTACCACAACCGATAGGCCCAGAGCGCGATGAGCGGGCCGAAGTGGACGGCCGCGGGGGGCCAACTGCCCCAGTCGTGCAGGGCGGCCCAGTGGATCAGCACCAGCACTGCGGCGGGATAGGCCAGCCGTTGCAGGGTCTTCCAGCCGCTGTGCAGCCAGCGTTGCGCGGCGTTGTTCGAGGTAACGGCCAGCGGAACGAAGAGAACCATGGCGAGCCAGCCGGTCCAGATATCGGTCTGCGGCAAGGCCTCGATCACGCGGTCCAGCGTGCCGCGGTCGATGACGTAGACGAGGGTGTGAAGGGCGGCATAGACGAAGGCCGCGACCTCGATGTCGCGACGGTGGTGCATCAGCCAGCGCGGCCAGTGGCGGCCCTTGAACAGAAGCATCAGGCCCGAGGCCATCATGCCGATGATCATGAAGCGCGCGGCCCATTCGCCGCTGGGGTGCAGAAGGCGGTGGAAGGCTCGGTCGTCATCGCCCAGAAGCGGGCCGATCATGGTCAGGGCGGGCAAGGAAAGGACGACCCAAAGCGCAAGGGTCGAAGGCTTGTAGCCGGGAAATTTCATGGGGCACCTGTTGTCTGGTGCCCCATATACGCCGCAGCGCGGCGTTTCCGTCGTTTCAGATCTTCAGGGCTTCCGCTGCCGAAATGACCGGCAGCCCCAGCGCCACGCCGACGGCTTCATAGGTCAGCTTGCCCGCATGGACGTTCAGCCCGGCCAGAAGGTGCTTGTCATCGGCACAGGCCTTCTTCCAGCCCTTGTTCGCAAGCGCCAGCATGAAGGGCATCGTCGCATTGCCAAGCGCCTGGGTCGAGGTGCGGGCCACGGCGCCCGGCATGTTTGCCACGCAGTAATGCATGATCCCGTCGACTTCGTAGATCGGGTCCTGATGCGTGGTGGCGCGCGAGGTCTCGAAGCAGCCGCCCTGGTCGATGGCGACGTCGACCAGCGCCGCACCCGGCTTCAGTTCTTTCAGCTGCGCGCGGCTGATCAGCTTCGGGGCCGCAGCGCCGGGGATCAGCACCGCGCCGATGATCAGGTCGGCCTCGCGGGCGAGCGCGATGGTGTTCCCGGCGCTGGCATAGGCGTTCTTGAACTGGCCGCCGAACACGTCGTCCAGATAGCGCAGCCGGTTGATGGAACGGTCAAGCACGGTGACATCCGCGCCCATCCCGGCGGCAACCTTGGCAGCATGGGTCCCGACGACGCCGCCGCCGATCACCAGCACCTTGGCAGGCGACACGCCCGGCACGCCGCCCAGCAGGACACCGCGACCGCCATTGGCCTTCTGCAAGGTCCAGGCGCCGACCTGCGGCGCAAGACGACCCGCGACTTCGGACATCGGTGCCAGCAGCGGCAACCCGCCCCGGTCATCGGTCACGGTTTCATAGGCGATGCAGGTCGCACCCGAGGCGAGCAGGTCCCTGGTCTGCTCCGGGTCGGGGGCGAGGTGCAGATAGGTGAACAGCACCTGGCCGGGGCGCAGGCGCTTGCGTTCGACGGCCTGGGGTTCCTTGACCTTGACGATCATGTCGGCCTTGGCGAAGACCTCTTCCGCCGTGTCGACGATTTTGGCCCCGGCGGCGACATAGTCGGCATCCGCGAAGCCAGCGCCAAGCCCGGCCTTGGTCTCGATGATCACCTCATGGCCGTTGTTGACGGCTTCGCGTGCGGCGTCCGGGGTCATCCCCACGCGGAATTCCTGCGGCTTGATTTCTTTCGGGCATCCGATTTTCATGTGTCTCTCCCTTGGGCGCTCAGGCCCCTGTGGGCGCAATCCTGATCCGATTTGTTGAAGATGCTTTGAATTCTCGTTGGCCGGGGCAGCATTCTTGCGTAGGTTCTTTCGGGAAAGTCTCACTTGACCGCAGAATCTTCCATGACCCTCGACCTTGACTCCACCGACCGCCGCATCCTGACCGTCTTGCAGAAGAACGGTCGGATCACCAATGCCGAGCTGTCGGAGGTGGTGAACCTGTCTCCCTCTGCCTGCCACCGCCGGGTGCAGCGGCTGGAGGAGGAGGGGTATATCGCCGGCTATGTCGCCCTGCTGGACGCCCGGCGGATGGGGCGGATGACCACGGTCTTCGTCGAGATCACCCTGCAAAGCCAGGCGGAGGATCTGCTCGACGCCTTCGAGCGCGAGGTGGCCAAGGTGCCGGACCTTCTCGAATGTCACCTGATGGCGGGGACGGCGGACTATCTGCTGAAGCTGATGGCCGAGGATACCGAGGACTTCGCCCGCATCCACCGCCAGTTCCTGTCGCGCCTGCCGGGGGTCCGGCAGATGCAGTCCAGCTTCGCGCTGCGGACGGTGGTGAAGACGACGGCTCTGGCGGTCTAGGCGGCTTGCAGATATCCCAGCACCGCGCGACGGGTGCGGTCGGTCAACGCGGCGCGGTCCGCCTCATGCGCCTCGCTGGCCGCGTCGATCATCCCGCGCAGGATGGCCAGCACATCCTGCGCCGTGGTCTCCGGGCGCGAGATCTTCAGTTGGTTCAGGCGTGCGGCAATCAGGACGGTGATGCGGGTGGAGAACTCGGCAGCCTCGGGATCCGGCGGCAGCTGACTGCGGGCGAGGTTCAGCGTGCGCGACAGCGAGGGCCGGGCAAGGTAATGCGCGACCGTTGCCTCGATCAGCTCGTCAACCAGATGCGTAAGGCTCTGGGCAGCGTCCGAGCTGACGATGCGTTCCACGGCCTCCAGCAAATTCGCACGCTCGGCCCGGATCAGCGCAGCCAGAAGCGCGGCCTTGCCGGGGAAGTACTGGTACAGCGACCCGATCGACACCCCGGCCCGCGCCGCAACCGCATTCGTGGTCAGCGCGTCCAGCCCGCGACCCGAGCAGAGGTCGGCGGCAGCGGCAAGAATCCCGTCCACCTTTGCGCGGGAGCGATCCTGGCGGGGCTGTTTGCGAAGCTCGATCATGGCGTCCAAGAGGTTCGATCCAATGCCCAAGGCTTAGGGCCGCCGACCGCGGGCGAGAACTGGAAAATATGGCAAAAAATGGAAATAGATTGTTGATGCCCGCCCAAGTTGAAACACGGTGCCGCCACAAAGTTGCCATACAATCCGCAGTTGTCGGCGGCTCTCTGTCGGCCAATGAAAAACCCCCGGCCAGGGGCGCGGGGGTTGATCGGGCGGGAATCGCTTCCCCAGAGTCGCTGGACGTCTTAGAGACCGCCTTCGCGCTGAAGCTTCTTCCGGGCAAGTTTCCTTGCACGGCGGACCGCTTCGGCCTGTTCGCGTGCCTTCTTGACCGAGGGCTTCTCGAAATGCTGCTTGAGCTTCATTTCCCGAAACACCCCTTCACGCTGAAGTTTCTTCTTCAGAGCACGGAGAGCCTGTTCGACGTTGTTGTCGCGGACGCTGACCTGCATGTGGTTGTCACCACCTTCCTAA
>NZ_JAEULO010000029.1 GCF_016793705.1 Tabrizicola sp.
GAAGCCCGGCCGCTTCCGGCCGACTGACAATCTCCTCGCCTTCCTCGAGGCTCTCTGATTATGCCAACCCCTTCACAACGATCCCCGCCAGAAACAATGATTTAAAAACCAACATCGGCATAATCTCGGCCTCGGCATAAAGCGCGCAATAGTCCATCAGCGCCTGCCAACTGCCGATGACCGGGTTCTGGCTGAGGTAGCGGCCGAGGATGTCGCGGGCCTCGAGGATGACGGTTTCTTCCTGGGGGGTCATGGGAGTTCTCGCTGAAATGCGCAGGCCGAAGCCCCCTACCCTCTCGGGGCGGGGCCAACGGCATGCATTTGAAAGAGGAGTGCGCGACCGCCGCCGATGCAGGCGGTCGCGTTGTCGATCCCGGCGTCAGCCGACCCGGTCGAGCAGCTTCTTGGCGCGCCCTTCCATGTCGAGGCGGGCATCCTGCTGGGTCTTGTCGCGCGCAAGCCGCGTGATGCCCTGCACGAAATCGAAGATGCTCTCGGGCGGGCGGCCCTCTTCCATCAGCACCTTCTCGATGATCTTGCCGGATTCGGCTTTCGAGAAGCCGCGTTTGCGCAGGAAGTCATCCCTGTCCTCGTCCGTACGCGCGACGATCTGCTGCCGCGCCGCCTTGATGCCGTTTACGAACCCCTGCGGCGAGGAATTGGCAAACCGCGTCAGCGCCGGGGCCGCCTCATGGGCGAAGCGCGATGCGGCGTACTTGGAATGACGGATCGTGATCTCCTGAAAATCCTCGACGCCCCAGAGGTTGCGGTTCTGGCACACGGCCCGAAGGTAGAAGCTGGCCATGCCGAGGGTCTTCGCCCCCACCTCGGAATTCCAGCAGTAGAAGCCCCGGAAGTAGAGATCGGGTGAGCCGTCGGGCAGGCGGCCCGCCTCGATCGGGTTGTGATCATCGACCAGGAACAGGAAGACGTCGCGGTCAGAGGCATAAAGCGTGGTCGTGTCGCGGCTGATTTCGACATCGGGGTTGTAGACCCCGGTCGACCAGTCAAGCACGCCCGGCACCTTCCAGCGCGTGTCGCCCGTGCCATTGCCCGCGATGCGCTGCACGGCCTTGACCAGTTCATGGTCATGGATACGGCCATAGTCGGGGCCGGTCACTGCACGCAGTTCGGTGCGGCCGTCTTCCGTCTCGAAGGTCTTGACCTGCTCGGCGCGATGGTTGGTCAGACCGTATTGCAGGTTGATCCCTGCCAGCGGCGCGGGCAGCTGCCGCAGGTAGGAGGCCGGCGCGCCGACGATGCTGGCAAGCTGGCCGAACGCCCAGTGCGTGGGCACGACCGGTTCATGCGCTTTCGGCAGCATCAGGTGCAGCCGCTCGGGGTTGTCGCGCGCGGCCTCGACCCGGATATCCGCCGTCTGCACGACCCGGCTGCGGCTGCGTTCGGACCGGCCCTTCACCGATGCCCAGAGATCATCAAGCGACAGATACCGCTCGTCATCGGGCCGGTTGAACCATTCGGACGACACCCGCCCGCTCCGCTCACCCCGGCTCACATCCACTTTCCATCCACCTGCCCGCGCCGGTGCGACCGGATCCAGAACTTCCACAACGCCCATCGGCTATCTCCCGTGACAGGCGCCGGAAGCCACTCTCCCAGCCCTCAACCCGTCACCGGGAAACCGGCACGTCTCTCACTCTGGTCGACGTGAAGGGCAGATAGCAGACGGCCGCCGCGATGTGCGGTTCCGTGACTGCGTCGCAAAGCAGCCATTCGATGGAGGGAATGGGCCTGATGTCCAACCTTGTTCAGTCTAAATCTTAATTTGAAGAAAGTTCTGCATCGCTTCCCCGGCTGCGGTTCTGGCGCATCCGCGACCGAACTACGTCGCGAAGACGACAATCATCTAGTGGCGCGATCTTCGGCTGTTCCAGCGTGACACTCCGCCTTGACGATCTTCGGTCGAGCGCCTGACTAGCTCCCCATCGCCCTTGGACCGAACAGGATGACCGCCGCGCCGAAGAGGCAGATCGCCCCGCCTGTCAGGTCCCAGGCGTCCGGCCGCTGCTTTTCGACCATCCAGAGCCAGAGGAGCGATGCGGCGATGTAGACCCCGCCGTAGGCCGCATAGGCGCGCCCGGCGAAGTCGGATGGGGCGAGCGCGAGCAGCCATGCGAAGGCGGCGAGGCTCGCCACTCCGGGGACAAGCCAGATGGCGCTCGCCCCCTGCCGCATCCAGGCCCAGACCGCGAAGCAGCCCGCGATCTCGGCCAAGGCGGCACCGGCATAGATGGCGAGTGTGCCGGGCGCGGTCACGGACCGGCCTCGCTCTCCGGATGGCGGTGGTCGGTGGAGCAGAGGGAATGGTCGCCCAGCACCTCGATCACCCGGCAATCGGCAATCTTGCCGCCCGCGCATTGCACGACCATCCGCTCCAGTTCGGCCTTCAGCGCCGTCAGCCGCGCGAGGCGGCGCTCCACCTCCGCAAGCTGCGCGCGCGCGATGGCGTCGGCTGCGACGCAAGGCTGTTCGGGATTGTCCGAGAGGCTGAGAAGGTCACGGATCGCCTCGAGCGTGAAGCCGAGGTCCCGTGCGTGGCGGATGAAGGCAAGCCGTTCCAACGCCTTGCGTCCGTAGAGCCGCTGGTTGCCGGCGCTGCGCCCGGCCTCGGGCAGAAGCCCGATCTGTTCGTAGTAGCGGATGGTCGGAACCTTCACTCCGGCCTGCGCCCCGAGTTTTCCGATGGTCAGCATCAGATTCCCCTTGAAGCTATAGTTGCTAGAGACATTAGCTTCCCGACTCGATGAAGACAATCGCCCCGCGCGGGCCGAGGATTGACGATGGCCGAAGCACGAAACGAAACCGCTTGCGACTGGACCGTGAGGGGCATGGATTGCGGATCCTGCGCCACCAAGATCAAGGATGCGGTGTCGCGCCTGCCGGGAGTGAGCGGTGTCGAGGTCGCCATCATGTCGGAACGTCTCCGTCTGACCCTCGACGAGGCGCAAACCGGGCGGGACAGGATCGAGAGCGCCGTTCGTGCGCTCGGCTATGAGATCGCGCCACGGGCAGCATCGGCGAGGAAGGACTTTGTGCTGCCCGCGACGCCGACGGCAGGGGTGCCCGGCGAGAGGGATGGCGGGGCAGATCCATCGGGCCACGACCATGACGGTCATGACCATGCGACGCACGGGAAGGTTTCGCCGCGTGACGACTCGGGCCATGGCAGCGCGGGCCATGTCCACGATGACCCCGCCGACAGGGGCAAGCCCTGGTACCAGACCGGAAAGGGCAAGCTGGTCATCTTCACGGCAGTCCTGCTCGGCGCGGCCTGGATCGTCGAGTTGATCGCGCCGGACATCGGCCGATGGGCTTTTGTCGCGGCCTGCCTCATCGGGGTTGCTCCGGTCGCGCGGCGCGCCTTCGCCGCGCTGCGGATGGGCCAACCCTTCACCATCGAGAGCCTGATGACGATTGCCGCCGTCGGCGCGCTGTTCATCGACGCGGCGGAAGAGGCGGCGCTGGTCGTGTTCCTCTTCGCGGTCGGCGAGGTGCTTGAAGGTGTGGCGGCGGGCAAGGCGCGCGACGGCATCCGAGCCCTGGCCAAACTGGTGCCCAAGACGGCGCTCCTCGAAGTGAACGGCACCACGCGCGAGGTTCCTGCGGCGAGCCTGGCCATTGGCCAGACCGTCCTGGTACGCCCGGGCGACCGCATCCCGGCGGACGGCGAGATCGTCGAGGGCACCTCGGGTGTGGATGAAAGCCCGGTCACCGGCGAAAGCGTGCCAAGGACGCGCGGACCCGGGGATGCGGTGTTTGCCGGGGCAATCAATACCGAAGCGGCCCTCCGTGTGGCGGTGACAAAAGGGGCCGAGGACAACACCATCGCGCGGATCATCCGGCTGGTCGAGGAAGCGGAGGAGGCGCGCGCGCCGACGGAACGCTTCATCGACAGGTTCAGCCGCTGGTACATGCCGGCCATCGTTGGCGTCGCGGCGCTGGTCGTGCTGGTGCCGCCACTGGCCTTCGGCCAACCCTGGGATACTTGGGTCTATCGTGGCCTAGCGCTGCTTCTGATCGGCTGCCCCTGCGCGCTGGTGATCTCGGTTCCGGCCTCGATCGCCTCGGCGCTGTCCTCCGGTGCGCGACGTGGGCTGCTGATGAAAGGCGGCGCGGTGATCGAGGCGGCGTCCAAGATCGGCTGGGTCGCCTTCGACAAGACCGGTACCCTGACGCATGGCCGGCCGCAGGTGACCGATGTGGTGCCCTTCGGCAAGACGACCGAGGCCGAGCTTCTGGCTGTCGCCGCGGGCGTCGAGACGGGGTCGAGCCACCCGTTGGCGGTCGCCATCCTGAACCGTGCGAAGGACGCGGGCGTCGCGCCGCTCGCCGCCAGCGACGCCAAGGCGCTGATGGGCAAGGGCGTCGTGGCGACGGTCGACGGCGCCCCGGCCTGGGTCGCCTCGCCCCGCTACGCCATGGACAACGGCGGCCTTGACGGGCTTGGACTGCGCCAGGCAACGATCTTCGAAGAGGAGGGCAAGACCGCCGTCGCGGTGTTCCGCGCGAATTCCCCGCTCGGCCTGATCGCGATGCGCGACGAGCCGCGGGCGGATGCGAAGGATGCCGTGCGCCAGCTGACTGCGATGGGCCTGACCCCCGTCATCCTGACCGGCGACAACCCGCGGACGGCGGCGGCGATCGCGGGCGGCCTTGGCCTGAAGTTCGAGGCCGACATGCTTCCCGAGGACAAGCTCGCCTATATTCGCGAGATCGGGGCGAAGGACGGCGTCATGATGATCGGTGACGGCATCAACGATGCGCCCGCCCTGAAGCAGGCGTCGGTCGGCGTCGCCATGGGATCGGGCACCGATGTGGCGCTGGAAACCGCCGATGCGGCGATCCTGCGCGACCGCGTGACCGACATTCCCGCAACCATCCGCCTCTCGCGCGCGGCCATGGCCAACATCCGTCAGAACGTCACCATCGCCCTGGGGCTGAAGGCGGTGTTCCTCGTCACCTCGGTCCTTGGCCTGACGGGCCTCTGGATCGCGATCCTGGCCGATACGGGTGCGACGGTGCTGGTGACGCTGAACGCGCTGCGTCTCTTGCGGTTCAACCCCGAACGCGAGGCGTGAGGCGATGATGTCGGCTTTCGGCTGGGCCGCGCTGGCCCTTCTCTTCGGCTATCTGGCACTGTTCCTCTGGGGGACCACGGCGGCGACGCAGGCGGCGGGCAGGCCGGTCTGGCTGTTCGGGCAGGCAAGGGGACGCGAGCGGCTGGCCGCCTTCGGGTTTCGTGCGGCCTTCGTGCTTGCCTTCTTCGGGCCGCTTCTCTGGCTGGCATGGCCTGTACTCCACAAGGCCGATCCGTTCTGGACCGAAGGCGGGGCGGTTGCCGCCGGGCTGATCGGTGTCTTCATCGCGGGCGTGGGGGCGATGGTCGCCTTTGCGGCGCAGATGTCGATGGGCGCCTCCTGGCGGGTAGGGGTTGTGCCCGGCGCGACGGGCGCCCTCGTCACGGGCGGGCTCTACCGCTACAGCCGGAACCCCACCTTCGTGGGGCAGTTCGCCTTGCTGGCCGGTGTCGCGCTCGCGGCGTCTTCGCTGCCCAATGTCGTCGCGCCGCTCGTCTTCCTGTGGTCGGCTGTCACACAGGTGCGCACGGAGGAGACGGCCCTGCGGGCGGCACTCGGGGCGGACTACGACCGCTACACCGCCGCCGTGCCGCGCTGGATCGGGCTGCGCCAGGGAACCGCTCCATGATCCGACCTGCGAATGTGGTGCTGGCCACGGTTCTGCTCGACCAGACCACCAAGGCGGCCGCGCTGTCCGGCCTGGTGCCCGGCCAGCCCGTTGCCATCCTTCCCGGTCTCGACCTGACGCTCGGTTTCAACGAAGGCGCGAGCTTCGGCCTCCTGTCCGGTCCGATGTCCGGTCGGCCGTTGCTGATGGCCGCCGTGACCGCCGGGCTGACGCTGGTGTTCGCCGTGATGGCCCTGCGCGCGCGCCATCCGGTCGAGCGCACCGGGTTCGCCCTGATCGTCGGCGGGGCGCTTGGCAACATCATCGACCGGCTGCGGCAGGGTGCGGTGACGGACTTCCTCGACGTCTTCTGGAAGGAATGGCACTGGCCGACGTTCAACGTCGCGGACATGGCGATCACCTTGGGAGCGGCCTGCCTCCTCGCGTCGTCCCTGCCACAGCGCCGCCGCAAGGAGCCCGTTCGTGACCAAGGCTGAGGCTGACACCCCGTCCCGGGACGACCTTGCGGTGACGACCGCGTTCGTGATCGCTCTTGCCGCCACCCTCGGGGCTCTCTTCATCGGCGAGGTGCTGGGGCAGATGCCCTGCACCCTGTGCTGGTACCAGCGTATCGCCATGTTCCCGCTGGTCCCGATCCTTGGCCTGTCGATCTGGCGGGGCGACCGCCTGGCGCGGGTCTATGCCCTGCCGTTCGGTATCGCCGGGCTGGCGCTCGCGGCCTGGCATTCCGGACTTTACGCGGGGCTCCTGCCTGCTCCGGTCGTTCCCTGCACCGAGAACGGCCCTTCCTGCTCGGGCCCGGCGCAGGTGATCCTGGGATTGCCCATTCCTTACCTTTCGCTGGCGGCCTTTGCCGCCATCCTTGCCTGTCTGATCCTTCCAAGGGGGACCCGCGCATGAACCGCCGCACTGTCTTGGTCGGGGCCTCAGCCATCGGGCTCGTCGCTTTCGGGGGCGGCGCCTTTGTCGTGAACACCCGGCGTCAGGCAGACGCCGATGCCCGCGCCGCCGCTGCGCCGCCCGTGGACGCAGCACTCCTCGTCCGCCCCTACTCGCCCAGCTTCGGCCCGGCCGATGCGCCCGTCACGCTGGTCGAGTTCTTCGACCCCTCCTGCGAGGCCTGCCGGGCGTACCATCCGGTCATCAAGGAGATCCTCCGGCTGTTCCCGGATCAGGTCCGCGTTGTGCTGCGCTATACCCTGTTCCACGAAGGGTCGGACGAGGCTGCCCGGATCCTCGAGGCGGCGCGGATGCAGGGCAAGTTCGAACCGGTGCTTGACGCCCTGTTCGAAGAGCAGCCGGGCTGGGCGGTCCACGGGGCGCCCGAGATGGACGTGGCCTGGGAGATCGCCGGGAATGCGGGCCTCGATCTGGATCGGGCCGAGACGGACAAGCTCTTTCCCGGCATCACCGGAACGATCAACCAGGACATGGCGGATGTCGAAGCCCTGGACATCCGGCAGACGCCGACCTTTTTCCTGAACGGCAAACGGCTGGAGAACTTCAGCGCGGAAAGCCTGATCGCCGATGTGCGCTTCGCCGTCGAGAACGCCTGACGCCGCCGTCAGGACTTGCTGGCGAAGGCCGCGAAGAGGGCCAGCGTGCGCGCGCTGACGTGATGCTCGATCCCCTCGGCGTCGCGCTCGGCGGTTTCGGGGTCGAGGCCCAGGCTCAGCAGGAACCGCAGCACGATCTCGTGCCGCCGACGGCACTCCCGGGCCAGCGCGCGGCCCTCGTCGGTCAGGAACACGGACCGATACCGCGCCCGGGTGATCAGGCCCTCCCGGGCCAGACGGTCGAGCGTCTTGGTCACCGTCGGGACCCGGACGCCAAGCCGCGCGGCGATATCCACCGGCCGCGCCTCGCCGTGGTCGTGGATCAGTTCGGCGATCAGTTCGACATAGTCCTCGGCCAGCTCGCGGCTGCGCGCCGCGCGCACGCCCTGGAACGCCTCGGCCCGCAGGTCGGCGGCTCGGTCATCGGTGCCCATGCGGTTCTTCGGATCGATCCCTGTCATCGCAGAAGCATCGCACGGGACGGATTGACAAGTAAAGCCGCGGGGAGAATTGTTAGCACCATCTAACATATTGCGCCCGGCCTTTGCGGACGCGTCCTTCTGGGGCTTCCATCCATGCCGATCCATGCCTGGCGTACCGACAGCACCACGCCGTCCCTGTCCGAAGTGTTCCGTTCGATCGCAGTGCCGCGCGGCGCGTCGCCCTTCCGCCGCTTCCTTGCCTTCATCGGACCGGGCTACCTCGTCGCGGTCGGCTACATGGACCCCGGGAACTGGGCCACCTCGCTCGCCGGGGGGGCGGCCTTCGGCTACACGCTGCTCTTCGTTGCGCTGTTGTCGAACATCATGGCGATCCTTCTGCAGTCGCTCTGCGCGCGGCTCGCCATCGCCTCGGGCCGCGACCTGGCGCAGGCTTGCCGGGATGCCTTTCCGCGCTGGGTGTCGGTGCCGCTCTGGCTGTTTGCCGAAGCTGCGATCATCGCCACCGACCTCGCGGAGGTGATCGGCACGGCCATCGGCCTGAACCTTCTGTTCGGCATCCCGCTCGAGATCGGCATCTTCATCACCGCGGCCGACGTGTTCCTGATCCTCTGGCTGCAGAACAAGGGATTTCGGTGGATCGAGGCTTTCATCATCGCACTTCTGGCGGTGATCGCGGCCTGTTTCTTCGTGCAGATCGCGATGGCCGACCCCGACTGGGGCGCGGTGATCGCGGGCTTTGCGCCCTCGACCGAGATCGTGACCAATCCGCAGATGCTTTACATCGCGCTCGGAATCATCGGCGCGACGGTGATGCCGCACAACCTGTATCTCCATTCCGGGATCGTGCAGACCCGGGCCTTCGGACAGGATCCGGGCGGCAAGCGCGAGGCGCTGCGGCTTGCGACCTGGGATTCGACCATCGCGCTGATGCTGGCGCTTCTGGTCAACTCGTCGATCCTGATCCTCGCCGCCGCGACGTTCCACGCCAGCGGCACAACCGAAATCGTCGAGATCGATCAGGCGCATGCGTTGCTTTCGCCGCTGCTTGGCAGCGCCATCGCCCCGACCCTGTTCGGCATCGCGCTTCTGTGCTGTGGGCTGAACGCGACCGTGACAGCCACGATGTCAGGGCAGATCGTGATGGAAGGGTTCATCGCCTTCCGCATCAGCCCGGTGTTGCGGCGGCTGATCACCCGGCTGATCGCCATTGTCCCGGCGATGGCCGTGATCCTGCTTTACGGCAGCGAGGAGACCGGCCAGCTCCTGATCCTGAGCCAGGTCGTGCTGTCCTTCCAGCTTCCCTTCGCCATCGTGCCGCTGGTGATGTTCACGGCAAGCCGGGCCAAGATGGGCGATCTGGTGGCCCCCCGCTGGCTTACTGCGCTCTGCGCACTGATCGCGGCCACGATCATCGTGCTGAATGTCAATCTGCTGGCGACGGTTCTGCTCGGCTGACGCCTCATCTTTCCGTGACACCGGGCTTTTTCGCTTGAACCTCAAGCCGCTGGAGGGTTTAGGCACGCCGCATCATAGACAGGGGCCGCATGAGACTGACAACATTCCAGAAAGCCCTTTGGGCAGCCGCGGGCCTGGTCTGTCTGGCCTATGGAACCTGGGTTCTGGTGGCCGATCCGGCAACCCCGCCCCGGGCCGAGGCCGCGTTTCGCCCGGTGTTCTCGTTGTCCGACGCCGAGGGCCGGATCCGCACCGAGGCGGACTTCGCGGGAAAGCACCTTCTGGTGTTCTTCGGCTTCACGAGCTGTCCGGACGTGCGCCCCACCACGCTGTCCGAGGTCGCGCAGGTCATGGATGACCTCGGATCGGACGCCGACAAGGTGCAACCGATCTTCATCTCCGTCGATCCCGTCCGCGACCGCCGTCTGGGGCTTGCCGCCTACACATCCGCCTTCCACCCGGCGATCCTGGGCCTCGCCGGAGACGAGGTGCAGACGCGCGCCGCCGCGGAGAGCTTCCACATCTACTTCGAACGCCAGGACGACCCGGCCGCGCCGGATGGCTACACCATGTCGCACAGCCCGGCGCTCTACCTGATCGGGCCCGATGGCGACTGGCTGCGCCAGTTCGCCTACGGCACGCCCGCCAGTGACATCCTGAATGACCTTCGCTCCAGACTGTGAGGCTCCATGAGAACCCCCATCCTTGCCGCCCTTCTGTCCCTTGTCGGCCTGCCTGCCATGGCCTGCGAAACCTTCACCATCGGAAATCTGATGATCGAGCACGCATGGTCCCGCGCGACGATCGGCGCCGAACGCCCCGGCGTGCTCTATGTCGAGATCACCAACACAGGCAGCGCCGATGACGCGCTGGTCGGCATCGCGACGCCCGTCGCGGAAATGCCGATGCTGCACGAAACCGTCGTGACGGACGGCGTCGCCTCGATGCCGCACGCCATGTCGGTTCCGGTTCCGGCGGGACAGACGGTGGCGCTGGCGCCCGGGGGCTATCACGGAATGCTGATGGGCCTGACCACCACCCTGAAGGAAGGCGAGGGCTTCCCCGTGACATTGACCTTCCGCGACGCGGGCGAGGTGACGGTGCCGGTCGAGGTCCTGTCCATGCAGGCGGAGGGGCCGGATTGCGAACACGCAGGGCAGTGATCCTCGGCGGGGTGGCGGGGGCGCTGGCTTTCACGCTCGGCCTCGGGGCATGGCGCAGCCGCGGCACCGCGCCTGCCACAGACCCACGTCTGCCTTTGCCGATCGCCGAAATGGACTTCACGCTGACCGACCAGTGCGGCGCAACCGTCCGGCCGTCCGACTGGATCGGGCGCCCGACCATGATCTTCTTCGGCTTTACCTTCTGTCCCGACGTCTGTCCGACCACGCTCAGCGACATCTCGGGCTGGCTCGAGGATCTCGGTCCCGAGGCTGACCGCCTGAACGTCACCCTGATCTCGGTGGACCCTGAACGTGACACGCCGGCGGTCCTGTCCGACTACCTCGCGAATTTCGATCCGCGCATCACCGGCCTGACGGGCCCGCTGGCCGAGGTCGAACGCGCCGCCGCGGGGTTGCGCGCGTCGTTCGAGAAGGTGCCGCGCGATGGCGATTATACGGTCAACCATACAGCCGGGGTGTTCCTGTTCCACCCGGACGGGCGCTTTGCCAGCATCATTGATTATCACGAGGATCGGCGTTTCGCCGTTCCGAAGATCCGCCGAACCCTCAGCTGAAAGGTCATTCTGCCAGATGATCCGCTCTGCCCTCATCGTCCTCGTCGCCACCACTCTTGTGCCCTTGCGGGCTGTTGCCGACCCGCCGACCGCGCACGGTCCAGCCGTGATCGATGTGACGATCGCCTCAGGCGACACGCTCGACAGCGTGCTTGACCGCGCAGGTGTCCCCGCGGGCATCCGGGCCGAGGCCGCCCTGGCGCTTGCGGGGGTCTACGACCTGACCGACCTGCGACCCGGTCATCGCGTCGAGTGGACGGCCGCATCGGGCGATCCGACCAGCCTGACGCGCCTGTCGCTTTTCGTGGAAGATGGCGTCGAGATTGCATTGACGTTCAATGGCCAGGTGACAGTCGAGCGCCTTCATCCTCCGATCCGTGAAGCAGACCGGCGGGAAACGCTTGTCCTTGACGGCACGCTTTACGAAGCCCTCGTCGCGCGCAACGCGCCGGAGCGCTTCGCCGTGGACCTGACCGCGCTCCTCGCGGGCCAGGTCGATTTCCGGCGCGATCTGCAGGGCGGCGAGACCTTCGCGCTGGTCTGGCAGGAAGACCAGCTTCCTGACGGCAGCATCGCGGGTGAGCCCCGGCTGAACTATGCGCGGCTGGAACTTGCAGACCGGGTGCTTGAGCTTGTCGCCACCGAAGCCGCAGGACCCGTCATCGTGTTCGAGGACGGGGAAGCCGTCCAGCGGTCTGCCGCGCCGATCCTCGGTGCCCGGCTGTCGTCTGTCTTCGGGCGACGCAACCATCCTGTTCTCGGGGGCGTGCGGATGCACACCGGGATCGACTATGCCGCTCCGGTCGGAACCGAGGTCTCGGCCACCGGTGCCGGGCGTGTGGTCTTTGCCGGTACGATCCGAGGTTACGGTCTGACCATCGACATCGATCACGGCGGCGGGGTTGTGACGCGCTATGCCCATCTGTCCGAGATTGCCGAGGATGTTCGGGAAGGCACCCGGGTCAAGGCCGGTGACAGCATCGGTGCCGTTGGCGCGACGGGCCTCGTAAGTGGCCCGAACCTGCACTACGAGGTCCGCGTTGACGGTCGGCCGGTCGATCCGACGGACCGGGACGCCCTGCCGGAACAAGAGATTGCCTCGTCCGAGGATCTTGATGCGCTGACGACATGGCGCCGCGAGACGGGCTTTGAAGCTTTGGTAGTAGGAGATCGGGGATGAGCGGGCAGCACATCGGACGACGCAACCTGCTGCTTGCGGCAGCGGCGAGCGTCGCGGTCCCGGGGCGCGCCGCCTGGTCGCAAGCGGAACCACCGATCCATGTCGTCAAGGGACGCGGCTGTGAATGCTGCGATGCCTGGGTCGACTACCTGCGCGAGCAAGGCTTCACCGTGACGGACGAAGTGTCGATGGGAACGCTGCTGATCCGCTTCAAGATGGACCATGGCGTCCCGGCGAAGGCTTTCTCCTGTCATACCGGCGTGGTCGATGGCTATGCGCTTGAAGGCCACGTTCCTGCCGCCGACATCCGGCGCCTGCTGGCCGAACGCCCCGATGCGGTCGGACTTGCGGTCCCTGGTATGCCCTACGGCTCGCCCGGCATGGGGCCGGAGGACCAGCGCGATGCCTATGACGTCCTGCTGATCCGTCGCGACGGTTCGCTGGATGTGTACTCCCGGAACGCAGCGAGATCCTGAGCCACCCGCGAGCTGCGGCAGGCGAGAAGCCTAGAAGTCGGTTTTCAGGTAGACCCCGGCGCAGTCGCAGGCGACGGCAGCGACCGTCGCGCCGGTGTTCATGAACAGCCGCGGCGAAAGGAACTGCGTCGTGGCGGGCAGGTCGGCGGTGATTTCCTGCTCGAAGACCGCGCCCGAAATCTCGCCGACGACGCGCATCCAGACGGAGCTGCCATTCGGCGGGGCGGCGATGAACAGGGTCAGCACGCCGCCGGTGGCAATGGCGAAACTCGCCCCCATGTCGGTGAGCGTCGGCGCGCCTGTGCGGTTGCTTGCGACAAGCCGTAAGGCAGGCCTAGTCTAAGCATTCGAACGACCGCTTGCTAGGGTGCAGCGCAATGAGCCCGACCGGCAGGTATGGGCCGAAAACGACGGAACCCGGCGGGTTTCCCCGCCGGGCC
>NZ_JAEULO010000047.1 GCF_016793705.1 Tabrizicola sp.
ATGTTCTCCATCTTCATCGCCTCGACGGTGGCCAGCGCCTGACCTTCCTGCACCTCCTGCCCCTCCTCGACCGCGATCTTCACGACAAGCCCCGGCATCGGGCAGAGCAGGTATTTCGAGGTATCCGGCGGGGCCTTCTCCAGCATGAGGCCTGCGAGTTCCCTCTGCCGCGGGGTCTGCACCCGCACCTTCAGGTCCGCACCCCGCAAGCGCATGCGGAAGCCCATCGGGATCTTGGCGGTCTTGATCACCAAGGGCTCGCCCCCGACCGTCAGGCGGGCCAGCGGTTGCCCCGGCGTCCAGTCGGAGGTGACGCGCAGGTCGGTCCCGTCCTCGAAGACCACGGTCGAGCCCTCGTGGTCGGCCTTGATCGTCACCGGCCAGCTTTCGCCTTGCAACGTCACCACCCAGTCATCCCCCACCCGGCGGGTGTGGTTGTCCATCGTGCCGGAAATCCGCGTCCGCCGGATTTCCGCCACCCGGTTCATCGCCGCCGCCGCCGCCGCGACCCGGCGCAAGAGGCTGGCGTCCAGCACCGCCCCGGTGAAGCCGCCCTCGTATTCCTCGGCGATGAAGGCGGTGGTGATGTTGCCGCTGGCAAAGCGCGGATGGTCCATCACGGCGGAACAGAACGGCAGGTTGTGGCCGATCCCTTCCACCTCGAACGTATCCAAGGCCAGCCGCATCTCCTCGATGGCATCGGCGCGGGTCGGCCCCCAGGTGCAAAGCTTGGCGATCATCGGGTCGTAGAACATGCTGATCTCGCCGCCCTCGTAGACGCCGGTATCGTTGCGCACGATGCCGCCGCGCTCGGTCTTGCCCTCGACCGGGGGCCGGTAGCGGGTGAGCCGCCCGATGGAGGGCAGGAAGTTGCGGTAGGGATCCTCGGCGTAGAGGCGGCTTTCCATCGCCCAGCCGTTGATCTTCAGGTCGCTTTGCTTGAAGGGCAGCGGCTGGCCATCCGCCACCCGGATCATCTGCTCCACCAGATCGACGCCGGTGATCAGCTCGGTCACCGGATGCTCGACCTGCAAACGGGTATTCATTTCAAGAAAATAGAAGTTGCGGTTGCCATCGACGATGAACTCCACCGTCCCGGCACTGGTGTAGCCCACGGCCTTCGCCAGCGCGCAGGCCTGTTCGCCCATCGCCTTCCGCGTCGCTTCGTCCAGAAACGGCGAGGGAGCCTCCTCGATGACCTTCTGGTTCCGGCGCTGGATCGAGCATTCGCGCTCGTGCAGGTAGACGCAGTTGCCGTGCTTGTCGGCCAGCACCTGAATTTCGATGTGCCGGGGCTGCGTCACGAACTTTTCAATGAAAATCCGGTCGTCGCCAAAGCTGTTGGCCGCTTCGTTGCGTGATGAGTCAAAGCCTTCGCGCGCCTCGGCCGCGTTCCAGGCGATGCGCATGCCCTTGCCGCCGCCGCCGGCGCTGGCCTTGATCAT
>NZ_JAEULO010000060.1 GCF_016793705.1 Tabrizicola sp.
GGTCTCATGGCTGACGCGAACCTGTGGGTCATCGGGGTGCATGGAACGGAGTGTCGCGGCGATCTGTTCGGGCGACCAGCGGAAAGCGACAAGCCGGTGCCAGACGAAGCGCCACAACGCCCCGCCCGCGACCAGCTTGCGCCGCGGCCTGCACCGCAGCCGACGCCGATCATGGGCGCGCTGGCCGGCCTGTGGACAGTACCCCGCTCCGGCCCCCGATGCGGCCCCCGCCTCTTCATCGCAACCCCCCTCCAAACCTCACGTGTTGCGGTTCATTCTAGAGGAGAAGAGGGCTTCACCAAGACAGAGTCGGGGTAAACCCCGACCTACCGGGTCACGTCGTGGTCGTAGAGCCAGTCGAAGCGGCTGAGCATGGTGCCGGGCGACAGGCGGCCGAGGAGGCGGAGGCCGGTGTGGCCGATCATCCTTGGCAGGCCGGACAGGTGGTAGGCGCGGGCATTGGCGTTGGCAGCGGCGACGATGCGGCTGGTGCGGGGCTTGCGCTTCGACTGGTAGGCGGCAAGCGCGGCGGCAGGAGTGTCATGCGTGGCCAGCGACTGCGCCAGCACCCAGGCGTCTTCGAGGCCCATCGAAGCGCCCTGCGCGAGGAAGGGCAGCGTCGGGTGGGCGGCGTCGCCGAGGATCGCCACCCCGCCCTGCCCCATCGGTTTCACCCAAGCATCGGCAACCTGGTGGCGGAAGAGGCCCCAGAGCCAGGGGTCCTCCACCCGGTCGAGCCAGCCGCGCACGCGGGGGGAGAAGCCCTCGAAGGCGACGCGGAGGGTGATGGCATCGTCACGCAGCGTCCAGCTTTCCTCGGCCCATTTCTCGCGTTCCTCGATGGCAACGATGTTGCGGAGCGTGCCACCCCGCAGCGGATAGCTGACGAGGTGGCGACCGGGGCCCATGTGGACCTCGGCCACCGGGGCCGCGCCGGGCTCGCAGGGGATCACGGCGCGCCAGGCGACCTGACGGGTGAAGAAGGGCGTCTCCGGCCCGTTCAGCGCCGCGCGGACGCAGGAATGCAGCCCGTCGGCGCCGATCAGAAGCGAGGTGTCAAGCCGCTCGCCGGTTTCCAGGGTGACGGCGGGCGCGGGACCGGAAAGGTCGACCTCGGCAACGCGGGAGAGCAGGCGAAGCGTGACGCCCGCTTCGGTCGCGCCCGTCAGCAGAAGGTCGATCAGGTCGGCGCGGTGCAGGAAATGGTAGCCTTGGCCGGGGCGGAGCCGCGCGAGGTCAAGCCGGGTCACGCCCTCGCCGGTGGGGCCGTCGATCAGCTGCACCGCATCGGCGCGCATCGAGGCGGCGTCGAGCGCCTGTTGCAGGTCGAGCCCGCGCAGGACTGCGGCCCCGTTGGGCGAGATTTGCAGGCCTGCGCCGACCTCGCGGATGGCGTCGGCCTGTTCCAGCACGGTGACGGCGGCCCCGCGCAGGGCGAGCGCGCGCGCCGCGGCAAGCCCCGCAACCCCTGCGCCGATGATGGTGACGGGCTGGCCGATCAGGCTCATGTCGGAAACTCCCGATACTGCGGCAGGTCGTCGGTGATGTGATGCCAAGCCGCCTTGGAGCCGACGAAGATATGCGCCGTGGGGCGGATCGCGGGGGTGTCGATCAGCGTGCCCATGGCGACGTGGACCCACTGGCCTTCGCGGACCACCGAATAGAGGAGCGAGCCGCAGCTGGCGCAGTGGGTGTTGTTGGTGAGGTCGTCACCGTAGACCATCAGGCGGTCGGCACCGTGGGTGAGAGCCAGCCTGTCGCGCAGGATGCCTGCGAACGGCTTGAAGGCCGACCCGGTGGTGCGGCGGCAGTTGCCGCAATGGCAGTTGAGCGCATAGTCGAAGGCGTCTTCGACCGTGTAGCCCACCGCGCCGCAATAGCAGCCACCGGAGAGGCGTTTGTCAGACGGGCTGGACACCTCCGGCCCCTTTCCTGCGTCAGTCGTCGCGATGCACCTTCTCGCGGCGTTCGTGCTTTTCCTGCGCTTCCAGCGTCATCGTGGCGATGGGCCGCGCATCCAACCGTTTCAGGCTGATCGGCTCGCCCGAGACTTCGCAATAGCCGAATTCGCCATTGTCGATCCGGCGCAGCGCCGCGTCGATCTTGGCGACCAGCTTGCGCTGGCGGTCGCGGGTGCGCAGTTCCAGCGCGCGGTCGGTTTCCTCGGACGCGCGGTCGGCGATGTCGGGGACGTTGCGGGCGCTGTCTTGCAGGCTATCGATGGTCTCGGCAGACTGGTCGAGCAGCTCCTGCTTCCAGATCAGCAGTTTCCGCCGGAAATATTCCAGTTGCCGGTCGTTCATGAACGGCTCGTCCTCGGCGGGGCGGTAATCGTCGGGCAGGAAAACTTCGGCCTTCATCGAAACTCTCTCCTTCGCGCCGGACCCTGCCGACAGGTGGGCTTCTGTCATGGCGCGCTCCTGTTGGGCGGGCGTGTATCCCATGGCCGAAGGATTGTCACTAGCGGTTGCGACATTATTTGGGCACAGGTAGGGTTTGTGAAAGGCCAGGAAACAGAATGTTGAAAGTGCAATGAAATTCGCCTCGACCGAAAGCTATGTGGCGTCCAACGATCTGGCGCTGGCGGTGAACGCGGCGGTCACGTTGCAGCGGCCCCTTCTGGTCAAGGGCGAGCCCGGCACCGGCAAGACGGAACTGGCGCGGCAGGTGGCCATGTCGCTTGGGCTGCCGCTGATCGAATGGCATGTAAAGTCGACGACCAAGGCGCAGCAGGGGTTGTACGAATACGATGCGGTGAGCCGGTTGCGCGACAGCCAGCTGGGCGAGGCGCAGGTGCATGAGGTGCGGAATTACATCCGCAAGGGCAAGCTGTGGCAGGCCTTCGAGGCCGAGGAACGGGTCGTGCTGCTGATCGACGAGATCGACAAGGCCGACATCGAGTTTCCGAACGACCTGTTGCAGGAACTGGACCGGATGGAGTTCCACGTCTACGAGACGGGAGAGATGGTGCGTGCGCGGCACCGGCCGGTGGTGATCATCACCTCGAACAACGAGAAGGAGCTGCCGGACGCCTTCCTGCGGCGCTGCTTCTTCCACTACATCCGGTTTCCCGATGCGGAGGTGCTGGCCGCCATCGTCCGCGTGCATTTCCCCGACATCAAGGCCCAGCTTCTGACCGCCGCCTTGACGCAGTTCTATGAAATCCGCGAGGTGCCGGGGCTGAAGAAGAAGCCCTCGACCAGCGAGGTGCTGGACTGGCTTCGATTGCTGCTGGCCGAGGATCTGGCGCCCGAGGACTTGCGCGGGGATGCAAGGAACGCCCTGCCCCGGCTGCACGGGGCGCTGTTGAAGAACGAGCAGGATGTGCAGCTGTTCGAGCGGCTGGCCTTCATGGCGCGGGGGCAGCGGTAGCCTCGGCGTCGTGGCGGCGGCGGGCTTCCATCAGGTCTTCGGCGACGCCGGAGAGTTTGGCGGGGGGGAGTGTCGGGTAGACCGAACCGATGCCGTTCAGCTTGAGGATCAGGTCTTCGAGGATGGAGAGGGTGGAGGTCCAGCCGCCCTTGTGGCCGGTGAAGTGTTCGTCGTTCGGGAAGCCGGTCTGCAGAAAGCGCATCCGGGTGCCCTGCCCTTCCGGGGTGAAAGTCAGCGACACGATGGACTGCACACCGAATTCGGGGAAGCGGTAGGAGAACATCAGGCGTTCCTCGGGGATGATCTGGTGATAGGTGCCTTGGATCAGGTGGCTTTCGCCGTCGCGCGCCATGACAAAGCGCCAGTTGCCGCCGGGGCGGAAGTCGATCTCGCAGGTGGCAAGGTGCAGGCCCTCGGGACCCCACCAGGCGGAGACAAGCGCGGGATGCGACCAGAGGGTGAAGACGAAGGCCGGGGCAGCGGCGACATGGCGGTCGAGCGCGAGGAGGTTCGGGTGGGTCATCTTGCGGCCTCCTGTTCCAGCCGGGCGCGGGCGGCTTCGAGGTCGCGGGCCACGCCGTCGATGTGGGTCTTCTCGGGAAGGCTTGGCCAGAGGGTGCCGACGCCGTGCATGGCAAGAAGCGCGTCGCCCATGACGCGGAGGGCATAGGGCCAGCCGCGGGCGTGTTCGAGGCGGGCCTCGGCATCGGGGAAGCCGGTTTGCAGGAAGTGGAGCCTTGTGCCCTCGCCCTCGGGCGTCAGGTCGGCGGAGATGGTGGAGAAGAAGTCGGTGCCCTGGAAGTGGTAGGAATAGACCAGGTGGCGGGGCGCCTCGACCTCGTGGTAGGTGCCGGAGACGTATTCGGTGACGGGGCCGTTGACGTTGCGCAAGGACCAGCTGCCGCCGGGGCGGAGGTCCACGGCGATGTCATGGGCGCGGAAGCCGTGGGAGGAGCCGAACCAGGAGCGGATGAGGTCTGGCCTTGTCCAGATCGCCCAGACCAGAGCCGGGGGACCGGCGAAATGGTGGGTCAGGCGGAGCGCGTTGGCGCTATTGTCGTCCATTCTTTGCGGCCTCCTCGTTCAGGCGGGCGATGAGCGCGTCCATGCGGTCGAAGGCGCCCTCCCAGTATTTACGGTAGTGGTCGATCCAGGCCCCGGCGCGCTTCAGGCCTTCGGGTTCCAGATGCACGGGGCGGGTCTTCGCCACCCGCTCGCGGCGGATGAGGCCCGCTTCCTCCAGCACCTTCAGGTGCTTGGAGATGCCGGGCTGCGAGAGATGGTTGGCGGCGACGATGTCGTTCACCGACAGCGCCCCTTCGGCGATCTGCGCGAGGATGGCGCGGCGGGTGGGATCGGCCAGCGCGAGGAAGGTGCGGGAGAGCGGATCGTTCATTATATTTCTCATAGGTTATATTTCTTATCGGTAATTCTTTTGAAGGATTCTGGCAAGCCGAATCAGTCAGTGGCGATCCAGCCCCGGACCGGGCGCGCAAAGGTGGTGTTGGATTTGTAATATTCCGTGAGCGTCAGGGATACATCCTGCGACAAGCGGCACCTTAACCGCGAGGGATAGTGGTCGGAAAAACGGCGGTTTTTCCTGAATTGACTCCAAAGCCCCCGGAACCGGACACTTGCGCTGCCCCTGAGCTGCCCGGGGTCCTACCGGACTGGTCCTGCGATGCGCCTGCCCCTGATCCTTGCCGCGCTTTCAGCGCTTGCCGCCTGTGCCCCGCCTGCGCAGGTGTCGAAGAATCGCCCGCCGGTCGAGGTGGGCGTGGGTTTCGGCGACCCCTATGCCTGGCGCGCGCTGGCGGCTCCGATGGCGGGATCGTCGCTGACGCGCGACTTCATGGACCTGACCTTCGCGATGGAGAGCGGCCGCACGCTGGAGACGTTCAGCCGGTTCGAGGGGCCGGTCACGGTGGCGATGCGGGGGCCTGCCCCGTCGACCGCCGCGAAGGATCTGGCCGCGCTGATCGCAAGGCTCAGGTCCGAGGCGGGGATCGACATCTCGCCCGCCTCCGGCCCGGCGACGATCACGGTGGAATTCGCCTCGCGCGCGGAACTGCGTCGGCTGGCGCCGACGGCGGCCTGTTTCGTGGTGCCGAACGTGTCCTCGCTGGCCGACTACCGGCGCCAGCGCGGATCGGACGCGGTGGACTGGGCCGCCGTCACCCGGCGCGAGACGGCGGCGATCTTCATTCCCGCCGACACAAGCCCGCAGGAAGTGCGCGACTGCCTGCACGAGGAGCTGGCGCAGGCGCTGGGGCCGCTGAACGATCTTTACCGGCTGTCGAACAGCGTCTTCAACGACGACAACTTCCATTCCGTGCTGACCGATTTCGACATGGACATCCTGCGGATGACCTACTCTCCCGCGCTTGCCAGCGGGATGAGCCGCGAGGAGGTTGCCGCGCGGCTGGGCACGGCAGCCGCCGTCGGGCCGGGCAATCCGTCCGACTGGACCCATGCGATCGAGACGGCGCTTGGCAAGACCGGGCCGCTTGCCACCCGGAAGGCGGCAGCGGAGCGGGCGCTGGCCATCGCGCAGGCGTCCGGCTGGCAGGACGGGCGGCTGGCCTTCAGCCATTTCGCCGTCGGCCGCCTGCTGGCGGGATCGGAGCCGGAGCGCGCGCTCGATGCCTTCGACCAGGCGGCGTCGATCTATGCCCGCCTGCCGGGGGGTGAATTGCAGCTGGCCCATATCGACATGCAACTGGCCGCCATGGCGCTGGCCGGGGGGCTGGCCGAGGAGGCGGCAAGGCTGACAGACCGGGCAATGCCGGTGGTGAAGCGGCACCAGAACGCGGCGCTCCTGGCGACGCTGATGCTGATCAAGGCCGAGGCGCTGGAGAGCCTGGGCAACCCGACGGCTGCGGCGGCGCTGCGCATGGACAGCGAAGCATGGGCGCGGTATGGCTTCGGCCCTGACAGCGTGGTCAAGGCCCGGATGCGCGATATCGCGGCGGTGGCGGACCGGGCGACGAAGGGCTGAGGGGCCGGATGCGCGCCCCGGAAATGGGGCGCAATGTTCGTGATCGGCGGTCTTCTTCTGGGGGCGATTGGCGGGGGTTTGCGGGCGAAGGCGCGCGGCGGCAGGCTGGCGGACATCCTGCTTTATGCGGCAGCCCATGCGATCATCCTTGGGCTGATCGGCCTCTTCATCACCATCTACCTCGACCGCATGCTGCGCGGGTAGGCCATGTTCCTGCCGTTCTTCCAGACCCTGCGGGAAGAAGGCGTGCCGGTTTCCCTGCGGGAATTCCTGGGCTTTCTGGAGGCGATGGCGGCGGGGCTGGTCATTTATGACCCGGAGGGATTCTATCATCTCGCCCGGCTGACGCTGGTCAAGGACGAACGCCACATCGACCGGTTCGACCGCGCCTTCGCTCGGGCGTTTGCCGGGCTGGAGGGCGTGACGGCGGATCAGGTACTGGCGGCGCTGGACCTGCCGCGCGACTGGCTGGAGAAGCTGGCCGAACGATTTCTCAGCGCAGAGGAACGGGAGGCGATCCAGGCGCTTGGCGGGTTCGACAAGCTGATGGAAACCCTGCGGCAAAGGCTCGCCGAGCAGAAGGGGCGGCATCAGGGCGGATCGAAATGGATCGGCACGGCGGGAACCTCGCCCTTCGGCGCCCATGGTTACAACCCCGAGGGCGTGCGGATCGGACAGGAGGAAAGCCGTCACCAGCGGGCCGTGAAGGTCTGGGACCGGCGCGAGTTCCGCAATCTGGACGGCGATGCCGAGATCGGCACGCGGACGATGAAGCTGGCGCTGCGCCGCTTGCGCCGCTGGGCGCGGGAGGGCGCGGCGGAGGAACTGGACCTGGACGGCACGATCCGCGCGACCGCGGCGCAGGGGTGGCTCGACGTGCAGACAAGGGCAGAGCGGCGGAACGCGGTGAAGGTGCTGCTGCTTCTGGACATCGGCGGCTCGATGGACCCCCATGTCCGGGTGATGGAGGAACTGTTCACCGCCGCCAAGGCCGAGTTCCGGCATCTGGAGGTCTTCTACTTCCACAACTGTGTCTACGAGGGCCTCTGGCGCGACAACCGGCGGCGGTGGGATCACCAGACCCCGACCTGGGACGTGATCCGCACCTACGGGCCGGACTGGCGGCTGATCCTGGTGGGAGATGCGGCGATGTCGCCCTATGAGGTGACGCATCCGGGCGGGGCGAACGAGCACTGGAACCGCGAGGCGGGCGAAGTCTGGCTGCGACGGATAAGGGCGCAGTGGCCGCATCATCTGTGGATCAACCCGGTGGAGGAGCGGGCCTGGGGACATAGCCGCTCGACCGCGCTACTCCGGGAGATTTTCGAAGACCGGATGGTGCCGATGACGCTGGACGGGCTGGCGCGGGGGGTGAAGGAGTTGCGATGAGGCGGATGCTTTTGCTGTGGAAGGCGCGGCCGGTGCTGACCTCGGCCTTCCTCCTCGCTTGCGCGGTGACGCTGTTCTTCACGGGGCGGTTCGCTGTCTACACCGTCTACTGGGCCAGCCACCGCGAGATTCCGGTGCAGGGCTGGATGACGGTGGGCTATGTGGCGCGGTCCTGGGGGCTGGACGGGCGCGAGATCGATGCGCGGGCAGGACTGCCCCTGCCCGAGGTGAAGGGCCGCCCGCAGCCCTTGTCCGAGATCGCCGCGGAACGGGGTGTGCCGGTGTCCGAAGTGATCGCAACGGTCGAGGCGGCGGTGGCAGAGCTTCGCGCGGAGCGGGACGCGGCGCATGACGGCAAGGACGACCGTGGAGGCGAGTCGCCATGACCGACTGGCTTCTGGGGCTGGTGCCGCAGTATGGGCTGTGGCTCTTGGCCGCGACCACCTTCCTGTCCTGCCTGGCCCTGCCCTTTCCGGCCTCGATCCTGATGCTGACCGCCGGGGGCTTTGCCGCGGCGGGGGATCTGGTGCTCTGGCAGGCATTCGGCGCGGCGGCGGCGGGCGGGATCGCAGGGGACCAGCTGGGCTACTGGGCCGGGCGCGGCTTTGGCGCGACGGTGCTGTCGCGGCTCAGGCGCGACCCGGCGCGGGACAAGCTGCTGGCGCGGGCTGATGCGATGATGGACCGGCGCGGGGTGCTGGCGGTATTCTTCTCGCGCTGGCTGGTCAGTCCGCTGGGGCCCTACGTCAACCTGATTGCCGGGAGCACGTGTTATGGCTGGCCGCGCTTCACGGCGGCCGGGGTCGCGGGCGAAGCGGTCTGGGCGGGGCTTTACGTGGGCACCGGCTATGGCTTTGCGGGCAATATCGAGGCGGCGAGCCAGGCGATCGGCTCGGCCCTGGGAATGATCGGCGGGGCGGGAGCGGTGCTGGCGCTGGGCTACTGGCTTTTCAGCTCGACCGCGGGACAGGCAGCGTTGCGCGAAGGCGACGGTTGACTATATCCGGGCCATGACCAAGCTTCTGCCGCTGATCCTTGTCGTCGTCTACGCCTTCCTGATGATGCGCTTTTCGGTCTGGCGCACACGGAAGCTGCTGGACGAACGCTCGGTCCCCCTGACCGATCCCTCGATCACCCGGCTGGCCGACCGGATGGCAGCGGCGATGGGGATCCCGGAGATCAAGGTGCGGGTGTTCGAGGTGGAGCCGGTCAACGGGCTGGCGGCACCGGACGGGCGGATCTTCCTGACACGCGGCTTCCTGAACCGCAAAGCGCGCGGCGAGGTGACGGCAGAGGAGTTGGCGACGGTGATCGCGCATGAGATGGGCCATGTGGCGCAGGGGCACATGCGGCGGCGGATGATCGACTTCACCGGGCAGAACGCAGTCTTCGTGATGCTCTCGGCGCTGCTGAGCCGGTTCCTGCCCTTCATCGGGGTCTGGATCGCCAACCTGATCTCGACCGCGCTGATGGCAAGGCTGTCGCGGCGGGACGAGTTCGAGGCGGATGCTTATGCGACGGCGCTGCTGATCAAGGCGGGGATCGGGACGGAACCGCAGAAGTCGCTCTTCCGGAAGCTGGGCGCGCTGACGCAGGGCCATGCCGAGGGGATTCCGGCCTGGCTTCTGAGCCATCCGCATGTCGAGGAGCGGATCGCCGCCATCGAGGCGAACGAGGCGCGGTGGGTGGGGTGAGGGGGAAATTCCTTGCTTAGGGAATTTGGATTCTAGAGGCCCATCGCCTTCGCCAGCCGGTAAAGCCGCGCGCGTTTCAGGAGGGGTTTCAGCGCGACGGGCTGGCCGGAGATCGCCTCGGCCTTGGCGCGCACGGTTTCGACGATCCCGGTCATCGCCTCGGGGTGGCGCGAGTGAAGTTCCCACAGGAAGCCGTCGGGATCACGGCGGGTCACGCCTTCGGCGGCGAGGATGTGGCCGGGGAAGTCCTGCGCGTTGAAGGTGACGATCGCGTCGGCGCCGCTGGCGATGGCGGTGGCGAGGACGTGGCGGTCGTTCGGATCGGGGAGGAGGAGGCGGGCCTCGATCGGCGGCTGTTCGCGGATCAGGCCGCGCGGGAAGCTGGCGCGAAGCGTTGCGGCCTCTCCCTCGGCAATCGCCGGGGCGGCGGGGCCGAGCTTGGCGGTCGCCAGCACCCATTCGCGCAGGATGCGGTCGGAGAAGACCGGCTGGTAGAGGCCCGCCTCAGCCGCGCCTTGCAGGATTTCGCGCAGGACGGTGGGGTAAAGGACGCAGGCGTCGAGGACTGCCTTCATCCGTCCAGCCGGAAGGCCAGCGCCTTGAGATAGGAGGATTCGGCCAGTTGCGGCAGGACCGGATGGTCGGGGCCGGCAAAGCCGGTGTGGATGATCTGGCCGCGCCGTCCTCCGCGCCCGATGCCGCGGGCGCTGGCGTTACGGAAGGCTGGCAGGTCGGCGGCATGGGAGCAGGAACAGAGCACCAGATAGCCTCCCGGCGCGACGAGGGGCGCGGCCAGGCGGGCGATGCGTTCATAGGCGCGCAGGCCCGCCTCCAGCGCGGGTTTCGCTGGCGCGAAGGCGGGCGGGTCGCAGATCACCACATCGAAGCGCGCGCTTTCCTGACCCAAAGCCTCCAGCACCTCGAAGGCGTCACCCTGCCGGGTGGCGAAGCGGTCGGCGAAACCGGAGGCCTTTGCCCCCTGCCCCGCCAGCACCAGCGCCGGAGCGGAGGCATCGACGGCCAGCGCCGAGACCGCGCCGCCCGCAAGAGCGGCCAGAGCGAAACCGCCGACATGGCTGAAGACATCCAGAACCTTCGCCCCTTGGGCCAGCCGGGCGGCGAAGGCGTGGTTCTCGCGCTGGTCGAAGAAGAGGCCGGTCTTCTGGCCGCCCATCAGGTCGGCCATGTAGGTGGCGCCGTTCATCGGCACCGGGATCGGGGCGGTCGGCGCGTTTCCGTGGACGACGGCAATCTCCTCGGTCAGGCCTTCAAGGCCACGCGCCCGGCCGGAGCCGTTCTTGATCACCGTCGCGACGCCCGTCACTGCGACCAGCGCTGCCACCAGATCGGCGAGCGCCGCCTCGGCCCAGGCGGCGTTGGGCTGGACCACGGCGACCTCGCCGAAGCGGTCGATCACCACGCCGGGGAGGCCATCGGATTCGGCATGGACGAGGCGGTAGAAGGGCTGCGGATAGAGCCGGGCGCGGTGGGCGAGCGCCTTCGCCAGCCGCGTGGCAAACCAGTCCCGGTTGATCACCGCTTCGGGGTCGCGGTCCAGCATCCGGGCGATGATCTTCGATTTCACGTTGACGGTGACGAGGCCCAGGGGGCGCCGCTCGCCATCCTCCAGCACCGCCAGCGCGCCGGAGGCCAGCGCTTGCGTGCGCCGGTCGGTCACCAGTTCGTCGGCATAGACCCAAGGAAAGCCGTGGCGGATCGCCCGCGCCTCGGCCTTTGGTTTCAGGCGCACGACCGGATGGGCGCGGGGTGCGGCGGCGTCATCGGTCGAAGTCATGCGGGTCCCCTTCCGGCCTTGGTCAGGGCCCCCGCATAGCCGCTTTCGCGTCCGCCCGGAAGGTTACTTCAACTCGACCTGCATGGCGATGTTCGACGAGACATAAAGGTAGTCAGGCTGGCCGGGGTTGCTGTTGGTCTGGGTCGAGACGCTGATCCCCGTGATGACGCAGCTTTTCGCGATGCTGTCGAGCAGCACCCGGCATTCATCGACCGAACGCGCGTAGAGGTCGCGGCGATGGGCATCCTCCTCGGCCTGCCGCGCGGCACGGTCCGACCCGACCAGCGGCAGGTTCAGGCTGATCGAGGTGTTGAACATGATTCCCATAGCAGCATCGCCGGGAAGCGCGGTGGTGGCGTCCTGAGCTTGGGCAAGCGGGGCGCCAAGGAGGAGGGCGGTCGAAAGGACGGGGAGGGCAAGACGCATGGCGGGGCTCCATCACTGATGGGGAAGTGTCGCCGATGCAGTGGCGGGGCGCAACGCGGAAGGGGTGGCGCGGCAGCGCGGAATACCCGACCACCCTGCCCCGGCCTGGCGAGGTGAGGAAGTCGGTTGGCTTTTGGGCCGCGGGCGGTAAAGATTCGGCCAGCCCTCGGCCCTTCCCGTGCCGATGGTTGCGCGACCGGCGCCAATTCCCGTTCTGACCGCCCGACGGGGCCGCACGGGATGCCGAATGGTGGTTGTTAGCGCTAACAGTGAATGGTATAGGGGGCCCCGAGCCCAGCCAGCAAGCCGGAGGACGCCATGCCCCTTCACCCGACCATCGCCCGCGTCACCGACCGGATCCGCGCGCGGTCCGAAACCTCGCGCGGGCAGTATCTGGAGCGGATGGGTAAGGCGGTGGCGAAAGGCCCGGTGCGCGCGCATCTGAGCTGCGGCAACCAGGCCCATGCCTATGCGGCGATGGGCGAGGCGAAGGGGGCGCTGGCCGAGGCGAAGGTGGCGAACCTGGGGATCGTGACGGCCTATAACGACATGCTGTCGGCGCACCAGCCCTATGAGCGCTACCCGGAGCTGATCCGGGCAGCTGCGGCGAAAGCGGGGGTGACGGTGCAGGTGGCGGGCGGGGTCCCGGCGATGTGCGACGGGGTCACGCAAGGACAACCGGGGATGGAGCTGTCGCTCTTCTCCCGCGACGTGATCGCCCTGGCGGCGGGGGTGGCGCTGAGCCACGACTGCTTCGATGCGGCGCTGTATCTGGGCGTCTGCGACAAGATCGTGCCCGGCCTGGTGATGGCGGCGGCGACATTCGGCCATGTGCCTGCGGTCTTCGTGCCGGCAGGGCCGATGACGAGCGGCATCCCGAACGACGAGAAGAGCAGGGTCAGGAACGCCTGGGCCGAGGGGCGGGCGACGCGGGAAGAGCTGATGGCGGCGGAGATGGCGAGCTATCACGGGCCGGGGACCTGCACCTTCTACGGCACGGCCAACACCAACCAGATGCTGATGGAGTTCATGGGCCTGCACCTGCCGGGGGCGAGTTTCGTGAACCCCGGCACGCCCTTGCGCGAGGCGCTGACGGTGGCGGCGGTGGAGCGGGCGGCGGCGATCACCGCGCTGGGGAACGATTTCCGCCCGGCGGGCGAGATCCTGGACGAGCGGGCCTATGTGAACGGCATCGTCGGGCTGATGGCGACGGGGGGGTCGACGAACCTTGTGCTGCACCTGCCCGCCATGGCGCGGGCGTCGGGGGTGCTGCTCGACTTGCAGGATTTCGCGGATTTGTCGGAGGCGGTGCCGCTGATGGCGAAGGTCTATCCGAACGGGCTCGCCGACGTGAACCATTTCCACGCGGCGGGAGGGTTGCAGTTCCTGATCGGGCAGTTGCTGGATGCGGGCTTGCTGCATGGCGATGCGAAGACGATTGCGGGCGACGGGCTGGCCGCCTACCGGCAGGAGCCGGTGCTGGAGGGCGGGCGGCTCGGCTGGCGTGCGGGGCCGGAGCGCAGCCTGAACGACAGGATAGTGCGCCCGGCGGCGGAGCCTTTCGCGGCGCAAGGGGGGCTGAAGCTTCTGTCGGGCAACCTTGGGCGCGGAGTGATCAAGGTCTCGGCGGTGGCGCCGGAGCGGCATGTGATCGAGGCGCCCGCACGGGTGTTTCCGTCGCAGGACGCGGTGAAGGCGGCGTTCCGGGCGGGGGAGTTCACGGCGGATACCGTGGTGGTGGTGCGCTTCCAGGGGCCGCAGGCGAACGGGATGCCGGAGCTGCATTCGCTGACGCCCACGCTCTCGGTGTTGCAGGACCGGGGCCTGAAAGTGGCGCTGGTGACGGATGGCCGGATGTCGGGCGCAAGCGGCAAAGTCCCGGCGGCGATCCATGTCACGCCCGAAGCTGCCGCCGGTGGACCTCTGGCGCGGCTCCGCGACGGGGATATGGTGCGGCTGGATGCGGTGGCGGGGACGCTGACGGTGCTGGCCCCCGATTTCGATGCCCGCGCGCCTATAGTCGCCGACCTCTCCGCCAACGAACACGGGATCGGGCGCGAGTTGTTCGCCGCCTTCCGCCGCCATGCCGGCCCCGCCGATACAGGGGCGGCGCTGGTTCTTTAAACTTCGGGCCGTGTGCCCGGGGCCGACCGTCGCTGCCTCCGGCGGGGATATTTTAACCAGTATGAAAGGAATGGTGGTGCATCTTCTGGATACAGTACAGGCGGGGACGCCGATGACCGTCCAGTGTGAAAGGCCCCCTGCCTCCTCCCGGAAACGGGCCCGAGGTGGGGGGTCAGCGCCGCCCTTGCGCTTTCATACTGGTGCAAATATCCCCGCCGGAGGCTCCCGCAGCATCCACTTCCCCGACGCCGGGGCCTGAAGGAGCCTGACCATGAACCCCGCCCAGCAATCCAGCGAAGCCGCGAAGATCTGCCGCCTTGCCCCCGTCGTCCCCGTGCTGGTGATCGACGATCTTTCTCATGCGAAACCGCTCGCCGAAGCGCTGGTGGCGGGCGGTTTGCCCGCGCTGGAGGTGACGCTGCGCACGGCCTGCGCGCTCGATGCGATCCGGGCGATGGCGGAGGTGCCGGGAGGGATCGTCGGGGCGGGCACGCTGCTGACACCGGCGGATGTAAAGGCGGCGAAGGCGGCGGGGGCGCGGTTCGGGGTATCGCCGGGCGCGACGGAGCGGATCATCGCGGCTTGCGAGGACGAGGGCCTGCCGCTGTTGCCGGGGGCTGCCACCGCGTCGGAGATCATGGCGCTGCTGGAGAAGGGCTATACGGTGCAGAAGTTCTTCCCGGCGGAGCAGGCGGGCGGCGCGGCTTACCTCAAGTCCATCGGCTCGCCGATTCCGCAGGTCAGCTTCTGCCCGACCGGCGGGATCAGCCTGAAGATCGCGCCGGATTACCTGGCCCTGAAGAACGTCCTCTGCGTCGGCGGCAGTTGGGTCGCGCCGAAGGAGGCGATGGCGAAGGGCGACTGGGCGGCGATCACCGCGCTTGCGCGCGAGGCGGCCGCCCTGCCCCGCAGCCTTTAGCCAGTCAGGCCCTGCCGCCCGATCCGCCCGCCCCGGCGGCGCGGGGCCTGGGGTTCGGTGAGGGCCTGTTGCAGGACGGTGGACATCGGGTGGCCGGGGTCGGGTAGCGCATAGGTTGCGATCAGCACCCGCACGGCATCGGCGACCGGGCGCCCGACCGGGATCGACAGCGCCCAGTCCATGAAGATCGACCGGCATTCGCCGGGGGTGATCCCCTCGATCCGGTAGCTTTCCCGCACCAGCCCCTTCGGGTCGGCCTCAGCCAGTTCCATCGCCCGTCTCCCCATCGGCCTTCCCCACCAGCCGCATCACGGCGGCCTCTGCCCCTGTCACCGCCTGCGCCAGATCGGCCGCAAGCGCGACCGCATCCGCCGCCCCGGTCTCGCGCAGGATGAAGGCGCGACCGCCTTCGCCCAAGCTTTCCCAGTCCAGCGCGCGCTCGCTCAGAAGCCGCGCCGCGGCGTGCAGCTGCCACAGGAGCCTGTAGGCGGAAGCGAGGGTCTGCGCGTCGGAAACCGGCAGAATCCGGCCTGCTCCCGCCGCGATCTGGCGTTCGACGCTGCGGGCGGGGCTGCCCGCGATCAAAGCGCAGGTCTGGGCGGCAAGCTCGATGTCCATGATCCGGCCCGCGCCGTTCTTCGCATCCCACGCCCCTTGCGCCGGTTTAGCGGCTTGAAGACGGGCGCGCATCTCGGCCACGTCCGGTTTCACCCGCGCGCCCTGCCCTTTCGCGACGAGCAACCCGCGCCGGAAGGCCTCGACCTCGCCCGCGAGAGTCGGCTCGCCCGCCAGCGCGCGGGCACGGGTCAGGGCGAGGTGTTCCCAGGTCCAGGCCTCGCTCTCCTGATAGGTGGTGAAGCTCCCAAGGCTCGTCGCCACCGGACCGGCGCGACCGGAGGGGCGGAGCCGCATGTCGACCTCGTAGAGCCGCCCTTCCGGCATCTGGGCGGTAAGAGCGGTGACAAGCGCCTGCGTGAGCCGCGAATAGTAGGGGCGGGTCGCCAGCGGGCGCGGGCCGTCCGAGCCTTCGACCCCCTGATCGTCGTAGATCACGATCAGGTCGAGGTCGGAGCCCGCGTTCAGCCGCGCGGCGCCCATCGAGCCCATGCCGATCAACACAGCCCCACGGCCCGGCATTGCCCCATGCTTTCTGGCGAAGTCGGCAGTGACTTCGGCCCAGATCACCTGGACCACCGCCTCGGCCAGATCGGCATAGTGCTTCCCGGCTTCGAACCCGTCGATCAGCCCGCGCAGGTGGTGGACGCCGATGCGGAAGTGCCATTCCTTCATCCAGCGGCGGGCCATGTCGAGGCGGCCCTCGTAGTCCGGGGCGGGGACGAGGCGCGCCGCGAGTTCCGTGCGCAGGGCCGCCACTCCCGGCCAGTCGCCCCAGAAGCTGCCGCCGATCACGCCGTCGAGGACGGAGGCATTGCGCGAGAGGTAGCGGGCCAGAGCGGGGGCCGATCCGGCGATGTCGACGATCAGCTCGACCAGCGTCGGGTTCGCCTCGAACAGCGCGAAGATCTGCACGCCTGCGGGCAGCCCGGCCAGGAAGCCGTCCAACGCCACCAGCGCCTCGTCCGGGTTGGCGGCCTTGGCGAGTTCCTTCAGGAGTCGGGGCCGGAGCCTACGGAAGATCGTCTGGGCGCGGTCGGAGCGGAGTGCGGGATAGCTTTCCCAGCCCTTGGTGATCTCGCGCGCGGCGTCGGAGAGCTGCGGGCCGTCTTCGACCTCGGAAGGCGAGAAGAAGCCCTCGGTCAGCCGGTCGGTCGCGGCGAGCCGGTCGAGAATCCCGTGGCGGAATGTGGCCTCGTCCTGCCCGCAGAAGGCGGCGATGCGGGCGACGCCTTCGGGGCTGGTCGGCATCGAATGGGTCTGGGCGTCGTTCACCATCTGGAGCCGGTGTTCCACCTCGCGGTGAGCGCGGTAGAGGGTGGTCAGGTCCCCGGCCACTTCGGGCGGAATCCAGCTTTTCGCGGCCAGAGCGGCCAGCCCGCCGACGGTGGTCCGGTCGCGCAAGCCAGGGTCGCGGCCCCCGGCGATGAGTTGCCGGGTCTGGGTGAAGAATTCGATCTCGCGGATCCCCCCGGCCCCGAGTTTCATGTTGTGCCCCTCGACCGTGATCGGCCCGTGCAGGCCCCGGTGGTCGCGGATGCGGAGCCGCATGTCGTGGGCGTCCTGGATCGCGACGAAGTCGAGGTGCTTGCGCCAGACGAAGGGGGTGAGGGTCTTCAGGAAGCGGTCGCCCGCCGCCAGGTCGCCGCCACAGGGCCGGGCCTTGATATAGGCGGCGCGTTCCCAGGTGCGGCCCTCGGCCTCGTAATAGGCCTCGGCGGCGGCCATCGAGAGGCAGACCGGGGTGACGGAGGCATCGGGGCGCAGGCGCAGGTCGGAGCGGAAGACATAGCCGTCGGTCGCGTCGGACAGGATCGCGGTCATCCGCCGCGTGACCTTGATGAAGCTCGCGCGGGCCTCCTGTTCCTCGCCGGGGTAGCGGGTTTCGTCGAAAAGGCAGATCAGGTCGATGTCGGAGGAATAGTTGAGCTCCCCTGCCCCCATCTTGCCCATGGCGAGCGCCACGATGCCCCCAGCGGTGGCGGCGTCCTCGGGCCTGGCGCCGGGAAGTTTGCCGCGGCGGATTTCCTCGGCGACAAGGGTGGTGAGGGAGAGGTGGACGGCCTTGTCGGCAAGCGCGGTAAGGGCGCCGGTCACGGTTTCCAGCGGCCAGACCCCGCCAAGGTCGCAGAGCGCGGCGAGAAGGGCGATGCGGCGCTTGGCTTGCCTTAGCGCAAGGGGCAAGGCCTCGACGGTGAGGGTATCGGCGGCGGAGAGGGTGGTGGCGAGGGCGGCTTCCGGTGCCTCCACCGCCTCGCGCAGCCAGTCGGCCTCGCGCAGCATCAACCCGCGCAGGTAGGGGCTGCACCCGGCGGTGGCGGCCATCAGGTCCATCACCCCGGGCGCGAAGCCGGGAAGGTCGGCGCGCAAGTCCGCGGCGGCGGCGGGGTCGAAGGCGATGGGCAGGCGGGTGATGCGGGCGGCAAGGGTCATGGCGCGACCTTGCTGCGGCGGGACGGAAGGGTCAACCGTTTCAACGGATTGACCGGGGAGGGCCGGGATGGTTGGGTCGGCGCGACAAGAGGAGGCGAGATGTCGAAGTCATTGGCCCGGGTGGTGGCGGCGTTGCAGGCGGCCGGTATCGCGTCGGCTCCGATCGAGGCAAAGGGCGAAATCCGGACCGCCGAAGCAGCGGCAGCGGAGGCGGGGGTTGCGGTCGACCAGATCGTCAAGTCGGTCCTGTTCCAGGGCGAGAGCGGACAGCTTTACCTGTTCCTGACTGCGGGCGGCAACCGGGTGGACCCCGCCAAGGCAGCAGCGCTGGCGGGAGAGACGCTGTCGCGTGCAGAAGTGGAGGTGGTGCGGCGGGTGACGGGCTTTGCCATCGGTGGGGTCGCGCCGCTCGGGCATCTGACGCCCCTGCCCGCCTTCCTGGACCCGCGGCTTCTGGACTTTGCCGAGGTCTGGGCCGCGGCGGGCACGCCTCGCCATATGTTCCAGGTGCATCCCGAGGCGCTGCTCCGGGCCACGGGCGCGGCCCCTGCCGCCTTCACCGGCTAGGCGGAAAGGCGCCGGTCCCTGCGATATGTGAAAATACTTCACATGCCCACTTGCGTGAGGGCCGGGCATGCTCCATCTTCCGTCATGTGAAGAACATTCACATCAAATGGAGACCCGCCGATGTACACGACGACCGACACCGCCCGGCCTGGCGGGATCCGCACCGCCTTCCGCCGTTCCGAAGCCTGGCTGGACCAGCGCGGCAAATGGGCCTGGATCGCCGCCATGGTCTTGGGCTTCATCATCTTCTGGCCCGTGGGGCTTGCCCTTCTGGCCTACATGATCTGGGGAAAACAGATGTTCGCACGTTCCTGCGGCCACCGCCGCCACCATGACCACCACCATGCCTGGGGCCGCCACGCGATGCGCGCGGGCCAGCCGACCGGCAACCGCGCCTTCGACGACTACAAGGCGCAGGCGCTGCGTCGGCTGGAGGAAGAGCAGGAGGCGTTCGAAGCCTTCCTGCAACGGTTGCGCAGCTCGAAGGACAAGTCCGAGTTCGACAGCTTCATGGACGAGCGTGCCCGCGCCACCGCCGCGCAGGATGCCGCCGAGGCCGCGACCGAAACGAAACCCGAACCGGGGGCGCGACCGGGCGAATACTGATCCCGGTGCCGATGCTCCCTGACCCGCCCGCGCCCCCGCACGGGCGGGTTTTCATTTCTGGCGCACACGACCCTTGGCGGAAGCATTTTGCCTTGCTAGGCTCCTGCCCAATCCAGATCCTTTTCAACGCAGATGCGCCATTCCCTTCCCCTGACGCCCCAGTTCTACGTGACGGCGCCGCAAGCCTGCCCCTACCTGCCGGGGCGGATGGAGCGGAAGCTGTTTACCGCGTTGCAGGGGGAACATGCGCAGAAGCTGAATGACACGCTGTCCAAGCAGGGATTCCGGCGCAGCCAGAACGTGCTCTACCGTCCCTCCTGCGCGGAATGTTCGGCCTGTCTCTCGGCGCGCATCCGGGTGGCGGACTTCCAGCCCTCGCGCACGCAGAAGCGCATCCTGAAACGGGGCGCGATGCTTCGGCGCAACGCGACGAGCCCCTGGGCCACGGAAGATCAGTTCACGCTGTTCCGTCGCTACCTCGACGACCGCCACGCCGATGGCGGCATGGCCGACATGGATATCTTCGAATTCGCCGCAATGATCGAGGAGACGCCGATCAAGAGCCGGGTCATCGAATATACCCGCTCTGCCGATGACGGCGAACGCGGGCGCCAGCTTTCGGCCGTCTGCCTGACCGATGTCTTCGATGATGGCCTCAGCATGGTCTACAGCTTCTACGACCCGGCGCTGACCGACATGAGCCTGGGCACCTATGTCATCCTTGATCATGTCGCCATCGCGCGCGAGGCAGGGCTGCCCTACGTCTACCTCGGCTACTGGGTGCCGGGCAGCCGCAAGATGGGCTACAAGGCAGGCTTCTCGGCGCTGGAAATCTACAAGGGCGGGGAATGGGTGGCGATGGGCAACCCCGCCAGCCATGCGGCGGACCTGCACCCGCTGTCGGTCGACCCGATCGCCGAACAGGTTGCGCGGATCAGCCTGCCCGACACCCGCTAGCAGGTGGCCGCCCGCATCCTGGCCATCGCGCTTGTCGTGCCCGATTATGAGGCGGGGCTCGCATTCTATGTGGGCCAACTGGGCTTCCGGCTGGTCGAGGATCTGGACCAGGGCCGCAAGCGCTGGATCGTGATCGAGCCTCCTGGCGGCGGGACGCGGCTGGTGCTGGCCAGGGCCGAGGGAGCAGAGCAGCTGGCCGCCATCGGCAACCAGGCGGGCGGAAGGGTCTTCCTCTTCCTGGAAACGGACGATTTCGCCCGCGACCATGCCGCGATGCTGGCCGCCGGGGTGGAGTTCGAGGAAACCCCGCGCCACGAACCCTATGGCAGCGTCGCGGTCTGGCGCGACCCGTTTGGCAATCGCTGGGACCTGATCGGGCCGCCATAGACGCAGTAACTTGCGGTAACGCGGGGAAAGGACTATTTCGGGATCAGCTGCCCGAAAGGCCCGCGATGACCATGATCCGCAAGAACCGCATGCCGCATCCGATGTGTCCCTTGTCGGACTGCATGGCCTTCATCGGCGGGGCCTGGACGCCGATGATCCTATGGTATCTCTCCACGGGTCCGCGGCGGTTCTCGGAACTCCGCGCCGACATTCCGCTGGTCTCGGCCAAGGTGCTGACCCAACGGCTGCGCGAGCTGGAAGAGCGCGGCATCCTGGCGCGCTGCGTGCTGCAGAGTTCGCCCCCCGCCGTCGAATATGCGCTGACTTCGCTCGGGCAGGAATTCATGCCGGTGATCCAGGCCATCGCCGAAGTGGGGCAGCGGCTGAAGGACAAGACCTCCGCCGCCTGACGCTACGGCAATTCACCTTCCCTGGCGGTTGGGTTCTTGGCGGATGCGCGCGGATGCCTTAGCGTTCGCGCAGGGCACGCCGAACAAAGGGCGGCCGTCAACAGGAGGGGGTTCGGGATGCAGGCCTTGCTTGCTGTCTCGCGTGGTATAGACCGCGTGAATGCATTTGTCGGTAAATCGGTGATGTGGCTGATCCTGCTGGCAGTCCTTGTCAGTTCGGGCAACGCCATCGTGCGCAAGCTTCTCAACTGGTCGTCGAACTCGCTGCTGGAATTGCAGTGGTATCTGTTCGGCGCGGCCTTCATGGGGGCGGCGGCCTATACGCTGCAACAGAACGAGCATATCCGCATCGATATCTTCTACGGTACCCGTACCCGGCGCACGCAGCACTGGATCGATCTTCTGGGCCACATCTTCTTCACCCTGCCCTTTGTCGTGCTGATGACCTGGATGCTGATCCCCTACACCATGCAGGCCTATCGGATCGGGCAGATCTCCACCAATGCCGGCGGTCTTTTGATCTGGCCCGCCCGGGCGATCCTTGCGGCGGGATTCGCTCTTCTGATCGCGCAGATCATCGCCGAGATCATCAAGAAGATCGCGGTGATGCAGGGCCTGATCGAAGATCCCCATCCCTTCGTCTCGGCGCATGAAGCGGCCGAGCTGGAAGGCGAGACCCTCGCCAAGGCCGTGTCCGGCGAGGAGAAACGCTGATGCTTGAATTCATCGCCATCAACATGGCTCCGATCATGTTCGCGAGCCTGGTGATCTTCCTTCTCATCGGCTACCCGGTCGCCTTCTCTCTGGCGGCGAACGGGCTCTTGTTCTTTGCCATCGGCGTCTGGCTGGCGCCCTGGTCCGGCGGGACCATCACGCTGGACTGGCCGCTTCTCTTCACCATGCCCGCGCGGCTTTGGGGGATTCTGTCGAATGAGACGCTTCTCGCCATCCCCTTCTTCACCTTCATGGGGATCGTCCTTGAACGCAGCGGCATGGCCGAGGACCTGCTGGACACCGTCGGCCAGCTGTTCGGCCCGATCCGGGGCGGCCTTGCCTATGCGGTGATCATCGTCGGCGCGCTTCTGGCCGCCACGACCGGGGTGGTCGCGGCCAGCGTCATCGCCATGGGCCTGATCTCGCTGCCGATCATGCTGCGCTATGGCTACGATCGACGGGTGGCATCCGGCGTGATCGCGGCTTCGGGTACCTTGGCGCAGATCATCCCGCCCAGCCTGGTCCTGATCGTGCTGGCCGATCAGCTCGGCCGCTCGGTCGGCGACATGTACAAGGGCGCGATGATCCCGGGCCTGGTCCTGACCGGTCTTTACATGGGATATGTCTTCCTGATCTCGATCTTGAAGCCGCATTGGGTGCCCGCCCTTCCGCCCGAGGCCCGGACCCTCGGTCATGGTGTCGCTTCTCTGATCATCGCCCTGGCGGTTTGCATCGGCATCGGCTACGGCGCGCATCTCTGGCTTTCCCCGACCCAGGGCTCCAATGCCGACATTCTTGGCGCCACGGTCGGCGTGATTTTCATCTACATCTGGGCGATCCTCGACAAGGCGCTGAACCTCAACCTGCTGTCGAATCTTGCCCGTCAGGTGATCGTCGTCCTGATCCCGCCACTTGCGCTGATCTTCCTTGTCCTCGGCACCATCTTCCTTGGCATCGCCACGCCTACCGAGGGCGGTGCAATGGGCGCGGTGGGCGCGATGATCCTCGCGGCGATGAAGAAGCGACTGAACCTGCCCGTCATTTCTTCGGCCCTGGCCTCGACCACGCGGCTGTCGGCCTTCGTGATCTTCATCCTGATCGGCGCGCGCGTCTTCTCGCTTACATTCTACGGCGTCGAGGGTCACAAATGGGTCGAGCACCTGCTGATCGGCCTGCCGGGCGGACAGACGGGTTTCCTGATCATCGTCTCGGTGCTGGTGTTCCTGCTGGCCTTCTTCCTCGACTTCTTCGAGCTGGCCTTCATCATCGTTCCCTTGCTGATCGCCCCGGCGGTCGCGCTGGACATCGACCTGATCTGGTTCGGCGTCATCCTGGCGGTGAACATGCAGACCTCGTTCATGCACCCGCCCTTCGGCTTTGCGCTGTTCTACCTGCGCTCGGTGGCACCGCGCGGCTCCTATGTCGACAGGATCACGGGCGAGCGTCTGGCGGGCGTCACCACCGGCCAGATCTACTGGGGCGCGGTGCCCTTCGTGGTCATCCAGGTGGTGATGATCGGGTTGACGATCTCCTTCCCGTCGATGGTGATGCACTACAAGGGTGCGGTGGTCGACCCCTCGACCATCGAGATCAAGGTCCCGACCCTGACGCCGCTTGCCCCCGGAGCCGGCGCGGCCCCTGCCCTGGGTGGCCCGACGCTGGGCGCGCCGAACCTTGGCGGGACACCTGCCCCCGCCGCGCCGGCCGAGGATGGGGCGGCGGTCCCTGCCCTGCCGGGTCCGACGCTGGGCGCGCCAGTGGTCAACCCCTGACCCTGGCGCTGCAACGAAAGAGGCCCCGGAGTTTCCTCCGGGGCCTTTCTGCTTTTCTGCGGTGGCGATTACAGCTTGCCGGCCTGCTGCTGTGCCATCATGAACACGTCGTAGTTGTATTCGGCGATCTGGGCGTTCAGGTAGGCGTCGCGACGGAACGCATCCTGGCTGTCCTTGATCTTCTTGAAGGTCGCGTTGGTGGCGCTGACTTCGTCATAGGTCGCCTTGGCCGCATCGAAGGCCGCCGAAAGCACGTCCTGCGGCAGCGGCCGAAGCTGTGCACCGTTGGCCACCAGCGACTTCAGCGCCGTCGGGTTCTTCCAGTCGTAGTTCGACAGCATGTCGGCGTTGGCAACGACGCAGCCTGCCCTGAGGATCGACTGGTAGGCCGGGGTCAGTTCGTTCCACTTGGCCAGGTTGATCATCGTGGCGATGGCCGGGCCGCCTTCCCACCAGCCGGGATAGTAGTAATAAGGCGCGACCTTGTAGAAGCCGAGCTTCTCGTCATCATAGGGGCCAACCCATTCGGCGGCGTCGATGGTGCCCTTTTCCAGCGACGGGTAGATGTCGCCGCCCGCGATCTGCTGCGGCACGACGCCCAGCTTCTCGATCACCTTGCCGGCGAAGCCGCCGATCCGCATCTTCAACCCCTGAAGATCGGCGAGGCTGTTGATTTCCTTGCGATACCAGCCCGCCATCTGCACCCCGGTGTTGCCGGCGGGGAAGGCGATCAGGTTCTGGGTCGCGTAGAACTCGTTCATCATGTCGATGCCGCCGCCGTGGTAGAACCAGGCGTTCATCATCCGGGCATTCAGCCCGAAGGGCACCGCCGCGCCAAGCGCGTAGGTCGGATCCTTGCCCCAGAAGTAGTAGGGCACGGTATGGCAGGCCTCGACCGTCCCCGCCGAGACTGCATCGGCGGCCTCAAGGCCGGGGACCAGTTCGCCCGCCGGGAAGACCTGGATGCTGAACTTGCCATCCGTGGCTTCGGACACGTATTTCGCCATCACATCCGCAGCGCCGAAGATCGTGTCCAGCGACTTCGGAAAGGACGATGTGACCCGCCAGGTCACGGTCGGGGCGTCCTGGGCGATGGCCGGTGCCGCCAGCGTCGCGGCTCCGGCTGCCAGTCCGCCCACGGAAGCCTTTGTCAGAAATGAGCGTCGATCCATGCAGTTCTCCTCCACTGTTCTGCCGGCCGCCGGTCGGATCACCCTTGGCCAGGCTTTGGTCGGGAGAGCCTAGAGAGCCTTCCTCGGCTTGAGAACCCAAAATTGCCGTCATCGCGGAAAACCTTGCCTTTACCTAGGGTCAACTGGCCGGCGGCTTTTCAATCCGCGTCCGTTGGCGCTATCGTCCGGCAGGAACTGCCTGCGCCTTCGGCAGTGCCCGATTGCCGGGCATCTTCTTTCACCGGAAAAGCAGAATCAGCCCGAAAGTCCGCATCAGATGTTCAGCTATATCTCGCTTGGCACCCGCGACATTGCCCGCGCCATCCGGTTCTACGATGCCGCGCTCGCCCCGCTCGGCCACCGCCGGATCGCAGGTTACGATCCCGAGGACCGCAGCGCCGCCTGGGGACTGGACGATCCGGGGCCGCATCTCTGGGTGACGCCGCCTTTTGACGGCCAGCCCGCCAGCTCCGGCAACGGCACCATGGTGTCCTTCCTGGCCGAAACCCGCGCGGCGGTCGCAGCCTTCCACGCCGCCGCCCTTGCCCATGGCGGCAGCGACGAAGGCGCGCCCGGCCCGCGCCCGGAGTACGGACCGCACTTCTATGCCGCCTATGTTCGCGATCCGGATGGCAACAAACTGAACGCGGTTTGCTATCGCGATGATGCCGCGCACTGAAGGTCTGGGGCTGAATTGCAAAAGTTGCGCTACGCGGCGGCCTGTCGCAACAAAAGTTCAAAATATGCGCCGCAGTGCGACATTTTCGTATTGCAAATCCGGTTGACGCCCGGCATATCCCCGCTTACTTTTCCGACCGAACGTCAAGGGATGGGCTTATGGCCAGACTTCTTGTCATCGTAGGAAGGAAGCGCATGGGCCGGTGACGGTTGACCATACAGGTTCCCATGCGCCCCCGAAGGAAACCTCGGGGGCTTTTTGTTGCGCAAAGGCGGAGACGGACATGACGAAGCAGATGACCGGAGCAAGAATGGTGATCCAGGCCCTGAAGGATCAGGGCGTCGAGGTCGTCTTCGGCTATCCCGGCGGCGCGGTGCTTCCGATCTATGACGAGATCTTCCAGCAGAACGACATCCGCCATGTGCTGGTGCGCCACGAACAGGGCGCGGTCCATATGGCCGAGGGTTATGCCCGCTCGACCGGCAAGCCCGGCGTGGCGCTGGTGACATCCGGCCCCGGCGCGACCAACGCGGTGACAGGGCTGACCGACGCGCTGATGGATTCGATCCCGATCGTGGTGCTGACCGGCCAGGTCCCGACCTTCATGATCGGCACCGACGGCTTCCAGGAGGCCGACACGGTCGGCATCACCCGGCCTTGCACCAAGATGAACTGGCTGGTGAAGGACACCGCCAAGCTGGCCGAGACGATCCACCAGGCTTTCCACGTCGCCACCCACGGCCGCCCCGGCCCGGTGCTGATCGACATCCCGAAGGACGTGCAGTTCGCCACCGCCGACTATGTCCCGGCGGAAAAGGCGAAGGTCGCGCATTACCAGCCCCGCACCGAGGGCGACCCGGACCGCATCGCCCAACTGGTCGAGCTGATGGAGCAGGCCGAACGCCCGATCCTCTATACCGGCGGCGGGGTGGTGAACTCCGGCCCCCGCGCCAGCGCCTTGCTGCGGGAACTGGTGGCGGAGACCAATTTTCCCATCACCTCGACCCTGATGGGGCTGGGCAGCTATCCCGCCTCGGGCAAGAACTGGGTCGGCATGCTGGGGATGCACGGGCTTTACGAGGCCAACCTCGCGATGCACGGCTGCGACCTGATGATCAACATCGGCGCGCGGTTCGATGACCGGATCACCGGGCGGGTCAAGGACTTCAGCCCGAAATCGAAGAAGGCGCATATCGACATCGACCCTTCCTCGATCAACAAGGTCATCCATGTCGACGTGCCGATCCTCGGCGACGTGACGAAGGTGCTGGAGGAACTCCTGCGCCAGTGGCGCGCGCGGGGGTCGAAGACCGACCAGCGCGGGCTGGCGCAATGGTGGAAGCAGATCGACGAATGGCGCGCGGTTAAGTGCCTGTCCTACAAGCCCTCGGCCACGACGATCAAGCCGCAATATGCGCTGGAACGGCTGGAGGCGCTGACCAAGGGCATGGACCGCTACATCACCACGGAAGTGGGCCAGCACCAGATGTGGGCCGCGCAGTTCCTGGGCTTCGAGGACCCGAACCGCTGGATGACCTCCGGCGGTCTGGGGACGATGGGCTACGGCCTGCCCGCCTCCATCGGCGTGCAGATGGCCCATCCCGAGGCGCTGGTGATCAACGTCGCCGGTGAGGCATCGTGGCTGATGAACATGCAGGAAATGGGCACCGCCATGCAGTTCCGTGCCCCGGTCAAGCAGTTCATCCTAAACAACGAACGGCTCGGCATGGTGCGCCAGTGGCAGGAGCTGCTGCACGGCGAGCGCTATTCGTCTTCCTGGTCGGAATCGCTGCCCGACTTCGTGAAACTGGCCGAGGCCTTCGGTTGCAAGGGCATCAAATGTGACCGCCCACAGGACCTGGACGACGCGATCATGGAGATGCTGGCCTACGACGGCCCGGTGATCTTCGACTGCCTGGTGGAAAAGCACGAGAACTGCTTCCCGATGATCCCGAGCGGCAAGCCGCACAACGAAATGCTCCTCTCCGCCGACGCCGAGGCGTTCCGGTCGGGGGCGGTGCTGGTGTGAACCGTCGCGCCGGGGGTTTCACACCCCCGGACCCTCGTGGGATATTTGCAGACAGAAAATGAAGGGGACGTCATGTCCGCACTGAACATCAAGAAAGGCTCCACGAGCCATTCCGCCTATGACCTCCGCTCGGCGCTCTCCGAGGTCGAGGAGAGCCACACCCTTGCGGTCATCGTGGAAAACGAACCCGGCGTCCTGGCCCGTGTCATCGGCCTCTTCTCGGGGCGCGGCTACAACATCGACAGCCTGACCGTGGCCGAGGTCGATCACACCGGCCACCGCTCGCGCATCACCATCGTCACCCGCGGCACCCCCGCCGTGATCGACCAGATCGAGGCGCAGCTCTCCCGCATGGTCCCGGTCCACGCGGTGCAGGACCTGACCGCCGAAGGGCCGAGCGTCCAGCGCGAACTGGCGCTGGTCAAGGTCGCGGGCCGTGGCGATCACCGGATCGAGGCTCTGCGGCTGGCGGAGATCTTCCGCGCGAATGTTGTCGATTCCACGCTGGAAAGCTTCGTCTTCGAGATGACCGGCACACCCGAGAAGATCGACGCTTTCGCCGAGCTGATGCGCCCGCTGGGGCTTGTGGAAATCGCCCGGACGGGCGTGGCGGGCCTGAAGCGCGGGGTGTAGGTCGGGGCGTGCCCCGACTCTCATGGCGGGGCACGCCCCGCCCTACGCGCCGGTAAACCTCGGTGCGCGCTTCTCCAGGAACGCCGCCACGCCTTCGCGGAAATCCTCGGATGCGCCGCATTGGCCCTGCAACCGCGCCTCGACCGCCAGCTGCGCCTCCAGCGGCTGGTCGAAAGCCCCGCGCAGCGCCTGTTTCAGCGCGGCATAGGCCCCGGTCGGCCCCGCCGCGAGCTTCGCCGCCCGCGTCGCCACCACCTCGGCGAAGCGGTCGTCCGGCGCCGCTTCCCAGATCATCCCCCAGCTTTCCGCCTGCCGCGCGCTGACGGGTTCCGCCAGCAGCGCCGCGCCCATCGCGCGCTGCAAACCCACCCGGCGCGGCAGGAAGCTGGTGCCACCCGCATCCGGGATCAGGCCGATCCGGGTGAAGGCCTGGATGAACACCGCGCTTTCTGCGGCAATCACAAGATCGCAGGCCAGCGCCAGATTCGCCCCCGCGCCCGCCGCGACCCCGTTCACCGCGGCGATGACCGGCACCGGCGCCTCGGTGATCGCGCAGATCATCGGGACATATTCCTCGTTCAGGGTCCGCTCGAAGCCCGCGTCGTCAAGGCCCGTCGCATCAGACAGGTCCTGGCCCGAACAGAAGCCGCGCCCGGCCCCGGTCAGCACGATCACCCGCGCGGAATGACCTACTGTCAGCGCCGCCGTCAGCTCGCGCCGCAAGTCGCGGTTCAGGGCATTCATCACGTCGGGCCGATTCAGCGTGACCTTGTGCACGCCGCCTTCCACCTCGACCCTGACCAGTTCACCCATCGCCCGCCCTCCCGCTTTGGCCGGCACTCTATCGGGCCACCGGCAGGTGCCAAGGGCAACGCCGCGTCACTCCTTCAGGATTTCCTTCAGCCGGGCCTCCTCTTCGGCAGTAAGCGAGACCTCTGGCGCCATGCGCCGCCGGCCGGCCGTGACCGCCACCGCCACCCCCGCCAGCAGCAGCGCCGGACCGGCCAGCCAGAGGACCAGGTTCACCCCCTTGGCGGGCGGGTTGAACAGGACGCCCTCGCCATAGCGGGCGACGATGTAGTCGACCACCTCGGCGTCGGTATCGCCGGCCACCAGCCGCTCGCGGATGATGATCCGCAGGTCGCGGGCGATGGGGGCGTTGCTGTCGTCAATCGTCTCGCCCTGGCAGACCGGGCAGCGGATGTCATGGCTGATCGCCCGCGCGCGGGCCTCCAGCGCCGGGTCGGCCAACATCTCGTCCGGCTGCACCGCCCAGACGGGCGTCACCATAAGGAACAGCGCCACGACGTAGGGTGGCGTTCCACCCCACCATGCCCGTAAACCCCTCATTCCGCAGGCACCCCGACCGCCGCCCGCCGCGCGCCCGCCGCCACCCGATAGCGCCGGTCGCTCAGGCTGAGCACGCCGCCGAAGGCCATCAGCAGCGCTCCACCCCAAAGCCAGTTGGCGAAGGGCTCGATATAGCTCCTGACCGCCCAGCCGCCGCCCTTCTGCTTGTCGCCAAGCACGAGATACAGGTCGCGCGTGAAACCGAAGTCGATGGCGGCCTCGGTCGTCGGCATCCCGGCCACCGGGTAGATCCGTTTCTCCGGGTTCAGGACGGCGACCAGCGCCCCGCCTTTCGTCACCGTCATGGTCCCCATTGTCGAGGTGTAGTTCGGCCCCTCGACATCCTCGACCTTGTCGAGCCGGACCTCGTAGGCACCCAACGGGAATGTCTCGCCCACCTGAACCACGCGGATATCCTCGACCTTCCAGGAATGCATCGCAGCCACGGCGAAGATCGTCACCCCCAGCCCCAGATGCGCCGTGGCCTTGCCCCAGTCGGCCCGCGGCAGGCGGGTCAGCCGCGACAGGCGCGCGCCGACATCTTCGCGCCCGGTCCGCGCCCAAAGGTCGGCCAGCGCCCCGAACACCACCCAGGCCCCCAGCGCAAGGCCGATGGGTCCGAGCGCCGACTGCCCGCTCTGCAGCGCAAAGGCGAGACACCCCAGCGCGACGGCCAGCACCAGAACCGGCAGCAGCCCCCGCACGCTGCGCCCGATGGACCCCCGCTTCCACGCCAGCATGGCGCCGACGGGCAGGATCAGCGCCAGCGCCACCATGAAGGGCGTGAAGGCCGCGTTGAAGAAAGGCTCGCCCACGCTCAGATCGCGCCCGAGCAGCATCTGCCCGACCAGGGGCCAGATCGTCCCGATGAACACGACGAAGGCCGCGACCGACAGCAGAATGTTGTTTGCCACCAGCGCGCTTTCCCGGCTGACCATGGCGAAGATCCCGCGCGCCTCCATCACCCCGGCCCGCGCCGCGAACAGCATCAGCGCGCCACCGGTGAAGAAGCCCAGGATCATCAGGATGAATATCCCCCGCTCCGGGTCGTTGGCGAAGGCGTGGACGCTGGTGATCACCCCCGAGCGCACGATGAAGGTGCCGATCAGGCTGAACCCGAAGGCCATGATCGCCAGAAGGATCGTCCAGGCCTTCAGGCTTTCCCGCTTCTCCACCACGATGGAACTGTGCAGCAGCGCCGCCGCCAGCAGCCAGGGCATGAAGCTGGCATTCTCGACCGGATCCCAGAACCAGAAACCGCCCCAGCCGAGTTCATAATAGGCCCACCAGGACCCCAGCGCGATGCCGATGGTCAGGAAAATCCAGGCCGCCAGGGTCCAGGGCCGCACCCAGCGCCCCCAGGCGGCATCGACCCGCCCCTCGATCAGCGCCGCCACTGCAAAGGAAAACGCCATCGAAAGCCCGACATAGCCAAGATACAGGAACGGCGGATGGAAGGCCAACCCCGGGTCCTGCAACAGCGGGTTCAGGTCCTCGCCGTCCAGGGGCGGCATCGCCAGCCGCCAGAACGGGTTCGAGGTGATCAAGAGGAAGGCCATGAACGCCACCCCGATCAGTCCCTGCACCGCCAGCACCCGCGCTTTCAGCCGCACCGGCAACCCGCCGCCAAACGCCGCCACAGCCGCGCCGTAGATCGCCAGGATCAGCACCCAGAGGAGGAGCGACCCCTCATGGTTCCCCCAGACCCCCGACACCTTGTAAAGCATCGGCTTCAGCGTGTGCGAGTTCGACACCACCACCGCCAGCGAAAAGTCCGAGACCACGAAAGCCCAGGTCAGCGCCGCGAACGACGCGCCGATCAGCAGCAGCTGCAGCCCCGCCGCCGGGCCCGCCAGCGCCATCAGCCGCTGGTCGCCGACATGCGCGCCCCACATCGGCAGCGTGGCCTGTACCACCGCCACCATCAGCGCCAGGATCAGCGCGAAATGCCCAAGCTCGACGATCATCAGCCTCTCCTGTCGTTCCGCCCATGATAAGCCTCCCCGCGGGCAGGCGAAAGCCCTGCGCCCTTCCGCCGCGCCGGACTGGCAGATTGCCAGTCAGAAGCCGCTGTTGCCGCCGCATTGCCGGTTGCCACCCGCAACCCTGCCCCGCTACACCCGGACGACAAGTGGAGGTTCCCATGCCCAAATGCATCCTGATCGGCGCGCCCATCGACAGCGGCCAGAAACGCGCGGGTTGCCTGATGGGGCCCGCCGCCTACCGCGTTGCCGGCATCGCACATGAAATCGGCGCCGAAGGCCACGGGATCGAGGACTGGGGCGACCTTGCCCTGTCGGACCTGCCCGATGTCTCCTGCCCCAATCCGGTCGTGCACGATCTGGCCGAAACCGTCGCCTGGGCCCGGCTTCTGATGGACAAGGTCGACGACGCTTTGTCCGAGGGCGGTTTCCCGATCATCCTCGGCGGCGACCATTCCCTTGCGCTCGGCTCGGCCGCCGGGGCCGCCGCCTATGCCGCGCGGCAGAACCGGCCGCTGTTCTTGCTCTGGCTTGACGCGCATTCCGACTTCCACACCCCGCTCACCACCACCTCCGGCAACCTGCACGGCACGCCGCTCGCCTATATTGCGGGGCGCGAGGGGTTCGATGCCTTCCCGCCCTTCCCGCTGGCTGTCCCGGCCCACCGGATCTGCATGTTCGGCATCCGCTCGGTCGACCCAGCCGAACAGGCGGCGATGCAGGAACGTGACATCGCCATCAACGACATGCGCGTGATCGACGAACGTGGCCTCGTCGCGCCCTTGCGCGAATTCCTTGACCGCGTCCGCGCCGAAAGCGGAATGCTGCACGTCTCGCTCGACGTCGATTTCCTCGACCCCTCCATCGCCCCCGCCGTCGGCACCACCGTCCCCGGCGGCGCGACCTTCCGCGAGGCGCATCTGGTGATGGAGCTTCTGCACGAAAGCGGCCTTGTCACCTCGCTGGACCTCGTCGAGTTGAACCCCTTCCTCGACGACCGCGGCATGACCGCCCGGCTGATGGTCGATCTGGTGGGCAGCCTGATGGGCAAGAAGGTCTTCGACCGCCCGACGCGGAGCAAATGATGACCCTCAACCTGGTCCCCTTCGTTTCCGTCGACAAGATGATGAAGCTCGTCCTCCATCTTGGCATCGAGCGCGTGATGCGCGACCTCGTGACCGAGATCGAGGCCGATTTCCGCCGCTGGCCCTTGTTCGACAAGACTCCCCGCATCGCCTCTCATTCCGATGTGGGCGTGATCGAGCTGATGCCGACGTCGGACGGTGAAACCTACGGCTTCAAATACGTGAATGGCCACCCGTCCAACATGAAGAAGGGGCTGCAAACCGTTACCGCCTTTGGACTTCTGGCCGATGTATCTACAGGCTACCCGGTGCTTCTGTCGGAAATGACCATCCTAACCGCGTTGCGCACCGCCGCGACCAGCGCGATGGCGGCGAAATGGCTGGGGCCGAAGACCGACACGATGGCCTTGATCGGCAACGGCGCCCAGGCCGAATTCCAGGCCCTCGCCTTCCGCGAGGTCTGCGGCATCCGCGAGGTCCGGCTCTACGACCTCGACCCCACCGCCACGGCGAAATGCGCAAGGAACCTTGCTGGTCGCGACTTGCGCGTCGTGTCCTGCCGCACGGCGGAAGAGGCGATCCAGGGCGCCGGGATCATCACCACCGTCACCGCCGACAAGCAATATGCCACGATCCTGACCGACAACATGGTTGGCAGTGGCGTCCACCTGAATGCGGTCGGCGGCGATTGCCCCGGGAAGACCGAGCTGCATCGCGACATCCTTCTGCGCTCGTCCATCTTCGTCGAGTATCCGGCCCAGACCCGCGTCGAGGGCGAGATTCAGCAGCTCGCCCCGGATCATCCGGTCGTCGAGCTGTGGCGCGTGATCGCGGGTGAAGCGCCCGGCCGGACCTCGGCTGCCGAGATCACCCTCTTCGACAGCGTCGGTTTCGCCATCGAGGATTTCTCGGCGCTGCGCTATATCCGCGGCAAGCTGGCCGAAACCGGGTTCTACGACGATCTCGACATGATCGCCGACCCCGATGATCCGCGCGATCTGTTCGGGATGATCCTCCGCGCCGCTCAACACTGAGATGATCTGTCGACCTTGCGACGGGGACGATCCCCCCGCAAGAGCACCCGAACTGGCACCGACCCCATATCTTGTGATTCAGATCGAGCTGATTTCACGGATCTTGCGGCGTATATACGTCACGTAGATTCGTTGTATCTATGCGACGCACAACCTGAACCTGCATCGCAAGATTGTTTCCAACTGAAGCGCGTTACATATTCCGCGAATTGGAACCAGACGCGATGCTGCGCTGCGATTGTTTCACAATTCGCGATTCAGTGAATCCGGAACTCGCCCACCACGTTCCGCCATTCCCCCGGGGCAATCAGCTTGCGATGGGTGAAGCGCACCGAATGGAGCGGACCCTCGATCTTTTCCTGCCAGAACTCGATGAAGCGGAACAGCTCCGGATAGTCCGGCGCAAGGTCGTATTCCTGCCAGATGTAGCTGTTCAGGACATGGCGATAATCCGGCATCCGGTAGTAAAGCTCCGCCGTGGTCAGCCCATAACCTTTCAGCATCAGTTCCGTTTCGCGCCCGGCCATATGAACCTCCTGTCTGGTGGCACATGGGAGAATCATGCCACCACCAGACTGATAATCAATGAAAGCAGAATGTTGGCGCGCAGGTGGCCGGACTGGCCTTGCATTTCGGCCACGCCATTGCACCCCATAGCTGGGATGGTGTATCTTCCGGCCTGCTACATATTGATCCCGCACGGAAGGCGCCCGCCCTCATGGCCGATACCCCGGAAGACACTGACAACAAAGAAGAAAACCCGGAGCGTCCCAGCTGGCACGGCCCCCAGGTCGATATCTCGGCCGAGATGAAGACCGCCTATCTCGACTATGCGATGAGCGTGATCGTTTCCCGGGCCATTCCCGACCTGCGCGACGGGCTGAAACCCGTCCACCGCCGCATCCTGTTTGCGATGCACGAGAGCGGCAACACGCATGACAAGAGCTATCGCAAGTCGGCCCGGCCGGTCGGCGACACGATGGGGAAATACCACCCCCATGGCGATTCCGCGATCTATGACGCGCTGGTGCGCATGGCGCAGCCTTTCAGCATGTCGCTGAAACTCCTTGATGGGCAAGGGAATTTCGGCAGCATGGACGGCGACAACGCCGCCGCCATGCGCTATACCGAAGTGCGGATGGACAAGCCCGCCGCGTTCCTCTTGTCGGACATCGACAAGGAGACGGTGGACTTCCAGGACAATTACGACGGCAAGGACAAGGAACCCACCGTCCTTCCCGCCCGCTTCCCCAACATGCTGGTCAACGGCGCGGGCGGTATCGCCGTCGGCATGGCCACCAACATCCCGCCACACAACCTGGGCGAGGTGATCGACGGCACGCTTGCGATGATCGAGAACCCCGACATCAGCACGGAGGCGCTGATGGAGATCATCCCCGCCCCGGATTTCCCCACCGGCGGCGTGATCCTCGGTCGCTCCGGCGCGCGCAAGGCCTATCTGGAAGGTCGCGGCTCGGTGATCATCCGCGCCAAGACCCATATCGAAGAGCTGCGCAAGGACCGCTGGGGCATCGTCATCGACGAGATCCCCTATCAGGTCAACAAGGCCACGATGATCGAGAAGATCGCCGAACTGGTCCGCGAGAAGCGCGTCGAGGGTATTGCCGGGATTGCGGACGAGTCCGACCGCATCGGCGTCCGCGTGGTGATCGAACTGAAGCGCGACGCGACGCCCGACGTGGTCCTGAACCAGCTCTTCCGCTTCTCGACCATGCAGATCAGCTTCGGCTGCAACATGCTGGCGCTGAACGGCGGCCGCCCCGAACAGCTCACGCTGCGCGATTTCCTCAGCCATTTCATCACCTTCCGCGAGGAAGTTGTCGCGCGTCGCACCGCGTTTGAACTCCGCAAGGCCCGCGAGCGCAGCCACATCCTCTGCGGCCTCGCCGTCGCCGTCTCGAACGTCGACGAGGTCGTTGCCACCATCCGCGCCTCGGCCACCCCCGCCGACGCCCGCGAGCAGTTGATGTCCCGCCGCTGGCCTGCGCATGAGATCGCCGCGTATATACAGCTGATCGACGACCCCAGCCACAGGATCAACGAGGACGGCACCTACAACCTCTCCGAACGCCAGGCCCGCGCCATCCTCGACCTGCAACTCCAGCGACTGACCCAGCTGGGCGTCAAGACCATCACCGACGAGCTTGAGGAATTGGCACGGCAGATCAAGGACTTCCTCGACATTCTTGGCAGCCGCGACCGCATCATGACGATCATCTCGGACGAGCTGCGCGAGGTCAAAGCCCTCTTCGCCGTCCCCCGCCGCACCGAGATCGCCGACTGGTCCGGCGACATGGAGGACGAGGACCTGATCGAGCGCGAGGACATGGTCGTCACCATCACCTCGGGCGGCTACATCAAGCGCACCCCGCTGGCCGAATTCCGCGCCCAGAACCGCGGCGGCAAGGGCCTCGCCTCGATGCAGACCAAGGACGACGACGTGGTGACGACACTTTTCGTCGCCAACACCCACACCTGGCTCCTGTTCTTCACCACCGACGGCATGGTCTACAAGCTGAAGACCTGGCGCCTGCCGCTGGCGGGCCGCACCGCCAAGGGCAAGGCTTTGGTCAATATCCTGCCCATTCAAAGCGGCATCTCCATCGCCGCCCTGATGCCCGTCGACGTGCCCGAGGAAGACTGGGGCAACCTGCAGATCGTCTTTGCCACCTCGGACGGCGACGTCCGCCAGAACGACCTGTCGGACTTCACCAACGTCAAGCGCAACGGCAAGATCGCGATGAACCTGCCCGAGGGGATCACGCTGGTGAACGCCGCCATCGCCGACGAAAACGACGACATCATGCTGGTGACAGAGGCCGGTCGCGCCATCCGCTTCTCCACCACCGAAATCCGCGTCTTCAAGTCCCGCGGCTCCACCGGCGTGCGCGGCATCCGGCTGGCCGAGGGCGACCATGTGGTCAGCATGTCGATCATCCGCCATTTCGAGGCCACGCCCGAGGAACGCGAAGCCTACCTGAAACAGCGCCGCCTGATGGCCGGGATCACCGAGGACGACAGCGACGACGAGGAAGACCACGTCGCCGCAGGCCAGCTTTCCCCCGACCGCTACGCCCAGATGTCGGCGGCCGAGGACCTGATCCTCACCGTCACCAAGGGCGGTTCGGGCAAGCTCTCCTCCAGCCACGACTACCCGGTCCGGGGCCGTGGCGGCATGGGCGTCAAGGCAATCTCGCCCGGTCCAAGGGGGGGCCGCATCATCGCCTCCTTCCCCGTCACGCCTTCGGACCAGATCATGCTCGCCACCTCCACCGGCCAGTCGATCCGCGTGCCGGTCGACCAGATCAGCTTCCGTTCGCGCAGCGCCGGTGGGGTCAGGGTCTTCAATGTTGCATCGGACGAGGAGGTTGTCTCAGTAGCGCGGGTCGCCGATCAGGGCGATGACGCGGCTTGAAGCCCGCCTCGCGGCCCTTGCGGCCGCAGGCGCGACCGTCACCTATGGCGCCCTAGCGCGTGAGCTTGGCCTCCGCATGGCCGACCTCACCGCTCAGCTTGAAACCCTGATGGAGGAGGACGCCACCCTGAACCGCCCGTTCCGCGCCGCCCTCCTCCGCCAGCGCCTCTCGCCTGACCAACTCCCCGCCCCCGGCTTCTTCCAGAAGGC
>NZ_JAEULO010000007.1 GCF_016793705.1 Tabrizicola sp.
GGACGCCGTGATAAAGTCCCGTGGTGTCGCCGAGGCCCACCGTGTTCGACGTCGCGAAGAGGCGGAAGGACGGGTGCGGGGTGATGATCTCGTTCTGGTCGAGCAGCGTCAGCTTGCCGTCATGTTCCAGCACGCGCTGGATCACGAACATCACGTCCGCGCGGCCCGCATCATATTCGTCGAAGACGATGGCGACGGGATTGCGCAGCGCCCAGGGCAGGATGCCCTCGTGGAACTTCGTCACCTGCTTGCCGTCTTCCAGCTTGATCGCATCCTTGCCGATCAGGTCGATCCGGCTGATGTGGCTGTCGAGGTTCACCCGCACGCAGGGCCATTGCAGCCTGGCGGCCACCTGCTCGATATGGGTGGATTTCCCGGTGCCGTGATAGCCCTGGATCATCACCCGGCGGTTATAGGCAAACCCGGCCAGAATGGCCAAAGTCGTGTCCGGGTCGAACTTGTAGGTCGAATCGATCTCCGGCACCCGGTCGGTGCGCTCGGCGAAGCCCTTCACCCGCATGTCGGTGTCGATCCCGAACACATCGCGGACCGAGATTTCCTCGGTCGGTTTCATCACCTGATCCAGCATCGCCAAAGTCCATCCAAAGCCGCCGACGCCCCATTGCGCCGCACCGGCCATCCTTGGAACATATCGCGGGGGGGTTCAAGGGGAAGGGCGGGACACGACGGCCCGGTGCCGGTTTTCGCCGCTCTCATTCCCGGAAGAACCGGCTGTCCTTCAACTGGTCCCAGGCCCAGACCACCTCCTGCAACTGTTCCTCGTGGCTGCGGTCGCCGCCGTTCATGTCGGGGTGCAGCACCTTGATCAGCCCCTTGTAGACCTTGCGGATTTCGGTCTTCGACATCGTGTCGCGCGCATCGAGGATCTCGATGGCCTTGCGCTCGGTCGGCGGCAGCTTCCGTGTCGCCGTGGACTGCACCCGCCCGGGATTCTGCGTCGCCTTCTCGCCCAGAAGGGACATCGGGTCGTTCACCCCCAGCCGCGCCCAGGCATTGCCGTCACCCTGGCGCGAGAAGGGCTTGGTCTCGCGCTCCCAGACCCGGTCCTTGTCGAGGAACTTCTGGAACTCCTCGTCCGTCGTCCCCTGGAAGAAGTTCCATTTCAGGTTGTACTCGCGGATGTGGTCCTTGCAGAACCAGAAGAACTCGTCCAGCAGGTCCGGGGACTTCGGGGCACGAAAGGCGGCCTTCTCCTTGCAGCCCGGATAGTCGCAGGGCTTGTCAGCGGTCTCGAACGCCCCCGACATGCCCCGCCGCCCGGTTTTCTTGCGCTTCTTGTCAGCCGCGGCGCTGAGGTTGAAATCGAAGGGCGGACGACTGGTCATGCGAAGGGGGCCTTTCCGACGGGGGTTTCCGACTCGGGGGCACAAGTTTAAGGCTTTGGCGGGAATTTGGAAGGGGGCCTGACATGGCTGTGAAGGACGAGATCGAGGACCGCCTGACCGCTGCCTTCCATCCCTCGGTCCTGGAGGTGGTGAACGAAAGCCACCGCCACGCGGGCCACGCAGGGGATGACGGCTCGGGCGAGAGCCATTTCCACATCACCATCCGCGCCGAGGCGTTCCGGGAGATGACCCGCGTGGCGCGGCATCGGGCGGTGCAGGCGGCGCTCGGCGATCTGAACCAGCGGGTGCATGCGATCGGGCTGGATGTGGGGTAGGGCGGGGCGGCATCGCCTGCGCGGGCCGAAAGCTCGCCGACACAACTGAATGATCGCTTTTATGGGCTTGCAGGCATCTTGGGGTCAAGATATGTTATATGATAACATTACATGAGAATGCCATGCCAGACACCCGCCTCCCCGTGACCGTCCTCTCCGGCTTCCTCGGGGCGGGCAAGACCACGCTGCTGAACCATGTCCTGAACAACCGCGACGGTCGCCGTGTCGCGGTCATCGTCAACGATATGTCCGAGGTGAACATCGACGCCGACCTCATCCGCGAGGGGACCGAACTTTCCCGCTCCGAGGAGAAACTGGTCGAGATGACCAACGGCTGCATCTGCTGCACCCTGCGCGATGACCTGCTCGTCGAAGTGCGCCGTTTGGCGGCGGAGGGGAGATTCGACTATCTGCTGATCGAAGCCACCGGCATCGCGGAACCGATGCCCGTGGCGGCGACCTTCGATTTCCGCGATGAGGCGGGAAAAAGCCTGTCCGATGTCGCGCGGCTCGACACGATGGTCACGGTGGTCGATGCCATCAACCTCCTGCGCAACTTCTCCAGCCATGACTTTTTGGCCGATCGCGGCGAAAGCCTCGGCGCGGGCGACGAACGCACTCTCGTCACGCTCCTCACCGACCAGATCGAATTCGCCGATGTGGTGATCCTGAACAAGGTGCATGATGCAGGCCCGGAACGCGCCGATGCCGCGCGCAAGATCATCAGGGCGCTGAACCCCGACGCGCGGCTGATCGAGACGGACCAGTCCCGCGTCGATCCCGATGCGATCTTCGACACCGGCCTCTTCGATTTCGACCGCGCGGCCGAGCATCCGCTCTGGGCCAAGGAGCTTTACGGCTTCTCCCACCACACACCCGAGACCGAGGAATACGGGATCACCGCCTTCGTCTACCGCGCCCGCCAACCGTTTCATCCCGGCCGCATCCACGCGCTCCTGAACGGAGACCTGCCGGGCGTGATCCGCGCCAAGGGGCATTTCTGGCTGGCGACCCGTCCGAACTGGGTTGCGGAGTTCTCGCTTGCCGGGGCCGTCTCCTCGATCACGCCCCTTGGCGGCTGGTGGGCCAGCGTCCCGCGCGAACGTTGGCCGACGCATCCCGATGCGCTGAGAGAGATGGCGCACAAATGGCAAGAACCCTGGGGCGACCGGCGGCAGGAAATCGTGTTCATCGGCCATGGCATGGACGAGGCCGCCCTGCGCGCCCGGCTGGACGCGGCCCTCGTCCCCGCCAGCGCCTTCACGCCCGAGGCCTGGGCCGGGTTTTCCGATCCCTTCCCCGGTTGGCGGCACCGCGTGGCATGAACCGGAACCTCTCCGCGCCTCGTGCGCACTGGCGCAAGACCAACCCCATGTCCGTCCATGACCGGCTTCCCCCCGAACTGCGGATCTGGCTGGCCGGGGCCGCGCTTCCGTGGAGCGCGACCTCGGCGCTGCGCATCTGGCACCGTGCCCTGCGCGAATCCGGTTGCCCGAAAGCCGCCCTGGATCGCCTGCACCGTGCCAGGCAAAGACGCTCGCGCGCGATGCGGCTATGGTCTGGGGTCCAGCCTACCCCGGTGCAGGGCGATGATACCCGGGCTGGCAATGTCCTGCGATTATGCCTGCGAACGACAGCCGGCGTAGGGTGCGTGCCAACCCACCATCAACATCATCACCCCGCGCAAACGCCTGAATTTCCAGATGATGCGGCTATCCCGACCCACCAAGGTGGGTTGGCACCCAACCCGAAATCGCCCTTGCTCCCGATGCCCGTTCCTTCGGGATCGCATTGGCCCAGCGGACGTAGTGCGGGTCCCCACCCATCATTCCACCACAACCTCCCAAACCCCCTCCGCACGGGAAATCCCTTGCGGGAACCAGCACCGCCCTTGCCGGGTTGACTCTGCATCCACCCTCGCAGGGAGACCCTCCATGTTCCCGCACCTTCGCCTCTGGCTCCTCGCCCTCTGGACCTCCTCCATCGCCGGAGCCGTCGTCATCACCGGCCTCTCCCTCGGCCACTACGACTGGTCCACCTTCCTCTGGGCCGCTGTCGCAGGCCTCGTCATCGGTGTCCCGGCGGCTCTCCTGAACTGGGCCTATCTCCGTCCCAACCGCTTCCGCGAAGTCGGCGTGCTGGGACAGGTTCCGCCCAGCAGAAACCGGCCCTGATCGACTCGCGTCGACCCAGTCCCTTTCACCTGGCTCCAAATATCCTCGGGGGGTTTGGGGGGCGAAGCGCACCCAACGCCCGAGAAGGAGGCGAAGCCCGACGACGAGACAAAAGGTCTTCGCGCGTCAGCGCTCCATCTGAAAACCGCCCGAGTCCACCCCGCGGACAGGTGTTAAAATTCCCCTAACGCCCGCAACCAACCCATTGATTCCAAAAGGACATCAGAGTTTGTCCACCGTGGACACTACCCTGCCTTCACCCGCAGCCGCCAGGCATGGAGCAGGGGTTCCGTGTAGCCCGAAGGCTGCTCCCGCCCCTTGAAGACCAGGTCCGAGGCCGCCTGGAACGCCGCCCCCTGGAAGGCCGGCGCCATCGGCCGGTAGAGGGGGTCCCCCGCATTCTGCCGGTCCACCACGGCGGCCATCTTCCGCAGCGCCTCCATCACTTCGGCCTCGGACACCACCCCATGATGGAGCCAGTTCGCGATATGCTGGGCCGAGATCCGGCAGGTCGCGCGGTCCTCCATCAGCCCGATGTCGTTCACGTCCGGCACCTTGGAGCAGCCCACCCCCTGGTCGATCCAGCGCACCACATAGCCGAGAATCCCCTGCGCGTTGTTCTCGACCTCCCGCGTGACCTGCGCCCGGTTCCAGGCCTGGAAGCTGGCCAGCGGGATATCCAGGATCCCGTCCACATGCGCCCGCCGCCCCCCCTTGGCCAGCCGGGTCTGCACCGCGAAGACGTCGACCTTGTGGTAGTGCAGGGCATGGAGGGTGGCCGCCGTCGGAGACGGAACCCAGGCCGTGTTCGCCCCCGCGCGGGGATGGGCGATCTTCTCGTCCATCATCGCCGCCATCAGGTCCGGCATCGCCCACATCCCCTTGCCGATCTGGGCGCGACCGGACAACCCGCATTCCAGCCCGATATCGACGTTCAGGTTCTCATAGGCCGTGATCCAGGACTTCCGCTTGATGAAGTCCTTCCGGCTGAACGCCCCCGCCTCCATCGAGGTGTGGATCTCGTCGCCCGTCCGGTCCAGGAAGCCGGTGTTGATGAAGGCAACCCGCCCCTTCGCCGCCCGGATGCATTCCTTCAGGTTGACCGAAGTCCGCCGCTCCTCGTCCATGATCCCGAGCTTCACCGTCGCCTTCGGCAGCCTCAGCACCTCTTCGACCCGCGCCATGACGGCATCGGCGAAGGCGACCTCTTCCGGCCCGTGCATCTTCGGCTTCACGACATAGACCGAGCCCAGGACCGAGTTCCGCATCCCCTCGGTCTTCCGCAGATCATGCAGCGCTATGGCCACCGTCACCATCGCGTCCATCAGGCCCTCCGGTACCTCCGACCCATCGGGCAGCAGGATTGCCGGGTTGGTCATCAGGTGGCCCACGTTCCTGACCCACATCAGCGCGCGGCCCTTGATCTTGAAGGGGTTGCCCGCCGGGTCCAGGTAGTCCCGGTCCGCCGCCAGCCGCCGTTCCACCTGACGGTCGCCCTTCCGGAAGACCTCCGAGAGCGTGCCCTGCATCAGTCCCAGCCAGTTGCGATAGGCCCCGACCTTGTCCTCGGCATCGACGCAGGCGACGGAATCCTCGCAATCCATGATCGCGGTCAACGCGCTTTCCAGCTGGACGTCGGCCAGCAGCGCTTGGTCGCGTGAGCCGATGAAATGTGCGCGGTCGAAGATCAGCTCCACATGCAGCCCGTTGTTCCGCAAGAGGATCGCATCCGGCGCCTTCGGGTTGCCGCGGTAGCCCACGAACTTCGCAGGGTCCACCAGCGGCAGGTCGTCGACCAGGAGCGCGCCGTCCTTCACCGCGTAGCGGCGGGCATCGGCATGGCTGGTGCCTGCAATCGGGAAAGCCTCGTCCAGAAACACCCGCGCCCGGGCCACCACGCGGGCGCCCCGGCCGCGTTCGTAACCGCCGGACGGGGGCAGCGATCCCATCGCGTCGGTGCCGTAGAGGCAGTCGTAGAGGCTGCCCCAGCGCGCGTTCGCCGCGTTCAGCGCGTAGCGGGCGTTCGTCACCGGGACCACCAGCTGCGGGCCGGGCACCTTGGCGACCTCGGGGTCCACGTTGGTGGTCTCGATCGTGAAGGCCGGGCCTTCGGGGAGGAGATAGCCGATCTCGGCCAGAAAGGTCTTGTAGGCGCGGTGGTCATGCGGCTGGCCGCGCCGGGCGACGTGCCAGGCGTCGATCTTGGCCTGAAGCTCTTCCCGTTTGGCCAGAAGAGCGCGATTGCGGGGGGCGAACTCGGCCAGGAGGGCGGCAAACCCGGTCCAGAACGCCCCGGCCTCGATCCCGGTGCCGGGCAGGGCTTCGTCCTCGACGAAGCGGGCCAGCACTGCATCCACCTGAAGCCCCGCACGATCCAGACGCGTCGTCATGGCAATCCCCCTTGGCCGCAGGGCCGCTTGTATGCTGTGGCACACAATAGGCGAGGGGGCCGGGTGGCGGCAAGGAAAGCCGGGGCGGAATTTCAAGCAAGACCGGAAATCACTTGTCGGGAAATCCTGAAGGCAGAAAACTTCGCCGATTGGCTAAGTTTCTCTTGCGCGACTCTGGATGGGGCGTTTAGTTAGCTACATGGCTAAGCATGATCCCCACCTCGACCTCCTGTTCCATGCGCTGTCCGATCCGACGCGGCGCATGATGCTGAACCGTCTGGCGAAGGGCCCGGCCCCGGTGAGCGAGCTTGCCGGGCCGACCGGCCTGCGCCTGCCCACCATCCTGCGCCATCTGTCGGTGCTGGAGGAGGCGGGGCTGGTCGCGACCCAGAAGGACGGGCGTGTCAGGTCCTGCGCCTTCCAGCCTGCGGCCCTGCGGCCGATGACCGACTGGCTGGACGAGCAGCGCAAGGTCTGGGAGGCGCGGCTGGATCGGCTGGACGACTATGTAATGAATCTCATGAAGGAGCGCGAAAAATGACCGCCAAGACGACCCTGGGCCTGGACCCCGCAACCGACCTCAGCTTCACCCGCACGTTGGCGGTACCGCGCCGACTGGTCTGGGAATGCTGGACCGACCCGAAGCACATTCCGCATTTCTTCGTGCCGAAGCCACACAAGGTGACGGCGGTGGATATCGACCTGCGGGTCGGCGGCCGCTTCAACACCAGCTTCGATGTCGAAGGCAATGTGATGGACAACAAGGGCGTCTATCTGGAGGTGGTGCCGGGCGAAAAGCTCGTGTTCACCGACGCTTACACCGAAGGCTGGAAACCCGCGCCGGAACCTTTCATGACCGCGATCCTGCTCTTGTCCGACGCGCCGGGGGGCGGGACGACCTATACCGCCATCGCCCGGCACCGGACCCCCGAGACCCGGAAGGCGCATGAGGACATGGGCTTCTTCGACGGCTGGGGCACGGTGGTGACGCAGCTGGAGGAGTATGCCAAGGGGCTGATCAAATGAGCCGGGATCTGACGAAGGACCGTTTCGCCACGCTGAGCTTCGAGCGCAAGGTCGCGGCCCCCGTGGCGACGCTCTATGCCGCCTGGACCGCGCCCGCCGCGCGGGCGGTCTGGGCCGCGCCGAGCCCCGAGGTGACGGTTGTATTCCTGGACTCCGACGCGAGGGTGGGCGGGCGCGAGGTCTCTCTCTGCAAGGTGGAGGGGCAGCCGGACATCCGGGTCGAGGCTGGCTGGCTGGACCTGGTGCCCGAGGCGCGGACGGTGGGCTATGAGGTCGTCTCGCAGGAGGGTGCGCGGAAATCAGCGGCGCTGGTGACGGCGGATTTCACCGGCGACGCCGAGGCAGCCCGGATCGCGGTGACGGTCCAGCTTGCCTCGCTCGCCGGGGACATGGCCGAGGGCTATCGGCAGGGCTTCACCGCCGGGCTGGCGAACCTGGGCGCGGTGGCCGAGCGCACGATGCTGTTGCAGCGGGTGATCCAAGCGCCGGTCCCGGTGGTCTGGGGCGCCTGGATGAATGTCGAGAGCTTGCCGAAATGGTGGGGGCCAGAGGGGTTTTCCTGCCGGACCAGCCGCATCGACCTGCGCGCGGGCGGCGAATGGGTCTTCGACATGATCGGGCCGGACGGGACGGTCTTCCCGAACCATCACAAATACGGCGCGATCCTTCCCGAGGCACGGCTGGACTACACGCTGCACTGGGGCGAGAACGGGCCGAAGCACGCGGATGCCTGGGCGTCGTTCGACGATCTGGGCGGCGCGACCCGGGTGACTCTGGGCATGGTGATGGCGACCGCGAAGGAATACCACGAGGCCAAGGGCTTCGGCGCGGTGGAGCTGGGGCTGCAGACCCTGGGCAAGCTGGCGCGGATCGTGGGCGCCGAGTGATCAGCCAAGCTGGGCTGCGAGGAAGGTGCGACAGGCCTCTTTCGCGGCCTCGGCGGGCATCGCCTCGGGGTCGAGGCAGTGTTGCAGGCACAGCCCGTCGATCAGGCAGATCAGCGACTTGGCAAGGGGACGGGCGTCGATGTCTCGCCCCGGCGCCGTGGGCAAAGCCGCAATCGCTGCCGACACGTCCTCGACATAGGTCGCGTATTGCCGACGGTGCTCCTCGCGCAGCTTCGGCGTATTGGCGATCTGGCCCCAGAGCGCGACCCAGGCGTTCAGCGTGTCGCGGTTGAAGGCCTTCGGTGCGAAGGTGCCGTCGATCAGGGCGTCCAGCCGCAGATCGGTTGGCAAGGATGCAAGGTTCGGCGTCGTCTCGCGGTAGAGCCTGGCATAGACCGCCGCCAGAAGGCCGCCCATCGAGCCGAAATGGTGCAGGATCAGCCCGCGCGACACACCTGCCGCCTGGCAGATCCTGTCGACGGTGAATTCCTGGATACCCCCCTTCGCCAGCCCCGCCAGCGCCACGTCCATCAGCTGCGCGCGGCGGTCCTCGCTGGTCATCCGGGTGAATCGGGGGGCAGAGGCGCGGGGCATCGGGGTCCTAGTTCGTCGGAGCGCCGCCCTCGGCCTTGCGGCGGGCAACATAGGCGTTCAACGCCTCAAGCACGCCGGGGTCAAGGGGCGGCGGCTCGTACTGCGCCAGCAGGTCCTTCCAGATCCGGTTGGCGCGGGCAGGGGCTTCCTCGGCCCCGCGCGCCAGCCAGTTCGGATAGCTGTCCCAGTTCGACAGCATCGGCGGGTGGAAGGCGGTCTCGTACTGGGCCATGGTCTGCGCGGTGCCGAAGAAGTGCCCGCCCACCCCGGCCTCAACAATGGCGTCAAGCGACAGGGCTTCGTCGCTGACGGCGATGGGTTTGAAATAGGCCTGCATCATGCCCAGCATCTCGGCGTCGAGGATCAGCTTCTCGAAGCTGGCGGTCAATCCGCCATGCATCCAGCCCGCGCCATGGATCACCAGATGTGCCCCGCCCATCAGGCAGCCCCAAAGCGACATCATCGACTCGTAGGCCGCCTGCGCGTCGATGGCATTGGCCGCAGTGGTGTTCGAGGACCGGAACGGCACCCCGATCCGGCGGGCAAGCTGGCCCGAGGCCTGCGCCGCCTTGGCATATTCCGGCGTGCCGAAGGCGGGCGCACCGGTCTTCATGTCGACGTTCGAGGTGAACCCGCCATACATCACCGGCACGCCGGGCCGGACGATCTGGGTCAGCGTGATCCCGAACATCGCCTCGGCATGTTGCAGGACCAGCGCGCCCGCCAGGCTGACCGGGGCCATCGCCCCCGCCAGTGTGAAGGGCGTGACGATGGCAACCTGCCCATGCTCGGCCAGCGTCATCAGCCCCTGGCTCATCGGGTCGTCCAATTGCCGGGGAGAGTTGGTGTTGATCACCCCCATCATCATGGGCTGGCGCAACAGATCGTCCAGCGTCCAGCCCATCGAGAGTGCGGCCATGTTGAGCCCGTCCATCGTCCGCTCGGTCCCGAGCGCGTTCAGGTTCCAGCTCTTGTCCAGAAGGGTGATCTGGCTGAGGTAAAGGTCCAGATGACGGGTGCCGGCGGGCAGGTCCATCGGCTCCAGCGGTCCGCCGGATTCCTGCTGGATCACGTTCAGGCTTTGGCACAGGCGCAGGAAATCCTGCATGTCCTGCAAGGTTCCGTCGCGGCGGCCTCGGTCGAGGTCCATCACATAGGCCGGGCCGCCGACGGAAGAGAACACCATGTCACTGCCGCCGAAACGCAGGTCCTTGGCCCGGTTCCGCGCGGCGATGGCGAAGGTTCGTGGAACAGTCGCCAGCCGCTCTTCGACAAGGTCGGGATCGGGGTAGACCATGTTGTCCTCCACCCGCGCACCGGCATGGCGGAAATACTCGATGGCGCGGGGGTTCAGCACCCGCATCCCCTGTTCCACCAGTAGCGTCAGCGCGGCCAGGTGAATCGCTTCCACCTGATCCTCCGACAACACCCGGATCGGGTCGTAGGTTCGCGGCACCTGCCCAAACGGGCGCTGGGGGATGGCATTTGGGCTGCGGGCCGGGCGGCGCTGGCGCATCAGAGGCTCCTTTCCGGGGCGCGCTCGCGGCGCGGGGGCACGTCGGGTTCACCCAGAAGGCGGGCGTAGCGGTGGGCGGAATGCACGGCATCGGCGATGGAGGAGGGGGCAAGGCAATCGCCGATCCGGGTCGCGCGGACGCCTTGGGCGGCAAGATCGTGCCAGAGCGTGTCGTCCGGCAGGCGTCCGGTCGCAAGCACCAGCGTGCCGCAGGGCAGGGCCTCTTCCCGCCCCGTGTAGACGCAGGACAGCATGACCTTTCCCTTGTGCTGTGAATTCAGGGATCTGAGCGTAACGATCCTTACTCCGGCCCGGATCAGTCGGGCTTGCAGGAAGTCCTGTTCATTGGTCAGCACTGTCCAGCAGGACACGACGGCGGCGGTTGTCACATAAGTTACCTGGAGTCCCTGCTGGGCCAACCGCTCGGCCAACGCCCCAGCCATGAAATAGTGTTCATCATCGTAGATCACGACCGGCCCAGACAACGCCATTCCGGCAACGACATCGTCCGGCGTCAGCGCGTCGGGAAAGGTGCCGGGCCGGATGGCATAGACCCCCACCCCGTCGCGACGCCAGCGCGAGCCGGTCGCCACCACCACATGATCCGCGCCGAACTCTGCGACATCGGCAACGCCCATCCGGCTGGCCGGGAACAGTTGCACGTTTGGCAGCTTGGCCAGCATGGTCAGACGCCAGTCCCGCACCCGCATCCATGTGGCCAGCCCCGGGAGCGTCGCCTCGCGCAGGAGGCGCCCGCCGAAGGTATCGCCCGCCTCGGCCAGCGTCACCTCCAGCCCCCGTCGCCCCAGCGTCAGCGCCGCCTCAAGGCCTGCCGGACCGCCGCCGATCACCAGCGCCGTCTCTCGCTTCGGGTAGACGGCGATCCGCTCCGGGTGCCAGCCGCGCCGCCATTCCTCGCCCATGGTCGGGTTCTGCGTGCAGCGCAGGCCCACGCCTTCATTGTTCGCCGCCCGGCAGATGTTGCAGCCGATGCACTCCCTGATCTCGTCTTCGCGCCCGTCCCGGATCTTTGCCGGAAGAAACGGATCGGCGATGGAGGGCCGCGCCGCGCCGATGAAATCCTGCACTCCCCGCTTGATCTGCGAAACCATCCGGTCGGGCGAGGTGAAGCGGCCGACCGACACCACAGGCTTCGAGGTCAGACCCTTCACGAAGGCGACGTTTTCCTCTTGAAACCCCTCCGAAGAGAACCGGGCCGACCGAGAGTCGTTCCCCAGTGCCCCCGCCACGTTCACGTCCCAAAGGTCCGGCAGGTCTGCCAGCATTTCAATCACTTCGCGACCTTCGCCGACCGACGTGATCCCCTCCGGCCCATGCAACTCGTCCACCGCCAGCCGCACTGCGACGGCGCAGGTGTCGCCCACCGCCTCCTTGGTATCCTCGATCATCTCGCGCAGAAGCCGTGCCCGGTTCTCCAGTGAGCCGCCATAGGCGTCGCCGCGATGGTTGGTCCGGCGGGACAGGAACTGGAACGGAAGGTAGTCGTGGCCCGCATAGACATAGATGATGTCGAACCCCGCCCGCTTTGCCCGCAGCGCCGCATCGCGCTGCCAGCCGCGAAAGGCGCGGAGGTCGGCCTTGTCCATTGCCCGTGCCGTTGTCGGCAGGTGGTAGAGCGCGGGCTGCACGTCGGGCGCGATCCCCGGCAGCCGCGTCATCCGGTTCGAGGCATGGGCGCCGCCATGCCAAAGCTCGATCCCCGCGAGAGATCCATGCGCGTGGATCGCCTCCGCCGTCAGGGCGAGGGGGGCGATGTCGTCATCGTCCCACAGCGTGAGGAAAGCAAAGGGGCTGTCGTCCGACGTGGGGTGGATCGAGCAATATTCGGTGCAGACCACGCCCCAGCCGCCCTCGGCCTTCACCCCCCGCAAGGCTGCGCCGGATTGCGGGCGCTGCCAGCCGAAGCCGGTGGCATGCGGCGTCTGGTAGAACCGGTTCGGCGCGGTCACCGGGCCGATCCGCACCTGTTCGAAAAGGATGTCATAACAGGGGTCGCGGGGCATGGATCATCCTTACTGAATTACTGTATAGTAAGAGCGACTGGCATCATGCGTCAAGCGGATCAGAAGGGCAGGGAAAGCTGCTCTTGCGACGGCTTCGACCGAAGGGTCCGCGTAGGCCCGCTGCGGCTGGTTGGCTTCAAGACAAACCCGTTGCCCCCTTCGGCGAACCCCGCTGGACGCCGGCTCAGGTCCAGCCGCTTTCGTGCCTCGCGCGTGGCGGTGGCTAGGTCGATGATCGGCTCGGGGTAGCGATGCCCGAGAAGCTGCCGCGCCTCGGGCCAGCGCCAGGGCGTCTGCAGGAAGGCATCCGGCACGGTCGCCAGTTCCGGCAGCCAGCGGCGGGTGAACACTCCCCCCAGGTCGAGGCTGCGTCCCAGCTTCACCGGATTGAAAACGCCCGCAGGCCCGGCCCCCGTCAGCGCCGCCATCTGCGGCGAGTGGATAGCGGGGACATAGTCGGTGGACAGGCTGGCAAGGCGCTGGCCCACCCCTTGCCAGCCGAGCCCAAGCTGATGGCACGCGACCGAAGCCACCATTTCCCGCAGCCGCGCATTCAGCCAGCCGGTCGCCCGCAGATAGCGCAGGCAGGCGTCCAGGAAGGGCAGGCCGGTCTCGCCCTGCGCCCAGGCGGCAAGCCGCGCCGCATCGCCCAGGGGCTGAACCAAGGGGTCCGCAACTTGGGTGACGATCCCGTCAGAGCATGTCCGCTGCGCGGCCAGACGGGACTGAAACGCCGACAGCGCCGCGCCCCAGCGCCCGCCGGGCCGTTCCGCCTGCCGCATCGCGGTAGCCAGCGCGACCTCGCGGGCCGACAGCACGCCCCAGCCCAGATGCGGAGACAGCCGGGACGAGGCGCGCTCGGCTGCAAGCGGGCAGGACTGCGCCGCCCCATAGCCCTCGCCGCGGCGCGACAGGAAGCTCTCCAGCAACTCCAGCGCCCGGTCGCGGCCACCCAGCTGGCGGTGGGGGCAGGGATCGGCGGCCAGTTTCAAGGCTCGCGCGGGCGGGATCAGGCCCGGCTCCACTCCGGCCACCACGCGCAGGGCAGGGGCGGGCGGAAGGGTGTCAGGGCCGCCTTGGAACGCATCCCCTGTGCCGGGGGGCGACAGCTCAGTCCAAACGATCCCCGCACCCTTCGCCCAGTCCGCCACGCGCCAGTTGCGCGCCTGGGTCCAGGGCGTCCCCGTCTCTGCCAGGCTGACGATCTGGCCGATGCCATGCCGTCGGCAAAGACCCGCCAGCACCGCCGCCGCATCGCCCACCCGCACCACCAGCGGCGCCCCGATCCCCGCCAACGCCTGGCGTAGACTGCCCAGGCTCTCCGCCACGAACTCCCACTGCCGGGCCGAGGCTTCGGGCGCTGCCCATAGCTCCGGCTCCACCACGAACACCGGCAGGACCGGCCCGACCCCGGCAGCCAGCACCAGCGCGGGATGGTCGTGAATGCGCAGGTCGCGCTTGAACCAGATAAGAACATTCATGGAACATGGATGCCGCCCCGGCGGGGATTCGTAAAGCGGCAAAAGGCAGCTGATGCGCCCCCTTGCGTCCGGGGCAATCCGCCGTAGCTTCGGCAGGAAAGGGAGCGCCAAATGTCCGAGCAGAAGACCATCCACCTGACCGACTACCAGCCGTTCAGCCACATCGTCGACAGCGTGGGCCTGACCTTCCGTCTCTCGCCAGGAGCAACCCGCGTGCAGGCGCGACTGGCCCTGCGCCCGAACCCGGAACGGCCGGGGCGAAACGACCTTCGGCTGGATGGCGAGGGGCTGACGCATATCTCCTGCACGGTCGACGGCCAAACTGTTGCGCCCCGGATCGACGATCGTTCGCTGACCATCGCTGCCGCTGACCTGCCGGACGGCCCCTTCACGCTGGAAACCGAAGTCGAGATTGTGCCCGACGCCAACACGGCGCTGGAAGGCCTCTACATGTCCCGCGGCATGTATTGCACCCAATGCGAGGCCGAGGGCTTCCGCAAGATCACCTGGTATCCCGACCGGCCCGACGTGATGTCCCGCTTCAAGGTGCGCATCGAGTCCGATCTGCCGGTGCTGCTGTCGAACGGCAACCCCACCGGCAGCGGCAAGGGCTGGGCCGAATGGGACGACCCCTGGCCGAAGCCGGCCTATCTCTTCGCCCTCGTCGCGGGCGACCTTCGCGCCTATTCCGCCGATTTCACCACCGCCTCGGGCCGCACCGTCGCGCTGAACATCTGGGTTCGCCCCGGCGACGAGGACCGCTGCGCCTATGCGATGGACAGCCTGATCCGCTCGATGCGCTGGGATGAAGAGGTCTATGGCCGGGAATACGACCTGGACGTGTTCAACATCGTCGCGGTCGACGATTTCAACATGGGCGCGATGGAGAACAAGGGGCTGAACATCTTCAACTCGCGCTACGTCCTCGCCAGCCCCGAAACCGCGACCGACGACGACTATGCCCGGATCGAGGCGATCATCGCGCATGAGTATTTCCACAACTGGACCGGCAACCGGATCACCTGCCGCGACTGGTTCCAGCTTTGCCTGAAGGAAGGCCTTACCGTCTTCCGCGACCACCAGTTTTCCGGCGACATGCGGTCAGCCGCCGTGCGCCGGATCGAGGATGTCGTGGCCCTCCGCGCCCGCCAGTTCCGCGAGGATGCCGGGCCGCTGGCGCATCCGGTGCGGCCGGAAAGCTTTGTCGAGATCAACAACTTCTACACTGCCACCGTCTACGAGAAGGGGGCCGAGGTCATCGGGATGCTGAAGTCTCTGGTCGGCGATACCGGCTACAAACGCGCGCTCGACCTCTATTTCGATCGCCATGACGGCGACGCCGCCACGATCGAGGACTGGCTCAAGGTGTTCGAGGACGCGACCGACCGCGACCTTTCCCAGTTCAAGCGCTGGTATTCCGAAGCCGGCACCCCGCGCCTCAAGGTCACGGACACATGGGACGACGGTGTGTACACCCTGACCTTCACGCAGGTGAACCCGCCCACGCCGGGCCAGCCGGAAAAGCAGCCGAAGGTGATCCCGATCAAGGTCGGGCTCCTCAACCCCAACGGCGACGAGGTCGTGCCCACGATCATGCTGGAGATGACGCGGGCGAAGCAGAGCTTCCGCTTCGAGGGGCTGGCGGCCAAGCCCGTCCCCTCCATCCTGCGCGGTTTCTCGGCCCCCGTCGTTCTCGACCGCAAGTCTGTTCCCGGCGAACGCGCGTTTCTTCTGGCCCACGACACCGATGCCTTCAACAAATGGGAGGCAGGCCGGGCGCTGGCCAAGGAGGTCATGGCCGAGATGGCGCTGAAGGGCACGCCGGTCCGGTCGGACTGGCTGGACGCCCTTGCCGCCGTCACCTTCGACGACAGCCTTGACCCCGCGTTCCGGGCGCTCTGCCTGCGGCTGCCAGGCGAGGACGACCTGGCCCAGACCATTCACGCCATGGGCCGAATCCCGGACCCCGCCAAGATCCACGCCGCCCGGCGCGAGATGGCAGGGGCGCTGGCGATCCGCCTGGGCGAGGGATTGCACAGGCTTTACAAGGAACTGGATGACAACGCGCCCTTCTCGCCTTCGGCGGCGCAAGCCGGGCGGCGGGCGCTGAAGATCGCGGCGCTTCAGCTTCTGACCCGGCGCGACGGCGGCAAGCTCGCCGCCTCGGCCTTCGCCCGGGCCCGCAGCATGACCGAGGAGATCGGCGCCTTGGCCGCACTTCTGGATGTGCATCAGGGCGAGAAGGAACTGACAGCCTTCGCCGCCCGCTGGGGCCGCGACGCGAATGTGATGGACAAATGGTATGCCCTGCAAATCGCCACCGCCGAACCCGGTGACGCCGCTGCCCTGACCGCCAGGCTGATCGGGACGCCGGGCTTCGACTGGAAGAACCCGAACCGCTTCCGCACCGTGATCGGCGCGCTGGCCGCCAACCACGCCGCCTTCCACCACCGTTCCGGCGCGGGCTACAAGCTGGTCGCCGACTGGCTTCTGAAGCTTGACCCGCTGAACCCGCAGACCGCCTCGCGCGTCTCCACCGCCTTCGAGACCTGGCCGCGATACGACGCGGCGCGGCGCAAGCTGGCCCGCGCCGAGTTGGAACGGATGCTTGCCGCCCCCGGCCTGTCGGGCGACCTGCGCGAGATGGTCGAACGGATGCTGGCGGCGGGCTGACCGCTCAGGTCGCCTTGCAATAGGGTTGCGCGCGGGTCCAGGCTGCCATCGCCTCCCGCTTTTCGCTCGACCGCAGCGGCGCCCAGTCGCGCCCGATGCCGCGGTTGCCGCCCCCGGCCACCAGCCCGTCCTTGGCGACCTGGGTCGACATGATCTCGACCGCGCATTCCAGGTTGGCCTCGCCGTCCTTCAGCGCGCCGACCGAAGTCGCATCGCAGCCGTAGTTCGCCGCCGACCGGGGCGAGATCTGCATCAGCCCGATCCAGCGCCCGCCGCCGCCCGAGGCCTTTTCGTTCCAGGTGCTTTCATACTTCGCCACCGCCGAAAGCAGCCCGGTCCAGAATGCCCGACGCTCTTCGACCGAGGCATCGGTATACCCGGGGCACCAGGTTTCAATGTCGGCGGGAACCCGCTCGGACAGTTGCGGATCCTTGGTTGACACCGCCACCAGGGTCGATTCGGTCCACTCCGCCCCCTCGGGATGGTGGTCCCATTGCATCGGTGGAGCGACAAAGGACATCTGATCCTCCGGCGCCGTGCTGATACAACCCGACAGCGAAACTGCCGCAAACATTCCCAGAATCATGCCCTTGTGCATGTCGACGTCACCCGAAAATCACCGCATTTCCCTTTTTTCGCCCTGATCCGGCATCACGGTCCGCCTGTGGCAGCCGAAACCTGCCCGGAGGGCGAGTCGATGCTAGTTACACCGTCGCTGATGCATGTGAAAACCCGCGCGGGACGCGGTCAGCAAGAAGATGCCACTCTGCTACGGCCGGTTGCCGGGCCGGGCGGGGAGTTCCTTGACGGGCTGACGGCCGAGCAGGTGCTGGGGCGGCTCGACGTTCCCGTGATGCGTCTGGGTGCCGAGCGGACCGAATGGCAGTGCATCCGCGACGATCATGCCGCGATGGCCGCGGCAGGTGAATGGGCCGACCTCCTGGAGGCGCTGCGCTATACCGACCAGGAACGGGTGATGGCCTCGGGCGGGCACCGTGTCGCGCCGCTGATCAGCGAAGGGATGCGCGCGGGGCTGGCTGCGGCGATCGCGCGCAAGGACTGGACGACCGCCGTGGCCGAGGTCGAAACGCTCGAAGGCCTCTACGACCGCAACCCGGACGACTACTGCGCCGCGCAAGTCGTGGCGCAGGGTCATCTCGACTATGCCAATGCCCGGCGCAAGACCGCGCCGCAGGGCCAGCTCTCACGCGAGATCTGGTCGGAAGGCGCGGTGCATTTCGAGCGTGCCGAAACCCTCGTCACCCTTTTCGATCCCATCGAGGAAATGTCGCCCCTTCTCGCCGGCACCCGCTACGGCCTGATCCCCGGGATCGAGGACGGGGCCGCCGTCAGCCGCGAATGGTATGAGGACTGGGTCGACCTCGACCCCGAGGATGCCGCCGTCCATGCCGCCCATGCCGTCAACATGCTGCCCGGCTGGTATGGCTCGCTTTCGGGCTTCGAACGGGCCGCGCGGCGGTCCGTCCGCATGACCGAGGCGGTCACCGGCAAGGCCTCCTACGCGGTGTTCCACATCGCCGCCGCCGAGGCGCTGGGCGACCTGTCCCCGACCCTGGAGCTGGAGCTTTTCCTCGAGGCGCTGCACGACTACCAGATCGCCACCGGCTGCCAGCATCGCGCCAATGTCGCCGCCTGTGTCCTCTCCGGCATGGCGATGAACTTCCGCAAGGACGGGCAGGGCGCCGCCTGGCAGCTGACCAAGACGCGCGCTGCGCTGTCCGACGTGCTCTGGAACCGCCTGCGCGAAATCCAGATGGATTGCTGGACCAGCCGGACCGAAACCCTCGCCTTCGCCATGGCCGAGGTCTTCGGCCCCGCTCTGAAACGCGGCGCGCGGATCGTGCGGCGGGGCGACGGCCTCGGCACGCTGGTGCGGCGGACCTGACACCTCCCCTTGCCCTGTCGCGGCTTGCGGCCTAAACCCGGCCGCAGGACCGCTTTCGGAGGCACCCCATGCTCGACCTGACCTATACCGCGCCCGCGCCCAAGGTGATCGCCGGGGCCAGGCACGACTGGGAGCTGGTCATCGGCATGGAAATCCACGCCCAGGTCTCCTCCAACGCCAAGCTCTTTTCCGGCGCCTCCACCACCTTCGGTGCGGAGCCTAACTCCAACGTCGCCTTCGTCGATGCCGCGATGCCGGGAATGCTGCCGGTGATCAACGAATTCTGCGTGGAACAGGCGGTCCGCACCGGGCTGGGGCTGAAGGCGCAGATCAACCTGACCTCGGCCTTCGACCGCAAGAACTATTTCTACCCCGACCTGCCGCAGGGCTACCAGATTTCCCAGCTCTATCACCCGATCGTGGGCGAGGGCGAGGTGATCGTGGAACTGGCCCCCGGCATCGCCCGCCGCGTCCGGATCGAGCGCATCCACCTGGAACAGGACGCCGGGAAATCCATTCACGACATGGACCCGAACCTGAGCTTCGTCGACTTCAACCGCACGGGCGTTGCCCTGATGGAGATCGTGAGCCGCCCCGACATCCGCGGGCCCGAGGAAGCTGCCGCCTATGTCACCAAGCTGCGCCAGATCCTGCGCTACCTTGGAACCTGCGACGGCAACATGCAGAACGGCAACCTGCGGGCCGACGTGAACGTCTCGGTCTGCCGCCCCGGCCAGTACGAGAAATACCAGGAAACGCAGGACTTCTCGCACCTGGGAACCCGCTGCGAGATCAAGAACATGAACTCGATGCGCTTCATCCAGGCCGCCATCGACTTTGAGGCCCGCCGCCAGATCGCTATCATTGAGGACGGCGGCACCATCGTGCAGGAAACCCGCCTCTACGACCCCGACAAGAACGAGACCCGCTCGATGCGGTCGAAGGAAGAGGCGCATGATTACCGCTACTTCCCCGACCCCGACCTTCTGCCGCTCGAGATCGAGCAGGCTTGGGTCGATGGCATCCATGCCGCGATGCCGGAACTGCCCGATGCCAAGAAGGCCCGCTTCATGGCGGACTATGGCCTGACAGACTATGACGCCAACGTGCTGACCGCCGAACTGGATTCAGCACGGTATTTCGATGACGTCGCGAAAGGCCGTGACGGCAAGATGGCAGCGAACTGGGTCATCAACGAACTGTTCGGGCGGCTGAAAAAGGAAGGCCACGACATCACCGAAAGCCCGGTTTCGACCAAGCAGCTTGGCGGGATCATCGACCTGATCGCCGCGGGCACGATCAGCGGCAAGATGGCCAAGGACCTGTTCGAGATCGTCTATACCGAAGGCGGCGACCCGGCGCAGATTGCCGAGGCTCGGGGCATGAAGCAGGTCACCGACACCGGCGCGATCGAAAAGGCGGTGGACGAGATCATCTCCGCGAACCCGGATCAGGTGGAAAAAGCCAAGGCGAATCCAAAGCTTGCGGGCTGGTTCACCGGCCAGGTGATCAAGGCCACCGGCGGCAAGGCCAACCCGGCCACGGTCAACGCGCTGGTCGCGGCGAAGCTGGGGCTCTGAACCCGGCTGTTGCCGCAGAACCGCGCATCGGCGGAAAAAAGCTTCCGTGATTTGCGGTTAGCGCAAGTTTCTCATATGAATTCCCGACCAAACCGGGAGAAACCCGATGCAGCGTTTCGAGTTCAAGGTCATTCCCGCCCCGAAGCGCGGGGAAAGGGCCCGTGGCGTGAAGACCACAGAAGACCGCTTCGCGCTGGCCCTGACCACCCTGATGAACCAGCTGGGCGCCGAAGGCTGGGACTACGTTCGCGCCGATGCGCTGCCCTGCGAAGAGCGGGTCGGCCTGACCGGCAGCAAGACCACCTTTCAGAACGTGCTGGTCTTCCGCCGGGTGATCGAGTCGCTTGCCCCCATAGCTCCGGGCACCACGCGGCTGCTCTTGCAGGAGCCGCTGCCCGCCGCCCGCCGTCTCGGCCCCGCCGAGGTCCCGGCGCCGGGCAATGCCCCCGCGCTCGGTCCTGCCAAGTCCGACCTCGCCGCCGAGTGATCAGCCCGCAGCCTTAAGCGCCAGAGGCAGGGTTTCCTCAAGGATATCCAGCGTCCGGTCGTCGCCCAGGCTGATGCGGATGCAGCGGTCCAGCGGCGCGACCCCTGGCATCCGGATGAACACCCCCAGCCTGCCCAGTTCCGCCAGCAGCTTCCGCGCGTAATCCCCGTCGCGGCCGCAGTCGATGGTGACGAAATTGGTGGCGGATGGCAGGGGGACCAGCCCGTTCGACACTGCAATCGCCGAAAGCCGCGCGCGCGCCGCAACCGTCCTGTCCTTTACACTTCTCAGCCAGTCCTGATCCCTCAGCGCCGCCAGCGCCCCGGCCTGGGAAATCCGGCTCATTCCGAAATGATCGCGCACCTTGTCGAAGGCCAGCGCCAGATCGGGGTTGGTGATCGCATAACCCACCCGCGCGCCCGCCAGAGCGTAGCCCTTGGAAAACGTCCGCATCCTGATCACCTGCGGATGCTCCGCCGGGATCACCGGCACCGAGCTCTCGGGCGCAAGGTCGGCATAGGCTTCGTCCAGAATCAGAAGCGCGGTGTCCGGCAGGTTCGCCACCATGTCCTCGATCACCTGCGCGGGGTGGTGGCTGCCCATCGGGTTGTCGGGGTTGGCGAGGTAGACCAGCCGCGCAGCCAGGGATTTCGCTTCGGAAACAAGTGCTTCCGGGTCCTCATGATCGCCCTTGTAGGGCACCCGGGTCAAGGCCCCGCCATAGCCCGCGACATGGAAGTTGAAGGTTGGATAGGCGCCAAGACTGGTCACCACCGGCATGCCGGGTTCCAGCGTCAACCGGCAGACCAACCCCAAGAGCCCGTCGATCCCCGGACCCACCGCGATATGGCCGGGCGTCACGCCATGATGCGCCGCCAGCGCCTGTTTCAGATCATGGTTCTCGGGGTCGCCATACATCCAGGCGCCCGCCGCCGCCTCCCGCATCGCGGCCACCGCCCGGGGCGAGGGGCCGAACAGGCTCTCGTTCGCCCCGAGCCTTGCACGGAACGAAATGCCCGTCCGTCGCTCCAGCGCCTCGGGCCCCGTGAAGGGGACGGTGGAGGAAAGCTGGGCGGCATGGGGGGTGAGGAAGCGCGACATGATGGCAGGCTGGCACGGGCCAGCGGACCGCGCAAGGGCTAATTCCTTAGCACTCCAGTCGGCTTTTCCGCGCGTTTCCAGACTGTTAGCGGGCAAACTGCGACCGCACGCCGCAGCAATTGCACTTTAGAATTGATCTAGATCAGGGAGGTTTTTCCGCACTGCAGCGATACTTGCGGCGAACCAGCAGACCCGAACCGGAGGCAGCCATGCGGTCACTCACCTATGCCCTGATAGCCACGACAGCCCTTGCGGGGCCCGTCGTCGCCGACGCCTTGCACGACGCGGCGGTGGAGCAGTTCAAGCCCCTGCCATCCACCCTTCCGGCGCTGAACGACAATACCGTCACGCCCGAAAAGATCGCGCTCGGCAAGGCGCTGTTCTTCGATCCGCGGCTCTCGGCCTCGGGCGTCTTCTCCTGCTATTCCTGCCACAACCTGACCACCGGCGGTGACGACAACATGGAAACCTCGGTCGGCCACGGCTGGCAGAAGGGGCCGCGCAACGCGCCGACCGCGCTGAACGCCGTCCTGAACGAGGCGCAGTTCTGGGATGGCCGGGCCGATGACCTGGCTGCCCAGGCCAAGGGTCCGGTGCAGGCCGGCGTCGAAATGGCGAACACGCCCGACAATGTGGTGGCGACACTCAGCTCGATGCCGGACTATGTCGCCTGGTTCGCAGCCTCCTTCCCCGACCAGGCCGATCCGGTGAACTTCGACAATATGGCCAAGGCGATCGAGGCCTTCGAGGCGACGCTGCTGACCCCGGCGCCCTTCGATGCCTACCTCAACGGCGACGACAACGCGCTGACCGCCGAGGCCAAGGCCGGGCTCCAACTCTTCATGGACAAGGGCTGCTCCGGTTGCCATTCGGGCGTGAACGTCGGCGGGCATGGCTACTATCCCTTCGGCCTGGTCGAGAAGCCCGGAGCCGAAGTGCTGCCCGAGGGCGACAAGGGCCGCTTCAAGGTCACGGAAACCGCGTCGGACGAATATGTCTTCCGCGCCGCGCCCCTGCGCAACATCGCGCTGACCGCGCCCTACTTCCACTCGGGCAAGGTCTGGGACTTGAACGTGGCGGTCGAGATCATGGCGGAAAGCCAGCTGGGCGAAAGCCTGAAGCCGGAAGAAACCGCGCAGATCGTGGCCTTCCTGAACAGTCTCACCGGCACCATGCCCGAGGTGAGCCTGCCGGTCCTGCCTGCGGAAACCGCCGGCACGCCGCGGCCGACCACGATGGTCGAATGATCCTGTGAACGATAGGGGGCGGTCTTCGGGCCGCCCTTTCCCTTTGCGCCTCAGCGCAGGAACTGCAGCGCACTTCCTCGGCGATGGCCTGCCGCATCTCCAGCCGTGCAAGTTCGGTCGTCGCGGCTTTCCGCTCCGCCTCACCGGTCAATGCCGCAAGATGTTCCCGCTGGGTCGCGACAGCCTTCTTCAGCACGATTTCCTCGGGCAAGACCCCCGCTTGCGCCATAATCCGAAAGCCCACCGCATCGCCGGGCGAGACGAAGGCGTCTCCGGGCCGGTCCGGAAGCGGCTTGCCCTCGCCCTCCAGCCCCTGCAACTGGCCTTTCAACCGGGCCTTCTGGATCTGGCGTTCGACCGGGCGCGACAGCCAGGACATGCATCACCTCCTGTCCGTGAAGGTGGGTCCATGCGGCCGACGTTGCAAGGCGCTTGCCACGGCTCTGCCCGGCAAAACGCGGACGGGAAAGCGTCAGTCGGCGGGTTGGTAGGCGACCGTCAGCGCATAGTCTGTCAGGATCGGCGGGCGGGCATGTTTCGCCAGTTCCTCCGTGGACGGGGCAAGGCCCATCAGCGTCAGCGTCAGGCCCGCGACCGTGGCGCTGCGCTCGCCATCCTCGCACAGGTTGCACAGCACGATCTGCGCCAGCTCGCCCTTCGGCGGCATCACCGTGATCTCGGCGCGGATCATGCCTTCCCAGTAGCAGTCCACCCCCGCCGGGCAGCGCTGGTCGTCGACTTTCGTCAGCAGCAGGACCACCCCGCTGTCCGCGACCGCCTGCCCCTCGCCGCCCCTCAGGACGATCTGCGGCAGCGGCTCTTCGGAATAGGGCAGGGCCGCCGTGACCGTGCAGGCAAGAAGAGCGAGGGCGGAAACGAGAAGGCGCATGTCGGTGTCCTTTCCGGGGGTTGCATCAATCTGACGCATCCACCATGGAAAGGCTTGGGCGGGATTTCCCTACCGCCGAAAACTAACCCAGGTCCGCCAGTCGGGCCAGGGCCTCCCCGATCTTCGATGCCTCTTCCTGGCGCGCCTCCAGGTTCGAGGTCGCCTCCATCACCACATCCTCCGGCGCGGACCTGACGAAGTTCGGATTGTCGAGCCGCCCTTTCAGCCCGCCGATCTCCTTCGCCAGCTTGTCCAGCGCTTTCTGCAACCGCGATTTCTCCTCGGCGATGTCGATCAGCCCGGCGAGCGGGATCGCGAAAGCCGCCCCCTCCGCCGCCACCGCGATGCTGCCCTTCGGTGCCGCACCTTCGGTGACAGTCTCCACCCGCGCCAGCCGCTTGATCAGCGCCTCGTTGCGCTGGAACGCCGCGCGGGCCTCGTCGGTGAGCGAGGTCGCCACCAGATCGGCCTTGAGGCCCACCGGCACATGCACCTGCGCCCGGGCAGACCGGATATCGTCGATCAGCGTGGTGACGAAGGTCATCTCGCGTTCCGCGTCGCGGTCGATCAGGGTGGCGGGCAGCTCCGGCCAGTCGGTGTGGACCAGCAATTTCGCGCGCTTGCCGGTGGTGCCCCACAGCTCTTCGGTGATGAAGGGCATGAAGGGGTGGAGAAGGATCATCGACTGGTCCAGCACCCAGGCCATCGTCGCGCGGGTCTCGGCAGCATCCGGGCCGTCGAACAGCGGCTTGGCGAATTCCACATACCAGTCGCAGACCTTGCCCCAGACGAACTTGTAAAGCGCATCCGCCGCCTGGTCGAAGCGGAAGTCCGCCAGCGCCACGTTCACCTCGGCCAAGGTCTTCACCGTCTCGCCGATGATCCAGCGGTTCGCGGTCGCCTTGGGGTTGGGGGTGGGGCCGGTCGCGTGACCCTCCCAGACCCCGTTCATCTCGGCGAAGCGGCAGGCGTTCCACAGCTTCGTTCCGAAGTTCCGGTAGCCCGCGATCCGCTGGGTGTCGAGCTTCAGGACGCCGCCAAGCGAGGCCATCGCCGCATTGGCGAACCGCAGCGCATCGGCGCCGTATTCGTCGATGATCTCCAAGGGGTCGATGACGTTGCCCAGGGACTTCGACATCTTCTTCCCCTTGGCATCGCGGACGAGGCCGTGGAGGTAGACGGTGCGGAAGGGAATGTCGTCCACCACGGCCAGCTGCATCATCATCATCCGGGCGACCCAGAAGAACAGGATGTCCTGCCCGGTCACGAGGACCGAGGTGGGGAAGTATTTCTTCAACTCCTCGGTTTGTTCCGGCCAGCCGAGCGTGCCGATGGGCCAGAGGCCGGAGGAGAACCAGGTGTCGAGGACGTCGGGCTCGCGGTAGATCGTTACGGCGCGAACCGTGTGACCATTCCTGTCATACGGCATGCTGTGCGACGGTTGACCCGCGCCATTCGATCCGAGCGAAACGCCCACCTCGAAGTCCGGCCCGTAGTATTCTTTGGCCAATTCCCGCGCTGACTCGCTGTCCGGTGCGCAAAAACTCACCTGTGAGAACTTCTGGCCTTCCTCGTTGCCAATGAAGTCCTTGGCGACCCCATACCACACCGGAATCTGGTGCCCCCACCAGAGCTGGCGCGAGATGCACCAGGGCTCGATGTTCTCCAGCCAGTGGTAATAGGTCTTCTCGCCGCTCGGCGGGATGATCTTCGTCCGGCCGGTCCGCACCGCATCAAGCGCGGGCTCGACGATCTTGGCGGTGTCGACGAACCACTGGTCGGTCAGCATCGGCTCGATCACGACCTTGGACCGGTCGCCGAAGGGCTGCATGATCGGTTTCGCTTCGACATAGGGGACGTAGGCCGGGGCGTGCCCCGGCTCTTCCGCCGGAGTCGGGGCACGCCCCGACCTACCAAGACGCGGATCGTCGGGAAGCACCATCACCGCCAGCCCCTCCGCGGTGATCTGCTCCACCACCTGCTTGCGCGCCTCGTAGCGGTCCAGTCCGCGCAGGTCGTCCGGCACCAGGTTCAGCGCGTCCACCTCCGCCTCGCTCAATGCAAACGGCTGCTCGGCGAACCCCGGCGTCGCATAGCCCTTGGCCACCAGCCAGGCCCGCGACATGCGCAGCGCCACTTCCGCCGCCTCGGCATAGGGCACCCCGTCCGCCCGCATCTGCGCGCGGGTGTCCATGAGCCGGTAGCAGGGGATGTCGGCGCGCTTGGCCACCGCATAGTCGTTGAAGTCATGCGCTCCGGTGATCTTCACCGCGCCCGAGCCGAACGTCGGGTCGGGATATTCGTCGGTGATGATCGGGATCAACCGGCGGTGTTCCTTTGGCCCAACCGGAATTTCGCAAAGATGTCCGACGATTGGCGCATAACGTTCATCCGATGGATGAACCGCCACCGCGCCATCGCCCAGCATCGTCTCGGGCCGGGTGGTGGCGATGGAGATATAATCCCGCGTCTCACGGAAGGTCACATTCCCCTCCGCGTCTTTCTCGACATATTCGTAGGTTTCCCCCCCGGCCAAAGGATACTTGAAGTGCCACATATGGCCCGGCACCTCGATATTCTCGACTTCCAGGTCGGAAATCGCGGTCTCGAAATGCGGGTCCCAGTTCACCAGCCGCTTGCCGCGATAGATCAGGCCCTTGTTGTAAAGGTCGACGAAGACCTTGATCACCGCATCGTGGAAGTTGCCCTCCTCGCCCGCCGGAGCCCCCGGCGCGCCCGACATGGTGAAGGCCTCGCGGTCCCAGTCGCAGCTTGCCCCCAGCCGCTGCAACTGCCCGATGATCGTGCCGCGCGACTTCCGCTTCTGCTCCCAGACTTTCAGGGTGAACGCCTCGCGCCCCATCTCGCGGCGGCTGAGGTTGCCCTCCTTCGCCATCTCGCGCTCGGTCACCATCTGGGTTGCGATCCCGGCATGGTCGGTGCCCGGCTGCCAAAGCGTGTCGTCGCCCTGCATCCGGTGCCAGCGGGTCAGGATGTCCTGCAAGGTGTTGTTGAACGCATGGCCCATGTGAAGCGAGCCGGTGACGTTCGGCGGCGGGATCATGACCGAAAACGCCGGGCGTCCGGGCCTGGCATTCGCGCCCGCCTTGAACGCCTTGGCGTCCAGCCACAGCTTCGAGATCCGGGCCTCGGCCTCGGCGGCGTTGAAGGTCTTTTCCATCGGCATCGCGCATTCCCCTTGGTCCCGGCGGGTTCTAGCCTGACCCGCGCGGAAGGGGAAGCGCCGGAACGGGCGTCAGACTTCGAGGATGGGTTGGAAGCCGCCCCAGATCATCCGCTTGCCGTCGAAGGGCATCTCCATGCCTTCCATGCTGGTGTCGGCCATCATCGCGGCATAGGCCTTGTCGCGCGTGGCCTTGTCCGGCCAGACCATCCAGCAGAACACCACCGACTCACCCTCTTTCAGGTCAACCGCGCGGCGAAAGTCGGTCTGCTTGCCTTCGGGCACATCGTCGCCCCAGCACACCGTCATGGCTTTTGCCCCCTTGTCGCGGAACGAGGGCCACCATTTCTCCTCATGGGCGTGGTATTCGTCTTTCCGGCTGTTTTCGACCGGGATCAGGAAGCCATCGACATAGGCCATCTGCACTCCTCCAACAGGTGTCAAGCAAGGGAAACATCCAGCCCCCCGCGCCGGTTCCCGGTCAGACCGGCAGACCTGCGTCGGGCTTCGGCTGCGCCATGACGATCTGGCTTTGCACCCGGGCCACGGCAGGGTTCGGCAAGAGGCGATGGTGGATCAGGTCATTGAGCGCGGGCAGGTCGGCGCACCAGACCCGCAGCAGATAGTCGGCCTCGCCCGTCAGGGTCCAGCAGGCCACGACCTCGGGCAGGGTGGCGATCAGGCGCAGGAACTCGCGCGCGGTCTCCGGCGCATGGGCGGCCATCTGGACCTGGACGAAGGCCTGCACCGTCAGGCCCAGCTTGCCGGGCGACAACCGGGCTGCATAGCCGGTGATCAGCCCATCAGCCTCCAGCCGCGCACGGCGGCGGGCGGCCTGGCTGGCCGACAGGTTCAGAAGCGCACCAAGATCCTGCGCGGTGATCTGCGCGTCGGATTGAAGGGCCGCCAGCAGGCGAGAATCGGTTTCATCCATCATGCGCAATCCTCGCGCAGTTCGCGAAAAATGCAATAAATACACGCAGAATATTGAAGATCATGGCCAAAACTTGCGCGCCACCTGCGGGGAAGCCATGACATTCTGAAGCAGACCAGTCTTGCCCGGAGGAGAAACCATGGGTCCCTTTCCGCACAACGCCCCGCGTGCCGTGATCTCGCCCGAAAACCCCGCCGGAACCGACGGGTTCGAGTTCGTCGAATTCGCCCACCCCAACCCGGACGAATTGCGCGCCCTCTTCACCCGAATGGGCTATGCCCTGACCGCCCGGCACAAGACCAAGGCCATCGAGCTTTGGCAGCAGGGCGACATCACCTACATCCTGAACGACGTGCCCGGCAGCCACGCCCGCCGCTTCGTCGAGGAGCACGGCCCCTGCGCCCCCTCGATGGGCTGGCGCGTGGTCGACGCTGCCCATGCCTTCGTCCACGCGGTCGCGAACGGGGCCGAGCCCTACACCGGCACCGACAAGGCGCTGGACCTGCCCGCCATCGTCGGCATCGGTGGCTCGCTGATCTATTTCACCGACCGCTACAGCGACACGAACCCCTATGACGGCGAGTTCGACTGGCTGTCCATGCCGAAGCCGAAGGGCGTGGGCTTCCGCTACCTCGACCACCTGACCCACAACGTCCATCGCGGCAACATGGACACGTGGTTCGACTTCTACGGGCGCCTCTTCAACTTCCGCCAGATTCGCTTCTTCGACATCGAGGGCAAGTTCAGCGGCCTGCATTCCCGCGCCCTGACCAGCCCCTGCGGCCGCATCCGCATCCCGATCAACGAGGACCGGGGCGAGACCGGGCAGATCGTCGAATACCTTAAGCGCTACAAGGGCGAGGGCATCCAGCACATCGCCGTCGGGACGGACGACATCTACGCCGCCACCGACGCCATCGCCGAAGCGGGTCTGAAGTTCATGCCGAAGCCGCCGATGGCCTATTACGATCTGTCGAAGACCCGCGTGGTGGGGCACGAGGAACCCGTCGAGAAGCTCGCGAAGCACGGTATCCTGATCGACGGCGAGGGCGTGGTGGACGGGGGCGAAACGAAGATCCTCCTGCAGATCTTCTCCAAGACCGTCATCGGCCCGATTTTCTTCGAGTTCATCCAGCGCAAGGGTGACGATGGTTTCGGCGAAGGCAACTTCCGCGCCCTCTTCGAATCGATCGAGCAGGACCAGATCGACCGTGGGGTGCTGAAGGCGTCGTGATCCGCGCGGGCGTGGGCAGATTGCCCCCTACGCGGCGCCGGAGACCCGATTACCTCGCCGTCCTGCATTGCGGGGTGTGCAATCTGCCCCCGTCACCCAGCGGATTTGGCCAGCGCCAATGCCTCTTCAAAGACCCCGGTGCCCACATGGTTCATCAGCACCAGCACCAGCCGCGCATTCAGGGCCTGGCTTTCCGCCTCGCTCAATCCCTTGTGCGCCGCCAAGAGCGCGGCATAGGCGGCGTCCGGATCGGCCAGATTCGGCGTGGTGATCAGGCTCATGTCCGGTCCTCCCAGATGACCGCGGCAGCGCTTGCGATGGCCTCTGGCGCGGCGGTCTGCCACCGGGCCGCGACGATCTGGTCCGGGCGGATCAGGTATAGTGCGCGCGTCGCCCCGCCAAGATAGCGCGCGCGGACCTCGGGCGTCGGCTCCACGCTCAGCGCCTTCAGCCCCGGCACACGGGGGGCAGGCTGGCCGATGGCCAGAAGCACCGTCTCACGCCCCAGCCTGTCGATCAACCAGCCATCGGCCAGCGGCGCATCCGGGGCCACCGCGCCGGGGCGGGCGGCAGGGGGCAGGGCAGGGTCGTCCGGCCCGGTCAGCGGATAGGTGCAGGCCACCGACAGCCGCCCCGAATTCACCAGCGGCCGCGCGAAAGCCGCTTTGCCCGCCAATGCCAGCACTGCGTCGCGGAACCACCGCTCGGCCCCCGGTGCTGGCGACATGAACCGCGTGGTGCGCGATGAATTCAGCAGGTTCTCGTCCGCCCCGTACTGCCGCTCGCGGTCATAGGCGTTCAGGATTGCGGGGTCGTGGCCCTTTGCCACCGCCGCCAGCCGCCAGCCGAGCGCATCCACGTCCTGCAAGCCCCCGTTGCCGCCGCGCGCACCGAAGGGCGAAACGATATGGGCCGAGTCGCCGCAGAAGATCACCGGACCATGCACGAACCGCGCCAGCCTGCGGCACTGGAAGGTATAGACCGACACCCAGTCCAGCCGGAAATCCCGATGCCCCACCGCCTTCTCGATCCGCGGGATCACCCGCTCGGGTTGCCGCTCCGCCTCGGGGTCGGCGTCCCAGCCCAGTTGCAGGTCGATCCGGTAGATGTGGTCCGGCTGCTTGTGCAGCAGGGCCGATTGCCCGGCATGGAACGGCGGCTCGAACCAGAAGCGGCGCTCTGACGGGAAATCGCCGGTCATCTCGATATCAGCGATCAGGAAGCGCTCCTCGAACAGCTCGCCGTCGAAATCGAGGCCCAGCATCCCCCGGATATCGCTCTTCGCCCCGTCGCAGGCGACCAGATGGTCGGCCTCCAGCCGGTAGGCGCCGTCCGGCGTCTCCACCGTCAGCACCGCATGGTCACCCGACGCCAGCCCGGTGACCTTGTTCTTCCACCGCAGGTCGATCAGCCCCGGAAACTCCAGCGCCCGGGCGACGAGGTATTCCTCGACGTAGTATTGCTGGAGGTTCACGAAGGCCGGCATCTTGTGTCCCGGCTCGGGCTGCAGGTCGAAGTTCCACACCTCCGCGTCCCGGTGCAGGGTGCGCCCCACCTTCCAGACCACACCCTTCTCGACGCATCTCTGGCCGACCCCCAGCCGGTCCAGAACCTCCAGCGCCCGCTTCGACCAGCAGATCGCGCGGCTGCCGACCGAGACGACGTTGTTGTCGTCCAGCACCACTGAGGGCACGCCGAGCTGTGCCAGGTCGATGGCCAGCGCCAGCCCGATCGGCCCTGCGCCGACGATGACGACCTTGTGGCGCGGCTCCGGCGCCGTCAGCCCGGGGGGCGCAGTGTAGGGGAATGGTTGGTAATCGTATGCCATCGCTTACCCCTGCAACGCCGCCCACATCTCCAGATCGCGCTGGGCGGTCCAGATCCGGGGGTGATGGATGCCGCGCGCCTCGTCATAGGCGCGGGCGACGTTGAACGGCAGGCAGTGCTCGTAGATCGCATAGTCCTTGAACTTCGGGTCGCATTCCGCGCGACAGGCGTCCCAGGCCTCCTTCAGCGACCCGTTCCGCGCCGCCACCCGCGCGACGGGACTGTAGGTCGAGGCCACGAAGTCCTTCGTCCGGTCCAGCGCCCCGTTAACGGCCTTCTGGCCGATCACCGCATCGCCTCGCCCCGGCGCGATCGCATCCAGATCGTAGGCCCGGATCGCCTCCAGCGTCGGGCCCCAGTCGGCGAAATGACCGTCGCCGCAGTAGCATGCCGAATGCGCCTCGACGATGTCGCCGGTGAACATCACGTTCTGGTCGGGGACATGGATCACCGCATCCCCCGCCGTATGCGCCCGACCAAGCTGCAGGATGTCCACCCGCCGCTTGCCCAGCCAGACGGTCATCCTGCCATTGAAGGTTGTGGTGGGCCAGGTCAGGCCAGGGATGGACTCATGACCTTGGAACAGGCGCGGAAAGCGCTGGAACTCGCTGTCCCAGTCCTCCTGCCCGCGCTCGGCCACCATGTTGCGGGCGGCCTCCGACATGATGATTTGCGGCGCCTTGAAAGCGCTCGCGCCCAGCACGCGGACAGCGTGATAGTGGGTCAGGACAACATGAGAGATCGGCTTGTCCGTAACCCCCCGGATGCAGTCGATCACCTTCTGCGCCAGCCGTGGCGTGGCCTGCGCTTCGACCACCATCACGCTGTCGTCGCCGATGATCACGCCCGAATTGGGGTCGCCCTCGGCTGTAAAGGCGTAAAGCCCCTCGCCGATTTCGGTGAAGCTGATCTTCTTGTCCGCAAGGTCGCCCTGCGATGCGAAAGCCTTTGCCATTTCAGTTCCTTGCGTAAGGGTCCTCAAGTGCTGCGAGAAGTTTCCCGCTGCACTCGCCAAAGCCGATCCGGTAACCGTCGCCCTGCGCCTGACCGCGCAGAACCAACGTGTCGCCATCCTCGATGAAACTGCGGCTGCCCCCGTCGATGGCGAGCGGCTCCTTGCCACCCCAGGACAGCTCCAGAAGGCTCCCGCGCGACTGCTTCGTCGGGCCCGAGATGGTGCCAGACCCCAGAAGATCGCCCACATTCATCGGGCAGCCGCTCGTCGTGTGATGCGCCAGCTGCTGCGCGGCCGAGTAATACATCTCGCGATAGTTTGTCCGCGCGATCACGGTTTCGCGCCCGGCCTCCGGGGTCAGTCCAACCTCCAGCGCGATGTCGTAAAGCATCGGCCCTGGCTCCCTCAGGTGCGGCAGCAGCGCCACCTCGCGCGGGGGGGTGGACACGCGGAAGGGCTCCAGCGCCGCCTTCATCACGATCCAGGGCGAAATCGTCGTGGCCGTCGCCTTGGCCTGGAACGGCCCGAGCGGTTGATACTCCCAGGCCTGGATGTCCCGCGCCGACCAGTCGTTCAAGAGGACATAGCCGAAGATCATTGCATCGGCCTCGGCCACCGTCACCGGCCCCTCGCTCGCCATGCCCACTACGGCACCCATCTCCAGCTCGATGTCGAACCGGCGCGAGGGCTGGAAGGCGGGCAGCCCCTGGTCCGGCCCTTTCACCTGCCCCCAGGGCCGCCGCACCGGGGTGCCGGAAACCACTACGGACGAGGCCCGCCCGTTGTAGCCGATCGGGATATGCAGCCAGTTCGGCGGCAGCGCATTCTCGGCCCCCCGGAACATGGTGCCGACGTTGAAGGCATGGTTCCGCCCTGCGTAGAAGTCGGTGTATTCGCTGATGAGGAAGGGGAGGTGCAGTTCGGCCTGCGAGAGCGGCACCAGATGCGGCTCCACCGCCGCCCTCTCGGCCGAGCCTTCCGCCAGCAGCACAGTCAGCCGGGCGCGCAAGGCCGCCCAGACCTCCGGCCCCGCCTCCATCACCTCGTTCCAGCAGGGCACGTCCAGAAGCGGTGCGCCGGGAAGCTCCAGCACCCCCGCTTCCTCCAGCGCGGCCAGGTCCAGCACGAAATCCCCGATGGCAATGCCGCAGCGGGCGTCCTCATCGGGCGTCGAAAACACCCCGCAGGGCAGGTTGTTCAGCGGAAACGGATGGTCCGGCGCATTGGCGCTTTCCACCCAGGATCGGATCAAGCCCATGCGGCTTCCTTCATCTTCTGTCCGAAAATATCCCGCGGGGGGCCGGAGGTGTGAAACCCCCGGTCCGCCGCCCGTCACTTCACGCCCGGCGTCCCGTCGAACTTCTTCTCCAAGGACCCCCAGCAGTCGATGTAATCCTCCTGCAGATGCCCGGCCTGCGCCGCGAAGGGCGTCAGGTGCTGCGGAAAGCGGGTCTCGAACATGAAGCTCATCGTCTCGGACTGGCGCACCGGCACCATCGGCTCGTTCGAGGCATGCTCGAAGGCACCCTTGTCCGGCCCGTGCGGCAGCATGCAGTTGTGCAACGACATGCCCCCCGGCACGAACCCCTTGGGCTTGGCATCGTAGACGCCATAGATGTTGCCCATCAGCTCGGACATGACGTTCTTGTGGTACCAGGGCGGGCGGAAGGTGTTCTCCGCCACCATCCAGCGTTCGCGGAACAGCACGAAGTCGATGTTCGCGGTCCCCTCGATGCCGCTCGGCGCGGTCAGCACCGTGAAGATTGACGGGTCCGGGTGATCGAACAGCACCGCGCCCACCGGGCAATAGGTGTCCAGGTCGTATTTGCAGGGCGCGTAGTTGCCGTGCCAGGCCACCACGTCCAGCGGCGAATGGCCGATCTTCGTCTCGTGGAACTGGCCGCACCATTTCACCGTCACGGTCGAGGGCGCCTCCCGGTCCTCGAAGGCCGCGACCGGGGTCTTGAAGTCCCGCCGGTTCGCCATGCAGTTGGCCCCGATCGGCCCACGGCCCGGCAGCATGAACTTCTGCCCGTAGTTCTCGCAGACGAAGCCCCGCGCGGGGCCTTCCAGCACCTCGACCCGATAGACGAGGCCCCGCGGCAGGATCGCGATCTCGCGCGGCTCCAGGTCGATCACGCCAAGCTCGGTGCAGAACCGCAACCGGCCTTCCTGCGGCACGACCAGCAGCTCGCCATCCGCCGAGAAGAAATATTCGTCCTGCATCGAGGCGTTCACCAGATACATATGGCTCGCCATGCCGGTCTGGGTGTTTACATCCCCCGCCGTTACCATCGTCCGCATGCCGGTGATCCAGGTCAGCTTCTGGGTCGCGGGCACGGCCACCGGATCCCAGCGATACTGGCCGAGACTGATGATGTCCGGGTCGATGCAGGGCGCCGATTTCCAGAACGGGACGTCGATCTTCCGGAACCGGTGCGTGTGCTTGACGCTGGGCCGGATCCGGTAGCACCAGGTCCGTTCGTTCTGGTGGCTCGGCGCGGTGAAGGCGGTGCCCGACAACTGCTCGCCGTAAAGCCCGTAGTTGCACTTCTGCGGGCTGTTCATGCCTTGCGGCAGCGCGCCCGGCAGGGCCTCGGTCTCGAAATCGTTGCCGAAGCCCGGCATGTAGCCTTCGTGCGGGCCGGTGATGCTTGCGGCTCGGATCATGCCCTGCGGCAAAGCATGATGGGTCATCGGGTCCTCCTCCGTCTGGTCGAGTCGATTAATAGTTGCAACTGCAACCAAGTCAAGCTTAACATGACAAGCAATCCCGAACCGGCTAAAGCCAGCCCATGACCGATGTTATCCTCTACGACTACTGGCGTTCTTCCTCTGCCTACCGGGTTCGGATCGGGCTGAACCTGATCGGCATTCCCTACCGAAGCGTCCCCGTCGATCTTGCGACCGGGGCACAACGCGATCCGGCCCATCTCCAGACCAACCCGCAGGGCCTTGTCCCGGTGCTGGAGATCGATGGCCTCCGCCTCACCCAATCCCTCGCGATCCTGGAATACCTGGACGAAACACGACAGGCCGGCTTCCTGCCCGCACACCCCGCCGACCGCGCCCGCGCCCGCGCACTCGCTCATGCCGTCGCCATGGAGATCCAGCCCGTCTGCAATCTCCGCGTCGCGCAACACGCCGTCTCCCTCGGCGGCGGCGCCACGCTGGAAGGCTGGATGCGCCATTTCATCACCCTCGGCTTTCAGGGGCTGGAGCCGATGCTGACCGGCGACAGCCCCTTCAGCCATGGGCCGACGCCCGGCCTCGCCGACCTCTGCCTCGTCCCCCAGGTCTACAACGCCCGCCGCTGGGGCCTCGACCTGACCCCGTTTCCCCGCATTGCGGCCATCGCTGCCCGGATGGAGGCCTTGCCGGACGTCGCCGCCGCCCACCCCGACCGCGTGAAACCGGGGGCATGACCATGCCGGGACGGGATTTCGACCTCCAGGACTTCCTGCCCTATCTGCTGAACCAGGCCGCCGAAGCCACAAGCCTCGGCTTCCAGGCCACCTACCGGGCCCGCTATGGCCTGACCCGGACGCAATGGCGCGTGATGGCCAATCTCGGACGCTTCGGCGCGATGACTGCCCGCGACATCTGCCGCCTCAGTCATATCGAAAAGACCAAGGTCTCCCGCGCCGTTGCGGCCATGGAGGTCGAGGGGCTTTTGCTGCGTACAACCAGCCCCGAGGACCGCCGGGCCGAGAACCTCTCCCTCACGCCCAGGGGCCGCGCCGTCTTCACCGAGATCGGCCAGCACGCGCAGGATTTCGACGCCAACCTGCGCGCCCGGCTCGGCCCCGAGATTTCCGCCCGCATCGACGCCATCCTGCGCGAGATCATCGCGCTGAACCGGGCAGGCGAAGACGACGCCGACACCGACGGCTGAGCGTCAGTCGAAGCTGGTGATTGCGACCACCACCGCCTGGGTGGGCTCTGGTGGGCCGTCCTCCCGTCCCCGCAGCGTCCGCACCTTGGACCGGCTGCCAAGCTCGGGATCACGACCGACGGCCTCCAGCGCCATCCTGCGATGGGCGTCTGAAACCTCCTCGCAGGCGCCTTTCTGCGTCCAGCGTCGGTAGGAGATGGGGCTGGTCACTGCCGCCGTCACCACCGCGCCCGAGATGTCGTCGTTCCGCACGCGCTTGGAGTCATGCAAGGCGTGGATGCTCTCGGCGATGATCATCGCGGACTCGGCAAAGCTCATGTCGGCAACAACCGCATACTTGGGCCTCTTCTTGCCATCCTCCCAGCATTGCTTGGCGCGGAACAGCCAGTCATGCACGATATAGGCCGGGCCATAGTTCCAGGGTGTGAGGCCGCGGAAGGCCCGTGCCAGCGAGGGGACCGATCCGCCGTCAGTGTAGATCATGGTGGGCTGGATGACGGTCGTTTTGTCAGGCCGCGTGAACGTCAGCGGCTTGGCCTCGGTCGGGACGTAGACAAAGGTTCCATCTCCCTCTTTGTCGGTGCCGCGCAGCCAGACCACCGCGACCTCTCCGGTGAATGTTCCTGCTCTGGTCGTTTCGTAATTCACATTTGCACAACCGCAGGCCATGGCGGCGAGGGCCGAAAGCGCAAGGCTCCGCATCGCGATCCTCCGTCATCAAATGTCGGAAGCCTAGCATGTCTGCCGCAGGCGCGTGAGTCCGGTCCTCCGGCGACCGGACGCTCCGCCTTCGACTTCGTCTCCTCGTCGGAGGTCGGTGCGCGGATGGGAAACCTGCCCACCGCCCCACTTCCGCGAGGACGACGTCATCGACGGGCGAACCGCCGCCCGCTCGCGAGCAAGTGCTCCGTCAGCCGCGCCCCGCGATCACCCCGGCCAGCCGTTCCGCATCCTTCCAGGCCCCCCAGATGAAGGACGATCCCCGACACGACAGCCAGGGCAGGCCCATGAAATAGAGCCCCTTAACCTCAGACACACCCTCCTTGTGGCGCGGGCGACCATCGGGCTGGAAGATGTCCAGGTCGATCCAGCCGAAGTCCAGCCGGAAGCCGGTGGCCCAGATCACGGTAGAGATGCCTTCCCGCTTCAGGTCCAGCGCCAAGGTCGGCTGCGTCACGCAGTCGGGCAGGGGCAGCAGGTTGCGCGCCTCCGGCTCCTCGGGAAGGTCAAGGCCATTGGCCCTGGCATAGGCGTCGGCCTCGTCCAGCACCGACAGGTAGTTCCGGTCGCCGGCCTCCATGTTGGTCCGCAGATCATTGGCGAACTGCAGCACACCGTCGCGGTAGTCGCCCGCCCGGCCCAGAAGCGTCACGCCAAGGCCCGCCAGACGGCGGAAGTCCATCGTATGCCCGCCATAGGCGCCGCTCACCGCGATGGTGATATGCTCGGTCCCCGGCGTGGGCGCCTTCATGTCCCATTTGCCCAGCTTGCCCAGCCACCAGACGAAATCCTGCCCCCGGTAGCGGCGCGGCGGGCGGTCATGCGGCCCGAGCGAGAGGTACACCCGGCGGCCTGCGCGGACCAGTTCCTCGGCGATCTGCGCGCCGGATGACCCCGCGCCCACCACCAGCACCGCGCCTTCGGGCAGCTGGCCGGGGTTGCGATAGCTGTTGGAATGCATCTGCGTGATCGCGGGATCGGTGATCACGGTCGGGATCACCGGCTTCTGGAACGGGCCGGTGGCCACGACGACGTTCTGCGCGGCGATCTCGCCGATCGAGGTGGTGGCTCGGAAACCGTCGCCCTGGCGTTCCAGCTTGGTGACCTCCACGCCGGTGCGGATCGGCAGGTTCCGGTCCCCGGCAAAGCGGACGAAGTAGTCGGCGACCGCCTCCTTCGGCGCGAATTCGTCGGGGTCGAGGTCGGTGAACTCGGCATCCGGGAAGCGGTCGTGCCAGGCGGGGCCGTTGGCGACCAGGCTGTCCCAGCGCCAGCTCCGCCAGCGTTCCGCGATCCGGTCGCGTTCGAGGACGAGGTGCGGCACCCCCTGCTTCCGCAGGTGAGCCGAGGTGGCGACCCCGGCCTGACCGCCGCCGACGACGAGGGTATGGATGGATTCGGTCATGTTCTATGGCCCCTGAATGGAAGAGTGTCCACGGTGGACATTTTCTGATTACGAAGTAAAATGAGATGATTATCCGTGGACGTTAACCGTTTCTTCATGGCTTGAAAGCTACTCATCGCCGGGCACTCCGTAAGAGGGAGCCCGGGTCGGATCCTCCGCCCGCTGGACATAGGCGGCCATCTGCGGGGCGTAGACGGTCCAGGCTTCGCGCAACATTCCGATGGGGTTGTCGGACCAGTCGATCCGCAGATCGACCAGAGGCCAGTCCAGCCGGTCGGCCACCTTCAGCCCGGTGGAATGCACCGGCCCCGCTTCGCCACCGGCCTGCAACCCGGCTTCCAGTGCAAGCATCAGACGTTCCGCGAGGTGGCCTTTGGCAGCGGTAAAGGCTTCGACCATCGCCATCGGGACAAGTTCCCCCGCAAGGAGGTTGCCTCCCGCCGCACAGTCGGTGGCCCGCGCCTCGCCCCAGATGCCCAGCACCTGCCGCCCGGAATGGATCGCCGTCCGCCCTTCGCGATCGACGACCAGAAGCTGCCGGTAGTCGATGTGCGGGCGGTCCGCGGTGACGACCGCAAGGGCATCGGCGGCTGGAAGGCCCGATTCCAGCTGGTCCAGCACCATGGGCCCCAGCGCCGGGTCGGTGATGTTCTGGCTCGCCACCGCCCCCACGCCCGCGCGGACATGGGCGCAGCGCGCCGCGACGGCGGGCGAGGAGGAGGAGATGGCCATCCCGAACTGCCCGGTCCGGGCGCAGCGGGCGACGATGGAGAAGGTCATGCCCCGCCTCTCAATCTTCGTCCGGGATCACGGCGGTGCCGTCGATTTCCACCAGCCAGGACGGTCGGGCCAGTGCGGTGACGACCACCCCGGTCGAGACCGGGTGCACCCCCTTGATGTATTCGCCCATCGTCCGGTAGACCGCCTCGCGGTGGCGGACGTCGGTCAGGTAGACGACGACCTTGCACAGATGCTCCATCTTCCCGCCGACCTCTTCCAGAAGCTGGCGGATGTTCTGCATCACCTTGTGGGTCTGCTCGACCGGGTCATGGCTGCCGATGTCCTTCGCGGTGTCCAGGTCCTGCGGACACTGGCCGCGCAGGAACACGGTGCGGCCCCGCGCGACCACGGCCTGACACAGGTCGTTGTCGAGCTTCTGCTCGGGATAGGTATCCTTGGTGTTGAACTTGCGGTGGCGGAAGTGGGTCATCGTCGGTCCTTGGTGAGGGGCGGTTTTCAGAATGAGCGCCTTGCGGCGCGAGCCTTTTGTCTCGGCCCTGCGTGTGAAGAACACGCAGAGCCTCGGCTGTGCCTCCGGCGGGGATACTTGCGGACAGGAAATGCCGGCGCGCGGGTCATGGCAAGAGCGAAACCCCGGGGTTGAGCGCGGCAATCTCGCGGCGGAAGGCAAGCGCGTCGCCGCGGTCGGGCTCGTCCAGGCCTTCGGCCCAGGCGCGGCCGGCATAGGTGGCCCAGGCGATCGGGCCGGGGGCGGCGGCGTCGCCGATGAGCTTGAGGGAGCGGATGCCCACCGCCTGCCAGTCGAGGGCTTTCGCGTCGTGGAAGAGGCTGTCGTTCGGCGTGCGGGAGGTGACGAAGAGGACGGCATCGGCGGGCAAGGTGGTCTGCCGTCCGGTCCAGGTGCAGCCGAGGGTCATCTCTGTTGCGCCAATGGCCTCTGGCGCCTTGCTCAGGTGGACTTCCACGCCGATCTCCAGCAACCGGCGCATGATCGTGCCCTGTTCCAGCGTGTTGTCCGTCCATTCGGCGACCTTCACTGCAGGGGTGACGAAGTGGACGCGGTTGCCCTTGGCAACCAGGAGTTCGGCGAGGACCGAGCCCATGTAGAAATGGTCGTCATCATAAAGCGCGACGGTCTGGCCTTCCGGGCAGCGGCCCGCCATCAGGTCGTCGGGCGTATAGAGCGGCATCGCCGGATCGGTCGGGATCGGGTGGAGGTGCAGCCGTGCCACGGCATCGCGGCGCCATGTGGCCCCGGTGGCGATGGCGACGTGGTCGGCACCCATTGCGAGGATATCCTCGGGCGCGAGAGGACTGTCGCGGTAGATGTCGACGTTCGGCATCACCGCCATCTGGCCGGTGCGGAAGTCGGCCACCCGGCCCCAGGCGGAAAGGCCGGGGAGCAGGCGTTCCTGCGCGACGCGACCGCCTAGGGTGGTGCTGGCCTCGGCCAGCGTCACCCGGTAGCCGCGCCGGGCGGCTTGCAGGGCGGCTTCAAGTCCCGTGGGACCGGCGCCGACGATGAGGACGCTTTCGGAGGCACCCTTGGGACGGGCGCGATCGGGATGCCAGCCCTTGCGCCATTCCTCCATGAAGGCGGTGTTCTGGGTGCAGCGGCTGATGCCTTGCGTCATGTCTCCGCTGACGCAGATGTTGCAGCCGATGCATTCGCGGATGTCCTCGTAGCGGCCTTCCTGGACCTTCACCGGCAGGAAAGGGTCGGCAATCGAGGGGCGGGCGGCGCCGATGAAATCCAGCACGCCGGTCCTGATCTGGCGGACCATCGCGTCGGGTGAGGTGAAGCGGCCGACGCCGACGACGGGCTTCGGGGTGAGTTCCTTGATGCCACGGACGAGGTCCTCCTGCGCGCCTTCGTCCTTGAAGCGGCTGGTGCCCGAGCAGGCCTCCCAGGTGCCATTGGCAAGGTCCCAGAGGTCCGGAAGGTCGGAATGCATGGCGATGAAGTCGCGGAGTTCGGCGTTGGAGAAACCGTAAGACCCGGCCTCGTGCAGCGACATGCGGAGCGTGACGGCAAGCTCGCCCTTCGTGGTTTCCCGTGCATCTTCAACGATCTCGCGCAGGAACCTCGCGCGGTTTCTCAGGTCGCCGCCATATTCGTCGGTCCGGTGGTTGGTGGCGCGGGACAGGAAATGTTGCAGGATGCCGAAGCCATGCGCGCCGTAGAGGCAGATCAGGTCGAAGCCCGCCTGATGCGAGCGGCGGAAGGCGTTGCGGAACCAACGGCGGAGGTCGCGGATATCCTCCTTGTCCATCGTCCGGGCCTGCACCGGGTCGGAGGTGAAGGTGAGGATCGGGCCGCCGGTGACGGCGAGCGGCACCTCGCGCGAGTAGAGGTTGGGGCCGTTGATGCCGGAATAGGCCAGCTGGATGCCTGCCAGCGCGCCATGGGATTTCATCGCCTCGGCCATGCGGGCGAGCGCGGGGATGTCCTTGTCCTCCCACAGATGCTGTTCGATGAAAGGGGTGATCTCGGAGGTCGGGTGGATTTCGGTCTGTTCGGTGAAGATCACGCCCCAGCCGCCCTCGGCCTTGGTGCGGCGCATCTCGACTACGGCAGAGGGGTCGCGGTAGCCGCCGCCATTGCAATGCGGCACCTGATAGAAGCGGTTCTTGGCGGTCTTGGGGCCAATCTGGAGCGGCGTGAACAGGATGTCGTGGCGGGGGTCGCGCATCAGAGCTGCCTCAGGTCGGTGGACTGGGTGGAGAGACGAGACGGGTCGCGGCGCGGAAGCTCGGCGACGAGCAGCGTCGGCATATCGCCCGCCTGGGCGAGGATTTCGCCATGGGGGCCTGCGATGACGGAGTTGCCGACATAGGTCAGGTCGCCCTCGGTCCCGCAGTAGTTGGCATAGGCGATGGTCACCCCGTGGTTCGCGGCCATCGCCGGGACGGTGGCGCGGGGGACATGGGTGAAGGGTGCCATGTTCGCGGTGGGGCAGAGGATCAGTGTGGCCCCCCTGTCGGCAAGCGACTTCACATGCGGCGCGAACTCCACGTCGTAACATATCAGGATTGCGGCAGTTTCATCGCCAAGGGTGAAGACGGGAAGCGCGTCTCCGGCGGCATAGAGGGCACGTTCGCGCGCGCCGTAGAGCTGGACCTTGCGATAGTTGCAGAGAAGCGCGCCATCGGGGCCGAAGCAGGCGGCGGAGTTGAAGAGCCGGTCGCCCTCGCGTTCGGCGTAGCCGGTGACGAGTGCGGTGCGATGGGTCTTCGCGGCCCGCGCCAGCCGCCGAAGCGGCGGGCAGTCGAGGGCCAGCGCGCGGGCGGGAATGTCGGGCCGGTTGTAGCCAGGCAGCCAGACCTCGGGCAGGACGAGGGCGGCGGCACCCATCGCGGCGGCTGCGGCCAGCGCAGCCTCGGCCTGGGCGCAGGCAGCGTCGATGTCGGCGGCGGGAGAGTACCCCTGCCATAGGGCCAGTCGCATGATTCGGCTCCGCTGTCATCGGAGGGCGCATACCCCCTTGATGGCTTCGAAAATCCTATCGTGGTGACATTGGGGGGTATATACCCCCAACGAGGTATACCGCATGACCGAGATGTCCTCCACCGTCGAGACCAGCCTGGCGCAGGCCATCGCCAGCCTGCGGCAGGAGGGGTTTGCCGAGGCGCTCTGGCAGGTCTGCCTCGCGCTTGCTGCGCCGGACAATCTGATTGTCATGGCCTACCGCGACGCCGGGCCACCGCTGGTACTGCTGACCCGGGCAGAGAATCCGAAGGTCTATGCGCGGCTGCAGGACGGATACCTGGCCGGGGCCTACCGGCTGGATCCCTATTACGAGCTGCATCTGGGGCGGGTCGCGGAGGGCGCCTACCGTATCCGCGACATCGCGCCGGATGCGTTCCAGCGCAGCCGCTATTTCACCGAATATTTCGGCGAGACAACGCTGATCGACGAGATCGCTTTCGTGGCACCCGTGAGCGAGGGCCTGTCGCTGAACCTCTGCCTCGGGCGCGATGCGCGCTCGGGGCGGATGTTCGGCGCGGGTGAGATGGCGGCATGCCGACGGATGTCCCCGGTGCTCGCGGCGCTGGCGCTGGCCGAGTGGCGGGGCCTCGAGCGGGGGGCGGGCGAGGCGGAGGATATGCCGGCGCTCTTGATCCAGGCGGCGCGGGGGCAGGGCATCCAGTTGTCACCCCGACAGGCGATGGTTGCGCTTCTGATCCTGCGTGGCCATTCCACCGCCTCGATCGCGCTGCGGCTCGGGGTGTCGCCGCAGACGGTGAAGGTGTTCCGCAAGCAGCTTTACCAGCGTTGCGGGATTTCGTCGCAGGCCGAGCTGTTCTCCTTGCTGCTGCCGCTGCTGGGCTGATCACCAGCGGCGTTCGAACCGGCGGCGGAGGAGGATCGCGGCGACATTCATGATCACGAGGAAGACCAGAAGCACGATGATCGCGCCGTTCGAGCGTTCGATGAAGGCGGGGTCGGCACGGCTGGCCCAGCTGTAGACCTGGACGGGCAGAGCGGTCGCGGGGTCCATGAAGCCCTCGGGCGGGGCGGCGGGATAGTTGTCGACGAAGGCGACCATGCCGATCAGGAGGAGCGGCGCCGTCTCGCCAAGCGCGCTGGCGAGGCCGAGGATCGTGCCAGTCAGGATGCCGGGCATGGCGAGCGGCAGGACATGGTGGAAGACGGTCTGCATCTTTGACGCCCCGATTCCGAGGGCCGCGTCGCGGATCGAGGGCGGCACGGCGCGGATGGCGGCGCGGGTGGCGATGATGATGGTGGGCAGGGTCATCAGGCTGATCACCAGGGCGCCCACCAGTGAGGAAGACTGCGGCAGGCCCGCGAAGTTGATGAAGATCGCCAGGCCCAGGATGCCGAAGACGATCGAGGGGACGGCGGCGAGGTTCGAGATGTTGACCTCGATCGCATCGGTCCAGCGATTCTTCGGCGCGAATTCCTCAAGGTAGATCGAGGCGGCGACACCGACGGGGACGCACATCACCAGCACCATCAGCATCATGTAGGCCGAGCCGAGCAGCGCCACGCCGAGGCCCGCGGCTTCGGGCCGCTGGTCCGAGGCATCGGCATTGGTGAAGAAGCCCCAGTTCCAGGCCGAAGACAGCATCCCCGCCTCCCGCAGCTTTTCCGCCAGGAGCAGCTGTTCCGGCTTGATCGTGCTGTCGCGCTTGGCGGTTTCCAGCGTGACGCGGCCCTTGAGGAAGCCGTCGATACGGCCCGCGGCCAGGACCTGCGCGTCAATCGTTGTTCCGACCAGCGCGGGATCGGCCAGCACCTCGGCCCGCAGCACACCGGCGGCATCCTTCGAGATGATCTCGCCGATCTCCTTGGCCGAAAGCCCGTCCTGGCTGATGCCCCGGCGGTCGAGCTCGGCCGCGAAGGCCTTGGCCAGCACCTTCTGGTAGCCGACGGTCGTGACCTTCGCCATCTCGTCGCGGGCGCGGTTGCCCTTGGGGTCCAGCACCTCGGCGGAAAGTTCCATCGGGAAGCTCAGCTGTGCCTGGTGGAAGGCCGAGGCACCATCGCGCAGGATGGTGAAGAGCATGATCGCCAGCGTCACCAGCGAAAGGGTGATCGCGATGATGCCATAGGCGCGGAAGCGCGTCTCGGCAGCATTGCGGCGCTTCATCTGCGCGCTGGCGGTCAGGATCGACTGCCGGGGAGGTGCGGCGAAGCCGGGGGCGGCGGAAAGGTCGGTCATTCGTATTGCTCCCGGTATTTCCGCACGATCCAGAGGGCGAAGATGTTGAGGCCGAGGGTGATGACGAAGAGCGTCATGCCGAGGGCGAAGGCGACCAGCGTTTCTGGGGCGGCAAAGTCCGTGTCGCCGGTCAGCTGGCCAACGATCTTGACGGTCATCGTGGTCATCGCCTCGAACGGGTTGAGGCTGAGTTTCGCGGCGGCGCCTGCGCCCATCACCACGATCATCGTCTCGCCGATGGCGCGGCTGGCGGCCATCAGCACCGCGCCGACGATGCCGGGCAGGGCGGCGGGCAGGACGACCTGGCGGACGGTCTCGGACCGGGTGGCGCCAAGGCCGAGGCTGCCGTCGCGCAGGGATTGCGGCACCGCGTTGATGATGTCGTCCGACAGCGAGGAGATGAAGGGAATATTCAGGATGCCGATCACGATGCCTGCCGTCATGACCGAGGAACCAGAGTTGCCAAGTCCCAGCGGCGCGGCGAACCAGTCGCGCAGCATGGGGCCGACGGTCACGAGCGCGAAGATGCCGAAGACCACCGTCGGGATGCCCGCGATGATCTCGATCAGCGGCTTGACCCAGTTCCGCACGGGCTTCGACGCATATTCCGCCAGGTAGATCGCGGCGAAGAGGCCGACGGGAACCGCCACCAGCATCGAGATCAGCGTGATGTAAAGCGTGCCCCAGACCAGCGGCAGGATACCAAGGTCGGACCCGCCACGGAAGTTCGGCGACCAGGTGAGGCTGAAGAAGAAATCCTGGATCGGATATTTCGAGAAGAAGTCGAAGGTCTCGGACACCATCGACCACACGATGCCGACCGTTGTGAGGATCGCGATGGACGAAGCGGCCATCAGAAGCCCGAGCATGGCTTTCTCGACCAGGTTGCGGGCGCGGAAATCCTTGTGGGCGCGGGTGACGCCCCATAAGAGGCCAAGGACGGCCAGCGCCAAGACGGCGGCGGTGCGTCCGGCGGCCCCCCAGTGCGACATCGCGCGATAATCCTGTGCGGCGGCAAGCACGTCCTTCGAGACGTTCGATCCCAGCGCCACGCCGACCTTGGCCAGCCGGTCACGGACGTCGGTGAATTCGGTGCGGATCATCCCGGCCTCGGCTTCCGACATCGCGCCCTGCGCGACGGCGGCATCCAGGCCTGCCGCCACGCGGCGGACATCGGCCATGGTCAACTCGGCGCTGGTGGCGTCCGAGACGAGCGTGGCGGGAAGGCTTGCCGATATCCGCGCCTCGATCACCATGGGTTGCAGCATCAGCCAGACGGCCAACGCAGCCAGCGCCGGGACCAGCACCGCAAGTGCACCGAACCAGCCATAGTAGAGCGGAAGCGAATGCAGCTGCCGTGGATTGCCGTCCGCTGAAGCCAGCGCCCGTTGCCGTGACAGAAGAAAGGCGGCGGTCGCAAGGACGGCGAGGACAGCCAGGATCATCAGGACGGACATGGGCTCTTCCGCGGGTCAGGTCTGTAAAGACGGGCGGGGCGCGACCGCCCCGCCCGATCAAGTCAGTTTATTCCAGCGGTCCCATCGGGGTTTCCGCAGCCACGGCAGCCTGGGTCGCGGCCAGCTCGGGGTCGGAAACCAGCCCATAGGCGGCCAGCGGGCCGTCCGGTCCGGCCATGTCGTCGCTGACGAAGAACTCGATGTATTCCTTCAGGCCGGGGATCACACCGATATGCGCCTTCTTGACGTAGAAGAAGAGCGGGCGCGACACCGGGTATTCGCCCGAGGCGATGGTTTCGGTCGAGGGCACGATGCCGGACATGGTGGCGACCTTCAGCTTGTCGGTGTTGTTCTGGTAGAAGGACAGGCCGAAGACGCCGACCGCGTTCTTGTCGGCGTCGAGCCGGGCCAGCGTCTCGGTATAGTCGCCGTCGATGTCGACCGAACGGCCGTCGGTACGCAGGCCCAGGCAAGCCTTCTTGGCATTGGCTTCCTTTTCCTTGTCATCGGCGCCTTCGGCGGTCGCCTTGAACAGGTCCAGCGCGCCGGTTTCCTTGCAGCCCGCTTCCAGCACCTTCACGTCGAAGACTTCGCGCGTGCCGTGCTTGGTGCCGGGGATGAAGGCCAGGATGTCCTGGGCAGGCAGGGCAGGGTTCACTTCGGCCCATTGCGCGGCGGCGTTGTCGGCCAGAGCGCCATCCTTCACCACCTTCGCGGCCAGCGCGTTGTAGACGTCGGCAGGGGCCAGCGCGAAATCGGCGCCATTCACGTCCGAGGCGAAGACGATGCCGTCATAGCCGATGCGGACTTCCATGATCTCGTCGACGCCATTGGCCTTGCAGAGGTCGATGTCCGACTGCGCGATGCGGCTGGAGGAGTTGGCGATGTCGACGGTGTTCTCGCCCACGCCTTCACACAGCTTCTTGCGGCCCGCGCCCGAACCGCCGCCTTCCACCACCGGGGTGGGGAAATCGAAGTTCTCGCCGAAGGCCTCGGCGACGATGGTGGCATAGGGCAGCACGGTCGAAGAGCCCGTGACCTGGATCTGGTCGCGGGCGGCGGCGGGCATCGCGGCGGCGAAGGCCAGGATCGACGCGGTGAGAGAGGCGGATTTCATCGGAACACTCCTGATATCGTGCGGCCCTTGCGGCGGGCGGCATGACAGCGCTCTAGCCGCCCTGCGTGACGCTTAGATTGCAGGAATGTAAAAGCTGTGTGACAGGCGGGACCGTCAGGCGGGCCGGTCAGGCGGGCCCTAGCATCCGTCGCGTGATGGTCTCGGCGATCATCATGGTGGGGGCGTTGGTGTTGCCCGCGATGATCTGCGGCATCAGCGAGGCATCGACGACGCGCAGCCCCTCCACCCCCCGGACACGGCCCTGCGGATCGGCGACCGAGGCGTTGTCGCTGCCCATCCGGCAGGTGCCGACCGGGTGGTAGATCGTCTCGGCCCTCGCGCGGATGAAGGCTTCCAGCTGGGCGTCGCTGGCGACCTGCGGGCCGGGCAGGGTTTCGCGGGCGATGTGGCGGGCGAGAGCCGGGGCCTGGATGATGGCGCGCGCGATCTTCAGCCCGTTCAGCAGGACCGGCAGGTCGTCGGGGTGGGAAAGGTAGTTCGCCTCGATCCGGGGCGCGGCCAGCGGGTCGGGGGTGGCAAGGCTGATCCGGCCCCGGCTTTTCGGCAAAAGGTCGCAGACATGCAGGGTCAGGCCATAGCCCAGCGACAGGCGGCGGCCATGGTCGTGCAGATAGGCGGGGATGAAGTGGAATTGCAGGTTCGGGCGGTCTCGGGTGGGGTCGGAGGTGACGAAGCCCCCGGCCTCGGCCACGTTCGAGGTGAACTCGCCCCGCCCCCGGCGCAGGTAGGCCCAGCTGGCGCGAAGCGCGCGGGGCAGGAAGGAGGGCGCGATGCCGATGGCGCTGCGGTCGTTCACGGCAGCCTGCACGGTGATGTCGAGATGGTCGGCGAGGTTCCCGCCCACCTCGGGCGCGTGATGCAGGACGGGGAGGCCCACCGCCTGCAAATGCTCGCCCGGCCCGATGCCCGACAGCAGCAGAAGCTGCGGCGAGTTGATCGCGCCGCCGGAGAGGATCACCTCGCCGCCTTCGGCCAGCGGCAGCACCCGGTCGCGCAGCTGAACACCGGTGGCGCGGCGGCCCTCGAAGCGCAGCCGGTGGACCTGCGCGCCGGTCAGCAGGGTCAGGTTCGGGCGGTCGCGGACCGGGTCGAGGAAGGCCCGCGCTGCGCTGAACCGGCTGCCGTCCCTCTGCGTCACCTGATACAGCCCGACGCCGGTCTGCTCTGCACCATTGAAGTCGGGGTTGGCGGAGAACTGGCACTCGGCCCCGGCCTGCACGAAGGCGAGTGAGAGCGGATTGGGCTGCACCAGGTTGCTGACCGTCAGCGGCCCGCCTTGCCCGTGGTGGTTGTCATCAAGGCCTTGGTTGTCCTCCATCTCCTTGAAGACCTGACCCACCTGGGGCCAGTCCCAGTCCGGGCCCGCAACCTTGGCCCAGTCGCGATAGTCCTGCGGATGGCCGCGCATGTAGATCATCGCGTTGATCGAAGACGACCCGCCGAGAACCCGGCCGCGTGGCCAGTAGAGGCGGCGGTTCGTCAGTTGCGGTTCGGGCGCAGTCTCATAGCCCCAGTTCAGCCAGCGCATCTGCGCCAGCGCCGCCAGGCCGAAGGGCATGTGGATCATCGGGTTGCGGTCGGGCGGCCCGGCCTCGACCAGGCAGACGCGGGTTGCGGGGTTCGCGCTCAGTCGGTTGGCCAGCACGCACCCGGCGGACCCCGCGCCGACGATGATGTAATCGTAGGTCATCCCAGCACCCGCTTGATCAGGTCGATCAGCCGCATCACGCGGGGGCTGTAAGGCGGGAAGATCAGCGGCAGCAGCAGGAAGCGGTTCCGCATCACGGCGCGTTCATGGCTGAAGGCGCGGAAGCCTGCTTGCCCATGCGCCGCGCCGATGCCGGAGGTGTTCACTCCGCCGAAGGGCAGGTTCAGGTGGGTGTAGTGGACCAGCGTGAGATTGACGCCCACCGCGCCCGAGGTGGTGCGGCGGGTGATCTCCTCGACCCGCGTGTGGTCGCGGTCGAAGATGTAGAGCGCCAGCGGCTTGTCCTGGGCGTTGATCGCCTCGATCACCTCGTCGATCCGGTCATAGGCCAGGACGGGCAGGATGGGGCCGAAGATCTCCTCCTGCGACAGCCGCATGTCGGGGGTGGTGCCCTCAACCAGATGCGGGCCGACGGCCTGGCCGGACTGGCCCGCCGCCAGAAGCGGCACCGCGCCCTTGGCCAGCCCGTCGGCAATCAGCGCCGACAGGCGCGCGGCGTGCGAGGGCGAGACGATGCGAGTCAGGTGGGGCGAGGCTTCGCCGCCACCATAGGCGCGGGCGATCCGCTCACGCAGCACCTCCAGAAATGCATCTTTCACCGAGGCGTGGACGTAAAGATGGTCGGGCGAGATGCAGTTCTGTCCGGCGTTCAGGAACTTGCCGAAGGTGATCCAGTCCGCCGCCTGCTTCAGGTTCGCCCCCGGCCCGACGATCACCGGCGACTTCCCGCCCAGCTCCAGCGTGACCGAGGCCAGCGTCTTCGCCGCCGCCGCCATCACGATCCGTCCCACGGCGGGCGAGCCGGTGAAGAAGATGTGGTCGAAGGGCAGGGCGAGCAACGCCTCGGCCTCCGCCTTGTCGCCCTCGACCACCGCCACCAGGTCGGGCGGGAAGCACTCGGCGATCATCCGGGCGATCAGCGTGCTGGAGGCGGGCGTCAGCTCCGAGGGTTTCACAATCGCGGCGTTCCCGGCAGCGAGGCAGGAGGCGAGCGGGCCGAGCGCGAGGTGGAAGGGCAGGTTCCAGGGCGCGATGATCAGGCAGGTGCCGCGCGGCTGCGGCTCGATCCGGGCCGAGGCGCCGAAGGTCGCCAGCGTCGGCCAGACCCGGCGCGGCTTCATCCAAGCCCGCAGGCGGCGGCGGGCGTGGCCGATTTCCTGCAGGATGTTCAGATAATCCATCAGCACCGCCTCGGCCTCGGGGCGGCCCAGATCGGCTTGCAGAGCGGCCACGATGGCGGCTTCGTTCCGACGCACCACATCCGCCAGCCGGTCCAGCGCCGCGCGGCGTTCGGCCAGGCCAAACCGCCTGCGGCGGGCGTCATTCCCCGCCTTCATGGTGGCGAAGAGCGCGGCAATGTCAGGGCGCGGGCTGTCCATGTGTCGAGCTTAGCCGATCCCGGCGACAAACCCAGTGCGACGCAACGTCAGGCTGCGCTCAGGCCAGTTCCGGCAGGAAGGCCGGGCAGGCCAGTTCCATCCCCTCGGCGTAGATCACCTCTTCGTCGTCGAAGCGCAGGGTGAACAGCCGGGCGCTGCGATGGGTTTCGACGCAGATGAATTCGCCATCGGCCAGGCGCGCGGCGGGAATGGCCGCGACCGGCGCGCCATACAGCGCCTGCGCCCGCCAGTCGCGGATGATGACCGGCTGGTCGGGAGACAGAAGCAGGTCCTGATCGGGCCGGTCATGCCCCATGGAGGAGGCGCGGATGCGCACCAGCCTGACCATCTTGCGCACGACGACCGAGACCGAGGTCAGCCGCCGCGCACCGGCGCGCGTCACGATGCGGTCGCCGGGCGTCAGATATTCGACCGGAAGCACGCCTTCCAGGGTCCGCACCATGCTGCCGGCCAGCATTCCCGGCGCCGGTGGCATTCCTGCCCCCCCTGGTGTTCTGGAAAACGGCGCTTTGGCGTCCATCGCCACGTCCTCACGTAATGTCCCGAGGCCAGCTTGGGCGGGCTTTGTGGTCCGCATTCGATGTCGGTTCGGTCATTTCTGGGCAGTTGTGGCCTGATCCCGCTTCGGTTGTGGCGCAAATGGGGCGGCGCTTTTGCCCCTCGCACCCCCTTGGCAGGTTTGCTAGAAGGCGCGGGATGCGGGTGTGGCGAAACTGGCAGACGCACTGGATTTAGGTTCCAGCGCCGCAAGGCATGGGGGTTCAAGTCCCTTCACCCGCACCAGCCCGCCCGCCGCGCAGGCTGGCGATTCCCCCTTACATCGGATGGAAGGCTTTGCTAGAAGGCCCGCGATCGCGCGCAGGGCCTTGGCCCTGTGCCGTTGACCTATTGCGCATCAGCGCCCGAGAGAAGCTTAGGAAGGACGTCCCCCCATGCAGGTCACCGAGACCCTGAACGAAGGCCTCAAGCGCGGCTACACCATCACGGTGACGGCGGCCGAACTGGACGCGAAGGTCCAGGAAAAGCTGATCGAGGCGCAGCCCGAGGTCGAGATC
>NZ_JAEULO010000008.1 GCF_016793705.1 Tabrizicola sp.
CGCAAGCTGGTCGCGGGCGGGGCGTTGTGGCGCTTCGTCTGGCACCGGCTTGTCGCTTTCCGCTGGTCGCCCGAACAGATCGCCGCGACACTCCGTTCCATGCACCCCGATGACCCACAGGTTCGCGTCAGCCATGAGACCATCTACGCCATGATCTACGCCCAGCCCCGCGGCGGGCTGAAGGCGGCGCTGGTCGAGGCCTTGCGCCAGGGCAAGCTCCGGCGTGGCCGCGGGCGGGGGATCGGGCGCAAGCCCGGCGGCGGCAGCGCCATCGTCCCGGAATCCTTGCGAATTCTGCACCGGCCCGAGGAGGTCGACGCCCGCCTCGTACCGGGGCATTGGGAGGGAGACCTCCTGAAGGGCGCCGCCAACCGCTCCTCCGTCGGCACTTTGGTCGAGCGGAAGACGCGCTTCGTCACCTTGGCGAAGATGGAGGGCAACGGGGCCGCGGCGGCGCTGGAGGGCTTCACCCGGCAGATGAAACACCTGCCCGCCGTCCTGCGCCGCAGCCTGACCTATGACCGGGGCCTGGAGATGGCCTGCCATCCCGAACTCGCCCGCCGCCTGAAGATCGACATCTGGTTTTGCGATCCCCATGCGCCGTGGCAGCGCGGCTCGAACGAGAACACCAACGGCCTCTTGCGCCAGTTCCTGCCCAAGGGCGCCGACCTCCGCCAGTTCAGCCAACGCGACTTGGACCACATCGCCAGGCTCATGAACAACCGGCCCCGCAAGACCCTGGGCTGGAAAACCCCAGCTCAGGCCCTCGCCGAAGAAATCGAAAAGGCGACCGCAAGTGTTGCAGTTGGAACTTGAGTTAACCCTTCGTTGACGTCCACGCCCAAGCCCTTGAAATCTTGCGAGGACGCCAGTCTGTCCTGCGTGGACAGGATCACACCGCCTGCCCCGCGGCCCAGCCGGAGGACCAGGCCCACTGAAAGTTGTAGCCGCCCAGCCAACCGGTCACGTCCACCACCTCGCCCACGAAGTGAAGCCCCGGCACCCCCTTCGCTTCCATCGTCCGCCCGTCCAGCGCCCTTGTATCGACGCCCCCCAGCGTGACCTCTGCCGTCCGGTAGCCCTCGGACCCGACCGGCACCAGCCGCCAGTCCCTGATCCCCGCCGCCACCCGGTCGAGCACGGCCGCGGGAAGCTCCGCCATCGGCGCAGTCACCCCCGCCGCTTCCTCCAGATGCCGCGCCAGCCGCTCCGGCAGCCAGCGCCCCAGCACGGTGCGCAAAGCGAGCTTTCCGCGCGCGGCCCGCAAGTCGGTCGACAGGTCGCTGCCGGGCAGCAGATCGACATGGATCGCCTCTCCCTCGCGCCAGTAGGAGGACACCTGCAAGACCGCCGGGCCGGACAGCCCGCGATGGGTGAACAGCAGCGCCTCGTCGAAGCCGGTCTTCCCGCAGGAGACCCGGCCGGGCAAGGAGACGCCGGCGAGCGGGCGCATCCAGGCCAGTTCCTGCTCGGCAAAGGTGAGCGGGACCAGTGCCGGGCGGGTCTCCACGAGAGGCAGTCCGAAGGCCTCGGCCAGCCGGTAGCCATAGCCCGTCGCCCCCATCTTCGGGATCGACTTGCCGCCGGTCGCCACCACCACCGCCCGCGCGCGTTGCGTCCCCCGCGCGGTCTCGACCTCGAACCCCTCGCCCGCCCGCCGCACCGCACCCGGCGCGCAGCCGAGCCAGAGCGTCACCCCGGCGCTTCCCATGTCGCGGACCAGCATGTCGATGACCTGCGTCGCGGACCCGTCGCAAAAGAGCTGGCCCAGCGTCTTTTCATGCCAGGCGATCCCGGCGGCATCCATCCGGGCGATGAAGTCCCACTGGGTGAAGCGCTTCAGCGCCGAAAGCGCAAAGCGCGGGTTCTGCGAGAGAAAGCGGTCGGGCGCGATCATCAGGTTGGTGAAATTGCACCGCCCGCCGCCCGAGATGCGGATCTTCTCGCCGGGCTTCGCGGCGTGATCGATCACCAGAACGCTGCGGCCCCGACGCCCGGCCTCGATGGCGGCCATCATGCCGGCGGCCCCGGCGCCGAGGATCATCGCGTCCCAGATCATGCCCCGTCCTAGCCGCCCTGTCGCCGCCCGGCAAGCTGCTCCGGCGCGGCGAAATTTTCGGCCCTTGCCCCTTGCACCCCTCCGGACCCTTCGCTAAACACCGCCGCACGGTTGGGGCGTCGCCAAGTGGTAAGGCAGCGGTTTTTGGTACCGCCATACCTAGGTTCGAATCCTAGCGCCCCAGCCAGCCTCTTTCTTGGTTCGTGACGTCAACCTTCCCTACATCAAGGCTGCCAGGATCGGTGGACGGGCTGCCCTACTGAATTTCCCTGCGACGGCGCCATGCCGCGGTGGCGTTGCCGGCCCTACT
>NZ_JAEULO010000011.1 GCF_016793705.1 Tabrizicola sp.
CGCGACCCGGAACTCTTCGGGGCGATGAGCCAGGAGCTTGGCCGCCAGCGCCACGAGATCGAGCTGATCGCGTCCGAGAACATCGTCTCCCGCGCGGTGATGGAGGCGCAGGGGTCGGTCCTGACCAACAAATATGCCGAGGGCTATCCTGGCAAGCGCTATTACGGCGGCTGCCAGTATGTCGACGTGGCGGAAAACCTCGCCATCGACCGGGCGAAGCAGCTCTTCCAATGCAGCTTCGCCAACGTCCAGCCGAACTCCGGCTCCCAGGCCAACCAGGGCGTCTTCCAGGCGCTGCTGAAGCCCGGCGACACCATCCTCGGCATGTCGCTGGATGCGGGCGGCCACCTGACCCACGGCGCCGCGCCGAACCAGTCCGGCAAGTGGTTCAAGGCGGTGCAATATGGCGTCCGCAAGCAGGACCTGACGCTGAACTACGACCAGCTGGCGGAGCTTGCCGCCGAGCACCAGCCGAAGCTCATCATTGCCGGCGGCAGCGCCATCCCCCGCATCATCGACTTCGCGAAGATGCGCGAGATCGCGGATTCGGTGGGGGCCTACCTCCTCGTCGACATGGCCCACTTCGCCGGGCTGGTGGCCGCGGGCCTCTACCCCAGCCCCTTCCCGCATGCCCATGTGGCGACGACGACCACCCACAAGACCCTCCGCGGGCCCCGCGGCGGGATGATCCTGACCAATGACGAGGAGATCGCGAAAAAGGTCAACTCCGCGATCTTCCCCGGCATCCAGGGCGGCCCCTTGATGCATGTGATCGCGGCGAAAGCCGTGGCCTTCGGCGAGGCGCTGCGCCCCGAATTCAAGACCTACCAGGCCCAGGTGGTGAAGAACGCCCAGGCCCTTGCGGACGAGCTGATGAAGGGCGGGCTCGACATCGTCACCGGCGGCACCGACACGCATCTGATGCTGGTCGACCTGCGCCCCAAGGGGGTGAAGGGCAACGCGACCGAGAAGGCCTTGGGTCGCGCCTGGATCACCTGCAACAAGAACGGCATCCCCTTCGACAGCGAGAAGCCGACGATCACCTCCGGCGTCCGGCTCGGCACGCCTGCGGGCACCACGCGCGGCTTCGCGGAACCCGA
>NZ_JAEULO010000063.1 GCF_016793705.1 Tabrizicola sp.
GAGATCATGTTCGGGCGGCTCAAGGACTGGCGGCGGATCGCAACACGCTACGACAGATGCCCGAAGGTCTTCCTCTCCGCTGTCGCCCTCGCCGCAACGGTCATGTTCTGGTTATGATGCGAGAACGAGTCCTGACCCTAACCGATCAATCCCTGTAGCATAGATTAGCGGCAACAGCAGTCTTACGCCTTCTAGCAAAGAAGGCAAACGAACGAAGCCCACGTTCAGATTAACAAAGGATGGTTTCTCAAAACAGCCTTTGGCATACGCGTCAATCCATGCCTTTGTCGGCGGACCAATCGAAATAAGGGGATTGTAGTGGGCTGACCTGTAAATCTCGTCAGCGTCTCTACGATGTGCCTCCATACCTCTGACGATACTGCCCAGTTGGACAGTCACTACTGAGCCTCCGGTGGAGGAAACAGACCACCGTCCATATCGTAGGAAATCAACCAGGAGCCAACCGCTCGTTGCCCACGCTAGTTCGGATACACCCGGCGGCAACTCTGCGTCTCGCGAGAGATCAACGCCATCGAGAAGATAGTGCCTGTAGATGTATTCCCTACAAATGCTCAATATTCGCCGCCGAATTTCATCCAAGGTGAGATAACCGTCTGGGCACCACATCAGCCGATCCTCACCACGTTGCCGCCCAGCGCCCGGCCAGACAGGAAGTCAGCCCAATCTGCCATCATCCGCCGCCGCTTCTCGACCATATCCCCGCGCCGGTATGCGGCTTCCACCACGTTGTTGATCCGGTGGGCGAGGGCCACTTCTGCCATTTCGCCGGGGTATTGCGTCCGCTCTGCCGCCCAGTCGCGAAACGTGCTGCGCAAGCCATGCGGCACGGCAGGGCGCTTGCTCACGCGGTCCACGAAGCCGGGGCGCTCCGCTGCAATATCTGCCTCATGCAAGCGCCGCATGGTTGCCGAAAGGGTCATGTCTGAAAGCTGCCCGCCCTTGCTAGACGGGAAGACCAGATCGCTGCCGTCGAGCCTCGGTAGAGCCTTAAGCAGCGCCAGCGCGGCGGCAGTTAAGGGAACGCGGTGTTCCTTGCCCATCTTCATCCGCTCGCCGGGAACAACCCAAAGGGCGCGATCCAAGTCTATTTCCGACCAAGCCGCCCCCCGGACTTCCCCTGATCGGGAGGCGGTCAGTGCAGCAAACTCCAAAGCTCTTGGGCCGAAGCCCTCGCGTTGCCGAATGGCAGTGAACCAGCGGGGGGCATCATCTAGGCCAAGTGCGGGCTGATTGCCCTTCGCTTTGACCTTGGAAGGGGCGGGCAGGAGTTCCTTTAGGTTACCTGCCCAGCGCGCGGGATTGTCGCCAGCGCGGTGGCCCGAAACCGTAGCCCAAGAAAGGACAGCTTCGATCCGCCCGCGTAGCCGGGACGCCGTTTCGGTGCGGTCGGTCCAGATCGGGTGCAGGACTTGCAGAACATCCTGAACGGTAATCGCGGCGACCGGCATCTTTCCTAGGACCGGGAAAGCGAGTTGTTCCAAGGTCGCCCGCCACTGGTAGCGGTGCTTTTCGTTCCGGTAGGCGTCAAGCTTCGCGTCCAGGTATCGGTTGGCTGCCTCAGCGAAGGTCAGGCCACGTCGCCCGGAAGCTGCCAGAGCCTCTCGGGCAGCCCTGCGTTCGGCCATAGGGTCAACGCCGCGCTCTATCTTGTCTCGCGCTTCCCGCGCTTTGTCGCGCGCCTGGGCAAGCGTTACAGTCGGGAAGCCGCCAAGGCCAATCTCCGCGCGCCTGCCCGCCATCGCCGCGCGCAATATCCACGTCTTGCCGTCCTTTGGGGTGATTTGCAGGTAAAGACCGGCAACGCCTCCGACCGGGAGCATGGTGTTGCCCTTGCCCCCGGCGTGCGTAGCTCGCTTCACGTCCAGCGGACCAAGTTCCTTGGCAACGCGCGGCAAGGCATAGCCCCCATCTTACCCACCTAAAAGAATAGCATTGGAAGCGATGGGACGCAACGTCCTGCGACGACGCCCCACAGAAGTCACTGTGATATAAGGGGCTATCGTCAGGAGGCTCTGACGCCATGTCACGGGATGCGATGGCGGAATGGCGGTCCTCTGCTCCACCATCCCCCCTTGCTGACACCCGGTCGCTGATGCCTCAGACCGCGATCTGCACCCCGGTCTCCCAGGCTTCGCATTTCCGCATCAACTCGCCCGGCAGGGGCTGGTCGGTGAACAGCGTCGTGATCTCGGACAGCGACGCCAGCCGCGCCGGGGCCGAGCGGTCCAGCTTGGAATGGTCGCAGACCAGAAAACACCGCCGCGACTGCTGGATGATCGCCTTCGACACCCGCACTTCCGCCAGGTCGAAGTCCAGGAGGTCGCCATCCCGGTCCAGCGCGGAAACCCCGATCACCGCGTAATCGACCTTGAACTGCTCGAAGAACTGCGTGGTCAACTCGCCCACTAGCCCGCCGTCCGTCCGCCTTAGTGCGCCGCCAGCGACCACGATCTCGCAGCCGGGATTGGCGACAAGGATGTTCGCCACGTTCATGTTGTTGGTGATCACCGTGATGTTGCGATGCGCCAGCAACTCCCGCGCCACCGCTTCTGTTGTGGTGCCGAGGTTCAGGATCAGGCTGCAATTGTCCGGGATCGCCGCCGCGCAGGCGCGGGCGATGGCGGTCTTCGCGCCCTCGTTCATCCGCCGCCGCGCCTCGTAGCCGATGTTCGCGACCCCGGTGCGCAGGACCGCCCCGCCATGCACCCGGTCCAGATGCCCGGCATCGGCAAGGTCCGACAGGTCGCGCCGGATCGTCTGCAAGGTGACATCGAATCGCGCCGCCAGATCCTCGACCACCACCCGGCCCTCGGCCCGGGCCAGTTCCAGAATCTCGGTCTGCCGGAAGTTCAGCGCCACGCCTGTTCCTTTTCCTTCGATATCCGCGTTCCGGCTTTCTGCCACGGCGCTGCTTTCCTGTCAGCGACTTTTTCGTTTGCGCAGGTGCGCGGTAATTTGCGTTTGCAGAAAGTATCGCTCTAGTTGCGCAATCGAACTGGCTGAAATGTTCGCTTTGAACAAAAGCGCGCAAAAGCGAAAAATTCTCGTTGACGAAGTTGTGACAATCAGCGCAGTTTTCGTCCCGGGGGAGGACCCGACTTGAGTGACAGAACCGCAGAGGTTGCATCCGACCTCTTCATCATCGGTGGCGGCATCAATGGCTGCGGCATCGCCCGCGACGCCACCGGGCGTGGGCTGTCGGTCACGCTGGCCGAACAGGGCGACCTGGCACAGGGCACCTCCTCGGCCTCGACCAAGCTCTTCCACGGCGGATTGCGCTATCTGGAATATTTCGAGTTCCGCCTCGTCCGTGAGGCGCTGGAAGAGCGCGAGACCCTCCTGGTCGCCATGCCGCACATCTCCTGGCCGATGCGCTTCGTGCTGCCGCTGTCGCCCGACATGCGCTTCGAGAGCGACACGCCCACCTCGCGCCTTCTCAGCTGGACCATGCCCTGGACGCGCGGACGGCGGCCCGACTGGCTGATCCGGCTCGGGCTCTATATATATGACACCATGGGCGGCCGGAAGATCCTGCCCGCGACCCGGACGCTGGACCTGACGAAAGACCCGGCGGGCAAGCCGCTGAAGCCGAAGTTCGCCAAGGCCTTCGAATATTCCGATTGCTGGGTGGAAGACTCCCGCCTTGTCGCGCTGAACGCCCGCGATGCCGCCCGGCGGGGTGCACGCATCCTGACCCGGACCCGCGTCACCAGCGCCGAACGCCGCAATGGCCTCTGGCACATCACCACCGAAGGCCCGCACGGACCCGAAACCTACAATGCCCGCGCGCTTGTCAACGCCGGTGGCCCCTGGGTCATGGACGTGATCCGCAACGTCGCCCACCTGAACCCGACCGAGGGCGTCCGCCTGGTCCGGGGCAGCCACATCGTCACGAAAAAGCTTTTCGATCACGACCGCTGCTACTTCTTCCAGGGTTCCGACGGCCGCATCATCTTCGCCATCCCCTACGAGCAGGACTTCACCCTGATCGGCACCACCGACAAGGACCACCAGTCCGCTCCGGGCGATGCGCGCTGCACCGATGAGGAACGCGATTACCTGCTGGCCTTCGCCAACCAGTATTTCGCGAAAGCCCTCACGCGGGATGATGTGGTCTGGAGCTATTCCGGCGTCCGGCCGCTGTACAACGACGGGGCGAAATCGGCCACCGCTGCGACCCGCGACTATGTGCTGAAGCTGGACGAGAACGGCCCACCGCTCTTGAACGTCTTCGGCGGCAAGATCACCACCTACCGCCGCCTCGCCGAATCAGCGCTGGCCAAGCTGATGCCCTTCTTCCCGCAGGCGAAACCCGCATGGACCGCCCGCGTGGCGCTGCCCGGAGGCGACTTTCCGCATGACGGTGTGGCCGCGCTGACCGCCGCGCTGAAAGCTGCGCATCCGTTCCTCACCGACTACTGGGCGGCCCGCTTGATCCGCGCCTATGGCACCGAGGCCGCGCAGATCGTCGGCACTGCAACGACGCCAGACGCGCTGGGCCAGGATTTCGGCGCCACGCTGACCGAGGCCGAGGTCCGCTGGCTGATGTCACAGGAATTTGCGCTGTCGGCGGCAGATATCGTCTGGCGCCGCTCCAAGCTGGGGCTGCGGATGACCGCCGACCAGATCGAAACGCTTGACCGCTTCATGGCGGGCGCCGCGCGGGCCATCAGCCCGGCGGCGGAATAGGGGGAACGGGATGACGCTGGAACTTCAGGGCGTATCGCGGTCGGTCGGGGGCAGGGTTCATATCCACCCCACCGACCTGCGCCTGGAAAACGGGACGATGAATGTCCTTCTGGGGCCGACGCTCTCGGGCAAGACCACGCTCATGCGGCTGATGGCAGGGCTCGACAAGCCCTCGACCGGGCGCATCCTCTGGGAAGGGGCCGATGTCACCGGCGTCAAGGTGCAGGACCGCAAGGTCGCCATGGTCTACCAGCAGTTCATCAATTACCCCGGCCTGACGGTCTACGAAAACATCGCCTCGCCCCTGCGCCTGATGGGCAAGGCCAGCGCCGAGATCGACAAATCCGTCCGCCAGACCGCCGAGATGCTGCGCCTGACGCCGATGCTGACCCGCAAGCCGCTGGAGCTTTCAGGCGGTCAACAACAGCGCTGTGCGCTGGCGCGGGCGCTGGTCAAGGGCGCCGGGCTGGTACTCCTGGACGAACCGCTCGCCAACCTCGACTACAAGCTGCGCGAGGAGTTGCGCATCGAAATCCCCCGCATCTTCGAGGCATCGGGCGCGATCTTCGTCTATGCGACCACCGAACCGGAGGAGGCGCTGCTCCTCGGTGGCAACACGGCGACGCTTTGGGAAGGCCGGGTCACGCAATTCGGCCCGACCCCCAGCGTCTACCGGATGCCCGAGGACGCGACGACCGCCCGGGTCTTCTCCGACCCGCCGATGAACTTCGTCCCCTGCCAGAAGGAAGGCCAGCGCCTGACCTTCGGCGAAAGCGCCCATGCCCCGGCCAACGGCGCGACACGTGACCTGCCCGACGGCAGCTACATGGCGGGCTTCCGGGCGAACCATGTCACGCTGAACCGCCATTCCGGCGATGCGGTGGAATTCCGCTGCATTCTCGGCGCGACCGAGATCACCGGGTCGGAAACCTTCGTCCACCTGACCCACGGACCCGACCGCTGGGTCGGACTGGTCCATGGCGTTCACCCGCTTCGGGCGGGGTCCCAGACCTCGATCTTCGTCGATCCCGCCCATGTCTACCTGTTCGACACCACGGGTCGCCTCGCCGCGCCCGCCCCTTACGCGATGGCGGCCTGAATGTCCCGGATCACGCTTTCAAAACTCGCCCACAGCTACCTGCCCAATCCCAAGGGCGAGGCCGACTACGCGCTGAAGGAAATGGACCATGTCTGGCAGGACGGCGGCGCCTATGCGCTCCTTGGCGCCTCCGGCTGCGGCAAGACCACGCTTCTGAACATCATCTCCGGCCTCGTCCGCCCGTCGCAGGGTCGCGTCCTGTTCGGTGACCGCGACGTCACCGATGCCGCGACCACCGAACGCAACATTGCCCAGGTGTTCCAGTTCCCCGTCGTCTACGACACGATGACCGTGCGCGACAACCTCGCCTTCCCTCTGCGCAACCGGGGCATGGATGCGGCCTATATCGCCAAGCGCGTCGGCCAGATCGCCCAGATGATCGGGATGGAGGACATCCTGAACCGCAAGGCCCGTGGCCTGACTGCCGACGCCAAGCAGAAGATCAGCCTTGGCCGCGGCATGGTGCGCGAGGACGTGAACGCCATCCTCTTCGACGAACCGCTCACAGTGATCGACCCGCACATGAAATGGGAGTTGCGGACCCAGCTGAAATCGTTGCACCGCGAGTTCGGCCACACGATGATCTACGTCACCCACGACCAGACCGAGGCGCTGACCTTCGCGCAGAAGGTCGTCGTGATGCACGATGGCCGCGTTGTGCAGATGGGGACGCCGGAAGAGCTGTTCGAGACCCCGGCCCACACCTTCGTCGGCTATTTCATCGGCTCGCCGGGGATGAACCTGTTCGACGCCGAACTGACCGGAACCGAGGCGAGACTGGGGACCGTCTCGGTGCCTCTGGGTGCGACCTATGGGCCGACCACCGGCCGCACCCAGATCGGCATTCGCCCGGACTATGTGACCGTCTCGGGCGAAGGTCTGCCCGTCACCGTGAAGCGGGTCGAGGATGTGGGCCGTCACCGCATCGTCCGGGCCGAGTTCCAGGGCCAGCCCCTGAACGCGATCCTGCCCGAAGGCATGACCGTCCCCGCCGACCCCCGCGTCAGCTTCGCGCCGGGCAAGATCAACGTCTACGCAAACGACTGGCGCATCGCGCCCGCCGAGAAGGTTGGGGGGGCCTCGTGATGGACAAGACCCAGAACAACAAGGCCTGGTTCCTGGTGCTTCCGGTTCTCGTGCTGGTGGCCTTCTCGGCCGTCCTGCCGCTGATGACCGTGGTCAACTACGCTTTCAACGACACTTTCGGGAACAACCAGTTCTTCTGGGCCGGTCTCGACTGGTTCGAGGATCAGATCACCTCGGACCGCCTGCACGAGGCCCTTGGCCGTCAGGTCCTGTTCTCGCTGATCATTCTCGCCATCGAGGTGCCGCTTGGCATCTTCATCGCGCTCAACATGCCGAAGTCGGGCTTCTGGGCCTCGTTCTGCCTGGTCCTGATGGCCCTGCCGCTCCTCATCCCCTTCAACGTCGTCGGCACCATCTGGCAGATCTTCGGCCGCGTCGACATCGGCCTCCTCGGCCACACCCTCGCCGCGATGGGCATCGACTACAACTACACCAACGATCCCATCGACGCCTGGATCACCGTCGTCGTCATGGACGTCTGGCACTGGACCTCGCTGGTGGCGCTCCTCTGCTACGCCGGCCTCCAGTCCATCCCCCAGGCCTATTACCAGGCCGCCCGCATCGACCAGGCGACGCGCTGGTCCGTCTTCCGCTACATCGAACTGCCGAAGATGAAGGGCGTCCTTCTCATCGCCGTGCTCCTGCGCTTCATGGACAGCTTCATGATCTATACCGAGCCCTTCGTCGTCACCGGCGGCGGCCCCGGCAACTCCACCACCTTCCTGTCCATCGACCTCGCCAAGATGGCGACCGGCCAGTTCGACCTCGGCCCCGCCGCTGCATTCTCGATCATGTACTTCCTCGTCATCCTCTTGATCTCATGGGTCTTCTACACCGTGATGACCAACCTCGACCGTGAGGAGGCCCGCTGATGCGCATCCGCTCCAACGCCGTTGTCATGACGGCCTACCTGCTGTTCCTGCTGATCCCGATCTACTGGCTTTTGAACATGAGCCTGAAGACCAACACCGAGATCACCTCGACCTTCACCCTGTTCCCCACGAACCTGACATTCCGCAACTACGCGGTCATCCTGACCGATCCCAGCTGGTACATGGGCTATGTCAACTCGCTGATCTACGTGGTGATGAACACGGTCATCTCGATCACCGTGGCCCTGCCGGCCGCCTATGCCTTCAGCCGCTACAACTTCATGGGCGACAAGCACCTGTTCTTCTGGCTCCTGACCAACCGCATGTCGCCGCCCGCCGTCTTCGCGCTGCCCTTCTTCCAGCTTTATTCCGCGATGGGCCTGATCGACACCCATATCGCCGTCGCTTTGGCGCATTGCCTCTTCAACGTCCCCCTCGCGGTCTGGATCCTGGAAGGCTTCATGCGCGGGGTGCCGAAGGAGATCGACGAGACCGCCTATATCGACGGCTACTCCTTCCCCCGCTTCTTCGTGAAGATCTTCATGCCGCTCATCGCCTCCGGCATCGGCGTCGCCGCCTTCTTCTGCTTCATGTTCTCCTGGGTCGAGCTGCTGCTGTCCCGTACGCTGACCACCACCGACGCCAAGCCCATCGCCGCAACGATGACCCGCACGGTCAGCGCCTCCGGCATGGATTGGGGCGTGCTGGCCGCCGCAGGGGTCCTGACCCTCGTGCCGGGTGCGCTCGTGATCTACTTCGTCCGCAACTACATCGCCAAGGGCTTCGCCCTGGGGAGGGTGTGATGTCACAAACGCGCTGGACCCCGATCTACCTCACCCTTGCGCTGATCATGGCCGCGATCCTTGCCCTCCTGCTCTGGGCCGTCCCCGTCGACGAAGACGGCGTGCGGGAATGGACCGGGCAACTGATCCCCGGCTTCTGGATGGCCTGGACCTTCCCGGTCGCGCTCTTCTTCTGGTGCATCGCGGGTTTGCTGATCATCATGACGCTGCTTGCAATCCGCTTCCCCGAAACCCCGCGCGTCGGCGTGCTGCGGATCGAGACGACGCGCGGCGACCGGCTCTTCATCACCCTTCTGGGCTCGGCCTTCATCCATTTGGCCTGGCTCTTCTTCGCGGGCCCCGATCTGCTTTGGGGCGCGTTTATCCTCTCCCTGGCCTATGCCGCAGCGGTCTTTCGCTGGGTCTAGGCAGGGCACTGAAGACCCCCGGGCGGGGGCGGAAGACCCGCCCGGGGCAACGAACCGAAACGTCTCACAATCTGGGAGGATTCACATGAGACTTCGTTCAACCGCAACAGCCATGGCGCTTGCGCTGATGGCGATGCAGGCCCCCGCCTGGGCCGACATCGAGGCCGCGAAAGCCTTCCTCGACAAGGAAATCGGCGACCTTTCGGTGCTGGACCGCGCCGGGCAGGAAGCCGAGATGCAATGGTTCATCGACGCGGCCAAGCCCTATGCGGGCATGGAGATCAAGGTCGTCTCGGAAACCATCGACACCCACGTCTATGAATCGCAGGTGCTGGCCCCGGCTTTCACCGCGATCACCGGCATCAAGGTGACGCATGACCTGATCGGCGAAGGCGACGTGGTCGAGAAGCTGCAGACGCAGATGCAGACCGGCGAAAACATCTATGACGCCTATGTCAACGACTCGGACCTGATCGGCACCCACTGGCGCTACCAGCAGGCCCGCAACCTGACCGACTGGATGGCTGGCGATGGTGCGGCGGTGACCAACCCCGGCCTCGACTTGGCCGATTTCATCGGCACGTCCTTCACCACCGGGCCGGACGGCAAGCTCTACCAACTGCCCGACCAGCAGTTCGCGAACCTTTACTGGTTCCGCTACGACTGGTTCACCGATCCGAAGACCATGGAGGACTTCAAGGCCAAGTACGGCTATGACCTCGGCGTTCCGGTCAACTGGTCTGCCTACGAGGACATCGCGGAATTCTTCACCGGCCGCGATATGTCCTACATCGGCGGCCCGGCGACCGGGGTCTATGGCAACATGGACTACGGCAAGAAGGACCCGTCCCTCGGCTGGCGCTACACCGACGCCTGGATGTCGATGGCCGGCATGGGCGACGTGGGTGAACCGAACGGGTTGCCGGTCGACGAATGGGGCGTCCGCGTCGATGAAAATTCGCGCCCCGTCGGTTCCTGCGTGACGCGCGGCGGCTCCACCAACGACGCGGCGGCGGTCTATGCCGTGACCAAGGCGATCGAGTGGTTGCAGAAATACTCGCCGCCGGAAGCCCAAGGCATGACCTTCGGCGAAGCCGGTCCGGTTCCCGCCCAGGGTGCGATCGCCCAGCAGATGTTCTGGTACACCGCCTTCACCGCGGCCTCGGTTGCGCCCGGAACGCCCGTGATGAACGAGGACGGCACGCCCAAGTGGCGCATGGCCCCCTCGCCGCACGGCGCCTATTGGCAGAAAGGCCAGAAGATCGGCTACCAGGACGCGGGCTCCTGGACGCTGATGGAATCGACCCCGGTCGACCGAGCGCAGGCCGCATGGCTTTACGCTCAGTTCGTGGTGTCGAAGACGGTGGACCTCAAGAAGTCCGACGTCGGCCTGACCTTCATCCGTCAGTCGACCATCGACAGCCAGCACTTCACCGACCGCGCGCCCAAGCTCGGTGGTCTGATCGAGTTCTACCGTTCGCCGGCCCGCGTCCAGTGGTCGCCGACGGGGACGAACATCCCGGACTATCCGAAGATGGCGCAGCTCTGGTGGCAGAACATCGGCGATGCCATGTCGGGGGCGAAAACCCCGCAGGAAGCGCTTGATTCCCTCTGCGAAGAGCAGGAAAAGGTGCTGGAGCGGATCGAGAAGTCCGGCGTCCAGGGCGACATCGGCCCGAAGATGAACGAGCCGCAGGATGCCCAGGTCTGGCTTGACGCGCCGGGCGCCCCGGTCGCCAAGCTGGAGAACGAGGATCCGACGCCCGAAACCATCAGCTACGACGAGCTGATCAAGTCCTGGCAGTAAGCTGACACGAGCCCGGGCGGAGCGCACCAGTTCCGCCCGGTCCCAAATTTCTTGAGTAAGAAATTTGGCAAGAATTTTCCTTGAAATTCTTGTCTCCCGGCGCTGGTGTCCGGCTCCGACCACAGGTTAAGATTTCCCTAACGTCCGCGATCAATCCATTGGAATCGCTCATACATCAGCGTTTGTCCACCGTGGACACTTCTTCCCGCAGGCTGCCGCAAATGACCCATATCCTCGCCATCGACCAAGGCACCACCTCCTCCCGTGCGATCCTGTTCGACGCCTCCCTCCGCCCCGTCGCCCAGGCCCAGGAAGAGTTTTCCCAACACTACCCCCACCCCGGCTGGGTCGAGCATGACCCCGCCGACCTCTGGTCTACCGTGGCCGCGACGGCACGGGCGGCCATCGAGAAGGCCGGGGGCAAGCCCGCCAGCATCGCCGCCATCGGCATCACCAACCAGCGCGAGACGACCCTGATCTGGGACCGCCGAACCGGCCAGCCGATCCACCCGGCGATCGTCTGGCAGGACCGCCGCACCGCCGACACCTGCGCCACCCTGAAGGCCGCAGGCCACGAGCCGATGATCACCGCCAAGACCGGCCTCCTCCTCGACCCCTACTTCTCGGGAACGAAGGTCAAGTGGCTCCTCGACCATGTGGAGGGTGCGAGGGCGAAAGCCGACCGCGGCGACCTTGCCTTCGGAACGGTCGACACCTGGCTGATCTGGAACCTCACCGGCGGCAAGGTTCACGCCACCGACGCCACCAATGCCTCCCGTACCCTGCTCTACAACATCGCCAAGGGAGCCTGGGACGAAGACATCTGCCGCCTTCTCGACATCCCCCTCTCCCTCCTGCCCGAGGTCCGCGACTGCGCCGCCCCCTTCGGCACCACCCGCCCGGACCTCTTCGGCCGCGAGATCCCGATCCTCGGCGTCGCAGGCGACCAGCAGGCGGCGACAGTCGGCCAGGCCTGCTTCCAGCCCGGCATGATGAAATCCACCTACGGCACCGGCTGCTTCGCCCTTCTGAACACGGGCAAGGACATGGTTCCGTCGAAGAACCGCCTCCTCACCACCATCGCCTACCAGCTGCAGGGGAAGCCCACCTACGCCCTCGAAGGCTCGATCTTCATCGCCGGGGCCGTGGTCCAGTGGCTGCGCGACGGCCTCAGGATCATCCGCGAGGCGAAGGAGACGCAGCCCTTGGCCCAGAAGGCCGAGGAGGCGCAGGGCGTGATCCTCGTCCCCGCCTTCACCGGCCTAGGCGCGCCCTATTGGCGGCCCGACTGCCGGGGCGCGGTCTACGGCCTGACCCGCAACTCCGGTCCCGCCGAATTCGCCCGCGCCGCACTGGAAAGCGTCGGCTACCAGACCCGCGATCTCCTTGAGGCGATGCGGGCGGACTGGGGCACGGCGGCCGACGGCGTGCTTCGGGTCGATGGCGGGATGACCGCCAGCGACTGGACCATGCAGTTCCTCGCCGACATCCTGGGCGCGCCGGTGGACCGGCCGAAGGTTACCGAGACCACCGCGCTCGGCGCTGCCTACCTTGCAGCGATGCAGGCACAGGTCATCGGCGGGCCAGAGGAATTCGCGACATCCTGGGCGCTCGACCGCCGCTTCACGCCCGCGATGGACGAAAAGACCCGCGAGGCCAAATACGCCCGCTGGGGCAAGGCCGTCACCGCCACGATGAGCGTATGACCCCCTTCGGCATCACCGCGCCGGGACGTATTCTCTTCGGCCGGGGTGAGGCCGCGAAGGCCCCTGCGCTGATCCGCGCCTTCGGCCCGCGCGGGGTGGTGGTCCATGGGGCGAACCCCGACCGGGCGGCCTGGTTGGTTGAGTCGCTGGGGCCGGACACGCTCGCACTCCCCTGCGCGGGGGAGCCGACGCTGGCGGAGCTGGAAGCCTCCCTGACCGCCGCCCGCAACCATCGTCCGGACTGGGTGGCATCGCTCGGTGGGGGCGCGGCGCTCGACCTTGGCAAGGCGCTGGCTGCGCTGGTCCCCGCGCCCGACGGGCCGATGGAGCATCTGGAGGTGGTGGGAAAGGGTCTGCCGCTGAAGGCCGATCCCTTGCCGTTTATCGCCTTGCCGACCACGGCGGGGACGGGGGCGGAGGTCACGAAAAACGCGGTCATCGGCCTGCCGGACCTTGGCCGCAAGGTCTCTTTGCGTGACGACCGGATGGTCGCCCGGCTGGCCATTGTTGACCCGGCACTGACCGATGGTTGCCCGAAGGGGGTGACGCTTGCCTCGGGTCTCGATGCGGTGACGCAGGTGATCGAACCCTATGTCTCGATCAAGGCCACCCGCTACACCGACGCGCTGGCCCGCCCGGCGATCGGCATGGGGATGCAGGCCCTGATCCGCTTGATGCAGGGTGAGGACCCGGAGGCGCGGGACCACATGGCCTGGGTCAGTCTCTGCGGTGGGCTGGCGCTGGCAAATGCCGCGCTTGGCGCAGTGCATGGGCTGGCCGGAGTGATCGGCGGCCTGACCGGCGCGGCGCATGGCGCGATCTGCGGTGCGCTGCTGGGGCCGGTGCTGGCCGCGAACCGCAGGGCCACGGCAGGTCCGGCGCGGGCGCGGCTGGACGAGGTCTGCGCGGTGCTGGCCGAAGCGCTGGGTTCGACGGCGGCAGAAGCGCCCGCGGCGTTGCAGGCCTGGACCTGGGCCGAGGGGCTGCCGGGGCTTGCGGCTCTGGGGGTACGAGAGGAGCAGCATCAGGCCATCGTCGCGGCGGCGCTGGGGGCGTCGTCGATGAAGGGGAACCCGGTGGTCCTGTCGGAGCGGAGCTTGCGCGAGGTTCTGGAGCGGGGCTGAGGGGGGTGGCAGATTGCATGCCCTACGGTTGACCCGGATCAAGGTGGCGGGCGGCGGGAAAGGCTAGACTTCGCCATGGCTTGCGAAGGAGGTTTCCTATGCGCCTTATGATGATCCTGTATTCGATGATCGCGACCGCCATGGCCGGGACCGGCGTGATTGCCGTGCTGACGGCGGGCTACGGCACGCTGTGGCCCATCGTGATCGCGGCGGGAGCCGGGGCCGCGCTGGCCCTGCCGGTATCCTGGGCCGTCGCCAGGCAGATCGAATGATCAGGCTTCCAGAAAGACCCTGACCGTCTCTTCGAAGGCGCGCGGCTGCTCGGCGTGAAGCCAGTGACCCGCCTCGGGGATTTTCGCGAAGCGGGCCTTGGGAAAGAGCGCCCGGATCGCCTCACGATGTTCGGGACGGACATATTGGCTGCTTGCGCCGGTCAGGAACAGCGTGGGGTTCGGGAACACGCCCTGCGTGCCGGGCCAGCCGACGATCTTCGTCATCTCGGCTTCCAGCACGGTGAGGTTCAGCTTCCAGCGCGGCGGATGGGCGCGGAAGTCCAGCGATTGCAGGAAGAAGGCGCGGAGCGCCGGGTCGTCGACGCTGTCGGCCAGCGCGGCATCCGCCTCGGCGCGTGTCTTGATCCCCGACAGGTCCAGCCCGGCCATCGCCTGCGCGTTCCGGGTCTGGTCGTGGCTGTAAGCGACCGGGGCGATGTCGGCGACCACCAGCCGCCGGATCAATTCGGGCCGGGTCAGCGCCAGCTGCATCGCGGCCTTGCCCCCCATCGAATGGCCCATCAGGTCGACCGGAGGGCCGAGGCTTTCGATCACCTCGGCCAGGTCGGCGGCCATCTCGGGGTAGCCCTGCACCGGGAACCGGGGACTGTCGCCATGGTTGCGCATATCGACTGCAACCACCTCGCGCCGGTCGGCCAGGCGGCGGGCGATCACGCCCCAGTTCCGGGCCGAGCCGTAGAGGCCGTGGGCGATGACCAGGGTCGGAGCTTCGGGCGGCTGCGGGGGGGTGTGGCGGATCGTGGCGAGCATGGTTTTCCATAGCCTTACCTGCGCTGTCAGGCCAGAGCGGTTGAACATCCCGGCGAACAACTCTAGGTTCGGGCTGATGCGGCGGAGGGGTGTCGGATGAGTGCGGTGACGATCCAGCAGATGGCGGATCGGGTGGCCCAGCTTCTGGAAGAGAGGCTGGGGCTAGGGGGCCGCGGCCTTCCGGCCAAGCTGAAGCGGGCCGGGCGGACCTTGCCGAAGAAGGTGCGGGATGCGGGCCGGCTCTTGGCCCAGTCGGCGCAGAAGGGGCAGAACCCGAAACTCTTGGGCCAGATCGACATGGGCGAGGTGACGGAGGCCTATGATGTCTGCGTGAAGCACCTGATCGCGATCGACCCGGTGGGGCGGCGGCGGGAGCTGTTCGCGGGGATGGTCGGGTCGGTCGGGTTCGGGGTGCTGGTGCTGCTGGTGGCGCTGTTCGGCTTCCTCGCCTGGCGGGGGTACTTCTGACTCTGTCCACGGTGGACAGATTTTTCGATGCAATGAAATCAAAGGCTTGCCTGCGAATGTTTACGATTTGGCAAGGTTTGCCCGAACCCCTTCGAGGTCCAGTGGTTCGGCCGACAGCGCGGACCGGCTGACCAGCGTCACCGTCACGAAGGCCACATAGAGCAGCAGATACCACGACCCGAGCTTCCCGAAGCTGACAAGCTGCCCGCTGACCTGCCCGGAATAGATCCATGTCTCGGTCGCGGTGCCCACGTTCTCGGCCACCCAAAGCGCGAGCGCCGACAGGAAGGCCGCGACGGGCAGCGGCATCCACCAGTGCCGGTCATGGATGCGGAACCAGATGCGGGTACGGCCGTAAAGCGCGACGGTGGCGAGGAAGAGCGCCAGCCGGATGTCGGGCAGGAAATGGTGCGCGAAGAAGTTGACGTAGATCGCCGCGGCCAGCGCGACGGTCAGGGCAAAGCGCGGATAGGGGGCGAAGCGCATGTCGAAGACCCGGATCACCCGGGCCATGTAGCTGCCGACGGCGGCATACATGAAGCCGGAGAAGAGCGGCACGCCCATCAGCTTGAAGATTCCGGCCTCGGGATAGGCCCAGGATCCGGCGTCGACCTTGAACCATTCCATCGCCGTGCCGGTGAGGTGGAACAAGAGGATGACGCGGGCTTCCTCCCAGGTTTCCAGCCTCTTCCAGAGAAACAGGGCCTGCGTGGCGATGGCGAAAAGGAAGAGGGCATCGTAGCGGTGGACCGGCCAGTCCGCCTGCCAGACGAGCTTCGTGGCAATGATCGCGGCCAGGAGGAGCCCGCCGAAGAGGCAGGCCCAGCCCTGTTTCAGGACGAACATCGCCAGCTCGGCCATGGCAAAGGGCAGCCGCGCCCGGGCCCAGTCGCCCATGCGGTGTTCGAGGGAGCGGGTGTCCGGGGCGGTCATGCGCGGGATGAGACAGGCGGCGGCGCCGGCCGTCAAGGCTGGGAAAGCGTGACGGCGGGGTCGAAGCGGTAGAAGAGGTTCGGCTCGGAGACGATGAAGACCGCGCCGTCCGGGCCGACCGCCACGCCCTCGGCCTGGGGCACGGAGCCGGTCAACCCGTGCCAGCCGGACCAGAGCGTCATCAGGCTGAGCGGCGCGCCGTCCGGGGAATATTCCGCCAGGACCGAGGACATGTCGCTGAGGAGCAGCATGTTCCCGGTCGGGTCATGCACCGTGACCGAGGACAGGTCGGCGACGAAATGCCCGGCCCAGCTGTCGGGCTGCCATTCGCGCACCGTGACGCCGAGGCCCTGGCCCTGCACCGCCTGATCCAGCCCGCCGATCACCAGCACGCGGACCGGCCACATCTCCTGCACGATCACCAGCTCCTTGCGGCGCTGGTCCCAGGAGATGCCCTCAAAGCCCATGTTCCTGAAGGCCCCGAGGTCGAGCGTCAGGAAAGGCGCGGTCGCGAGGTCGATCCCGGTGGTCCCGGCGGTGATCGTCACCCAGGACAGACGGTGGCGGCCTTCGTCGACCAGGATGAAGCGGTCGCCCTCGACATGGGTGAGACCTTCGACGTCGCTGGCCCCGGTCAACGGGATGCGGCGCAGAAGCTGGCCGTCGGGCGACAGCTCGGCGAGTTCGGCGGGGCGGTTGATCGCGGTGAAGAGCGTGCCGGTCGCCGGGCTGAAGGTGAGGCCGGAAGTGTTGTCGGCAAGGCCGGGGATCGGCAGCCCCTCGATCCCCACGCGGTAGTCGGCAAGGTGCAGGCTGGCGGTCCCGGCAGGGACGCCGTGCATGGCGATCTGATGGGCGCCCAAGCCGACGACGCCGCTGGCCCACAGCGCGACGACAAGGATCAACCCCGCCCCCCAAAGCAGCGAACGGCGCAGCGTCACCCGCATGGCGGCCCCCGGACCGGTAACCTATCGGCAGCGGCGTCCGTCACCGGGCCCTCACATCGAGAACATCTTCTGCACGCCCGCGCGCAGGGCAGCGCCGCACATCGGGTGCAGATCGAGGCGCGGATAGGACCCGGGCAGTTGCTTGGACAGGTTGCCATCATAGATTGCGACCAGCCACATATGCCCGCCGCCATATCCGGTTTCGGCCATGACCGGGTTGGTCACAGGGCTGACACGACCGTCCTGGGTGCCGCCCTGATAGGCCTGATGCGCCCGGATCGCCGTGTCGAGATCGGGACCGAAGGGGCCGGAGGGCTTGACGTTGGCGATGGCCGCGACAAGGGCGGCAGACTTCGGATTGCTGGTCGGGCCAAGCTTGCGCATCACATAATAGGCCAGACGGCAGAACTCGACATCGTCCAACTGGTTCGGCATTCCGGTGCCGACGTGGGAATGGACGTTGAACATGAAGCCGGAGGTCTCGGCATAGAGGCATTTGACCATGTTGTCCCCCTTCGCGATGCGGCGAAGGATAGCACGGCAAAGCCACTTCGCCGCGCTATTTTGCCCAACGGGCCGGAATCAGCCCCCTCAGAGTTCCGGATAGATCGGGAAGCGTTTGCACAGCGCCTCGACCTCGGCGCGGACGCGGGCTTCGACTTCGGCGTTGCCGTCCTCGCCGTTTGCCGCCAGGCCGTCCACCACCTCGATGATCCAGCGGGCGATCTGGCGGAATTCGGGTTCCGCGAAGCCGCGCGTGGTGCCCGCAGGCGTGCCGAGCCGGACGCCGGAGGTGATCGTCGGCTTCTCGCTGTCGAAGGGGATGCCGTTCTTGTTGCAGGTGATCCAGGCGCGACCCAAGGCCTTCTCGGTCGCG
>NZ_JAEULO010000035.1 GCF_016793705.1 Tabrizicola sp.
ACGACATTTCTGCTGGCGCTGGGGGTGATCGGGGTTTGGATCCTGACCGGGCCGGTCTTTGGCTATTCCGATACCTGGCAGCTGGTGATCAATACCGGGACAACCATCATCACCTTCCTGATGGTCTTTCTGATCCAGAACACCCAGAACCGCGACACGGCGGCGATCCAGCTGAAGCTGGACGAGCTGATCCGGGCGACGAAAGGCGCGCATAACGCGCTTCTTGACCTGGAAGAGCTGGACGAGACCATGCTGGAGGCCTTCCGGGCCCGGTATGAACGGCTGGCGCGGGATGCTCGGACCGGACTGGCCCAGGGGATCGACGACACCGGAGCGCCCGAGCCATGACGCAAGGTCAGCGGAAGCCGCGCTTTCCATCCGCAGCGTACCGGGCAATGATCGGCGCATGACCCGTCTGCGCCTTCCCTTTGCCGCCCCTGCCGACGCTGCTTCTGGCAGCACGGTTCGGGAACGGGTGATTCTGGTGCATGGCCTTGCCCGGTCGTCCAATTCACTGGCGGCCATGGGGCTGGCACTGCGGGCGGGGGGATATGCCGTCAGCCGCGCCGCCTATCCTTCGACCCGGGCCACGCCGGAGGTTCTGGTCAATCAGGTCGCGGCGGCCTTTTCGGCGCCCTTCTTCGGCACGACGCATTTTGTCACCCATTCGATGGGCGGGATCCTTGTGCGCGACTGGCTGGCGCGGGGGCATCCGCCGGGTCTGGGCCGAGTGGTGATGCTGGCCCCGCCGAACCATGGTTCGGAACTGGTGGATGCCTTCGGGGACTGGAAGGCCTTCGAGATGGTGAATGGCCCAGCCGGGATGAGCCTTGGAACCGGCCCGGAGAGCTGGCCGAACCGGCTTCCCCTACCGGACTATCCTTTGGGGATCATTGCAGGGACGAGGTCGGTCAGCCCCTGGTTCAGCCAGCTTCTGCCCGGACCGGACGACGGCAAGGTAACGGTGGAAAGCACGAAGCTGGAAGGTATGGCCGACCACCTGGTGCTGCCGGTCAGCCATACCTGGATGATGGTGAACCCGACGGTGATCCGGCAGGTGATGCATTTCCTGCGACACGGGCGGTTTGACCGGTAGGGGCAGGCGATGCCCGGGGGACCTGAAGACGGACCTGGCGGCAGCCCGGGGGCGTCAGACCGAGACTTCGGCCCTGAGGCTGGCCTTGTCAAAGCCAGCAATCGGCCCCTGCGTCGAAACCGCCCCGCGCCGCAGCACATAGACATGGTCGGCAAGTCCATAGGCGAAGTCGAAGTACTGCTCGACCAGGACGATGGCCATGGTTCCCTGGTCCTTGAGGTAAGTGATCACCCGGCCGATCTGCTGGATGATGTTGGGCTGGATGCCCTCGGTCGGCTCGTCCAGAAGCAGGACCTTGGGCTTCGTGATCATTGCCCGGGCGATGGCCAGTTGCTGCTGCTGCCCGCCCGAAAGGTCGCCGCCCCGGCGGTTCGACATGTCTTTCAGGACCGGAAAAAGCTCGTAGATGCTGTCAGGGACCTTGTGTTCGGCCTTTGGCAAAAGGGCAAAGCCCGTCTCCAGGTTCTCGCGCACCGTGAGCAGCGGAAAGATCATCCGCCCTTGCGGCACCACTGCCAGGCCCCGACGCGCCATCTCTTGCGCAGGCAGGCGGCCAAGGGTCTCACCGTCCAACTCAATAGTCCCGCCGGACCTTTGGTGCGTCCCGGCAAGCGCTTTCAGGAAGCTGGTCTTGCCTACTCCGTTCGTCCCCATGATGCAGGTCACTTCCCCGGCTTTCGCCTGAAAGTCGATCCCGTGCAGGATCTGCGAGCCGCCATAGTGCAGGGTCAGGCCTTTGGTCTTCAGCATCATCCGCGCCCCAGATAGACGTCGATCACCGTCTGGTTCTTCGTCACATGATCCAGGCTCCCCTCGGCCAGGACGGCGCCCTCGTGCAGGACAGTGACCTTGCAGTTCAGGCGACGGACGAAGTCCATGTCATGCTCGACCACCACCACCGCGCGGGTCCGTGCGATGTCCACGAGCAGCTCTGTGGTCTTTTCCCGCTCGGCCAACGTCATCCCCGCAGCGGGTTCGTCGACCAGCAGCAGCCGGGGTTCCTGCGCGAGCAGCATGGCGATCTCGAGCCATTGCTTCTGGCCGTGGCTCAGGGTGCCGGCTTTCTTGGCCAGGCTGTCCGCAAGGCCAACCTGAGCCGTCAGCGCGGCGATCCGGTCTTCGTCAGCCGCCGACTTGCGCCAGGCCAGCACGGCCCAAGGGCTGCGGGCGGCCTTAAGGGCCAGCGTCAGGTTTTCGTGCACCGTCTGATCCTCGAAGACCGTGGGCCGCTGGAACTTGCGGCCGATGCCAGCGCGGGCGATCTGGGCCTCGGAGAGTTTCAGCAGAGAGACAGGTCGTTCGCCAAAGTTGACCGATCCGCTGTCGGGTCGTGTCTTGCCGGTGACGATGTCCATGAAGGTGCTTTTCCCCGCCCCGTTCGGTCCGATGATCGCGCGAAGCTCGGCTGCCCCGATCGAGAAGGTCAGGTTGTTGATCGCACGGAAGCCGTCGAAGCTGACGGTCACGCCCGAGACTTCAAGAAGCGCGCTCATTCCTGCGCCTCCTTCTCTTGCAGGGATCCGTCGTCAGGCCCAAGCGGAGCCCCCTTGCGGTCGGGGGCATGGACACCGGCGAAGCGGTCGAAGAGCCCGCCGATGCCCTTGGGCGAGAAAAGCGTGACGCAGACGAAGGTCAGGCCCAGAAGGACGAGCCACCAGTCCACCCAGTTGATCGTGCCGATGCCAAGGTCGACCGATGGCACCCGGCCGCCGGTGAACCAGCTGGAAAGGAGCGATACCAGCGCCGCACCGATGACGGCCCCGTAAAGCCGGCCGCGCCCGCCGACCGCAACCCAGACCGCGAGGTAGATGCTTGCGATGGGGGCCAGTTCGGCCGGGTTTATGATGCCCGCCTGCGGGTAATAGAGCGCACCGGCGAAGGCGCAGATCACGGCGGTCAGGGTGAAGACGAAAAGCTTGTAGCCCTCGACCGAATAGCCCAGGAACCGCACGCGCGCTTCATCATCGCGGATTGCCCGGATCACGCTGCCGAACTTGCCCGAGACGATGGCGTGGAGGCCGACATAGGTCAGGGCGAGGGCCGCAGCAGAGGCCCAGAAGAACCACAGGCTTACGGCGTCCTGGCCTGCGGTGACGCCGGGCAGGTTCTGCAGGCCGGAAAGCCCGTTGTTGCCGCGCAATCCGCTGTCGTTCTGGAAGAGGTAGAGCGCCAGCGCCAGCGTCATCGCCTGGGTCAGGATCGACAGATAGACCCCGGTGACGCGGGACCGGAAGGCGAGCCAGCCGAAGATCAGGGCCAGAAGGCCGGGGACGGCGACGACCAGCGCCAGTTGCAGGGGTAGACTATTCGCGAAGCTCCAGATCGCAGGGAGGTCCGATGCCCCGACAACGCCGAAGATCTGGGTGGCGATGCCCTGGCTGATTTCCTCGGGCGTGGCCGGTAGGCCGCCGTTGGACATCGAGGCAATCACGATCTCCTCGGTCCGGGCATACATCAGCCACATGCCGACCATGTAGCCGCCAAGCGCGAAGAAGGCCATGTGGCCCAACGAAAGGATTCCGGCGTAGCCCCAGATCAGGTCCATCGCCAAGGCCGCGAGGCAGAGGCACAGGGTCTTGCCCAGCGTCTTCACGAAGGAGGTGGAGACGAGACCGAACTGCGCGGCGATGGTCACGGCGATGGTGAATATCGCGAGGCTGGCGAGGAAGATCAGGGCGGAGCGGTGGCGGGGGTGGGTCATGGATCAATCCCCCGCCGCGCGACCACGAAGCGCGATGATGCCGCGGGGCCGGAACTGGATGAAAAGGATGATGAAAAGGATCATGTAGGTCTGCGCGGCCAAGGTGTTGGAGGGATTGAAGAACTCGATCACCTTCTGGAAGCTGCCGATCATCACGGCGCCTGACAGCGTGCCCCAGATGCTGCCGACGCCACCGACCACGACGGTCATGAAGCTTTGCACGATGTAGTCGGTGCCAAGCTCGGACGTGACCTTGGCGAAGAGCCCGATGGCGACCCCGGCGATGCCCGCGATGCCCGAGCCGAGACCGAAGGTCAGCATGTTGATGCGGTCGGGATCGATCCCCATCGAGGCGGCCATCGCGGGGTTCTGGGTGACGGCGCGGACTTCCAGGCCAAGGCGGGTGCGCTTCATGAGGTAGAGGAAGAAGGCGAGGAAGATCAGCGCCAGGACAAAGATCGCGATGCGGATGTAGCTGATCGAGACGACGTCGTTGATCACCAGCGCCCCGTCCAGCCAGGCGGGGGAGGTGAGGGGGCGGGCCTGGGTGCCGAAGACGTTCTTCAGGATCTGCTGCAGCGCGATGGAGATGCCGAAGGTGGCGAGGAGGGTCTCCAGCGGTCGCTTGTAGAGGTGGCGAATGACCAGGCGTTCAAGGGCCACCCCGGCTGCGAAGGTGATCGCGAAGGCCAGGGGAAGTGCGACAAGGATGGAGAGCGTGTAGTCGGGCACATACAGCTGGACGACATAGCCGGTATAGGCTCCGATGGTGATGAACTCGCCATGCGCCATGTTGATCACGCCCATGACGCCGAAGGTGATGGCCAGACCGATGGCGGCAAGGAAGTAGATCGAGGCGAGCGACAGGGCGTCGAGGCCAAGGTCTGCCGTCTGCATGATGCCGACCTTGGTGCCGATGCGGGTGAGCGCTTCTTCCGCAGCCTCGGTCACGGCGGGGTCGGGCTCGACATAGACCTCGTAGAACTTCGCGGCCTTGAGCGCGGCTTTCGCCTCGTCATCGGTGGCGGCGACGGGGACGGCGCCGGAAGCCTCCAGCGCGGTATAGGCGCGGTCGCGGGCGGCTTGGGTGTTCAACTCGGCCACGGGGACGCCAGCGACCATACCGTCCTTGAGGTTGGCAAGCAGGGCGGCGCGCTGGTCTTCCAGCGTCAGGCGGGCGGGGGCGAGGCTTGCGGCGACGAGGAGGACATAGGCCTCATCCTCGGGGATGTCGGAGCCGAGACGCAGCTCGCGGGCGATGTTGCCTTCGGGGGGAGTGGACGAGGCGATGCGGGTGGTGGCGACCAGGGGGTTGAGTGCTGCGCGAAGGTCGAGGCCGAGGTCGGAGCCGAAGCTGTCGATGGCAGCGACGCGTGCCTGAGACGACGGATCGAAGCGGAGGGTCAGAAGGCGTTCGAGGCGTACTTTCTGCGCTTTCAACCCCGCGTCCTCCTCGGACGCGATGGCGGCGCGCAGCGGCTCCAGCGCCTCGGCGGTCGGGTCCTGCGCGATCGAGGTCAGCGCGGCCTGGCGCTTTCGGGGATCAGGGTCAGAGAGGGTAAACTGCACCAGCGCCGTCGCGATCAGGCCGCGTACACCGGCGTTGGGCTTCAATTCGGTCAGCTCGGCCTTGGCGGCCGTTCCGGCAGGCGTCCCGTCCAGCGCGATCAGGGCAAAGCCGTCGCCCTCCGCCACGGCCACAAACATCGCGCTGTCGGACTTGCGGATCACCAGCCGCTTGTCGGCCCAGGCGGAAAGGATGTCATCGGCCATAGGATCGTTGCTGCCCACCAGTTCGGCAATCAGCGGACCGATGGTCTGGCGCGAGGGCTTTTCGATCTGGGCGCGGTTTTCCGCGACGATCCGGGCCGCTTCCTGGGCAAGGGAAGGCAACGGCAGCAGACAGAAGGCCACAAGAAGACAGGTGGTCAGGCGCATGGGGCGTCCGGGACTGAAGGGGTCGACAGGGAGGGCGGCGGGCGGATAGCCCCCCGCCGCCAACCCCTCCCCACGATCGGGGGAGGGGAAGCGCTTGCGGCCCGGCGTCGGGCCGCGGCGGACGGGGTCAGTAGTTCGACGTCAGCTGGACGCAGGTCTTGGTGTCCTTGTTGTACATCCCGCACTGAAGGTCCTTCCAGTCGGCCTCCAGCACTGCCGATTCCGGCAGGTAGTCGGTCCAGGCGTCGCCGGGGACCGGCTCGGTCTGGCTGATGATGTCGAACTGTCCATCAGCGCGGATCTCGCCGATCAGCACCGGTTTCGTCAGGTGGTGGTTGGCACCCATCACAGCCATGCCGCCGGTGAGGTTCGGGAATTCCTGCCCCCACATCGCGGTGCGGACAGCGTCGACTTCGGTGGTTCCGGCGGCGGTCACCGCGTTCACCCACATGTTGAAGCCGATGTAATGGGCTTCCATCGGGTCGTTGGTGACGCGCTTGTCGTCCTTGATGAAGGCCTTCCAGGCCGCGATGAAGGCGGCGTTTTCGGGCGTGTCGGCCGACATGAAGTAGTTCCAGGCCGCCAGGTGGCCCACCAGATTCGAGGTATCCAGGCCGGAGAGTTCCTCTTCGCCGACCGAGAAGGCGACGACCGGCAGGGTGTCGGCGGAAACGCCAGCGGCTGCCAGTTCCTTGTAGAAGCCGATGTTCGCATCACCGTTGATCGTCGAGATGACGCCGACCTTCTTGCCGTCGGCACCCAGAGCCACCACGTCCGCCACGATCTTCGACCAGTCGCTATGCCCGAAGGGGGTGTAGTTGACGAAGATGTCTTCCTTCGGGATGCCTTTAGAGATCAGGTAGGCCTCGAGGATGTTGTTCGTGGTGCGCGGGTAGACGTAGTCGGTGCCGAGGAGAGCGAACTTGGTGACGCCAAGCTCTTCCAGGTAGTAGTCCACCGCCGGGATCGCCTGCTGGTTCGGCGCGGCGCCGGTGTAGAAGACATTCTTCGACGATTCCTCGCCCTCGTACTGGACGGGGTAGAAGAGGAGGCCGTTCAGTTCCTCGATCACCGGGAGCACGGATTTTCGGGACACCGAGGTCCAGCAGCCGAACATGACGTCGACCTTCGAGACGGTCAGAAGCTCGCGCGCCTTTTCGGCGAAGAGCGGCCAGTCGGAGGCTGGGTCGACGACCACCGCCTCAAGCTGCTTGCCGAGAAGACCGCCCTTGGCGTTCTGCTGCTCGATGAGCATCAGCATGGTGTCTTTCAGCGTGGTTTCCGAAATCGCCATGGTCCCGGAAAGCGAGTGCAGCACGCCGATCTTGATCGTTTCCCCTTCGGCGAAGGCAAAGCGCGGCATGGTCATTGCAGCGGCAGCTGCAGCGCTGGACAGAAGCGTGCGTCTGGTCAGTTTCATGGTGTCAGTCCCCTGTTTCGTTGGCCGCGGACGGGCCAGGCGTGTTTGGTCTTCTGGGCCTTGGCAGTGGCCTAGGCTGGCATCAGGAAAGCCGTGCGTGGAACGGGCGGCCAGCGGAACCGGGCAACCGGGCAGGGCCTTTCACTCCGATGGCCAGAATTTGAGCGGCTGCCGACGCTGCAGCGCAGAAAGCGAGCATTCTGCGGATGCGAAGGCGCTGTCGGGGCGATCTGCGAGCCTTTTGCAAACGGTAGCGGGCGGAAAGGAGGCCCCTTCCGCCCGCGCGTTCCAGCCTGAGTCGCGGGTTACGCCGTGGCAGTCTTCAACCGCAGCCCGCCGTGCTTGACGATGAAATCGACGACTTCATCCACGCCTTTGTCGTGGCGCAGTTGGGCCATCACATAGGGACGGGTGCCCCGCGCGCGGCCGGTATCGGCCTCCAGCAGGACCGGGTCCACGCCGACGTGGGGGGCAAGGTCGGTCTTGTTGACGACGAGGAGGTCGGATTTCGTAACCCCCGGCCCGCGCTTGCGTGGAATGTCCTGCCCCGCTGCCGTGTCGATGACGTAGATCGTCAGGTCGGCAAGTTCGGGGCTGAACGTGGCAGCAAGGTTGTCGCCTCCGCTTTCGATCAGGATCAGGTCGAGGTCGGGGAAGGCCCGGTTCAGGTCGGCCACGGCGGCAAGGTTGATCGACGCGTCCTCGCGGATCGCGGTATGCGGACAGCCGCCGGTTTCGACGCCCCGGATGCGGGACGCGGGCAGGACCTGCGCGCGCGTAAGGGCCTCGGCGTCCTCGCGGGTGTAGATGTCGTTGGTGATGACGGCCATCGACAGCCGGGGACCAAGCGCACGGGCGAGCTTCTCGGTCAGCGTGGTCTTGCCCGCACCGACAGGACCGCCGATGCCGACGCGGAGGGGGCCATGGGTCATGTGCGGAAGATCCTTACATCCTGGGTTTCGTGCTGGAAGGCCGCCAGGTCCGCAGCAAGGGCGCAGCTGCCGAGGTCGTCCAGGCTGGCGGACGCCGACTTAGTGCCCAAAGCTTCAATTTCCGGCAGAAGCCGCATCAGAACCCCCTGCCCAGCAGTTTGGCCCAAGGGGACATGACGGGTGGCGATGGTGCAGAGGTTGCCGGCAAAGTTCTGCAGGTAAAGCTGCGCGACCTGTCCCGGCGGAAGGTCCAACGGGGCGGCGGCTTCTCCCACCGCAATGGGAAGCATCCGTGGCGGAAGGGTGCGCCCGGTCAGGCTGGAGACCATCCTCGCCAGGGCTGCACCCTGCTCGGCGCTTTCCTGCAGCCGTTCGGCTGACGGGGCCAAAGCGCGGGCGAGGGCGTCGAGTGCGGCGTGGTCCGCCCCTTCTGCCAGAGCCTGGGTCAGAAGGACCGCATCCTGCCAGCCCGCGCCGTAGTGGAGGATATTGCGGAGCCACTGCTCAAAGGTTTGCGCGTCAGTGACGTCCCCGGCGGCGATGACCCGCTCCAACCCGTGGCTATAGGCGAAGGCCCCGGTCGGAAAGGCGGGGGAGAGCCACTGGACAAGGGTCAAGAGCGCGGTCACTTGGCCCCTTTCGGAGCGTGAAAGTGCAACTGCCCATCGCCATGGTGGTGCCAGCCGAACCGGGCGGCTTCGGTCTCGTCGCCGTGGGAATGGCCCATCGTCCGGCCGTGGCCGTAGGCACCGCCTTCCGGCTTGAAGGGCAGGCTCTCGCGCCGGATCGTCGCGCCAAGGCCTTCGAGCATCCGCTCCAGCACATGATCCTCGCGGATGATCAGGCGGTCGGGGTGGATCTGGCAGGGCGTGTGGCGGTTGCCGATGTGCCAGGCGAGGCGGGTAAGGTCACCGGTGATGACCAGAACCGCCTCGGGCGCGGGGACGATCTCGATGTTCACGCCGTCAACCGCGAAACCCCAGTGGTCGTCCAGGTTGGTGACAGAGGGCAGGTCTACCAGGAACTCTCGGCCCCCGGCACTGGTCAGAAGCTTCCGCCGCATCAAGCGCTGGTCGTAGTCGAGGATCACCCGGTCATGGGCAAGAGAAGGGGCCGATTTCAGAAGTCTTGTCATGGTCAGAACAGGAAATAGCGCTGTGCGAGCGGTAGCTCGGTCGCAGGCGCACAGGTGATCACTTCGCCGTCGGCGCGGACTTCGTAGGTTTCGGGGTGGACCTCGACTTTCGGCATTGCGTTGTTCAGCACCATGTCGCGCTTGCCGATCTCGCGGGTGTTCTCGACCGCCACCATCGCCTTGGCGGTCCCAAGGCGCGACCGCAGGTCATCCTCCAGCGCGGCTTTCGACACGAACACGACCGCGGAACGTTCCACGGCCCGGCCAAGCGCTCCGAACATCGGGCGGGAATACATCGGCTGGACCGGGATCGAGCCGTTCGGGTCGCCCATCTGCGCCACGGTGATCATGCCGCCGATCAGCACCATCTCGGGCTTGGCGCCGAAGAAGGCGGGGTTCCACAGCACCAGATCGGCGCGCTTGCCGACATCCACGCTGCCGATGTGCTGGCTGACCCCATGCACGATGGCCGGGTTGATCGTGTACTTGGCGATGTATCGCCGGACGCGGAGGTTGTCGTTCTGCCCCACCTCCTCCGCCAGCCGTCCGCGCTGGACCTTCATCTTGTGCGCCGTCTGCCAGGTCCGGGTGATCACCTCGCCCACCCGGCCCATCGCCTGGCTGTCCGACGAGATCACCGAGAACGCCCCCATGTCGTGCAGCACGTCCTCGGCCGCGATCGTCTCGCGCCGGATGCGGCTTTCGGCGAAGGCCACGTCCTCTGGGATGCGATTGTCGAGGTGGTGGCAGACCATCAGCATGTCGAGATGCTCTTCGACGGTGTTGACCGTATAGGGCATCGTCGGGTTGGTCGAGGACGGCAGCACGTTCTGCCAGCCCACCACCTTCATGATGTCGGGGGCATGCCCGCCGCCCGCGCCTTCGGTGTGGAAAGCATGGATCGTGCGGCCCTTGAAGGCGGCCAGAGTGTTCTCGACGAACCCGCTTTCGTTCAGCGTGTCGGTGTGGATCATCACCTGCACGTCCATCTCGTCGGCAACCCCAAGGCAGCAGTCGATGGCGCCGGGGGTGGTCCCCCAATCCTCATGCAGCTTCAACGCCGCAGCACCTGCCCGGACCTGCTCGACAATCCCCTCGGGTAGGCTGGCATTGCCCTTCCCGGCAAAGGCCAGGTTCATCGGGAGCGCATCCGCCGCCTGGATCATCCGCCCCAGGTGCCAGGGGCCGGGGGTGCAGGTCGTCGCCAAAGTCCCATGCGCCGGACCGGTCCCGCCGCCCAGCATGGTGGTGATCCCGGAATGCAGCGCGTCCTCTACCTGCTGCGGGCAGATGAAATGGATATGCGCGTCCATTCCGCCCGCCGTCAGGATCCGCCCCTCACCCGCGATGATCTCGGTCCCCGGCCCGATGATGATCGTCACGCCGGGCTGGGTGTCCGGGTTCCCCGCCTTGCCGATGGCCGCGATCAGCCCGTCGCGCAGGCCCACATCGGCCTTGTAGATGCCGGAGTGGTCGATGATCAGCGCGTTGGTGATCACCGTATCCACCGCGCCCCCGGCCCGGGAGACCTGGGACTGCCCCATCCCGTCGCGGATCACCTTGCCGCCGCCGAACTTCACCTCCTCGCCGTAGGTGGTGAGGTCGCGCTCCACCTCGACGATCAGCTCGGTATCCCCCAGCCGCAACCGGTCCCCGGTCGTGGGGCCGTACATTGAAGCATAGGACTGGCGGCTGATCAGGGCTGGCATTGGAAACCTTCAGGGTTTGCCAGGCCCGCGACGGGCCAGGCGCTTGACGTTGGACTTGGTGCGGCGGCTGATCGGGGCCAGCGCGGCCTCGGCGATGAAGGACGGGGACTTGCCGGACATGATCGCCTTTGAGGATGCGATGGCCGACTGGCTGACCGCCGAGACTTTCTCGGACGACATCATGGCGTTCTCGGACGGATGAACACGCCAGAAGCCGGCCAGTCCCATCATCCGCATGCCGATCACCATCTGCGCTTCCATCAGCATCATGCCGGTCTTCATCGACAGCTGGATCATCTGGGCCGGGGTCATCATCGGGTACATGGGGGTACTCTCCTAAAGCCAGTCACCACCGGGTGCCGTGGTGGCACCGGGTGAACTGGCACCGGGGTAACGCGCGAACATGGCGGACAGGCCGCAAGATCCGGTCACGTCTTGGTGTTCGATCGGACCAAAGCTCATGCCATGAACCTTTCGTCGACCGGGATAGACAGGGCCGTGGCCAGTGCGTTGGTCTGGCTGGCCATCGCGATCACTGCCAGAAGCTCGCCATGCATGGCGGGGGTCATGCCCTTGGCGCGGGCGGCGGCGGTGTGGGAATGGACGCAGTAGTCGCAGCCGTTGGCGGTGGAGACGGCGATGTAGATGAGCTCCTTGACCAGCGGGTCGAGCGCTCCGGGGGCCATGACGGCCTGCGCGCGGTCCCATGTCGCCTTAAGCGTCGCCGGATCATGTGCCAGAGCGCGCCAGAAGTTGTTCACGTAGTCGGTCTGGCGCTTCGCCCGGATGTCGTCGAAGACGGCCAGGGCTTCCGCCCCCGCCTCCTCGTCGCTCAGAAGCGGAACGACCGCCATCACAGCACCGCCATGACGCGGGCCGGGCCGCCGGTGCCCTGCTTGTGCTTCGGTGCGCCGATGAAGACCGTCGCGCCGGTGGCGGGCAGCTGGTCGAGGTTGGCCATGTTCTCGATCCCGAAGCGTCCGCCGGGGAGCCAGCTGAAATGCACCGCGAAGTCGGCCGAGTTGCCGGGGTCGAGCGACAGCGTGTCCACACCGATGCAGGCCACGTCCATCCCCGCCAGCATGTCCGTCGCGGCCTTGGAAAAGCCGGGGAAGGCGAACTTGCCGTCGGGCGTGTTGCGGTAGAGCGGATCGCCGACCTTCGCGGCCCAGCCCGAGTTCATCGCCACGCAGGCCCCGGCGGGTATCTCGCCATTGGCAGAGACCCAGGCCTCGATATCTGCGGGTTCCACCATCGCGTTGGCGTCATCTTTCGCCTTCGCCGTCAGGTCCAGCACGCATAGTGGGCAGACCAGTTTCTCGGGCGCGAGGTCGGCGACCGAGGTGCCGTCCTCGGTGAAGTGCAAGGGCGCGTCGATATGGGTGCCGGTGTGTTCGTAGATCGTCAGCTTCCAAAGCTGATAGCCGGAGTCCGCGAACTTCACGGCCGGTTCATAGAAGATGCCGGGGTTGCCGTCGAAGGTCGGGAAGGCCCCGTCATAGGCATGGGTCAGGTCCACGACCTTGCCCGCGGATTGCGCAAGGGCGGGCTTGGCCGTGGTCAGGCCGGTCGCGACAACGGCAGCGGTCGTCGCTGCGGCCCCGGTAAAGAGGGCACGGCGCGAGAGCATCTGGGACTTGATGTTTTCGATCAGACAGGCGTCACACATGGGTCGTTCTCCCTGTTGGTTGGAACGTCCAGCGTCCCCCTGCCATTGCCCTTGCGTCAAGTGTCATCCCAGCGATCCCATCACCTTCTGGTTGAAGCCGTAGACCACGCGTGCGCCACCGAAGGGGACAAGCCGAACCTCGCGGCTCTGTCCCGGCTCGAAGCGGACAGCGGTGCCTGCGGCGATGTCGAGCCGTTGGCCACGGGCGGCGTCCCGGTCGAAGGAAAGGGCCGTGTTCGTCTCGGCAAAGTGGTAATGGCTGCCCACCTGCACCGGTCGGTCGCCGGTGTTGGCGACCATCAGCACCGTGACCGGTTGACCCGCGTTGAGTTCGATGTCGCCCGCAGCAGGCAGGATTTCCCCGGGGATCACGACCGCGCCCACCGGTAGATCGCATAGCCCAGCACGGCCACAACGGCGCCGATCATCGCCAGATGGTCCGGCTCGGTCAGCAGATGCCAGGGCCCGGCACCGTGATGGTCGCCCGGATGGGCGAGTGCGGAGGTGGGGAAGAGAGCAAAGGGGAGGACAAGGCGTTTCATCAGGGCCTCTCAGCGGATGGGGTGGTGCACGGTGACGAGCTTGGTGCCGTCCGGGAACGTCGCCTCGACCTGGACGGAGTGGATCATCTCGGGGATGCCGTCCATGCACTGGTCGGCCCGGATCACATGCGCGCCCGCTTCCATCAGGTCGGCAACGGTGCGGCCGTCGCGAGCACCCTCGACGACGAAATCGGAGATCAGCGCCACTGCCTCGGGGTGGTTCAGCTTGACGCCGCGCTGAAGACGGCCCCGTGCGACCATCGCCGCCACGCTGACCAGAAGCTTTTCCCGTTCACGGGGGGTCAGGTTCATGCCTTTTCCTTACATCTGCCAGACACGGGGCGGGGGGCCGTCGCGCAGCACCTCCAGCACCCGCAGGATTTGCCGCCGCATTGGCCAGCCATCTACAGCCATCAGCCGCAGCGTCAGCTTGCCGTCAAAGCCCGAGGCGCCGGCCTGAACGCCGGGTTCATTCAGAACCGCCCGCACCGCTGCCACCCGCGCCTCGGCGCCTTCGGCCACCAGGGCGATGCTTGCAAAGGCCCGCGCTTTGCCCAGAATGCCCAAGCCCGCCTCCCGTGCGGTGCTGTTCAGCCGCAAGGGCTCCACCAGAACCGGCACGCCTTGGCGCAGGACCTGGCGGCGGTCCAAGAGGTTCACTTGCCGCACCACCTCGCCCATCGCGGCGCGGCCCAGGACAACGGCCTCGAGCAACAGACAGGAGGCGCCTGCGGCGAGCGAGACCGTCGTCACCCGCTCCAGCGCGGAATGGTCGAAAAGGATCGTCTCCTGCGGCAACCAGTCGAGATGCGCGCCCGGCCCGACCTCATGGCTTACCTCGACCCTCGCCATCCCTTCGACGCTGCGATAGGCCCGTTCTGCCGTCTGCGTCGTGGCCGTCACCCGGCAACCGGCACCCAGTGCCAGCCGGTAAGACAAGCGATCCCCGCCAGTCATCCCACCCGAAGTGTTCAGGAACACCACGTCCGGTGCCGACACCGAGGGATGCACGAAGGCCTTGGCCGACCCGGACTGGTGTAGCCTCTCAAGCCGCGTCCAGACCCCGGCGCGGCGGAAACTGAGACGCGCGGCGCCGTGACTGCGTTCGGCGGTGGAAGCGGGGCAAGCGATCATCAGGACCTGCGGGGTTGCTTCCGCTGGGGTAACTCCTGGTCGCACTGGGGTCTTGGGCCAAAATGGCAAAGCCGGGGTGCCGCTGCGCAGGGAAGGGCGCATCTGACGAAAACGCAGGCAGTTTGCCTACAAAGGCGTCAGTCCTGGAAATCCCGCGATGACGGGCGGGAAGGCGTCGCTGACCCGGTTCTGTCGGAGACCTGGTTCTTAATGCCGCGCCCGGAAGCGCGTCGGGTCCGGCATTCGGCGTCGCCCCTCGGCGCATTGGATGAGCGCAATCGAGGGCAGCTGGTTCCAAGGGTGTTATCCCGGCCACGGCCTATCTTCGCATCCGCCATTCAGTGTCGGCACGAGACCCAAGAGGGATTGGCCTTCAGCCCCGCACCACCCGGTTCACGTGGCCCATTTTGCGACCGGGGCGCGGGGCGCCCTTGCCGTAAAGGTGGACAGCGGTGTCGCGGGCTTTCAGAAGCTCGGGCACCCGCAGGACATCGTCACCGATCAGGTTTTCCATCACCACATCGGCATAGCGGTTGCCATCGCCCAGGGGCAGGCCCGCGACCGCTCGGATGTGTTGTTCGAACTGGTCCACTGTGCAGCCTGCCTGCGTCCAGTGGCCCGAGTTGTGGACACGCGGGGCGATCTCGTTGACGAGCAGGCCGCGCGGAGTGACGAAAAGCTCTACCCCCATGACGCCGACATAGTCGAGCGCGTTCAGGATGCGGGCGGCGATCAGCACGGCATCGGGGCGCTGGCCGGGGGACAGGCGCGCGGGGACAGTGGTGGTCCGCAGGATGCCTTCGCGGTGGATGTTCTCGCCGGGGTCGAAGCAGGCGACGGACCCGTCGAGGCCGCGGGCGGCGATGACCGAGACCTCGCGGTCGAAGGCGACGAAGCCTTCCAGAACCGAAGGCGCACCATTCATCGCGGCCCAGGCGGCAGGGATGTCAGCCTCGGCGTCCAGCTTCACCTGGCCCTTGCCGTCATAGCCAAGCCGCGTGGTCTTCAGGATGGCCGGCAGGCCGAGGCTTTCGGCCGCGGCGCGGAGGTCGACTTCGGAATTGACGGCGGCCCAGGGGGCGGTCTGCAGGCCGAGGTCATTCAGGAAAGACTTCTCGCTGATCCGGTCCTGGCTGATCGCGAGTGCGTGGCGGTTGGGCCGGATCGGCTTCAGGCTTTCGAGGAGGTCGAGCGCGGAGGTCGGGACGTTCTCGAATTCGTAGGTGATGACATCGACCGAGGCGGCGAAGGCGCGAAGAGCGGTTTCGTCCTCATAGGGTGCCGTTGTCACTTTCAGGGCCACGTCCCCGGCCGGGGCGGCGCCGGGTTCATAGATGTGGCAGCGATAGCCGAGGCGGCTGGCGGCGACGGAGAGCATCCGGCCAAGCTGGCCGCCGCCCAGGATGCCGATGGTCGCGCCTTGCGGAAGTTCAGTCATCCTTCGGCTCCTCGGGGATCGAGGCCGACAGCGCCTCGCGCCAGGCGTCAAGCCTTGCGGCCACGACCGCATCGGAGGTGGCGAGGATCGCTGCGGCCATAAGGCCTGCGTTGGCGGCCCCTCCGATCGCCATGGTGGCGACCGGGTAGCCCTTGGGCATCTGCAGGATGGAATAGAGCGAATCGACGCCCGACAGCGCCTTGGTCTGGACCGGAACCCCGATCACCGGGACCCGGGTCTTCGAGGCCATCATGCCGGGCAGATGTGCAGCCCCACCGGCCCCGGCGATGATCACCTTGAGGCCGCGCGACACGGCGGTCTTGCCATAGTCCCAAAGCCGGTCGGGGGTACGGTGAGCCGAGACGATCTTGGTCTCGTAGGCGATGCCCAGCTCATCCAGGATCTCGGCGGCGCCCTTCATCGTAGGCCAGTCGCTTTGCGACCCCATGATGATTCCCACGTCAACGGCCATCGGCGCCTCCGCATTGCTTTGGTGGCGCGCTTACCTTGGCGCGGGCGTAGGGGCAAGCGTCAGGCGATGATATCCGGGATCAGCATGTCCTCGATCTTCACGATCTGGTCCTTCAGAGCAAGCTTCTGCTTCTTCAGGCGGCGAAGCGTGAGCTGATCGGGGCGGCCGGTGGTTTCGAGGGCATGGATAGCCTCGTCCAGGTCGCGGTGTTCGCGACGCATGACCTCAAGCTTGATGCCGAGCATCTCTTCATGACTGAGTTCGGAGGGGGCGTTCATAGTGGGGCGAATCGATTCCTGCCTTTCCTGCAGGATATAGGAAAGCACTGCTCTTGGGTGAAGGTTTCTGCGAAAATTCCCGCAGGACGCATGCAGTCTTCGGCATTCCCCGGCCTTGCGGGGTCGGGCGGCGGGCCCCATATTGATCGCATGCGGTGCCTGTACCGGGGCCGCCAAGACCGAACCGTCGCTTATGCCAAGGACTGTCCGATGACGAAACTGAGCTTTGGGGCCCATCCCTACCTTCTGGGGTTCGAGCAGCTGGAGAGGCTGGTCGAGCGCACAGCGAAATCGGGGGCCGAGGGCTATCCTCCGTTCAACATCGAGGCCGTGTCGGAAAACGCCTACCGGATCACGCTGGCCGTCGCAGGCTTCCGTGAGGAAGACATGTCGATCACGGTCGAGGACCGGCAGCTTGTGGTGCGGGGCCGTCAGGCCGAGGATATCGGCGAACGGGTCTTCCTGCATCGGGGCATTGCCAGCCGCGCCTTCCAGCGCAGCTTTGTTCTTGCCGACGGGGTCGAGGTCGCGGGTGCCACGATGGAGAACGGGCTTCTCCACGTCGACCTGCGCCGGCACGTCCCCGAGACGGTGGTGCAGACGATCCGGATCGGTCGAAAGGATGCCAGCCAGAAGGGAGGGGGCAAGAAATGAACACGCCATTCAACGGATTGCCGCAGGGCGGTGACCGGATCGTCTATGTCCGCGAAGTCGCGGTGGGCGATCTGCCCGATGAAGTGCGCGAGCAGATGGGGGGGCTGGATGTCGTCTATTCCGTTCACGGGATCGACGGACGCCAGCTGGCGCTGGTTGCGGATCGCAAGCTCGCCTTCCATCTCGCGCGCGAGCACGATTTCACGCCGGTAAGCGTGCACTGACTGGCCTTTCGCGACGGAAGGGATAGGCTGACGCGTATGCGGTTCAGTCGCGAACGGAGGTCACGGTGAAAACCACACAAGGATATTCAGGCATCCAGATTGCCTTGCACTGGCTGATCGCCGTGCTGATCTTGGCAGCCTGGCTTTCAGGAGAGGGCGCGGAAGAGGCGATGGAAGCCGCCGAAAACGGCGGCGTCTTGGGCTTTGTGCCGCATGTGGCCTTTGGGCTTGCGATCCTGTTGCTGGTCGTCGTGCGGATCCTGGTGCGACTGTCGCGCGGGGCTCCCACAGCGCCCGGCACGCCGGGCAGCCTTTCGGTCATGGCGGCCGACTGGGGGCACCGTCTGATCTATCTCTTGATGGTCGCGGTGCCGCTGGGCGGGGCCAGCGTGTTCTTCCTGGGCCTCGAGGTGGGGGAAATCCACAGCCTTGCGGCCAATATCCTGATGCTTGTGGTCCTGGGCCATGCGTTGATGGCGCTTTACCACCAGTATGTGCTGAAGGACGGGCTCCTGCGCCGGATGATGCGGGCCGAGTGAACGAAAAAGGCCGCGCCCTGGGCGCGGCCTTTTCCTCAAGATCGGCGATCAGGCCCGGATCAGGCCCATCTGTTCCAGCTTCAGCAGCACCTGATGCGCGCAGTGGTCGACATCGACATTCTCGGTGTCCACCACCAGCTCGGCGGCAGTCGGCGCCTCGTAGGGGTCGGAAATCCCGGTGAATTCCTTGATCTTGCCTTCCCGGGCGAGCTTGTAGAGCCCCTTGCGGTCGCGGCGTTCGCATTCCTCGATCGAGGTGGCGACATGGACTTCAACGAAGGCCCCGAACGCCTCGATCATCTCGCGGACGGCGCGGCGGGTCGCGGTATAGGGCGCGATCGGCGCACAGATCGCGATGCCGCCGTTCTTGGTGATTTCCGAGGCGACATAGCCGATCCGCTTGATGTTCAGATCGCGGTGTTCCTTGGAGAACCCCAGTTCCGACGACAGGTGTTTCCGCACCACGTCACCGTCCAGAAGCGTGACCGGGCGCCCGCCCATCTCCATCAGCTTGACCATCAGCGCGTTGGCGATGGTGGATTTGCCGCTGCCGGAAAGGCCGGTGAAGAAGACGGTAAAGCCCTGCTTCGACCGCGCGGGGCTGGTCTTGCGGAGTTCGGTCACCACCTCGGGGAAGGAGAACCATTCCGGGATGTCCAGCCCTTCGCGCAGGCGGCGGCGAAGCTCGGTGCCCGAGATGTCGAGGACGGTCGAGCCTTCCGGGATCTCGTTCGCCGGGTAGTACTGGGCCTTCTCCTGCACATAGACCATGTGCTTGAAGTCGACCATTTCGATGCCGATTTCCGCCGCGTGCTGGGCGAAAAGCTCCTGCGCGGCGTAGGGGTCGTAGAAATCCTTGCCTGCGCTGTTCTTGCCCGGACCGGCGTGGTCGCGGCCGACGATCATGTGGGTGCAGCCGTGGTTCTTGCGGATGATGCCGTGCCAGACAGCCTCACGCGGGCCCGCCATGCGCATGGCGAGGTTGAGGAGCGACAGGGCCGTGGTCTGGGCCGGGTACTTGTCCAGCACCGCCTCATAGCAGCGGACGCGGGTGAAGTGGTCGACATCGCCCGGCTTGGTCATGCCGACGACCGGGTGGATCAGGAGGTTCGCTTCCGCCTCACGCGCGGCGCGGAAGGTCAGTTCCTGATGCGCGCGGTGCAGCGGGTTGCGGGTCTGGAAAGCCACGACCTTGCGCCAGCCGAGCTTGCGGAAAAGCGCGCGAAGCTCGTTCGGCGTGTCGCGGCGGGCCTTGAAGTCGTAGTGCACCGGCTGCTGGATGCCGGTCACCGGGCCGCCGAGGTAGACCTTGCCGGCCGTATTGTGCAGGTAGTTGACCGCCGGATGGGCAAGGTCATCGGCGCCAAAGACCTTCTCGGCCTCATTCGCCTTGTTCGGCACCCATTTGTCGGAGATCGACAGAATGGCGAGGATCACCCCTTCCTGGTCGCGCAGGGCGATGTCCTGGCCGGGTTCGACCTTGTCGGCGAAGGCCTCGGACACGTCCAGTGTGATCGGGATCGGGAACAGCGCGCCGCTTGCCAGGCGCATGTTTTCCACCACGCCCTCGTAATCCGCCTGCCCCATGAAGCCCTTGAGCGGGTTGAACCCGCCGTTCATCAGCAGTTCCAGGTCGCAGATCTGCCGGGGCGTCAGGTCCCAGGAGGGGAGCTGCCCGGCCTCAATTTTCAGCTTCTGGGCAGAGTCGTATGAGACGTAAAGCTCCGGGATCGGGGCATGGTTCGCAAGGGACATCGGTTCAACCTTTCTGCGCGGTCAGGGCCGCATTTGCGCGGGTCCGTAGCGCGGGAAAGGGGCCGAATTCAAGCGAATGCGGGGATTTCGCACTAGAAAAGGCGGAAATGCCGTTGGAAATGGCCCCGAAAGGCAACGGTTCTGCGCTGCAGCGTCAGGCGGGGCGGATTTCCCATGGAACCGGGACAAGAACGGAAACCAAGGAACGCTGTTCCGTCTGGGCGGGGCTAGACCGGCAGAAGCCGGGCCACGATCAGGCCGGAAAGCGGCAGATAGATCGTCTCGGACAGGATCCCGGCGATGGCTTCCTGCCAGCTGTAATCCGGGCCAAGGGCCTGGCCGACCTCGCCCAGGACGAACATCCCCCACCAGAGCAGGACGTAAAGCGCCCACTGCGGCCCAAGCGCCTCGCGGCCGACAAGCCAGATGCCGGTGAAGGCGATGGCGGTACCGATTTTCGAGACCGCGACGCCGGCCAGAAAAGCAGTGGGGTCATCGCCGGGCGGCTGCAGGCCGGTGAACCGCGAGAAGATGCCGTAGCTGATGATGGGCACGACGAAGAGAGCGAGAAAGACCAGGGAGGTGGTAAGGGCGAAACGCATGGCTGGACCCCTTGGCTGCAGAAAGCCCAGTCTGCCCGGTCATGCCCGGGTTCGCCTTGCGATGTGTCAATGCCACTGCCGGAAGGTCACTCTGGATTTGGCACGGGCGACATGGGTCACCCCCCACCGCAGTGGAACCGACCCGGCCTTGTGGCGGCTCGGAGGCCATGGAAAGATGAGTCCATTCACATCTGAACGGTTGCCACGATGCGCGTCCTGTTCCTTTCTGTGCTTTTGGCGGCCCCAGCGGCGGCTGATGTTGACTTCGACAAGGACGCCCGTGAAGACCTTGCGCTGATTTCCACATGTTTTGATGCGGCAGAGACCTCGGAGGCCGCGCAGGGCTGCGTAAACCTGACCTATGAGGGCTGCTTGGGGAGGATGGGGAGAGAACCGATCCATCCAGATCAAGCGGGATGCAATCGGCGGGAGCTGGCCCTATGGGATCATCTCCTGTCAATTCAGGAAAGGAACCTCGAGGCATGGTCCGTGCTGAAGGACAACGAAATCGCCCAGAAAGCTGAACGCTCCCCGTTTGCCCATCAGACTTTTCTGAAGGCTCAAGAGAACTGGGCGAAGTACCGCGTTGCTCAGTGTGTGTTTGACGTACAGCAGGTTGCCGGGGGCACGGCCGCGATCACCGTTGGACCGCATTGCGAAATGGACCTTGTGGTAGAACGAATGTTCGCGCTTCGTGCATTCCTGCGCGAGATCAAAATCGAGAGTCAGCCATGAAAGCGCTTATGCTTCTTGTTCTGGCTTCTTTGGCGTCCCCCGTTCACGCAGATGACTACGAGGATTGGGCGCGCGACTTCATTGTAATCCGGGAGCGGACTGAGAGCTGCATAGACGCAGCAACCAGCCACAGTGAGGCGGTATCATGCGCAGGGAAAGCAACGCGGGAATGCTTGGGTGAAATTGGCGAATGGCCCTACCCGGAACCGCGGAACTGCTTTCCACGCCGAAGCGCCTGGGAGTCGTTGCATCAGGCCGAACTGATGTTGCAACTGCGTGCGGCTGACTTGCTGGACCAGGAACGCTTTGAAATGGACTTGGTCACGACCGTCGGCATGATGCGAGCTGCTGTCGAGGCCGAGCTTGCATGGTCAGATTACGCCTTGAGCAGTTGCAGCGTGGAAGGCCTCGTGGTGGCCGAGTTAAGCTACGCCGAACGTCGAATGTTGCCGCTGACTTACTGCATGGATCGGATGTACGCGGAACGCATCTTCTATCTCAGGAGCGAACGGAACTGGTTGCATAGCTACCGCAATCGTTTGAAGGATCAGGTTACGCCAGATAAGCCCTGAAACTCCGAATGACCTCGTCGTAGACGGCGCGTTTGAAGGGGACGATGCTTGCGGCCATCTCGTCGGCCAGAATCCAGCGCCACTGCGCGAATTCGGGGTGGTCGGTGGCGATCCTGATGTCGCTGTCCTGCCCCTTGAAGCGGAACAGGAACCATTTCTGTTTCTGGCCCCGGTACTTGCCGCCCCAGACCTTGCCCAGAAGCTCGGGCGGCAGGTCGTAGGTCACCCAGCCATGCGTCTTGCCGACGAACTCAACCAGGTCACGCGTGACCCCCGTCTCTTCCCAAAGCTCGCGATAGGCGGCCTCGCGCGGCTTTTCGCCGTCATCGATTCCGCCCTGCGGCATCTGCCAGGCGGGTGAGGGGCTGTCGATCCGCTGCCCGGCAAAGACCAGACCGCGGGCGTCGATCAGGACGACGCCCACGCAGGGCCGGTAAGGCAGGTCATTCGGGTCAGTCATCGGCCGCCCGGCTGCTTACGGTGCGGCAGGGGCGATTGCGGTGAGCCCCTTGATGATGTCGACGGCATAGGCAAGCTGGTAATCCTCGTCCCGGAGCTTGGCAGCTTCCTCGGCCCGGGCGAGTTCCTCCTCGTAGAGCCGCTTTTCCTCATCCGTCATCGAGTCGTTGCTGATCGCACCGCGCAGATCGGCCTCGGACTGTTCACGCAGCGCAGCGCTCTTCTCTTCCTCGGTTGCGTTTGGATCGACGGGCGGGCGCTCGGGCTGGTTCACCACGATGTCGGGCGAGATGCCGAGCGCCTGGATCGAACGGCCCGAGGGCGTGTAATAGCGCGCCGTGGTCAGGCGCATGGCGCCGTCGCCCCGAAGCGGGATCAGCGTCTGGACCGAGCCCTTGCCGAAGCTCTTGGTCCCGACGACGACAGCGCGGCGGTGATCCTGCAGCGCCCCCGCGACGATTTCCGAGGCCGAAGCCGAGCCGCCGTTGATCAGAAGGACGATCGGCTTGCCATAGATCACGTCGCCCGGCTGGGCATTGTAGCGTTCGCCGCTGCCGGCAACGCGACCCCGGGTCGAGACGATCTCGCCCTTGTCGAGGAAGGCGTCCGATACCGAGATCGCCTCGTTCAGAAGCCCGCCGGGGTTGTTGCGCAGGTCGATGACCACACCATCAAGGTTTTCGGCACCGCCCAGTTCCTCGATCCCCTTGTTCAACGCCTCGATCATGCCCGAGGTCGTCTGGTCGTTGAACGTGGTGATCCGCAGAACGGCGGTGTTGCCCACGACCCGGCCCCGAACGGCGACAAGCTTGATCGTGTCGCGGATGATCGAGACGTCGAAGGGTTCCGGCGTGCCTTCGCGGACGATGGTGATGATGATTTCGGATCCGATCGGGCCGCGCATCTTTTCGACCGCCTCGTCAAGGATCAAGCCCAGAAGCGGCTCGCCGTTGACATGGGTGATGAAGTCGCCTGCCTGGATCCCGGCCTTGGCGGCGGGGGTGCCATCCATTGGCGAGATGACCTTGATGAAGCCCTCTTCCTGGGTCACTTCGATCCCGAGGCCGCCGAATTCGCCCTTGGTCTGGACCTGCATGTCCTCGAAGTCCTTGGCGGACAGATAGGACGAATGCGGGTCAAGCGAGGTGAGCATGCCGTTGATCGCGGCAGTCACCAGTTCGTCGGTCGGAACCTCTTCGACATACTGGGCGCGGACGCGTTCGAAGATGTCGCCGAACAGGTCCAGCTGTTCGTAGACCGAGCTGTCCTGTACCGATTCCTGGGCGACGAGTGGTCCCGCGACCTGCGTGGTCAAAACGGCCCCCGCGACGGTCCCGGCCAGCGCGGCCATCACTTGCTTCTTCATCCTCGTCAGTCTCCTGTACGGGCCAGGCCTGCGAACCACTGCATCGGGTCCACGGGCAATGCGCCTTGTCTGAGTTCCATATAAAGCGTTTCCGTATCGCGCCCACCAGACCGATCTGGTGCCTGCGCCATGAATTCCGCCGTTGCCGCCTCGGGGCCGCCCATCAGCCCAAGGGGGGCATCGCCGGCGACGACCTCTCCCACTTCGCCATACAGGATATCCATGCCGGCGAGCACAAGAAGATAGCCGTCGCCCGGTTCAAGGATCATCACATTTCCGTAGTCAAGGAGCGGCCCCCGGTAACGGATGGTCGCGGGCCACGGCGCGGTGACAAGGGCGCGGGCCTGCGTGGCCAGGGTCACGCCAGGCCGGCGGGTTCCGGCCGCGTCGGGTTCTCCTGGAAGGCGCAGGACGGTTCCCAGCACCGGTAGCGGCAGCTTTCCAAGTTGGTCGGCAAAGGACGTACCACTTTCGGCGTCGGGCGAAAGGCCAGCCGCGAAGGCATCCAGCGTGTCGGCGCTGTCTAGAAGGCCCTTAAGGACTTCGGGGTCTTCCGTGAAACGACGAGGCAGGTCGGTACGGTCTGAAATCGCCTTCGACAGTTCCGTGCGCGCGAGTTGTGCCGTTACCAGACCCTTTTCCAGCACCGCGCCTGCCGAGAGCTGGAGGGCCCGAAGCTCGGACAGTTCCAGGAGTTCGGCCTTGAGGGCCGAGGCTTCGGACACGAGCGCCGGGGTCACATCCGCAAGGATCATGCCCGACCGTGCGGTTCCAAGCGCACCCTCGGGATGCAGAAGCAGGAGCGGTCCCGGGTTGGCCTCCATCGTGGCCAGCACGCCAAGCAGGCGGCCGATCCCGTCTCGCTTGGACTCGAACTGGCGCGTGAGGGCCGTCTCGCGCAGGGCGGCCTCACGCAGTGCGCCCCGCAGGGCGGAGAGGCCCTGCTCATAGGCGCGGATCGTCTGCGACAGGGCCGAGACCCGATCCCGTGCCTCGGTCGCGGCCTCAAGGGCTGCGACGGCGCTCTGCAGCTCGGCCGAAGCCTTCGCTGCCTGTTCTGCCACGGTTTCGGCCGCGACCGGACCCGACAGGATAAGCGCAAGGAGGGCGGCGCGGATCATGCGATAAGCGAGGTCCCGGTCATTTCCGCCGGTTGCGGCAGGCCCATGAGCTGCAGGATCGTGGGAGCAAGATCGGCGAGTCTTCCGCTGCGCAGGTTTGCCCCCTTGGGGCCGCCGACCAGGATCACCGGAACCGGGTTGGTCGTGTGCGCGGTATGCGGGCCGCCGGTGACGGGATCGACCATGACTTCGCAATTGCCGTGGTCAGCCGTGACGATCATCGCACCGCCCCGGGCCTCCAGCGCCTTCAGCGCGCGGCCAAGGCCCCGGTCCACCGCCTCGCAGGCCTTGATCGCGGCTGGAAGGCTGCCGGTATGGCCGACCATGTCGGGGTTGGCGTAGTTGACCACGATCAGGTCATAGCCCTTTTCGATCGCCTCGACGAAGCGGTCAGAGACCTCATCCGCGCTCATCTCGGGCTGCAGGTCATAGGTCGCGACCTTGGGTGAAGGCGGCATGGCGCGGTCTTCGCCCGGATAGGGCACCTCGCGGCCGCCGTTCAGGAAGAAGGTGACATGGGGGTATTTCTCGGTCTCGGCCAGGCGGAACTGGGTCAGGCCGTGCGAGGCTACCCATTCGCCCAGCGTGTTGACCAGCACCCGCTTTGGGAAGGCCGTGCCCATATAGGCGTTATGGGCGTCGGAATATTCGACCATGCCAAGCATCGCCGACCAGTGCGGCCGCGCCCCGGCATCGAAAGCCGTGAAGCCGGGGTCGCCGAGCGCCGCGAGAATCTCGCGCGCACGGTCGGCGCGGAAATTGAGGCAGAAGAGCCCGTCGCCGTCTTTCATGCCCTGATAGCCCGCAATCACCGAAGGCGCGAGGAATTCATCCGTCTCGCCCTTGGCATAGGAATGGGTCACGGCGCTTGCCGCATCCGGGGCGATCTCGCCCGAGGCGCGGACCATGGCGGCAAAGGCACGCTCGACCCGGTCCCAGCGGTTGTCGCGGTCCATCGCCCAGTAACGGCCGCAGACCGTGGCGATCCGGGCGCCTTCCGGCATGGCGGCGGCCAGTTGCGCGACGAAGCCCGCCGCCGAGGAGGGGGCCACATCCCGGCCATCGGTGATCGCATGCAGCGCGACCGGAACCCCAAGCGCGGTGAGCGCGGTGCAAGCGGCGATGACGTGGCTGATATGGCCATGCACGCCCCCGTCAGAGACGACGCCCAACAGATGGGCCGTGCCGCCCTTGGCCTTCACCTTCGCGGCAAAGTCGAGAATGGCGGGGTTCTGGGCGAAGCTGCCATCTTCGACCGCAAGGTCGATGGCGCCGAGGTCCATCGCCACGACGCGGCCCGCGCCGATGTTGGTGTGGCCGACCTCGGAATTGCCCATCTGTCCGCGCGGCAGGCCCACGTCCGGCCCGAAGGTCGTCAGGGTGGCATGAGGGCAATTGGCCCAGAGCCGGTTGAAGTTCGGCACATTGGCCTGCGCCGGGGCCGAGGTCGCCGGGTCCGGACCGATGCCCCAGCCGTCAAGGATGCATAGGACGACGGGTTTCGGGGCGGGCATGGGCGGGCTCCTGTCTTCTGTTGGCAGGGTTTTACGCGCAGGAGAGGGGCGGGGCAACCAGTGCGCTTTGCTGCCGGGATCACGCGTTCCTGGGCGTCAGGCCCGCAGCGCGGCCTTTTCACGGACCCGTTGCCGCCAGAGCGTGAAGATCCCGGCAGCCACCACGATCCCCGCGCCAATCACGACGTTGATCCGGAGCGTCTCGCCAAAAACCACAAGGCCGATCCCGCTGGCCCAGACCAGCTGCAAATAAGCGAACGGCTGGATCGCCGATGCCTCGGCCACGGCATAGGACTTGATGAGGAGCCAATGGCTGAGCGCCGCCGTGCAGCACAGAAGCGCCATCCATCCCCAGTCGGCCGGGGTCATCCAGGTCCAGTGCAAAAGCCCAAAGGGTGTCATCGCCACGGCGCCCACGACACCGGTCCAGAAGAAGCTGACCGATGCGCTGTCCTTGCGGGCGACATAGCGTGTCAGCAGGCCGTAGATCGCGAACATCGTGGCTGACAGCAGCGGCACCAGCGCCCAGGGCGAAAAGACCCCGAAGCCCGGCTGCAGGATGATCAACACACCGGCAAAGCCCACCAGGATCGCGGTCCACCGCCGCCAGCCGACCTTTTCGCCCAGGATCGGACCGGAAAGAGCGGCGACGAGAAGCGGATAGCAGGTGAAGACGGCATGCGCCTCGATCAGGCCCAGCTTGACGAAGGCCACCAGCATCACCGCGATTTCCGCCACCAGGATCAGGCCCCGGGCGAGCTGCACCATAGGCATGGCCGAGCGCGTTGCGGCTTTCAGGCCTCCTGGTGCGCGGGCGGCAAGGGCCATGACGAAAAGGGCGAAGAACCAGAAACGGACCATCACCACCATGTAGACCGAGTAGGTCGAGCCCAGATGGCGCGAGATCCCGTCCTGCACCGCGAAGACTACCGTGGTCGCGATCATCAGCCAGATGCCCAGCTTGGTGTTCTGCGGGGCGTGATGGTCCGGGGTCATGCGGGCTTGCGCTCAAGCGACAGGGCATAGAGCCCGGCGGCAATGATGACCACGGCGCCCAGGGCCACCGGCAGTTCCAGCGTCTCGCCAAAGACAGTAAGGCCGATGAGCGTCACGAACACGATCTGCAGATAGGCATAGGGCTGCACCCGTGCCGCCTCGATCGCCTCGTAGCACTTGAGCAAAAGCCAGTGCGACAGGATCGACAGAGCGCAATAGAGCGCCAGGAAACCCATATCCTGCGGGACCATCGGTTCAAGCTGCGGCAGGCCGATCGCGGTCATCAGAACCGCGCCAATCACGCCGGGCCAGAAGAAGGCGGGGAAGGTCGGCTCGTCCCGGGTGGTGAGGCGGGTCAGGACGGAATACATCGCGAAGAGGAAGGCCGAGGCAAGCGGCAAGAGCGCAGGCCAGGAGAAGACGCCGAGCCCCGGCCGCAGGATGATCAGCACCCCCGCCAGCCCGGCCGCGACCGCCGCCCAGCGCTGCCAGCTGATGCGCTCGCCCAGGATCGGGCCGGACAGCGCGACGATCAACAGCGGGCAGACGGCGAAGACCGCGTGGCTGTTGATCAGGCCGATCAATGTATACCCCCAGACGATCAGGCAGATCTCGGCCACCAGAAGGCAAGAGCGCAGCACATGGGCGGGAAGCCGGGTCGACCGGATCGCAGCGCGGGGGCCCTCGGGGCGGCGCAATGCCAGAACGATCACGAAACCGGCGAAGGCCCAGTAGCGGATCATGATGATCATCAGGGTCGAATATTCCCCGGCCAGATGCCGGGAAAACCCGTCCTGCGCCGCAAAGGCGGCGACGGCGGCCACCATAAGCCAGATGCCTTTGACGGGGTTCTTCGAGGACGACATGACGCGGGGGCGATAACACGCGGTTGCCGAAGGGGAAAGGGCATGAGGCGGGCTACCAGCCCGATCCGCACCTCCGTTGCCGAAAGTCCAACAGGCCGCTTGTCCCGGGCGAGCGAAGGTCCGACACTACCCGGGTCCGCAGAGGGAGCGACCATGACTGAGACCCCGGAAACCATCGGCTTTGTCGGCACCGGCCTCATGGGCCACGGCATGGCGAAGAACATCGTCGAGAAGGGCTATCCCCTCACCGTCACGGCCCACCGCAACCGCGCGCCGGTCGATGACTTGATCGGGCGGGGTGCTGTCGAGGCCAACCTCGAAGACCTCGCTGCCCGGTCGACGATCATCTTCCTGACCCTCCCCGGCTCGCCCCAGGTGGCCGAGGCTGTGGCGAAGATGACCCCCCACCTGAGGCCCGGTGCCGTGATCGTCGACTGCTCCACCTCCGACCCCACCGTCACCGAACGCCTCGCCACCGACCTTGCCGCCAAAGGCATCCATTTTGCCGACGCCCCCCTCTCCCGCACGCCGAAAGAGGCCTGGGCGGGGACGCTCGACTGCATGGTGGGCGCGGAACCCGAGATCTTTGCCCGCATCCAGCCCGTCATCGCCACCTGGGCCGGCAAGATCGTCCACATTGGCCGGGTCGGCGACGGGCACCGGATGAAGCTTCTGAACAACTTCCTCTCTCTCGGCTATGCCGCGATCTATGCCGAGGCGCTGGCGCTGGCCGCCAAGGTCGGCATCTCTACCACCACGTTCGACAGCGTGATCCGGGAGGGCCGCATGGACTGCGGCTTCTACCAGACCTTCATGGGCTACGCTTTGGAGGGCAACCGCGAGGCCCACCGCTTTACGCTCACGAACGCCTACAAGGACCTGCGCTATCTGGAGAGCATGGCCAACGCCGCCACTGTCGCCACCAGGATGGCGAGTGCGGCGAAGAACAGCTTTGCCTCGGCGGTGGCGCAGGGTGGGGCGGGGCCGGAGGATTATGTGCCCCACCTGACCGACTTCGTAGCGCGGGCGAACGGGGTGAAGTAGGGCCCAGGTCCGCGCCAGTTCCGGTCGCTGCGACTTGGTCAGGGCGGGGATACCAACTAAAGTCAGGTCCGCTGCGCGGATGCGGCCGCCCCAAGCCCTATTTCGTCATGCGTCCACTCGCCAGGGCGCGCAGATCGGTGCATCCGATGACCGCAGACTGCCCCTTGGCAAGCCCCATTCGGGCGCAGATGGCTTCTGATGGCGCATTCCCGGGCTCGACCCCGGTCATGAAATCGCCAAATCCGAAGCGTGATTCCATCTCAAGCAAGGCATGTGCCCCAAGAATGAGCGACAGCTTTTGACCACGCCGCGCCATGTCCGTGGCCAGCATGCCCCACCAAGCCTTCCTGCCCTGTCGGGGGTGATCCTGATGGGCATAGGCCGAGGACGCCGCGCAGGACACCACCTTGGAGCTGCGGTCAATGGCCACCAGACAGACGGCGGGCCGCAAGAGGCCGCGCAGGACCTCGCCACAGGGCGGCAGGACACCGCAGCCCAGGGCCATCTCGGCCAGTGACGCCAAATGCCCCTCCGCCGACGACGCATCCAGACGCTGCATGGTCACGTCATCGGGCAAGGAGCAAGTGGCAACAACCCGTCGGGCCGCGGCGATGGCAAGGTCAGACCCGTCCCACCTGTCATAGACCATGGGCACCAGACCGCGCGCCACGACCGAAGCCTTGATGGCTTCGACCTGGTCCAGCGGAACGGCCAGATAGGTCGCGCTGCCCTGGACGATGGCGAGGGCCGCAAGGTGATCGATGTCGCCGTCCTCGGGTCCGGGCAAGCCGACCGAGCGACCGTAATAGCTGTAGCGCCTGTCATGTCCCAGCAGGGCAGCCAGGCTTCTGCCGCGGCGCAACAGCGCGCGCTGATCGTCGCTTCCAAAGACCTCGTCTCTCATCTGGCTGGCCTTTCATGATGCCGCCGCGCAAGCCTGACGGGTGAAGGACTGCAGGTCAAAACTATACTGAGAGGAGGCTGGCTTTCCCGCGCGCGGTCCTGGCGGGCTTGATGCAGCGGGTCAGAGCACTTCCGACCAATCGGTCACAAGCTTGGTGGTCCTGAAGGGCTTCCGCTCGCCCCCACCCACACTTCGAATGCCCACAAGGACCTGCGCTATCAGGTGTACATGGCCAACGCCGCCACCGTCACCACCACGATGGCGAGTGCCGCGAAGAACAGGTTTGCCTCGGCGGTGGCGCAGGGCGGCGCGGGGCCGGAGGACTATGTGCCCCACCTGACCGACTTCGTGGCGCGGGCGAACGGGGTAGGGGGCTAATGGGGACTCCACAACCATTGCCCAGTGAGGCATGATGAGACCATGTTTTCAAAGTTCAATCAGTTTTTGTCCGGCATCGAGTGGCGACTGTCACTCGGCGCAGCAATTTGGGGAATCCTTTTCCCGGCTACGTCCATTGTCTTGCCTGCGTGGGCAACTTGGGCCACCGGTATACTGAGCGCGTATAGTCCCTTTTCGTGGGTTGCTGCGGGGTTCTTGGGGCTGTTCTTATACGCCGGATGCGTCGCTCTTTACGGTTTCGGGCAAGGTCGTGCGGTAAGGGCTCGCTATGATGCCAAGTTCATGGCAGCCACGGGTGGTGTGGACCCACTTGCCAAGGTATTCGAGGGAAAGCGCATCTTCCTGAACGACTTCATCTTGCCATCCAACCCCTTTGTAGACGGGAAGACCTTTGTCGATTGCGAGATCGTGGGTCCTGCGAACCTCTTCTTGCAGTCTGACAATGCAATCAACAACGTTCAGCCGGGTACGGTTGATGCGGTTGCACTTTCTGGCGAACGGCAGTTCTTCAATGGCGCCAGTCTGCGAAACTGTACTTTTCGTGGCTGCAAGTTCTTGCGGGTGACTTTGTTTTTCGGTCCTCAGGAGGCACACCTGATTAGGCAACTTGAGTGGCTCAACTGGATTACGCTGATCCCGCCTGCACCGGCTCTCAGCGAAAGCAGTGCGCCTTCGCTTATTGAGGATCAGACTGCAAAGACTCCGGAAGAGCCTACCGGCGAAAAAGCGCGATAGCTTGGCGCGTCCTCTTAAGATGCGACCAACGCTTCCCCCTCACCCACACTTCGAATGCCCACACGACCCGCAGGTCAGGCACCCTTCCACCATCCGCAGGTCATAGCTTCCGCAGGACGGACACGCCTTCCCCCTCGGAGCCTCTCCGACCCGCAACAGCTCAGCCTTCGGGTCGGATTTCAGGCCCAGCCCCTCGCCCTCGATAAAGCCGATGTCGATCAGGTGGCGTTCGATCACCCCGCCGATGGCGGCGAGGATCGAGGGGATGTAGCGCCCCTCCATCCAGGCGCCGCCGCGGGGGTCGAAGACGGCTTTCAGCTCTTCCACGACGAAAGAGATATCCCCGCCCCGCCGGAACACGGCCGAAATCATCCGGGTCAGGGCTACGGTCCAGGCGAAATGCTCCATGTTCTTGGAGTTGATGAACACCTCGAACGGGCGGCGGTGGCCGGCGATGACGATGTCGTTGATGGTGATGTAGAGCGCGTGCTCGGACCCCGGCCATTTGACCTTGTAGGTCTGGCCTTCCAGCGCGGCGGGGCGGTCCAGCGGGTCTGACAGATAGACCACTTCTCCCCCCGTCACCGGCTGCGAGGACACCGGGGCGGTTTCCTTCTCGCTGACGGTCAGGACGGACCCCGTCACGTCGTTCGGGCGATAGGTCGTGCAGCCCTTGCAGCCCTGATCCCAGGCGGCCATGTAGACCTCCTTGAAGTCGTCAAAGCTGATGTCGGCCGGGCAGTTGATGGTCTTGGAGATCGAGCTGTCGACCCATTTCTGCGCCGCCGCCTGCATGCGGACGTGGTCCAAGGGCGGAAGGGTCTGGGCGTTGACGAAATGTTCGGGCAGGGGCGCGTCGCCATGCCTTTCGCGCCAGAGGCGGACGGCGTAGTCGACGACCTCTTCCTCGGTGCGGGAGCCGTCCTTCTGCAGGACCTTGCGGGTATAGGCATAGGCGAAGACCGGCTCGATCCCGGATGAGACGTTTCCGGCGTAAAGCGAGATCGTCCCGGTCGGCGCGACCGAGGTCAGAAGGGCATTGCGGATGCCATGCTTGGCGATGGCCTCGCGGACGTCCTTGTCCATCTGCTGCATGTTGCCGCTGGCGAGGTAGCCCTCCGCTTCGAAGAGCGGAAATGCCCCCTTCTCCTTCGCCAGATCGACCGAGGCGAGGTAGGCCGAGCGCGCGATGGCATGCATCCAGATTTCGGTGACCTTCGCGGCCTCCTCCGACCCATAGCGCAGGCCGACCATCAGCAGCGCATCGGCCAGCCCGGTGACCCCGAGGCCGATCCGCCGCTTGGCCTTGGCTTCCGCCGCCTGCTCCGGCAGAGGAAAACGGCTGGCGTCGACGACGTTGTCCATTGCCCGGACGGCGACGCGGACCAGATGGTCCAGCGCCTTCATGTCCATCGACGAATGGGTCTCGAAGGCGTCCTTCACCAGTGTCGGCAGGTTGATCGAGCCCAAGAGGCAGGCGCCATAGGGCGGCAAGGGCTGCTCGCCGCAGGGGTTGGTGGCGGCGATGGTCTCGACATAGCCGAGGTTGTTCATCGCGTTGATGCGGTCGATGAAGATCACCCCCGGTTCGGCGAAATCGAAGGTGGAGCGCATGATCCTGTTCCACAGATCGCGCGCCTCGACCGTCTTGTAGATGCGGCCGCCGAAGACCAGCTCCCACGGGCCATCTGCCTTCACCGCTGCCATGAAGGCGTCAGTGACCAGGACCGAGAGGTTGAACATCCTGAGTCGCGCGGGGTCTTTCTTCGCTTCGATGAAGGCCTCGATGTCCGGGTGGTCGCAGCGCATCGTCGCCATCATCGCACCGCGGCGGCTGCCTGCCGACATGATCGTCCGGCACATCGCGTCCCAGACATCCATGAAGCTCAGCGGGCCGGAGGCATCGGCGGCGACGCCTTTCACCTCGGCCCCGCGCGGGCGGATGGTCGAGAAATCATAACCGATCCCGCCGCCCTGCTGCATGGTCAGCGCGGCTTCTTTCAGGCCGGTGAAGATGCCTTCCATCGTGTCCGGGATCGTGCCCATGACGAAGCAGTTGAAGAGGGTCACCTGCCGTCCGGTTCCCGCCCCCGCCGTGATCCGTCCGGCGGGCAGAAACTTGAAGCCTTCAAGCGCCGCGTAGAATTCGCCCTCCCACTTTGCCGGGTCCTTTTCGACCTCGGCCAGGGCCCGGGCGATGCGGCGCCAGCTGTCCTCGACCGTGCCGTCGATGGGCGTGCCATCCGCTTCCTTGAAGCGGTATTTCATGTCCCAGATGGCTTCGGCGATTGGGGCGGAAAAGGCGCTCATGGCGGGCAGGCTTTCAGGAATGCGGGGAACGCCCAAGCTACGCCCCAGAGCGGTTCCTTTCAACAGGCATTGCGGGCAGGTCGGGAAGAGGCGCGATATCTGGGGGCTAGCCCTGCCCCAGCATGTTGCGCAGGCCTCGGCTGGCCAGGTCGATGTCCTGCATCAGGCGCGGCAGGGGGGTGCCTTCGATGGCCGAACCGGAAATCGCCGTCAGGACGAACATGAAATAGTCCGCCGCTGCCTCGGCCATGGCAGGGTGTTCGCGCGCGACCAGGGCCCGCGCCTTTTCCCGCAGTTCGGCCCGGACTGCCGCTGTCAGCGCCCTTGCGGCCGGGTCAGTGCAGTTGCGGGTGCCGTCCAGCACCAGGCAGCCGCGCGCCGCCGCATCCGCCGTGCCCGACCGCGCGGCTTCCGCCAGGACCCGGACCAGCGTCTCATAGGCCGGGGCATCGGGGGTTTCGAGCCAGGAGAAGAACTGCCCCTGCGTGGCCGAATAGTGGCCAAGCGCGCGCTGGAAAAGCTCACGCTTGCTGCCGAAAGCTGCGTAGAGGCTGGGCGGGTTGATCCCGATGGACTGCGCCAGCTCGGCCACGCCCACGGCATCGTAGCCCTTTTCCCAGAAAAGCCGTGCCGCAGTCGCCACGCCCTGTTCGGCATCGAACGCCCGGGGGCGGCCAGTGCGTTTCGCCTCTTTTGTATCGGTCACTAAAAAACCCCTTGCGGCGCGATTCCGACTTCTGTATCGATCACTACACTAACCAGATGCAAATGGCCAACGGCTTCTTGCGTCCCTCATCATAAGGAACCTTACATGCGCACCCGCAGTCTTGCGGGCTGGCTGATGCTGACGGCATTGGCCCTGCCCACTTACGCCCAGACCCTGACCCCCTACCCGGGCGCGACCGACATTGCGCCGCCCATGGCCCACAATGACCATTACGACCCGATCCACGAGGCCGGTCTCGCCCCCGACATCGACCCCGAAAAGGGCTACCGGATCGAGGACCTGGGCGCCGGCGCCTTCATGGTCACCGAAGGCGTCTATCAGATGATGATCGTCCAGACCGACGAAGGTCTGGTCGTCGTCGATGCACCGCCGCCGATCGGCGACAAGATCCTGAAAGCGGCCGAAGACATCGCTCCCGGGGCCAAGATCACCCATCTGATCTACAGCCATGCCCATGTCGACCATATCGGCTTTGCGGCCCAGATCCTCGCCACCAATCCCGAGATGCAGATCATCGCGCATCAGGAAACGGCAAACATCCTGGCCCGCGCGGCGGACCCGAACCGCCCGCTGCCAACGGTGACTTTCGACGGCATCGACACGCCGTTCCAGGTGACGGCCGCAAACCAGCTTTTGGAACTCAACTACTCGGGTCCGAACCACGAACCGGGCAACATCGAGATCTGGCACCCCGAAAGCCGGACCCTGATGCTGATCGACGTCATCTTCCCCGGCTGGATGATGTGGCGGCGCATGGCCATCGCGCATGACATTCCTGGGGTGTTCGACCTCGTGGGCCAGATCAACGCGAAATATGACTTCGAACATCTGGTTGCGGGCCATGTCGGGCGCGCGGGCACCAAGGCGGATGTGGAAGAACAGCTTGCCTTCATGACCGACCTGCATGGCGCGGCGCTGAACGCGCTTGGCTCGACCGCCATTGCCGAGGGCATGGCCCCGGCGGACACGACCAACCCTTGGGCGGTGTTCGACAATTTCATCGACCGGGTCACCGTGCAATGCGTGGCCGAACTGGCCCCGGAATGGCGGGACAAGCTCTCGGGCTTTGACGTCTTCATCTACGACCAGTGCATGGCGATGGAGCAGAGCATCCGCGTCGACGGACCGAGCCTCTGACCCCTGACCGGCCGCGCGCTTTCCGGCCGGTCCCCTTCACCTCCCCCCGCCCGCCTGCTAGGTCTTGGGCGGGGGAACCATGCCAGCCGGATTCGTCAACCTTCTGAAGCTCTGCGTCGGTGCCGACAGCGTCGAGGACCAGATCGCCTGGATCGACAGCGAAAGCCACCGCTGGCCCGAGGGCCGGTCGATCCATGTCACCCGCATGTGGCCAAAGCGCGAGGCCGAGGTGCTGAATGGCGGCTCGCTATACTGGGTGATCAAGGGTCTGATCCTTTGTCGCCAGCGCATTCTGGAGCTGGAGGAAGTGAATCTCGGCGACGGCATCCCGCGCTGCGCCCTGATCATGGACCGCGAGGTCATCCGCACCGAATCCGCCCCCCGCCGTCCCTTCCAGGGCTGGCGCTACCTTGACCCCAAGGATTCTCCTCGCGATCTGCCGAAGGCCCGGGCGGCGGATGACCCGTTGCCCCCGGCCTTGGCCCAGGCCCTGGCCGAGATCGGCCTCAGATGACCAAGCCTCTCTGGCTGACCGCCGCGCCGGTGATCTTCCTGCTCCTGTGGTCGGCCGGGTTTGCCGTGGCCAAGATCGGCCTCCTCCATGCCGGACCCTTCACGCTGCTTGCGCTGCGCTATCTGATCGCGGTGCTGGTCCTGTTGCCACTGGTCCCGATCCTGAAGCCGGATCTGCCGAAGGGCCGAGCCGCCCTCGACATCGCGGTGACCGGCTTCCTGATCCAGGTCGGGTACTTTGGCCTTTGCTACATCGCCTTCAAGACCGGGGTTTCGGCAGGGGGCGTGGCGATCATCGTCTGCCTGCAGCCGATCCTCGTCAGCCTGATTGCTCCATGGATGGTCGGCGAGCGGGTAAGCCGCCTTCGCTGGATCGGCCTCGCCCTCGGCCTTTCGGGGGCACTTACGGTGATCCTCGCCCGCTCGGGCGTAGCGCATGAGCCGCCGCTCGGCGTATTGGCCGCTGTAGGAGGCCTGATCGGCATGACCGCCGCAACGCTTTATGAAAAACGCTTTGGCGTGACGACCCATCCCGTACCGGCAAACCTGATCCAGTACGCCGTGGGCGCGGCCTTCACCCTGCCCGTCGCATTAGCGGCCGAGGGGTTGCAGGCCGACTGGACACCCGAGCTTTTCGGCGTGCTCGCCTATCTCATCATCGGCAATTCGCTGGTGGCAATCACCCTCCTCCTCGCGATGATCCGCGCCGGAGAGGTCGCCCGGGTGTCCGCGCTTTTCTACCTGGTCCCGCCGCTCTCGGCGCTCTTCGCCTGGCCGCTTCTGGGCGAGGCGATGCCACCCCTGGCCTGGGCCGGGATGGCGCTTGCCGGGATCGGTGTCGCGCTGGCCCGCAGGTAGAGCTCCTCGGACGACGAAGTCGTACCGTCGTAGGTGCCCACGAGAAGTTACGAAGTGATCGCCGAGCCGCAGTCAGAAGGGCCGCGCGGCAACTCCCAGCTTCGCCGCCAGACCGGCATAGGCGGCACGGTCCGCTGCCGCCCATTCCGCCGTGCGCGACGCCCAGAGGACCGCCTCGCTGGAATGGATCAAACCGTCCGACAGAATGCGCAGGTGATTGGCGCGCAGCGTCTCGCCCGACGAGGTGATGTCGGCAATCGCTTCTGCCGTTCCGTTCTTCACGGTTCCCTCGGTCGCGCCCTGGCTGTCGACCAGTTGATAGTCGGCAACCCCTTGCGCCTGCAGGAATTCCCGCACCAGCCGGTGATACTTGGTCGCGATCCGCAAGCGATGCCCATGCGCCTTGCGGAACCCTGCGGCGGCGGCATCAAGGTCATCCACCGTCTCGACGTCGATCCAGACATTCGGCACTGCCAGGATCAGGTCGGCCTGGCCGAAGCCCAGCTTTGCGACCTCGGCCACCTCTTCGTCGCCAAGCTGCTCGCGCACAAGGTCAGACCCGGTGACGCCAAGGTGAATGCGCCCCGCCGCCAGCTCGCGCGGGATCTCGCCCGCCGACAGAAGCACCGGGGCCACGCCCTCGAAGCCTTCGATTACGCCAGAGTATTCCCGGTCCGAGCCGGTCCGCCGCATCACCACGCCGCGCGCGCCGAACCAGTCGAAGCAGTCCTGCATCAGCCGCCCTTTGGACGGCACTCCGATCCGGATCATGCCACTGCCCCCTTCAGCCGCGCGACCAGCCCGGGCCGGATGACCCCGCCCACTGCCGGAATGAAGGCCCCCGCACCAAGGACCGCCGTCAGCGCATCATAGCGCCCGCCCGAGGCCACCGGGGGCATCCCGTCCTTCAGGAAGCTGAAGACGAACCCGTCATAGTATTCCAGCGCCGTCCGGCCATGACTCGCCTCAAACGCCAGGGTCGTGACGTCCACGCCCTTCGCCGACAGGGCCTCCAGCCGTGCTGCGAACCGGTCCACCGCCGGGGCGATGGCGGGCAGCATCGAGGTAATGCCCCGCAGATGGGCAAGCGCGTGCGCCGCCGGAGCTTCGAGGCTGAGGAGATCATAGAGCAGTGCCGCCTCGGGAGCCTTGATCGGCGGCGTCCCGGCATCGGCCACCAGCGCCTCGGCCCGCGCCGCGATTTCTTCGGGACTGCGCAGGCCGACAAAGGTCCCGGCATCCTCGATCAGCTGTGCCGGTGACCCGGCTTTCAGCCGCTCCAGCAAAGCGAGCCGCCCGGCAGGGACCGGCGCCCGCCCGGCAAACCGGTCGAGAAGCGCCCGGAACCGGGCCGGTCGCCAGACATGCCGCAGAAGGGCCGACTTCCGCCGCTCGGTCGTGTCCAGACCCCGGACGGCTGCCATGAGAATGCCGATATCCCCGGTGACGGGCCGCAGGTCCAACCCCGACAGAAGATCGCGGAAAAGCGCAAAGACCTCGGCATCGGCCGCCTCGGGAGCGGCGCGGTCGAAGACCTCGTATCCGACCTGCAGATACTCACTGGCCCGCCCAGATCCGCGGGCCTGCTTGCGAAACACCTCTCCCAGATAGGCGTAGCGCGCCGGTTCCGCACCATGCGCCATGTGGGCCTGCACGACCGGCACGGTAAAGTCCGGCCGCAACATCATCTCGCCCCGGACCGGGTCGTCTGTGACGTAGGCCCGCGCGCGGATATCCTCGCCGTAAAGGTCAAGAAGCGTGCCCGCGGGCTGCAGGATATCGGCCTCGACCGGAACCGCGCCGGCCGCGACGAAGGCCTGCAGGAACCGCTCGCCCTCGGCCCTTATCGCGGCCTTCGGGGTCATTGCCCCAGCATCTTTCTGATCGCAGCCACCAGATCGGCACGGGCGACCTCGACCTGGGCCGGTCGATCCTTCCATTCCTCAAGCGTTGCGCTCTCGGCGATCTTAGCGCCCAGGATCAGGTCTTTCAGGATCACGGTGCCCTTCTCGGCCTCGTTCCCGCCCTGGATCACTGCTACCGGAGACTGGCGCTTGTCGGCGTATTTGAGCTGATTGCCGAAGTTCTTCGGGTTGCCCAGATAGACCTCGGCCCGGATGCCTGCCTGCCTTAGCTCGCCCACCATGCTCATGTAGTCGGCCATCCGCTCGCGATCCATCACCGTGACCACCACTGGCCCCGCCGTCTCGCCGCCCACACGCCCTTTGGCCCGCAGCGCGGCGAGCAGCCGGTCCACGCCGATCGAGACCCCCGTCGCCGGGACGTCCTGCCCGGTGAACCGCTTCACCAGCCCGTCATACCGCCCGCCCCCGGCGACCGAGCCGAACTGGCGCTTGCGGCCTTTTTCATCGAGAATCTCGAAGGTCAGCTCGGCCTCATAGACCGGGCCGGTGTAGTAGCCGAGACCCCGAACCACGCCCGGATCCAGCACGATCCGGTCCGGCCCGTAGCCCTGCGCCTCGAGAAGTGCGGCAATGCTTTCCAGCTCGGCGACGCCCTCGGAGCCGATCACGGAGGCTCCCACCAGCTCCCGCAGCCGGGCGACCGTCGCGGCCCCCGTGTCGCGCTTGGCGGAGGTGAAGCCCATGACGACCTCGGCCTGGTCGGGCGACAGCCCCGCCCCCTTGGTGAAGTCGCCGCTCTCGTCCTTGCGGCCCTCGCCCAGCAGTGCCCGCACGCCTTCCGGACCCAGCCGGTCGATCTTGTCGATGGCGCGCAGGACGATGCCGCGTTCGTGGTGCTTGTCGTCACCAGAAAGGCCCGCGACTTCCATCACGCCGTTCAGGACCTTCCGGTTGTTCACCTTCACCACGTAATCGCCGCGGGGGATGCCGACCTCTTCCAGCGCGTCGGCCAGCATCGCGCAGATTTCGGCGTCGGCGGCGACCGAGGCGGAGCCCACCGTGTCGGCGTCGCACTGGTAGAACTGGCGGAACCTTCCCGGCCCCGGTTTCTCGTTCCGCCAGACGGGTCCCATCGCGTACCTGCGGTAGGGGCTGGGGAGGTCGTTGCGGTACTGGGCGGCGACGCGGGCGAGGGGGGCGGTGAGGTCGTACCTCAGGGCCAGCCAGTCGGCGTCCTCGTCCTGCCAGGCGAAGACGCCCTCGTTGGGGCGGTCGACGTCGGGGAGGAACTTGCCGAGGGCCTCGACGGTTTCCACGGCAGAGGTCTCCAGCGGGTCGAACCCGTACCGGTGGTAGACCCCGGCGATGCGGTCGAGCATGGCTTTCCGTTCGGTGACCTCGGCCCCGAAGTAGTCGCGGAATCCCTTCGGGGTCTCGGCGCGGGGGCGGCGGGGGGGCTTGTCGGCCATGGTCGGACCTTCGCTTTTGATCGCCGTCCGTGTATCGGATGGGGGGAGAGGCGGCAAGCGGGGGTGGGAATGTCGGTCGATCTGGAAGAGAAGGTGGCCCACCTGATCCGGGCGGTGGAGGACCTGTCGGACGTGGTGGCCCGGCAGGCGACCGAGATCGCGGGGCTGGAGCGGCGGGTTCGGCTGCTGATGGAGCGGGCCGCGGAGGAGGAGGCCCTGCGGGGAGAGGCTCCGGAAGCGAACGTCCGCCCGCCTCACTGGTGAGGGGTGTCCACGGTGGACATTTCCGGATTCCGTTTTGATTACAAAGGGATGGTCGCAGACGTTAGGGGTTTGTTAAGGTAGTTTACGTATCCACCATAGATCAGTAGTGCTGTGCGATGATACCGGTGGGCCACTAGTCATTCTCTGTATTTAGTGTCATAATGCTGCAAGCAGCATGTCGTTCAACTATATATTGTGCCAGCAGGCCGCCACTCCTAGATATTGTGCCCCAATGTGCCGCTTTCGCTAAATGTGATAGCCCCTTCTAGATTAAGTTGATTCCGGACGGCATCTAGTCTATATTTTTTCTGAGTATAGTCAGTAGAGGCTGCCATGGATGTCTTCATGACCGTTGTATCGGTTGCCGGTATCGTCATCGCATCGGTGGCACTCGGCGTGCAAATTGCTCATGGATCACGACGCGATCCGCCGAACAAGGATTCGAAAGGGAGTAACGGAGAATGAGATCGACCTTTGGAAGCCTTGCACAAGCACTGCGACACCGGATTGGCCTTTCACAGACAGAGTTCGCCAACAAGATTGGAGAGCCAATTGCCCGTGTAAGCAACCTTGAGTACCAGCGGACCCATATCGGTGATGCAGTCCTCATGAAATACATTGACAATCTAGCTGCCAATGAGGCTGAAGCACAAAAGTTGCGAGAGGCAGCAGAGTTCTCCAACACAAAAAGGGGGCTTCAAGCAAAGAACGTTCCGCATGCGGACGTAGCAACGCTTCTAGTTGAGGTTTTCCCAAATCTTTCCGAAAAGGGAAAGAAGCGGGTTACAGCTGCTCTCGACGAGATAAGAAAGATTGTTGAGGAAGAGAAGGGCAAGGATGTTGCAACCCTTCGCTTGTCCAGAGGGACATTCTCTGCAACAAATAGGAAGCCTTCAGGCAAGATCAAAAGACGGCCTGGGCTTGATCTCGACCGATTTGTCGAGCTTTGTCTTCTCGCTTGGGAAATTCGAAAGCGCTTTGCTTCGGACAGAGAGCGGATAAACATTGAGCACTTTATGGCTCAGACGGAGGCTGAAGACAGCAGCGTATGTTTCGACATTGTTGATCAAATGCCTTCTTTTGCGAGGGCGGCATACGCGGTAATCGTTGGACAGCCAGATGGGCATCGAATAATTGTGGAAGAGCGCAGATTCAGAGTTGGTGTTCGCGGGAACGCTTTCTTTCGGCATGAAATTCTGCACGAATATGCCCACCATGTGCTTCATGCCGACCTACTAGAAACCGGCTCAGAGTGCTATCTGCCACCTTCAGACTACGCCTTTCTTGATCTTGAACTGAGTGATGCTGACCCACCGCCAGGTTTCTTCTTCGCGCCAGTCATTGATACTCTGGTGGAAGAAGAAGCCGAATGCTTTGCAACCTTGCTCTTGGTGCCTTGGACCGAGCTAGCACGCGGTCGGCCCTTCTATCAGATCGCAAAGGACTATAGTGCAGTAAGGGAAAATGTAGAAAGATACGGGGCTTACTTCAAGCAGCCCGCTGTAATCGCTAGAATGAGCAGGGATCGAGATAAGTTCTAATTGAAGAAATAATTTGAGAATCTGTGGTATACGAAAAGCGCATTCGGCCGATCCCGAATACTGACTCCCTTGGCCCGGAATCAAGGGCGTAAGCCCGCTGGGCCGCGCCCTCCCTCCCCCCGGGAGGGCGCTCTTGCGACGGTGCTCACCCGAACAGCGGTGGGAGGGGTTGTGGGATAAAGGGCCTACATCGGCCGTCGACGCGCCCACCCGAGGGTGGGCGCGGCCCTGTGTGGGATGACAGGTGGGGAGGGGTGGTGAGGAGAGTCGGGCTGAAGCCCGACCTACGGGGTGGCGCTTAGTCTTTGCTGAACCACATCTCCACCTTGTCCAGCACGTCGTCGATCAGGCCGGACTTCGCCTGTGCGCCCGTAAAGCGGAGGGTGTAGCCGCCGGGGCAGGCCTCCCGCGTGATCGTCAGGCCCTGGCGGAGCTTCAACAGCCTCCGGGGGCGGCGGGTGGTGGGGTTGGTGGGCTCTCGCAGCACGTCCTGCAGGACGGGGCGGAGGGTGGACCATTGGGTCTCGCTCCCCTGGCCCATGACGGGGTGGAGGGTGGCGGTGAGGAGGTCCTCGTGCCCCGACTGGATCGCGGCGGCGAGGGTGTCGAGTTGGCGGGTGGTGAGGTGGGTGGGGTCGGTGAGGAGGGGGGCGAGGGCCTCAACCACGCTTACATGGTTGCGGATGCGGGTGCGGGTGGTGCGGGGGAGTGCGGGGAAGAGGGCGGCGATGGCGGTGTCGGGGGTGTCGAAGTGGCCCTCGTGGATGGCGTTGAGGATGAGGGTGGCCTTCTCCCACGGGGTGACGGGTTCGCGGATCTCGTTCTCGGTCACCATCTGGGCGAGGGCCTGGGCGATGGTCTGGGGGGCGCGGAGGAAGGCGGGGATCGTGGTGTGGCCGAGGGCGCGGCAGGCGGTGAGGCGGCGGAGGCCGGAGATGAGGCCGTAGGTGTGGCCGTCGTTGGGGGTGGAGAGGCGCCAGACCTCGATGGGGGTGCGGAGGCCCTCGGTCGCGATGGAGTGCTGGAGGAGGTGGAGGGCTTGGCTGTCGAGCGCGGTGCGGTCGCGGAGGAGGGCGTGGGGGGCGATTTCCGCTATGGGCAGGTGGTGGAGGGGGGACATGGCGCTGTTCTCCTTTGGCGGGAGGGAAGCGCGGATGGGTTAAGGCGGGGTATGGCGGGCGGGCGGCTACATCATCCACTCGATCGGGAGGCGGCCGAGGAGGGCCAGGGCGGCGCGCTTGAAGGCGGTGGAGCCGGGTTCGTCGCTGAGGGGGGTGGCGCTGTCGCTGCCGGTCCAGGTAAGGGCGCCGCCCGCGTCGAGGCCGACCTGCCAGGTGGTGGTGGCGCCGCGGTCCAGCGCGTCGCTGATGGCGGTGGCGAGGGCGGGGCTTTCGATCCAGAAGCCCATCTCGCAGTTCAGCCAGACCGAGCGGGGGTCGAAGTTGAAGGAGCCGACGAAGACGGCGCGGCGGTCAACGGCGAAGACCTTGGCATGCAGGCTGGAGCCGGAGCTGCCGAGGAGGCCCAGCGCATTGCGTTCGGCCTCGGTGCGGGGGGTGCGGCGGAGTTCGTGTATCTCGACTCCGGCGGAGAGGAGGGGGGCGCGGTACTTGCCGTAGGCGGCGTGGACGGGGAGGACGTCGGTGGCTTCGAGGCTGTTGGTCAGGATGCGGACGCGAAGGCCCTGGCGGGCGGCGAAGGCGAGGCGTTCGGTGCCCTCGCGGCCGGGGACGAAATAGGCGGAGATCACCTCGATGGACTGTCGGGCGGTGCCGATGAGCGGGCCAAGGGCGGTGGCGAGGAGCGTGCCGGCGGGGGCTTCGCCGAGGGCCTTGCGCGGATCGTCGGAGAGGAGCGTGACCGGAACCCATTCGAGGACGAGCGTGTGGGCGAGCATGTCCTGCACGAGCCGGCTGTCGCTGACGGAGCGGGCATAGGCGGCGGTGTCGGGGTCGGCGAGGACTTCGGCTGCAGCGGCGTCGAGGGCGGAGAGGTCGGGCGGCGGGGTGACGAGGAGGTCATGCGGATAGGCGCTGGCGCTGTTCCAGTAGGCGTCGAAATCCGTGGCGACATCGCCCACGACGGCGCCGGTGGCGAGGACGTCGAAGTCGGAATACTGGATCTCGGCATCGCGGGCGAAATAGATGTCGCCGATGTTGCGGCCGCCGACGATGGTGGCGACGCCATCGACCGTGAAGGACTTGTTGTGCATCCGCCGGTTGATGCGCGGGAAGTCCAGAAGGTAGGACAGGGCGCGGGGTGAACGCAGCGAGAAGGGGTTGAAGACGCGGGCCTCGAAATTCGGCAGGCTGTTCAGCGCGGCCAGTTCGGCGTCGAGATCCGGCGTGCCGTTGTCGTCGACGAGAAGCCGGACGCGGACGCCCCGGTCGGCGGCGGCCTTCAGTTCCTGGAGAAGCGAGAGGCCGGTGCTGTCGCGCTGCCAGATGTAGTAGCGGGCGTCGATCGACTGTTCCGCCGCGCGGGCCAGGGCCATGCGGGCGGCATAGGCCTCGATCCCCGGCCAGAGCGGGCGGATGCCGCTGAGGCCGGGATGCGCGGTGGCCTGTGGCAGGAGCGCCTGACCAAGCCTGGTATCGGGACCGGGCACGAAGGAGTGGGAGGGTGTCGCCCCGTCGTTCGGCGGCAGGCGGAGCAGATAGCGGGCCAGGGCGAGAGCCAGCAGGAGAAAGACAAGGATGACCAGAAGGCGGCGCATCAGATTTCCTCGACCGCCAGGACGCCATGGGTGGCCTTGATCGCGCCCTTGATCTGGGGGGTCACGGGGTATTGGCCGGGGAGGTCGATGTCGATCTCGCGGCCTGCGGCGTCGGTGACGCAGAGGGTGATGGCCGCGCGGGTGCGGGCTTCGACCTTGCTGAGGAGGGCGGCGAGGGACTGGGCGGCCTCGGGGCGGGCGAGGTGGATGCGGAGGTCTTGCGCCCCTGCGGTGGCGGTGGCGGTGTCGATGGGGGTGATGGCTTGGGCGAGGAGCTTCAGGGTGTCGCCTTCGAGTTCGGCTTTCACGGTGAGGACGACGTTCTGGCCGGCGTCGAGGTGGTCGCGCGAGGCTTCCAGCACCTCGGAGAAGCAGGTGACTTCGTAGAGGCCGGTCGGGTCGGAGAGCTGGACGAAGGCGAAGCGATTGCCACGGGCGGATTTGCGTTCCTGGCGGGAGGAGACGGAGCCTGCCAGCTTGGCGATGAGGGGGCCGCGTTCGGCGAGTTGGGTGACCTCGGCAAGGGTTTTGACGTCCTTGCGGCGCAGCGCGGACATATAGTCGTCGAGCGGGTGGCCGGAGAGGTAGAAGCCGATGGCCTGGTGTTCCTGGGCGAGGCGCTCGGTGGGCAGCCAGTCGTCGCGGAAGGGGAGGCGGGGTTCGGGGAGGTCGGCCCCGGCGGTGCCGAAGAGCGAGTTCTGGGCGGAGGCGGCGGCTTCGTGGATGGCGGCGGAGTAGGCTCCGAGCGCGTCGAGGGCTTCGAAGACGCGGGCGCGGTTGGGGTCGAGTTGGTCGAAGGCCCCGGCGCGGGCGAGCATTTCGAGGGGGCGCTTGCCGATGCGTTTGAGGTCCACGCGGCGGGCGAAGTCGAAGATCGTGACGAAAGGTTTGTCGGCGCGGGCTTGCACGATCAGCTGCATGGCGTCGACGCCGACGTTCTTCAGGGCGCCGAGGCCGTAGACCACGGCGCCATCGCGGACGGTGAAGGTGGCGAGGCTGGTGTTGACGCAAGGCGCGACGGTGGCGAGGCCCAGCTTGTCGACCTCGCGCTTGTAGACGGCGAGCTTGTCGGTGAGGTGGATGTCGCAGTTCATCACCGCCGCCATGAATTCGGCCGGGTAGTTTGCCTTGAGATAGGCGGTCTGGTAGCTGACCACGGCATAGGCGGCGGCGTGGGACTTGTTGAAGCCGTAGTTGGCGAATTTCTCGAGGAGGTCGAAGACCTCACCCGCCTTCTTGGCGTCGATGTTGTGGGTGGCCTTGCAGCCCTCGATGAACTTGGGGCGTTCCTTGGCCATCTCCTCGGCGATCTTCTTGCCCATTGCGCGGCGGAGGAGATCGGCGCCGCCGAGGGAATAGCCGCCCATGACCTGTGCGATCTGCATCACCTGTTCCTGGTAGACGATGATGCCCTGGGTTTCGGCGAGGATGTGGTCGATGGTGGGGTGGATGGATTCGAGGTCGCGGAGGCCGTTCTTGACCTCGCAATAGGTCGGGATGTTCTCCATCGGGCCGGGGCGGTAGAGGGCGACGAGGGCGACGATGTCCTCGATGCAGGTGGGCTTCATCCGGCGGAGCGCGTCCATCATGCCGGAGCTTTCCACCTGGAAGACGGCGACGGTCTTGGCGCTGGCGTAGAGGTCGTAGCTGGGCTTGTCGTCCAGCGGGATCAGGTTGATGTCGAAGGTGATGCCCCGGAGCTTCAGGAGGTCCATCGCGTTCTGGATGACCGTCAGGGTCTTCAGGCCCAGGAAGTCGAACTTCACCAGACCGGCGGCTTCGACCCATTTCATGTTGAACTGGGTGGCGGGCATGGTGGAGCGCGGGTCGCGGTAGAGGGGGACCAGCTGGTCCAGCGGGCGGTCGCCGATCACCACACCGGCGGCGTGGGTGGAGGCGTTACGGTACAGGCCCTCGATCTGGGCGGCATAGTCGAGGAGGCGGCCGACGACTTCCTCCTTCGCCGCCTCACGCAAGCGGGGTTCGTCGGCGAGGGCCTTGGTGATGCTGACCGGCTTCACACCTTCGACCGGGATCATCTTCGACAGTTTGTCGACATGGCCGTAGGAAAGTTGCAGCACCCGGCCCACATCACGGACGGCGGCTTTTGAGAGAAGCGCGCCGAAGGTGATGATCTGGGCGACCTTGTCCACGCCGTATTTCTGCTGGACGTAGGTGATCACCTCTTCCCGGCGGTCCATGCAGAAGTCGATGTCGAAGTCGGGCATCGAGACGCGTTCGGGGTTCAGGAAGCGTTCGAAGAGGAGCGCATAGCGCAGGGGGTCGAGGTCGGTGATCGTCAACGCATAGGCGACCAGCGAGCCTGCGCCGGAGCCCCGGCCCGGACCGACGGGGATGCCGTGGTCCTTGGCCCATTTGATGAAATCGGCCACGATCAGGAAATAGCCGGGGAAGCCCATTTTCTCGATGATCGACAGCTCGAAATCGAGGCGTTCCTGATACTCCTCGGGCGTGGCGGAATGCGGGATGACCTTGAGCCGGGCCTGTAGCCCCTCGTTCGCCTGACGGCGCAGTTCCTGCACCTCGTCATCGGCGAATTTCGGCAGGATCGGCTTGCGCTTCGAGGCCGCATAGGCGCAGCGTCTGGCGATCTCGACGGTGTTTTCCAGCGCCTCCGGCAGGTCGGCGAAGAGGGCGACCATCTCTGCCTCGGACTTGAAGTAATGCTGCGGGGTCAGGCGGCGGCGGGGCTGCTGCTGGTCGACATAGGCACCTTCGGCGATGCAGATCAGGGCATCGTGCGCCTCGTACATCTCGGCCTTGGGGAAGTAGACGTCGTTGGTGGCGACGATGGGGAGACCCAATTCATAGGCGAGGTCGATGGCGCCGCGTTCGGCCAAGGCCTCGGTCTCCGGCAGAGCGCCACCGGGGCCGGGGTGGCGTTGCAGTTCGACATAGAGGCGGTTGGGGTAGTTCGCCGCGAGCCGTTCCAGAAGGACGCGGGCCTTGGCCTGCTGGCCGGTGGCGTGGAAGCGGCCAAGCGGGCCGTCGGGGCCGCCGGTCAGGCAGATCAGGCCGTCGGCGTTCTGGGCCAGTTCGTCCAAGGTGACTTGCGGCAGGTTGGCGGAGCCTGTCATCGCGCCGTCGATGTAAAGCCGGGTGTTGAGCCGCATCAGGTTCAGGTAGCCCCGTTCGTTTTGCGCGAGGAGGACGATGGGCGCGGGCAGGCGCGGGCGTTCGCCCGGCTGAGCGGGGTCGTGGGCGATGCTGATCTGGCAGCCGAGGATGGGCTGGACCCCTGCCCCCATCGCGGTGACGGAGAACTCCAGCGCGGCGAACATATTGTTGGTGTCGGTCACGGCGACGGCGGGCATCCGCGATTTCACGCAGAGGTCGACGAGCTTCTTCACCGGCACCGCGCCTTCGAGGAGCGAGTGTTCGGTATGGGTGCGGAGGTGGATGAATCGGGGGGTCGCGCCGGGCATGGGTCTAGCGTAACCCGGCCCGGCGCGGAGGGGGAAGACCCCTTAGGCGGTGGCGTGCGGCACGGGGCGCAGCGCGGCGAGGACGGCCAGTGCGATGACCGAACCGATGCCACCGAAGACGGCAAGGTCGCTCCAGCCGGGTTTCACCACCATCAGGAAGACGATGGCGAACTGCACGGCATAGTCGATCATCGCCAGCCGCTGGGTGCGGCGCAGGATCGGCAGGGCCGAGACGGCGCCCCAGGCGTCGGCGGTCTTGACCGCTTTCTCGCAGGACGGGCCGAGGACGGTGGCGCCGAAGCCTGCGGTGAAGATCACTCCGGCAAGCCCTAGGACGGTGAAGGGCTGCCAGCCCCAGCCTGCGGCGAAGAGGAGGGTGACACCGGAGGCAAGGGTGAAGACGCTGGCCGGAATGAAGAGGCGCGGTGCAAGCAGGACGGTGGCGCGGACCACGGCGAGCTGGGTGTCGGCGGTGCTGCGACCGGCCAGGATGATGCCGGCGATGATCACGGTAAAGCCGCCGCCGACCCAGAGGATCGCGGCGAAAACATGGGCGAATTTGAGGAGGGTTGCGAAGTCCATGGGGAAAATCCATTTGTATGCATGCTAACAGTGTGAGGCGTATAGTCGCAGCGTGAAGCGCGGGCGAGTAGGGTATGGCTTACCCCTGCGTCACCGCCCGCCGCCCGGGCGAATTGTGGCGGAATTTTCGGCAAATCCTGAAAACAGCTTCGCCTTTTCGCGAGGAATTTGTTCTTGCCTTGAATCGGCAGGCCCGGCTTGATGGAATGATAACCAGAAGAAGGGTCGCGTGGACCGCTTTACGCCGCATCGGGCGGCCACGCAGATTGCCCTAAACGGGGAGACCGCGGCGGACAGACGAATGAGCGTAGCGTTTCTGTTGAACGGAACGCCGGTTCGCGTAGAGGGGGAAGCCCCGACGCGGACGCTGCTGGATTGGCTGCGCGACACGCGGGGCCTTCGCGGCACGAAAGAGGGATGCAACGAGGGCGACTGCGGGGCCTGCACCGTGATGGTGACGGATGCCGAGGGGTCGCGCGCGCTGAACGCCTGCATCCTGTTCCTGCCCCAGCTGCACGGCAAGGCGGTGCGGACGGTCGAGGGAATCTCCGGGCCGAAGGGCGAGATGCATCCGGTGCAGGCGGCGATGGTGTCGCATCATGGCAGCCAGTGCGGGTTCTGCACTCCCGGGTTTGTCGTCAGCATGGCGGTGGCGCATCTGAACGGCGATACCGGCCACGACGACGCGCTGGCGGGGAACCTGTGCCGCTGCACGGGGTATGCTCCGATCGTGCGGGCGGCGGAGGCGGCAGCGGGCGAGGCGGTGCCGGAGTGGATGGTGGCGGACCGGGCGGCGGTTGCCGGCTTCGCGGCGGGAGAGGCTGGGGTGTTCCGGCCTGCGGATTCCGATGCGCTGGCGGAGTGGTATCTGGCGCACCCGGATGCAGTGCTGGTGGCCGGGGCGACGGATGTGGGGCTTTGGGTGACGAAGCAGCTGCGCGAGCTGAAGCCGGTGGCGTTCCTGGGGGGCGTCGAGGACCTGAAGGGGATCGAGGTGCGGGGCGGGCAGCTGCATGTCGGGGCCTGCGTGACGATCTCCGCGCTGCGCGAGGCGGTGGCGGAGCGGTTGCCTTCGTTCGGCGAGATGCTGCGGCGCTATGCGTCGGTGCAGGTGCGGAATGCGGCAACGATCGGGGGGAATATCGCGAATGGCTCGCCGATTGGAGACGGGCCGCCGGCGCTGATCGCTTTGGGCGCGACGTTGCACCTGCGGCGGGGGGACGAGATGCGGTCGCTGCCGCTGGAGGCGTTCTTCCTGGACTATCGCAAGCAGGACCGTCGCCCTGGTGAGTTCGTGGCGGGGGTGTCCTTCCCGGAGCGGGCTCCGGCGTTCAGGTGCTACAAGATTTCCAAGCGGTTCGATCAGGACATTTCGGCGGTCTGCGGGTGTTTCAATGTGACGATCGAGGCGGGCGTGGTGACGTCCGCGCGGATCGCCTTTGGCGGCATGGCGGGGGTGCCGAAGCGGGCCTCGGCAGCCGAGGCGGCTTTGGTCGGGAAGGTGTGGACTGAAGCCACGGTCGAGGCGGCGGCGGAGGCGATGGCGGGGGATTTCGCGCCGATGACCGACATGCGGGCGAGTGCCGGGTATCGGATGCTGACGGCGCAGAATCTGCTCAGGCGGTATTTCCATGACCTGAACGGGGTGGGTGTCTCGGTGCTGGAGGTGTCGGCATGAGCATGGGGAAAGCCCTGCCGCACGATGCGGCGCCGCTGCATGTGACGGGACAGGCGCGGTATATCGACGATCTGTCGATGGCGAATGCGCTGCATCTGGCCTTCGGGCTGTCGACCGTGGCGCATGGCGAGATCACGGGGATCGACCTGTCGGCGGTGCGTTCGGCCCCCGGCGTGGTGGCGGTGCTGTCGGCGGAGGATCTGCCGGACATGCCGGATTGCTCGCCTTCGATGCATGACGAGCCTTTGCTGGCGGTGGGGACGGTGCATTACGTCGGGCAGCCGGTGTTTCTGGTGGTGGCCGAGAGCCATCTGGCGGCGCGGAAGGCGGCGCGGCTGGGGAAGGTTTCGTATCGGGAATTGCCCGCGCTGCTGACGGTGGACGCGGCATTGGCGGCGGACAGCCGGTTCGAGGGCGGGCCGGTGATCTGGCAGAAGGGTGACGCAAGCGCGGCGATTGCCGGGGCGCCCCGGCTGGTGGAAGGGTCGTTCGAGGTCGGTGGGCAGGAGCATTTCTATCTGGAAGGCCAGGTCGCCGCGGCAGTGCCGCAGGAGGGGGGCGACATGGTGGTCCATTCCTCGACCCAGCACCCGACGGAAGTACAGCACAAGGTGGCCCATGCGCTGCACCTGCCGATGAGTTCAGTCCGGGTGGAAGTGCGGCGGATGGGTGGGGGGTTCGGCGGCAAGGAATCGCAGGGGAACGCCTTGGCCATTGCCTGTGCGGTGGCGGCGCGGCTGACCGGGCGGCCCTGCCGGATGCGCTATGACCGGGATGACGACATGGTCATCACGGGGAAGCGGCATGACCTGCGGATTTTGTACCGCGCGGGGGTGGATGATGAGGGGCGGATTCTGGGGCTGGAGTTCACCCATCTGTTCCGCTGCGGCTGGTCGCAGGACCTGTCGCTGCCGGTGGCGGACCGGGCGATGCTCCATGCGGACAACTGCTATCATCTGGCCCATGTCCGCATCGAGAGCCACCGGCTGAAGACCAACACCTGCAGCGCCACAGCCTATCGCGGCTTCGGGGGTCCTCAGGGGATGGTGGGGGTCGAGCGGGTGCTGGACCATGTGGCATTCGCCGTGGGGCGGGAGCCGCTGGAGGTGCGCAAACTGAACTTCTATCGCGAGATGGATGCCCCCGGGGGCCAGCCCCCGGACCCCCGGGATATTTCTGGACAGAAAATGTCGAAGGGCGCGAAGGAGGGAGAGGTGGACCTTTCTTCTCGGGGCGCGGCATTGCCGGTGGGGTCGCACGATTTGCCGACGGATGGCGCGGTGCAGACGACTCCCTATCACATGCCGGTGGAGGATTTCATCGGGCACGAGCTGGTGGCGGAGCTGGAGCGGACGAGCGACTATCGGGCGCGGAAGGCGAAGATTGCCCGCTGGAACGCGGGGTCGCCGGTGTTGAAGCGGGGGATCGCGCTGACGCCGGTGAAGTTCGGGATCAGCTTCACGCTGACCTGGCTGAACCAGGCGGGGGCGCTGGTGCATGTCTATCAGGACGGCTCCATCGCGCTGAACCACGGCGGGACCGAGATGGGACAGGGGCTGTTCCAGAAGGTCGCGCAGGTGACGGCTTCGGTCTTCGGGCTGGATGTGGGGATGGTGAAGATCACCGCGACGGATACCGGGAAGGTGCCGAATACCTCGGCGACGGCGGCGTCCTCGGGGTCGGACCTGAACGGGATGGCGGCGAAGGCGGCGGCGGAGACCATCCGCGGGCGGCTGGCGGAGTTTCTGGCCGAGAAGCATCAGGTGAAGCCCGAGGCGGTGAGGTTCGTCGACGGGGAGGTGAAGGTCGCTGGCGAAAGCTATGACTGGGAGCGCGTGGTGGCCTGGGCCTATCAGGCGCGGGTCAGCCTGTCCTCGACCGGCTACTACGCCACGCCGAAGATCGTCTGGGACCGGGTCAAGGGCACCGGGCGGCCGTTCTTCTATTTCGCCTATGGCGCGGCGGTGACCGAGGTGGTGATCGACCGGCTGACCGGCGAGAACCGCATCCTGCGGGCGGATCTGCTGCATGACACGGGGACCTCGCTGAACCCGGCTTTGGACGTGGGTCAGGTGGAAGGGGCCTATGTGCAGGGCGCCGGGTGGCTGACGACCGAGGAGCTGGTCTGGGACGGGAAGGGGAGGCTGGCGACCCATGCGCCGTCGACCTACAAGATCCCGGCCTGTTCGGACCGGCCCCGGGATTTCCGGGTGGCGCTGTGGGGGAGGCCGAACCGCGAGGAGTCGGTCGGCAAGTCGAAGGCGGTGGGGGAGCCGCCGTTCATGCTGGGGATTTCGGCCTTGTATGCGCTGTCGGATGCGGTGGCGGCGTGCGGGGATGGCTCGGTCTATCCGGCGCTGGATGCCCCGGCGACGGCGGAGCGGGTGCTGATGGCGGTGCGGAGGGTCGAAGGTGTTTGACCTGGCTGCCTTGTCCTCAGCGCTGGCTGTGTATGGCCGGGTGGCTCGCGTGGTGATTGCCGCGCATGACGGGTCAAGTCCGCGTGAAGTGGGCGCGTCGATGCTGGTCTGGGAGACCGGCCAGTCGGGAACGATTGGCGGCGGGGCGCTGGAGTTCGAGGCGGTGACGAAGGCACGGGCGTGGCTGGCGGCGTGGCCCCTTGGTCAGGCGGTTGCGCCCCGCGTCGAGCGGGTCGCGCTTGGCCCGAGCCTTGGCCAATGCTGTGGCGGGGCGGTGACGTTGTGGACCGAGGTGTTCGAGGCGCTGCCGGAACCGGTGGCAGGTGTCGTGGCGCGGGGACCGGGAACGATGCCCTTGGCGGTGAAGCGGGTGCTGGTCGCCGCGCGGGGGCAAGGGCTGCGGCCTGCCTCCGGGCTGGTGGCGGGCTGGCTGGTCGAGCCGGTGGCGGAGGCGCAGCGGCAGGTCTGGATCTGGGGCGCGGGGCATGTCGGCCGGGCGCTGGTGGCGGTGCTGGCACCCTTGCCGGGGATCGCGATCACCTGGGTCGATACCGGGCCGGAGCGGTTTCCCGAGGGGGTGCCGGAGGGGGTCACGCCGGTCTGGGCGGAGCGGCCCGAGGCGCTGGCGGGCCATGTGCCGGTGGCGGCGGAGCATCTGATCGTCACCTATTCGCATGCTCTGGACCTGGAATTGTGCCACCGGCTTCTGGGCCGGGGGTTCGGCTGGCTGGGCCTGATCGGAAGCGCAACGAAATGGGCGCGGTTCCGGTCGCGTCTCAGGGCCCTGGGCCATTCCGGTGCGGAGATCGACCGCATTACCTGTCCCATCGGGGACGTGAGCCTGGGCAAGCATCCGCAGGCCATCGCCATCGGTGTGGGATTGCAACTCTTGAAGAACAAACACAAATCCGAGACGGAGATCGCGGATGACAGGGACGGAAAGACAAGGCGCGGACGCTCGGCCTGAGTTGCTGGCGGTCAAGGGCATCACCAAGGCCTATCCGGGAGTGATCGCGAACAGCGATGTCTCATTCGCCATCGGCGAGGGCGAGATCCATGCGCTCTTGGGCGAGAACGGGGCGGGCAAGTCGACCATGGTCAAGATGATCTATGGTCTGATCCGGCCGGATTCCGGGCAGATGACCTTGCGCGGGGCGGCCTATCAGCCGGGCAAGCCGGCGGAGGCGCGGCGGTTGGGCGTGGCGATGGTGTTCCAGCATTTCTCGCTCTTCGAGGCGCTGAACGTGGCGGAGAACGTGGCGCTGGGGATGGAAAGCCCGCCGCCGATGCGGGAACTGGCGGCACGGATCAGGGCGGTGTCCGAGGAATACGGCTTGCCGCTGGACCCCTCGCGGATGGTCGGCGACCTGAGCGCGGGGGAGCGGCAGCGGGTGGAGATCATCCGGTGTCTGCTGCAGGACCCGAAGCTGCTGATCATGGACGAGCCGACCTCGGTGCTGACGCCGCAGGAGGTGGAGATCCTGTTCAAGACGCTGCGGCAACTGTCGAGCGAGGGGACGGCGATCCTCTATATCTCGCACAAGCTGGAGGAGATCAGGAGCCTCTGCGACGAGGCGACGATCCTGCGGCGGGGGAAGGTGGTGGCCACCTGCACGCCGCGCGAACGGACGGCGCGGGAGATGGCAGAGCTGATGGTCGGCAGCGCGCTGAAGACGCCGGAGCGGCGGGTGGCGGAGAAGGGAGAGGTGGCGCTGGGGGTTTCGGACCTGTCGGCAGCTTCGCCCATTCCCTTCGGGACCTCGCTGAAGGGGATCAGCTTTACCGTGGCCAAGGGTGAGGTGCTGGGGATCGCCGGGGTCGCGGGCAACGGGCAGGACGAGTTGCTGCTGGCCCTGTCGGGGGAGTTGAAGGCGGCGCCGGACAAGGTGCGGATCGCAGGCCATGCGGTCGGCGACCTGGGGCCGGTGGACCGGCGGAAAGTGGGCTTGGTGGCCGCGCCGGAGGATCGCTACGGCCATGCGGCGGCGCCGGATATGTCGCTGGTGGAGAACGCTTTCCTGACGGCGGGGGTACGCAAGGGGCTGGTGAAGAACGGCTTTGTCGACTGGGCGGGGACGCGCAGGTTCGCCGAGGAGATCATCGCGGGGTATGACGTGCGGACCCCCGGTCCGGATGTGGCGGCGCGGGCGCTGTCGGGGGGGAATTTGCAGAAGTTCCTGATGGGGCGCGAGCTGATGCAGGGGGCGTCGGTCATCGTGATCAACCAGCCGACCTGGGGGGTGGACGCGGCGGCGGCGGCGCAGATCCGGCAGTCGATCCTGGACCGGGCGGGCGAAGGTGCGGCGGTGGTGGTGATCAGCCAGGACCTGGATGAGTTGCTGGAGGTGTCGGACAGCTTTGCCGTCTTGAACGAGGGGCGGCTGACGAAGCCGCGTCCGACCGAGGGGCTGACGATGGACGAGATCGGGCTGATGATGGGCGGGGCGCATGGCATGGAGGTCGCGCATCATGTGGCTTGAGGTGTCTGGCCGGGTGCCCCCCTCCCCCAGCCCCTCCCCACGGAGGGGGAGGGGAGGCGCGGGTTGCAAGGGTAGTCTGCAGTCCTGCGTCGAAACGCGAGGGGTGATGTCGGATGGGGGGCCAGCCCCCCAGACCCCCCGGAATATTTGTAGACAGAAAATGGAGGGCTTGTCGTGCTGAGGCTTGAAAAGCGCCCGACGCCGAGCCGGTTCTGGCTGTATGCAACGCCCCCGGTGGCGGTGATCCTGACGATGATCGCGGGAGGCATCCTGTTTGCCGCGATGGGGAAGAACCCGTTCGAGGTGATCCGCACGATCTTCTGGGACCCGGTCTTCGGCGAGTTCGCCTTCTACCTGCGCGGGCAGCTTCTGGTGAAGGCGGGGCCGCTGATCCTGATTGCCATCGGCCTTGCGCTGGGGTTCCGGGCGGGAATCTGGAACATCGGGGCCGAAGGACAGTACATCATGGGGGCGATCTTCGGCGCCTCGGTGGGACTGGCTGTGTTTCCGACGGAAAGCCGCTGGATCTTTCCGCTGATGGTGGTTGCCGGGGCTTTCGGCGGCTGGCTCTGGGCGATGATCCCGGCGATCCTGAAGACGCGGTTCAACACCAATGAAATCCTTGTCAGCCTGATGCTGGTCTATGTGGCCGAGACGATCCTGGCCAAGGCATCGACCGGGTTCCTGAAGAATCCCGAGGGGATGGGCTTTCCGGGCAGCCGGAACTTCTCCAGCTATCCGGCGGCGCAGAATGCCTTCCTGTACGAACCGCTGGGCCTGCATTGGGGCGGCGTGGCTGCGCTGGTGACGGGAGTGCTGGCCTATATCCTGCTGACCCGGCATCAGGCGGGGTTCCAGATCCGGCTGGCCGGCCAGGCGCCACGGGCGGCGCGGTTCCACGGGGTTTCGCCGACGCGGCTGGTCGTGCTGTGCATGGGCATCTCGGGCGCGCTGGCGGGGCTGGCGGGGATGTTCGAGGTGACGGGCCCGGCGGGGCAGATCAGCATCGACTTCAACACCGGCTACGGGTTCACCGCGATCATCGTGGCCTTCCTGGGGCGGCTGAACCCGCTGGGGATCGTGCTGGCGGGGTTCCTGATGGCCTTGACCTATGTGGGGGGCGAGATGGCCTCGACCAACCTGGGTCTTCCGGATGCGGCGATCCAGGTGTTCCAGGGGATGCTCCTGTTCTTCCTTCTCGCGGTGGATGTGTTGACGAACTATCGGTTCCGGCTGGCTGTGGGGGCGCATTGAGATGGACTTTGGCGGTATCAATCCGGTCATCCTGATCGCAACGCTAATGGCCTCGGCGGTGCCGATCCTGCTGGCGGCGCTGGGCGAGACGGTGGTGGAACGCTCGGGCGTCCTCAACCTCGGCGTCGAGGGGATGATGATCATCGGCGCGCTTGGCGGCTTCGTGGTGGCGGTGCAGACCGGCAGCCCGGTGCTGGGGTTCATCGGCGGGGCTGCCGCGGGGGCGGCCTTGAGCCTGATCTTCGCGCTTCTGACGCAGGTCTTCCTGGCAAACCAGGTGGCGACGGGGCTGGCACTGACGCTGTTCGGGCTGGGGGTCTCCTCTCTGGGCGGGCAGGGCTATAACGGGATCAAGCCGCCGCGGACGGGGCAACTGCTGCCCGACGCGCTGGCGGACCTGCCGGTCATCGGGCCGATCCTCTTCGGGCACGACTGGGTGGTCTATTTCAGCATCCTGATGACGGCGGTCTTGTGGTGGGTGCTGAAGGCGACCCGGATCGGCCTGATCATCCGCGCGGTCGGCGAAAGCCACGAGGCGGCACATGCGCTTGGCTACAAGGTCAACCGTATCCGCCTGATGTGCATCGCCTTCGGCGGGGCGATGGCGGGAATGGGCGGGGCCTATGTCAGCCTTGCGCGCGTGCCGCAATGGGTGGACGGGATCACCGCGGGGGCGGGCTGGATCGCGCTGGCCATCGTGGTCTTCGCCAGCTGGAAGCCCTGGCGGGTGCTGATCGGCGCCTACCTTTTCGGCGGGATCACCGTGTTGCAGCTGAACCTGCAGGTCGCGGGCAGCGGCATTCCGGTGGAGTACTTGTCCATGGCCCCCTATCTGATAACCATTCTTGTGCTGGTCATCATGTCGGCGGGACGCAAGGGCAAGGCCAACGGGGCTCCGGCCTCGCTCGGCCAGAATTTCCACGCCTCGCGCTGAGGCACATAACTGCGGGGTCGGCAAAGGCCCCGCCACCAACGGGAGTAACGAGATGAAACGTAGAAATCTGCTGGCAAGCGCGGCGATGGGGCTGATGCTGGCATCGGGCGCCTTCGCGCAGGGCATGGACAAGGTGAAGGCCTGCTTCGTCTATGTCGGCCCGATCGGCGACGGCGGCTGGACCTTCCAGCACCATCAGGGCGCGATGGCCGTGCAGGAGGAATTCGGCGACAAGGTCGAGATCCAGTATCAGGAGAGCGTGCCGGAAGGCGCGGACGCCGAGCGCGTGCTGACCCAGATGGCCTTGGGTGGCTGCAACATCATCTTTACCACCTCCTTCGGCTACATGGACGCGACCAACGCGGTCGCCGCCAAGTTCCCGGACGTGAAGTTCGAGCATGCGACCGGCTTCAAGCGCGACAGCGCCAACGTCTCGACCTATAACGCCCGCTTCTATGAAGGCCGGGCGGTCGAGGGGGTTATCGCGGGCCGGATGACCAAGTCGAACAAGATCGGCTACATCGGGTCCTTCCCGATTCCGGAAGTGGTGATGGGGATCAACAGCTATTACCTCGCCGCCAAGAAGGTGAACCCGGATGTGCAGCTGTCGGTGGTCTGGGCCTTCACCTGGTTCGATCCGGCGAAAGAGGCCGACGCCGCCAAGGCGCTGATCGACCAGGGCGTCGACGTGATCGCGTCGCACACCGATTCCACCGCCGTGCTGGCCGAGGCGGCCAAGACCGACGGCAAGGTGATCGGCTTCGGCCAGGCGAGCGACATGGCGGAATACAAGGACGGGCCGCGCGTGACCTCGATCATCGACAACTGGGGTCCGTATTACGTGAAGCGCGTGGGCGCGCTGCTGGACGGCTCCTATGCCCAGCAGGACGCCTGGGAGGGCATCGCGGGGGGCGAAGTGCTGATCGGCGAGATCACCGACAAGGTTCCGGCCGAGGTGAAGGCCGAGGCCGAGAAGCTGCGCGACGACATCGCGGCGGGCACGGTGCATCCGTTCACCGGCCCGATCAAGAAGCAGGACGGGTCGGACTGGCTGGCTGAGGGCGCGACAGCCCCGGACGGCGACCTCCTGGGGATGAACTTCTACGTCGAGGGCATAACCGGCGACATTCCCCAGTGACCGACGGGGGTTTCGGCCTCCGGCGTCTTTGAGTATTTGAACCAGGAGGAAGGGGCATGGGATTCCGTGCCCCTTTCCGTATCGGGAGGGACGGTATGGACGCGGATTTTCTGATCATCGGCGGGGGGATCGCCGGGGTCTCGGCGGCGGCGCGGATGTCGGAGCTGGGCTCGGTCATCCTGCTGGAGGCTGAGGATGCGCTGGCGCATCATGCCTCGGGCCGGTCGGCGGCGCTGTTCGAGCCGCGCTATGGGGCGCCGGCGGTGGTGGGGCTGTCGATGGCGTCGGAGGCCTATTTCCGCAGCGTTCCGGGGGTGCTTTCCCCGCGCGGGCTTCTGCTGGTGGGCAAGGTCGAAGGCGCGGAGGCATTCGAGCATGACCTGAAGGCGATGGCCTTCGACCGGATCAGCGTGGACGAGGCGCGGGGGATCGTGCCGATCCTGAACCCGGAAACGGTGGCGATGGCGGGCTATGCCTCGCACGCCGAGGATGTGGATACCGACCTTCTGGTACAGGGCTTCGCGCGTGAGGCGAGGGGCCGCGGGGCGAAGATCGTGACGAAGGCGAAGGTCACGGGCGTTGCCAAGGACGGCGCGGGCTGGCGGGTGGAAAGCTCGGCGGGCAGCTTCACCGCGCGGATGCTGGTGAATGCGGCGGGGGCCTGGGTGGACCAGGTGGCCCTTCTGGCGGGGGTCAGGCCGCTGGGGTTCACCCCCTATCGCCGGTCGATGGCACGGATTCCGGCGCCGGGCGGGCATGACGTGAGCCGCTGGCCGATGCTGTTCGGGCCGGGGGAGGACTGGTACGCCAAGCCCGACGCGGGGGCGCTGATCGTCAGCCCCGCCGAGGAGGACCTGATGGAGCCGCATGACGCCTGGGCCGACGACATGGTGCTGGCCGAGGGTCTGGCGCGGTATGAGGAAATGGTGACCGAGCCGGTGACGCGGCTGATTTCCAACTGGGCGGGCTTGCGCACCTTTGCGCCGGACCGGGTGCTGGTGATCGGGCCGGACGCGCGGGAGCCTTCGTTCTTCTGGCTGGCGGGTCAGGGCGGCTATGGCTTCCAGACCAGTGCCGCCGCAAGCCGACTGGCGGCGGATCTGATCGGGGGCCGGGCACCGGAACTGGAGGCGGGGCTGGTGACGCAGCTGGCGCCCGGCCGCTTCGGGTGAACGGGGCGGTTCAGCCGGCAGGGCCGAGAAGCGCCGCCTTTTCGCGAACATAGTCCAGCCAGAGCCGCGGATCGTGTTCCTGTCTGGCCAACGCCACGCCGGTTCTGGCCTGCTGACGCTGCACGTCATCGCCAAGAACGCGATCGAGCGCGACCTCGATGGCCTCGGCTGAACCGGGCGGGACCAGCGCGGCCACGCGTCCCGCGCCGGTGTAATCCCTGATGCCGACGCTGTCGGTGACGATGATCGGGATGCCGAGCAGCCTGGCGGCGACAAGCGTGATATGGCCACAGGCCGCGCGGGCATCGCGCAGCGGCAGCACCATCGCCTCGGCTCCGGCCAGGAGCGCCCAGGTCTTCGAGGCGGCCAGGTTGGTGAAGATGCTGACATTCGGCGGCATGTCGACGCCCGCAAGGCTGTAGTCCCGGGCGACCACTGCGGCGGGAAGCGTCGGCCGCGCCCGCATGGCCGTGGCGAAGGTCGCGTAGTCGCGCGCCTCGCCGCCTACGGCGCAGACATAGGGGCCCTTCCCCGCCATCGGATTTTCGGGTCCGGGAACGGGCGTCTCCATCGTCCAGGGCAGATACGCCAGCCGGGCGGGGTCGATGCCGAAGGCTTCGGCATAAAGCTCGCGTTCATAGGTGGAGAAGACGGCGAACTCGGCTATGCCCCGAAATGCCCTGGCAAAGAACTTTCGGCGCGTGTCGTCGCGCAGGGTGGTGAAATTGAAGGCGAAGGCGACCAGCGGCACGCGGGGCGCCATGACCCGCCGGGTCAGATTCGTGATTGCCGCCGACATCGGCAGATGCGTGAACAGGACCGCATCGGACCTGTGGCGCGCGGCGCGGCAGGCGCGCGCGGCGGCTTGCACGCGTGCCGCAACCGGATGCCGAACCAGGGCGGCAAGACCGGACGGTTGCTGCGAGGAGAACGACCGGAAGGTCAGGGCGGGATCGGAGTTCAGATCAGCGAGGAAATTCCAGTCCGGTCCCATCAGGTCGGAGGTGCTGATCACATGCATCGGGGCCTCTTCGCAGCGATGGGTCGCGCGGACGATAGCGCAGCCCCCGCCGGACGGAAAGGCGTCGGCAAATCCTTGAGCATTGCCGCTTGCCGTTCCCAGATCCGGCGTGACAGTCGCCGCAAACCGGATCAGCATGGCCACATGATCCGAACGACCCTTCCTGCCCTGCTTCTGTTCCTGGCCGCCTGCGGCCCCGCCCGTCACGACAGCGCCGCGCCACCGTCCGAAGTGACCGTGATCACCTCGAACTTCCAGGATGCCGATCCGACCGACTGGCCGGGACGGTCGCCCGACCGCTATCCGGTGCATGGCATCGACCTGTCGCGGTTCCAGACCAGCGTGGACTGGGGCCAGGCGCGGGCGAACGGGGTCAATTTCGCCTTCATCAAGGCGACCGAGGGCGGCGACCGGGTGGACCCGATGTTCGAGACGCACTGGCGCGGCGCGGGTCAAGCCGGGGTCATGCGCGGGGCCTACCATTTCTTCTACCACTGCCGCCCGGCAGCGGAGCAGGCGCGCTGGTTCATCAAGCATGTGCCGAAAACGCCGGGCGCCCTGCCCCCGGTCCTCGACATGGAATGGACGCCGACCAGCCCGACCTGCACCCTCCGCCGTGATGGCGCGACGATCCGCGAGGAGGCGCGCATCTTCCTAGACATCCTGGAGCGCCATTACGGCCAGCGCCCGATGATCTATACCACCGTCGATTTCTTCCAGGACACCGAGTTGTGGCGGATGCAGGGCGTGGAGTTCTGGCTGCGGTCCGTCGCCGATCATCCGCATGGGGTCTATGACGGCATCTCCTGGAGCTTCTGGCAATATACCTCGACCGGGCTGGTGCCGGGGATCGCGGGGCGGGTCGATATCAACGTCTTCGCCGGGTCGAAACAGGCCTGGGCCGGCTGGCTGGGCAGCCGGATGCAGTAAGGCGATCACGCAGGCGATTAATTCCCGCTTAAATTGTGTGGCGGAAACGGACACGGATTGTCGCCAAATGAGCGCAAACCGAACGCGGCATTTGTCCTACCATGCCTTAGTCCTGCCGCGCTTGAGCAGGACAAGAGGGTATGACCGAGAGGACGGCCCCAATGAAAAAGACGATCATGCTGCTGAAGAAGATTGGCCTTGGCCGCGTCAAGCGGACCGAGGTCGACGAACCCTTTGAAAAGCGCCTTAAGAAGGTCAACCGAACCCTGGTGGTGAACCATCGCGGGCTGGGCGGCCCGGTGTTCAGAAGCCGACAGTCAGAGACGGAAGCCTGAGACCGGCCATCAGGTCGCGCAGTTCCTGCCGGGCCGCGATGTTCGACAGGTTCAGCTGATCGACACCGGTGTCCTTGAGGTCCAGAAGCGTCAGCCCGCGCGGGAAGAGTTCGCGGAAGATCACCCGCTCGGAGAAGCCGTTCAGCACGCGAAAGCCGATGCGCCGGGACAGTTCCTCCAGCGCGGCGCCGACCTTCTTCTTGTTGTGCATCTGCTGGGCGCCAAGGCGGTTCCTGACCACGATCCAGTCGATCGGTTGCAGCCCCGCCTGCGCCCGCATCTGCCGCGCGCCCCAGACCATTTCGGAATAGATCGACGGCCCCTTGATCCTGCCGGTCAGCCCGTCCATCCGCGCCAGCAGGTCGAAATCGACGAAACTGTCGTTGAGCGGAGTGATCAGCGTGTCGGCCAGCGTATGCGCGACTTGGGACAGGCGCGTGTGGCTGCCGGGGCAGTCGATGACGATATAATCCATCTCCCGGTCCATCGCCTCGATGGCGCGGGTCAGGCGCTGGTCCTGGGCGTTCTCGCCTTCGGCCAGGCTGGCGGCGTCGACCTCGGGCAGGAGGCGATAGTCCGGCGTGGGCAGGGTCAGGCCCGACTGGTCGAGAAAGGCGCGGCGGTTCTCGATGTACCGGCCGAAGGAGCGCTGGCGGAGGTCAAGGTCCAGTGCGCCGACCCTTTGCCCCAGCCGGGCGAGCGCGGTCGCGACATGCATGCAGGTGGTGGACTTGCCCGAGCCGCCCTTCTCGTTCCCGACGACGATGATCCGCGCCATGCTGTTCCCTGAATTGTCCCGGCGCTTTCTTATGCGGTGCGCTGGCGGGGGGGAAGCGGGATTTCGCCGAAGCGGCGGGAGCGGAAAAGCAAAGGGGCGCACCTTTCGGCGCGCCCCAGAACCTTGGCGTCGGCGCGGATCAGAACCCGAGGCCGGCGTATTTGTTCTTGAACTTCGACACGCGGCCGCCGGTGTCCAGGAGCTTGGCCTGCTGGCCGGTCCAAGCCGGGTGCGCCAGCGGGTCGATGTCGAGCGACATGGTGTCGCCGTCCTTGCCCCAGGTCGAGCGCGTGGTGTAGGTCGAGCCGTCGGTCATCTTGACGGTGATCGTGTGGTAGTCGGGGTGAATTTCGGCTTTCATCGTCCCGCTCCTTATTCGGCTTTGGCTTTGTAGGTGGAATCTTCCGCGATCCGGGCGGATTTGCCACGGCGCGAGCGGAGGTAGTAAAGCTTGGCGCGACGGACCTTGCCGCGACGGACGACCTCGATCGAGTCGATGTTGGTCGAGTAGAGCGGGAACACACGTTCCACGCCTTCGCCGAAAGAAATCTTGCGGACGGTGAACGAGGCGCCGATGGTCAGCCCGCCGTTGCGGCCGATACAGACGCCTTCGTAGGCCTGCACGCGGCTGCGCGAGCCTTCGGTCACCTTGTAGCCGACGCGAACGGTGTCGCCGGCCTTGAAGTCCGGGATGGTCTTGCCGAGGGCGGCGATCTGCTCCGCCTCGATCTGCGCGATGAGATTCATCTCGCGGGTTCCTTTTCTGCCTGCGGTATTTTCCGCAGAGGTGATGCCGCGCCAGAGCTTCCGGTCTTCGTCCGGGTCCCCCTTGCTTGCGCAAGAAGCCCGCCGCAGGTGGCGCCTGCTTTGATATGGCCGTCCCGTCGCGATGACCCTGCGGAAGAAGGCAGGCAGGCAAAGGGAATCGGGTCCGACGGGCTGAACGCCCCGGACCGGGCGCGTATAGGAGGAAGGGGGGGTCCGGTCAAGAGGTGGGCCGCATCATGGTGCGCCTGAAGACCACCCTACTTTCGCTTCGCCCAAAGGTCCGGGCGGCGGGCGCGGGTCAGCGTCTCGGACTGTTCGCGGCGCCATTTCGCGATCTCGCCGTGATTGCCGGATTGCAGGATCGCGGGGATGTCCTGGCCCTCCCAAGTGGCGGGGCGAGTGTATTGCGGATGCTCCAGAAGGCCGTCGGAGAAGCTTTCCTCCTCGGTCGAGGCGGCATTGCCGAGGACGCCGGGGAGGAGGCGGACGGTGGCGTCCAGCATCGCTTGCGCCGCGATCTCGCCGCCGGTGAGGACGAAATCGCCGAGCGAGACTTCCTCGACCTGGTGGTGGTCGAGGACACGCTGGTCCACGCCTTCAAAGCGACCGCAGAGGAGGGTGATGCCCTCTGCGGCGGCGAAGCGGCGGGCGGTGTCTTGGCTGAAGGGATTTCCCCGCGGGGACAGGTAGACCACGGGCCAGCGGGCACGGTCGACCGGGGTGCCCTGGCGCGCGTGGCGGAAGGCGGCGTCGACCACGTCGGGGCGCAGGACCATGCCCGCGCCACCCCCCGCCGGAGTGTCGTCAACGTTGCGGTGCTTGCCCTGACCGAAGTCGCGCAGATCGATGGTTTCCAGTTGCCAGAGCCCGAAATCCAGCGCCTTGCCGGTGAGCGACAGGCCCAATGTGCCGGGGAAGGCTTCCGGGAAGAGGGTGATGATCTTCGCGGTGAAGGCGCCCTTGACCAGCCGCGGCTCCTCGATCAGGTCGCGGGGTTTCAGGCTGGCGCGCATCGAGAGGCGGCCGTGGCTTTTCGGTTTGTCGTCAGGGTCGGACATGGGCCGGGATTAGCGCAGAAGCGGGGCTGCGGAAAGCCCCGGGTCTCAGGCGGTGCGTCGGGTGATGACTGCCACGGGCGCGGGGCCTTGCGCCGCCACCGCCCGGTCCTCCGCACCGCCCAGGGCCGCCTCGACCGACCGGGCCAGCGCCCGCAGGCCGTCGCTGAGGTCGGCCTGAAGATGGGCGGGCAGGTCCGAATCGGGTGCAGGCTCTGCCTCGGCAATCTCGATCAGCCGGTCGGGCGGCGGAAAGTCCTCGGCCCGGTTCGGGAAGGCCGCGATCAGCGCGATGGCGCGCGGGACGTAGAGCCGCAGCAGGTCGAGATTCCCGCCCGCGATGTTGAAGGCGCTTGCCATGCTGCCGGGAACGTGGCCGGGGGCGACGATCTCGGGCTCGGTCGCCCAGAGCACCAGCGCACGGCGCAGTGCGGCATGGCTGCGGTCGGGACGCGCCAGCGCAGCGGTAACCGCGTTCAGCCGCAGCTCGGCGGCGGGCACGTCCAGCGCGGCGGCGACCGCTTGCGCCACCTGGGCGTCCGGCGCGCTGTCGGGCAGGTTCAGCAGCGGAATGATCGCCGTCGCCGCCTGCCCGGCGGCATTGTCGGCATGGGCGAAGGCCGCCTCCTCATCCAGGAAATAGCCTTGGGCAGCGGCCTCGTTCGCGTCCCAGAGCATCCGGCAGAGCGGGATCGACAGGAAGGACACGGCCAGCGGCAGGATGGGGCTGACATCCAGCGCGCCGATGTTCGCCAGCCCGCCGAATCCACGCCCGACACCGAAAAGGACGCCGATCAGGAGGACCTGCGACAGGATCTGGGCCAGCGCGGCGAGCCAGGCCTGCCCGGTCAGCCATTCGCCGGGGGTGGTCGGCCATTGCTCGGGGCGCAGCACCATGAGCCAGACCACGAAGATGGCGGCAAACGGGGCGACCATGTCCCAGCCGAAACCGCAGAGACCGGCGATCAGCGGGCCGATGTACAGGAGCGCGGTCGCCCCCTTCACAAGGCGCATGCGGGTCAGCATGGTCCCCCCTTTCTGTCCCTGCGCGCCTCGGATCTGCCCGAAACGCGACTATTCGCCGGACTCGTCCGGCAGGTTCACGACAATCCGGCCCGCCGTCACATCGACATTGGGCACGATTGCCGTGGTAAAGGGCAAAAGCAGGGCCGATTTATGACGAGTGGGCGATATTTCGACGATATCCCCCGCGCCATGATTGTAGATGGCAGTGACCTTGCCGATCAGTTCCCCCCCGGTGTCATAGGCGGAAAGGCCGATCAGATCGGCATGGTAGAACTCGTCATCGGGGAGCGAGGGCAGCCGGTCGCGCGGGACATAGAGGCTGGTGCCACGCAGGGCATCGGCCTGTTCCTTGGTCTTCACGCCCTCGATCCGCGCGCCGAGGCCCCCGGCGACGGGGCGGGTCAGGGTGATGTGGAAGCTGCGGCTGCCGTCTTCGGTCGAGAGCGGGCCGTAGGTGCCGATGTCGGTCGGTTCCGAGCAGAAGCTCTTCAGCCGCACCTCGCCGCCGACGCCGAAGGCCCCGGCGATGGCGCCGATGCAGATCAGGTCGGACATCAGCGGGTCTCCAGATGCAGGGCGGGGGCGCGGCTCTCCCATCCGGCGCGTTCCAGTTCGGGCACGGTATCCTCCTTCTCCGGCCAGCCGATGCAGAGATAGCCGATGAAACGCCAGCTGTCGGGAACGTCAAGGTCGCGATGAAGGCGGTCCTGGTCAAGGATCGAGACCCAGCCGAGGCCGAGACCTTCGGCGCGGAGGGCAAGCCAGAGGTGGGTGATCGCGCCGACCACGGACCAGGCGCGGGTCTCGGGCATGGTCGCGGCGCCGAGGCCGTGGCCCTTCGGCGTGCTGTCGTCGCAGAAGGCGGCAAGGTGGACGGGCGCTTCGGCCATGCCCGAGAGTTTCAGGCGGCTGTAGGTCGCGGCGCGGTCGCCGTCGAAGCCGTTCAGGGCCCGGGCGTTGCAGTCGCTGAAATTGGCAAGGCAGGCGGCCCGGGCGGAGGCGGAGTCGATCCGGAGAAGGCGCCAGGGTTCGGAAAGGCCCACCGAGGGGGCGAGCGTGAAGGCGTGCAGGGCGCGCGCGAGGCTGTCCTCGGGCACGGGGTCGGTGCGGAAGCGGCGCACGTCGCGCCGCCACCGCATGAGCGCGGCCAGCTCCTCCCGGAAGGCAGGGCTGAACTGGCCGGTCACAGGGTCACTCGGCAGCCGGCTCGGTGGCGCGGGCGGCCTTCTTGGCGGCGCGCTCGGCCATCGCCTTGCCGGGGGTGCCGGTTTTCGGGTTGTTGCGGGCGGCCTTCGGGCGGGCACCGGCGGCTTCGAGGAATCGCGCAACGCGGTCGGTCGGCTGGGCGCCCTGGCTCAGCCAGTGCTGCACGCGTTCCATGTTCATCACGACGCGCTTTTCGTCGTCCTTGGCGAGCAGCGGATTATAGGTGCCGAGCTTTTCCAGGAAGCGGCCGTCGCGGGGCATCCGCGAGTCGGTCGCAACGATGGAATAGAACGGGCGCTTCTTGGAACCACCGCGCGCAAGACGGATCTTCATAGCCATGATGTTACTCCTTTGGATGGCTGGGTGCCGGGATGATCCCGGTCATTTCTGGAAGGTTTCGTGGTGCCTGATGACTTCGGAAATGATGAAGTTCAGGAATTTCCTGGCAAATTCCGGATCGAGGTCGGCCTCTTCGGCCAGGCGCTGCAACCGTTCGATCTGCCGTGCTTCGCGCGCCGGGTCCGACGGCGGAAGGGCGTGTTCGGCCTTGAGTTTCCCCACGGCCTGGGTGTGCTTGAACCGTTCGGCAAGCGTGAAGACAAGGATCGCGTCCAGCCGGTCGATCGACTCGCGGTGGTCCTTCAGCAGGGTGGCGGCATGGGTGGCGGTGTCCATCAGTCCCCTCTTTTCGACGTCTGGAAAGCGTATGGCTTCGGTATGGAAACCGTATGGGCGTCGGTCTGGCCTGGGTTCCGCACCTCCGGGGCCGGGTGCCGCCAGACGGTGATGGCATGGTCGTGGAAGACGGCTTCGCGTTCGGGCACCGCGCCCAGACGTTCTGCCAATGCCTGCGACCGGCGGTTTGCCGGGTCGATGTAGCTGATCGGCGGGTGGTTGCTGATCCGGGCGTGGTAGTCGGCGCGGGCAGCCAGCGCGGCTTCCAGCGCATAGCCCTTGCCCTCGAACCCGTCGAACAGGTGCCAGCCGAGTTCGGGCTCGTCCCAGCCGTCGTGGAAGATCACCCCGACGCGGCCGATGAAATCGCCGTCGCGGGTGTCGACCGAGAAGAAACCATAGCCGCGCAACGCCCAGTGGCCGATGTTGGCGAGGATGCCGCGCCAGATCCAGCGGCGTTCCAGCGTGCCGCCGACGAATGCAGCACGGGGGCTGTCGTTGAAGGCGAGCATGGCGGGGAAATCCGCCTCGCGCGGTTCGCGCAGGGTGAGGCGGTCGGTTTGCAGGGTGGGGATTGCGAGGGGGAGGGCGTAGGTCATGCGGCCCCCGAGAGGTCGCGACGCATTCGGGTAGAGTCGCCCCAGGTTGACAGCCAGATGACCACTTCAACGCTACCCCGGATTACGGTCTCGAAAGCGCGGGTCAGCCACGTGGTGCGGGTCTTCTCTTGCCGTGCGAGGGACAAATGGCCTTCTTCCTCAGCGCGGATGCTTTCGATCAGCCGGTGCAGCCCGGCATCCCGGCTATGCAGGAAGGCGAGCTGGTCGGTCATGTGGTGGTGGACCGTATCCTCGACCGCCTCGGTGCAGGCCCAGATCATGTTAGGGCCAAAAAGAGTGGAGGCGGCGCCTAGAACCCAACCCCCCGCGCTCCACAGATACATGGCGCGGCAAGGGCGCCCGCCGCGTTCGGCAAGCGACTGTGCGAAAAGGCGGCAATGGGTGACCTCATGCGCCTTCAACTCGGCCAGCCGGTCGGCAAGCCGTGGCCAGAACCAGCGACTGATCGCGATTTGCGCACCATATATCCGTATCGCGCCGTATTCCCCGGCATGATTGACCTTGGCGATGCGGATCGCTGAGAGGCGCTCGGCCTGAGTCATTTCTTCCGCATCAGCCCCGAGAGGCCCGCTGGCAAAGTGATCCCGCGCGGCAGGCCGCCGAGGCCGGGGTGCAGGCCGCCGCCCATGCCGCCAAGCCCGCCGCCCTGTTGCATGCCCTTGGCCATCTCTGCCAGCTGTTCGGGCGACATCTTCGACGGGTCGGGCATCCCGCCCTTGCCGAGGAACTGCTTGACGAGATTTTTCATCATCCCGCCCTTGCCCATCTTCTTCATCATGTCCGCCATCTGCTTGTGCTGCTTCAGGAGGCGGTTGAGATCGGCAACGTCGAGGCCTGACCCGGCGGCGATGCGTTTCTTGCGGCTGGCGGCGAGAAGGTCGGGGTTCGCGCGTTCCTTCTTGGTCATCGAGTTGATGAGCGCGATCTGGTGATGCAGCATCTTGTCGTTGATGCCCGCGGCCTCGGCCTGACCGGCCATCTTGCCCATGCCGGGCATCATGCCCATCAGGCCCTGCATCCCGCCCATCTTCAGCATCTGGTCGAGCTGCATCTTCAGGTCGTTCATGTTGAACAGGCCCTTGGCGAAGCGCTTGGCCATGCGTTCGGCCTGCTCGGCCTCGAACGTCTCTTGCGCCTTTTCGACCAGCGCCACGATGTCGCCCATGCCGAGGATGCGGCCCGCCACACGCTCGGCCTCGAAGGGCTCGATCGCGTCCATCTTCTCGCCCAGACCGACAAAGCGGATCGGCTTGCCGGTGATCGCGCGCATGGAAAGCGCCGCGCCGCCACGACCGTCGCCGTCCATCCGGGTCAGGACGACGCCCGAGATGCCGACCTTGCCGTCGAACTCGGTGGCGACGTTCACCGCGTCCTGGCCGGTGAGGCCGTCGACGACCAGCAGGGTTTCGCGCGGCTGGGCGATGTCGCGGACGGACTGGACCTCGTCCATCAGGACTTCGTCGATGTGGAGACGCCCGGCGGTGTCGAGGAAGACGACGTCATAGCCGCCGAGGTTGGCCTGTGTCTTCGCCCGCTTGGCGATCTGGACGGCAGTTTCGCCCTTGACGATGGGCAGCGAGTCCACGCCGATCTGGGTGCCGAGGATCGCCAGCTGTTCCATCGCCGCGGGGCGGTTGGTGTCGAGCGAGGCGAGAAGGACCTTCTTGCCGTTCTTTTCCTTCAGGCGTTTCGCCAGCTTGGCCGTGGTGGTGGTCTTGCCCGAGCCTTGCAGGCCGACCATCAGGATCGTGGCGGGCGGGTTGTCGATCTTCAGCGCTTCCGGAGCATCGTCTCCGGCCAGCACCCGGATCAGCTCGTCATGGACGATCTTCACGACCATCTGGCCGGGGGTGATCGACTTGGTCACGGCGGCGCCGGTGGCCTTTTCGGTGACGCGCCTGATGAAGTCGCGGGCGACGGGCAGCGAAACGTCGGCTTCCAGCAGGGCGACGCGAACCTCGCGCAGTGCGGTGACAACGTCAGCCTCGGTCAGGGCACCGGCCTTGGTCAGGCGGTCGAAGACGCCGCCAAGGCGTTCGGAGAGGCTTTCGAACATCGCGTCACCCTTTCAGTCGTGTTCGCCCCGATATGGGGCGGCGAAACCCTGCTGCAAAGCGGAAGGGCACCCGTGGGCGCAGACGCGCTGACGGATGGCGATCCCGGGAAATGCCCAAGGGACCGGAAGCGCATGCCTCCGGGGAATTCACGGGCGGATACGCCTGCGGGTCGCCCGAGTCAAGCGGGAAGGCGGTCAGCCGACCGGAGGCAGGTCGGCCATGCCCCTGATCGCCAGGCTTTCGCCCAGAAGCCCGTCCAGCCGCTCTCGCGTGAGGAAGGGATAATGCTGCGCGAGCATCGCCTCGACCGCCGTGGTGTAGCGACCGGCACGGCGGCTGAATCTTTCCCGCTGAAGCCCGCTTACGATCCGGTCCTGCTTTGCCGCGGTATCATTCGCGAAATGCTGCGTGCGGATGAAAGCGGGGAAGCTGGGGTCCGAGATGACAGGCCAGCGGGTCCAGACATTGCTGTGCATCATCTGGAAGGGGTTCTTGGTGAACCTTGCGCTGTTCACCGTCGCCAGCCCGATCGCGGTCAGAAACCGCTGGTGCGGCATGGAGGCGCCGGAGGGCTCGTCCCGGCCGGAGGGAAACAGCATGATCCCGGAGGGAAAGCAGATATGCGTGCTGGGCGGCAGGGTCTGCGAGATCTGCCGGAGCCGGGCGATATAGGACATGGCAAGGGCGTCATCATCGTCCAGCCGGAAATGGACTGCGGTTCCGCTCATCCTGGGCGCCAGCGACTCCGCGATGAACTTGCGGAAGGCGAGATCGCCGCGGCGCGAGGCCGAGAACTCCACGACGGCGCCGGGAAGCCGGGCTGCCAGCGCGACCAGCCGGTCCTTGAACCTGTCGGGCATCACGTCCGAGGACATGAGGACGGTGGTGAAGTCGCGGTCGGTCTGGGCGATCAGGCTGGGCAGCGTCAGGTTCTCGAACAGGAAGAACCGCCGCGCCATCCGCGTCTCGTCGTAAAGCTCGGCCAGCGCGCTGTCGTCAGGGTCCGGCTTCAGACGGGTGTCGGTGAAACCGTAGAAGGAAAACCGGATATGCCCGTAGATGGGCCGATGATCGAACACGCGCGCCTCGTTCTTGTCTCGAGGTGCCAGAAAGGACCGGGCGTCGCGGCGCTGTCAAGGAACCCGGTCGCGGAAATCCGTAAGAGCGCCCCTTGTGTTGCGCCGGAATGCAAGGTTTCCTGTGCATCCCCGCACAGTGGAAAGGGCCGGGCATGGAGAACTGGGACGAAATCCGCACGGCCTTCCAGGTGGCCCGGCTGGGCACGGTGTCAGGCGCGGCCGAGGTGCTGGGGGTGCATCATGCCACGGTGATCCGCCATATCGACGCGCTGGAGAAGCGGCTGGGGGTGAAGCTCTTCCAGCGCCATGCGCGGGGCTACACGCCGACGGAATCGGGCCGCGACCTTCTGGCGGTGGCGCAGACCACCGAGGAGCAGTTCGCCCATCTGGTCAGCCGGATCAAGGGCCAGGGCGAGACGGTCTCGGGCGAGCTGGTCGTGACCTCGATCGCGGGGATCGCCGATCTCTTGACCCCGGTGATGGTGGGGTTCCAGGAGAAGTTCCCGGAGGTGCGGGTGCGGTTCCTGACCGACATGCGGGTGTTCCGGCTGGACTACGGCGAGGCGCATGTGGCGCTGCGGGCGGGCAACGGGCCGGAGGAGCCGGACAATGTGGTGCAGCCCCTGGTGCGGATGAAGGTGGGGCTTTACGCCGCGCAGTCCTATGTCGACCGCTTCGGCAAGCCTGCGTCCGAGGCGGAGTTCGCGGGACATCGTTTCGTCTGCACCGATGCCGAGGTGACGCGCGCGCCCTTCCACCGCTGGCTGCGGGCGACCGTGCATCCCGAGCAGGTCGCCTATGCCGCGACCGAACCCGCCGCGCTGGAACAGGCGGTGCGGCAGGGGGCGGGGATCGGTTTCATGATGCGCTTCCGCGCCTCGGAGGATGCGGGTCTGGCCGAGGTGCTGCCGCCGCGGCCCGAGTGGGAATCGGCGCTGCGGATCGTCACCCATGTCGACCTGCACCGGACCCGGAAGGTGCAGGCCTTCCTGACCCATCTGAAGGACGCCGCGAAGGAGTGGAAGTTCTGCACCTGATGCTGGCGGGCCTGAGCCAATCCGCGCGCGGGCACCTAGCGATGCTGGCGTTTTCGGCGCTGGTGGCGGGGTCGTTCTCGCTGGGGGTGCTGGCCGCGCCGCATATCGACCCCGGCGCGCTGTCGGTGGCACGCTTCGTGCTGGCGGGGGTGCTGGTCGGTGCGGCGGCGGTGGCGACGACAGGTATCCCGCGCAGCGCCTGGGTGGCGCCCTGGCGCTATCTGGTGCTGGGCGGCCTCTTGGGCGCCTATTTCGTGCTGATGTTCGAGGGGTTGAAGACGGCGCCCCCGGTCTCGGCGGCGGCGGTGTTCACCCTGACGCCGCTGATGGCGGCAGGGTTCGGCTGGCTGTTCCTGCGCCAGCGGCTGACCGGGCGGATGGCCGTGGCGCTGGGGATCGGCGGGGTGGGGGCGCTGTGGGTGATCTTCCGCGCTGACCTTGCCGCGCTGAAGGCGATGGCGATCGGGCGGGGCGAGGTGATCTATTTCGTCGGCTGCGTGGCCCATGCCGCCTATGCGCCCTTGGTGCGCAAGCTGAACCGGGGCGAGCCGGCGGTGGTCTTCACCTTCGGGATGATGCTGGCCGGGACGGTCCTGCTGGCGCTTTATGCCGGACCTGCGGTGCTGGCGACCGACTGGGCGACGCTGCCCTGGGTGGTCTGGGTGACGCTGGTCTATGTGGCGGTGGCGGCGAGCGCGCTGACCTTCGTCCTGCTGCAATACGCCAGCCTGCGGCTGCCCGCGGCGAAGGTCATGGCCTATACCTATCTGGTCCCGAGTTGGGTGATCCTGTGGGAGATCATCCTGCATGGGTCCGTGCCGCCGGGGCTGGTGCTGGTGGGCGTGGCGCTGACGGTGCTGGCGCTGGGGTTGCTGCTGGAGGAATGAGCGAAGCCTAAAAATTTTCTAGAAAATTTTTAGGCTGCGGGGCGAAACGCGACAAGGCCGTCGGTCAGGTAGCGGTCGGCCAGTTGCAGCGTGCCTTGCGTGTACGCCGGTCCGCCGAAGCCCTGCGCGGTGTCGCTGTCGGCGCGGGTGGCGAGCCATGCGGTGAGCAGCACCCGGCGCAGGAAGATCAGTGACGGGATCATCGCGCGATCCTCGGGGCGCAAGGGGGAGATGCCGGTGTAGCCCTCGCACCAGCGGGCGATCAGATCGGGCAGCCGCGGGTCGGTCTCGTAGAAGGACAAGGCGGCGGCGAGGTCGTAGGCCCACCAACTGAGCCCGCAATCGTCGAAGTCGAGGACGGTGAGCGCGTCGCCGTCGACCATCAGGTTGGCAAGCCGCAGGTCGGCGTGGATCAGGCCGAAGACTTCCGGCCCGGTGCCGTAGGCGGCAAGCCTTGCGGCAAGGGCCTCTGTCGCGCGGGCGAGAAGCGTGGCACCCGGCTGGTCGAGGCCCTGCGCCTGGTGCCAGTGGCCCCAGTGCGGATCGGGGCCGAGGATCGTCTCCACATCCCAGCGCTTGCGGGTGAAGCCCGGCGGCGGGGTCCATTGCCGGGTGTGCAGATGCAGGCGGGCGGTGATCTCTCCCAGCGGCGCGAACCAGCGGGCGAGGTCGTCGCCAGGTTGCAGTTCCTGGCCGGGGATCGGGGCGAAGGCGACGAGGAAGCGTTCATCCACCTCGGTGACGAGGCCCTGCGCACCGGGAACGGGGCGGACAGTGTTCAGGCCGGGCAGGTCTTGCAAGGTGCCAAGCCAGGCGAGTTCGGAGGCGATTTCGGGTCTGGTATGATAGCCTTGGCGATGCAGGCGGAGAACCAGCGGCCCGGCCCTCCAGGTCTCGTTTTCCGAACGGTTGAGCAGGGTGAGGGGCGTATCCGGTGGCAGCCCGTAGATCGGCAGCGCGCGGGCGATCAGGTCAGACATCGGTGCCGCGGCGCAGGAGATAGATGTCCATGATCCAGCCGTGTTCGGCGCGAAGGCGGGCACGGGTCGCGAGGATCTCTTGCGCGACGGCGGCAAGGGGGCCGTGGATCAGGGTCTCCTCGGGCATGCCGACATAGGCGCCCCACCAGATATGCGTGTCTGCGGGGTCGAGAGCGGTGAAGGCGCCGCCCTTGTCCAGCATGACGGCCAGCGTCGTGGCTCCTTCCGGCCAGCCGTGATCGCGAACCTGTCGCCCGGTGGTGATGGTGACGGGGGCGGCGAGGGTGTTCAGAGGAATCGCATGGGCTGCGGTCAGCACCTGAAGCGAGGTGATGCCGGGGATCACCTTGACCGTCAGACCGGGCAACCGGGCGGCGATGCGCAGCGTGCTGTCGTAGAGCGAGGGGTCGCCCCAGACCAGCAGCGCGACATTGGCCGCACCGGGTCTGTGGGCGGCGATGGTCTCGGCCCAGACTTGTGCAATGGCGTCGTGCCAGTCGTTCACCGCGCCGAGGTAATCATCCCGGTCGGCGCGCTGCGGCACGTCGTAGTCCGCCACCAAGACCGGGGCGGTCAGCACCTGCGCAAGAATCAGGCGGCGCAGGTCGGCGAGGTCGGACTTCGCTTCGCCCTTGCGCGGGATCAGGATCAGGTCGGCCGCGTTCAGCGCGCGGATGGCCTGGCCGGTCACATGGTCCGGATTGCCGGTGCCGATGCCGATGAGGGAAAGGGTGGTCATGGCAGCGCCATAGAAAGAGGCGCCGCCCTTTGCAAGGCCGCGCCGCGGGAACGGGTCAGATCGCCGTGTAGAGGCGCGGTGTCACGAAGGCTGATCCGTGAGCCCTGATCGCCTTGGCGGCCGCCAGCACCGCAAGGTCAGCCAGCGGTTCAATCAGGACAACAGCCATGTAGGCGATGCCGAAAGTGCCGATCGCAGCAAGGTTCGAGGCCGCGAAGCCCTGACCGTAGATCGCCCAGAAGGCGACCCAGGCCACCACGCCGCCCTGATAGACCAGCGACAGCGCCAGCACCTGACGGTATTGCAGATCGACATAGGCCGTGCCCTGCGCGATGACGCGCTTGGCCACTTCATGCAGGGCGAAGAGCGGGACCAGAAGCGTGGTCAGGTTCATCCCGTATTGCGGCAAGTCGAAGGGCGCGAAGAAAAGCCCCTGGATCAGCAGACCCAGCGCCAGCCCGATGGCGGCCGGACCGGCACCAAGGATCAGGAACAGGGTCGAGCCGAGGATGAAGTGGACCTCCGACACTCCGACAGGGAAATGCGGCATCACCTCGAAGAAGATGAAGACGCCGAGGGTGGCGATGACCGCGCGGGCGGCGAGCGAGGCGATGCCCTGCTCCCGCGCGGTGGTGGCGATGTGGAAAAGCGCGACCCCGCCCGCCGCAGCGGCGGTGGCATAGCTGAGCGCGATCTTTGCCTCGCTGACGAGGCCCGGTTCGATATGCATTTGGTGCTCCTGTCCGTCCTGTGCGACGGCGGTTGAAGTGGACTCGGGGAAGCGCGGGCGGCAGGCAGGTTTCCCGCAAACCGCAGCCACGCTCCGCAACCCCGACGGGGTTGCGGTACTATGTGCAGGGTCAGGCCAGAGTGCCGGTGTCTCGCGCCCAGACCAAGCCCGCGACCCAGCCCATCAGAGCCCAGACCGCAAGGCCGACGCCCAGGACCCGGGCCGAGAAGGCCCCGGCGACCTCGGGCGGGGCGACGCCGCTGAAGCCGTCCAGTTCAGGCGCGCCGATGACATGCGGCAGGGCCAGCAGGACGATGGCGAGCCCGGCAGTCACGAGGCTGCGGCCATAGCCGAGGAGTCCAAGGGCTGCGACCGTCGCGGCGACCGTGCCCCACCACCAGAGCTGACGCGCGCCCAGATCGGCGGCAAGCGTACCGGGCAGTTCGGGCGCAAGGCCCATGGCGGGAACCATCTGGAAGGCGGCAAAGCCCGCGATGCCCCAGAGCAGACCCTCGCGCGCGGTGACGACCTTGCCGTAGACCCGGGCAAGGCCGAAGCCCGCGACCAGGATCAGGGCATAGGCGACATAGACGAGGCCGAAGAACACCGTCGTCCACAGGTTGCGGGTGAAGGTCGAGACCTCTTCGCCGTCCCCGTGGTCATGGGCTGCTTCGGCCCCGTCATGGCTGTGACCCGCTTCGGCGGCGGCATCGTCGTGGCTGTGCGCCTCCTCTGCCACGGCATCGGTCGCGGGGGCGACACCGGCATAATGCACGGCTGCCCCGGTTTCATATTCCTCGCCCAGAAGGATGTACTTCTGCACGAAAGCGAAATGCAGCACGACCGCAAGCAGCCATGCCGCACAACCAGCGACAAGCGCGCTGGTCAGCATCCGTTGGATCATGGGATCAAGGCGTCAGTGGCAGGGGAAGCCGGTCGCGTGACGCACGTCATGGGCGGCGTCATGCAGGGTGGCCGATTGCGCGTGACCGGCGGCGAACAGGATCACCATGCCCAGCATCAGCATGCCCAGAACGGACAGCAGGGCGGTGGTCTTTTCCGAGGCGCGGGTCGAGGTGGTGGTCGTCATGTTCATCATATGCTCCTTGCCGTCACACCCGACGGCAGTTCGGGTTTCCTTCGCCTGGCCGGTCTCCTGACTCGCGGGTCGAAGCTGCTTTCCGCCTTCCCAGCCCGAAAGGGGCCAGTGGCCGATGGAAAGCCGCTCTCCGCATACAGTCGCGGGGGCGGTCGGGGTTCAAGGCGCTGTGATCAGTACGCTTGGTCCCATTCCCGTTTCAGTCCGAACGCTTTGCGTCTTGCCGGACACCATGCCCGTTCAGTTGCCACCATGACTGGCGCCGGGTCAAGGCGATTTGCGTCCCTCTCGGGCGGTTTGCGACCGATCAGCCGGGAATCCGCGCGATGGCCTTCATCCGCAGCCCGCCCAGTACCCGCGCATCGGGCAGGTTGCCATCGGGCGAGGCCGCGTAATGGCGGGCGAAGGTCAGGAGGTCGGGCAGGTCGTCGGCGGTAAGGTCGCCGAAGAGATAGGCGGTCTTGCCCGGCGCGCGGAAGGCACAGGTCGAGGGGCGGGTGCAGCCGGACATGCAGTCCACAGTGGCGACGCGGGCGGTCAGGCCCTCGGCGGTCAGTGCGGCTTGCAAGGGGGTGGCAAAGCCGGTGCGTCCAAGCGCGCAACCGGCGCAGAGGGTGACGATCACAGCGACCCCTCGGCCAGCGCGCCCAGGATGATCAGGCCGGGGCGGGGCGAGCGGTCTTCAGCCAGCGACGCGGCCAGCCCGGCGATGGTGGTGCGGTGCAGGTATTGCTCGGGGGTAGAGACGGCCTCGGCCAAGAGCGCGGGGGTGTCGGGCGACAGGCCTGCCGCGATCAGGAGGGTTGCGAGCGCTGGAAAGGTGCGCTTGCCCATGTAGATGACGGTCGTCGCCTGCGGGTCGGCAAGGGCCGGGATGTTCAGGCCGGGGGGCAGGTTGCCGGTCACGTCGGCGGCGGTGATGAACTGGATCCGTTGGGCATGCTGGCGGCGGGTCAGCGGGATGCCCGCGGCGGCGGCGGCGGCGGCGGCCGAGGTCACGCCGGGGATGATCTCGCAACTGATTCCGGCGGCGCGGACGGCGGTCAGCTCTTCCTCCAGCCGACCGAAGATGCCGCTGTCGCCGGATTTCAGCCGCACCACGTTGGAGCCTGTAAGGGCGTAGTCCACCAAGAGCCGGCTGACATGATCCTGCTTGGGCGAGGCACGACCGGCCCGCTTGCCCACGCCCACCATGTCGGCCCCCGGCCTTGCCAGCGCCAGGATGGGGCCAGAGGAGAGGTCGTCGTAAAGCACGGCATCGGCGGCGGCCAAGGCCTTCACCGCCTTGACGGTCAAGAGGTCCGGGTCGCCGGGACCGGCGGAGACGAAGGTGACATGGCCCTTGGTGCTGCCGGTCATGATGCGCCCGCGATCAGGTGGAAGAAGGTGCCGGTCGATAGCCCGCCCCCCGGCTGGAGTCGAGTGCTGCCGGTCTCCGGGACCGGGTCGCCATTGGCGTCGATCACCTCGGCAAGCGGCGCATCGGGTTGGCTGAGGATGGTGGAATAGTGGAACTCGTGCCCCCGGAGACTGCTGCCACTGGTGTGGCCCGGAATCGGCTGCGCCAGGCGCGCCAGCCGGTAGCCGAGATGCATCTTCCGCTTCTCGTAGCTTGTCACCAGACTCAGAAGCCCCACCATCGGATGCCGGATACCGTCCTTGTCGATGATCGCCTCGCCCATCGCCATGTAGCCCCCGCATTCGCCGTGGACGGGCTTGGTTTCGGCAAAGGCCCTGAGCCCGGTGCGGAAGTTGTTGGCATCGGCAAGGGTTGCCCCATGCAGTTCCGGATAGCCGCCGGGCAACCAGCAGACGTCGGCGGAGGGGTCGGGGGTTTCGTTGGCGAGGGGCGAGAAGGGCAGAACTTCCGCCCCCGCATCGCGCCAGCCTTGCAGGAGATGCGGATAGACGAAGGAAAACGCGGCATCGCGGGCAAGGGCGATGCGCTGGCCGGGGGGCGCGATCCTCGGCGGCGCTGCGGGGGCGGCCGTGCTGGCGGCGGCGGCGATCAGGGCGTCGAGATCGACATTCTCGCGCACAAGCTGGCCGGCGTCGGAGATCAGCGCCTGCAGGGCGGGCTGTTCCTCGGCCTGCACCAGCCCCAGATGACGCTCTGGCATGGCGATCGCCCCGCGCTTGGGCAGGACGCCGAGCACCGGCAACCCCGCCTCGGCCATGCCCGCGCGGACCAGCGCCTCGTGCCGGGGCGAGGCGACGCGGTTCACGATCACCCCCGCCACGCGCACATCCGTCCGGAACCGCGCCAATCCCAGCGCCACCGCCGCCGCCGTCTGCGCCTGCCCGCTCGCGTCAATCACCAGCACCACCGGCCAACCCATCAGCGCCGCGAGGTCCGCCCCCGCGCCGGTGCCCGTGGCCCCCTTGCGCGCCACCCCGTCGAAAAGGCCCATCGAGCCTTCCGCCAGCACCAGATCCGCCCCCTGCCCTGCCGAGGCCAGCCCCGCCAGCATCGAAGGCCCCATCGCCCAGGTGTCGAGGTTGACCGAAGGGCGCCCCGAGGCGACACGGTGGAAGGCCGGGTCGATGTAGTCCGGCCCGTTCTTGAAGGGCTGCACCGTCAGCCCCCGGTCGCGCAGCGCGGCCAGGAGCCCCAGCATGACCGTGGTCTTGCCAGTGCCCGAGGCCGGGGCAGCGATGATCAGGCCGGGGGTCACCTGCCCGTTCCCGGAAAGCGCGGATGGGTGCCGACCGGGCGGTAGCGACGGTCGTAGTCGCCGGCGTAGAGGCGGCTTTCGTCGAACCCCTCCTGCGCCAGCGAGGGGCCGACGAGGATCAGCGCGGTGCGCTCCACTTCGGGCGGAACGCTGGCAGCAAGCGTGGCGAGGGTCGCGCGGATGATCCGCTGGTCGGGCCAGCTGGCGCGCCAGACAACGGCCACCGGGCAGTCGGGGCCGTAGTGGGGGATCAGCTCGGCAGTCAGCTTGTCGATCAGGTGGATCGAGAGGTGCAGCGCCAGCGTCGCCCCGGTGGCGGCGAAGGCGGGAAGATTTTCACGGGACGGCATCTGTGTAGCCCGGCCCTCGGTGCGGGTCAGGACGACCGACTGGGCGAGGCCGGGCAGCGTGAGTTCCACCCCCAGCGCCGCCGCCGCCGCCGCGAAGGAGGGCACGCCGGGCGTCACGTCATAGGGGATGCCGAGGTCGCGCAGGCGGCGCAGCTGCTCGCCCATCGCCGACCAGACCGAGAGGTCGCCGGAGTGAAGCCGCGCCACATCCTGCCCGGCGGCATGGGCCGCCTGGATTTCGGCGACGATCTCGTCAAGCGACAGCGGGGCGGTGTTCACGATCCGGCAGCCGGGGGGGCAGTGCGACAGAACGCCCTCGGGCACCAGCGATCCGGCGTACAGGCAGACCGGCGCGGCGGCGATCAGGTCGCGCCCGCGCAAGGTCAGCAGATCCGGCGCGCCCGGTCCGGCTCCGATGAAATGAACGGTCATCGCTTCTCCATGCAGAGGTGCACCCCTGCCCTTTCACATTGGCCCAAATATCCCCGCCGGAGGCTCTTCATCCAGAGCCCTCCGCAATCGCCGCTGTCGCCGTCCCATCCGCCGATACGGCCCGAGGCCCCCGCAGCCGCGCCCCCGGCCCTGCCGCTGCCAAAGCTGCCGCCTCGGCGACCGAACCCGTGCCGAAGAGCGCTTCGATGCGGTCGGAACGGGTGAGTGTCGGGATACCGCGCAAGGCGTCTGGCTCCAGCGCCACGACCGGCAGGACCAGCGCCTGCGCCAGGGATCGCAATCCCTCGACCCTGGCGGCGAGGGTAGCCAGATGGGTCACGCCCTCCGGCCCCCCGGCTTTCACCAGCGCGTCCAGAAGCGCGGCCAGTGTCGCGCCCGAGCGGAACCCAAAGCCCGCGACGATCATCGGGTGGTGCTCCATTGCAGGATCGGGAGCGCCGCTTTCCAGCCGCGTTTGCGACCGATGGGGGCGGTTTCCGAAAGCTCGACCTTCAGGAGATGGCCGCCGTGGCGGGCGGACCAGTCGAGGACGAGGGCCTCGGTTTCCAGCGTGACGGCGTTCATCACCAAGCGGGTGCCGGGGGGGATCAGGGTCCAGAGGTGGGTGAGGAGGGCGTCCGAAGCGCCACCGCCGATGAAGACGGCGTCGGGGGTGGGCAGGGTGGACAGTCCTTCGGGTGCGCGGGCCTCGTGCAGGCGGTGGCGGTGGCTGAGGCCGAAGCTTTCGACGTTTAAGCGGGCGCGGGCGGCGCGGGTGGGGTCGGCCTCCAGCGCCTCGACGCGGGCGCCCCCGGCCAGCAGCCATTCGATGCCGATGGAGCCGGAGCCAGCGCCGATGTCCCACAGCGTCTCGCCGGGGCGGGGGGCGAGGGCGGAGAGGGTGAGGGCGCGGACCGGGCGCTTGGTGAGCTGGCCGTCGTGCTGGAAGAGGTCATCGGGCAGGCCGGAGGCTTGGGGCAGGCCGGGGTCGTGCCCCTCGATGGCGAGGGCGACGGGGGCGGCGATGTCCTGTGGGGGTTCGCCGGTGATCGGGCGGATGCGTTCGTGCGGGCCGCCGAGGCGTTCGAGGACGGTCAGGCGGGCGTTGGGGTGGCCGTTGTCGCTCAGCCATTCAGTGATTTCACCGACCGCCGCCCCGTCGCGGACCGTGCAGATGGCGCGGATGCCCTTGCCCAGCACGGGGCGAAGGCGGGCGAAGGGGGCGGCGTGGAGGCCGAGGGTCAGCGTCTCCTCAAGCCGCCAGCCGAGGCGGTTTGCGGCGAGCTGGAAGGTGGAGGGGGCAGGGTGCGAGATCCATTCGCCGGGGGAGAGACGGGCCATGAGGCTGCCGCCCGCGCCGAACCAGAACGGGTCGCCGGAGGCGAGGACGACGGCGGGTGCGCCCCGGTGAGCGAGGACGGGGGTGGGGTCGAAGGGGATGGGCCAGGGCTGGCCTCTCTCTCCGGCGCCGACAAGGGACAGGTGACGCGGGCCGCCGAAGATGGCCGTTGCGGCGGCGAGTGCTTCGCGGCTTGCGGGCGACAGGGCCTCCGGTCCATCTTCGCCCAGACCGATGATCGTGAGCCAAGGATCAGCCATGACCCGCGTCCTGCTTCTGGGCGGAACCACCGAGGCCGCGGCCATGGCCCGTGCCCTGGCCGAGGCGGGGGTGGATGCGGTCTATTCCTATGCGGGCCGGACCGAGGCTCCGGTCGCGCAGCCGCTGCCGGTGCGGGTTGGGGGCTTCGGCGGGGTGGCGGGGCTGGCGGCCTACCTGAAGGCCGAAGGGATCAGCCATGTGATCGACGCCACCCACCCTTTCGCCGCGCAGATGAGCCGGAACGCGGTAGAGGCCTGTGCCGAAGTGGGCTTTCCCCTGATCGCGCTGGAGCGGGAGCCGTGGCAGGCGGGCGAGGGCGACCGCTGGACCCATGTGCCGGATCTCGCCGCCGCCGTCGCCGCCTTGGGAGAGGCTCCGCGCCGGGTGTTCCTTGCCATCGGGCGGCAGAACCTGAGCGCCTTCGCGGGGGCGCCACAGCATCACTATCTTCTCCGACTCGTGGACCCGCCCATCGAGCCGCTGCCCCTGCCCCACGCCGAGGCGGTGATCGCGCGCGGGCCGTTCGAGGTGGCCGGGGATCTGGCGTTGCTCAAGGATCGCCGGATCGAGGTGATCGTCGCCAAGAATGCGGGCGGCGCGGGGGCCGAGGCGAAGCTGGTCGCGGCGCGGGAATTGAAGCTGCCGGTGGTGCTGATCGACCGGCCCTTGGTGCCGGAGCGACGGGTGGCGCGGACGGTGGGCGAGGTCATGGGCTGGCTGGGGCGCTGACGGAGGGCTCGTCGGGCACTTCGTTGCCTCCTCGCTTGGCGCCTCCGAGGAGGACACGAAGTGAACGACGAGGGGCCGGGTCATCGCACGCTCCGGGGGGAGTAGACCCAGCGCCCGACACGGTGGGTGGCGGAGTTGCCGAGGATGACCACGGTGCGCATGTCGGCCATCTCGGGCGTGGCCTCGCCGAGGGTGACGGTTGTGAGGTGCTGGTCGGGGGTGGAGACGGCGCGGGCGAAGGTGATCAGGCGGTCGGGTCCGCATTCCTGAAGCAGGGTGGCGAGGGCCTTGGCGAAGCCTTCGGGGCGGGAGGCAGAGCGGGGGTTGTAGAAGGCCATCGCGAAATCGGCGCGGGCGGCGTGGCGGAGGCGGGTTTCGATCACCTCCCAGGGTTTCAGGTTGTCGGAGAGGTTGATGCAGCAGAAATCGTGGCCGAGCGGCGCTCCGGCGGCGGCGGCGGCGGCGAGCATCGCGGTGATGCCAGGCAACACGCGGATGTCGAGCGCCTGCCAGTCGAGGCGGCCCTCCAGCGCCTCGAAGACGGCCGAGGCCATGGCGAAGACGCCGGGGTCGCCGGAGGAGACGATAACGACGCGGTGACCCGCGGCGGCCATCTCCAGCGCGGCGCGGGCGCGGTCCAGCTCGACGCGGTTGTCGGAGGGGTGGAGGGCGAGGCCCTCACGCGGGGCGATGCGGGCGACATAGGGGATGTAGCCGACGACATCGGTCGCTTCGGCCAACACGGCCTGCACTTCCGGCGTTACCAGCCGGTCATCTCCCGGCCCGAGGCCCGCGATGGCAAGCCAGCCGGTCATTCGGCGATTTCCGGGCGGCGGCCATGGCCGTGGACCAGCACGATCGCGAAATACGGGCAGTCGTGGTCCTGAACCTCGCTGAGGCGCGCGACCCTTTGTCCCGGCATGGTGCCGCGCTCCACCAGCCAGGCGGTATCCAGCCGCCCGGTCCGTTCCAGCGCGCGGCGGACGCGGGGCAGGTTGCGGCCGGTCTTCATCACCACCAGCGCATCGGCCTGTTCCATGTGGCGGACCAGATCCTCCTCGGGCAGGGTGCCCATCAGCACGGTCAGCACGTCGTCGCCCCAGGTGATCGGCGTGCCGGTGGCATTCCAGCAGCCGGTCATCCCGGTGATGCCGGGGATCACCTCGACGGGGACGCGGCCTTGCAGGCGGGAGTGGAGGTGCATGAACGAGCCGTAGAAGAACGGGTCGCCCTCGCAGAGCACGAGGATGTCGTCGGTCGCGGCCAGGGTGGCGAGGCGGTCGGCCCAGTCGTCGTAGAAATGCGCCAGCGCCTGCGTGTAATCGGGGCTGTCGAACGGAAGCTCGGTCGTGACCGGGTATTCCATCGGGTATTCGGTGGCCGAGGGGTTCAGCATCCCTTCCACGATCCGCCGCGCCTGACCGGCCCTCCCGGCCTTGCGGAAATAGGCGACATGGCGGGCTTCGCCGATGGCCCGGGCGGCGCGGAGGCTCATCAGGTCGGGGTCGCCGGGGCCGAGGCCTGCGCAGATCACCTTGCCGGTTGTCGGGGCCATGATCATTCCTTCCGGGAGGCAAGCGCGTTGACGGCGGCCACGGTGATCGCGGACCCGCCGAGGCGGCCCTGGACGATGAGGCTGGGGACGGGGGGGGCGGCCATGAGGGCGTCCTTCGACTCGGCGGCGCCGACGAAGCCCACGGGACAGCCGATGATCGCGGCGGGGCGGGGGCAGGCGGGGTCTTCCAGCATGTTCAGAAGGTGGAAGAGGGCGGTCGGGGCGTTGCCGATGGCGACGATGGACCCGGCGAGGTGCGGGCGCCAGAGTTCGAGGGCGGCGGCGGAGCGGGTGTTCTGCATCTCCTTCGCCAGCGCGGGGATCTGCGGGTCGTGCAGGGTGCAGATGACCTCGTTGTTTCGCGGCAGGCGGGCGCGGGTGATGCCTTCGCTGACCATGCGGGCGTCGCAGAGGATGGGGGCGCCGTCCTCCAGGGCCGCGCGGGCTTGGGTGGCCATGCCGGGGGTGAAGCGGATGTGCGGGGCAAGTTCGACCATCCCGGCGGCGTGGATCATGCGGACGGCGACGATCTCTTCTTCGGGCGTGAAGCGGGCAAGATCGGCCTCGGCCCGGATCATGGCGAAGCTTTGCAGATAGATCGCGGCGCCGTCGGTTTCATAAGCGTGGGGCATCGGGGGCTTTCAGGTAGGTCAGGATCGCCTCGGGCGTCAGGCCCGTCAGGCTGGGGGTGTCATGGGCGGTGCCGTGCCGGATCAGGTCGTAGCCCTGGCCGGTGGCGGTGAGGGTGGTCTCGGCGGGGCCGGGATGGGCACAGCCCTTGGCGCAGCCGGAGAGGTGGAGGGTCTGGTTTTCCGCAAGGTGCGGGGCAAGCCGGCGGGCGAGGTGTCGCGTGTCGCCCTGGGCCTGCGGGCAGCCGGGAGCGCCGGTGCAGGCGGTGATGCGGAGGATCGGATCGGCGGGATCGGTGATCAGGCCGGGGAGGTCCGGGACCGTCGTCGCGCCGACGAGGAGGAGCATCCGCCAGGGGGTCGGGCGGATTTCATGGCCAAGCGCGGCGAGGGTCTGGAGCGTTTCGGCCCGCATCTGGCCAAAGGCGAGGGCGACGATGGCTCCGTCGGGGTGGAGGCCGGGGGAAGGCTTTGGCAGCGGCTCGGCAGGAGCGAGGGTGCAGCCGGGCGGGATGCTGCCCCTGGCGATGAGGGCGGCCATGCGGCCCCGGCCGTCGCTGATGCCGCCATGGGCGACGAACCAGCCTGCCATGGCGATGGCATCGCGGGCCAGGTCGGCGACGGGCTGGCCGAGCGGGTGGCCCTCGGGGCGCAGGATCAGGCTTCCGTCAGCGGCGCGCTCGACGCGGATGTCGACTGAGGCGGCGGTCAGGACGGGGCGGGGGCCGGTATCCAGCGCAAAGCCGAACTTGCCGGGAAGGCGGGGCATTCTCGCCAGCGCGGCAGTGAGGGTGGCGGCGAGGGTGTCGGTGTCGTCAGGCGCCTGTCTGACCGGAGAGCTTCCCGACGCGAAGGGGCTTCTGCGAAACGGGGTGACGATAAGGTTCCGCAGCGATTCGGTCTCGATGTTGGGGTCGATCAGGCCTTGCGCGCGAAGGTCGTCGATCAGCGGGCCGTGGCTGGCCTCGGTCACGCCGCGCAGTTGCAGGTTGGCGCGGGCGGAGAGGTCGATGACGCCGTTGCCGTGGGTCGCGGCGGCTTGGGCGATGCCCTGTGCCTGCGCCGAGGTCAGGCGGCCCAGGGGCGGGCGGATGCGGACAACGAGGCCGTCGCCCGACTGCATCGGTCGCAGGGCTCCGGGGCACCAGCCCTTGATCTTCCAGGCGGTCATGCGGAGCGCCCTTGGGTTGGGGCGGGTGTTGAATCGAGCGGCTGCGCCGCAAGCCTTTTGTCTCGCCTCTGCGCGCGAAGGGCGCGCAACCGGCTCGGGCGGCCTCCGGCGGGGATATTTGGCGACAGAAAATGAACGGGCGTCATGCGGCACCGTCCAGCCTTGCGGCGATGGAGTTGCGGCGGGTCTGCCAGAGGCCCGCGTCGCGCAGGCGGCGGAAGAGGTCTTCCATCGCGGCCAGCGCGGCAGGGTTCTCGCGGGCGAGGAAGTCGCGGACCTCGTCGCGGCCGAGCGTGGCCTCGTGGTAGAGGTCGAAGAGATGCGGCGGGACGACCTGCGCCAGATGGGCGAATGCGGCCATGTGGTCGAGCGTTGCCGCGATCTCGGCGCCGCCGCGGAAGCCGTGGGTCATCATGCCCTGCGCCCAGTCGGGGTTGGCGGCGCGGGCGCGGGTGACGCGGGCGATTTCCTCGGTCAGGGTACGGGCGTGGGGGGTGTCGGGACGGGTGGCGTCGAGGTGGTAGAGGGTGGGTTTCGTGCCACCGAGCTTTGCCACGGCGGCGGCGAACCCGGCTTCATGCGCGGCGTAGTCGGCGGCGATGAGGACATCGGTTTCCGGCAAGTCCTGGGCGTGGACGAAGGCCTCGGCGCTGAGGACGCGCTGTTCGAGGGCTTCGCGGGCCTCGGTCGACCCGCCGTCGGGGCCGATGGCCCAGCTTGAGGCGGCGAGCCAGGCCTCTCCCGCGGCCTGGCGGGCCTCGTCGGTGAATGTGTCGGCGGCGGTGCCCATGCCGAGACCGTAGAGGCCGGGTCTGGGGCCGAAGACCCTTGCGCTGAGGGTGGTGTAGGGGTTGTCCTCGGGGGTTTCTTCGCGGTGCGACAGGGCCACGGCGCCGGCTTCGAAGAGTTGTGCGAGGGTGGGGAACACATCGCGGAAGAGGCCGGAGACGCGGAGGGTGACGTCTATGCGTGGCCTGCCGAGGAGGGCGAGGGGGAGGATGTCGAAGCCGGAGACGCGGGCGGAACCTTCGTCCCATTTCGGCGAAAGGCCTGCGAGGTGGAGGGCCATGGCGAATTCCTCGCCCGCCGTGCGCATGGTGGCGCTGCCCCAGAGGTCGACCACCAGCCCGCGCGGGTAGTCGCCGTGGTCCTGCAGGTGGCGGCGGACCAGCTCCTCGGCCAGCTTTACGCCTTGCGCATGGGCGTTGCGCGAGGGCACGGCGCGGGGGTCGACGGAGAAGAGGTTTCTTCCCGTCGGCAGCACATCGCTGCGGCCCCGGTTGGGGGAACCGGCCGGGCCGGGGGCGACCTTGTGGCCGTTCAGGGCGGCGAGGAGGCCTTCGCGTTCGCCTTGGCCGTCGCCGAAGATGTGCAGGCCTTGGCCGAACTGGCTTTCCTTCAGGTCGCAGACGAAGCGGTCGATCCGGGTGATCGCTTCCGCCGGGGTGGCATTGGCGGCGAGGCCGAGGTCGGCGGCGACGCCGGAGGCGCTGGCCTCATCCCGGATGCTGGAGATGAGGCGGGTGCGGCGGGCGGGGTCGAGGCCATCGGCGGTGGAATATTCGTCGAGCAGGCGTTCGAGGCGGAGAAGCTCGGGCGGGACCTGGCTTTGCGCCATCGGTGGCGGCAGGTGGCCGAGGGTGACGGCCCCGATGCGGCGCTTGGCTTGCGCTGCTTCGCCGGGATCGTTGACGATGAAGGGGTAGATCACCGGGGTGGGGCCGATCAGGGCCTCGGGCCAGCAGGTTTCCGACAGGGCGACGGACTTGCCGGGGAGCCATTCCAGCGTGCCATGCGCGCCCATGTGGATCAGGGCGTGGAGGGATTGCGCGCGGAGCCAGAGGTAGAAGGCGACATAGGCGTGGCGCGGGGTGCGGGAAAGGTCGTGGTAGTCGCTGTCCCTTTGGGCGACATCGCCGCGCTCGGGTTGCAGGGCGATGAGCGCGTTGCCCCGGCGGGTGGCGGGGAAGTGGAACTGGCCCTGGTGGACGGAAGGGTCGGAGGCGGGGTCGCCCCAGGCTTGGGTGAGGTCGGCGCGGAGGGGGTCCGGCAGGGTGGCGAGGGCGGCTTCATAAGCTGGGAGGGGCCAGGTGAGGGTTTCCGTCAGGGCATCCGGGAGAGGTGCGCCTTGGGTGGTGGTATAGCCCTCGGCGGCGAGGGTTTCGATGAGCGCCTCGGTCGAGGCGAGCGCGTCGAGGCCGACGGCATGGGCCATCTGGTGCGCGCGTCCGGGGTAGGTGGAGAGGATCACCGCCAGTTGCTGGTCGGCGGCGGGGGTGGCGGCGAGGCGGTGCCAGTGGGTGATGCGGTCGACCACGGCCTTGATCCGGCCTGCGTCGGGGCGATGGGCGAAGCGGGAAAATTGCAGGTCGGGGTCGCGGCTGCCGGGGGATTTGTGGCTGACGAGGCCTGCGAGGATGCGGCCGTCGACCTCGGGAAGGACGACGTGCATGGCGAGGTCGGCGGGGGAGAGGCCGCGGTCGGAGGCCAGCCAGTCGCGGCGGCGGGCTCCGGAGAGGGCGACCTGGAAGACCGGGCAGGTGGCGGCGTCGAAGGGGGTGGAGCCGTCGTCGGACTTGGCGGAGAAGGCGGTGGCGTTGAGGATGGCGACCGGGGGGTTGGTCGTCAGGTGCGGGGCCAGCCAGGTGGCGAAGCCGGGGGATTTCAGGCTGGGGGCGAAGACGCCGTGGGCGGGGAAGCCCTCGGCGCGCAGGGCGTGGATCAGGGCGTCGATCGGGGCGGTATCGCCGGAAGTGAGGTAGCTGCGGTAGAAGGTGACGAGGACGGCGCCTTTTGGCTCGGGCGCTCCCCCCACCCCATCCCTCCCCCACGAAGGGGGGAGGGAGGCGCGGGTTGTGGTGTCGGGATGATCCTGCGGCGTCGCATTTGTGGAACTGGCGGCAGCCTGGTGCCTCCCCTCCCCCTCTGTGGGGAGGGGTGGGGGGTGGGGGGCTTCCGGGGCGGGAATGACGCCCCGGTCGGGGTCGTAGAACCCCATCTGCGGGACCGTCTTGTCGCCGGTGACGGGCGGGACATAGAGGCCAGCGGCCAGTGCCAGTTGCGCCAGCGCGGCATGGGCAGCCACCGCCCCGCCTTCGTCGCACAAGGCCTGCAAGCGGCGGAGGGTGGAGACGGGGAGGGTGGAAAGCTGGTCAAGCCTTTCGTCGGGGCGGCCGTCGGCGGGGAGGATCGCCAGTGCGGTGCCATTGCGGCGGGCGAGGTCTTGCAGCGTGGCGAGGCCGTAGGGCCAGTAGGCCTCGCCGCCGATCAGTCTCACCAGAATGGCTTTCGCCCCGGAGAGGGTGCGCTCGGCATAGGTGTCGACCGAGACGGGATGCTTCAGGGCGACGATGTTGGCGAGGCGGACGGTCGGGGTCGCGGTGCCCGCGCGGCGCATCCGTTCATAACCCGCTGCAAAAGCGCCGAGGTCGCTGTCGGAGAAGGACAGCACGATGAGATCGGCCGGGTCCTGACCCAGGTCGAAGGGGGTTTCGGTTTCTTCGAGGCCGTGGCTTTCGCGGAAGACGACGTGCATCGGTCAGGCCCCCTTGCGGGGTGCTTGGGGAACGCCCCCCCACCCCGACCCTCCCCCACGAAGGGGGGAGGGAGGTGCGGGGCGGAAGTGGCGGGACCGACTGGCGGCGAAAAGCCTTGCACGAAGGGCGGCGGTCGGGCGCCTCCCCTCCCCCGCGTGGGGAGGGGTCGGGGGCGGGGGGAGCTTGCCGAAAGTCGCGCCAGATGCCAGGCGTGCCCCCCCACCCCATCCCTCCCCCACCGGGGGGGAGGGTGGCTCCATGCGGCCAGGGTTGGACAGGGCACGGATCACGCTGTCAGGCCCCCAGCACCTTGCGGATCGCCGGTTCGTCGATGTCGTCATGTTCCGCGATGACGACAAGCTGCGACCGGCGCGGGGCGCTGCCCCAGGGTTTGTCGAACTGGGTCCGCACCCGCGCACCCACGGCCTGCACCAGGAGGCGCAGCGGCTTGCCGGTCACGGCGACATGGCCCTTGACCCGCAGGATGCGGTTCTCGCGGGCGAGGCGCTGGATCGAGGCGGTCAGGGCGTCAATGTCGGACACCTCGGGCAGGTCGATCACCACAGAGTCGAAATCGTCATGCTCGTGGTCGTCGGCCCCGTCATGGTGCGAGGGGCGTTGGGCAAGATCATCCTCGGCAGCGGCGGCAAGGCCCAGCACGACGCGGGGGTCGATCACGCCTTCGGTCATCGGCAGCATCGGGACCGGGCGGTTCAGCTCGGCGGCAATGACCTCGCGGGCGGCTTGCAGGCCCGTTTCCCCAGCGAGGTCGGCTTTCGACAGCAGGATCAGGTCGGCGCAGAGGATCTGGTCCTCGAAGACCTCGGATAGCGGCGTTTCGTGGTCGAGACTGGCGTCGGCGGCGCGTTGGGCTTCCACCGCCTCCACGTCCGGGGCGAAGCGACCGGCGGCAACCGCCTCGGCATCGGCCAGCGCGATCACGCCATCGACGGTGATGCGGCTGCGGATCGCGGGCCAGTCGAAGGCTTTCAGGAGCGGTTTCGGCAGAGCCAGCCCCGAGGTCTCGATCAGGATATGGTCCGGGCGCTGCGGCATGGCCATCAGCGTCTCGATGGTGGGGATGAAATCGTCGGCGACGGTGCAGCAGATGCAGCCGTTGGCGAGTTCAACGATGTTTTCCACCGGGCAGTTCTCATCCGCGCAGGATTTCAGGATGTCGCCGTCGACGCCCACGGTGCCGAATTCGTTGACCAGAATGGCCAGTCGCTTGCCCTGCGGGTTCTGCATCAGGTGGCGGATCAGAGTGGTCTTTCCGGCGCCAAGGAAGCCGGTGATCACGGTCACGGGGATTTTTGTCAGGTCGGTCATTCGGCGGCCTCTTCATGGGGCGGATGGGGGGGAATGCGGGCAATGCTTTGCTTGCGAAAGACGGTCGGGCGGTCGCGCCAGGGGACGATGCCGTCGGCGCTGGCGGCATATTTCCCGGCGCCTTCCAGGATCGCGGGAACGTCGTCAAGGGTCAGGCGACCGTAGACATAGGACCAGGCGCCGGGCTTGGTCAGCGAGACCGCACAGCCGGTGTTGCAGGCCGACAGACACTCCACCCCGACGATCCGCACCCCTTCCGGCGCGCCTGCGCGTTTCAGGGCGGCATAGAGGTGCAGGCCGGGGGGGAGTTCCCCCTCGGGCACCGGCAGGCCGGCCTTGCAGGTGGTGCAGACGTAGAGGGTCGCGCCCATCGAAGCCTTCCAAGTGGCATGGGGGGGGCAGGGGCCAGCGAGGGCGCTTCCACCCTCACCCGGTCGCGGAACACCCCGTCCGCCGGTTTCTTCCGTCGCGCTGGCAGGTCTCCCGGCTTGCGGATACTGGGTTGCCCCAACGGACCCCGCCTTCCCGGCTGACGCCAGTGGCCTTGGGACCTCTCCGGTCACGGTCGCGGGGGCGGCTGCCTGGGTCGATTCCGACCTGTCGCATTCCCTCTTCGCCTGTCATAAACAGGAACCAGCGCCAGCCCACCTGAGGCAAGCAGCCCCCCCTTGTCAAGGACACGACCGACCATGACCGAGCATGTTGCGACACCCGAGACCGACGAGCTTGCCCGGCACGCCCAGAAGATGGCCAAGAAGAAGGCCGCGCGGGACAAGATCATGGCGGGGAAGGAAGGCGAGAAGGGGCTGATCATCGTCCACACCGGGGCGGGGAAGGGGAAGTCCTCCAGCGGATTCGGGATGATCCTGCGCTGCGTCGCGCACGGGATGCCCTGCGCGGTAGTGCAGTTCATCAAGGGGGCCTGGGATACGGGCGAACGGCGGCTGATCACCGGGCATTTCAGCAACCTCTGCCAGTTCCACGCGATGGGCGAGGGCTTCACCTGGGAAACGCAGGACAAGACCCGCGACATCGCCGCCGCAAGGGCGGGGTGGGAGAAGGCGAAGGAGCTGATCCGGAACCCGGAGATCAGGATGGTGTTGTTGGACGAGATCAACATCGCGCTGCGGTATGATTACCTGGACATCGGCGAGGTGCTAGAGTTCCTGAAGGCCGAAAAACCGCCCTTGACGCATGTGGTGCTGACCGGGCGGAATGCGAAGGAAGAGCTGATCGAGGCGGCGGATCTGGTGACGGAGATGACGCTGGTGAAGCATCCGTTCCGGGCAGGCGTCAAGGGCCAGCCGGGGGTGGAGTTCTGATCTGTCCACGGTGGACAGAATTTCAGCGTCAATGATATCAATATGTTGGTCGCGGACGTTAACGGATTGGCAAGATCTGCAACAGGAGAGACGAGGATGAGCAAGACAGGTCTGATGCTGGCGGCGCTTCTGGTGCTGACCACGGCGGGTTGTGCCCCCCTGCTGGTCGGTGGCGCTGCGGCGGTGGTGGCCGACGAAGCGGTCGAGCAGGACAAGGGCGGCGACGGGCTGTTCTGAGGGAGAGTCGGGGCAAGCCCCGACCTACGGGTCTTGCGCGACGCGACCCAGCGTCGCGAGGAAGGCGCCGAGGTGGACGAGGCCGGCAGGCCAGAGCCCGAGGTTGGCCGCATTGCCCATGTGGCCGGACATGCCCATATCGACCAGGGTCGCCCGCCAGGCTGCGGCGAAGGTCCGGGCGCGGTCGAAGGCGACATAGGGGTCGTCGCGGCTGGCAAGGACCATCGCCGGGAAGGGCAGGGGTTGCAGCACCATCGGCGCGAAGCCGCTGTCCGCAGCCTCGGGCCAGATGTCGGCGGGACCACGGTCGGAGGGCGCGACCATGAAGGCCCCCGCAATGCGTGAGGTATTCCCGCGCAAGACCCAATGCATGATGAGCGATGTCCCCAGACTGTGCGCGATCAGCACGACGGGCCGCCGCGCCCGGGCGACATGGTCGTCCAGCCGCGCCGCCCAGGGGCCGAGCTTCGGCGAGATCCATTCGTCCTGCTCGACCCGGGTCATGTTGGGAAGCGCTGCCTGCCAGTGGCTTTGCCAGTGACCCGGACCCGCATTGTCGCGGCAGGGAAGCAGCAGGAAGTCGAAGGCGTGCAGGAGGTCTGGCATGGCCGGGTCTTCACCGTGAAAGCGGGAGCACCACGCGCCCGGCCGCGCGTGGAGCGTAAAGCGGAAGCGCCGAGGGGCGCAAGGCGGGGATGCCCCTGCCGGAGGTGCGGGCCCGACGCTTCGCGAGATCATGGTCGGCTGCGGTGGCGAGACCTGCCCGGCCGGAAGGAAGCCCGGGCGCAGACTGGTGATCCGACAGCGCTCGACCGGCGTATCACGGACCATGATGCTTGACGCCGATTGCGCCGCCATGACAGGCAAGACCGGGCCACCGCACTGGATCGGGGTGATTGCATGCTGTGGCAGGTCATGGTCGAGGGAAGGATCGGTGGCGACGCCGGAAGACGAGACTGACTGGGCAGGTCTCCTGCAACGGGTGCGCGACGATGCGGACCCGGCGGCCTTCGCACAGCTGTTCCGGCATTTCGCGCCGCGGGTGAAGGCCTTCCTGATGAAGTCCGGCGCGGGGGCTGCGCTGGCCGAGGAATGCGCGCAGGACGTGATGGCGGTCTTGTGGCAGAAGGCGCAGCTCTTCGACCCCGCACGGGCCAGCGTGGCCACCTGGGTCTACACCATCGCCCGCAACCGGAGAATCGACGCGCTGCGCAAGGCGCGCCGGGCCGAGCCGGAAGAGCTGGACTGGGGGCCGGAGCCCGCGCCCGACCAGGCCGAGGCGTTGGCGGCACAGGAAGAAACCGAGCGGTTGGCCCGCGCGCTGGGGGCGCTACCTGCCCCGCAGAGGACATTGATCGAGCGCGCCTTCTACGGCGACCTCTCGCACAGCGAGATCGCGGCGGAGACCGGGCTGCCGCTGGGGACGATCAAGTCACGGATACGGCTGGCGCTGGAGAAGCTGCGCCGCCAGATGAGCTAGGGACTGCGGAAGCGAATGACGATACGCCACCATCTTTCCGACCAGCTGTTGATGGCCTATGCGGCCGGCCGGTTGCCCGAGGCGTTCAGCCTGGTCGTGGCCACGCATCTGTCGCTGTGTGACGACTGCCGGGCGCAGGCCGGGTCCTTCGACGCGCTGGGTGGCGCGCTTCTGGAAGAGGCCGGGGAGAGTGCCATGGGCGAGGATGCCCTGGCACAGGCGCTGGCACGGATCGAAGGCCTGCCGCAGGCGCGGACCGAGGGGCCGAAGCCGGCGGGCATCTTCCCCGCGCCGCTGGCCGGTCATGTGGGCGGCGGCCCGGATGCGGTGCGCTGGCGGCGGGTCGGCGGGGGCGTGAAGCAGGCGATCCTGCCGACCGGCAAGGGGGCGACAGCGCGGCTTCTGTTCATCCCGGCGGGAATGGCGGTGCCCGACCACGGCCACCGGGGGATGGAGCTGACGCTGGTCCTGCAAGGCGCCTTCGCCGACCGGGACGAAAGCTTCGGCCCCGGCGATGTGGAGATTTCCGACGAGACGGTCGAGCACACACCGACGGTCCTTGCCGGGCAGGATTGCATCTGCCTTGCGGCGACCGATGCTCCCTTGCGGTTCCGGGGGCTGATCGCTCGGCTGGCGCAGCCCTTCCTGCGGATCTGACGGGTTCAGACGCCGGAATAGCTGACGACGATCACCGGCCCGTCGCCTGTGAGGCTTACGGGTCCGGCGGTCAGGATCAGATCGTCCTGCGCAGCGGCTGCACCGTCGACCCGGCAGCGACCAAGGACATAGAGCGCCAATCGCCCTTCCCCATCGAACCTGTCATTCTGCGCCACGATCACCCGCGGCCGGGGCAGGTGCCGTGCTGTCATCACGTTGAAATCGTCACTTTGCCGACCCTGGGTTTCGCTGGCCATGACTTGCACATCGCCGGGGAAGGCGACCGGGACCAGAGGGTCGCAGCGGAGGTTGAGGCCGGGGCCAGTCAGGCGGAAGCCCGGGCCGGAGAGGACGGTCAGGTTCCGCTCGATGCCGGGGAAGAGCGAGAAGGGGCCGTCCTCGACCACGCTGGCCCGGGACAGGCGGAGAAGCGTGGCGCCGCTCGCGGGGTCGCGGAGGTGCAGCAATTCGACGGTCGTGCCGCGCCCGTTCTTCCAGGGCTGGCGGACGTAGTCCTTGGCGGTGAGGTGGATCATCATGCCGCCAAGCCTAGCCCGCCTCCCGCAGCGCCGCCAGCAACTCCTCCACCAGCACGTCGATGTCGGCCCGGTCGGTGGCATGGTTGCTGATCGAGCAGCGGATGATCTTGCGACCGCGCCAGAGGCCATGGCTGGGGTAGACGCGGCCCCTGGTCTGGACGCGGTCCAGCACGGCTTGCGTCGTCGCGTCGTCGGCGCAGGCCAGCGCGACCTGGTTGCTGACGACCTCGTTCAGCACGGTTATCCCCGGATCGGACGCAAGCCGGTCGGCCAGATAGCGGGCCAGCGCGCAGTGCCGGGCGATCATGTCGCGCACCCCCGAGGCGCCGAGGTGTCTCAGGATCGCATAGCTTGGCACCCCGCGGGCGCGGCGGCTGAGTTCCAGGGTGGAATCGCTCGGCTCCCAGGTCTTGCCGGGCTCGGGCAGATAGGCGCCGCGCGCGGTCATCGCGGCGACCAGTGCCGCCCGGTCGCGCACGATAGAGAGGCCCGCGTCATAAGGGGCGTTGAGCCATTTGTGCAGGTCGACCGCCCAGCTGTCGGCCTGCGCGACCCCTTTCAGCCGGTCGCGCAGGGCGGGGACGGCATGGAGCCAGAGGCCGAAAGCCCCGTCCACATGCGCCCAGCCGTGGTGGCGATGGATCAGCGGGATCGCTTCTGCGAAGGGGTCGGACGCGCCGGTGTTGATCTGTCCGGCTTGCAGAACCACCAGAGGCGGGTTGGCGCAGTCGTTCAGCGCGTTTTCCAGCGCCTCGAGGCGGATGCGGCCTTGGCCGTCGGTGTCCAGCCGGATCGCCCGGCCCGGGCCGAAGCCCGCATAGCGCAGGGCGGCCAGCGGGGCGGAATGCGCGTCGGCGCCGATCAGCACCGGGATTTCGGGGGCGCCGAACAGGCCGCGCTCGCCCGCGTCCCAGCCCTGCCGGGCGAGGAGCGCATCGCGGGCGGCCATGATGCCTTGGGTGTTGGCCACGGTCGCGCCGGTGACGATGCCCACGCCGCTGTCCGCAGGCAGGCCGAGGAGGTCGAGGCACCAGCGGCAGACGGTCTGTTCGATCACCGCGACCGCGGGGCTTTCCCAGGAGGAGGCCGCATTCTGGCCCCAGGCGGAGACCAGGAAATCCGCCGCCGTGCCCACCGGCATCGACCCGCCGATGACATAGCCGAAGAAGCGCGGCGAGAGGTGGGGGTGGATGCCGTCCCGTGCTTCGGTGGCAAGGGCTTCGATCACCGCAGGGGCCGGTTCGCCCGTTTCCGGCAGCGGGCCACTGAACCGGTCGACCAGATCGGCGGGCCGCAGCTTCGGTCTGGCCGGGCCGCCGTCGATGCCTTCGCGAAAGGCGATGGCATGGCGAAGGGCGGCCTCCATCGCCTGCCGGTCTTCGGGATCAAGCGCAAGACGGCTCTGGCTGAGGAATGGATTGCTCTCGGTCATAGGCATGTCCGGGTTCTCCTGCGAAAGAACCAGCTTGCGCCTTTCGAAGCGGTCGGTCGAGTCACTCTGCCGCTGTCGCGCCGATCACCTTGGCGGGGCTGTCCGGGGCCAGTTCCTCGAAGTCGAAATTGTCGAGCCGGCGGGCGCGTTTCGTCGCCTTGTCAGAGGAGATCTTGATCTCCTCGATGTCCTTCGCCGCCTGGCCGAAATGGCGGTCGAGGTTTTCAACCCGCGCCCCAAGGCGTTCGACGTCCGAGTAGAGGAGCGAGAGTTCCCTGCGGATCGCCCCCGCCTGTTCGCGCATCCGCGCGTCCTTCAGCACGGCGCGCATCGTGTTCAGCGTCGCCATGCAGGTGGTGGGCGAGACGATCCACACCTTCGCCGCAAAGCCCTCGCGCACGAGGTCGGGGAAGTTGGCGTGCAGTTCGGCGTAGACCGCTTCCGAGGGCAGGAACATCAGCGCGCCATCTGCCGTTTCGCCCTCGAGGATGTAGCGCTCGGCAATGGCGCGGATATGGGCGCGGACGGCGGCGCGCATCTGCTGGGCGGCCTCTTGCGCCAGACGGGGGGTGTCGGCGCGGCGGAGCGCCTCATAGGCTTCCAACGGGAACTTGGCGTCGATGACGATGGGGCCCGGGGGGTTGGGCAGGTGGATCAGGCAGTCGGCACGTTTGCCGTTCGAAAGCGTGGCCTGCATGGAATAGGCGTCCTTCGGCAGGGCCTTCTGCACGATGTCATGGAGCTGGATCTCCCCGAAGGCGCCCCGGGTCTGCTTGTTCGACAGGATGTCCTGGAGCGACAGGACGTTGCCGGACAGCTTTTCGATGTTGGCCTGCGCCTTGTCGATGGTTTCGAGGCGTTGGTGGAGTTCCCCCAGGGACCGCGCCGTGCGGGTGGAGGTGCCGTGCAGCGCCTCGGTCATCTGGCGCTGCACTTCGGCGAGGCGTTGTTCCATCACCTGAAGCATGGCGGTCTGGCTGACGGCCTGCGCTTCGGAAACATGGTGCAGCCCCCCCGCCAGCCTTTCCTGCCCGTCGTTCAGCGTCTGGACGCGGGAGGCGAGCCAGGACACCTCCCGCAAGAGCGGCTCGGCGGTGGAGGAGGCGCGTCCGGCGGCGCGGAGGATGAGGATCAGGAGGGCAAGCAGGATGAGGGCCGCCCCGCCGAGAAGGAGCATCTCGGGCGCGTTCCAGGCGTAGGTCTGGCCGAAAAGGGTGATCATCGGCGGCCGAAGAGGCGTTCGATGTCGTGGAGGCTGAGTTCCACATAGGTGGGTCGGCCGTGGTTGCACTGGCCGGAAAGCGGCGTCGCCTCCATCTCGCGGAGAAGCGCGTTCATCTCCTCCGCGCGCATCTGGCGACCGGAGCGGACGGAGCCGTGGCAGGCCATGCGGGAGAGGATGGCGTCGATCTTCGTCTGGATGAGCTGGCTGTCCCCGGAGTCGGCCAGTTCGTCGAGGATGTCGCGGAGCAGCGCCGCGCCGTTGACCGGGCCAAGGATGGCGGGGGTTTCGCGGATGGCGATGGCAGAGCCGCCGAAGGGTTCGATGGCGAGGCCGATCCCCGCCAGCGCAGAGGCGGCGTCGAGGATGCGGGCGGCGTCGGTGGGGGAGAGGTCGACGATCTCGGGGATCAGCGGGGCCTGCGCGCGGATGCCGGTCTCGGCCATCTGGCGCTTCAGGCGCTCGTAGACGAGGCGTTCGTGGGCGGCGTGCTGGTCGACGATGACGATGCCGGTTGCGGTCTGGGCGACGATCCAGTTCTCGTGCAGCTGCGCGCGGGCGGCGCCCAGCGGATGCTCCTCGTTCGCCTGCGGCTCCTCCTCGCGGGGGGGCGCGAAGGCGGGGGCTTGGGGGGCCTCGGCGAAGCCGGGCGACTGGAAGGCGAAGGCGCGGGAGAGGGCTGGCTGGCTGGGGCGCTCCATCTGGTAGACGGGACGAAACGCCTGCAAGGTCGCCGCGCCGACGGTGGAGGAGGCGCGGTGCCCGGCTCCGGTCAGCGCCGATTTCAGCGCGGTGATGATCAGGCTGCGGGCGGCGTCGGGCTCGCGGAAGCGGACTTCGGCCTTGGCAGGATGGACGTTCACATCGACGCGCTGGGGGTCGGCGATCAGGTTCAGCACCGCCGCCGGGTGGCGGTCGCGGGAGAGGACGTCGAAATAGGCGGCGCGGAGGGCGCCATAGAGCATCCGGTCCAGGACCGGGCGGCCGTTGACGAAGAGGTATTGCTGCGCCGAGGAGCCGCGCGAATAGGTGGGCAGCGCGGCATAACCCTGCAGGCGCAACCCCTCGCGTTCGGCGTCGATGCGCAGCGCGTTGTCGGTGAAGTCGCGGCCGATGACGGTGGCAAGGCGGGATTGCAGGGCGTCGAAGAGGTCGCCCGATTGCGGGTCGGCGCGGAACAGGGTGCGGGCCTCGCCCCCGGTCACGTCGCGCAGGGTGAAGCCTGTCTGCGGCTCGGCCATCGCCAGACGGCGGATGACCTCGGTCACGGCCTGCATTTCGGCGCGGTCGGAGCGGAGGAATTTCAGCCGGGCGGGGGTGGCGAAGAACAGGTCGCGGAGTTCGACCACCGTGCCACGGGTCAGGGCAGCGGGGCGGACCGGGGTGATCCGGCTGCCCTCGCAGGCGATCTGCGCGGCCTCGCCTTCGGCGCGAGAGGTGATGGTCAGGCGACCGACCGCTCCCAAAGAGGGCAGCGCCTCGCCCCGGAAGCCGAAGCTGCGGATGTCGAGAAGATCGGAGCCGTCGATCTTCGAGGTGGCATGGCGCGACAGGGCCAAGGGCAGGTCCTCTGCGCCCATCCCGCAGCCGTCATCCGTCACCCGGATCAGTGTCTTGCCGCCATCGGCGATATCGACCTGGATGCGCCCCGCGCCCGCGTCGAGCGCGTTCTCCACCAGTTCCTTCACGGCAGAGGCCGGACGCTCCACCACCTCGCCTGCGGCAATGCGGTTGATCGCGGCCTCATCCAGTTGCCGGATCACCGGGCGGCCGGAAGCGCCCGTTATCTTGGGGGTGTGAAGCGTCATGCCCCCATCTGTAGCAGCCGCCCGTGAGTCGGGGAAGAACGAAACGTGGCCTCTGTCCTCGCTTAGCGCGGGGCGAAGACGTAGAGGCAGCGGCAGGTTTCCGGCCCGGATTTCAGGCAGGCATGCGGCATCGTTCCGTCGAAATGCACCGTGTCGCCGGGGTGTAGGGTGGCGGGGGCGTAGCCTTCGGTATGCAGGACCAAGGTGCCGGAGAGGACATGCAGGAGGTCGTCGGTGTCATGCCGGTTCCAGTCGCCGAAAGCGGCAAGGTCGGCTTGGGTGAACTCCACCAGCATCGACTGGAACGGTCGCCCTTTCAGCGCCGAGCCCAGCGGCCAGAGGCTTGTGTTGGGGTTGGTGATCGCCTCACTCGGCGCGCCCCGGTCAATGACCATGCGGCCCACGAGGCTGGGGGTTTCGGCGCGCACGAGGTCGGCCAGATCACAGCCGAAGCCCTGCGCCAGTTTCAGGAGGATTTCGAAGGTTGGCGAGAGAAGCCCGTTCTCGATCTTCGACAGGGTGGAGCGGGCGAACCCTGCCCTCTCGGCCAGAGCCTGCTGGTTCCAGCCCCGCGCCTCGCGCCAGCGCTTGATGCGGCTCGCCAGTTCCTGATGCGGTTCCACAGCGCGGGGGCGGTCGGTGAGCGGCGGCATGATGTTCCGTTTGACGGCAGGATGTTCTTATAATAACAATCACCGCAGCAATCACAAGGGGCATCAGATGGCCGGTCCGAAATCGCAAAGCTTGTTCGAACGGGGCCAGAAGGTGCTGGTCGAGGGGGTCTCTTCCGCCTCTCGTGGACCCGCGACCTTTGGCGGGGCGCCGCGCTACATGAGCCACGGGGAAGGCGCCCGGCTCTATGACGTGGACGGGCGCGAGTATATCGACTGGATGATGGCCTTCGGCGCGCTGCCGCTGGGCCATGCGCATCCGAAGGTAGTTGAGGTCATCGCCCGCGAAGCCGCGCGGGGCACCCATTTCGCCACCGCGCTGGAGGTCGAGGTCGAGGTGGCCGAGATGCTGGTCGCCCTCCTCCCGCATGTCGACAAGGTGCGCTTCGCCAATACCGGGACCGAGGCCGCGATGGCCGCCTTCCGGCTGGCGCGGGGGCATACCGGGCGGCGCAAGATCATCAAGTTCGAGGGGCATTACCACGGCTGGTGGGATTCGGTGCTGATCAACACCAACCCCTATCCGCCGACCCTCTTGGGCCATCCGAACGACCCGATCCGCATTCCGGATTCGTCCGGCATCCCCGAAGAGGCCTGGAAGGACACCATCGTCGTGCGCTGGAACGACTTTGACGCGCTGGAACGGGCGATGGCGCTGCATGGGGATCAGGCGGCTTGCGTCGTGACCGAAGGCGTCATGTCCAACATGGGGGTGATCCCGCCGAAGCCGGGCTACCTGAACCGGATGCAGGAGCTGTGCCGGACGCATGGGGCGCTGTTCTATCTGGACGAGACGGTGACGGGCTTCCGGCTGGCGGCGGGCGGTTGTGCGGAACTCTATGGCCTGACCCCGGACATCGTCACCTATGGCAAGGCGCTTGGCGGGGGCCTGCCGATGGCGATGATCGGCGGGCGGGCCGAGGTGATGGCGGGCCTCGAATGGGGCAAGGTGCTGCATTTCGGCACTCACAACGCGGGCCGTCTGGCGCTGCATGTGACCAAGGTGATGCTGGAGACGATGCTGGCGGACGATCAGGCCGGGTTCCGGCGGATCAAGAACCTCGGCAAGGCGATGACGGACGAAATCCGCAATCTCGCCAAGCATTCCAACCGGCACGGGATGGTGGTGCAGGGGGTGAACTCGATGTTCCAGATCTTCTTCACCGACCGGCCCGAGATCAGCGACTACCGCGATTTCTGCACCCATGTCGACCGGATGAAGTTCCGCGACTTCGCGCTGCGGCTGATGGAGAAGGGGGTCTACATGAACCCCTCGGCGACGCTGCATTCGCTGTCCTCCATCGTCCATACCGAGGCCGACATCGCCGCCACCGCCTCTGCGATGGCCGAGGTGCTGGAGGAAATGCCGTGACCACCATCGGCATCCTCGGGGTCGGGCATCTGGCCGAACTGATGGTGCGGGGGCTGGCGGGGTCGGGCTACCGGCTGGTGCTGTCGCCCCGCAATGCCGGGGTCGCGGCGCGGCTGGCGGCGGAGCAGGGCTGCGAAGTTGCGGTGAGCAATCAGGCGGTGGTCGATGCGGTGGAGGGGGTGTTCGTCTCGCTGCCTGCGGCCACCGGGGCGGAGGAGTTGGCTGGCCTGCGCTTCCGCCCCGGCCAGCCGGTGCTGTCGGCGATGGCGGGCACCGGACTTGCCCGGCTTCAATCGCTGATCGGCCCGGGCCGCGCGGCGGTGACGATGATGCCGGGCTATGCCAATGCCTATGGCGTCGGCCCGTCGATCCTGTGCCCGGAGGACGGGTTCTGGCGCGATTTCCTGTCGAAGACCGGCCCGGTGATCGCCTTCGACGACGAGGCGCAATTCACCATCGCCGCGACCTTCGGCGGGTTCTCGGGCGCCACTTTCGGCTGGATGGCGCATGTCATCGGCTGGTTCGAGGGTCAGGGCCTGCCGCCCGAGACCGCCCGAACCCTGATCGCCGCCACCCTGCGCGGCAATGCCGAAGTGCTGCTGCGCGAGGACCGGCCGCTGGAGGACATTGCCCGCAGCGTGGTGACGAAGGGCGGGATCAGCGAGATGGTGCTGGCAGCGCTGGCCAATAGGGGCGCGCTGGCGGCCTGGGACGAAGGGCTGGACCGGGTGCTGAAGCGGATCGGCGGGTAGGCCCGCCCCGGAAGCCGTCACGAGCCCAGACAGGCTCCGTGACGGGATGCCCCGCTCAGGCGTGGCGGCTGCGGTGGCCGATGTTGTAGTAGTTGCCGGTCCGCGTCTTGAGGTAAGGCTCCAGCGGGATCGCCTCCTGCTTCAGGAAGCCCTGCTGCGGCAGGTGGCCGCCGCGGACCATCTCGATCACGCCCACCACCGAAGCCGAGGTCGTCCAGGCAATCGCGGTGCGCATCTTGCCGCCGATCTCGATCGGGTAATAGGACCGCACGAATTCCTTGCGGCGCAGCTGCCCGCCCTGCCAGCCTTCGGCGGCGACATGGACATAGACCACGTCCTCGTCGACCGGGGGCTTGGCATTGGTCAGGATGCGGCCCGCCTCGGCCCGGTTCTCGCGCATCAGAAGCTCGTGGAAGAAGAAATTCATCAGCTTCACATGGCCCGGATAGCGCATGGTCTTGTAGTCGAGGTTCTCGATCTTGTCGGCATAGGTTTCGCACATCGTGCCAAGCCCGCCCGAGGTGGTGAAGGCCTCCAGCTGCATGCCGTCGATGTAGATCGTCTCCAGCCATTCCATCGCCGAGACGGTCTTCAGCACGCCTTCCTCGATCACCTCGCAGTCGTTGAGGTATTCGTTGACCACGCCTTCCGGCGACCAGTTGAACGCATAGCCCAGAAGCCCGGTCGGGTTCTGCGGCAGGGCGCCGACGCGCAGGCGGATCGAGCGGACCTTGTCGAACTGTTCGGCCAGATGCGCGCCGACAATGCCGACAAAGCCGGGGGCAAGGCCGCATTGCGGGGCCATCAGGCCCTTGGAGGTGGTGGAAAGCTCGCGGATGTGCTTGGTCGTCGGCACGTCCTCGGTCAGGTCGAAGTAGTGCAGGCCAAGAGAATGCGCCACGGTCGAGACGCCGATGTTCAGGTGGAAGGGCAGGCAGGACAGGACGGCTTCCTGGCCTTTCAGCAGATCGGCGATGGCGGTCTGGTCCTGCAGGTCGACGGTTCGGGTCGGGAAGGGGGCGTTGACCTTGCGGGCGTCGACGCCGGTCACCTCGAAGCCCGATTCCACCAGAAGCTCGGCAGCGAGATGGCCGACTTTGCCAAGGCCAAGCACGGCCACTTTCCTGAACGACATGGGTATTTCCTTTCTCAGCCGCAGTTCCTGCGCGGCGATCTTCTTACGGCGGAAGGCTATCCGCGGAGGCTGCCGGTTGCGCCGGGCCGTTCGGCGAAATCACTGGCAATACCTGACAGAATGACGGCGCTTTCGGCATTCTATCAGTGCCGGTCGACAGGCTGAAAATGGAAAGGCGCGCCGGTCGGAACCGGCGCGCCTTGGTCCTGTCTGTCCCGGACTCAGACCGGGAATTCAACGCCCTGCGCCAGCGGCAGCTTGGCGGAATAGTTCACCGTCGAGGTCTGCCGCCGCATATAGCCCTTCCAGGCGTCCGAGCCGCTTTCGCGCCCGCCGCCAGTTTCCTTCTCGCCCCCGAAAGCCCCGCCGATCTCGGCGCCCGAAGGCCCGATGTTGACGTTGGCGATCCCGCAGTCCGAGCCGGAGGCGGAGAGGAAGGTCTCCGCTTCGCGCAGGTTCAGGGTGAAGATGCAGGAGGACAGGCCCTGCGGCACTTCGTTCTGCAGCGCGATGGCCTCGTCCAGCGTGTCATAGGTCAGGACATAGAGGATCGGCGCGAAGCATTCCTCGCAGACCGTGGCGGTCTGGCCCGGCATCTCGACCAGGGCCGGGGTGACATAGGCCCCGCCCTTGACGCCGTCGACCGCCTTGCCGCCGTGGACGGTGCCGCCCTCGGCGCGGGCCTTGTCAAGTTGCTTGAGCATCCGGTCACGCGAGCCTGCGTCGATCAGCGGGCCGATCAGCGTGCCCGCCTTGCGCGGGTCGCCCACCGGCAGGTTGGCGTAGACCTTCGCCAGCCGCTTGACCAGATCGTCGCGGACCGAGCGATGCACGATCAGCCGCCGCAAGGAGGTGCAGCGCTGGCCCGCCGTGCCCACCGCGCCGAAGGCGATGGCGCGGACGGCCATTTCCAGATCGGCCGAGGGCGCGACGATCATCGCGTTGTTGCCGCCGAGTTCAAGGATCGCCCGGCCCCAGCGCGCGGCGACCTTCGGGCCGACCACGCTGCCCATCCGGGTGGAGCCGGTAGCCGAGAGGATCGGCACATCCTTCGACGACACCAGCGCGTCGCCGACGGCAGGCCCGCCGATGACCAGTTGGCACAGGCCTTCCGGCGCGTCGCCGAAGCGGGCCAGCGCCTTTTCCAGGATTTTCTGCGTCGCCATCGCGGTCAGCGGGGTCTTTTCCGACGGTTTCCAGATCACCGGGTTGCCGCAGACGAGCGCCAGCGCGGCGTTCCACGACCAGACGGCGACGGGGAAGTTGAAGGCGGAAATCACGCCGACCGGCCCCACCGGAAGCCAGGTTTCCGCCATCCGGTGCCCGGCGCGTTCTGAGGCGATGGTCAGGCCGTACAGCTGGCGCGACAGGCCGACGGCGAAGTCGCAGATGTCGATCATCTCCTGCACTTCGCCCAGGCCCTCGCTGGTGATCTTGCCGACCTCCAGCGTCACCAGCGCGCCAAGTTCGGCCTTCGCCGCGCGCAGTTCTTCGCCCAGCAGGCGGACGAGTTCGCCCCGGCGCGGGGCGGGAACGTCGCGCCACTGGCGGAAGGCGGCTCGCGCGCGGGCGATGATCGCGGGCATCGCCTCGGCCTTCGTCTCGGCCACCCGCGCGATTTCGGCGCCGTCGATGGGCGAATGGACGGCAAGCGTCCCCCCGGTCAGGTCGGCCTTGGTCAGCCCGGCGGCGGCAAGGATTTCGGCATGGGTCATTGGGTGTCTCCGGTGACAAGCTTGCGCTGATCGGGCAGCGCCATCGAGATAAGGAAGGGGTCGTCGGCCTGCAACCGCTGGAAGTCGGCCTTGTTGGACAACCCGCGCCAGTTGGCGCGGATCAGGCTTTGCGCCACCGCCCCGCCCAAAGTGGTGCCGGGGCCGGGGACGATGAAGTAGTCCGGCGCGAATTCGCGGGCGGCGGTGCGGATGGCAGCGGTGAAGTCGTAGGGCTCCACCACCTGATGCCCCAGCGTATAGTCGCGGAGCGCGCCGGTGGTGGCCGAACCGGGCCACCAGACATGGCCGCGACCGTCGATCAGCGGGGTCTTCGGCTGGGTGAACAGGCTTTCCGGCAGCGCCGCGCGCCCCTTCGCTGCGACCGGGGCTTGGAGGGCGGTATGGAAGGCGGCGTGGTTGCCGAGCCGCAGCGGGAAGCGGCCCTGCACCGGGGGAACGGCAGCCTCGAAAGCCTTGAGGCCAGCCTCGTTCCCGGCGATGACCAGCATCCCGCCGAGGTCGATGGACAGCGCAAGGTCATGTCCGGGCCGGTCGCCGATGTCCTCGACCAGCGCCAGAAGCTCGGCGCGGCGGGTGGGGGCGTCCTGCCAGTCCTCGGCCATGAACGGATAGACCAGCTGCCCGCCGATCAGGGCCTCCTGCATCAGGGTGCCCATCGTGTTGACCAGGGTGAAGCCGTCCATCGGCGACACGGCCCCGGCGCAGGCGAGCGCGGAATACCAGCCCATCGAATTGCCGGTGACGGCGACCAGTTCCACGCCCTGCAACGAGCGCGCGTCGCCCAGCGTGCAGGCGTAGATCAGGGCGCTGGCATTGTCGCCGCGCGAATGGCGGGAAACGGAATAGCTTTGCGCCCCGTCCAGCGCGGTCAGCGTCTCCTGCCCCAGCCGGGCGCGCTCAGTGTCGAAGCGGGACAGGAGTGCCGCGTCGGGGAACTTCGCCAGCGAGCCGAGTTCGGTCTTGGTATAGGTCCCGCGACCGGGGCAGATCAGGACGGCGGTTTTCATTTGGCCAGCCCTTTCGCCGCCGCCACGATTCCCGCCGAGGACGGCATGGTCGCCGCATAGGCCGGGCCGGTGGCGATGAAACTGTCCTCGGCGGTCAGGCGGGCCAAGGACACCCCCGGCGCGGCTTCGTGGAAGTGGGCCATCAGCGCCTCGGCCACGCCGCCGGAATGGCGGGTTTCGTCGACGATGAGGATATTGCGGCAGCCTTCGACCGCCGCCGTCAGCGCCGCTTTCGGCAGGGGAGAGAGCCAGCGGGTATCGACGATCCGGGCCTTGATCCCCGCCTTTGCAATCTCGGGCAGCGCTTGGTTGGACAGGTAGACACCATTGCCGAAGGTCACGATGGCAAGGTCGGCCCCCTCGCCGCTGATGCCCACTTCGCCCAGCCCGATCCGCTCGGAGGGGTCGGGGTAGCGGGTCATCCACAGCCCGTCCTTGTCCCCATGCAGATCGCGCATCGGGTAGAGCGCGATCGGCTCCAGGAAGACCACCACCCGTTGCTCCTCGCGCGCCAGACGGACGCATTCGCGCACCATCCGCGCGGCGTCGGCCCCGTTCGAGGGCACGGCAAGGATCAGCCCCGGAATGTCGCGCAGCACGGCCACCGAGTTGTCGTTGTGGAAATGCCCGCCGAAGCCTTTCTGGTAGCCGAGGCCAGCGATCCGCAGCACCATCGGGTTGGTGAAGGCGCCCTTGGAGAAGAAGGACAGCGTTGCCGCCTCGCCGCGAAGCTGGTCCTCGGCATTGTGCAGATAGGCGAGGAACTGGATTTCCGGCATCGGCACGAAGCCGTTCTGCGCCATGCCGATGGCGAGGCCGAGGATCGACTGTTCGTCCAGAAGCGTGTCGATCATCCGGTCAGGCCCGAAGCGCTGGGTCAGCTTCTGGGTGACGCCATAGACGCCCCCCTTGCGGCCCACATCCTCGCCCATCATCACGATCTCGCGGTGGGCGAGCATCAGGTCGGTCAGCGCCCAGTTGATGATCCGCGACATGATCTGCGGCTCGTCCATCGCCTTGAGGTCGGCACCGAAGGCTTCGGCCCGCGCCTCGGGCGTCGGCCCGTTGGTCGGCTTGCAGACCCGTGCGGGCGGGATCAGCGAGGCCATCACCTCGGGGGCCGTCTTCAGCCGGGGCCGCTTGGCCGCATCGCCCGCCACCCGTTCGACACGCGCACAGGTGTCGCGATAGACAGTCAGCGCGTCCTCCGGGGACATCACTCCCGCCTGATCCAGAAGCCGCACGGAATGGAGCAGCGGATCCTGCGCCTCCTCGGCCTCTACCTCGTCGCGCGGCAGGTAGGTCGTCGGCACATCCGCCCCCGCATGGCCATACAGCCGGATCGTGCGCAGATGCAGGAAGGCGGGCTTCTTCCGGGTTCGGACAAAGTCAGCCGCCTCCGCCGCCACGCGGTAGGTGTCGTAAAGGTCGAGGCCATCGGCCTTGAAATAGGTCAGGCCGGGGCGGGCGCTGAACGTCGCCTCGATCCAGCCCTTCGGGGTCTTGGTGGAAATGCCGATCCCGTTGTCCTCGCAGACGAAGAGGAGCGGCAGCGGCACCGACTGGTAGCTGGTCCACTGCGCGGTGTTGAACGCCCCCTGCGCGGTGGAGTGGTTGGCAGAGGCATCGCCGAAGCTGCACATGACCAGCGCGTCTTCCGGCAGGATCGCGTGTTCGGGCCGGTGGCGGCGCGCCGCGCCGATGGAATAGGCGGCGCCGACCGCCTTCGGCAGATGCGAGGCGATGGTCGAGGTCTGCGGCGGGATCATCAGCTTGCGCGACCCCAGAACCTTGTGCCTGCCGCCGGAGATCGGGTCATCGGTCGAGGAGGCGAAGGACAGGAGCATGTCCCAGGCCGGATTTTCCCCCGGAACCTGCCCCGCCCGCGCGATCTGGAAGGCGGCGTCGCGGTAATGCAGGAAGGCCATGTCGGTCGGCCGCAGCGCCAGGGCCACCGGCGCCAGCCCCTCATGCCCGGACGAGCCGATGGTGTAGAACCCCTGCCCCGCCCGCTGCATCGCGCGGCTCTGCCGGTCCAGCGCCCGGGTCAGGCAGCCCGCGCGGAAGGCCTGCACGGCAAGCTCCGCCGTCAGCGGCCCGCTGGGCGCTTTCCCCACGGGGAAATCCCGCGCCGCCACGCGGCACAGGAAATTGTCATGCACGATCTCGCAACGGTCCACGGGTCACACTCCCACAAATGCGGGATGATCGCCACCGGGGGCGGGGCGGCACGGGAAGGCGGACAAGTTCATCTGCGGACCGATCGGTGTTTTGAGCAGTGTATCTGAAGAAAAACTCCAGTAGAACCGACGAAATGTCGCCAATATGTGAGCTTTCCGCACATGATCGCCCCGCGCCGCTTCCTGCCCTCGGTCAGCTCGCTTCTGGCATTGGAGGCGGTGGAACGGCTGGGGTCCGCCACCCTCGCGGCGGGGGAGCTGTCGCTGACCCATTCCGCCATCTCGCGCCAGCTGCGGCACCTGGAGGACCAGATCGGCGTCACCCTCTTCGAACGCACCGGCCGCGCGCTGGCGCTGACGCCCGCGGGCCGGGACTATGCCGCTACCGCGCGCGGCTACCTGCAGGACTTGGCCCGCTCCAGCCTGAAACTGCGCGCCGCCGGGGCGCGGATGTCCCTCAACCTCGCCGTCCTGCCCGCCTTCGGGACGCATTGGCTGCTGCCGCGCCTGAAGGCCTTCACCGACGCGCATCCCGAGGTGACGGTGAACCTCTCCACCCGCCTCGCCTCCTTCGACTTCGCCCGCGACCCGTTCGACGCCGCCGTACATTTCGGCACCGGCGACTGGCAGGGCGTGGAGTATCTGCCCCTGATGCGCGAACGGGTCATTCCCGCCGGATCCCCATCCCTTCTTCCCGACGGCCCGCTGCCGCCCGGCCGACTGCTGGGCTTCCCCCTCCTCCACCTCGAAAGCCGCCCCGGCGCCTGGGAGGACTGGTTCGCCCGCCGCAAGGTCCCGGTCGACCGGCTGCGGGGGATGCTGTTCGACACCTTCGCGCATATGTCCGAAGCGGCGGCGCTCGGCTTCGGCCTGGCGCTGCTGCCGTCGTTCCTCTTCGAGGCCGAGGCGTCTCGCGGCAGGCTGGTGGCCGCGGTGGAAGGGTTCGAGGAGCTGGAGGGCAGCTACTCGCTGGTCTGGCCGAAGGGGCGGGCGGTCAGCAGGCCGCTGGGGATGTTGTTGGAGTGGTTGGGGAAATCGCCATAGTGGATTTGCAGCAGGCGGAGTGACCCCATGAGCAATGCGATGAATTACAAGGGCTATTCGGCGCGGGTCGAATATGACGACGACGATGGCATTTTCACCGGACGGCTGGCTGGGATTCGGGACGGGGTGGGGTTCCATGCCGACACGGTCGGGGGGTTGCGCGAGGCCTTCCACGAGGCGGTGGAGGATTACCTGGAAACCTGTGCGAAGATCGGGAAGGACCCGCAGCGGGCCTATTCCGGCCAGATGATGTGTCCTTCGTGAACCCCGAGGTCCACCGCAAGGCCGCGCTCGCGGCGGAACTGGCGGGGAAAAGCCTGAACCAATGGGCGGAAGAGGTGCTGGGGAAGGCGGCGGGGTGATGGCTTGCAGTGCCTGATGATTGCTGCCTAAGTTTGGCGATCATTCGTTTGAGGCCATAGAGCTTGAGTTCACTCGCAATTCTGAATCCGCTCACCGGCCTTCAGTCTTTCGGCATCGTGCCAAGTTTGAAGCTTTCGGGTGTCATGTTGCCGGAAGCGCCGATTCATTTGCCTCTTCGCCGTCACATCGGTCCGAACAAGGGATTTGGTGCAAGGCATATCTGGGCGGAGCACAGGATTGAGATGGAAAGGTCAGGTCACATCTCAGAAGCGGATGTGCCGCTCTATGTTCTGTCCATTATTCGGGTTGGAACGCCGCTATATTTTGAAGGCGCAATTTGGCAGCAGACCCGACTTATGGCAGTCCGATCTGCCACGGGAACGGCGGTCGTTGAATTCAGAGAGCGACGCGACGCATCCGTCTGGTCAGTGGTCACCGCATTCTCAGGAACAAAAACGCACGGCTCCCGCGTGGGAACCGTGCGCTGATGCTGTGCTTGCAGTAGCAGCGTTCCCTTAGCTCATCGGGGTCGGGAACCACCCTTGCGTGTCCTACAAATGATCCCCCTGCAAGGATCACCTTCCACATGAGCGGGCCGATTCACAGGTGAAGCCGACTCAAAATGCTCTTTAAGGCACAGGTGATAGGTGCTTACCCCACACCAAAAAGTCAAGGGTCATGACCCGTGACCGCCCCCCTCACCCATGCTTCACCATAACATGCCGCACCACCGTATAATCCTCCAGCGCATAGGCGCTCATGTCCTTGCCGTAGCCGCTTTGCTTCAGCCCGCCGTGCGGCATCTCGTTGGTCAGCATGAAATGGGTGTTGATCCAGGTGCAGCCGTAGCGCAGCCGCGCGGCGGTGGCCATTGCGCGGCCCACGTCGCGGGTCCAGACAGATGAGGCGAGGCCGTAATCGCTGTCGTTGGCCCAGGTCACCGCATCCTCCACATCGGAGAATGGCGTGACCGAGACGACCGGGCCGAAGACCTCGCGCCTTACGATTTCGTCATCCTGTTTGGCACCCACCACCACCGTCGGGCGGTAGTAGAAGCCCTGGTCCATCGCCTCGCCGCCGGTCGTGACCTGCACATGGTTCAGCTCGCGGGCGCGGTTGACGAAGCTTGCCACCCGGTCGCGCTGGCGCTGGCTGATCAGGGGGCCGATCTCGTTGGTGGTGTCGTCCTCGGCGCCAAGCGTGATCGAGGCGGCGGCGGAGGTGAGGTCGGCAACGAGATTGTCGTAGACCTTCTTCCCGGCATAGACCCGGCAGGCGGCGGTGCAGTCCTGTCCGGCGTTGTAGAAGCTGAAGGCGCGCAGACCCTCGACCACTTCCGACACATCGGCGTCGTCGAACACGATCACCGGGGCCTTGCCGCCCAGTTCCAGATGGGTGCGCTTCACGGTCTTGGCGGCGGCGTCCAGCATCTTCTTGCCGGTCGCCACATCGCCGGTGAGGGAGATCATATCGACGCCCGGATGGTTGATCAGATAACTGCCCACCGTCTGCCCGCGGCCCGCGATCACGTTGACCACGCCTTCGGGCAGCACCTCGGCCAGGATATGCGCCATCTTCAGGGCAGTGAGGGGCGTCTGCTCGCTGGGCTTGAACACCACGGTGTTGCCGCCGCCGATCGCGGGGCCGAGCTTCCAGGCCATCATCATCAGCGGGTAGTTCCAGGGGGCGATGGAGGCCACCACGCCCACCGGGTCGCGGCGGATCATGCTGGTATGGCCCGAGAGATATTCCCCGGCCACGGTCCCGGTCATGCAGCGCACCGCGCCCGCGAAATAGCGGAAACAGTCGACGATGGCGGGGATCTCGTCATTCCGCGCAGCGTTGATCGGCTTGCCGCAGTTCAGCGCCTCCAAGGCGGCGAAGGCATCCGCCTCGGCCTCGATCCGGTCGGCGATGGTCAGGAGCGCGGCGGAGCGTTCGGCGGGCGTGGTGCGCGACCAGCCCTCGAAGGCCTTGCGCGCCGCCGCCACCGCCCGGTCAACCTGCGCGGTCGAGGCTTCCGGGACCTCCAGGATCAGCGCGCCGGTGCGCGGGTTCAGGACGGATTCCTTCGCCTCCTGCCCCGCCTCGAAAGCGGAACCGATCAGGAGTTGCGTCTGGATGGTCATACGGAGGTCTCCTTATTTGCCCATGCCGGCGGTCTCGGAGCCGCCGCGGGTCAGGTAGTAGGCTGCAAGGATGGGGAAGAAGGTGGCGGCGAAGACCACGATGGCGACGACGTTCGTCACCGGCCGCTGGCGCGGTCGGATCAGCTCGTCCAGCATCCAGATCGGCAGGGTCTTCGCCTCGGCGCCGGACCCTGCGGTGAAGATGGTGACGATGACCTCGTCGAAGGAAAGCGCGAAGGCCAGCATCCCGCCCGCCAGCAGGGCCGAGCCCATGTTGGGCAGAAGGACGTGGCGGAAGGTCTGGAAGGCGTTGGCGCCCAGGTCCGCCGACGCCTCCATGATGCCCCCGGACAGACGGCGCAACCGGGCGACGGCGTTGTTGTAGACGATGACGATGCAGAAGGTCGCGTGGCCAAGGACGATGGTCCAGACGCTGAACGGGATGTCCATGATCCCGAAGGCCGAGCGCAGCGCCATGCCGGTGATCACGCCGGGCAAGGCGATGGGCAGAAGGATCAGCAGCGAAATCTGGTCGCGCCCGAAGAAGGCGGTGCGGGTCATGGCGGCGGCAACGAGGGTGCCGAGGATCAATGCGATGGAGGTGGCGATGGTCGCGACCTTCAGCGACAGCCAGAGTGGCGGCCAGATGTCGGGCCGGTCGTACCAGGCGGTCGTGAACCATTGCGTCGTCAGGCCCGGCGGCGGGAACTGGAAGCTCCGCTCCTCGGTCGTGAAGGCATAAAGGAAGATCAACAGGATCGGCAGGTGCAGGAACAGCAGGCCCCCGATGGCCGCCGCGCGCAGGGACAGGGGAGAGCGTTCAGAGAGCATCGAAGGCCCCCATCCGACGCGCCAGCCAGAGATAGACCAGCATGATCAGGATCGGCACCACGGCGAAGGCGGCGGCCAGCGGGATGTTCCCGGCGGTGCCCTGCAACTGGTAGACCGCCATGCCGATGAAATTGGCCGAATTGCCGATGATCTGGGGAATGATGTAGTCGCCCAGCGTCAGGGAAAACGTGAAGATCGACCCGGCGATCACCCCCGGCAGCGCCAGCGGCAGGATCACCGTGCGGAAGGTCTGCGCCCTTGTGGCCCCCAGATCTGCCGAGGCTTCCAGCATGGAATTCGGCACCCGCTCCAGCGCCGCCTGCATCGGCAGGATCATGTAGGGCAGCCAGATGTAGACGAAGACCGCGAAGGTCCCAAGCGGCGAGGTCGACAGCGACGACCCCTCAAGCCCCGGGATCGACAACAGGCCGTCGATGATCCAGGAGGTATGCGTCCGCTCTGCCGCCCAGCCGATGATTCCTTCCTTGGCCAGGATCAGCTTCCAGGCATAGACCTTGACCAGATAGCTTGACCACAGGGGCAGCATGACGCCCAGGTAGAAGGCGGCCTTCCAGTGCCCCTTGGCATAGCGGGCGGCGTAATAGGCGATGGGGAAGGCCAGCACCGCGCAGGCCAGCGTCACCGAAGCGGCCATGATCACGGTGCGGACGAGGATGTCGAAGTTCGAGGGGCGCAGCAGCTCGGCATAGGTCTTCAGCGTGAATTCCTGCTTCACCACGCCCGAGAATTCGTCGATCGAATAGAAGCTTTGCAGCAGGAGGGCGGCGAGCGACCCGAGGTAGACCACACCCAGCCAGAGCAGGGGCGGGGTCAGCAGGATCGCCAGCAGTACGCGCGGATGACGCCAGAAGGTCGCGGTCAACCGGTCGGCAAGGCTGCGCGCCGGCAGGATGGCCGGGGCGGCGGTCATGCGGCCCCCATCAGGTGCAGGTCCTTCGGATCGAAGCCGATGGCAGAGGTCGCGCCTTCCGCCGGAACCGGCTGGCCGGCAGGCACCAGCGCCGCAACCTCGGTGCCCTTGAGGTCAAGGACGACGCGCGTCCCCGAGCCAAGGTAGCGCAGCGCCGTCACCGGGCCGGAGACCGGGCCGCTGGCCGCAAGCCGCGTTGCCTCGGGCCGCAGGCTGGCCCATTCCGGCGGGCCGCCCAGCGCCCGGGTCAGGTCGGGCGGCAGCACGTTGGACGACCCTACGAAATCCGCCACGAAGCGGGTTGCGGGGCGATCGTAGATGTCCTGTGGAGAGCCGATCTGGGCGATCTTGCCCTCGTTGAACACCGCCAGGCTGTCGGCCATCGACAGGGCCTCGTGCTGATCGTGGGTGACGAAGACGAAGGTCAGGCCCAGCTTGTGCTGCAATGCCTTCAGTTCATCCTGCATCGCCTCGCGCAGCTTCAGGTCCAGCGCGCCCAGCGGTTCATCCAGAAGCAGCACCCGGGGTTCGTTCACCAGCGCCCGCGCCAGGGCCACGCGCTGTCGCTGCCCGCCCGACAACTGCGCAGGCTTGCGGCCGCCATAGGCGTCGAGCTTGACCAGCGCCAACATCTCCTCGGCCTTGGCATGGCGCTGGCTGCGGCCCATGCCCTTGACCATCAGCCCGTAGGCCACGTTGTCGCGCACGTTCATGTGCGGGAAGAGGGCATAGTCCTGAAAGACGGTATTCACGTTGCGCAGATGCGGCGGCGTGTTCGACACATCCTCGCCGAAGATGCGGATCGCACCGCCGGTCGGTTTCTCAAACCCCGAGATAAGCCGCAGGCAGGTGGTCTTGCCCGATCCGGACGGCCCGAGCATGGCGAAGAACGAGCCCTCGGCGATGGTGAGGTCGACGCCATCTACGGCCTTTACCGTGCCGAAATGGCGCGAGACGTTCTGGAAGGTGACGGCTGTGGTCATGGGGCATCCGTAGGGTGCGCATTCATGGCGCACCACTGGCTGAAAGGAAGGTGCGCACGAATGCGCACCCTACAGGGATAGGCTTACCGCCCGCCGATCACGCCGATATAGTCGCTGACCCAGCGGTAATAGGGCACGCAGGCCCCGTCCCCCAGCGAGCAGTTCGACACCGGGGTGGTCCAGAACCGGATCTTGTCGAAATCGTCCATCCCGTTCGCGGTGCAGCTTTCCGCCGTCGACATACCCGACCCGTCGGTGCAGGCCGCCGGGACCGAGGGGTTCGCCCCGAACCAGACCGCGAGGTCGGATTGCAGGTTCGACGACAGCGTGTGTTCCATCCAAAGGTAGGCACAGGTCGGGTTCTGCGCATCGACATGCATCATCGTCGTGTCGGCCCAGCCAGTGGCGCCTTCTTCGGGAATCACGCTGGCGATGGGCAGGCCTTCCGACTTCAGGAGGTTGACCTGGAACGGCCAGGAACCCGAAGCAACGACGCCCTCGTTCTTGAAGTCATCCATCTGGATGAAGGCGTCGTGCCAGTAGCGGCTGACCAGTTCGCGCTGGGCGCGCAAGAGGTCTAGCGCGGCCTTGTACTGGTCTTCGTTCAACTCGTAGGGCGATTTGATGCCAAGCTCCGGCTTGTGCGCCATCAGGTATTGCGCGGCGTCGGCAATGTGGATCGGCCCGTCATAGGCTTGCACCCGACCCTTGTTCGACTTGCCGTCGGGCAGGGTCATCTCTTCGAACACCACGTTCCAGGATGTCGGCGGCGCGTCCTTGAACGCCTCGGTGTTGTACATCAGGACGTTCGGGCCCCACATGTAGGGCACGCCGTAGTGCACGCCGTCGACCGTATGCCAGGGCGCGCTCTGCAACCGCTCGTCCACGTTCTTCCACGACGGGATCAGGTCGGTGTTGATCGCCTGCACCCGGTCGCCCGCCACCAGCCGCAGCGAGGCATCGCCCGAGGCGGTCACCAGGTCGAACCCACCCTCGTTCATCAGCGCCACCATCTCGTCCGAGGTGTTCGCGGTCTTGACGTTGACCTTGCAGCCCGAAGCCGCCTCGAACTTCGTCACCCAGTCGAAGGCCTTGTCGGTCTCGCCCCGTTCGATATAGCCCGGCCAGGCGACGATGTTCACCTGTCCCTCCGGCTCGCCCAGCGCAGCGACCTGGGCAAGGGCGGGGGAGAGGCCGGTCAGGGCACACAATGCAGTCGTGGCCATCAGTTTCATGGTCTTCATCGCAAACTCCCTGTGGATGCACCGCGCAGGGCAGACCCGCTGCGCGACGAGCCGGTGTTCCGGTCATGTCCACAGGCTAAAGCGATCAGTAGGAATCGCAAATGCAAAACGCGAATGCGCGATATCGGAAAAGCCGATGGGTTGGTTTGTCCGCTTGCGTCCCCTCAGGCCTCTAGCGGCCAAATTTCACGTCGCAGCGAAAACGATCTGCCGTTTCGGTCCAGAACGCCGGCGCCGCGATCAGATAAAGCCCCTTCGCGCGGTCCGCACCAAGAAGCTGCCCGTCCGCTGCAACGCCCCGGCCCGGTTCGGCATCGGCGAGAATGCAAACGCCGCCCGCCGTCGCGATGACCTCGCCACCAGAGCGGCCTGGCGGCTTGCCGTCGCCATCCACGCCGGTGACGGGTTCGCCACATCCGCCACCCTGGGCCCAGGCACCGCTCTTGGCGGTGTAGCGCAAGGTGCAACTGGCGTCGGCAAAGACCGGGGGCGGATCATCCTTGCGCAGACCTTCCGCCGACAGCACGATGCTGATCGAGCAGCCGACATCGCACAGGGCTTCCAGTGCCTTCTGGTCGATGGCGACGCTGGCGACCGTCTCGCGGCGGCGGGCACTGGTGGAAAACGTCGCGAGGACAAGATTGTCGCCGCCGGTGCGCGTGACCCGACCGTTCTCGTTGCGCAGTTCGCCGGGGAACCTGGAAAGCGCGGCCTGGATCGTCTCCAGCTCTTTCCTCAGCGCGGCGTTTTCACGTTCAAGGGCGGCCACCTTGTCGATCATGCATTCGGAGAAATCGATCAAACCACTGATTTCCCTGCCCTCCTTCTTGGGAGGCTCGCAATCTTTGGCCAATGACGGGCCGACCAGCAAGAGCAAGAAGACCAAAGCCAGGCGCATGGGGACCACCTTGGAATTGACAACCAGGAAACCGATCCTGGCAGGGATCGGGAACATCTGGCTGGCAGCATAGACCGGATCGCCTGATCGGAACAGGATGACACAGGCGCTTCGCATCGCGCCTTATGGCAGGGCAACCCCGGTCTGTGCCGTGCGGACGAAGTTGTGCGCCGGGGCCGACAGTGGCGCGCCCTTGCGCCAGGCAAGGCCGACCTGCACCGTGGGCAGATCGCCCGACACGTCGCGAATCTCGATCCGGTCGCCTTCCAGCGACCAGGGCCGGTAGACCAGGCTCGGCAGGATCGCGAGCCCCGCCCCGGTGGCCACCAGGCTGCGCACCGCCTCCACGCTGCGGGTGCGGAAGGTGATCTGCGGTTTCACCGGCAGGGCGGCGGTCAGACTGCGGGTCGATTCCTCAATCTCGTCCACCATCAGCTGAATGAGCGGCTGGCCCGCCAGTTCCTCCAGCGTGATCGTTTCCTGCTGGGCCAGCGGATGACCCAGCGGCATCCACAGCCGGTAGGGCGAGACAAGCAGCGTCTCGACATTCAGCGCGAGCCGGTCCTTGACCGACGAGGTCAGAAGCACCGCCACATCCAGTTCGCCCCCGATCAGCAGGTGTTGCAGATAGTCGCCGTTGTCCTCGATCACGTTCAGCTCGATCTGCGGGAAGGCACGGCGATAGCGGGCCAGGATGTCCGACAGGACATAGCCTGCGACCAGGCTGGTCACGCCCAGCGACAGGCGGCCTGTCGCGGCTTCGGGTTCCGCCTGGAAGGCCGAGCGGGCAGAAGCCACATCGGCCAGAATCTTGCGCGCATGCCGCAGGAAGGCAGAACCCTTGTGGGTCAGCAGGATGCCCCGCGCCTGCCGGTCGAACAGCACGACACCCAGGTCGTCCTCCAGCCCGCGGATCGCCTCTGTCACCGAGGACTGGCTGATCGACAGGGCCCGTGCGGCCCCCGAAACCGATCCGGCCTCGGCGGCGCCGACGAAGAACTGCAGCTGGCGCAAGGTGAAAGCCATCGGAAGCACCGAAAGGAACCATCGCCCAATGTGCCCGATTTCCAGGCTACGGCAAGGGTTGCCGCCCGACTCCCGGCATGGTGAGATGCGGAAAAACCGGACGGGGAGGCGTCGATGTGGTGGATCGTGGCGGCGGTGGTGCTGGGCGGGACGGCGGTGGCCCTGCAGGCGCCGGTCAATGCGGCGCTGGCGCGCGAGCTTGGCGGCCCCGTCCCGGCCGCGGCGGTTTCCTTCGGGGTGGGCTTCGCGGTGCTGCTGGTGATCGCGCTGCTCCAGGGTCAGGGCGGCGCCTTTCTGAAACTGCCGCAAGTCCCCGCCTGGACGCTCATCGGCGGCTGCCTCGGCGCGTGGTACGTGCTGACCTCGGTCTGGGGCGTCTCGCAGCTGGGCGTCGTGACGCTGGTCGCCGCGCTTATCCTCGGCCAGATGACCGCCGCCATGGTGATCGACGCGACCGGGGCCCTGGGGGTCGCCGCGCGCGAGGTGACGCCGACCCGTATCGCCTCGGCCGTGCTGGTGATGGCGGGGCTTCTGTTGTCCCGGGTCTAGGGCGCCCAGCGCGCACCATCGAGGCTCCGCCAGGGTGCCGCGACCGGCGGCGGCGGCTCGCCCTCCTGCCAGAAGCACAGGCGCAGATGGTCCGGAGACTCGCCCTCGCCCACCAGTGTCCAGTCCATGTGGAAGCCGTCGATCAGCAGCCCCTCGGCGTAGAAGGTGATCTCCTCCGCCTCCAGTGCCTCGGAGGGCGCAGGGTCCCAGCCCTCCGGCCCGCCCCAGAACACCAGCCCCTCGATCTCGCGATGCTGGCGCGCGATCCGCCCTAGGGGCACGAGGAAGGCCTCGACCGGGGTCAGTTCCTTCGCCATCAGCGCAAATCCGCCGCCAGCGCCGGGGTCGCTTCGGTGACAAGAGCCTCATAGGCCGCCAGCCTTTCGGGCGTGAAATGCCCGGCTTCGGCCAGGATGTTCACCGTCCCCAGCACCCGCGTCCCGTCCACCACCGGCACGTTGATGCAGGACCCCAGGCCCAGCGAGACGATCAGCTCATGGTCGAAGAAATACTTGGCGAACTCCGGCGGCGTGTTGGCGACGAAGGTCCGCTTCCCCGCGATGGTCGTGTCATACCAGCCGTCCTTCTCCATCGGCTTGGTGCCCGACACCGGATATTCCACCGGATGCGAGGTGAAGACCCGTGCAAACAGCGCCGCGCCCTCGTCCAGCTTGGTCACGGTGAACAACCGCGTGCCAAGTGCGGCGCAACGGGCGTGAAGGTCGGTGAATGCGGTCACGGAAGGGGCCTTTGCGCTTGACTGGGAGGATCACTGTCGAAGGGCGCAGTCTGACTGTCAATGTCGGGCGCTTCCAGACCGTGGGACCCCGGAGCTTTCGAAAACTCCGGACCGATGTCTTCGAAGAGATCGGCGCTACCGCCGCGTCATCGCGATGCGGATCAGCGCGCGTTCCATCAGGGCCATGCCCGGTGCCTTGCTGGCGGACCGCAGCGTCAGGTCGGTCTCCAGGAGCACCGCCACCGCCTGCTCCAGCGCGCGAGTGCCCCACTGCCCGGCCTGCCGCCCCATCGCGTCCTTCTGCTTGAAGTTGACCCGTGCCTTCTGGATGCCCACCCCCGGACCTGCCGGGTCGGTCGCGGCCGCGTGCAGGATGCGGAAATGCCGCAGCGCCCCGATGCAGATCGTCACCGGCAGCACGCCCTGCCCCTCCAGCCGCCGGAACAAGGGGCCGATGGCCGCACTCCGCGCCTCGGCCACCGCGTCGATCAGGTCATCCACCTCGGCCTCGATGGTCGCGGGGGCCATCGCCGCCACGTCTGCCGGGGTCAGGGGCGACGGATCGCCATGTTTGTAAAGCGCGATCTTCTCCAGCGTCTGCCGGAAATCGCCGGGGTCGAGCGCGCGCGCAAGGGTGTTGAGGTCGTTCATCGCCTCGCGGTCGATGTCGCGCAGCCCCGCCTTCTTCAGCGCATCCTCGATCTCTTCCCGGCTGGGCGGATCGTCGTACAGCCCGATCGAGACCGCATTCGGATGCTTGTCGAACAGGGTCTTCAGCGCCGACTTGCCCGTCAGGTTGCCCGCAGTGACCACGATCCCTGCATCGCCCGGTTTCCACTCCTTCAGCGCGACGGCCACCGTATCGGCCAACCCGTCGGTGGCCTCCTCCACGAAGGCCACCCGCGGGCCGGGGAAGAACCCCACCGCCTTGATCGCATCCAGGAGCAGGCTGCCATCCTTGCGCAGATCGGCCCCCGACATCCGCGTGAGCCGCATCTCGGCCTCGCCCTCGGGACCGACCAGCGCGGCAATCGCCTCTTGCCGCTTCAGCGCCACCCGCATCGCATCGGCGCCGAAGATCAGAAGGCCCGCCCGCGCAGGATCGGGCTTCGCGCAATACCGCGCGGCCTCGACCCCCTTCAGGATCATGGCAGGCTGGCCGAGGCCGCGATCAGCCGGGCGACGATCTGGTCGGCGAGGATGCGCATCAGCCGCAGGCTTGCGTCCTCTTCGGCGGCCAGCTGGGCGACCGTCGAGCCGGTGGCGGAATAGGCGGTGAAGCTCTGCACCCGGCCGCCCGTCACCTGCGCCCCGGTCGCCCGGTCGGTCAGCGCGTAGTCGACCACGCCTTTCAGGTTGTAGCGGGTGATCTTGTTATCCGGGGTGATTCCCACGCCCACGGTCTCGGTGGTGATCGTGTAGGCCAGATCATAGCGGATCGACTCGGGGCGCCCCAGCCGTTCCTCCAGCCGCTCGACCAGGTCGAAGGCGTTCTTGTCGGTCGGGTCCTGCACCCAGACGGTTTCCGTCAGCTTGCCCGCGCTGCCGCCGGGACCGTAGGCCGGGGTGAAGCCGCAAGCGGCAAGGGCGAGGGAGGCGAGGATCATTGTCCGACGGGTCAGGCCCCCCCCACCCCATCCCTCCCCCACCGGGGGGGAGGGAGGCGCCGGTCTTGAAGCGCTGCGCTCGATGACAGGCGCAACAGGTCCCCTCCCCCCTTCGTGGGGGAGGGTTAGGGTGGGGGGGCACCCTGTTGTGGAGGGGCTACGGTCAGACGACGACATTGATGATGCGGCCCGGCACGACGATGATCTTCTTCACCGGCTGCCCGGCAAGGAACCTGACCACATCCTCGTCCGACAGCGCCAGCTTTTCAACCTCGCCCGTGGCCATATCCTTCGGCACGCTGATTTCCGCCCGGCGCTTGCCGTTGATCTGGATCGGCAGGGTCACGGTGTCGTCGACCAGCAGCGCCGCGTCTGCCTTGGGCCAGCCCGCCTGCGCGCAAAGGCCCGCGCCGCCCTGCACAGACCAGATTTCCTCAGCCAGATGCGGGGTCATCGGCGACATCAGCCGTGCCAGCGTGCGGATGGCCTCTTTCATCACCGCAGTCGAGGCATTGGCCTTGGCGATGGTGTTGGTGAAGGCATAAAGGCTGGCAATCGCCTTGTTGAAGGCGAAACCCTCGATCCCCTTCGTCACCTCGTCGATGGCCTTGGCGGTGGCCTTCGCCAGGTCGGCATCGCCCTCGCCCTTGTGGTCCGCAGGCATCTCGCCGATGCGGGCCGACAGGCCCCAGACGCGGCTCAGATGCTTGAAGGCCGCCTCGGCACCGGACGAGGTCCATTCCACATCGCGCTCCGGCGGGCTGTCCGACATGACGAACCAGCGGGCGGTATCCGCGCCGAAAGCCGCGATGATGTTCATCGGGTCGACCACGTTCTTCTTCGACTTCGACATCTTGGCCGAGGGGATGATCTCGACCAGAAGCCCCTCGTCGCTCAGGGCGCGGATAAAGGCATCGACATCATCCACCATGTCGAGCGGCGGCGGAACAGTCCCCCGCACGGCGATCCGGCGGTCTGCCAGCGTGAAGATGGTGACGTCTTCCGGCAGGTGATAGACCGGGCGGCCGTCGGCGTCGGTCGTCCGGTAGATCTCATGCGTCACCATGCCCTGCGTGAAGAGCGCGCTGAACGGCTCGATGGCCTTTGCGGGCAGGTGACCGGTCTTGTGCATCGCCCTTGCGAAGAAGCGGGAATAGAGGAGGTGCAGGATCGCATGCTCGATCCCGCCGATATACTGGTCGACGTTCATCCAGTACTCCGCGTCCTCCGCCACCGTGGGCGTCGTCGCGCGGGGGGCGGTGAAGCGTGCGTAGTACCAGGACGAATCGACGAAAGTGTCCATCGTATCCGTCTCGCGCCGCCCCTTCCCGCCGCAGCTCGGGCAGGTACAGTCGCGCCAGGTCGGATGCCGGTCCAAAGGGTTGCCCGGCACGTCGAAGCTGACGTCATAGGGCAGCTCGATGGGCAGGTTTTCCTTCTTCTCCGCCACCACCCCGCATTTGGCGCAATGGATCACCGGGATCGGGCATCCCCAATACCGCTGGCGGCTGACCCCCCAGTCGCGCAGCCGGTATTTCGTCACGCCCTGGCCGTAGCCCTTCGCCTCGGCATGGGCGATGGCCGCCGCCACGCCGTCGTCCCCGGTCTGCACCGCATCACCGGCAAAGCCGTCGACATAGCGCACCCGCTCCGACTTCATCGGCACGAAAGCCTCGTCCGCCGGGGCGTCGCCCTCGACCGGCGCGAAGACCGGCTTGATCGGCAGGCGGTATTTCGTGGCGAAGTCCCAGTCCCGCTGGTCATGCGCCGGGCAGCCGAAGATCGCCCCAGTGCCATAGTCCATCAGGATGAAGTTGGCGATCCAGACCGGCAGTTCCCAAGCCGGATCAAGCGGATGCTTCACCCTGATCCCCGTGTCATAGCCAATCTTCTCTGCCGTCTCGATTTCCTCGGCCGACGTCCCACCCTTGCGGCATTCGGCGACGAAAGCCGCAACCTTCGGGTCGCCCTCCAGCGCCTTCGCCAGCGGATGATCCGGAGAAATCGCCGCGAAGGACGCCCCCAACAGCGTGTCAGGCCGCGTCGTATAAACCTCCAGCTTCTCAAAGCCTTCCGGAGCCCCAACCGTCTCGAACGCGAACTGCAACCCGCGCGACTTCCCGATCCAGTTGGCCTGCATCAGCCGCACCTTCTCGGGCCAATGCGTCAGCCCGTCCAGCGCCGACAGCAGCTCTTCCGAGTAATCGCTGATCCTGAAGAACCACTGCGTCAGCTCGCGCCGCTCCACCGCCGCGCCCGACCGCCAGCCCTTGCCGTCGATCACCTGCTCGTTGGCCAGCACCGTCATGTCGACCGGGTCCCAGTTGACCACAGCCGCCTTGCGGTAGACCAGCCCGGCTTCCATCATGTCGATGAACATCGCCTGCTGCTGGCCGTAATACTCCGGGTCGCAGGTCGCCAGTTCGCGGCTCCAGTCGATCGACAGCCCCAGGGGCTTCATCTGCGCCTTCATGTCGGCGATGTTGCCGTAGGTCCAGTCCTTCGGATGGCCCCCCCGCTCCATCGCCGCATTCTCGGCGGGCATCCCGAAGGCATCCCAGCCCATCGGATGCAGCACGGAAAACCCCTGCGCCGCCTTGGTCCGCGCCACCACGTCGCCCATCGTGTAGTTGCGCACATGCCCCATGTGGATGCGCCCGGAAGGGTAGGGGAACATCTCCAGCACGTAATACTTGGGCTTCGACGGATCACGCCGCGCCGTGAAGGCCCCCGCCGCCTCCCAGGCTTCCTGCCATCTGGGTTCGATCACCGAAGGGTCATAGCGCGACATCAGGGGCCTCTCACAACTTGCCGGGCGCAGTTACACGGAACGCGGCGAAAAGGTCCACCCCGCTCCATTTTCTGTCTGCAAATATCCCGGGGTCCGGGGCAGCGCCCCGGGGTTGCCACAGGGCGCAACGCCCTTAAAGCTTGCTGTCGCGCACCCTGAGCTGCCGCGCGCGGGTCAGGATCGCATCCTCGACCGCCCGCACGGTTTCCGGCGCGACCGAGCCGCCGCCCTGGCCCTGCAAGGCCACCTTCAGGCTGCGCGCATCCAGCGCCGGGTCCTGCACATAGATCGTCGCGCGATAGGCCCGCCCGCCGCCGGGGGGCCGCCCGTAGCCCGTCACGATCACCCCGGTGAACGGGTCGACCGATTCGATGGGCAGGAAGTTCAGCACCTCAAGCGAAGCCTGCCAGATGTACTTGTTCACCTCGACCGTGGTGTTCGGGTCGTCCGACTTCTTGAACAGGCTCCAGATCGAGGTCTGGGCCCCCGCCTTGGTTGTCCCGTCCCGGTGGGCCGCGGCCGCCGCGTCGCGCTCGGCCCGCTGTTCGGCGGTCAGCGTGCCCTTGCCGAACAGGCCTCCGCCCCCCCCGCATGAGGACAGCGACAAGACCAGACCCGTGGCCAGAGCCATGCGTGCGAATTGGTGCAAGATCATCCGGCCACCCTTTGAACCCTTGCCTGCTGTCTAACGCGGGGTTCGGGGCCTGCCAAGGCCTTTCACTCCCGGCAGGCGCACGCGCCCGCGCATGAGCGGCCACGAGGCCGGATTCCCGACCTGTGGCTTTGCTGCACCAACTTCCTTCCGAATTCCCGCAGCCCGTTTGCAGTCGTTGCAATCCGGGGCGGCAAGGGTGAAATACGGTGCATTCCCCTGCGGATTCCCCTGCGGCGGGCTTACCTTGAAGAAAGAGGGAAAAACATGAAACAGGTTCTCTTGGCCTCGACCGCGCTGCTCGGCTTCGCTGGCATGGCCGCAGCCGACGTCACGCTCAGCGGCTCGGGCCGTTTCGGTCTGGTCTACACCGATGATGGCGCTGGCACGAGCGACACCGTCCTGTCCTACCGTATGCGCGTCAACATCGACGCTTCGACCGAAACCGACTCGGGCGTCAAGTTCGGTGGCCGGATCCGTCTGCAGTACGACAACGGCGACAACGACACCGTTGGCGGGCTCGCCGAACTCAACGCCGCGATGCTCTACGCTGAAACCGCTGGCTTCCGCTTCGAAATCGGTAACGTCAACACCGCCTTCGACTCGCTGGCGACCCTGTACAACGCGGAACTCGGCTTCATCTCGTCGACCACCGGCTCGTACTCGCTGTTCTCGTATGACTCGTACAGCTCGAGCCCGTATGAGCCCGGCCAGTTTGACCGCGTTGGCCTGTTCGCCAGCTACAGCACCGGCAACCTGGTGGCTCGTCTGTCGTACATCGACTACGACCAGAACGTTTCGACCGACAACGAAGAACTCGGCATCTCGCTGGACTACACCGCTGGCGCCTACAAGCTGGGCTTCGGCTACGTGACCGACGCCGCTGGCATCGCTGACTACGACGTCTACGCTCTGCTCGGCGAATACGCGATGAACGACATGACCAACATCGGTCTGCAGTTCATCGGCGAAGACGGCGAAGAAAACGACCGCACCCTGACCCTCTACGGCAACACCAAGCTGGCGAGCGGCATGGGCGTCGGCGCCTTCATCTCGGGCGTTGACTCGGACGTGACCTATGCCAACGATTTCGCGATCGGTATCGGCGCGAACTACGACCTCGGCGGCGCGACCATCGCTGGCACCATCCAGCAAGGCTTCGACGACCAGACCTACGCCGACCTCGGCATCAACTTCTCGTTCTGATCCTTCCGGGATCCGAACGGACGGAAAGAGCGGGCGAAAGCCCGCTCTTTTCTTTTTGTGCCGCCCCCGGTTAGGTTTGCCCGAAGACGGGGGCGATGCATGGCACTGACGGATATTCTGGCGCGACTGCGCAGCGCCGAGACAGCGGCGGGGCGGGCGGAAGGTTCGGTCACGCTCATCGCCGTCTCCAAGGTCCAGCCCCCCGAACGGGTAGAGGCCGTGCTGGAACAGGGCCACCGCGTCTTCGGCGAGAATTATGTGCAAGAGGCCGCCGGGAAGTGGCCCGCCTGGCGCGACAGGTTTCCCGGCGTGGCGCTTCACATGATCGGCCCCTTGCAGACCAACAAGGCCAGGCTGGCCGTCGACCTCTTCGACGCGATCCACACGCTCGACCGCCCCTCGCTCGCCGCGAAACTGGCCAGCCTCGCCCAGGCGCGCGGGTCGCTGCCGCAGCTTTTCGTGCAGGTGAACACGGGGGAAGAGCCGCAGAAGGCCGGCGTGCTGCCCGCCGACCTCACCGCCTTCCTGCGCGACTGCCGGGCACTGGACCTGACCCCCATCGGCCTGATGTGCATCCCGCCCGAGGGCGAGGATTCCACCCCGCATTTCGCGATGCTGGCCCGGATGGCCGCCGACCACGGACTTTCCGGCCTGTCGATGGGGATGAGCAGCGATTTCGAAGCCGCCGTGGCGCATGGCGCGACCCACATCCGCGTCGGCAGCGCGATCTTCGGCGCGCGGTCGTATTCCGCCCCTTAGGATGGGTGCCAACCCACCATCCCATCCCTCCGCCCGGTCGATCCACAGGTTTCACCCGCCACCTCGGCGCCGGCTAACAAACCCCTAACGCCCACGCGCAACATTCTGGAATCATTCGGATAACCGAAAATGTCCACCGTGGACACTCAGGTCAGCCAGACTCGCGCATAGGGCGGCAACACGACCCGCCCGTGATGCGGCTCGACCCGCCGGTCAGACAGCGCGTCCCACAGTTCCGTCACCCCCAGACCGCGGACCCAGGCTTCCCCGACCTCCTGCCAGTGCTCGGTGAAGTTGAAGAGCCCCAGCAAAGCCCCGGTCGGCGCGAGCCTCTGGAAGGCGAAGACCGCGTCATTCCCCGCCCCCACCACCCGCACCGGTACCGCCCCGTGCAGGGCCGGGGTTGCCGCCCGCCGGGCGAGGATCGCCCTCACGCCCCGGAACACACGGGCCGGGGGCGAATCGTCGCCATGCCGCGCCTCGGCCCGCTGCCAGTCCATCCGCGGCCGATGGACCCAGCGGCTGTCATGCGCGTGATCCGGGTCGTCGAGATAGGTGTAGTCGTTCAGAGCCGCCAGCTCGTCCCCCATGTAGACCAGCGGGATCCCCCCGAAGCTCGCGATCAGGGCGTGCCCCATCAGGATGCGCTGCACCGCCATCTCCACCCCCGCCGCGTCGCCCTCCGCCTCCGCCCGCTCCAGCCCGGCAAGCGAGGCGAAGCTGCCGGAAATCCGCTTGTCCCCGGTCAACGGGTTCACCTGGAACAGCGCTCCCTTCGCGAAGGTGCCGGGGAAGCTGCCCTCATAGAAGTCCGACAGGAAGCCCCGGTGCCCCTGCCCCGACACCCCCACTGCCGCCGCATCCTGGTCGGTCACCGCCCAGCCGATGTCATCGTGGCAGCGGATATAGGTCGCATAGGTGGCGTTCGTCAGCCGGTCGGGGAAATGGGTGGCCAGCACATGCGTCATCAGCCGGGTATCTCGCGTGGCCAGCGCCGACCAGAACTGCACCATGAGGGAGTTGTGGTAGGCGAGGTTCCCCTCCTTTCCATCATGCTGGCCCCGGCCCAGATAGGGCAGCATCTCCTCCGGTGCGACGATGGCTTCCTCCAGATGGATCACCGCCGCCGAGGCGATCCGGGAACAGGCCCGCAGCGCCTGGAGGAGCATGTGCACCTCCGGCTCCGACTGGCAGCGTGTCCCGAGCCGCTTCCACATGAACGCCACCGCGTCCAGCCGCAGCACGTCGACCCCCTTGTTGGCAAGGAACAGCATGACCTCGACGATCTCCAGGAACACTGCCGGGTTGGCCCAGTTCAGATCCCACTGGTGTTCGTTGAAGGTGGTCCAGACCCATTTGCCGATCTCCGGGTAATAGGTGAAGTTGCCGGGCGCGTTGTCGGGAAAGACCTCGACCAGCGTCTGCTCGTAAAGCTTCGGCGTGTCCGGCGAGTCGAACATCAGGTAGTAGTCCTGATACTTAGCATCCCCCTTCGCCGCCTTCCGCGCCCAGGCGTGCTCCTTCGCCGTATGGTTCAGCACCAGGTCGACGCAAAGCGACATGCCCCGCTTCCGAAGCGCCTGGGTGACCGCCTCGAAGTCCGCCATCGTCCCGAAGGCCGAGTTGATCCGGCGGTAGTCCATCACCGAATAGCCGCCGTCGGAGTCGCCGGGTCGCGGCTTCAGGCAGGGCATCAGGTGGACATAGGTGATGCCGAGGTCCTGAAGGTAGTCCAGCTTGTCGAGGATGCCGCGAAGCGAGCCGTTGAAACGGTCGATGTAGAAGACATAGCCCGCCATGCCGGGACGCTGGAACCAGTCCGGCTCCAGGTCGCGGATCAGGTCCAGCCGCTTCAGGTCCTCGGGCCGGTCGGCCCAGCCCTTGCGCAACGCCTTGACCAGCTTCTCGCGGAAGGACGGATAGTCGGGCCGCGCGCCATACAGTGCCTCCAGCATCGGGAAGAGGTCATGCGAGGAGCGGGCCAGCCGCAGGTCGAACAGATCATCTTCACCGGTCTGCGGTTTAGCCATGGTCTCCTCCCCGGAATACCGGCAGATTATCCATTCCAAAGCGTTTTGGGAAGACGTCTACAACTGCACGACCAGCCGGGTTCGGAGGGAGAGGCGCGGGGCGATCCAGTGCAGGTCACGACGGGAAAGCGCCACGCAGCCCGCCGTGGGCGCACCGGGGCGGCGCCATTGGTGCAGGAAGATGGCGGACCCCCGGCCCGGTTCGGCATCGGGCCAGTTCCAACCGGTGATCAGGATCAGGTCATACATCGGATCAGGCCGGCGCAGGCGTTCATGGCTGAACCCGTGCGGGGCGCGGACCATATTGTTGTAGTATTTGTCGCCCGGGTCGTCCGACCACAGGTCCGCAGGCCCGATCGGTTCCGCCCAAACCGCAGGCCGCGCCATCCGGTCGGGCCGGTAGAGCATCCCGACCAGCCGGTGCACCCCGGCGGGCGTCGCCCCGTCGCCCTCGCGCTTGTCATCCGCAGCGACGATCCCGCCGCGCCCGACCGTGCAGGGGAACACGCGGCCAAGGAACCGCAGCCCCATCGGCGTCACCACCAGATCGGCGGGGGTCACAGCAGATGCCCCGATTTCGCCGCCTTGGTCGCCAGATAGGCCCGGTTCTCCGCGGTCTCGCCCACCTTCAGCGGCACCCGTTCGGTGACATGCAGCCCGCAGCCTTCCATCATCGCCAGCTTCTTCGGGTTGTTCGTGAGCAATCGCACCGAGGAAAACCCCAGCTTGCGCAGGATTTCCGCCCCGATGCGGAAGTCGCGCTCGTCATCCTCGAAACCGAGGCGGTGGTTGGCCTCTACCGTGTCGAAGCCCTGGTCCTGCAAGGAATAGGCGCGCATCTTGTTCGCCAGCCCGATCCCGCGGCCTTCCTGGTTGAGGTAAAGGAGCACCCCCGCCCCTTCCTCGCCCATCTGGGCCAGCGCCGCCCGCAGCTGCGGCCCGCAGTCGCATTTCAAGGACCCCAGAACGTCGCCGGTGAAACAGGCCGAATGCAGCCGCGCCAGCACCGGCCGCGCGCGGTCCGGGCGGCCGATCTCAATCGCATAGTGCTCCTCACCGCCGTCGTCCGGGCGGAACACGTGCACCCGCCCCGCCGACGAGGCGACCAGCGGCACCCGGGCCGAGACCACCTCGTCGAGGGGGGGTAGGGCGACCAGCGCAGGGGCGATCTCGTCCAGCGTCAACAGGGTCAGGCCGTTCGCCCCCGCCAAAGCCAGCGCATCCTGCACCGGCACCAGCAGCGCCGCGGGCAGAAGATGCGCCGACTTCGCCAACGCCAGCGCCGCGCGGGCCAGATCGGGCGCGCCCTCGCGCAAGGATTGCAGCGGCCCCTTCATCGGCGTCCGCAAGTCATCCGCCGGGTCCGCGACCGACCGCAACCAGTCGAGCCCCGCATCGGCAGGCGGCACGATCCGCGCGAGGTCGCCGTCATAGGCCCGCGCCTTCAGCGTCTCGGCCCGCCGTGCGGTGATCGCCAGCACCGGCGCGCCGAACCCGCGCAGGTCGGCCAGCCGCGTCGCATCCAGCGTCTCGACCGCCGCCACCAAAGCCGCCCCTTCCGCGCCGCACAGGACCACCGGCACCCCCATGCGCAGATCGGCGCGGGCGCGGGTCAGGCGTTCGGGGATGGAAAGGCTAAGGACCATGCCCTTCCATACCCAACGGATGACGGAATTGAAACATTGCCCACGGAACCGACACGTCCGCGTGAGCATTTGGTAGCAAATCTTGCGGCATTCGTGATCGCGGCGCATCTGAACCGCAACAGCAAGGGAGGCACCCATGGCCGGACTGCGGAAAATCCTGCTCGTCGACGACGACGATGACCTGCGCGAAGCGCTGAGCGAGCAACTGGTGATGACCGAGGATTTCGACGTGTTCGAGGCGCGGAACGGCGCCGAGGGCATGGAGAAGGTCAAGGCCGCGCTTTACGACCTGGTGATCCTCGACGTTGGCCTGCCCGACACCGACGGGCGCGAGCTGTGCCGCCGGATGCGCAAGCAGGGGGTGAAATGCCCGATCTTGATGCTGACCGGGCATGACACCGACAGCGACACGATCCTTGGCCTTGACGCAGGCGCGAACGACTATGTGACCAAGCCCTTCAAGTTCCCGGTCCTCCTGGCCCGCATCCGCGCGCAGCTTCGGACGCATGAACAATCGGAAGACGCGGTGTTCCAGCTTGGCCCGTACACCTTCAAGCCCGCGCAGAAGATGCTGGTCGACGAGAAGGACAAGAAGATCCGCCTGACGGAAAAGGAAACCAACATCCTGAAATACCTCTACCGCTCGACCAGCGGCGTGGTGGCGCGGGATGTGCTTTTGCATGAGGTCTGGGGCTACAACGCGGGCGTGACCACGCACACGCTGGAGACCCACATCTACCGCCTGCGCCAGAAGATCGAGCCCGACCCTTCGAACGCACGGCTTCTGGTGACGGAAAGCGGCGGATACCGGCTGGTGGCCTGACAGCATGGGAACCAGCGGCGGTCTTGTGCCGTTGCAGCCACGGTTGATTGCGACCGCCATGCAACAACCACGAAATCTTGCCGCTTAGGGCTTATTGTTGCCGGATTCACTTGCTACCTTTTTCACATGCACGGGTTGTGCAGCAGGTTCCCCTCGTCGCGTCGGGGTTATGGCGCGGCATCCTCCCTGTTGGACCTGGCCGGGCTTTATGCCCGGCCTTTTTTTGCCCGGTTGAGGTTGGCCCGGTCCCGCCCTAGGCTCCGCCTCCGAACAGGAGACAGCCATGCCCTTCACCCTCGCCACCTGGAACATCAACTCGGTCCGCCTGCGCGAGGCACTGGTCTCGCGTCTGATGACCGAGGAGACGCCCGACATCCTTTGCCTGCAGGAATGCAAATGCCCGGTCGACCTGATCCCGCGAGAGGGGTTCGGCGCGCTGGGCTACAGCCATGTCGTCGCGCGGGGGCAGAAGGGCTACAACGGCGTTGCGATCCTGTCGAAACTGCCGATTCAGGATGTGGGCGGGCACGATTTTGCGACCCTGGGCCACGCCCGGCATGTGGCCGCCCGGCTAGAAAATGGCGTCACCCTCCACAATTTCTATGTGCCGGCAGGTGGCGACATCCCGGACCGCGCGCAGAACGTGAAGTTCGGCCAGAAGCTCGACTTCCTGACCCATATGCGCGACCACTTCCGCGCCGACCGGCCGCACAAGGCGATCCTGGTCGGCGACCTGAACATCGCCCCGCGCGAGGATGACGTCTGGAACCACAAGGCGCTTCTGAAGATCGTCAGCCATACGCCCGTCGAGGTCGAACATCTGGGCGAGGCGATGGACTCGGGCCGCTGGCAGGACATCACCCGGCAGGACATTCCGGATGGCAGGCTCTACAGCTGGTGGAGCTACCGCAGCCCCGACTGGGACGCCGCCGACAAGGGCCGCAGGCTGGACCACATCTGGGCGACCCCGGACATCTCCGGCGCGGCCTCGGGCAGCCGCATCCTGCGCCCGGTGCGCGGCTGGGAGCAGCCCAGCGATCACGTCCCGGTTTTCGCGACATTTGATCTATAGGATGACTTCCGCCATTTGCCGTGATATGGTTCGGCAAATGGCGGAGATCACCATGGCAAACCCAGTGCGAAAACCTGTCCCCCCTCCGGCCCCAGGCTTTGCCGAGCAGGCCGCCGTCTTCACCTCATTCAAGGCATTGGAAAAGGGCATCCCCGCCGCCTGGGCCCGCTCGCTCGAATCGCAGGGCCTGACCCGCGACGACATCCGCCGCATCATCCCCGACCGCACGCTCGACCGTCGCATCGCCGCCGGAGAGAACCTGAAGATCGAGGAAGCCGATGGCCTGGCGCGACTTCTGCGCGTGGTCAGGGCCGCGCGCGACCTGTTCGAGAACGACCAGAACGCCGACACTTTCCTGCGCAGCCCCAACCCGGCGCTGGGTGATCGCATCCCGATCCATATGGCGCAGACCGACATCGGCGCACGGGAGGTAGAAACGATCATCGGCAGGCTGGCCTATGGAGTCTATTCCTGAATGCGGATCTGGCGGTTGGCCCAGCCCCGCTACGCACCGGATCTGGAAGGAGAAGGGGCCAGGCTGTTTGGCGGTCGCTGGAACTCGGCGGGTGCGCCGGTGATCTATACCTCCGATTCACTTGCCCTGGCCGCTCTAGAGGTTCTGGTTCATCTGCCCCAGATCGAGCGCCACAAGGAGCGAATGCCGCGATACATCGCCATCGGAGTGGACGTGCCGGATAGCCTGATCGCGAATCCGGGATTTGCGTCCGAACTATCAGTGTCCGAAAGCCAAGCCCTTGGCGACGCCTGGCTCCGGTCCGCCTCCTCCCTCGGCCTCCTCGTCCCCAGCCGCGTCATCCCGCTGGAGCGGAACGTCCTCCTCAACCCGCGCCACCCAGAGATGGCCGGTCTCACTGTCGCCCTGACCGAGCCCTTCGTCTTCGACGACCGCCTCGGCTACTGAACGAAACTACTGACCCGCCATCAGCGCGCCCAGCACCGCCTTCGCGCTGTCGCTGTCCCATTCGGCATCGCCGATCAGCCGGGCCACTTCCTGCCCCTCGGGGTTCAGGATCACCGTCACAGGCAGGCCCATCACGCCCATCGCATGCGCCAGCTGCGATTGCGGGTCGCGCAGGATCGGCAGGGTCTTCACCCCCGCCTCCTCGAAGAACCGCCTGATCCCCTCCACCGCATTGCGCCCCGTCGCCACCGGCACCACCGCCAGTTCCGGCATCGCCGCCTGCAACCGCTCCAGCGAGGGCATCTCGCGGCGGCACGGGGCGCACCAGGTCGCCCAGAAGTTCAGCACCACCCATTTACCCTTGTGATCGGCCAGCGCATGTTCGCCGTCCTCGGCATCCAGCAGCGCCGCTTCGGGCACCGCGACCGGCGCCTCGTGCAGGATCAGCTTCTTCATGTCGCCGTCGCGCAAGGCCGAAACATCCGCCGCCGCCGGGTTTGCACCAAGGATCAAGGCCGTATAAAGGACGACCAGCAATTTCCGCACGTTTCCCACCCTCGAAAGCCCCGTCATGTCCAACGCCCGCACCCCCAAATCCGCCAACACCATGTGGGGCGGGCGCTTTGCCGAAGGCCCCAGCGCGATCATGACGGCGATCAACGCCTCGATCGGCTTCGACCAGCGGCTCTACGCCCAGGACATCGCGGGCAGCCGGGCCCATGCGGCGATGCTGGCCGCGCAGGGCATCATCTCTTCTACGGATGCCGAGGCGATCGGGGAAGGCCTGCTCGCGATCTTGTCAGAGATCGAGGGGGGCAAATTCCCCTTCACCACCGACCTGGAAGACATCCACCTGAACATCGAGGCCCGCCTGACCGAGCGCATCGGCGAGGCCGGGAAGCGCCTGCACACCGGGCGCAGCCGGAACGATCAGGTGGCAGTGGACTTCCGGCTTTGGGTGCGGGACCAGTGCGACCAGGCGATTGCCGGGCTGACCGGGCTGATGCAGGCGTTCCTGTCGCAGGCCGAGGCCGGGGCGGACTGGGTGATGCCCGGCTTCACCCATCTGCAAACCGCGCAGCCCGTGACCTGGGGCCATCACATGCTGGCCTATGTCGAGATGTTCGCCCGCGACCGCTCACGCTTCGAAGACGCCCGCAGGCGGATGAACGAATGCCCGCTTGGTGCGGCAGCCCTGGCGGGAACCAGCTTCCCCATCGACCGTCACATGACCGCCAAAGCCCTGGGCTTCGACCACCCCACGGCGAACAGTCTCGACTCGGTCAGCGACCGCGATTTCGCGCTGGAGTTCCTGTCGGCCGCCTCGATCTGCGCCATGCATCTCAGTCGCTTCGCCGAAGAGCTGGTGATCTGGTCCTCCGCCCAGTTCCGCTTCGTCCGGCTCAGCGACCGCTGGACCACCGGCTCCTCGATCATGCCGCAGAAGAAGAACCCCGATGCGGCCGAACTCCTCCGCGCCAAGCTGGGCCGCATCCTCGGCGCCACCGTCGCGCTTTTCACCGTGATGAAGGGCCTTGCGCTGACCTATTCCAAGGACATGCAGGAGGACAAGGAACAGGTCTTCGACGCTGCGGATTCCCTCATGCTCGGGCTTGCCGCGATGACCGGTATGGTCAGTGACATGACCGCCAACCGCGAGGTGCTGAAGGCCGCCGCTGCCAGCGGCTTCTCCACCGCGACCGACCTGGCCGACTGGCTGGTGAAAAGCCTGAACCTGCCCTTCCGCGAGGCGCATCACGTCACCGGCGCGCTGGTGGCAATGGCCGAGGCCAGGGCCTGCGACCTGCCCGATCTCACGCTGTCCGAGATGAACAGCGTCCACCCCGGCATCACCCAGGAAATCTACTCCGTCCTCGGCGTCGACAACTCCGTCCGCAGCCGCACCTCCTATGGCGGCACCGCCCCCGATCAGGTCCGCGCCCAGATCGCCCGCTGGCGCGAGAGCCTCGACCGGGGATGACGGCAAACCCGACCTTGCCCGCCACGGCCGCCGGTGCCACCCTTGGCATCGACCCCTGACGAAAGGATGCCCATGCCCCGCCTTCTCCTCCTCGCCTGCCTCGCCCTCGCCGCCTGCGGCGCCGACGGCCCGCCGGAAAAGCCCGCGACGACGGGCCTCGCGATTTCTGGCGAGGCCCAGGTCGGCGTTGTGGTGAAATAACGCCCTTGGCCCGGGCGCCCTTTCCCGCTTTCCCCGCAGAAATCGGCACTTTGCACCCGGCCCCCACCCGGATATGACAGCGCGGAAGCACCCGGGGGCCGACGCATGGACCATTTCCTCTACCACAACGGCACCCTCCACGCCGAGGGCGTCGCGATCCCCGAGATCGCCACCGCCGTGGGAACCCCGTTCTACGTCTACTCCACCGCCACCCTGACCCGCCACTACCGCCTGTTCACCGAAGCCCTCAGCCCCCTTCCCCACCTCGTCTGCTTCGCGATCAAGTCGCTCTCCAATGTCGCCGTCCTCAAGACCCTCGGCAATCTCGGCGCCGGGATGGACGTGGTCTCCGGCGGTGAATACCTGCGGGCGAAGGCGGCGGGTGTCCCTGGCAACCGCATCGTCTTTTCCGGCGTCGGCAAGACGCGCGAGGAGATGCGCCTTGCCCTCACCGGCGGCATCCGACAGTTCAACGTGGAAAGCGAGCCAGAGCTGCGCGCGCTCTCCGAAGTTGCGACTCCCCTCGGCCTGACCGCCCCCATCGCCGTGCGGGTGAACCCCGACGTGGACGCGAAGACCCATGAGAAGATCGCCACCGGCCGCAAGGAAGACAAGTTCGGCATCCCGATCGCCCGCGCCTCCGAAGTCTATGCCGAGGCCGCCCGCCTGCCCGGCCTTCAGGTCGTGGGGATCGACGTCCATATCGGCAGCCAGCTGACCGACCTCGCCCCCTTCGAGCAGGCCTATCTCAAGGTCGCCGACCTGACCCACCGCCTGCGGGCCGAGGGCCACACGATCACAAGGCTCGACCTCGGCGGCGGGCTCGGCATCCCCTACACCCGGTCGAACGACGCGCCGCCGCTGCCCACCGACTACGGCGCGCTGATCAAGCGCACCGTCGGCGACCTCGGCTGCGAAGTGGAGATCGAACCCGGCCGCCTGATCTCCGGCAATGCGGGCCTCCTCGTCGCCTCCATCATCTACGTCAAGAACGGCGAGGGGCGCGACTTCCTGATCCTCGACGCCGCGATGAACGACCTCGTCCGCCCCTCGATGTACGGCGCGCACCACGACATCGTTCCCGTGGCCGAACCTCCCGTCGCCAGCCCCACGCAGGAATTCGACGTGGTCGGCCCGGTCTGCGAAACCGGTGACACCTTCGCCAGGGGCCGCGACCTGCCGCTGGTCAGCGAAGGCGACCTCGTGGCCTTCCGCAGCGCGGGCGCCTATGGCGCGGTCATGGCGTCGGAATACAATACTCGGCCCCTCATTCCCGAAGTGCTAGTGAACGGGGATCACTTCGCTGTCATCCGGGCGCGACCGAGCTTTGACGAAATCCTCAACCGCGATAGCATTCCTTCGTGGCTGTGACAGTGGGTCCGGTCGCAGGCAGGTGAGATGACCGGAAAGACTCCAGAGCCGCCACTGAAATCGCTCGTCTGGCCCATGCGGCTGACGCTGGCGGGGCTGTGGGCGGAACGTCTGGCCCGCGCCTTCTGGCCGCTCTGGTCGCTGACGCTGATCACTCTCGCCGCGCTGGCCTTCGGCGCGCAGGACCTCGGGCCGCTGAGCTATGCCCAAGCCGCCGGGGCTGTCGTCGGCCTTGTCGCGCTCGCCCTCCTCGCCCTCGGCCTGAAACGGTTCCGCAAACCCACCGCGATGGATGCTCTCGACCGGCTGGATGCTACCATGCCCGGTCGTCCCATCGCCGCCCTGCGCGACACCCAGGCCATCGGCACCAATGACCCCGCCTCGCTCGCCGTCTGGCAGGCGCACCAGGAGCGGATGGCGCAACGCGCCGCAGGCGCAAGGCCCGTCCAGCCCGACCTGAAACTCTCCTCCCGCGACCGCTTCTCGCTGCGCTACGTCGCGCTCACCGCCTTCGTCATGGCCGCGCTCTTCGGCTCGTTCTGGAAGGCCGGCACCGTCGCCGGTCTTACCCCCGGCGCAGCCGTCGCCATGCCCGGCGGCCCCAGCTGGGAGGCCTGGGCCCAGCCCCCGGCCTATACCGGCAAACCCTCGCTCTACCTGAACGACATCACCGACCCGGCGCTGGACCTGCCTACCGGCACCAGGTTGCAGATCCGCCTCTACGGGCCGGAGGGCAACCTTACCGTCGCACAGACCGTCGCCGACGCGCCGCCGCCGGCGCCCGAACCGGCCACCGGCACCGAAGCCACCCCCGCCGCTGCCGTGCCGAACGCGATGAAGGGCATCTTCGACCTGACCGTCACCCGCTCGGGCGACCTGTCCATCGACGGTCCCGGCGGCCGTGAATGGCAGATCACCGCCATTCCCGACACCGCCCCGACCGTGGAAGTCTCCGGCAGCATGGTCCGCGAGGCCGACGGCCGCTTCAAGCAGACCATCAAGGCGGCTGACGACTATGGCGTCACCGCAGCCCGCGTCACCATCTCCCTCGACCTGGCCAAGGTCGACCGGCGCCATGGCCTGACCGTCGACCCCGAGGCGGTGGCGCCCGTCGTCCTCGACGTGCCGCTGCCGCGCAAGGGCAAGCGGACCGAGTTGACCGCGACGCTGGTCGACGACCTGTCGAAACACGTCTTCGCCAACCTGCCCGTGACCATGGTCTTCGCCGTCACCGACGCAGGCGGCAACGAGGGCAGCTCGCCCCCCTACGAAGTCATTCTGCACGGCAAGCGCTTCTTCGACCCCCTCGCCGCCGCGCTGATCGAGATGCGGCGCGACATGCTGTGGAACCGCATCAACGCGCCGCGCGCGGTTGACCTTCTGAAAGCCGTCACCAACCGCCCCGAAGGCTTCATCCGTCACGACCGCGCCTTTCTGCACCTGCGCGTGCTGATGCGCAGCCTTGAGGCGCAAGAGTCTGCCCTGACCACCGAAAGCCGCGACAAGATCGCCGAGGAGCTGTGGAAAATCGCCCTCATGGTCGAGGAGGGCAACCTGCAGGACGCCTTCGACCGCCTGCAACGCGCGCAGGACCGGCTGGACGAGGCGATCAAGAACGGCGCCTCGCCCGAGGAAATCGACCAGCTGATGAAGGAAATGCAGCAGGCGCTGAACGACTACATGCGCGAACTGGCCGAGGAGGCGCAGCGCAACCCCGACCAGCAGCAGCAAGGCATGATGCAGGGCCAGATGATGTCGGGCGACCAGTTGCAGGAGATGCTCGACAAGCTCCAGCAGCTGATGGAGGAAGGCAAGACCGCCGAGGCCGCCGAGCTGATGGAGCAGCTGCGCCAGCTGATGCAGAACATGCAGGTTGTGCAGGGCCAGCAGGGGCAGGGCCAGGGCGGACCGGGCCAGAAGGGCATGCAGGGCCTGGGCGAGACGCTGCGTGACCAGCAGGATCTGTCGGACGACGCCTTCCGCGACCTGCAGGGCGTCCCGCGTCCGGGTGAACAGCCCGGCGAGGGGCAGGACGAGGGGCAGGACCAGGGCCAGGGCGACCAGCAGGGAGATCAGCAGGGCGACCGCTTTGGCCAGAACCAGAGCGACCAGGGCCAGGGCAGCGGCGACGAGGGCTCGCTTTCCGACCGTCAGCGCGCGTTGCGCGAACGGCTGAACCAGTTGCAGAACGGCGACCTGCCCGGCGACGGCACCGAACAGGGCGAAGAGGGCCGTCGCGACCTCGACCGCGCGGGCCGTGCGATGGAAGAGGCCGAGGATGCGTTGCGCGACGGCGATCTCGGCGGCGCGCTCGACCGCCAGGCCGAGGCGATGGAGGCGCTGCGCGACGGGATGCAGAACCTGGGCGAGGCGCTGGCAGAGGAACAGCGCCAGAACCGCGACGGCCAGGGCGGCGAGCGCGACTTCGGCAGCGCCGACCCGAACGGGACCGACCCGCTCGGTCGCCGCCCGGGCGAGACGGCGCGCATCGGCTCGGACGAGAACATGGTGCAGAACGATCCCAACGAGCGCGCCCAGGAACTCCTGGACGAAATCCGCCGCCGCTCCGGCGAACTCGCCCGTCCGCTCGAAGAACTGGACTACCTCAAGCGCCTGTTGCAGATGTTCTGAGCCTGGACTTCGGGTCTCCCCTGGGCCTCACCCGACCTGCACCAGCCCCGCAAGATGAAGCCCACGCCACCGACCCGGCCCAGGCGCGCAGAGGCGAGACAGAAGGCTCGCGCGGAGCGCGCTCAATATGACAACCGCCCCAACCGGCGAGGCGATCAGCGGTTTCCGCCCGACGATTTCCCCAAGCGGCTTCCCGCGTGGGGAGGGGTGGGGCGCGCCCGGCCAAGCTCTCGCCCAACAACCCGACTTTTCCCGAACGCCCCCAGGCCAGCCCATCAGCTTCGCCGAAACCGCCCAGACTGCCCGGGTGGGCACCCGCGCAGCTTGCGACCACCGCCAAACCGCGCCACTCTCCGCGCCATGACCGAAGCGCTCCTCCCCCCCGGCCGCCTCACGTTCCTCGACACCGCCCGGACTCTCGCCGTCCTCTGCATGGTGATCTTCCACTTCACCTTCGACCTCGCGCTCTTCGGCCATATCGACGCGGGTACGATGTCCCAGCCCTTCTGGTACTACTTCGCCCGGACGATCGCCGGAAGTTTCCTCTTCCTCTCCGGCGTCGGCCTCTGGCTTGCCCATGGCCGGGGCATCCGCTGGCCCTCGTTCTGGAAACGCTGGGCGATGATCGTCGGCGCCGCCGCGCTCATCACCATCGCCTCCATCTGGCTGGTTCCCGGCGGCCCGATCTGGTTCGGCATCCTCCACGCCATCGCCGCCACAGCGCTCCTCGGCCTGGTCTTCCTCCGCCTGCCCTGGCCCCTCACCCTCGCCGTCGCGGCCCTGATCTTCGCCGCCGCCTGGGGTCCCCGGTTCGAGGCGCTGGACCCGCTCTGGCTGGTCTGGACCGGCCTCGCCGCCTACCGCCCGATGATGGGCGATTACGTTCCCCTCATCCCCTGGGCCGCCCCCGCCCTTGCCGGTCTGGCCACCGCCAAGGCCCTGCGCATCGACCAATGGCAGGGCACCGCGCCCTCGCGCCTGAGCCGCATCCTCACCTTCCCCGGCCGCCACTCCCTCATCATCTATCTGATCCACCAGCCCATCCTCTTCGGACTGTTCAACGCCTGGGCCTGGGCCCATTCCTGACGCTTCCCCTTCCCGCTGCTTTCCGCTAATCCGGGCCGCAAGTTTGGAGGCCCGCCGATGAAGTTCACCCTTGCCTGGCTGAAAGATCACCTCGACACCGAGGCCAGCGTCGACACCCTCGCCGAGGCGCTGACCGATCTGGGGCTGGAGGTCGAGAGCATCGAGGATCCCGCCGCACAGCTTGGACCGTTCCGCATCTGCCGGGTGATCGAGGCCGTGCAGCACACCAATGCCGACCGCCTGCGCGTCTGTCGGGTGGAAACCTGGCCGGAAGGCCCCGGCGGCCGGACCGAGGAAGTCCAGGTGGTCTGCGGCGCGCCCAATGCGAAGACCGGCCTCGTCGGCGTCTTTGCCCCGCCCGGCACCCATGTCCCCGGCACGGGCGTGGACCTGAAACCCGGCAACATCCGGGGCGTGGACTCGAACGGCATGCTCTGTTCGGAACGCGAGCTGATGCTGTCGGACAACCACGACGGCATCATCGAACTGCCCGCCGATGCCCCGATGGGCGTGCGCTACATCGACTGGAAGGGCCTGAACGACCCGGTGGTGGAGGTCAAGGTCACGCCCAACCGTCCCGACGCGCTCGGGATCCACGGCATCGCCCGCGATCTGGCGGCGCGGGGTCTGGGCAAGCTGAAGCCGGTCGAGGCGATGCCCGTCAAGGGCAGCTTCCCCACCCCCATCGGCATCCACATCGACCCGGCTCTCAAGGCCAAGGGCTGCCCCCACTTCACCGGACGCCTGATCCGCGGCGTGAAGAACGGCCCCTCGCCCGACTGGATGCAGGCGCGGCTCAAGGCCATTGGCCTCCGGCCCATCTCGGCGCTGGTCGACATCACCAACTACTTCACCTTCGGCCTGAACCGGCCCCTGCACGTCTTCGACGCCGCCAAGGTCAAGGGCGACCTGCACATCCGCCCCGCCCGCGAGGGCGAGACGCTGCTTGCGCTCGACGGCAAGACCTATGCGCTGAACCCCAGCCAGATGGTCATCGCCGACGACCACGGCCCGGAATCGCTGGCCGGGATCATGGGCGGCGAGGCCTCGGGCTGCACGCCGGAGACCACCGACGTCTTCCTCGAATCCGCTTTCTGGGACCCGATCACCATCGCCGCGACGGGGCGCGCGCTGAAGATCAACTCCGACGCCCGCTACCGTTTCGAGCGCGGCGTGGACCCCGCCTTCACCCTGCCCGGCCTTGAACTGGCAACGCAGATGATCCTCGACCTCTGCGGCGGCGAGGCCGGGACCGTGGTGCAGGATGGCGCCCCGATCGAACCGACCCGTAGCTACCGGCTCGACCCCGCCCGTGTGGTCAGCCTCGTCGGGATGGAAATCCCCGAGGCAATCCAGCGCGCCACGCTTCAGGCGCTCGGCTTCCGGCTGAACGGCAACGACGTGACCCCGCCGACCTGGCGGCCCGACGTGTTGGGCGACGCCGACCTGATCGAGGAAGTCGCCCGCATCGCGAGCCTGACGAAACTGCAGGGCGCGCCGATGGCCCGGACTGAGCCCGGCGTGCCGCGCCCGATCCTGACGCCCTTGCAGGTGCGCGAACGCACTGCCCGCCGCACCATCGCGGCGCTCGGCTACAACGAATGCGTGACCTACAGCTTCATCGACGCGAAAGCCGCAGCCCTGTTCGGCGGCGGGACCGAGGCCGTCCGCGTCGACAACCCCATCTCCTCCGAGATGACGCATCTCCGCCCCGACCTCCTGCCCGGTCTTCTGGCGGCGGCGGCACGGAACCAGGCGCGCGGCTTCATGGACCTGTCGCTGTTCGAGATCGGCCCGGTGTTCCACGGCGGCGAACCGGGCGACCAGCATCTGCAGGCGACCGGCCTGCTGGTGGGCGCGGCGGCCCAACGCGACCCGCACGGCAGCCGCCGGATGATCGACGTCTATGATGCCAAGGCCGATGCCGAGGCGGTGCTGGCCGCGCTTGGCGCCCCAGCCCGCGTGCAGATCAGCCGCAAGGTCGCAGGGTGGTGGCACCCCGGCCGCTCCGGCGTGATCGGCCTTGGCCCGAACGTCATGGCCACCTTCGGCGAGCTTCACCCGCGTGTGTTGCAGGCGATGGACGTGAAAGGCCCTGCCGTGGCCTTCACCGTTCTGGTCGCCAGCATCCCGGCGCCCAAGGTCAAGACCCCCACCCGCCCGGCGCTGGCGATCAGCGACCTGCAGGCGGTGGAACGGGACTTCGCCTTCGTGGTGGACAAGGCGGTCGAGGCGCTGACCGCCGTCAACGCCGCGCAGGGGGCCGACAAGGCGCTGATCGACTCTGTCCGCGTCTTCGACCAGTTCACCGGCGACAAGGCCGAGGCGCAGATGGGGCCGGGCAAGAAGTCCATCGCGCTGACCGTCCGCCTCCAGCCGCAGGACAAGACGCTGACCGAAGCCGAGATCGAGGCGGTCAGCGCCAGGATCATCGAGAAGGTGACGAAGGCGACGGGCGGAACGCTTCGGGCCTGACCGAAGGCGGCTGTCCATTCCTCTGGACAGCCGCCGCCTCTTCCTGTCTTTGCTTCAACGTCAGGGAGGACAATGCATGTCATTCGAACATTGGGTCACATTCGCCGCCGCAACGATGGTGCTTCTCATCATCCCCGGCCCGACGATCCTCCTCGTCATCTCCTACGGCCTGGGACAGGGTTGGCGGGCTGCGTTCCCGACCTCGGTCGGCGTGGCCCTTGGGGATTTCACCGCGATGACCCTGTCGATGCTCGGGATCGGCGCGCTGCTGGCCGCTTCGGCCACGCTCTTCACCGTGCTGAAACTGGCAGGGGCCGCCTATCTGGTCTGGCTCGGCATCAGCCTCTGGCGCGCCGGTGGATCGCTGAACGCGAAACCCGTGACCGAAAGCAAGGGCGTCGGCCGGATGATCACCCATGCCTGGCTTGTGACCGCGCTGAACCCGAAAAGCATCACCTTCTTCGTGGCCTTCCTGCCGCAATTCCTCGACCGCTCGGGTGACGTCCTGACCCAGATGGTGATCTTCGAGGCGACGTTCCTGACCCTCGCCTTCGCCAATTCGCTGGGCTACGGCCTTCTGGCCAGCCGCGCGCGCAATCTTGTCAGGTCGGAGCGCGTCGTGCGCGGCTTCAACCGGACCGGAGGCGCATTGCTGATTGGCGCGGGTGTCGTCACGGCAACAACCCGCGCGGCCTGAGGCGAGCTACCTCTTCGCCTTCCAGGTATTCAGCCAGGCCCCGATCCGCCCGAAGAAGCCGCGCGCCTCCTTCTTCGCGGCATCGGCCCGCGCCTCGACCGAATCCCACGCCTCGCCCGCGTCAGCCAGCGCCGGGTCGACCATCCGCTCGCGGAACTGCAGCCACATGCGGCGGATCATCAGGATCACGAAGGCAAGGAAGGCGAGGAGGATGATGTTGACCCAGGGGATCAGCCGCACATCCGGCCCCTCGACCGGGGTGATGGAAACCGCGTTCGGAAAGGCCGAGAACAGCGGGATACGCCAGCCGTAATGCGTGATCGCCACCCATTGCGGCGCGGCCGAGGTGGATTTCAGGTTCGCGGCCTCGGCCTGAAGGGTGGCGCTGTCCCATTTGAAATAGGGCGGCCAGAACCAACCGGTATCCTCGTTCCGGTAAACCATCACATCGCCGTCCGCGAAGGCCGCGTCGATGAAGCGGATGTCGCGCGTCGTGCTGGTTTCCGACCCGGTGCCGGTGTCCTCGATGGAATAGAAGATCCAGTTGCCGCCGATCTGGGTGATCCGGTTCGAGGTCTCGGTGATCCGCACCACGTCGCGCTGCGGCAGGGTGTAGTGCAGGAACAACCCCACGATCACCAGTAACAGGATCCGGATGCCCCATTTGATCTTGGTCCACATGGATGCGCCCTTTCAGTGCCAGTTGACAAAGTAGATCGTGACCAGGAAGCCAATGGTCGGAACGATATAGATAAGCCACAAAAGGCGCTTTTTCAGCCCCTTGTCATACTGCACCATCCCCGCCTCGATGAAGGCACTGCGCTCCTGGACGGTCAGCCCCTCCCGCGCAGGGTCGGTATCCCATTCCTTCTCCAGCTTCTCGCGCCGGACCGAGCGGGAGTAGATGCCGGTGACGAAGTAGATGATCGTCAATCCAACATACATCAGGAACGCAAGCCGCAGCCAACCCATCTAGCGTCTCCCTCCCCAGGGCCCGGTGATCGGGGGCCGTACTGGTTTCGGCCCCTCGGCCATCTGCGGCCGGTGCAATTCGTCCATGCTCGGCTCCGGCCCGAAGAGCGCCGTCCGCGCGCCTTCCCGGTCCACCTGATACTCCCGCGCCAGGAAATCCGCGACATAGGTCTTCTTGCGATCCGACCATGTCATGTACTGCGCGTAGAACAACTCCTTGTGGATGATGAACATCTGCCGGATGTCCATCGGCGACAGTTCGGTCAGCAGCATGTTCACCAGGTCGCGGTCCGGTCCTGCCTTGCCGCGCAGGGTGTAGAAATAGGCCGGGTGTTCGCTGGTGATCTTCGGCCACGGCCCCCCGGCCTCGACCCAGCGCAGAAGGTCCGCGAGCCCCAGGAACTCCTGCGGCAGCGAGGTTCCCAGCTTGTAGGCCACCTTCCGCAGCTCCGTCCGCCTTGCGTCGCCAACCTCGATCCCCAATCGGTCGGCCGCATCGACCAGAATGAAATCCATCTTCTGCCGCAGGATCGAGGCCGCATCCGCCCCCCGCGCCTGCACGATGGGCTCGGTCAACCCGTTCCGCTCCAGCCAGTCGGCGATCTGGTTGCGGTGGGTCAGGTCCATCACCTGCGCCACCGGCACATCGCCCAGGGACCGCCAGTCCAGCGTGGAAATCGCCGCCGGATAGCGCACGCCCTGGAAAATGTAGACCCCGCCGAAGAAGCTGGTCCAGAAATTCGACTGCTGGAACGTCATCGCCGGAAGCGCAATCGGCACCCGCGTCACGTCGCCCGTCTTCTTCGCCAGAGTGATCATCTCCGCCACCAGCACGTCGTCGCGCCAGCCGTCCGGCTCCTGCCGGAAGCGTTCGATCAGCTTGGCGAGCTTGCCCGCATCCGCCACATGCCCGCCGATGGTATCCGCCTCCACCGTCACCTGCCTGATGTCGAAAAGGCGGGCGGGGGTATCCACCGCATAGACCGAGTTCTGCAACTCCCCCGCCACCGCATCCCGCGCGGTCAGGGCGAAGAGCTGCGCCTCGTTCTTCTCGATGAACTGGGTGAGGATGCCGCGGCTGGTCGAGAACTTGATGTTCAGAAGTGGCGCATCCTTCTGCGCCGTGGTGAGCAAAATGAACTGCCGGTTTGCCCCGTTGGGGTTGAGGTAGAGGTCGTCGCCCAGCTCATCCCCGATCTCGGGCGAATAGCCGGAGAGGTCGATGTGGAAATCGTCGAGCTTTGTCGTCTTGCCGGTAAGATGCTTGAGCGCCCGGTTGTAGCGTTCGACAAGCGCCGGAGAGGAGACCTCGATCAGGTTCCCGAACATCAGGCCGCGCTGGATGAGGCGTTTCATTGGTTGTTACAGTATCCGCTTGTATCGCCCACTAGCCGAGAAGGCGAAGATGAAGGGCGCGGGCGTAGATACAGACAGCTTTAGGATCTTCTTGTGTATTCTTGTGAACGTGCAGAGGGTTTGCCACATGCCGTCCTGTGCGCCCGGCAAATAAAAGCACCTGACTCCGTGCTGTCGAACCGCCTGATGCTCACTCTCGTTGACATGAAAACGCATGTCTTGGGTCAGGACAACCCAATTGCGCTTCGCCACTCGCTCCAACCAAACGTCGTCCGGTAGGTCTTGAGGAAGCCCTTCACCTTGATGCCATCGGATTTCTGCTGGCGGGCGCAACTTTGACAGGGCGCTCGGCAACCGCTTTCCAACATTTCGATCAAAGTAGAGCGTCAGTTTATCCATTTACTCAGTCGCGGGTTCTCACCTTGCACACCTTCGAACTTGAGTGCCTCGACAATCTCTTTGGCAGTCAAATCGAAGTCTTCTGCTAGATCAGGCACATCTTCTCCTGAAAGCCAATGTGCTTTCAGAATGCCGGTCTTCACCCCGCGCACCTGAGGAGCGCCAAACGCGACCTTTGGATCGATTAGGATTGGCTTATCTGCGCCCGCAACCTTCCAGAAAGACACTTCTCCGGTGTCTTCATCGTAGTTAAATTCTTCCAATCGTTGGGAAAGCAGCTCACGCCAAACATACTGCCCGCCGTGGTTGGCTGATATCAGCTTTTCGACGTCGCCTTCGCGAAGCGGGCCATCATCGTCTTGGAGTATTTCGGCGCCATCGGTCTTGAAGCGAAGTTGTGCAAACGGACGCTGAAGCCCCGTCGAGCGGGTGAACCAGTCTCGCGCTCTCGCAATCTCCGCAACCTTAAGACCTGACCGACGCATTCTGGCCACAACTGCCAGCTCAATAAGTTGCAGGAACGACAGACCTACACTCTTCTCTTTCTCCTTAAGCATCACCTTGCGACCATCGAGACGAACCCGGTGCCACGCTGCGACAGTCTGAGGAGAAATGTGAGCATAACTGGCCGCTTCGCCAATCCGGTAGGCCGGAGTGGCGAGTCGAGACTTCCAGAACTGGCTCGGTTCGACGGTCATGATCTAAACTGCTTCGAGGCTGCAAGGTACTCCTTGCGATTCGTGAGGTCCACCATCTTCACCCCTTCCCCTCCAGATACCGCCGCTTCGCCTCTTCCGTCCGGCCGAACTCGCGCACCATCGCCTCGATGGCAACCGCGTCCGACTTGTCGGCATAGCGGAATTCGCTGTCGGCGTAGCGGTTGATCTCCTGGATCACCATCTCCACCGTGATCGGCGTCATCAGCCCCCGGATCATCGCCAGCTTTTCGTCATAGGGCTTGAAGAGAAAGAGATCCGGCTCCTCCATCCACTCATCCGGCAGCTCGAAATCCATCGCCCGGACCTTCACCGCATCGGTGATGTTCTTGATCGCCCGCCCGGTGAACCGCTCGTCCGCCTGCTGGATCGCCTTCAGATAGGCTCCCATCTTCGCCAGCGTATCCAGCGGCCCGATGTCCGAGGCCACGCGGTCCCAGACCTTCAGCAGCCCCTCCTCATGCGGCTTCGAATAGCCCTCGAACGAGGCCGCTACCGCCTTCCTGATCTCCTGCGCGGCGAATAGCTGGTGCTCGCCCACCGGAATGGAATGGTTCTTCCCCAGCAGAAGCGAGAGGATGTCTATGTAATCCTCCCGGCTTTGCGGCCCGTCGACCAGGAACCGCGCCCCGGCCCTTTGCCGCAGGGCGTCGTCCACGTTCTCCGGGTAGTTCGAGAACATCCCGAAGGTGCAGTTCCCCCGCACCACCGTCCCCGCCCCGGCGAAGGCCTGCATGAAGACCGCCGTCACCTCCTGCTGGCCCGCGGAGGACTGCCGGTCCCCCCGCTTGCCCGCCACCTGGTCGATGTCGTCGATGGTGCCGAAGCCGATCACCGAAGGGTCCAGCACCGCGTCGATGAAGGCCTTGGCGTTCTGGCCGGACTTGCCCTGATAGCTGTCGATCTGGTCGATGGAGAAGTTCTGGTAGCGGAACGGATAGCCCGCCACCTTGCAGTAGCCGTCCAGCAGCCCCGCCATCATCTGGATCAGCGTGGTCTTCCCCGTCCCCGGCTTCCCGTCGCCCATGAAGGTGAAGATGAACCCGCCGAGTTCCGCGAACGGGTTCAGCCGCCGCTCGAAATCATAGGCCATCAGCATCTTCGCCAGCCGCAGGCTCTGGTACTTGGCGATGTGGTTCCCCACGACCTCATGCGGGCTCTTGAAGGCCATGACGATGGACCCGCCCTTCGCCGCCTTCGCCGGCTTGAACCCGGCGATGGTCAGCCCGTCCGCCTCCACCTTCCACGACCCGGCCGTGAACACCGAGGTCCGCGCCCCGTTCTCGGCCCGGATCTGCACCTTCTTCATCAGCGCCTCGGCGAAGGCCGATACCACCGCCACCAGCTTGGCATCATCCGTCGCCAGCGCCCCGATGTCCTGGTCCAGCTCCCACAAAGCCCCCTGCAAGGCCAGCGGAGCGTTGTCGGTCAAGACCTCCTCCACCTCGCCCAGTTCCACCGTCCCCGGCCCGACATGCGGCGCGATCAGGTAGGCGAGGGCATTGGCAAAGGTGAAGAGAACCACCAGCGCCTCGCCCTGCAACAGTTCGCCAAACTCCGCGCGGCGGGCGTCCGGCACCCGGCCCTCCAGGTTCGCCTTCTTCAACTCCGCCAGCCCCGACTGGGCCGAAAAGGTCTCCCCCATCGCCAGCGCAATCGCCAGAGATCGCCGGAACGCATTCAGCACCGCCGCCTGCACCGGCGAGACCAACCCATCCGACAGCCCCTCGATCCGCTCCGACAACCGCACCCCGCCCGGCCGCGCCGTCGACCGCGTCGCCATCCCCGGTACGGTGGACCGGAACGTGGGTCGCACCCCCACACCGGGCGACCGCTCCACCGCCGGGGCCACCACCAAAGGCTTCGCCAGCCGCGGCGCGTGGTCGAAGCCGAAGACCATCCCCAAGGCCGCCTCATACTGCGCCCGGATCGTCTCTTCCTTCAGCTCCATCGTGTCGCGCGTGCTCATGAAACCCTCATTTTCTGTCCACAAATATCCCGGGGGTCCGGGGGCAGCGCCCCCGGGGGTTCAGCAATCACAACGTCGGGATCAACCGCCCCCCGGCCCCGACCACGAACTTCCGCAGCCCCTGCAAGCCCTTCGGGTTCTGCTCGGCCAGCACCTGATAGGGCTTCTCCGGCAGGATGATCATCCGCTCCTGCCGCGTGGCCCCCAGCTCCGCCCCCGCCACCGGGTCCAGCTTGTAAACCTGCCGTGTCGCCGTGGAAAACCAGCCGTCCTTCACCGCTTCCTCGCGGTCCGAGACCAGATCCTCCACCGTCCAGACCAGCGCCCAGTCCTCGCCCTCCGGGGCCTTCGCGCCCTCCAGCACCTTGGAGATCGGGCCCGATTGCAGGGTGAAGCTCGCCGAATACATCGGCCCAAGGATGATCCGCCGCAGTCGCTTGGGGTGCAGTCCCTCGAAATCCTTGTCGAATCCGGTGGCGATCGTCACCAGCTTCAACCCGCCAATGGCCTGCGCCATCAAGGCCTGCTGTACCTGCGGCCAGCGGTAGGCATCGTTCGGCAGCGGTTTCTTGCCCGAATCCTCCACATCCATCAGGTACACCACCGGCAGGTTGACCTGGGTGTCCCACACCGCCCAATGCAGCAGGAAATGCCGCCGCTCGCCCAGGTCTTCAATCCACTGCGCGTCCGGATCGTTCCGCGCCCAGAAGATGCCCCCGGCCAGCAGCGCCTCATAGTAATACCGCTGCGACAGCGCGAACTGCAGCGCCGTGGGGATCGTCAGGTCGCCGACGATCTGCCGCACCATCCGGTCCTTCAGCTCGGCTTCCGATGGCATCCCGGCCAGATGCTTCTCGGCCTGCTGGGCGTCGACGGCCATCGCCATCAACTCCTGCGCCACCGGGAAGCCGCTCTCGTGCCGGTCGATGGTGAGCTTCGGTGCCCCCTCGCCCCGCCCAGTCATCAGATACTTGTGGTTCAGCGCCCGGAACGTTGCCGCCACCGCCTTGAGATAGACCCCCAGCACCCGCGCCTCGGTTCGGGACAGCTTGCCCTCCGCCTCCACCTCCGCCGCCACCCGCGCCAGATGCCCGGTGATCCGCTCGAACTTGGCGAAATAGCGCCGGGCGGTCAGCGTGTCGTATAGCTCGGCATGGTCCGAGGTCAGAACGTCTTTGACGGTGGGGTCAGGCATTGAGCCAATTCCCGATGCGGGTTGAGAGCGAATACAAATCCGACCGAAGAACCGAAAGTTGCGCGGTTACAACTCCGATCATCCTCCGCAACGTCACACGGTGAAGGGCAAAGAGAGCCGGTCTACCGTCAATCCAGATGATCTGAGTCATTGCTGGCAAGAAGAACCTGAAGCAAAGCCATATCCAAGCAGGAGCGATGATCACCGCTCCCACCCATATGCCAGCCTCACCGAGCACAGCCTGAAGCAACAGGAGTATCGCCATCACGGGCAGAGCAAACGCAAGGAACACCGCATTGACCAACAGCAATCCGATCCACACAGCGATGTAGCCTTCAAGCCAATTGCCAGACGGAGGAGTCTGGTTTTTGTTGTTTAGAAGGGAGGGCTCGTTCGGCTGTTCAAGCTCGCTCACCCCTACTCCCCATACGCATTCTTGTCGTGCTTCTCGACAATCGCCGCGAACCGCCGGGCGAAGCGTTCATCCGCCTTCGCCTTCTGCTCCAGGATCTGCCGGGCGAAGACCATGTGCCCCTCATGCGCCTCCAGCATGTCGGCCATCTTGTCGTTGGTCGCGGCGCCAATGGCCGCCATCGCGGTCTGGGCCTCCTGGTCGGTCTTCACCCCGATCTCGTTGATCCTATGCGCCACGTCCTGCTGCTGCGCAGTCTTCAAGCTGGAGGTCAGCGCGTCATACAGCACCACCCGCTGCTTGGTGTCGGTCTGCAGCTTGTTGATCAGCACCAGCTGCGTCGCCGCCTGGTTCTGAAGCGAGTCGACCCAGGTCTTCCCCTTCTCGATATACCGCTCCAGCGTCTGCGACTTCGCCAGCTTCACCTGCTCGTCCTGCACCAGAGCGTTGTACTTGGCGTTCAGCGTCGCCAGCTCCGTTTCCAGCTTGGTCCTCGCCGCCGCGTCCTGCTCGACGCTGATCTTGTTCTCCAGCTCGATGATCCGCGGGTCCATCGCCGCCACCTCGGACCTGACTGCCTCCAGCGCCGCCACGGTTTCTTCCCGTTCGACCAGCGTCCCGGCCAGGTTCGCCTCCACCTTGGTCTTCTGCCCGTTCAACAGGTTCAACTGCCCCTGCAGCAGCTTCACGATCACATCCGATTTCGAGATCAGGTCCTGCAACTTGTCATCGACCGAGGCCGAGCGCATCCGCTCCTGCCGCATCGACTCCGCCTTGGCGGAAGAGAAGATGCCGATGAAGCTCTCCATCCCGGTCTTCGTCCGCATCTCGTTGAATTCGGCCGAGAATCCCGCCGTGACATCATCCAGCCCCATGATCAGCTCGGCGATGTTGGCGTTCATCAGGTCTGTATGCTTGTGGACATCCTCCAGCGTGGCGTTCTCCACGTCCAGCTCGGCCCCCTGGTCCAGCTTCGACCGGGCTTCCTCGATCCGGCTGGTGATGGCGGAAATCTTCGCCTGCGCCTCGGCGACCTGAGCCTGGCTTTCCTTGATCTGCGTTTCGAAATCGGCCATCCGACCCTCCGTTGAACCCGTTTCAATCACATAGTGATGTAACAGCGAATTACATCATCCCGGCGCCGGTTTTTCGGACACCGCTGAACGGGTCAAGTCTTGCAGCAAGTTCGGGCATCCGCCAAGTGCGGAATGGCAGGTCTGGCCGCGGCGGCGGGATGCCTCCGGCGGAGATATTTGGACAAAGATGAAAGGTCAGACGGGGATGTTGTCGATCAACCGCACGCCGTCGATCCAGGCTGCGGCCAGCATCCGCCGGGGTCGCCGAGGGTCGTCGGAAGGCATCAGCGTCTCGGCATCGCGCAGCTCGATATATTCCACCCGCTCGAACCCCGCCTCGCGCATCGTCTCCGCCGCCTCGCGGATCGCCATCCGGTCGGCATGGCCCGCGCGGATATCCTCGGCTGCCCGGGTGATCGCCGCATACAACACCGGCGCCTTGGCCCGGCCCGCCGCCGTCAGCCGCACGTTGCGCGAGGACATCGCGAGGCCATCCGCCTCGCGGATCGTCTCGCAGCCCACCACCTCCACCGGGACATTCAGGTCGCGCACCAGCCGCAGCACCACCTGCAACTGCTGCCAGTCCTTCTGGCCGAAATAGCCCTTGTCGGCCAGCGTCATGCCGAAGAGCTTCGTCACCACCGTCGCCACCCCGTCGAAATGGCCGGGGCGCATGTAGCCTTCCAGCGGCTGCGCCACCCCCTGCATCGTGACATTGGTGATGAAGCCCTCGGGATAGACCTCCTCGACCGCGGGCGCGAAGATCGCATCCACCGGCACCGTGCCCAGAAGCTCGGCATCCGCCTCCAGGGTCCGGGGGTATTTCTTCAGGTCGTCCGGGTTGTTGAACTGCTTCGGGTTCACGAAGATCGTGGTGATCACCCGGTCGCATTCCGCCCTGGCCCGCCGCGCCAGCGACAGATGCCCGTCATGCAGCGCGCCCATCGTGGGCACCACGCCGATCACCTCTCCCTTCGCCCGCCAGCCGCGCGCGACAGTACGCAGGTCTGCCACCGTCTTCAGGATCATTTCTTCACCGGAACTTCGTCCGCAAACGAGTGCTCCGCCGCCGGAAACGCCCGCGACCGCACCTCCGCCGCATAGGCTGCAATCGCCTCGTCCGCCGTTTTCCCAAGCTCGGCATAGCGCTTGACGAACTTCGGCCGGAAATCGGTGAACAGACCCAGCATGTCATCCACCACCAGCACCTGCCCGTCGCACCGCACCCCGGCCCCGATCCCGATGGTCGGAATGGTCAGTGCCTGGGTAATGCGTGCAGCCAGGCCCACCGGCACCTTCTCCAGCACCACGGAAAACGCCCCGGCTTCCTCGACCGCGCGGGCGTCGGCCATCACCTTCTCGGCCTCTTCCCCCCGGCCCACCACCTTGTAGCCACCAAAGGTGTTCACCGCCTGCGGCGTCAATCCCACATGCGCCATCACCGGCACCCCCCGCGCGGTCAGGAAGGCGATGGTCTCGGCCATATGCTGCCCGCCTTCCAGCTTCACCGCCGGGGCGCCGGTTTCGGCCATGAGCCGCGCGGCATTGCGGAACGCCTGCTCCTTCCCCTCCTCATAGGACCCGAAGGGCATGTCGATCACCGGCATCGCCTTCTGCGCCCCCCGCACCACGGCGCGGCCATGCAGGATCATCATCTCCATCGTCACGCCCAGCGTGGACGGTAACCCGTGGATCACCATTCCCACGCTGTCGCCCACCAGCACCACGTCGCAATGCGCATCCACCAGCCGGGCGACCGGCGTCGAATAGGCGGTCAGCACCACCAAGGGCTCACCCCCCTTGCGGGCGCGGATGTCGGGGGGAAGCACAGGGCGAACAGGGGACGTGGCGCTCATCGCAGGCCTCCGCTTTCACATTCTGCCCGACATATGGGCACAAGCAGAACCCCGCCGCAACAGATTTGCGCCGCAGCGCAGCACCGCCGACCGCCGCGCCAGAGGGTTGACCCGCGCCACCCCTGCGTCCTGAATGACGGCAAAGGAGACAGCCATGACCCTGATCCAGCGCGTAAGCCGCGACGGCACCGCACCCGAGATCACCCGACCCGACCCAGAGAAGGTGATCTCGGGCGACCCGGTCCACAGCACCTGGAACCTCGAAGACCGCGACGGCCTCTTTGCCGGGCTCTGGCAATCCACCCCCGGCAAGTGGCGCGTCAGCTATTCCGAATGGGAATACTTCCGAATCCTGTCAGGCTATTCGCTGCTCACCGGCGCGGACGGCAGCGTCACCCAGCTGCACCCGGGCGACAGCCTGATCATCCGCCCGGGCTTCGAAGGAACCTGGGAGGTCGTGCAGACCACCCTCAAGGACTATGTCATCCGGCTTTAACCGGCGTCCGACGTGCCCACCGTCACCGTCGCCACGCTTTCCGGCGGGGCGCATTCGGCATCCGGGATACCCCGGCGTGCGCAGGCGGCCAGGCGCTTCTTCTCGGCCTTCTCGGCAGCGGCCTTGTCACGGGCCTCCTGCTTGGCAAGCGCAGCCTCGTCCTTTTCCCTCTTGGCCACATTCTCGGGCGTCTCGGGAACCATGTGGCCATAGGCGTTCAGCATCTGCGGCCCTTCCAGCGCCAGGCTCTCCGCCTCGGTCCGCACCTTCACCCGGGTCCCGTTCGGCACCTTGTTGTACAGGTCGATGGCGTCCTGGTTGAACAGCCGGATGCAGCCCGCGCTTGTCGCGTGGCCGACCGAAGCCGCGTCCGACGTGCCGTGGATGCGGAACATCGTGTCGCGCGACCCGCGATAGAGATAAAGCGCCCGCGCACCCAGGGGGTTCATCAGTCCGCCCGGCAGGCCGCCGGCATAGGCGGCATACAGGTCGGGCCGGGTGCGGATCATGTTCGCGGTCGGCTGCCACGACGGCCATTCCGCCTTGCGCCCCACAGAGCCCGCACCGCGGAACGACAGCCCTTCCCGGCCCACGGCGATGGGATAGCGCGTCGCCGTGCCGCCCTCGTTCACCAGATAGAGCTTGCGCGCGAAGGTATCGACGACCACCGTGCCCGGCGCTTCCGGCCCGGTATAGGCCACTTCGGTGCGGCTGTTGCCGTCCTGGAGGTATTTAGCCGGGACCGCTTCGATGAAGAACTCCCCGTCCTGCACGCCCTCATATCCGGGGACGACCTCTGGCGAGGTCTGTTTCGCGGTGCCCGCACAGGCGGCAAGCAAGGGAAGGGCAAGGATCGCGAAGATCCGGGCAAGGGAGTGGGTCACTTGGCAGACTCGGAGTTAGGGCAGCTTGGGCCACCTTGCGCCACGCGGGCGGGTATCCGTCAAGCCCAAAAGCACAGGCTTTTCCGAATCTTCGCCGCCAATGCTGTCTTCGCGGCGAAATTGTAGTAGATTTCGAACCTAGGGAACCGGGAGCCCGTCGCCTGCGTTCCGACAAGGCAATTCGGGCTTGCGCCCCAATTCCGGGGCAGGAGGGGAAGAATGGAACTCACCGCACTTCTGGTCATTCTCATCATCGGCGCCATTGCCGGCTGGCTTGCCGGGCAGATCGTCGACGGCTACGGCTTCGGCCTTGTCGGCAATATCATCGTCGGCATCGTCGGCGCGCTCATCGCGGGGTTCCTGTTCCCGCGCATCGGCCTGTCGCTGGGCGGAGGCCTGCTTGGCGCCATCATCGCGGCCACGGTCGGCGCGGTGATCCTTCTGTTCCTGATACGCCTCGTCAAACGCGCCTGAACGGCAAGGGCCGGGGGATCACCCCGGCCCTTTCCTTTAGCCCACCACGTTGAACGCAGGCCCGTAGGGATAATGCGTGATGTCCTCGGGCTCGTCCTCGGTCACGACGAAGATGTCATGTTCGCGGTAGCCGCCCGCCCCCGGCATCCCTTCCGGGATCGTCAGCATCGGCTCCATGCTGATCACCATCCCCGGCTCCAGCACCGTGTCGATATCCTCGCGCAGCTCCAGCGCCGCCTCGCGGCCATAGTAGTGCGACAGCACCCCGAAGGAATGCCCATAGCCGAAGGTCCGGTATTGCAGCATCTGCCGCTCGGCCAGGAACTCGTTGATCTTCATGGTGATCTCGGCGCAGGACGCACCGGGCTTCAACAGCTTCATCCCGAACTCATGGCTGTCGATGTTGGTCTGCCAGACCTTCATGCTGGCATCGTCCACCTCGCCCACGAAGAGCGTCCTCTCCAGCGCGGTGTAATAGCCGCTGATCATCGGGAAGCAGTTCAGGCTCAGGATATCGCCATGGCGAAGCTTCCGGTTCGTCACCGGATTGTGCGCGCCATCGGTGTTGATCCCCGACTGGAACCAGACCCAGGTGTCGCGATATTCCGCATCCGGGAAGCGCTTCGCGATCTCCCGCTCCATCGCGTCGCGGCCCGCGATCGACACCTCAAGCTCCGTCGCCCCCACCTTGATCGCATCGCGGATCGCATAACCGCCCACGTCGGCCACATTCGCCCCATGCTTGATCAGCGCGATCTCGGCCCCTGACTTCATCATCCGCTGGTGCATCGTCGCCGGAGCCACATCGACCCCCCGCTTCGGCTTCAGGAAGGTGTTGAACTTCTCGGCCCGCTCCATCGTCAGATGATCCGCCTCGCAGCCCACCGCCTTGCCGGTTCCCGTGACCGAGGCCACCGCCCGCCAGAAGTTGTCGCGGGTCCAGTCGGTATAGGTGATGTTGTCCGCAATCGACCGCCGCCAGGGCTGCCCCGCGTCGATCCCCGCGCTGATCGTGACACATTCAGTCTTCGTCACCACGCAGGCATAGGGCCGACCGAACGAGCAATAGAGGAAGCCCGAGTAATAGGCGACGTTGTGCATGCTGGTCAGCACCACCGCGTCCAGATCGTGCAGCTCCATGATCTCGCGCAGGCCCGCCAGCCGGTCATGGTATTCCTGGTCGGCGAAGGGCAGGGCGTGCTTCGCCCCGCCATTGTGGAAGCGGTACATCTCGGGACGGTTCAACGACATTTCCAGACCTCATATCCAGGGGTCGGGCAGATGCGCCATGAGACCCCGAAAGGTCCCGGCGTACAGGACGGAAGCGGGTTTGCCCCACAAGCGTCGGGGCAAGGCCCCTGCGGCGACGCCATCGCCACGGCTCATCCCCTGCATGCGCCTTCGCGACATTTCGCGCAAGCATCGAAACGACCCTTGCGAGACCCGTTTGCGACCCCATGTAACGACCTGACACATGGAATGGAGATGCCGATGCGCTGCCCGGTCGACAACGAAACCCTGGTGATGGCCGACCGTGGCGGGGTCGAGATCGACTACTGCCCGAAATGCCGAGGCGTCTGGCTGGACCGGGGAGAGCTGGACAAGATCATCGACCGCTCCCTCGGCGGCCCCGCTGCCGCCCCCGCTCCCACGCCGCAACAGGCGATCCAGAGCCACGCCCCCCAGCACGCGGCCCCGGTCTACCAGCCCGAGCCGCGCGGCTCGCACTACGACGACCGCCGTCGCCAGAAGGATGACGATGACGACTACCGCTACAAGAAGAAGCGCAAGGAAAGCTTCCTGAGCGACCTCTTCGACTTCTGACCCCCGCTCCTCGATGACTTCGTCACTCGTCGCTGCGACGAGAAGACGAAGTCTCACGAGGAGCGCACCCGCCACTTCCCATTCCCGTCACTTCTGCGAAACTCGGCCCGTCCAAACCGGGGACCAGACCGATGCAACCCGTCAACCTTTCCGACAAGCTCTCGACCTTCACCGCCCACTGGTCGCCCCGGATCGTGGGCAGCTTCAACGGCCATGACCTGATGGTGGTGAAGGTGCTGGGCGAGTTCGTCTGGCACGACCACCCCGACACCGACGATTTCTTCATGGTCCTCAGCGGGGAACTCACCATCGACCTCCCCGACGGCGCCGTCACCCTGAAACCCGGCGAGGTCTTCGTCGTCCCAAAAGGCGTCCAGCACCGCCCCCGCGCCGCCGTGGAAACCCATCTCCTCCTGATCGAGCCCGCGGGCACCCCGAACACCGGCGACCCGGCCACCGCCGCGACCAAGGTCCGCATCTGATGCGCCCCGGTCCCCTGAACCTCATCACCGATGTCCGCGGCCTTCGCGTCGGCAATGCGCACGACGCGCAGCTCCGCTCCGGCACCACCGTGCTGACCGCCGACCGTCCCTTCGTGGCCGCCGTGCATGTCATGGGCGGCTCCCCCGGCACGCGCGAGACGGACCTCCTGGCCCCCGACCGCATGGTGCAGGACATCGACGCGATCTTCCTGTCGGGAGGGTCCGCCTTCGGTGTTGATGCCGGGCAGGGCGTCATGCAGGGCCTGCGCGAAGCCGGCCGGGGCTTCGCCGTCGGCCCCGTCCGCGTCCCCATCGTCCCCGGCGCCATCGTCTTCGACCTGTTGAACGGCGGCGACAAGGGTTGGAGCGAAAGCCCCTACCCCAACCTCGGCCGCCGCGCCTTCGACGCCGCTGCCCGCGACTTCGCCCTCGGGACCGCGGGCGCAGGCTTCGGAGCGATGACCGGCACCCTGAAGGGCGGCCTCGGCTCTGCCTCCTGCATCCTGCCCTCCGGCCTGACCGTCGGCGCACTGGTCGTCGTCAACGCGCTGGGTCAGGCCACCGTCGGCGAGACCCCCCACTTCTGGGCCGCCCCCTGGGAGGAAGGCAGCGAATATGGCGGCCTTGGTCCCGCCCCCATGCTCCCGCAGGACGCCCCCCTGCCACGCAAACGGCTGGGCGAAGCCACAACCATCGCCGTGGTCGCCACCGACGCGACCCTCACCAAGGCGCAGGCGCAGCGCATGGCCGTGGCCGCGCATGACGGCATGGCCCGGGCCCTTGTCCCGTCGCATACGCCGCTGGATGGAGACCTTGTCTTCAGCGTCGCGACCGGAGAGCGCCCGCTGCAAGACCCCCTCACCGACAGCTTCCAACTCGGCCACGCCGCCGCCACCTGCCTCGCCCGCGCCATCGCCAGGGCGGTGTATCTTGCACAGTCCGAACCGGGCGATCTCCAGCCCAGCTGGCAATCGCGCTTCGGTCACACCCGGACCTGATCCCCGTCAGGCGTCGGACAGCAGGATAACGTCAGCGGCGGCGAAGCTGATCTCGCTGTCAAGGCCGATCGGCGGCGGCGGCTGGTCCGGGCGGTTGAACGTGTCCAGCGCCACCATCGTGCCATCGACATCGACGGTCAGCCGGATCACCGAGCCCAGGAAATGCACCTCGGCGATGGTGGCGGGCAGCACCACCTCGCGCCCCGCCTCGCGCCCGAACCGCACCGCTTCCGGCCGCAGCGCCAATGTCACCCGGTCGCCCTTGCGCGCCGGGATCGGCGCCTTGGCCAGCGTCACCACCTGCCCGGCCACCTCGACCTGCCCCGCCTCGGGCGACACCACCGCCGCCGAGAGAGAGTTCAGCGTGCCGACGAAATTGGCGACAAAGCGGGTGGTCGGCTGGTTGTAGATCTGGAACGGCGCGCCGACCTGTTCGGCGATACCGCCGTTCATCACCACGATCCGGTCCGAGATCGACATCGCCTCTTCCTGGTCATGGGTCACGAAGATCGTGGTAATCCCCAGCTCGCGCTGGATCTCGCGGATCTCGTTGCGCAGGCTGACCCGCACCTTGGCGTCCAGCGCCGACAGTGGCTCGTCCAAGAGCAGCACCCGCGGGCGCGGGGCCAGCGCACGCGCAAGCGCCACCCGCTGCTGCTGGCCGCCCGACAGCTGGAACGGAAAGCGCCCGCCCATCTCGGGCAGGCCGATCAGGCGCAGCATCTCGGCCACCCGCGCCTCGCGCTCGGCCCGGGGCACACCCTTGACCTTCAGCCCGAAGGCCACGTTGTCGGCCACCGTCATGTTCGGGAACAGCGCATAGGCCTGGAACATCATCCCGATGTTGCGCGCATTGGCCCTGAGCCCCGTCACATCCTGCCCGTCGATGCGGATCGCGCCCGCCGTCGGCGTCTCGAACCCCGCGACCATCCGCAGCACCGTGGTCTTGCCGCAGCCCGAGGGACCAAGCAGCGAGACGAACTCGCCCTTCTCGATCCCCAGGCTGAAGTCCTTCACCACGCGGTTGCTGCCGAAGGTCTTTTCCAGGTTGGTCAACTCAAGGAAGGCCATCAGGCTTTCGCCCTTTCATGTTTCGAGAAGCGGGTGACAAGCTGGATCAGCCCCATGCAGCCCCAGGTGATCGCAAAGGCGATCACCGCCAGGGCCGGCGGCTCATAGGCGCGGTTGGCGCCCAGAAGCTGCATGAAGGGCCCGAAGGCCGGGCGGTTCAGCAGCGCCGCCATGGTGAACTCTCCGATCACGATGGCCAGCGTCAGGAAGGCGCCCGACAGGACCGCGACCAGCACGTTCGGCAGGATGATCCGCGCCAGGATGGTGAACCAGCCCGCGCCAAGGCTTTGTGCCGCCTCGGTCAGGGTGGCGACGTCGATGGTGCGCAGCCCGGTATCGACAGCGCGGTACATGTAGGGCAGCGCCAGCGTGGCATAGCCCATGGTCAGCAGGATGTCGGTGCCGAAGGCCGAGCCGGTCAGCGGCAGCCAGCTCGACGTGTTGTACAGCCGGATATAGCCGAAGACGATGACGATGGCCGGGATGACCAGCGGCAGCAGGGTGATGAACTCGATCACCGGGCGGGCCTGCGGCAGTTTCAGCCGCACCCAGTAGGCGGTCGGGACCACCAGCAGCACACCGAATGCGATGGTCGCCGCCGCCAGCGTCAGCGAATAGCCGAAGGTCTCCCAGAAACGTGGGTCCCCGAAGACGCGGGCATAGGCGTCGAAGGAGTACTCCCCCCGCCGCATCTTCAGGCTGAACTCGGTCATGCCGACCAGCGGCAAGAGGAAATACAGGCAGCCCCCGATGAAGGCAGCCCAGGCGACGAGGCGCTTCATTTCAACCACCTCTCGGACCGGGTCCGCAGCACGATGTAGATGACATTCGCCAGCCCGGTCAGGACGATCATCCCGAAGGCCAGCGCATAGCCGAGGTTGGGGTTGCCCAGCACGTCGCCCCTGATCTGCGCGAAAAGCTTGATCGGCACGATGTTCAGCTGCGGCCCGGTCAGCGCGAACGCAGTGGCGACCGCGCCGAAGGCATTGGCGAACAGAAGCGCGAAGGTGCCCAGCAGCGAAGGGAACAGGATCGGGAAGGCGACCATGCGCCAGTATTGCCCAGCGGTTGCCCCCAGCACTTCTGCAGCCTCACGCCATTCGCGCTTCAGCCCGTCCAGCGCCGGGGTGATGATCAGGATCATCAGCGGGATCTGGAAGAAGAGGTAGGTGACGACCAGCCCCCAGAAGGACAGGAGGTTGAAGCCATAGGCGCGCAGGTTGATGCCGAACTCGGTCCTCAGCCAGATCGTCACCAGCCCCGCCGGGCCCAGAGTGGCAATGAAGGCAAAGGCCAGGGGCACCCCCGCGAAATTCGACGCCACACCGGAAAAGGTCAGAAGCGGGCTGCGGATCGCCTTTGGCAACCCGCCGAAGACCACCGCCGCAGCCATCGCAAAGCCCACCACACAGCCCAGAAGCGCGGTGACCAGCGACAGCTTGATCGAGGTCCAGTAGGCGTTGCGGATCGAATCGGTGTTCAGGTCGATCAGGTTCTGAAACGTGAAGCTGCCATCGCCGGACTGGAACGCCCCGAACACGATCTTCATCGTCGGAAGGATCAGGAACAGCAGCGCAAAGGCCACGAAGGGCAGGATGCCCAGCCATTCGACGGGCAGGCGTCCTCTGGCAGCGCGCGGAGCGGTGTCTCGCATCGGAACTTCCCCTGTCGGTCAGGCTCCCAAGGCGTCTGTCGGCCCCGGTGAGCGTGCCCCGCCCCGGTTTGGCCGGGACGGGGCAGCGGATCGGATCACTCGGCGACGTTGGCGCCGACGGTCGCATCCCAGCCGCCGGTGACGGCGGTCTTGTTGGCATTCACCGCATCGATGGTCGGGAACACCGCACGCTCATAGGCGTCTGCGGGGGGCAGCTTGTCCAGCATCTCCTGCGGAACCTTGCCGTTCGCGACCAGGTCGTTGAACCGGATCGGGTGGCAATAGCCCGCCAGCCAGCCCAGCTGCCCCTCGTCGCTGTAGAGGTATTCCATCCACAGCTTCGCGGCGTTCGGCTGCGGCGCATAGGCGCTGATCGCCTGCACATAGACCCCGGCCAGCGTCACGTCGGCGGGCACGATCACGTCGGCCGGGGGGTTGCCCTCCAGCGAATCCCGCCAGGCCAGCGCGTTGTAGTCCCAGGCGATGACAATGGGCGTCGTGCCCTGCGCCAGCGTCCCGGCCTTGCCGATGACGGGAACGAAGTTGCCCGCGTCGTTCAGCTCCTTGAAGAACTGAAGCCCGGCCTCGCCCGCGGCGGCCCCCGGCTCGGCGCCACGCGCCATGCCCGCCGCCATCACCGCCAGGATCGCCTGGTTCGAGGCCCGCGGGTCGCCCGCCAGCGCCACCTGCCCGGCATATTCCGGCTTCAGCAGGTCTTCAAAGCTGGTGGGCGGATTCGGGACCAGATCCTTGTTCACCAGGAAGGCCATCACGCCATAATAGTCGCCGTACCAGTGGCCGTCGGCATCCTTGGCGTCGGCGGGGATCGTGTCCCAGGTGGCGACCTTGTAGGCTTGGGTCAGCCCCTCGTCCTTGGCCTGCGGGCCGAAGGCCAGGCCCACGTCGATCACGTCCGGCGCCTGCGGGCCCTTGTTGTCCTTGTTGGCCTTGATCGCCTCGATCTCGTCGGCCGACCCTGCGTCGGGGTTCAGGCCGTTATAGGCGATCTCGGGATACTTGGCCTTGAACTTGGCAATCACGTCACCATAGCCGCACCAGCTGTCGGGCAGCGCGATCGTCGACAGCGTGCCTTCCGCCTTGGCAGCGGTCTCGATTTCCTCAAGCGTCTGCGCGGTCAGCGTCGTGGTCGACAATGCCGCCACCAGCCCCGTGGCAAGTCCAAGTGCAGTCTTCAGTTTCATCAGGCAATCCTCCGTTGTTGACCGGCCCCCCGTATCCTGTCCGCACGACGGTGATGTGACACCCCGGCAGCTCCGACGAAGGTTGGTAAGCTCTTGTTACGCGGCAATCGTTCAGGTTTCCAGCCTGCCCTTGGGTCCGGCCGGAAAACCTGCGGGCCCGCCGATCCGTCCACTCTCGGGACCAGCCGCTTGACGGGTCCTTCCCGGTGGCCCTACCCTTCCCGACGCCGCCGCCGGCCCTGACGGACGCCATGACCGAACTTCACGCCCAGGAATGGCTGAACACCGACCAGCCGCTTTCGCTGGAGGCATTGCGTGGCAAGGTGCTCGCGGTCGAGGTGTTCCAGATGCTCTGCCCCGGCTGCGTGAGCCACGGCTTGCCGCAGGCAATGCGCCTGGCCAGCACTTTCCCGTCGGACAAGCTGGCCGTCATCGGCCTGCATTCGGTCTTCGAGCATCACGCAGCGATGACCCCCGTCGCTCTCCGTGCCTTCCTGCACGAATACCGCATCCGTTTTCCCGTCGCGGTGGACCAGCCCGGCACCCAGGGCCCGATGCCCCGGACCATGGCCGAATGGCAGCTTGAAGGGACGCCAACGCTCGTCCTTTTCGATCGCGCGGGCGAGATGCGGGCGCGGCATTTCGGACAGGTCTCCGACCTTGCCCTCGGGGCGCAGGTCATGGGGCTGCTCCTGGAAGACGGGGCATGACCGGCATGGACCTTGGCGCCGGGCCGTCCTATCTTGTCGGCATGATCAGGATCGTCACCAGCAGCAGATACCGGAAGATCGCCGGTTTTCCGCAGGACAGCGCCCGGCCCCGGGCGCTGGCGCGGCACCGCTGACCCTGCGTCCGGGGACACCTGAACCTTTCCCTCCCGCCACCCGCCCCCTTGAAGGAGCGTCCGCATGTCCAAATCCCGCCGCCCGCAGATCACCATCGCGCAGGAAACCGTCGACCATCTGGAAGCGCTGGTCCAGGGTGCCTCGGCGCGGATGCCCGCTTTGGCCGAGCGCCTGCTGGAAGAACTGTCGCGCGCCCGCATCCTGCCCGCCGCCCGGATTCCCGCCGATGTCGTCGGCATCGGCAGCCGCGTCACCTGGCGCGACGAAACCACGGGCCAGGAACAGACCGCCACGCTGGTCTGGCCGGAGGAGGCCGATATCGACGCGGGACGTGCCTCGGTCCTGACTCCGATCGGCGTGGCGCTGATCGGGCTGAAGGCGGGCGCGCGGTTCCAGTGGGAAACCCGCAGCGGCGAACACCGCGACCTGACGGTTCTGGCCGTCGGCCCGGGCACCATCGCCGCCTGACGGCCCGCTCAGCCCGCGCGACGCTCCCGGACGATCTCCTCCCGCAGGACCTCGGCCAGCACGGTCGCGTTGTTCCGCTCCTCGTTCTTCGAGCCGAACAGCAGCGTGACAACATCCGTTGCTGTCAGGGCGACTAGCTCGCGCAGCAACTCGGGCTGCGTGGCAAGCTCGGCGCGATAGCGTCGCTCGAACGCGTCCCAGTCCTGCGGACCGGCATGGAACCAGCGCCGCAGCGCATCGCTCGGCGCGATCTCCTTGCACCATCGGTCAAGCCGAGCGCGGTCCTTCGACACGCCGCGCGGCCACAGCCGGTCGACCAGGATGCGCTTGCCATCCGACACCCGTGCCGCCCGGTAGACCCGCTTGACGCGGATGCGGTCGGCCGGATCGCCCGGAACCGGAGGGATCGGCGGGACGGGGGAAACCGGGTCAGGCACGGGCGGCTTCAGTCTCGAAGGGCGGAAACAACACATCGTTCTCCAGCCGGATATGCTCGGTCAGGTCCTCCAGGAACGTGCCCAGCCCGGCGTAAAGCGCCGTCCAGGTCCGGCAGGCCCCGTCCGGCAGGGCGAGGTTGCCGGTCAACCGCCGAATCTCGGCGACCTCCCGGTCGTGGTCGTCATGGTCAGCCCGCATCACCGCGATGGGCGCAGCGATCCCCGGCCCGCCGCCCCGGCGGATCGCCGGAAACAGGATCAGCTCTTCCTTCTTCATATGCACCTCCAGCGCGCCGATCATCTGCCGCAGAAGGGCCGACAGGCCCTCGGGCACGGTCTCGTCGCCGAAATGCACATCCTCCACCCGCTCGGCCAATGCGGCAAGCCCCGGCAGCTGTTCGCGGTGGCGGGCATGGAACCGCGCCTCGATGTAGCGGGTCAGGGCGGCGGCGTCGTCCAGCGGCAGGGTCTCGCTCATCCTCTCCTCCTTCTTCTCAGCGATGCAGCGACCGCGCGATGCGCCCGGCCCGGTCGACCAGCAGCGCCGCGCCCGCAAGCGGGCAGATCTCCTCGGCGGTCGCGCGGAACAGCGCCAGCCAGCGGTCGAAATGCGCCCAGGTCACCGGCAGCCCCGCATGGGCGGGCATCGGCGCCCCGTGATACCGCCCGGTCATCAGCGCGACCGAGGACCAGAAGTCCACCATCCGCTCCAGATGCCGGGGCCAGTCGGCGATGCGGGGGGCAAAGACCGGGCCCAGTAACGGATCGGCGCGGACCCGGTCGTAGAACCGATGCATCAGATCGCGCAGGATCGCCTCGTCCAGCCCGGTCTCGGCCATCAGCGCGGCGGTGATCTCGGGGCGGGCGGACGCCATCGGCGGCGGGGGCAAGGACATGGCAAGGGTCCCGATCTGCTTGCAATCCTGTCTAGGCCTGCTAATCGGTATTTTCAATGCCTATTCAATCGGGGCAACCCCATGCGCCTGACCTCCTTCACCGACTACGCGCTGCGGATGCTGATGCGGATGGCGGGCGCGCCGGAGCGGGGCTTCTCCACCGCCGAGATGGCCGAAGACTTCGGCCTCTCCCGCCACCACCTGACCAAAATCGTCCGGAAGCTTGCCCAAGCCGGCTATGTGACCACCCGGCGCGGCGGCGGAGGCGGGGCGACGCTGGCCCGGCCCGCCGCGGAAATCCGCCTCGGCCAGCTGATCCGCCTGCTCGAACACGGGCAGCCGCTGGTCGAATGCTTCGCGTCCATCGGCAGCGATTGCACGCTCGACGGGCATTGCCGTCTGAAGACCCGGCTCCGCGCCGCCGAGGCGGCCTTCCTCGCCGATCTCGACCGCTCGACCCTCGCCGATATCGCCTTGCAGCCCGGACTGCGGCTGGAGGGGCCTTCGGCCTGACCTCCGGTGGGTTAACCGCCCGTAAACGCCCACAGCCAAGCTATTGAAATCCCACGGTTCGCAAACCCGCCCAGCGTGGACATCACCACCTTTTCAGGGCATCCTCGTCCGAATCCTTCGCGGCCACCCATTCCGCCCCGTCGGCCCCGATCTCCTTCTTCCAGAACGGAGCCCGCGACTTCAGGTAGTCCATCAGGAACTCCGCCGCAGCAAAGGCATCCCCCCGGTGCGACGCCGCTGTCGCGACCATCATGATCGCCTCTCCCGGCGCCAGGCGCCCATGCCGGTGGATCACCAGGGCATCCACCAGCGACCAGCGCCGGACCGCCTCCGCGACCATCCCCGCGATCGCCGTCTCGGTCATGCCGGGGTAATGCTCGATCTCCATCGCGGAAAGCCTGCCGCCCTCGTCCCGCACCAGCCCGGTGAAGCTGACCACCGCCCCCGCCCCCGGAACCGCCGCCGAGAAAGCCGACACCTCGACCCCCAGGTCGAAAGCCCCGGACTGAACCGCGACGCGCATCTCAGCCCCCTGTCATCGGCGGGAAGAAGGCGACCTCCCGGACCCCGGCCAGCGGCGCATCGAATGACGAAAGCTCCTGATCCAGCGCCACCCGCAGCGCCGACAGGTCGGCAAAGGCCGCCGCATAGCGCTCTTCCCGCGCACGCAACTCCTCGACCAGCCCGGCGACCGTGGTCGCCCGGGTCTCCAGCCGCTCACGCGGCAGCCCGATCCGCTCGCGGACCCAGGCGAAATACAGCACGTCGATCACTTGTCTTCCCGCAGGAAAGGCAGCGACTTGGAAAAATACTCCCAGCCCGTGACCACGGTGAGAAGTGCCGCAATCCACAGCAGCCAGAAGCCCACCAGGTTCGCATATGAGGCGCAATCCCGCGTGCCGCAGGCGCGGATCGGATCGGCGGTTCCGGCCGTAACCGCCTCGGCATACTGCTCCGGCGTCATCCCCTGCATCGCCACGCCGTTCAGGTACTCCAGCCCGGTCCCCAGGAACAGCACCGCAATCGCGATCATCTGCGCCGTGGTCTTCCACTTCGCCAGCTTCGTCACCTTCAACAAGCTGCTCTTGTGTCCAAGGTATTCTCGCAGCCCCCCCACGAAGACCTCGCGGAACAGGATCAGCGTCGCGGGCAGGATCAGCCAGGGGTTCATCCCGTTGTAGCCGGTGATGACCATGATCGCGATCACCACCATCGCCTTGTCGGCAATCGGGTCCAGCATCGCGCCGAACTTCGATTCCTGTTTCCAGAGCCGCGCCAGATAGCCATCGAACCAGTCGGTGATGGCCGCACCAACAAAGAGCGTAAGCGCCAGCCAGTCAGCCCAGGGGCGGTGGAAATACAGGAACATGATCGCCACACCGGGAGCGGCGAGCAGACGAAGCACGGTCAGCGTATTCGGGATCGTCCAGGTCATGCCAGATTGGTAGACCAAGGGTCCCGCAGGGGGAAGGGGGTTGTTGGGCACGGCGCGGCAACCGGCCCCTCCCTATGCGAGGTTGAACTCACATTCCCTCGGGCTGGCCCACCACCACGAACTGCAGGGCCTCGGGTTTGAACAACCGGGCCGCAACGCGCTTGATGTCTTCCATCGTCACCGCCTCGACCCTGGCATTCCGCGTGGTGACATAGTCGATGGGCATCCCGTCCATCTGCATCCCCACCAGGATGCTGGCAATCGGCCCGTTACCGTCGAAGCGCAACGGGTAGGACCCCGTGAGGTAGGTCTTCGTCGCCTCCAGCTCCTCCGGCGTCACGCCGTCGGTCACCAGTCGGCCCCATTCCGCCTGCACCACCTTGATCGCCTCGGCCACCTTCTCGTTCGAGGCCGAGAACTGGCCGAGCAGCATGTCGGCATGATCCATGTTCACCAGATAGGTGCCGATCCCATAGGTCAGCCCGCGCTTTTCGCGGACCTCGGTCATCAGCCGCGCGGTGAAGCGGCCGCCGCCGATCACCTCGTTCAGGATGAAGGCCGGGAAGAAGTCCGGGTCGTCGCGCGGAATGCCCGCTTCCCCGAAGAACACCGTCGACTGCGGCGTCGGAAAGTCGACCACCGTCACCCCCGGCGGCAACAGCCAGGGTGCTGTGCCCGGCTGCGGCGCGCCGGTCGCCGGCAGGTCGCCCAGAAGCCGGTCCAGAAGCTTGCCCAGCTCCTCTGCGGTGATGTCGCCGCTGGCCGCGACATAGACCCGGTCGCGGGCGAGTGCTGCCTTGTGCGCCGCCACCACATCGTCGCGGGTCAGCTTCGTCACCGTCTCGACTGTCCCGTCGCCGGTCGTCGCATAGGGATGGTCGCCGAAGGCCAGCGCGTCGAACGTCTCCGAGGCGATGGTTCCCGGATCCTTCTCGTTCGCGCGCAGGTTCGACAGCACCTGTTCCCGAACCCGGTCGACTGCGTCCTGGTCGAAGCGCGGGTTGACCAGCGCCTCGCGCAGAAGCTCGATCACCTGATCGCGGTTCTCGGTCAGGAACTTGGCCGAGACCCCCACCGAATCCGCCCCGGAATCGAAGCTGATCCCGGCCGCCAGCGCCTCGCGGGCCTCGGCGAACCCCTTGCTGTCCATGTCGCCTGCGCCTTCTTCCAGTGTGGCGGTCATCAGGTTGACCACCCCCCGCTTGTCCGGCGCCTCCAGCGACGAGCCGCCCTTGAACTGGATCTCCAGCGCGGTGAAGGGGATGTTGTGATCCTCGACCAGCCAGGCCCTGATCCCGCCGGGCGAGGTGACTTCCTGGATCGCGATCTCGGCCCGGACCGGAGCGGCCAGCAACAGGGCAGCGGCAAACAGGGCGCGAATCATGGTTGGACCTCCTCTCCCGTCGCAGGCGCGGAGACAGGTTCGCCAGCAGGTTCCACAGCCGCTTCCGCACCCGCTTCGTCGGCAGGCCGGGTCAGCCAGCCCGTTACAGCGTTTTTCCGGTCCAGCACCTTCTGCGCCACGGCCATGACGTCCTCGGCAGTGACGGCAGACAAGGCCTCGTCCCAGGTGTCGATGTCCGTCATCGTCAGGCCCACGCTCAACTCCTGCCCATAGCGGTTCGCCAGGCTTTCCACGTCGTCGCGGGCATAGATCTCGCCCGCCCGCACCTGCGTGCGGATACGCTCCAGCGCCGCCGGATCCGGGCCCTTGGCCAGGAAATCCGCCAGCACCTTGTCCAGCGCCGCCTCGGCATCGGTCAGGCTCACCCCCGGCGCCGGCATCACCACCAGCCCAAAGGTCGCGTCGTCGATCGAGGTCCCGTCGTAGAAGGCCGAGGAATAGACCGCGACCTGGCTGTCGAACTGCAAGGCCCGCGCCAGGACCGAGGTCTGCCCGTTCCCGCCCAGAAGCTCGGCCAGCACGGTCAGTGCCGCCGCCTCGCGCTGGTTGCCGGGGTCGCGCTCGGGGGCCAGGTAGGTGCGGAAGACATATGGTTCGGACACCCGCTCGTCCTCCAGCACCAGCCGACGCTCGGCCAGCTGCGGCGGCTCCTGCGGACGCTCGCGCGCGACGATCCCCTCCGACGGCGCCAGCGGGCCGTAATACTTTTCGGCCAGCGCCTTCACCGCATCCGGCGTCACATCCCCCGCGATCACCAGCGTCGCGTTGTTCGGGGCATAGAAGCGCCGGTAATAGGACAGCGCGTCGTCGCGCGACAATTCCGCCATCTCGTGCCGCCAGCCGATCACCGGAATGCCGTAGGGCGTGTTCAGGAACTGCGCCGCCCGCATCTGCTCCATCAGAAGCGAGCCGGGATCGCTGTCCGTCCGCTGCGCCCGCTCCTCCAGGATCACCTGACGCTCGGTCGTCACGTCCTCCTCGGTCAGGCGCAGGTTGCGCATCCGGTCGGCTTCCATCTCCATCACCAGGTCCAGCCGGTCGGCGGCGATGCGCTGGAAATAGGCGGTATAGTCCCAGCTGGTGAAGGCGTTGTCATCGCCCCCCTGTGCCTCGACGATGCCCGAGAAGGCATTGGGCGCCACCTTCTCGGTGCCCTTGAACATCAGGTGTTCCAGGAAATGCGCGATGCCGGAGTGGCCGGGGGGCTCGTCCGCTGCACCCACGCGATACCAGATCATCTGCACGACCACCGGCGCGCGGTGATCCTCGATCACCACCACGTTCAGCCCGTTCTCCAGGGTGAAACTCGTCACCGGCTCATCAGCGGCGGCAGGCAGGGCCAGGGTCAGCGCAAGGGCAATGCCAGCGCCTGTTCGTCCGAGCATCGGCTTCTCCAGGTCAGGTGTTCGGGGAAACTGCGGCGCAATGCCCGGACAATCAAGCCGGGCCGCGCCAGAGCCACGCGCTTGTTACTCTTCGCCCACCTGGCGCGGCGGCGCCGAGGAGGTGCGGACGCCCAGCTTGCGCCAGCGGGCCAGCTCGGCCTGCTGGTTCAGGCTCTGCTTGCGATACGCCTTGTAGTAGACGTTCACGTTGAACAGCCGCTCAAGCGGGCGACCATTGTTGTCGCGCCGCCATTCCAGGTCTTCCGAGGCCAAAGTGGCGCGGATGCCGCCATCCACCCCAAAACGGGCGGCATGGGCGTAAAGCGCTGAATCGCCTGCCGGAATACCCCCCGCTGCCGCGGGCTTGCCCCCCAGCGCCACCGCCGCATCGGCCTCGGGCGTCTGGTCGGTGCGGTTGTAGCCGCCGGGCGTGGGCTCCGGCAACTCGCTCAGGCTTTCCGGCATTTCCAGCGCCTTGGGCGGCACGATGGCGAACTCGTCCGGACCTTGGCCCGACCGCAGGTTCATAAGCTGGGGCGCGCCCTTGCCGCCGCAGGCCGCAAGCGTGACCATCGCCGCAACCGCGATGACCGCCCTGCCCTTCACTGCCCGCATACCCGCCTCCGAACCGTCTTTGCCCCGTCTTAGCCTAAAGCAATGCGGGCGTCACGGGTGTTTAGCGCGTCTTGCCGGGGGGTTTTCCGCCGGTTGTCCTGCGGCCCTCGCTTCCCTTGGCAAAGATCACCAGCCCAAGCGCCCCCGCGAAGATCGCGATGTCCGCCACGTTGAAGGCATAGGGGTTCTCGATCCCGCAGCAGGACATGTTCAGGAAATCCGCCACCGCGCCATAAGCGATTCGGTCGACGATATTGCCCAGCGCGCCGCCCACCAGCAGGCCTCCCGCCAGCTCTGCCTTCCAGTTCCCGCGTTCGCGCCGCATCCACCAGATCACCCAGGCCGAGATAGCCAGAGCAACCACAATCAGCCCCCAGCGCGCGATGTCCGAGCCGTGCGACAGCAGCCCGAAGTTGATGCCCTCGTTCCAGGCCATGCGAAAGACCAGATACGGGGGCAGCACGTCGATCTCGTGACGGTCGATCAGGTCCAATCCCTGTACGACGCCCAGCTTGGTCAACTGGTCGATGCCGAAGGTGGTGACGGCGGTGATCCAGAAGCGCCGCATCTCAGTGCCGGAAATGCCGCTGTCCGGTGAAGACCATGGCCAGCCCGCGTTCGTCCGCCGCCGCGATCACCTCGTCGTCGCGCATCGAGCCGCCGGGCTGGATGATCGCCGTCGCCCCGGCCTCTGCCGCGGTGATCAGCCCGTCGGCGAAGGGGAAGAAGGCGTCCGAGGCCACGACCGACCCCTTGGTCAGTGGCCCGGCCAGCCCCAGCGCCTCGGCCATGTCCTGCGCCTTCCGCGCTGCGATGCGGGTGGAATCCACCCGGCTCATCTGCCCCGCGCCGACGCCCACGGTCGCGCCATCCTTCACGTAGATGATCGCGTTCGATTTCACATGCTTGGCCACGGTCCAGGCGAACATCAGGTCACGCAGTTCGGCCTCCGTGGGCACGCGCTTCGTCACCACCTTCAGGTCGGCGGGCGCGACATGCCCCGCATCCCGGTCCTGCACCAGGAAGCCCCCCGCCACCTGCTTGAAGGCCAGCCCCTTCGCCTTGGGGTCCGGCAGCGCGCCTGTCGTCAAGAGCCGCAGGTTCTTCTTGCCCGCAAACACCGCGCGCGCCTCCTCGGTCGCATCGGGGGCAATCACCACCTCGGTGAATATCTTCACGATTTCTTCCGCCGTCGCCGCGTCCAGCACCTGATTGAGCGCGACGATCCCGCCGAAGGCACTGGTCTGGTCGCACTGGTAGGCCCTGCTGTAGGCCTCCAGCAGGGTCGAGGCCGTCGCCACCCCGCAAGGGTTCGCATGCTTGATGATCGCGCAGGCCGGAGCGCCGCCCGCGAATTCCGCCACCAGCTCGAAGGCCGCGTCGGTGTCGTTGATGTTGTTGTAGGACAGCTCTTTCCCCTGCCACTGCCGCGCCGTCGCCACGCCGGGGCGGCGGGTGCCGTCGGTGTAGAAGGCCGCCGCTTGATGCGGGTTTTCGCCATAGCGCAGGGTCTGCGCCAGCTTGCCCGCGAAACTGCGGTACCTCGGGGCAGGCTCCCTGATCTCTCCCGCCAGCCAGGTGCTGACCGCCGTGTCATAGGCTGCGGTCTTCGCATAGGCCGTCAGCGCCAGCCTCGAGCGATAGGCCATCGTCGTGGCCCCGTCGTTGGCCTTCAGCGTCGCCAGCAGACAGCCGTAGTCCAGCGGATCCGTCACCACCGTCACGAAGCGATGGTTCTTCGCCGCGGCCCGGATCATCGCCGGGCCGCCGATGTCGATGTTCTCGATGCAGGTGGCATGGTCCGCCCCGTTCGCCACCATCTGCTCGAACGGGTAGAGGTTCACGATCAAGAGGTCGATCGGCTCGATCCCATGCGCCGCCATCGCCACCAGATGCTCGTCGTCATCCCGCAGCGCCAGAAGCCCGCCATGCACGTTCGGATGCAGCGTCTTCACCCGCCCGTCCATCATCTCGGGGAACCCGGTCACGTCGCTGACATCCCGCACCGCCAGCCCCGCAGCCCGCAACATTCCGCTGGTGCCCCCGGTCGAGATCAGCTCCACCCCGTATCCCGCCAGCGCCCGCGCAAGGTCCAGAAGTCCGGTCTTGTCGGAAACCGAGATCAGCGCACGGCCGATGGGGACGAGGTTGGTCATCGCTTGAACCCTTCGCTTGCCGATGAGGCATCAGTTGGGTCCGTCAGGGGTCCATCCCCTCCAGGTCCCGGATGGCCAGCGGAGTATCCTTTGCCTTCGCCAAGGTCCAGCCTATCCGTGTCTCGAAGCCTCGCGCCTGCCCATGCAGCACAATTTGCAGGCAGGGCCGCGGGTTCACCCGCCCGGTTTCCAGATAGGCCGAGGGCTCCAGCGCCAGATCCGCCTGCCCGGTGAAGCGGAAAACCCAGATTTCGCCACTGCGCAGCGCCATCGACACCGCCGCGCCGCCCATGTCCAGCGTCGCGTCCACCTCGGGGTGCAGGTGGAAGCGGATCGCGAAGCGCGCACCCGCCATCGCGGTCTGCGTCATCACATCCTCGAACCGCCGCCGCGCCTCGGCCGTCATTGCCGTCAGCGCATCCACGCCGGACAGCCGACGCCCGTCCTGCGCCAGAGTCAGGCTGCGGCTCGCCGTCAACCCATGGCTGGAAAGCCACCCGTCATGCGCCAGATACAGGTCCGCCCCCTCGGTCCCCATCGTCAGGCGCGAGGACGTGACCTGCGCCCGATGCTCCAGCGCCTCGCCCTCTGCCCCCAGCCGAGAGGAGGACACCCCTTCCATCCCCAGCGTGGAATGCGAAGCGGTCGCCCGCGAGGCCCGCCACCAGTCCGTCCCGAAGCCCGCCCCCGGGCCGCAGTTCACCACCAGCGCCCGCCGCCCCGAGCACAGCTCGAAGGCGCTTGTCGAGGCATGGGCCGTCCGCGCCGCCCGCCCCCCCGGCGGGGCCGAGGCATCGACGATGACCGAGGTCCGCCCGCCGTGCAGCCGGGCATAGCCCATCGCGATGGAGGGCGTCGATCCCGCCCGTACCCCCGCCGCCGCCAGCGCCTGGTCCAGTCGCCCCTCCTCCCCCCTGTCGCCACCATGGAACCGCGCCAGCTCACCATCCGCATGCCGCAATCCCCGCAGCGCCGGGGCGATCCGGGTGATCGCCGCCGACAACGGGGGCGGCACGGTCAGATTGGCCTCGCTCATAGCGCTCGCCGACCAGGTCAGCAGCGTCAGCACCTCCAGCAGCTCCTCAGGGTTCCGCGTCGGGATGCCGCCCTCGGCGTCGATGTCCGCCTCGCAGGCCGCCGCGAGCGCCGCCGAGGCCGGGGCGACCAATCCCTCCATCCCGATCAGGGAAATCCCCGCATAGACCAGTCCGGTCAGCGCCTCGAACCTTGGCAGGCCCTCCGCCGCACTCCGCCAGCGCCTCGCCAGATAGGCCGCCTGCCGCGACAGCGCCGCATAGAACGCTGCCGACTGCACCCTGTCGCGGACCTGCATCAGGTAGGTGGCATGATGCACCCAGCGGATGATCCTTCGGCCCGTCAGGTCCGGCGTCCAGCCCGGCCCCTTGCCCCCGCCATAGCGGTCGATCCAGCCCCAGGTCCAGTCCTGCGCCCGCCCCTGCGCCTCCTTGGTCCCCAGCGCCACCAGGTCGTCCAGCCAGCCGAAACCCTGCGCCTCCGCGAGAAAGCGCTCCGGCGCGGCGATGTCCCAAAGCGAAACGCCAGGCGCCTCGGCCAGATGCCCCGCCAGCAGGATATTGCCTGAAACCAGCTGCTTGCCGCGCGGGTAAAGCCCGATCGACCGCGGCTCCGGCTGCGACACGAACCCGCCCGCTGGCCGCGCGCGGCGCGCCGCCAGCACCGCCAGCCGGTCGGCCAGCCGATCCAGTCGCTTCGACGTGGTGCGCACGTCCTGCCTCGCTCGCTTGCCCGGTTCGCCCGGGTCGTAGGCGGGTATGATAGGCAAAACCGGCCCGCGCGTCGACGGTTTCGTCACGCCCCGCCCGGTGAGAGACAAACTCCGTCAGGCGAGATGGTCGATCCTTTGCAGTACCTGCGCCAGATGCCCGACCTGGTCCAGCCAGCGCGCCAGAAGCTTCGGATCATGCGGTGCACCATGCACCCCCGCCGGGATCTCACGGTTCAGCACCGCCTCGACGGCCAGCGACACCGGCACCGACACCAGCCGCCCCATCGCCGTTCCCCGCACATCGCCCCAGGCATCCAGCGCCCAGGTCTGATGGAACGCCGGCACCCCGTCGCGTTCCGCCTTCAGGGACACGAACAGCACCACCCGGTCGGGCTCGCCCTCGGCATAGGAGTTGTCGTTCAGAAGCTCCGCGGCCCGCGCGTCAAGGGCGGCGTTGATCTCCGCCGTGGACTTGCCTTCCAGCCCCTCGATCTCGCGGAAGATCGGCGCCCAGGCATCGGCCCAGCCGTTCAGCCGGATTGTCCCGCGCACGAAGTCGCGCACCCTCCAGTGCTTCTCGAAACGGTATTCCTCCATGAAGGGATAGCTGTCGCGGTTGGGATAGACCTCGAAGCTTTCCGGTTGGGGCAGCGGCGCGTCATAGCGGCTGATCGCATCCCAGGGCCGGTTGACCCGCAACTCGGTGAAATGCCGCAGGCTGCGGGACGGAGACCGTAGCGCCTTCAGCACCCCGGCGGGAGCCCAGCTGAACTTGTAGCGGAAGGCGTTCGCCTCCTTCGGCACCCCGCCGCAATAGCTGGTAAAGCTCAGCACGTTGTCGTTGTGATAGGCCTTCGAGGCCCGATAGCGCGCCACCAGATCATGTGCCATCAGGTGGTCGATGCCGGGATCAAGGCCGACCTCGTTCACCGAAACCAGGCCTTTTTCCCGGAACGCCCCGTCCAGCTCGCGCATTTCCGGCGCGATGTAGCTGGAGGAACAGAAGTTCGCGTCCTTCTCCAGGCACAGCTTGGCGATGCCGACATGCTGGTCGGCCGGCAGCATCGACACCGCGATGTCACCCGGCTTCAACGCGGCGGTGAGCGCCTCCAGGCTGAAGGGCCGGATGTCCTGGGTCAGGTCGCCGACCTCGGCCCGCGCCTTTTCGACCGTGCGGTTCCAGACCGTGACGGGATGCCCCGCCTCGATCAGACGCCGCAGCCCCGGAATCGACGACAGCCCCGTGCCGCACCAATGGATCGTCATGTCTTTGCTCCCCTGTGTCCCGGAGACCCAAAAATCTTACTCAAGATTCTTGACAAATTCCTTCCTCAAGGAATTTGGGCCCCGCTCGATACCTTGCTCACACGCCCGCGACGTGCCTGTCGAATTCCACCTTCGCCCGCCCCCAGACGCCCCGGTCCAGCGCATCCAGCGTCAGAAGCGACGGCAACAGCTGCGCCGCATAATCCTCGCTCGATTCCACCGGCATCAGGCTCGGCAGGTTGTCGATCGCCGTCACATCCAGCGGCGGCACATCATGCACCCTTAGCGCCGGAGCATCCCAGTCCGTCGCCCGATCATAGACCTTGATCGGCGAGAAATCCGAGGTCGGGTCGCAGGCGATATCCCCGATCACCGTCAGCCTGCGCGGATCGGTCTTCGCAGACGCAGGCACGAACACCGGGCAGCCCGGCCGGGCGAGGATGCAGTTCAGGAAGATCTCGTGCTGCAAGACCTCAGGGAACGGCCCGCCGCTCGCGGTCTCCGCCATGTCCCATTTCGTCACCGCCACGCCCATTGCCGTGCACAGGTCGGCCGCCCCCGTACCGACCCGCCCCAATGCCCCGATGATGATCGCCCGGGGCCGCGATAGCCCCGCCAGTTCCGCGCCCAACTCCGCCAGCAGCGCCTCCTTCGACGCCACCTTCCGCACCGGGCCGGCAATCCCGCCCCGCTGTTGCGCCGCCCAGCATGTCAGCGAAACCGCTGCGCCCGCATAGCCGGCCCAATAGCCAAAGGCCGCGACCCGCCGCCCATCCTCGCCCACAAGATATTCCAGGTCATACAGTACCCCGCCCCCGGCCTTGAACCGCTTGAGCAGGACCCGCCCCGCCGGTTGCCCCTTGAACGCATGGCCGAACATGATGTGCCGATGCGTCAGCGGCGTGCCGTCCTCCGGCAGTTCCTTCAGCCCGAAGATGATCGCATCGGCAGGAGCCGTGGGCCACGCATTCTCCGCAGCGACCTCGCAGCCCGCCGAAACATACCCCTCCAGCGGGATCGCCCGGACCGAGGACTTCTCCACCGTCACCCGGATGCCCGCCTTCACCAGCGCGGCCGCACCTTCGGGCGTGATTCCCACCCGCTCCTCGTTCGGCCGCTGCTCGGCCCGCACCCAGAGATGGGTCATGTCCCGGTCCCTCCCAAATTTGCCGCGTGATAGCAGAACCGGCGCCAGGATACAGGGGTCCGCGATCGGCATGGATGTCTCCGGCAGGACGGGTCCAAAGCCTTGCGGGCCGGACAGGAAATCGGGATAGAGGACGGGCCAAGGTCGAAACGCCACAGGTGGCCCCGCATATGCCGACGATCCCGAAGGACCTGCCCCCGTTCGACATCGAGCGACAGGCGACGATTGTCGCGGGCGAGCCCGGCCGCGGGCGCGAGGCCGAAGACGACGGGACCGCGCCGGGGATGGGCCGTCCCCTGATGGGGATCGGGGTCCGCCGCGCCGACGGGACCAAGGCCCGCTTCGGAACCGATGTCTTCCTGCACCGCCGCTCGCGGCCCGTGCCGCTGGACGCGGTGAAGACCGAAGCCGGACACCGCCCCGGACGCTGCATCTACGGCGGCGTGATCGGGCCGGGGTTCGGCCATCTGCTGACCCAGTCGATCGGGCGTCTCTGGCTCTGCGACCTCTTCCCCGAGGCCCCTGTCCTCTTCGTCAGCTCGCGTCGTGGGCTGACCGTGATCCCCGATTATTTCGTGCAGGTGCTGCGCCAGCTGGGCATCGGCAATCCGGTGGAACTGGTCTGCCAGCCCCTGCGGGTCGAGGAGCTGGTGGTGGGCGAAGAGCTGTGCAACCTGCATCGCCGGCCCAGCGTGATGCCGCAGTTCCCGGCCTGGCTCCGGGCGCACCGTCCGGCGACGCCGGCCGAACCCGGACTGCAGCTCTATGTCAGCCGGGCCAGGCTGGGCCTCGCCAACGGGCAATTCCTGCAAGAGGCCGACCTCGAGGCGTTCCTCCAGAGCCAAGGCTATCGGATCATCCACCCCGAAACGCTGTCGATGGCCGACCAGATGCGCGCCTATGGCTCAGCCGAGAAGCTTGTCTTCGCCGATGGGTCCGCCGTCCACCTCTGGTCGCTGATCGCGAGGCCCGAGCAGCAGGCGGCGATGATCCTGCGGCGCCCACTGGACAGCCATATCGCACGCTGGTTCCAGGGGTTGCCCGACGTGAAGCTCGACTATCTGGATACCCGGATCGCGGATTTCTCCCGGCGGGGCGGGCCATCGAACACCAGCGTCGCCCTCCTCGACCTGCAGGCCTTGTGCGCGGCGCTGCGCCGTCTCGGCTTCCTTGCCACCGACGCTGCGATCGGACCGCCCCGTCCGGTGCTCGAAACCTGGCTGGCGCGGATGGAACGGGGGCGATCCCCGCTCCGCTCCGCACCCCCCGAGCTGGACGAAAGATCGCGCCAGCTGATCCGGCGTCGGCCCGGCGTGAAGTCCAGCGCCTCCCCCGCAGAGACCGCCGCAGAGACCCCGCAATCCGGCGATCCGCCACAGCTTTCGCCGTGATTCCCGTTTGAAACCCGCCGTCCGCCGGTGCAAGTCTGGGCGGAATGTCAGAAGGTCAGGCCAAGATGCAAATCGACACCACCCCACTTCCCGAGGTGCTGGTCCTCACCCCCCGCCGCTTCGGTGACGCGCGCGGCTGGTTCATGGAAACCTGGAACGCCGAGCGGATGGCCAATGCCGGACTCGACTTGCCCTGGGTGCAGGACAACCACTCCTTCTCCGCCACCAAAGGCACGCTGCGGGGCCTGCACTTCCAGTCGCCGCCCCGCGCGCAGGACAAGCTCGTCCGCTGCTCGAAGGGCGCGATCCTTGACGTGGCGGTCGATATCCGCAGCGGCTCGCCGACCTTCGGCCAGCACGTCGCCGTCGAGCTGACCGCCGACAACGGCCGCCAGCTTTTCGTCCCCAAGGGCTTCCTGCACGGCTTCGTGACGCTGACCGCCGACACCGAGGTCCAGTACAAATGCTCCGACCTCTACAGCCCTCAGAATGACGGCGCCGTCCGCTGGGACGATCCGGCCCTCGGCATCGACTGGGGCACCAGCACCCCCACCCTCTCCGACAAGGACGCCCGCGCCCCCCTCCTCGCCGACATCGGCCAGCCCTTCCGCTACGGAGTCCCGGAATGAAGCTCCTCGTCACCGGCGGCGCCGGCTTCATCGGTTCCGCCGTGGTCCGCCTTGCCGTCGCCCGCGGCCACGAGGTCGTCAACCTCGACGCCATGACCTATGCCGCGAACGAGGCCAACGTCGCGTCGGTCGCCCAGTCGAACCTCTACAGCTTCGAGAAGGCCGACATCCGCGACCGCGCAGCCCTCGACCGCATCCTCGCCACGCATAACCCCGACGCCGTGATGCACCTCGCCGCCGAAAGCCATGTCGACCGCTCCATCGACGGCCCGTCGGATTTCATCGAGACCAACATCACCGGCACCTTCAATCTTTTGGAAGCCGCCCGCGCCCACTGGACCCGCCAAGGCAAACCCGAAAGCTTCCGCTTCCACCACATCTCCACCGACGAGGTCTTCGGCTCGCTGGGACCGGAGGGCCAGTTCACCGAACACACCCCCTACGACCCCCGCTCGCCCTATTCCGCCTCCAAGGCCGCCTCCGACCATCTGGTCCGCGCCTGGACCGAGACCTACGGCCTGCCCGTGCTCCTTACGAACTGCTCCAACAACTACGGCCCCTACCATTTCCCGGAAAAGCTGATCCCCGTCACCATCCTGAACGCGCTGCACGGTCGCCCGATCCCGGTCTACGGCACCGGCGAGAACATCCGCGACTGGCTCTATGTCGAGGATCATGCCGACGCCCTCCTCCTCGTCCTGGAAAAGGGCGCCTTGGGCCGCAGCTACAACATCGGCGGCGAGAACGAACGCCGCAACATCGACCTGGTCCGCACCATCTGCGCGCTGCTCGACGAGATGGCCCCGAAAGCCACCCCCTACGCCGACCAGATCACCTTCGTCACCGACCGCCCCGGCCACGACGCCCGCTACGCCATCGACCCCTCCCGCCTCCGCGAGGAACTCGGCTGGCGGCCCTCGGTCACCGTGGAGGAAGGCCTGCGCCGCACCGTCCGCTGGTATCTCGACAACGAAAGCTGGTGGCGCCCTCTCCTCGACCGGAAAGGCGTAGGGGAAAGGCTCGGCAAGGCATGAAGCTCCTGATCTTCGGCAAGACCGGCCAGGTCGCGCGCGAACTCGCGCGGATCGTGCCAGAGGCGACCTTCCTTGGCCGCGACGAGGCCGACCTCCTGAACCCCGCCGCCTGTGCTGCCGCCATCGCCGCCACCGACGCGCAAGCCGTGATCAACGCCGCCGCCTGGACCGCCGTCGACAAGGCCGAGGTCGAGGAAGCCGCTGCCACCATCGTCAACGGCGCGGCCCCCGCCGCAATGGCCCGCGCCGCTGCCGCCAAAGGCCTGCCCTTCCTTCATATCTCCACCGACTACGTCTTCGACGGACAGGGCACCCGGCCCTTCGCCCCTGAGCATCCGACCGCGCCGCTGAACGCCTATGGCCGCTCCAAGCTGGCCGGGGAACAGGGCATTCGCGCCGCAGGCGGCAGCCACCTGATCCTGCGCACCTCCTGGGTCGTCTCGGCGCACGGGGCGAATTTCATCAAGACCATGCTCCGCCTCGGGGCCGAGCGCGAAAGCCTCAACGTCGTCGCCGACCAGATCGGCGGCCCCACCCCGGCAGCCGACATCGCAGGCGCGCTGATCACCGCCGCCAAGGCCATGGTCCAGGGCATGCCCGGCGGCACTCATCACTTTGCGGGCGCCCCCGATACCAGCTGGGCCGGTTTTGCTCGGGCGATCATGGCCGAGGCCGGGCTTGCCTGCCGGATCAATGACATCCCAACCGCCGATTACCCCACTCCCGCCCGACGCCCGCTGAATTCTCGCCTTGATTGCCATGCATTGCAGGACGCGTTCGGCATCCCCCGCCCCGACTGGCGCGCGGGCCTTGCCGTCATCGTGAAGGAGCTGACCGCATGACCCGCAAAGGCATTCTCCTCGCCGGAGGCACCGGCTCGCGGCTCTGGCCGATCACGCTCGGCACCTCGAAACAGCTTCTGCCGATCTACGACAAGCCGATGGTCTATTATCCCATCTCGGTCCTGATGCTGGCGGGCATCCGTGAGATCGCCATCATCACCACGCCGGAAGACCAGCCCCAGTTCCAGCGCCTGCTGCAAGACGGCAGCCAATGGGGCGTGCGCTTCACCTGGATCATCCAGGAAAAGCCGGAGGGGCTGGCGCAGGCCTACCTATTGACCCGCGATTTCCTGAACGGCGCACCTTCGGCGATGGTGCTGGGCGACAACATCTTCTTCGGCCACGGCCTGCCGGAAATCCTGTCGCGCGCCCATGACCAGGACACCGGCGGCACCGTCTTCGGCTACCATGTCTCCGACCCCGAACGCTACGGCGTGGCGGCCTTCGACGCCGATGGCCGCGTCACCCAGATCATCGAAAAGCCGAAGAACCCGCCCTCCAGCTTCGCCATCACCGGCCTTTACTTCCTCGACGGCCGCGCCCCCGACATCGCGGCACAGATCAAGCCCTCGCCGCGTGGGGAACTGGAGATCGTCGACGTGTTGGAACACTACCGCGCCGAGGGTTCGCTTCAGGTCGAACGCATGGGCCGCGGTTTCGCCTGGCTGGACACCGGCACGCCGGGCAGCCTGCTCGACGCCGGGAACTTCGTTCGCACGCTACAGGACCGGCAGGGGATGCAGGTCGGCTCTCCGGACGAGATCGCCTTCCGGCAAGGCTGGATCAGCCGTGACGGGTTGGGCGAACGGGCAAAGGTCTTCGGCAAGTCCAGCTACGGCGCGCATCTGGCAAGCGTGCTCAAAGAGTGACCTTGCCCCACTGTCACGGGCACCCCTTGTCAGGGGTTAAGAAACCGTGAACGCCCGCGACTAACCTGCTGAAATCACTTGTCATTCAACGATTGTCCACCGTGGACAGTCAGGCCGCCTCTTCCGCCGCAGGCCGCCGGATCTTGCCCGCCGCTTCGAGCACCAGGGGTCTGAAACCCTCTCCGCCCGCATCGATCTTCTGGAACAGCTGCCGCCGCATCCTGGGCTCCCAGAAATCGTTGATATGCGCGGCGAGCAGCGAAACCCCCTCGGCATGCGGCTTCGATTCCATGAATTTCGCGATGTCATTCGCCATGCGCACGATCTTGTCAGCCGACATGGGCCCCCTCCGTCTTCAAACGATCCGTATGCGAGAAGACCTCGAACAGGTCCCCCTTCGCCAGCGCAACCAGCGTGATCCCCGCCCGCTCGGCCAGTTCCACCGCCGCCACCGTCGGCGCCGAGACCGCGACGATCAGCGGGGCGCCCAGCATGGCGACCTTCTGCACCATGTCGGTGGAGACGCGGCTGGTCAGCACCACCGCCCCCTCCGGCCCGATGCCCTGGCGGACCATCGCGCCCACCAGCTTGTCCAGCGCATTGTGCCGCCCCACGTCTTCCCGCGCCAGCAGCACCCGCCCGTTCCAGAACGCCGCGCCATGCACTGCGCGCGTCGCGTCATGCAGCCGCTGTTCGCCCGGCAGCGCCGCCACCGCCTCCCGCACCTGCGCCGGGGTCATCCGGAACCCGGACGGAGCCACCATCGGCACCTCGCGCAAAGCCTGGTCGATCGAGTCGATCCCGCACAGCCCGCAGCCCACCGGCCCCGCCATCACCCGTCGCCGCGCAGCGAGCCGTGACTCGGCCTCTGGCCGCAGCCAGACCTGCACGTCGTAGCCCCGGGCCAGCTCCTCAACCTCGACCGACAGGATATCCTGCGGCCCTGCAATTCCCTCGGTCAGGGCAAACCCATACCCGAAGTCCTCAAGGTCCGAGGGCGTCGCCATCATCACCGCCTGCGTCGTCCCGTTGAACGACAGCGCGACGGCCACCTCCTCGGGCAGGACCCGGTCCCCCGGCTGAACCGAGGGCCCGAACACCAGCCGGGGCGTGGCCCGCGCGCCGATCATTCCGCCGCCAGGATCCGGCGCGAGAGGGCGGCCTGGGCGTTGTATTCCTCCTGCCACTCGGACGGACCGTTGGAGGGCGCGACCTGCACCGCCGTCACCTTGTATTCCGGGCAGTTCGTCGCCCAGTCCGAGAAGTCGGTGGTGATGACATTGGCCTGCGTGTCCGGGTGGTGGAAGGTGGTGTAGACCACGCCGGGCGAGACCTTGTCGGTGATCTCGGCCCGCAGCGTCGTCTCGCCCGAGCGCGAGGCCAGCCGCACCCAGTCGCCGTCCCGGATGCCCCGGTTCTCGGCGTCGTGCGGGTTGATCTCCAGCATATCCTGGTCGTGCCAGACCACGTTGTCGGTCCGCCGCGTCTGCGCCCCCACGTTGTACTGCGACAGGATGCGCCCGGTCGTCAGCAACAGCGGGAAGCGCGGGCCGGTCTTCTCGTCCGTCGCCACATATTCGGTGCGGATGAACTTGCCCTTGCCGCGTACGAAGCCGTCGATGTGCATCAGCGGCGTGCCTTCCGGCGCCTTGTCGTTGCAGGGCCACTGGACCGAACCCATGGTCTCGATCTTCTCATAGGTCACGCCCGCGAAGGACGGCGTGGTCATGGCGATCTCGTCCATGATCTGGCTGGGATGGGTGTAGGTCCAGTTCGCGCCCATCGCGTTGGCGAACAGCTGGGTCACCTCCCAGTCGGCATAGCCCTGTTTCGGCGCCATCACCTTGCGGACCATGTTGATCCGCCGCTCGGCGTTGGTGAAGGTGCCATCCTTTTCCAGGAAGGACGAGCCGGGGAAGAAGACGTGGGCATAGTTCGCCGTCTCGTTCAGGAACAGGTCGTGGACGATGACGCATTCCATCGCCGCCAGACCCGCCGCGACATGGTGGGTGTCCGGGTCGGATTGCAGGATGTCCTCGCCCTGGCAGTAGAGGCCCTTGAAGCTGCCCTCCACCGCAGCGTCCAGCATGTTCGGGATGCGCAGGCCCGGCTCCGGGTCGATGGTGACGCCCCAGAGGTTCTCGTAGATCGCCCGCACATCGGCGTTCTTCACATGGCGGTAGCCCGGCAGTTCATGCGGGAAGGACCCCATGTCGCAGGAGCCCTGCACGTTGTTCTGGCCGCGCAGCGGGTTCACCCCGACGCCCTGCCGCCCGATGTTGCCGGTCAGCATGGCGAGGTTGGCGATGCCGATGACAGTGGTCGAGCCCTGCGAGTGTTCCGTCACCCCCAGCCCGTAGTAGATCGCCCCGTTGCCGCCGGTCGCATAAAGCCGTGCCGCCTTGCGCACTTCTTCGGCCGGGACGCCCGTCACCAGTTCCACCGCCTCGGGCGAGTGGTTCGGGGCGCTGATGAACTCGGCATAGTCCTGGAATTCGTCCCAGTCGCAGCGGGTGCGGATGAACTCTTCGTCGTAGAGCTTCTCGGTCACGATGACATGCGCCAGCGCGCTGACGACCGCCACGTTCGTCCCCGGCGTCAGCGCCAGGTGATGCGCGGCCTTGTAATGCGGGCCTTCCACGGTTTCCGTCCGGCGCGGGTCGACGACGATCAGCTTCGCGCCCTTGCGCAGCCGCTTCTTCATGCGGGACGCGAAGACCGGGTGCGCCGCCGAGGGGTTGGCGCCGATCACCAGGATCACGTCCGATTCCTCGACCGAGTCGAAGTCCTGGGTCCCCGCTGATGTCCCGAAGGTCTGGCCCAGGCCATAGCCAGTGGGCGAATGGCAGACGCGGGCGCAGGTGTCGGTGTTGTTGTTCATGAACACCGCGCGGGTCAGCTTCTGGACGAGGTAGGTCTCCTCGTTCGTGCAGCGCGAGGAGGTGATCACCCCCACCGAATTGCGCCCGTATTTCGCCTGGATGCCCTTCATCCGGTTTGCTGCGAACTCCATCGCCTCGGCCCAGGAGACTTCCTGCCACGGATCGTTGATGCTGTCGCGAATCATCGGCTTCAGGATCCGGTCCTGGTGCGTGGCATAGCCATAGGCGAAGCGGCCCTTGACGCAGCTATGGCCCCGGTTGGCCTTGCCGTGCTTGTAGGGCGTCATCCGCACCAGCTCGTCGCCGCGCATCTCGGCCTTGAAGCTGCACCCGACGCCGCAATAGGCGCAGGTGGTGATGATCGACCGGTCGGGCGTGCCGATGTCGATCACCGACTTCTCGCTCAGCGTCGCTGTCGGGCAGGCCTGCACGCAGGCGCCGCAGCTGACGCAATCCGAGGCCAGCGCATTGTCGGTCTTCGCACCGAAGGACACCCGGCTGTCGAAGCCCCGCCCCTCGATGGTCAGCGCAAACGTCCCCTGCACTTCCTCACACGCCCGGACGCAGCGTGAGCAGACGATGCACTTCGCCGGGTCATAGGTGAAATAAGGGTTGGAATCGTCCTTCGGCAGCCACTGCGGGTTGGCTTCGCCGCTGGTGTTCTTCGCGCGGAAGTGCGTGTCGACCGCGTCATAGCGGACATCGCGCAGGCCCACGGCACCGGCCATGTCCTGCAACTCGCAGTCGCCGTTCGCGGCACAGGTCAGGCAGTCGAGCGGGTGGTCCGAGATGTAAAGCTCCATCACCCCCCGGCGCAGCTGCTTGATCCGGCTGGTCTGGGTGTGAACCTTGATCCCCGGCGCGACCGGAGTCGTGCAGGACGACGGCGTCCCGTTCCGCCCCTCGATTTCGACCAGACAAAGGCGGCAGGACCCGAAGGCGTCGACGCTGTCGGTGGCGCAAAGTTTTGGAACAGAAATCCCGATCTCTGCCGCCGCGCGCATGATCGAGGTGCCTTCCGGCACAGTCACGTCGAAGCCGTCGATGGTCAGCGTAACCATCGCCTTGGCCTTGGATGCCGGGGTTCCGAAATCGCGGTCGGGAATGATGAAGTCTTTCATCTGATTAGCCTTTCCGTGCGGCAAGCTGGTGGGCGACGATGGCATTGGCGTGGCCGTGGCCCAGCCCGTGAGTTTCTTTCAGAAAACCGACGATCTGCATGTGCGGCTGGTCCAGCATACCGGCGATCTGCGCGAACCAGTGGCCGACCGGCTGACCATAGGTCTTTTCGATCGACGGAAAGTAGGACGCGGGGCCCTTCACGGTCTCGGTCATTCGGCGGCCTCCTTCGCGCGGGCGAAGTCATCCGGGAAATGCGTCAGCGCGCTCATTACCGGATATGGGGTGAAGCCGCCCAATGCGCAAAGCGAACCAAGCTTCATCGTGTTGCACAAATCGGTGAGGATCGGGATCGCATCGGCATCGCCGCGCGCCAGCCGGTCCAGCGTTTCCACCCCACGGGTCGACCCGATCCGGCAGGGGGTGCATTTGCCGCAGCTCTCGATGGCGCAGAACTCCATCGCGAAGCGGGCCATCGCCAGCATGTCGGCGCTGTCGTCGAAGAGCGTCAGCCCGGCATGGCCGATCAGCCCGTCCTTCGCGGCGAATTCCTCATAGCCGAAGGGCGTGTCGAACAGCGCGCGCGGGAAATAGGCACCCAGTGGGCCGCCCACCTGCACCGCCTTGACCGGCCGGTCGGTGAAGCAGCCACCCGCGATCCTGTCGACGATCTCGCCCAGGGTCAGGCCGAAGGCGGTTTCATAGAGCCCGCCGTATTTCACGTTCCCGGCGATCTGCAGCGGGATCGTCCCGCGCGACCGGCCGAGGCCGAAGTCCTTGTAGAACGCCGCCCCCTTGGCCAGGATCACCGGCACCGAGGCCAGCGAGATCACGTTGTTCACCACCGTCGGCTTGCCCATGAAGCCTTCCAGAGCCGGCAGCGGCGGCTTGGCGCGCACGATCCCGCGCTTGCCTTCCAGGCTGTTCAAGAGGCTCGTTTCCTCGCCGCAGACATAGGCCCCGGCGCCGACGCGGATCTCCATGTCGAAAGCCTTGCCCAACACGCCCTCGGCCCGTGCGATGTCCACCGCCGCGCGCATCACCCGGATCGCCACCGGATATTCGCTGCGAATGTAGACGAAGCCCTTCGTCGCCCCGCAGGCCAGCCCGGCGATCGCCATGCCCTCGATCAGGGTGAAGGGGTCGCCCTCCATCAGCATCCGGTCGGCAAAGGTGGCGCTGTCGCCCTCGTCGGCGTTGCAGACGATATACTTGCGGTCCGCCTTCGCCTCGCTAACGGTCTTCCACTTGATCCCCGTCGGGAAACCCGCGCCACCACGACCCCGCAAGCCGGAGTCCGTCACTTCGGCAACGATCTGTGCCTTGGTCATGGTTCGGGCCTTGTCCAGCCCTTCCAACCCGCCATGCGCCCGATACTCCGCCAGCGAAAGCGGGTCGATCACCCCCACGCGGGCAAAGGTCAGCCGGGTCTGGCCCTTCATCCAGCCCAGCTCCTCGACCGGACCCAGAGCCTTGGGATGCGCAGCCAGATCACCGAACAGGCCCGGCACATCCGCAAGCGTCATTGGCCCGAAGCCGTGCCGGACGCCGTTTACCTCCACCTCGGCCAGCGGTTCCAGCCAGGCCATGCCACGGCTGCCGTTGCGGGTCAGTGTCACCTCGACCCCGCGCGCTTTCGCCTCGGCCAGGATGGCTCTGGCAACCTCTTCACCGCCCATCGCCAGGGCGAAACTGTCAAGCGGAAGCCAGACCCTCATTTCTCCACCTCGTCGATCAGCTTTTCGACCGATTTCGGCGTCAGCATTCCCACCAGTCGACCATCTACCATCGCCGCCGGTCCGCAGGCGCAAAGACCCAGGCAGAACACCGGCTCCAGCGTCACCGCGCCATCTGGCGTCGTCTCGTGCCAGTCGATGCCAAGCTTCTGCTTCGCCCGTTCCGCGACCGAGTTGCCAAAGGCCGCCTGACAGGCCTCGGCCCGACACAGCTTCAGCACATGCCGCCCGGCAGGCCTCTCGCGGAAATCGTGGTAGAAGCTGATGACCCCATGCACTTCCGCCTTGGAAATCGTCAGCGCCGCCGCAATCTGCGGAATCGCGCTTTCGGGCACATGGCCGAACTCTGCCTGGATCGCGTGGAGGATCGGTAGCAGCGGTCCCTCAAGCCCAATATGGGCCTCAAGGATTTCGGCAATTCGGTCGGACTGGACGTGGGAATCGAGCATGCGGGCAACCTCTGGCTGGCATGCAAGGGTATACGCCGATTGATAGGCGATTCAATCCAGATATGCCGTTGCTCAATAGGCCATGCCTATCGAAACAGCCGAACAGCCTCATCCACCAGCGCCTGCAAGACGGGCGTCTGCGGGTCGCGCCGCGCCGCGATCAGCCCGACGGTATGCTCCGCCTCCGGTTCGACAATGGGAATGGAATGCAAGCGCCCGTCCGCGACGAACATATCTGCCAGCTTCTTCGGCACCACCGACGCCCAGCGCCCGGTCAGCACATGCGCCACCAGCGCCATCGTCGAGTTCGATTCGATCATCGGCGCCGCATCCACCCCGGCCTCGCCAAGGTGCTGATTGACGATCCTCCGGTTCTGCATGTCAGAGGTCAGCAGGCACAGCGGAATCGCCGACAGGTCATGCCAGCTGATCTGCCGCCGCCCTGCAAGCTCCGACCCTGGCGCGATCAGCAGGCGGTAGAACTCGGTGTAGAGCGGTACTTGCGACACCCGGCCCAAGGGCTCGTTGTCGAGGTAGGTGACCCCGGCCTCCAGATCCAGCGCCTCGATCCCCGTCAGGATTTCGACGCTGGTCCGCGACAGGATCGACACCCGCACATTCGGATGTTTCTGGGTGAACGGCCCGGTCAGGTCGGCCACCATCGGCAGCGCGGTGGGGATCACCCCGATCCGCAGATTGCCCGAGAGGCCGGTGCGCACGACCCGCATCTCGTCCTTCAGGGCCCGCACGTCGCCGACGATGCCCAAGGCCCGGTCCAGCACGCGCTGCCCCTCCGGCGTCAGGCCCTGGAAACGGCTGCCGCGGAACACCAGCTGCACGCCCAGCTGATCCTCCAGCTGCCGGATCGCACTTGATAGTGAGGGCTGCGTTACTCCGCACGCCTCCGCCGCCCGGCCGAAGTGCCGTTCCTTCGCCAGCGCGATGAACATTTCCAGCTTGTCGATCATGCAGAAGACCCTGCCGCGCCCCGCCCTTGCCCGCAAGCCCTTCAGGCCTTACCTGTTGGCCATGCGCCGCCTGATCCCCTTCCTGCCGAAACCGCCCGTCGTTCCGGTGATCCGCCTTTCGGGCACCATCGGCACCGGCACGCGTGGCCTGAACGACGAGGCCCTCGCTCCCCTGATCGAAAAGGCTTTCAAGCTGAAGCCCGTTGCCGTGGCGCTGGCGATCAACTCGCCGGGCGGCTCTGCCGTGCAGTCCTCGCTCATCGCCGCGCGCATCCGGCGGCTGGCGGACGAGAAGAAGATCCCCGTCCACGCCTTCGTCGAGGATGTGGCGGCTTCGGGCGGCTACTGGCTTTCCTGTGCGGCCGATGACATCTGGGTCGATCCCAGCAGCCTCGTCGGCTCCATCGGCGTGATCTTCGCCTCGTTCGGCTTCCCCGAGCTGATGGCCCGACAGGGCGTCGAACGCCGCGTGGTCACGGCGGGCAAGTCCAAAAGCTTCGCCGACCCATTCCTGCCGCAGAAACCCGAAGACATCGACCGCCTCAAAGCGCTGCAAACCCCGATCCACCAAGCCTTCATCGATCATGTGAAGCACTCACGCGGGCAGCGCCTCAGCAAAACCGCAGATCTCTTCAACGCCGACATCTGGGTCGGCCAGCAGTCGGTCGATCTCGGTCTTGCCGACGGCATCGCCCACATGGTCCCCAAGCTGAAGGACCTGTACGGCGACAAGGTCAGGCTCCTCCCCCTCGGTCGCAAGCGCAGCCTCTTCCAGCGCCTCGGCCTTTCGGTCATCGACGAAACCCTCGGCGCGGTCGAGGATAGGGCGCTCTGGGCGCGATACGGGCTCTAGATGCTGGTCAAGGTCATCTTCCTCTTCCTGGCCGCGATGGTCCTTGTCGCCCTGGTCGGTCGCGCCCTTTTCCCCTCGTCGCTGCCCCGCATCCTGCGCAAACGCCAGGACCCTCCGCGCTGCGGCAAATGCGGGCGCTACCTGATCGGCCAGAAGACCTGCGCCTGCGGGGGCAAGGCCCGATGACCGCGCTGGTCACCGGCGCCGGAAAGCGGCTTGGCCGCGCGATGGCACTGTATCTGGCAGGGCGCGGCCACGATGTCGCGGTGCACTACGCCACCTCTGCCGACGAGGCCGACACCACCGTCGCCGAAATCCGCGCCATGGGCCGCCGCGCCCGGGCCTTCCAGGCCGATCTTCTGGACGAGGCGCAGGTCCAGGCCCTGATCCCCGCCGCCGCCGCCGCGCTTGGCCCGCTGACCGTGCTGGTCAACAGCGCCTCGATCTTCGAATACGACCGGATCGACACCGCCACCCGCGAAAGCTGGGACCGCCACATCGAATCCAACCTCCGCGCGCCCTACGTCCTGACACAAGCATTCGCGCGCCAGTGCCCCCCCGCGACGGCAGACGAAACCGGCGAACCCCGTGCGCAGGGCCTGATCGTCAATATGATCGACCAACGCATCCTGAAGCTCACGCCCGAGTTTTCCACCTACACCATCGCCAAGATGGGCCTCTGGGCCTTGACCCAGACCGCCGCCCAGGGCCTTGCCCCGCATATCCGCGTCAACGCCATCGGCCCGGGCCCAACCCTGCGCGGCGCGCGGCAGTCCGGCGACCACTTCGCCCGCCAGCGTGCGGCGACCGTCCTGAAACGCGGCTCGAACCCCGAGGACATCACCGCAGCGCTGGGCTTCTTCCTCGACAGCCCTGGCGTGACCGGCCAGTTCATCGCGGTGGACGGAGGCCAGCATCTCGGCTGGAAAACGCCTGACGTTCTGGGCGTGGAATAGGCTTTCCAGAACGACCCCGCGTCAACTTGTCCACTTCTCACGCATCCGTCACAAGACCGTCATGATTCAACTGGGATTTCAGGGATTTGCGACGAGATAGAAAATCTTTTGTTTGGAATCAACGTGTTCCCAATGTGCCTAAAAAATAGGCAACTTCACGAACCGGCCCGAAAACAAGGGAAAATCCGCGCTCCTGAAATCTTCTCCGCAGAGTTATCCCCAGATTCCGTGGACAGCTTTGCTCTTGCCACCACCACCCGTTCAGTGCAGCCCTGACCAGAGAATCGACACCGCCAGATGACCGACGAAAAACCCCGTACCGGACATGAGGTGATCCAGGATTACCTCCGCACGCTCGACGGTTCGCCGGGCGTCTACCGGATGCTGAACGCGGCCAGCGAAGTCCTTTACGTCGGCAAGGCGCGTAACCTGAAAGCAAGGGTGACGAACTACGCTCGTCCTGCAGGCCATTCCGGCCGCATCGCCCGGATGATCCACGAAACCGCCTCGATGATGTTCCTGACCACGCGGACGGAGCTTGAGGCGCTGCTTCTGGAACAGAACCTCATCAAACAGCTGAAGCCGCGCTACAACGTGCTCCTGCGCGACGACAAGTCATTCCCGAACATCCTGATCTCTGCCGAACACCCCTTCCCGCAGATCAAGAAGCACCGCGGCAAGAAGTCCGAGAAGGGCGCCTATTTCGGCCCCTTCGCCAGCGCGGGCGCGGTGAACCGGACGCTGAACCAGTTGCAGAAGGTGTTCCTGCTGCGGAACTGCTCGGACAGCATGTTCGAAAGTCGCACCCGGCCCTGCCTGCAATACCAGATCAAGCGCTGCTCCGCCCCCTGCGTCGGCAAGATCAGCCAGGAGGGTTATGCCGAGCTGGTGGCCGATGCCGAACGGTTCCTCGAAGGCAAGACCACCTCGGTCCAGGCCGACCTCGCCCGCGACATGGCCGCCGCCTCGGAAGCGATGGAATTCGAACGCGCCGCCGCCCTGCGCGACCGGATCAAGGCGCTGACCCAGATCCAGCAGAGCCAGGGCATCAACCCGCAGGGCGTGGCCGAGGCCGATGTGGTGGCCCTCCACCTCGAACACGGGCAGGCCTGCGTGCAGGTCTTCTTCATCCGCGCCAACCAAAGCTGGGGCAACCGTGACTTCTACCCCAAGACCGGCGCCGGGGCCGAGGCACCCGAGATCATGGAGGCCTTCCTCACCCAGTTCTACGACGACAAGGAGCCGCCGCGGCTGATCCTGCTCTCCCATCCCGTCGACAACCCCGACCTCGTGACTGAGGCCCTGTCGATCCGGGCGGGACGCAAGGTGGAACTCGCCGTGCCGCAACGGGGCGAAAAGGCCGAGCTGGTGGAGAACGCGGTCCGCAACGCCCGCGAAAGCCTCGCCCGCCGGATGGCCGAATCCACCACCCAGAACAAGCTCCTCGCCGGTCTTGCCGAAGCCTTCGACCTCGATGCCCCGCCGCAGCGGATCGAGGTCTATGACAACTCGCATATCCAGGGCGCCCATGCCGTCGGCGGGATGATCGTGGCGGGCGCCGAGGGCTTCCTGAAAAGCCAATACCGCAAGTTCAACATCCGCTCCGAGGCCGGGGCCAATTCCGACGACTTCGGCATGATGAAGGAAGTCCTGACCCGCCGGTTCGAGCGCCTCTTGAAGGAAGACCCCGACCGCAAGACCGAAATGTGGCCCGACCTCCTTTTGATCGACGGTGGCGCCGGGCAGGTCTCTGCCGTGGCGGGGATCATGGCGGAACTGGGGGTGGACGACATCGCCATGGTCGGGGTCGCCAAGGGCGTCGACCGCGACGCCGGGAAAGAGGAATTCCATCGCCCGGGCGAACGCCCCTTCGCCCTGCAAAGGAACGACCCCGTCCTCTACTTCATCCAGCGCCTGCGGGATGAAGCCCACCGCTGGGCTATCGGCGCGCATCGCGCCAAGCGGGCGAAGGCCGTCAGCCTGACCCCCCTCGACGATATCCCCGGCATCGGCGCTACCCGGAAACGCGCCCTTCTGCAACATTTCGGCAGCTCCAAGGCCGTCGCGCGGGCCGGGGTGGCAGACTTGCAGGCCGTGGACGGAATTTCCGAGGCAATGGCCAAGACCATCGCGGACTACTTCTCGGCAAAGGGGTAAGCGGGCGCTTTTCTGTGCCAATCCACGTTGCAGGCCAAAGACGACCAGAGCCACGTCCAGAGATCGTGCCGGCCTGATTGATCGGGACGACGAGACGGCGACAAGAAAGGATCCGAGGCTCGACCCAAGGCTTCGTCCTGCCACGACCGCTCGATGCCAAGCATTCTTATGTAGAATGCACCGGTCCCTTCGCCTTGGGTCATGTCGCCTTGGGATGACGGTCGACTATCAGGTCTTGAACCAGAGCCGATCGGCATTGCCATTCAGGATGCCGTTACGCTCGTCCGGGGTGAGGTCAGACAACAAGGCCTGCGTGGCGGCGACCCATTCGGGCAGAGAGGATTGCAGGGTACAAACCGGGCTATCCGACCCCCAGACGACACGACCGGGGCCGAGCGCTTCGATCAGATGGCGCGTGTAGGGTTGCAATGTCTGCAAGGTCCAGTCCGGCGGGCCATAGGCGCTGATCCCGGAAAGCTTCGCGTTCACGTTCGGCCGTTCGGCAAGGCGACTGATCCAGCCTGCCCAGTCAGCGAAGGCGCCCGATGCGATATCGGGCACACCGCAATGGTCCAGAATGAACATCGTGTCGGGGCAGGCATCCACCAGTGCAACCGCCAGCGAAAGCTGGCGTTGCAGCATGCAGATGTCGAACGGCAGCCCCAACTGCCCAAGTTTCCGAAGATTCCGGCGAAAGCGCTCTTCCTGCGATACGGCATCGGGAACAACATGCAGCACCCGTCGCACGCCCCGCACGACCCGTCGATCGACGCGGTCGAGCCAGGCCTCGAAACCGTCGGATTCGGGTCGGGCAGCACTGATCGCCCCGCGCAGCAGACTTCCTGGTCGCGCCATCAGCTCTGCGATCCAGGCAGTTTCCGCGTCGATGTCGGTTTCCGCGACATCAACCTCCATATGCAGGACGCTCGTGATCCCGACCCGCGCCGCGGTGGTTGCGTAGGAATCGAAATCCCAGTCACGATCCAGGGCCGGCACACCGGCCAGCCAAGGGTAGCTCAGTCGCGACCGGTCGATGAGGTGCAGGTGCGTGTCAAAGATCATTCCATCCCCCGGATTTCGCCTGCGCGGTGCACTGTCGCATCTAAACGCAGCTTGACGCAGTCTTTCAACTACATTTATACATGAAACATCGTTCCGGATATGAAATTGATAGCGGTGCGAGGTGCGGTCGCCGACGGCACGGCACAAACCAGGGAGGAAATGCCATGAAGACATTCGCGGCCAGCAGCGCGCTGGCACTTTTGGCGGGGCTTGGCCTGGCCTCGGGCGCGCTCGCCGATGGCGAGTATGCCGGGGTCACCATCGACGCCAAGCTGATCGGCGGGCAGCAGTACGAGGCGCTTTATGCCCGCATCCCGGAATGGGAGGCCAAGACCGGCGCCAAGGTGAACATCGTCAGCCAGAAGAACCACTTCGAGCTGGACAAGGAGTTCAAGGCCGACATCGCCGCCGGTGCAATCACCTGGTGCGTGGGGTCGAACCATTCCTCCTTCGCCCCGCAGTACCCGCAGCTTTACACCGACCTGACACCGCTTCTGCCCGCCGAGACGATCGCGGGCTTTGTCCCCGCGAACATCGAGGCGGCGACGCTGGACGGCAAGCTGGTGATGCTGCCGCGCGCCCAGTTCGACGTCTCGGCGCTGTATTACCAGAAGTCGCTTTACACCGACCCGGCCAAGGCCGAGGCGTTCAAGGCGAAGTATGGCTATGACCTGGCCGTGCCGGAGACCTGGGACCAGTTCCGCGACCAGGCAATGTTCTTCGCCGATCCGCCCAACTTCTACGGCACCCAGTACGCCGGCAAGGAAGAGGGCATTGCCGGTCGGTTCTACGAGATTGTCGTGGCCAATGGCGGCAAGATGTTCAACGACGACTTCTCGCCCGCCTTCAACTCGCCCGAGGGCAAGATGGCGCTGCAATGGTTCGTCGATCTCTACAAGGCGGGGGCCGTGCCGCCGGGGACCACCAACTATCTGTGGGATGACCTTGGCAACGGCTTTGCCTCGGGCACCATCGCGCTGAACCTGGACTGGCCGGGCTGGTCGGGCTTCTTCAACGATCCTGCGGCATCGAAGGTCGCCGGCAATGTAGGCGTGGCACCCGCGCCAAAGGGAGCCGCGGGCGTGCGCACGGGCTGGTCAGGCTTCCACGGATTTTCCGTCACCGAAGCCTGCGCAAACAAGGAGGCCGCCGCGTCGCTGGTCGACTTCCTGACCAACGAGGACAGCCAGGCGCTGGAATCCGCTGCCGGACCGCTGCCGACGCGGACGGCCGTCTGGGACAAGGTGATCGCCGACGCCGCATCCGACCCCTACAAGGCCGAAGTGCTGGCCGCCTTCCAGGAAACCGCGAAGACCGCCTTCCCGGTGCCGAAGACTCCTTACTGGATCGAGGCGACGAACCTGATCTACCCGGAACTTCAGGCGGCCATCCTGGGCGACAAGACGGTGGACGAGGCATTGCAGACCGCCTCTGACGCCGTGGACAGCCTGATGCGCGAGAACGGGGTCTATTGATCCTGTCCTGAACCTGAATGGAAGCGGCGCCCTTCGCTGGCGCCGCTTCCAGCTTGCCTCGCGGAAGGACCCCGATGTACCAGATGCGCCTACCCCCGTGGCTGGTCCTGTTGTTGCCGGCATTCGTGATCCTGCTTGCAGTGGTCGCGATTCCGCTGGTTCTCAGCCTCTATTCCAGTTTCACCGCCTTCCAGCTGACCCGGCCCGAGACGATCACCCGCTGGATCGGGACTTTCAACTACGGGAAGGCGATGGGCGATGCTAACTTCTGGGCAGCGTTCGGGCGCGCGGTTCTTCTCCTGACGCTGGCCCTCAACCTTGAGATGCTACTGGGACTTGGCCTGGCGGTGATGGTCGCCAAGGTCACGCTCGGGCAGCGCCTGCTGCGCACGATGATGATGTTCCCGATGATGTTCTCGCCCATCTTGGTGGGCTTCCAGTTCAAGTTCATCTTCAATGACAACGTGGGCCTTCTGAACAACGCCCTGCAATCGCTGGGACTGACCGACGTGGCGATCCCCTGGCTGGTCGACGGCAACCTCGCCTTCCTGGCCATCGTGGCTGCCGAGGTCTGGACCTCGACCTCGGTCTTCGCAATCCTGATCCTTGCCGGCATTTTCGCGATCCCCCAGGATCCGGTCGAGGCAGCGCGGGTGGATGGCTGTACGCCCTGGCAGACCTTCCGCTATGTGACGCTGCCGTTCCTGATGCCCTTCATCTATATCGCGATGGCGATCCGGTCGCTGGACGTGGCTCGGGCCTATGACATCGTGCAGGTGATGACCGCGGGCGGCCCCGCCCGCAGGACCGAACTTTTGTGGACGCTGATCGGGCGCACCGGCTATGTCGACGCGCGGATGGGATACGCCAATGCGATGGGGTACATCGCCATCCTGCTGTCGATCGTCTTCACCGTCTACTTCTTCCGCAAGCTGACCACGGCGCGGACCAGTCTTGGCATGGGGGACTGACACCATGGACCAAGGCCGCACGCACCGAATCCGCCGCCGACTGCTGAAGGGGGGCCATTTCCTTGGCCTATTCCTCGCGATGAGCATCATCTGTCTGCCCGGCCTCTGGGTCGTGCTGAACAGCTTCCGGCCCACGGTCGAGATCATGGCCAAGCCGCCGGTCTGGATTCCGACCGAGCTGAACCTCGACCACTACCGCGCGATGTTCGGCGGCGTCGGCGAGGGCGGTGTGCCGGTGCTGACCTACTTCTGGAACTCGATGATCATCTCGCTGACTTCCACCGCCATAGCGCTTTTGGTCGGCATGGCGGGCGGCTACGCCTTTGCGCGGCATCGCATTCCCGGCAAGGCGGCAATCTTCGTCGGCCTGATGGTCACGCGGGCGGTGCCGGGGGTGGCGCTGTCGCTGCCGCTCTTCATCCTGTTCGGGCGGATTGGCATCATCGACACGCATTTCGGCATGATCCTCGTCTATGTCGCGCTGAACGTGCCTTTCACAATCTGGCTGATCGACGGTTTCTTTCGGCAGGTCCCGAAGGAACTGGCCGAGGCGGCCGAGATCGACGGCTGCACCCGCTGGCAGGCCTTCTGGAAAGTGGAATTCCCGGTGGCGCGGGCGGGCATCGCCAGCGCGGGGATCTTCGCCTTCCTGACCTCGTGGAACGAATATGCGCTGGCCAGTCAGCTGACCCGGTCGCTCAACTCGAAGACCATGCCCGTCGGGCTCATGGACTTCACCTCGCAGTTCACCCTCAACTGGGGCGGCATGTGTGCGCTGGCGGTGCTGATGATCATCCCCGCGCTGGTGCTGACCTTCCTTGTGCAGAAACACCTCATCGCCGGCCTGACCTTCGGCGGCGTGAAAGGATAAGTCATGGCTGAAGTTGTCCTGCGGGACGTTGTGAAAACCTACGGCGCCCTGCCGGTGGTACATGCGATCAACCTCGACATCGCGCATGGCGAGTTCGTGGTGCTGGTCGGCCCGTCGGGCTGCGGCAAGTCGACCACGCTGCGGATGATCGCGGGGCTGGAGGATATCTCGGGCGGCGAGGTGCGGATCGGGGACCGGATGGTGAACGATCTGCCCCCGCGTGACCGCAACATCAGCATGGTGTTCCAGAACTACGCGCTTTACCCGCACATGACGGTGCGGGAAAACCTTGGCTTCTCGCTGCACATCGCCAAGCGGTCGAAGCCGGAGATCGCAAAGGCCGTGGCCGAGGCGGCGGACATCCTGTCACTGACCCCGCTGCTGGATCGCAAGCCGGGGCAGTTGTCGGGCGGCCAGCGCCAAAGGGTTGCGATGGGCCGCGCGATCGTGCGCCATCCGGACGTGTTCCTGTTCGACGAGCCGCTGTCGAATCTCGACGCCAAGCTGCGCACCCAGATGCGAGTCGAGATCAAACGCCTGCACCAGAAGGTCGGCACCACGATCATCTATGTGACGCACGACCAGGTCGAGGCGATGACGCTGGCCGACCGCATCGTCATCATGCGCGACGGGCATATCGTGCAGATCGGCACTCCGCTGGAGGTGTTCGAGCGCCCGGTGAATTCCTTCGTCGCGACCTTCATCGGCTCGCCCCCGATGAACCTGATGCCTGCCACCGTGACAGGCGGCGCGCTGCGACTGGCCGATGGAACCGCCCTGCCGCTGCCGCCCGGTCTCTCGGCGCACGAGGGGCAGGCGGTGCAGTTCGGCGTGCGGGCCGACAACATCATGCCCGAAGGCCATTCCCTGCCGCCGACCGCGCATATGGCGCATGTGGACATGCCGGTGACCCTGACCGAGCCCCTGGGGACCGAGACGCTGCTGTTCGGCACGCTGGCGGGGACCGAGGTGCAGGCCAAGATGCTGAACCCGCGCCCGGTGCGGACGGGGGAAGTCCTGCGCTTCGGGATCGCGCTGGACAAATGCCACCTGTTCGACGCCGAGACCGGCGCAAGCCTGAGGGTATGACATGGCGGTCATCGAACGGGCCGAGGCCTTCCTTGTCGATCTGGTGCCCAAGGTCAAACGCACCGACGCGATCCAGAGCTTCAAGAGCCAGGAGACGATCTTCGTCACCCTGACCGACGCCGAGGGCGCGACCGGCAGGGGCTATTCCTACACCATCGGCGACGGCGGGCCTTCGGTCCTGGCGCTCTTGCATCACACGCTTTTGCCCGCGTTGATGGGACGCGAGGGCGCGATGATCGAAGCGATCTGGCGCGATCTTCTGTTCACGAGCCATGCCACGGCGGTCGGGCCGATCATGTCGCTGGCGCTCGCCGCCATCGACACCGCCTTGTGGGATCTGCGCGGCAAGCGGACCGGACTGCCGCTGCACGTACTGGCGGGCGGGGCGAAGCCGCGGGTGCCGATGTATTCGACCGAAGGTGGCTGGTTGCATCTGGAACCGGCGGCCCTTGTCGAAGATGCGCTGGCCATGCGCGCCCAGGGCTTCCTGGGGTCGAAGATCAAGATCGGCAAGCCGACGGTCGCAGGCGATGCCGCGCGGCTGACGGCGGTGCGGACCGCCCTTGGCCCGGATTACGAGATCATGACCGACGCCAACCAGTCGATGACCGGGCCGGAAGCCGCGCGCCGCCTGCCGCTGCTGGAATCGCTGAACATCGGCTGGTTCGAGGAACCCCTTCCCGCCGATGACATCGCCGGCCATGCCCGCCTGGCCCGCCAGTCGCGGGTGCCCATCGCGCTGGGGGAAAGCCTTTACTCTCCCGGCCAGTTCGCCGATTACATCGCGGCCGGGGCTTGCGGGATCGTGCAGGCCGATGTGGCACGGGTGGGCGGCATCACCCCCTGGCTCAAGGTCGCGCATATGGCCGAGGCGCATAACCTGGCGATCTGCCCGCATTTCCTGATGGAGCTTCACGTCAGCCTGGTGTGCGCCGTGCCGAACGCGCCCTGGCTGGAATATATCCCGCAACTGGACGAGATCGCCGCCCCCATGGCGCGCGAGGGTGGCTATGCGCTGGCCCCCAAGGCTCCGGGTATCGGGATCGACTGGGACGAAGCCGCATTGCAGGCCCGCATGTCCGAAGGCAGCCAGTTTGAAGTGAGGCCCGCATGAAGCGCTATGGTTCCGTCATCGGCCTGTCGGAAGAGGGCAAGGCCGAATACCGCAAGCTGCACGCGGCCGTCTGGCCTAGCGTGCTCGCCAAGATCGCGGAGTGCAATATCCGCAACTACTCGATCTTTCTGAAAGAGCCGGAGAACTTGATGTTCTCCTACTTCGAATACCACGGCACCGACTTTGCCGCCGATATGATGAAGATGGCCGCAGACCCCGAGACGCAGCGCTGGTGGGCGGTCAACATGCCATTGCAGCGCCCGCTGGACAGCCGGAAGGATGGCGAGTGGTGGGCCGAGATGACGGAAGTCTTCCATGTCGACTGAGCTGCGGCAAACCATTCTCCTGCCGAAGACCTCGCTGCCCCTGGTGATTTTCGGGGCCGGGTCCATCGTCACCGACGCACATCTGCCGGCCTATGCCCGGCTGGGGTTCAAGATCGCCGGGATCTACGATCCCGATCTGGCGAAGGCGGAGGCGGTGGCCGCAAAGGCAGGCACCCGCGCGTTTGCCAGCGTCGCGGAGGCCACCGCGCCTGGACTGGGCGCGGTCTACGATCTTGCCACCCCGCCCGCCGCGCATCCGGCCCTTCTGGAGGCGCTGCCGGACGGTGCCGTCTGCATCATGCAGAAGCCGATGGGCTCGGACATGGCCGAGGCTGACCGCATCATCCGCATCTGCCGGGCGAAGGGGCTGAAGGCGGCGGTCAACTTCCAGCTTCGGTTCGCGCCGGCCCTTCTGGCGTTGAAGGATGCCATCGACCGGGGCCTTCTGGGGCAGGTCGTCGATATCGACGGGCTCTTGGCCGTGGACACGCCGTGGCATCTGTGGGCCTTCCTGGCCAATCTGCCGAGGGTGGAGATCCTGCTGCACTCCATCCACTACCTCGACGCGATCCGCGACCTTCTGGGCAATCCGCTCGGTGTGCATGCCCGGACCCTTGGCCATCCCTCCTCGACCGTGTCGAACACCCGCTCGGCGATGATCCTCGACTACGGACCAGAGGTGCGCTGCGCCCTGTCGATCAATCACAACCACAGCTTCGGTCGGCAATTCCAGGCCTGCGAGTTCCGCATTTGCGGCACCCGGGGGGCGGCCTATGTGAAGCTGGGGGTGAACCTCGACTATCCGAAGGGAGAACCCGACGAGCTGTGGCTGAACACCGGCGCAGGGTGGGAGCAGGTGTCGCTGGCGGGCAACTGGTTCATCGAGGCCTTCCTCGGCCGCTTCACCCAAGTGATGCGTTTCGCGGTGGGCGAGGACGACAACCTGCAAGGCAGCGCCGAGGACGCCTGGCATACGATGGCGCTGGTCGAAGCGGCCTATGACAGCGCGGCCCTGCCCGCACATCCGATCAAGGGGGCACCCGATGCTTGAACAGGTGAAATACTACGAGGACTTCGTCGTGGGCGAAGGCCGTGAAACCACGGGCCGCACCATCACCGAGACGGATTTCGTCGTCCATGCCGGCCATTCCGGCGACTTCTTCCCGCATCATCTGGATGTCGAGTTCTGCAAGACGTTGCCATTCGGCCAGCGCATCGCGCATGGAACCATGGTCTTCACCATTGGCGTCGGTTTGACTGCGACCATCATCAATCCGGTCGCCTTCTCTTACGGCTATGACAGGTTGCGCTTTGTGAAGCCGGTTTTCATCGGCGACACGATCCGGTCGCGGGTCGAGATCATCGCGGTCGAGCCGATGGAGAAGCGCCCCGGCTTCGGCCGCGTGACCGAACGGCTGACCGTCGCCAACCAGCAGGGCGATACGGTGCTCGTCGCCGATCATATCTACATGGTGGAGCGTCGCCCATGACCGGACCTTTCCTGCTCTTGCACCCGGACGACAACGTCCTGGTCGCCCGCGCCACTGCACCGGAAGGCACCGAGGTCGCGCTTGAAACCGGCGCTGTCCGGCTGTCGCAGTCGATCCCGATGGCCCACAAGATCGCTCGCCAGCCCATCGCGGCGGGCGACACCGTCCGCAAGTATGGCATGCCCATCGGCATCGCCACCGCCGATATCGCTGCCGGGTCGCATGTCCACGTCCACAACCTCCGCTCCGGCTATACGCCAAGCGTGGTTCTTCAGGATGCCGACGGGAGGACAGGCTGATGCAGGGCTGGCTACGCGCCGACGGGCGCAAGGGTATCCGCAACACGGTGGTCGTGGCCTATCTGGTGGAATGCGCGCATTTCGTCGCGTCGGAGATCGTGGCGGGCTTCCGCGGCCGGGATGTGCAGTTGATCGGGTTCCCGGGGTGTTTCCCAAACGAATACGCCGCCCGGATGATGGAACGGCTCTGCACGCACCCGAACGTGGGTGCGGTTCTCTTCGTCTCGCTTGGCTGTGAGAGCTTTGACAAGGTGCGGGCAAGCAATGCGGTCGAAGCCTCGGGCCGCCCGGTCAAGACGCTGGTGATCCAGAAGGCGGGGGGAACCCGGGCCACGGTCAAGGCGGGGCAGGACTGGGTGGAAGGCGCGCTGGCCGAGATCGCCACCGCCGTGCGGGTGCCGATGGCTGCAAGCGATCTGGTGATCGGCACGGTTTGCGGTGGCTCGGACGGCACCAGCGGCATCTCTGGCAATCCGGCGGCGGGGCGGGCCTTCGACCTGCTTGTCAGTGAAGGCGCTGCGTGTATCTTCGAGGAAACCGGCGAGTTGATCGGCTGCGAGGAGATCATGGCCTCGCGCGCCGTCACTCCGGAGCTAGGCCAGCTTCTGCGCGACAGCGTGCAGAAGGCGGAGCGTTACTACGCGACGCTGGGCTATGGCAGTTTTGCCGCCGGCAATGCCGCGGGCGGGCTTTCGACCATCGAGGAGAAATCGCTGGGGGCCTACGTAAAATCCGGTGACAGTCCGATTTCCGGCATCATCAAGCCCGGCGACCTGCCGCCGCGCGGCGGGCTTTACCTGATGGATGTGGTCCCCGACGGCGAGGTGCGCTTCGGCTTCCCGAACATCAGCGACAATGCCGAGATCGTCGAGATGATCGCCTCGGGCGCGCATCTGACGCTGTTCGTCACCGGGCGTGGCTCGGTTGTTGGCTCGGCGATTTCGCCGGTCATCAAGATCTGCGCCAACCCCGACACCTTCCGCGCGCTGGCTGAGGACATGGACGTCAACGCAGGCGACATCATCGAGGGCCGCCGCAGCATCGATGAGGTGGGTCGCGAGATCCGGGATCTGGTGCTTGCGGTCGCCGGCGGACGTCAGACCGCCTCCGAGACGCTGGGGCACCGGGAGTTCATCCTGACCTACAAGAGCTTTGACCCGATTGGCCCGGCCTGCCTGCCGGCCAGCGCATAAGGACATCAGATGGAACGACTGACCGGAAAGACCGCATTGATCACGGCCGCGGGGCAGGGCATTGGCCGCGCCACCGCCGAGCGTATGGCGCTCGAAGGCGCGACCGTGATCGCGACCGATGTGAACGATGCCGCACTGGCCGAGCTGGCACAGGTGCCGGGCATCGTGGCACGCAGGCTGAATGTGCTGGACGCCGCCGCCATTGCGGCCTGCGCGAAGGAGGTCGGAGCCATCGACATCCTGTTCAACTGCGCGGGCGTGGTCCACAACGGCACGGTGATGGAAGCATCAGAGAGCGACTGGGACTTTGCTTTCGACCTGAACGCCAAGGCGCAGTTCCGCATGATCCGCGCCTTCCTGCCGGGGATGCTGGCAAAGGGGGGCGGTTCCATCATCAACATGTCCTCGGTCGCGGGACCGAAGAAGGGGCCGGTCAACCGCGCGGTCTATTCGGCATCGAAAGCGGCGGTGGTGGGGCTGACGCGAGCGGTCGCGGCGGACTACGTGACGCAAGGCATCCGCTGCAACGCGATCTGTCCCGGGACGGTGGACAGCCCAAGCCTGCACGAGCGGCTGCGCGCCACGGGCGACTATGACGGCGCGCTCAAGGCGTTCATCGCGCGGCAGGCCATGGGACGGCTGGGCCGCGCCGAGGAGGTTGCGGCGCTGGTCTGCTACCTGGCCTCGGACGAGGCCGCCTTTACCACCGGAACCGAGCATGTCATCGATGGCGGCTGGACGACCTGAGGAGATCACGATGAAACTTGTGCGATATGGAGCGCGGGGCGCCGAGAAGCCCGGGATGCTGGATGCGGACGGTCGCCTGCGCGATCTGTCGGCGCATGTGCCCGATATCGCGGGTGCGGTGCTGGCCGACCTTGCCCCGTTGCAGGCACTTGACCCGGAAAGCCTGCCGCTTGTCCCCGGCACCCCGCGGATCGGCGCCGCAGTGGGCCAGATCGGCAAGTTCATCTGCATCGGGCTGAACTATTCCGACCACGCGGCCGAGTCCGGCATGGCGGTCCCGCCAGAACCGGTGATCTTTGCCAAGTACACCTCGGCGGTCTGCGGGCCGGATGATCCGATCATCATCCCGCGCGGTTCGGAAAAGACCGACTGGGAGGTTGAGCTGGCCTTCGTCATCGGCAAGTCCGGCAAGTACATCGCTGAGGCCGATGCGATGGACCACGTGGCCGGGTTCATGGTCTGCAATGACGTGTCGGAGCGGGCTTATCAGACCGAGCGTTCCGGCCAATGGTCAAAGGGCAAGTCCAGCGACAACTTCGGCCCCATCGGCCCCTGGCTGGTCACGCGGGACGAGGTGCCGGACCCGGGCAAGCTGCGCATGTGGCTGGACGTGAACGGCAAGCGGATGCAGGACGGCAGCACCGCGACAATGGTCTACAAGGTGCCCTTCCTCGTGTCCTACCTGTCGCAGTTCTTCACCCTGCATCCGGGCGACGTGGTCAGCACCGGGACGCCTCCGGGGGTCGGGCTGGGGATGAAGCCGCCGCAGTATCTGAAGCCGGGCGACGTGGTGGAGCTTGGGATCGAAGGGCTGGGCCGACAACGTCAGGTCTGCATCGCCGACAGCTGACTGAAAGGGTCCCGTGGCTGATCAGCTGCGGGACTTTTCCTTTGCCGCCATCCTTTCCCGCGCCTCTTGGGCGAACGGGGCGGGATCGCGGTAAAGCGCCGTCAGCAGGTGTTCGGCGTAAAGCACCAGTTCGCCCTCGGCCTTGTAGACGGAATAGCTGACCTTGAGCTTGCCCATCGTCTTGTTGTGGACCTCTTTCGACAGGTTCTCGCGGATCGTGTAGATCGTGTCGCCGATGAACACCGGCTTGATGAAGCGCAGCCGGTCATAGCCGTAGCTGAACGAATTCAGGCAGTTCGTCGCCGCAAGCCCAAGGCCCAGCGAAAAGACGAAGGCTCCCGCCACCAGCCTGCGCCCGAAGACGCCTTCCTCGCGGGCGAAGGTCTCGTCGCTGACATAGGGATGGTGGTCCATGACGAGGCTGTTGAACAGCATCGACTCGCCTTCGGCGATGGTGCGGCGGATCGAACGGATCCTGTCACCAATCGCGAAGTCCTCGAAATACCAGTCCTCGGAGTTCCAGACCGGGATCGCCGCATGGTCCTGCGGCAGACCCGCCATCGCACGCGCATGAACGCCGATCTCAGCCATGGCTCAGGTCCATCCCTTTGAAAGAAGCGCATTTGCATCGCCTAGGGCAGGGGCGGCCTTTGGGGCTGCGGGACGCTGTCCGTCGAATTTGATCGGCAGCCGGGTGGTCTTCAGCCGCACGTCTCCGCGTTCGACCTCCTGCAGCATGTCCAGCGTTTCCATCATGTCCATCGCGGCCAGCTCGCGCCAGTCCAGCACCGGCGCGGCCCAGATGTCGGCGGCGACGAAGGCCTCCATCCATTCGGCGCTTGGTTTCGTGGCGAGCGATGCCGCCAGTCCGGCCTTGATGCGATCGCGCGCGGTGAAGGGGTCGAGCGAGGCGGTTTCCCTGTCCAGTCCGGTGATCCCGGCCAGAATATCCAGCTTGCCCATCGCGATGGCGATATGACCATCCGCTGTCGCATAGACCCCGTAGGGGGCCGCCAGATAGGCATGCGCAGGGTTCTGTGCCGACCGCCGGGGCGTCCGCCCGCCGTCGTTCAGCCAGGTGGTCAGCAACTCGAACTGAAGGTCGGCCAAGACTTCCATCAGCGAGGTTTCGACCAACCCGCCGATCCCATGGCGTTCGCGGCGGAAGAGGAGCGCCAGCACACCATGCGCCAGCGCAGCACCCGCGAGCACGTCGGCGATGGGCAGGCCGACGGCAACCGGCCCGTCTTCCGCGCCGCCCGTCAGCCACATCATGCCCGACCGGGCCTGCGCCAGCAGATCCTGGCCGGGCAGGTCCACCCAAGGACCCTCGGTGCCGTAGCCGGTGACCGAGCCGTAGACCACTTTCGGGTTGATAGCGCGGACAGCCTCGTATCCGAACCCCAGCCGGTCCATCACGCCGGGCCGGAAGTTCTGCAACACCACATCCGCGCCGCGCACAAGATCGCGGATCGCCGCGCGGTCGGTTTCGGACTTCATGTCCACGGCAACCGACCGCTTGTTGCGGTTGATCGCGTGGAAGATCGTGCTTTCCCCGCCGATCCTCGTGTCGGTGAGGTACAGGTGGCGCGACAGATCGCCAGTGCCGATCCGCTCGACCTTGACGACATCGGCACCCATGTCGGCCAGCTTCAGCGCGGCATAGGGCCCGGCCAGGAACTGGCTGAAGTCGAGGACGCGCAGGCCCTCAAGCGGCAGGGGGGCGGTCGTCATTCCGGGAAGCTCTCGATGAAGCGTCGGTCCAGCGCGTCCAGCGCCGCAGCGTGCGAGGTGCGGCCGGTGATCGCATCAAGAACGATATGGCTGCCCGTCTCCTGGAAGGCCATGTAACCCTTGTGGCGCGGTCGCAGCCAGGCGCACTCATGCGTCAGGCGGGTGTCGGCGTAAGCATTGCCCACGGCGGAGTTCACGGAAGCATCGCCCCAGGCGCGGGCGTTGCCGGGCTGCCCGTTGTGCTTTGTATAGAGCCCGCGCTGCACCGTCGCCGAGGCGAGCCAGACCGCGAAGCGGGTGCAAAGCTCGGGCTGGGCGGTCCGGGCCGAGACGGCGATCCCGGTCCCACCGAGGGCCGACCCGATGGGACCGCCATGGCCAATGGCGGGCATGTCGTGGAAGGCGATGCGGTTGGACCGATAGCCCTCTCGCGCGTAGGGCGCATAAAGGTAGGTCAGCGGGATGATCCGGCTCCGGGAGCTTTCGGCCAAGGCGTTCAGCGCGGCAATCGGGTCCATCTTTTGGCAGGCCGGATCGACCAGCTCGGCCAGCGCTTGAAGCGCCGACAGCACGGCAAGGCCGGTTCTGCGGTCGACCAGCGGCCCCTTGGTCACCGCACAGGGATCGCCCAGGTTGGCGGCGAGGGTGAAGAAGCCCATCAGGACATGCGGTGGTCGCAGCGGCCAGAGGACGGCCCCGTCGCGCGCGGCGGACATGACCTGATCCCAGCGCAGGGCCGGCGTCGGTTGCAGGTCGGGCCGGATCGCCTGGACCTGCGTCGCCGCGTCGATCGGCAGGGCCCATTGCCGTCCAGCCAGCCGGTAGGAAGCGAAGCTCTTGCCCACGGTGTCGGCCTCGAGCTGCAACAGGCTGTCGGCATCGGCATGCAGGTCGAGCGGCAAGAGGCACCCGTCGGCCACCACGGCGCCGACATGGGGATGGTCGATCACCATGAGGTCATAGGCTGCAGCAAGTTCATCCACCGGGGTGGATTCGAACCCTTGAAGCGACCGCTTGTCCCAGTCGATGCGGACACCGGGATGCAGCCTGGCAAACTCCGCCGCCGCCGCCACGACCGGATCATAGCCCCGTGGATCGGACCAAGTCATGCCCTTCAGGACGATTTCCGTTGCCAAATCCGGTCCTCCACCTTCTGTCGCTTTGTAGCAAGATACAATTTACAAGTAAAACGTATTTTCACATTTCAAATCCAGCGGCGGATTTGATTTCACATTTGAACCCATGCTATCGCTGGCGAAGGGAGAGACGGCATGGCGCGCAGGGATGAGGACGACGACCAGTTCGACGAGGGCGAGGGTCCGGAAGACAAGTATCGGGCGCCGGCCCTGTCGAAAGGGCTCGACATCCTGGAACATCTGGCAAGCGAGGCCGAGGGCAAGACCCAGGCCGAGATTGCGAAGACGCTGGGGCGCACCACCTCCGAGATCTTCCGGATGCTGATGGTCCTGCGCAAACGCGGCTATGTGCATCTGAACGAGGAGGATGACCGTTACAGCCTGACGACCAAGCTGTTCGAGATCGCCCATCGCCATCCGCCGGTGCGCCGCCTGACCAGCATCGCGGGCGAGGCGATGCAGAAGCTTGCCAACCGCATCAACCAGTCCATGCACCTGGCGATCCTGCATTCGGGCAAGGTCCTGGTGATCGCGCAGGTGGACTGCAACGACAACAACATCACCGCAGTGCGTCTGGGCGCGCAGATATCGCTGTACGACACGTCCTCCGGCCGCGTGCTTGCGGCCTGGATGGACGAGGACGCCCTCGCGGCTCTGCTGGTGGATGCGGGACCTGGCAGTGGGGACCGACAGGCCGCCTTTATCACCGATCTGACTGCCGTTCGGTCAATGGGTTATGCCCAGAACGAGTCCTTCACCATCGCAGGTGTGACCAACATTTCCGCGCCCGTCCGTGACATGACAGGTCGCGTTGTTGCGGCGATCACCATTCCGTTCATCCGGCGCCTTTCGGGGACCAACACGGTATCGGTCGACGGAGCGAGAGAAGAGCTGCTCGTGATGGCTGCCACAGTGTCGAAGCGGTTGGGGGCCGGAGCAACAGGCACGACCTGAACAGGGCCAAGGATCGAAGGATCGGCCTGGCGACTATTTCACCACGAACCCATGCGCAAACGGATCGCGGTCGTCGATGAAGATCGTGTTGATCCCCGTCTGCCGGGCCCAGCCGGCGATCGAGGGTACAATCGCCTCCCTCCCCGCCACCTTTGCCGCGGCCTCGACCCGGCCTTTGAAGATCGAGCCGATGATGCTCTCATGGTGGAACTCGTCCCCCACGGCCAGTTTCCCCTTCGCCGCCAACTGCGCCATCCGGGCCGAGGTCCCCGTCCCGCAGGGGCTGCGATCAATGGCTTTTTCCCCGTAAAACACGGCGTTACGGGCATGGGCGCCCGGCACCGTCGGCTTGCCGGTCCACAGGATATGGCTTAGCCCGGTGATCGCCGGATGCTCGGGATGCACGAACTCATACTTCGCATTCAGCGCGGTGCGAAGCTTCGGCGACCAGCCCACCAGCTCCCCCGCCGTATGGTCGGCCATGTCGCGGAAACACGTCTGCGGCTCGACGATGGCATAGAAGTTGCCTCCATAGGCGACGTCCACTACCACCTCGCCCAGACCCTCGACTTCTGCCGTAAGCCCTTCTGCATAAAGGAAACCCGGCACATTGGTCAGCCGCACCTCCTCGACGAACCGCCCTTCCTGTATATACGAAACTTCCACCCGCCCAGCCGGAGCATCCACCGCCAGCCGACCCGGTTCGCGGGGCGTGATGAGGCCGTTTTCAAGGCCCATCGTCACCGTCCCGATCAGCCCATGCCCGCACATCGGCAGGCAACCGGAGGTCTCGATGAACAGCACCCCCACGTCGCAATCCGCCCGCGTCGGCGGGTAGAGGATCGAGCCCGACATCATGTCATGCCCCCGCGGCTCATACATCAGCCCGGTCCGTATCCAGTCGTAATCCTTCAGGAAATGCGCCCGGCGCTCCAGCATGGTCGCCCCCTCCAGCCGCGGTCCGCCGCCCGAGACCAGCCGCACAGGGTTGCCGCAGGTGTGGCCGTCGATGCAGGAGAACGTATATACAGCCATGTCAGAACCTTTGCGGGCTGAAGGAGGCCAGGTCCACTGGCGGGGTCCGGTCCGTGAGAAGATCGGCCACGATCCGGGCGGTCCCGGCGCATTGGGTCAGGCCCAGATGACCGTGACCGAAGGCATATACAATCTGTGGCGAAACTCGCGACCGCCCGATGGCGGGCAGACTGTCGGGAAGCGAGGGACGGAAGCCCATCCAACGCGTACCGCCCTCTGTAGTCAGGTCCGGCAGAAAAGCCTTTGCTTTCTGCAGCATGGCGTCTGACCGCCGGTAATTCGGTGGCAGCGAGAGCCCGCCCAGTTCTACCGCGCCACCGACTCGGATGCCGGAGGACAGGCGCGTGATGACGAAACCGTGGCCGCCGAAGGTGATTTGACAGCGGAGGTCCACCGCGCCCGGTGGCAGGGTGGTGTTGTAACCGCGCTCGGTCTCCAGCGGGATGCGCTCGCCCAGCGTCGCCGCGATCCGGTGCGAGAAGGCCCCCGCTGCCAGCACGACCTTGTCGGCGAGAAGCAGTTCGCCCTTGGTGCGTATACACACACCCCTCTCCTGCGGCTCCAGGCCGGTCACCTCGGCGCGCAGGATCTCGCCGCCCTGCGCACGAAATCGCGCCGCCAGCGCAAGCATGTGCTCCAGGGGATCGGCAATGGAATACCAGCCGGGGGTGAAGGTGCCATGCGTGAAGCGGGGCGCGAGGCCGGGTTGCAGGCCCTGCATCTCCTCGGCCGTCAGATGCCGGAATTCGATCCCGTGCGCATCGCGCGCCCTCCAGCCGGGCAGCGATGCCCGAAACTCCGCCTCGCCTTCATAGACCTGGAGATTCCCATCCTTGCGCAACATCGGAAGCGTGCCGGTCGCCGCCAGGAACGGCTCCAGCTCGGCCTTTGAAAGGTCCATCAGCGCTGTCTGCGCCGTGGTCGAGGCCGCGACGGCTCGGGGCGAACAGGCGCGCCAGAAGCGGTAGAGCCATGGAGCGATGCGTAGCGCATATGCGGGCGGGATTGTCAGCGGACCGAGCGGGTCCAGCAGCCATTTCGGCGCCTTTTTCAGGATGCCGGGCGAGGCCAGCGGCAGGATGTCGGTGAAGGCGAAGGCCCCGGCATTGCCTGCCGAGGCTCCTGCGGCGGGACCTTCGCGGTCCACCACCGTGACGGACAATCCCCGGGCCTGCGCCATCAGGGCAGTGGACAGCCCGATAACCCCTGCGCCGATGACGACGATCCGTGTCATGTCAGGCGGCGTATTTCCGCGCCTCCGGCTGCTTCGCCCAATCGGCATACCACGCGTCGAACATCCGAAGCTGCGCCTCGATGAAGCCCTTCTGGCTGGCCGACAGCTGATCTTCCGCGTTGAAATGGTGAGTATAGGCCGCTTCGCCGCGCATCACCATCATGTGCTTGAAGAACAGCACCAGATCAGGTCCGGCGTCGACTTCCGACAGCACCTGCATCGCCTGATCCAGCTCATAGGCCAGCCGCCGCGCCTCGGCATCGCCCTTCTGCGCAGCCTTGCAGAGCGAGACCAGATGCAGCACCTCGCGCGGGAGGACGTTGCCGATCCCGGTGATCGCGCCATCGGCGTTGCAGTTGACATAGCCGTGATAGACGGCGGTATCGACGCCGATCATCAGCTTCAGGTCCGGCGAAGCCCCGGTGATCGCGTTTGCGGCATAGGACAGGTCGTCATAGCCGCCGAATTCCTTGAAGCCGACCAGGTTCGGATGCTCGGCCCTGAGCTGGAAGAACAGGTCGGCCTTGGTGGAATAGCCGTAATAGGGGCTGTTGTAGATCACCGCCGGAAGGGTCGGGGCAGCCGAGAGGACCGCCTTGAAATGCGCCCGCTGCGCCGCGACCACGGTGCCGCGCGACAGGAGGCGCGGGATCACCATCAAACCATGCGCGCCGACCCTCTGGGCATGGGCGGCGATGGCGGCGGCGGTGGCGGTATTCACCGCGCCGGTGCCGACCACGACCTTGATCCCGGCCTTCACCAGCCGCTCCACCCCTTCCATCCGCTGCTCTGTGGTCAGGAGCGGCCAGTCGCCCATCGAGCCGCAATAGACCACGGCCGACATGCCGAGCCCGACCAGTTCCTTGGCCTTGGCGACAAGTGTTTCGAAATCGGGCGATCGGTCTGCCTTGCAGGGAGTCATCAGCGCCGGGATGGTACCCGAGAAGATTTCAGACTTCATGATTGCAATCCTCCTATAGCGGCCGAATCCGCATCCTGATCCCAGCATATATCTTGCATTTTATTTGTCGACAAGATTTTTACATATAATTTCAATAGGAAAGGCGAAGTTGCCCTAGATCTCTATGTCCTGCCGAAGGTCGCGGGCCATCATCCCCTGGATTTGCCGGACGATCTTGTCGGCATGGTCCTTCGCCAGCCGGTCGCATGTATCTACATCCCGCGCCGCCACCGCTGCGATGATCGCCTCGTGCTCTTGTATATACGGGTGTGGCAGGCGCGGCTCGAAGGTCGGGTAATAGTAGAGCCGCAGGATGCGCCGCCCCTCGTCCAGAAGGCGCGAAAAGAGTTGCAGATAATAGGGGTTCCGCCCCGCCTCGGCGATGGCGACGTGGAAATCGCGGTTCAGCTGGATCATCCCCGCCGTATCGCCCGCCAGCACGGCTTCCGCAAAGACCGCCTGCCGGGCACGGATCGCCTGAAGGTCGGCCTCGTCATGGAACTGCGCCGCCAGCCTTGTGGTGACGCGGTACATCAGAGTCAGCGCGTCGAAAAAGTGATGCAGGTTCGGGAAGTCGATCTGCGAAACCACTGTTGAGCGGTTGGGCAACAGCGTCACCAGCCCGTCGCCCGCCAGCCGCACCAGCGCCTCGCGGACCGGGGTGCGTGACATGCTCAGCCGCTCGGCCAGGCCGATCTCGTCGATCGGTTCACCGGGTTGCAGGACAAGGTTCAGGATCTCGTCCCGCAGCGTGTCATAGACGAAGCGCGCCCCGGTACCGCGCTTGCGTTCCTGCTGGTCATCCGCTTCGGTCATGCCGCCCCGCTTGTCGACAGAAGGAATACAGCACGCCGCCCATAGCGCAAGCGTCAGGGGTCGACACCCCCCAGCTGGCAGATGATCGCCCATTCCTCGTCACTGACCGGCTGCACCGATAGACGCGAGTTGTTGACCAGAACCATCTTCTCCAGCCCCGGCGTGACCTTGCATTCCTCGAGGCTGATCCCCCGCTTCAACGGCTTTACCGCCTTGATCCAGACGCAGTCCCAGCGCGAGTCGTCGGTGGTGCTGTCGGTGCTGCTTTCGCGGCAGACCTCGACGATCCCGACGATCTCTTTCCCGATGTTCGAGTGGTAGAAGAACCCCCGGTCGCCAATCTTCATCGCCCGCATGTTGTTGCGCGCCTGATAGTTGCGGACGCCGTGCCATTCCTCGCCCTGATCGCCCTTGGCGACCTGGTGGTCCCAGCCCCAGACATCGGGTTCCGACTTGAAAAGCCAATGGTTCATCCGATCACCCGTTTCCATTCCTGAATCATTACGGACTGGAACAGCCCCGCCTTGGCATAGGGATCATCCGACGCCCAAGCTTCCGCGTCAGCCTTCGAGCCCACCCCAAGCACCACCAAGCTCCCGCACATCTGCCCCGCCGCGTCGATGAACGGCCCGGCCTGCTCCACCACGCCGGTCTCCTGTATATACGCCAGATGCGCGGCGCGGTTGTCGACCCTTGTTTGCAGGGCGTTGGGTTTGTCGAGGCAGATCAGTGCGTAACGCATTGTCATTCCTGTCTAAGGGGCCGGCTCATCAACTGGCCGATGGCATCATTCAACGCGATCCGCCCAAGGGCAAGGGCATTGACCATCGTTGTGACCGGCATGTCGATTCCCTTTCCCTCGGCGAGCCGCACCACAGCGCGGGCGGTGGCGACGCCCTCGACCGTGACCTTGGGATCGAAAGCCTCACCCTTCCCCAAGGCGCAGCCGTAGCGGAAGTTGCGCGATTGGGCAGAGGTGCAGGTCAGCACCAGGTCGCCAAAGCCCGACAGGCCCGCCAGCGTCTCGGCCCTTGCGCCTAGGGCTTCCGCCAGCCGTACCATCTCGGCATAACCCCGCGTCATCAGCGCCGCACGGGCGCTGTCGCCAAGTCCCGCGCCGATCACTGTTCCGGCGGCGATCGCGACGACATTCTTCAAGGCGCCACCAAGCTCTGCGCCGATCACGTCATCGGTCCGGTAAAGCCGCAGGGTGGGAGTGGAGAGCAGTTCCTGCAATGCCTCGCCATCGCCGGTCGTTGCCAGCGTCAGGGCGGTGGGAAGGCCGCATGCGATGTCTGCCGCGAAGCTTGGCCCGGTCAGGATCGCCGCGGGCGCACCCGGTCGGCGTCCTTCGATCACCGCAACCGGACCGCGCAGGGTCGTCAGGTCGACGCCCTTGCAACAGGCCACCAACGGCTGCCGCCCGTCGATCTCTGGCGAAGCGTCCAGCGCCGCGCCCAGGGCCTGCATCGGCATGGCCAGCAACAGCGCCTGTCCGTGGGTCACTTCTCCGATCTGAGCGTGAACAGAGACGTTTTCCGGCAACGCGATCCCCGGCAAGGCTACCTCATTTCGCCCGGTTTCACGCATCTGCCGCACCTGATCCGGGTCGCGGGCCCAGAGCCGCACCTCGCGCCCCCCTTTCGCCAAGGCCACCGCCAAAGCCGTCCCGAAAGCCCCCGCCCCCGCGATTCCGATCATGCCTTGGCCCCCTTCTTGCCCGACCCGAGCAAGGCCGGGGCACGGTCATCCAGCGGCCAGCGCGGGCGCGCGACGAAATCGCTGGTGTGCGACAGACCGGTGCGCAGGCGCTCGATCCCCGCCCAGGCGATCATCGCTGCGTTGTCGGTGCAAAGCCGCAGCGGCGGAGCGAGGAACGGCAGGCCTGCGCGAGTCGAAACAGTCTCTAACATGGCCCGAATCGTAGTGTTCGCCGCCACGCCTCCCGCGACGGCGAGGGCTGTCAGCGGCCTCCCGGCGAGATCTATCGCGTGCGATGTTTTCTTTGCCAGCACCTCGGCCACCGCCGCCTGGAACCCCGCGCACAGGTCGCGGCGGTCCTGCACCGTGATCCCGCCCTTCTCCACCACCAGCGCATCCCGCGCCCGCAAGAGCGCAGTCTTCAGGCCAGAGAAGGACATATCACACCCCTCTCGATCAAGCAGCGGCCGGGGGAACTGGAACCGCCCCGCATCGCCCAGCGCCGCCTCCTCTTCAACCGAGGGCCCCCCGGGTTGCGGCAGGCCCAGCAGTTTCGCGGTCTTGTCGAAAGCCTCGCCCGGCGCATCATCAATGGTCCCGCCAAGACGCACGAAGCGATCCACGCCCTGAACCAGCAGGAACTGGCAATGCCCGCCAGAGACCAGCAACATCAGGTAGGGAAAGGGAATTCCGTCGGTCAGCCGCGGCGTCAGCGCGTGACCGGCAAGGTGGTTCACCGGGACCAGCGGCAGGCCCTTCGCCGCCGCCAACCCCCGCGCCAGCATCACGCCCGAAAGCACCCCGCCGATCAGCCCCGGCCCCGCCGTCACCGCAATCGCGTCGATCTGGTCCAGCGAGACCCCAGCCACCGCCAGCGCCTCCTCCACCACCCCGTCCAGCCGCTCGGCATGGGCGCGCGCCGCGATCTCGGGCACCACGCCACCGAAGGCCTCGTGCAGCGCAGTTTGCCCCAGCACCTGCGACGACAGGATCTCCGGTCGTCCCGCATCCGCGCGCACCACCGCCGCCGCCGTATCGTCGCAGCTCGATTCGATGCCGAGAAGGGTCAGGGTCCGGTCCATGGCAGCCGTTGCGCGAAGAGTTTTCGGCAGGTAACACCTTGCACATGGCGAGACAATCCGCACCGGCGACCCCTGTCCTCTTGACGCGCGCCCGGGCCGACGGCGAGGCCTTCGCCGCCGCGCTCACCGCCCGCTTCGGCGGGAAAGTGCGGCCCGTCGTCGCCCCCCTGATCGCCCCCCGCTTCCTGACCCCGGTGATTCCCGACCGTGACTACGCCGCCGTGGTCTTCACCTCAGCCCAGGCCGTCGAAGCCGCCCGCCGCCTGGGGATTTCCTTGCCGAGCCTTGCCTGGTGCGTCGGCCGCAAGACCGCCGCCGCCGCCAGCGCTTCGGGGTTCCACGCACGATCGGCTGACGGAGATGCGAAGACCCTGGCAGACGCCATTCTGAAAAATCCGCCAGATGGCAGAATTCTGTATCTACATGGTGTAGATATACGCGGCAATCTTTTGGAAAAGCTGGAATTTGCTGGAATTGATATCGATGTTGCAATTGTATATGCGCAGGAACCCCGACCGCTCGCCGCCGAGGCTCTCGCGCTTGTCACGACGCCACACGACCTGATCGTTCCGCTGTTTTCTCCGCGCAGCGCCGACCTTTTCCGCGCGGCCCTGCCCCCCGACACCGCCGCCCGCCTGCACCTTGCCGCGATGAGCACCGCCGTTGCTGACGCGCTGGCCGGCCTGCCCCGCGCCGCGCTTGCCATTGCCCGCCACCCCGACGCCCCGGCGATGCTGGAAGCGGTCGAAAGCTTGCTTGCCGCCCTGCCAGCGCCTTGAACCCCTGGGCAGCGAATGCTTAGGTTAGAAGAAGGGATGGAAAGGGCCGCAGCATGACCAGACGCAAGGACCCCCAACCGGAAAGCCTCCAGCCTGAACCCCCCCCGGTCGATCCCTTTGTGGCCGAGGTCGATCCCGTGTCCGCAGTCCCGCCCGCACCGCCCATCGAGGCCGAGCCGGTGTCGTCGCCGCAGTCCCCCCCACCCCGGCGCCCCGGCATCGCTGCGCCGCTCTTCGGCGGCGCACTTGCGGCTATCGGCGGCTTCGCTTTATCTCATTTCAATGTGTTGGGGCTGAGCACTGATCCCTCCGCACTGACCGTCCTTGACGCCCGGCTGGACGAGACGGCAAATCAGCAGGCGACTGCCGCGCAGAAGCTTGGGACGGACCTTGCCGAACTTGCCGATCGGGTTGCAGCCCTTGAATCCGCGCCTGCCCCGGCGGCGGCCGATCTCTCCCGTCTCGACGCCCTCGACCAGCGCCTTGCCGCGTTGGAAGCGATCCCGACCGAGGGCAGCGCCTCGACCCCCGCGTTGACCGCAAAGGTCGCTGAACTGGAAAAACGTCTTGCCACCCTGCCTTCCGGTGCTGCCGACCCTGCCCTGCAACAGAAGCTGGACGACGCCCTCGCCCGTCTGACCGCCGCCGAATCCGCAGCCACCGCCCGCGCCGCCGAGGCCGAGGCGGCCACACGGTCCGCGGCCCGCGCCAAGGCGCTGGATGCGCTTGCCGCCGCCATCGAAACCGGCCTGCCCTTCACCGCCGAGCTTCAGGCGCTGAACGATCCGACCCTCGCCACAACACTCGCTCCGCTCGCAGAAGCTGGCGCGCCTTCCCTGACGCAGCTCCAATCCGCCTTCCCCGACGCAGCCCGCGAGGTGCTTCGCCTGTCCCGCGACTTGAGCACCGAAGACGGCTGGGGCGCCCGCCTGGTCGATTTCCTTGCCGCACAGACCGGCGCGCGCCCGCTGACTCCGCTGGAGGGGACCACGCCCGACGCAGTGCTCTCCCGCGCCGAATTCGCGCTGTCCGAGGGCCGCGTCACCAACGCGCTGGCCGAACTCGACGCGCTAGACTCAGCCGTGAAAGCCCCGCTCGATCCGTGGATTGCACAGGCGAAAGCCCATCTTGCGGCCATTGCGGCCCTGCAAGCCGCACGGGGGGAATGATGCTCTGGTCGCTTACAAAGGTCGTACTCTTCGTCATCATCATTGGCGCACTGGCCCTCGGCGCCGGGCTCCTGTCGGAAACCGGTGAAGCGCTGCGGATCGTGGTCGCGGGATGGGAGTTCACCATCGGCCCCGTCCAGGCGGTCGTGCTGGGCGTGCTTCTCTTCCTCGCGGTATGGCTGGCGCTGCGTATTCTTGGCCTCCTCGCCGCCACCTTCCGCTTTCTGAACGGCGACGAGACCGCGATCTCGCGCTATTTCGACCGCAACCGCGAACGCAAGGGCTATCGCGCGCTGTCCGAAGGCATGATGGCGCTGGCCTCGGGCGAACCGCGGCTCGCGCTTAACCGTGCGCAGAATGCCGAGCGTTTGCTCGGAAAGCCGGAGCTCACCACGCTGCTCGTCGCGCAGGCCGCGGAAGCCGCCGGAGACCGCAAGCGTGCAACCGAGGCCTACAAGACCCTGTTGAAAGACGATGCCACCCGCTTCGTCGGCGTGCGCGGTCTGCTGCAGCAGAAGCTCGCCGAGGGCGACCGCGAGGTCGCGCTGAAGCTGGCGGAGAAGGCCTTCGAGCTGCGGCCCCGCCATGCGGAGACGCAGGACGTCCTGTTGCAACTGCAATCCGACGCAGGCGACTGGTCCGGTGCACGCACGACACTTGGGGCGAAGCTGAAGGCCGGGACCCTGCCCAAGGATGTCTATCGCCGCCGCGATGCCGTTCTCGCCCTGCAACAGGCGCGCACGGTGATCGACGATGCGTCCAGCATCGAGGCACGCGAGGCCGCCATCGAGGCGAACAAGCTGTCGCCCGATCTGATTCCCGCCGCAGCCATGGCCGCGCGCGGCTATCTCGCCAAGGGCGACCGCAAGAATGCCACGCGTGTTCTCAAGAAGGCATGGGAGGTTCTGCCCCATCCCGACCTCGCCGCCGCCTTCGCCGATATCGAACCCGATGAGACACCGCAGGAACGGCTGAAACGTTTCCGCACGCTGACCAACGCCAGGCCGGATGCCGACGAGTCGAAGATGCTCCTGGCGGAGCTTCTACTGGCGACCGAGGATTTCCCCACCGCCCGGCGTGCCCTGGATGATGTGGCCACCCGTGCGCCAACCCAGCGTTCGCTGGCCATCCTGGCGGCCATCGCACGGGGCGAGGGCGAGGACGATTCAGTCGTGCGCGATATTGTCGCTCGCGCCATAGCTGCGCCCCGCGGCCCGCAATGGGTCTGCGACAAATGCCATGCGATCCACGACGGCTGGCAGCCGGTCTGCGACAATTGCGGCAGTTTCGACACCCTGTCCTGGAAGACGCCTCCGGCGACGACAACTGCCTCCCCCGCGCTGGCCGAGCTTCTTCCACTGATGGAGGCGCGCCCCGAACCAGAACCGGAAGCCCCTCCGCCGGAGGAGGAACCCCTCCCGCTGGACGAGATCGCGCGGCGCGCAAATTAGGGCTACACAGTCCCCTTGGGCGATGCTAAGAGCCGCGCGCAGGGAAGAATGCCGGTGTAGCTCAGCTGGTAGAGCACGTCATTCGTAATGATGGGGTCGGGGGTTCGAGTCCCTTCACCGGCACCATTCTTCTCCAAACGACGCAAAAGCCGCCGGTGCTCAGACACGGCGGCTTTGCTGTTTCTGGCATCTCAGCCCTCCTTCCCTCCCAGGCAAGGGGACGGGGCTCTCGCCACAGTATCAGCGTTTCGGCCCCTTGGGCGGCACGAACCGCTTCGAGGTATCGCGCGCGTCTGCCTTCGGCTTTTCCGCCCGCGGCTTGTCGAAGGGTTTCTTGCCGCCCGCCGCATGGCTCTTGAATCCGCCAGCCTTGGCCGCGCCCTCGCGTTTCACGAAGGGACGCGCCTCGTCACCCTTCCCGGCATAGGTCTTCTTCGGACGGTCGCCATCCTCACGCGGACGGAAGCCTTCGCCCTTCGGCGCATAGGGTTTCTTCGGACGATCCCCGTCTTCCCGGGGCTTGTACTCACCTCTCGGCTTGTAACTTTCTGATTTCCCGGCATAGGGCTTCCGCGCCGGGCGCTCGCCGTCCTCACGCGCAGCAAGGCCCTCGCCGCGTGGCTTGTAGCCTTCAGACTTGCCGGCATAGGGTTTGCGCGCCGGACGGTCGCCTTCCTCCCGCGGCTTGAAACCATCCTCGCGGCGCCTGAACCCTTCCGCCGCATGACTCTTGTAGCCCGCCGCCCGGCCTGGCCCATCCGACGACCCACCGTGGCTCCTGAATCCGGCCGAACGCGGAGCCGCCTTCTGGTCCGGCGACCATCGCGGCTTGCGGGGGCGGTCATCCGCCTCAGCCTCGTCACGCGGGGCACGGTCTTCGTTGGGTTTCCGCGCGGGACGCTCGCCCTTCCAGTCGGGCTTGCGGTCGGATTTCCAGTCGGGTCGCGCCTCGGCCGGTGTCACGCGCGGACGCTCGTCGTACTTCGCTTTCGGCTTCGGCGCGGGGTCAGCAGCGGCTTCACCCTCGTCCTCGACCACGCGCGGCGGCTTCGGCGCATAGGCGGGTTTCTCCCGCCGCTCGGGCCGGTCCGGTCGCGCCGGGCGTTCGGGACGCTTGTCGAACCGCGGACGGTCGAAGTCCGGCTCGCCCTCCAGCCGGTCCATCAGCAGGCCCTTGTCGAGGTCGATCTGCTGCCGGAACTTGCCCGCCACCGCTTCGGCGATCTGTACGAAGGTTTCATCTTCGCGCACCCGGATCGCTCCGATGCTGTCCTTCGCAATGCTCCCGGCATCACAGATCTTCGGCAAAAGCCAACGCGCCTCGGCCCGGCCGGCCCGGCCCACATTGATCCGGAACCAGACCGACGGCCCGAATTCCCCCCGTTCGCGGGGCGCGGCGGGCGCAGGCATCGCCGCATCCGTCGACAGCACCTCCGGTGCGGATCGTCCCTCGCGCCACAGCCGCACGAAGGCCGCCGCCAGCGCCTCTGCGCCGAACTGCTCCAGCAGGTCGCCTGCGATCCCTGCCTCGTCGCCGATGGGGGCTGTCAGGGCCGGATGCTCCAGAATACGGAGATCGTCCTTTGCCTGCACGTCATCCGCGCCGGGCGCTCCGCTCCATTCCGCCACGACCTTGGCCGAAGCCAGAATCCGCTGCGCCTTCTTGAACTCCGCCGGGGTGACGATCAGCGCAGAAACGCCCTTCTTCCCCGCCCGACCCGTCCGGCCCGACCGATGCAGCAGCGTCTCCGGGTTCGAGGGCAGGTCGGCATGGACCACCAGCTCCAGCCCCGGCAGGTCGATCCCCCGCGCGGCCACGTCCGTGGCGATACACACCCGCGCGCGTCCATCACGCAGCGCCTGCAACGCATGTGTGCGCTCCTGCTGCGACAACTCGCCCGACAGCGCGACGACCTGGAAGCCCCGGTTGCCCATCCGGGCAAGCAGGTGGTTCACATTCGCCCGCGTCTTGCAGAAGACGATGGCGGTCCGCGCCTCGTAGAAGCGCAGCACGTTGAAGATCGCATGTTCGCGGTCGCGCACCGCGACCGAGTAAGCCTTGTACTCGATGTCGACGTGCTGCTTCGCTTCCCCTTGAGCGACGATCCGCAGCGCGTCCTTCTGGAATTCCCCGGCCAGCTTCTCGATCTCCTTCGGCACGGTGGCCGAGAACATCAGCGTCCGGCGTTCGGGCGGAGCCGCTGCCAGGATGAACTCCAGATCCTCGGCAAAGCCCAGGTCCAGCATCTCGTCCGCTTCGTCCAGCACCACGGCCCGGACGCCCGACAGGTCCAGCGAGCCGCGCTCGATATGGTCGCGCAACCGGCCGGGAGTGCCGACGACGATATGCGCGCCCCGCTCCAGCGCTCTCCGCTCTGTCCGGTAGTCCATCCCGCCAACGCAGGTGGCCAGCTTTGCGTGCGCGCCTGCATACAGCCATTCCAGCTCGCGCGCGACCTGCAAGGCCAGTTCACGCGTCGGCGCGATGGCCAGGGCAATAGGCTTGTCGGCGTAAAGCAGCACCTCCTGGCCGCCCAGGATTTCCGGCGCGACAGCAAGGCCGAAGGCCACCGTCTTGCCCGAGCCCGTCTGCGCCGACACCAGCGCATCGCGGCCCGCGACGCCTTCGGCCAGCACCGCCTCCTGCACCGAGGTCAGCGTCTCATAGCCCTTGTCGGCCAAGGCCTGCGCCAGCGGCGCGGCCACGTTTTCAATCGTCATCGATGTCTTTTCCAAAGGGGGGCGAAGCCAGCGCCCATACAAGCCAAACGGCCCTCGTCCCTTTGGTGCGGGCCTCCTCGCCCGCAGTCCCGGAATCTCGACCGTAGCGGGCCAGTACCCCAGATCGGCAGGGGTGTATAGCCCTCAAGCCCCAGTCAATCGTGCCAGCGCCTCGGCATGCGGTCCCTGCGGCAGCGCGAGGACCCCGGCAGCCAAAGCCGTCGGTGTATTGAACCGCAGCGCGGCGCCCGTCATGTCCGTCACCACGGCCCCGGCCCGCTCCGCGATCAGGCTTCCGGCGGCGATGTCCCATTCCCACGCGTTGCGCAGATTCAGCATCCCGTCGAACCGCCCCTCCGCCGCCAGACACATCCGGTAGGCCAGCGAGGCGCGAAAACTTCTGGTGAACTCCGGCACCCCGCCCGGCCACTTCTCTGGCGCGAGATTGGCCTTGGTTGTCAGAATGTTGGCGCCCTCAAGCCGCTCCCGACTGCTGGCACGGATCACCTCGCCATCCCGCATCGGCGGCGAGGCGTCCGAGGCCACGTATATACGGTCGAGGGCCGGCAGGTACACGACCCCCGCCGTCACACACCCCTTGTGCGCCACAGCCAGCGAATGCGCCCAGGTCTCCTCCCCCGCCACAAAGGCCCGTGTGCCGTCGATTGGGTCGACTATGAACAGTGTATCTACAGCCAGACGGTCGGCGCTGTCCGGCGTCTCCTCGGACAGCCAGCCATAATCCGGCCGCGCACCCAGAAGCCGCGCTTTCAGCATGTCGTTCACCGCAAGGTCGGCCTCTGTCACCGGCCCGTGCTCGCCGCCCTTGTCCCAGACCTGCGGGCTTTTCCGCCAGTAGCGCAGGGCGATCCGCCCCGCCTCGCGCGCGGCTTCGGTCAGGAGGGCCAGGTCACGCGCCGGCAAGGGTCATCCCGTCAATCAGGATCGAGGGTACGCGGGTCGACAAATGCGCCCGCGCGTCATTCGCCGGGACAATCCGCAAAAGCATGCCGCGCAGGTTCCCGGCGATGGTGCATTCATGGACCGGATAGGCCAATTCGCCATTCTCCACCCAGAAGCCCGAGGCCCCGCGCGAATAGTCCCCGGTCGTCGGGTTGATTGTCGAGCCGATCATCGAGGTGACCAGAAGCCCCGTACCCATATGCTTCAGCAGGTCTTCCCGCCTGACCATCCCCTGCGTCAGGTCGATGTTCGTCGTCGAGGGTGAAGGCGGCGCCGACGTCCCGCGCGAGGCATTGCCGGTCGAGGTCATCCCCAGCTTCCGCCCGGTCGCGAGGTCCAGCACCCAGCCGGTCAGCACCCCATCCGCCACGATCTCCCGCCGCTTCGTCGGCAACCCCTCGCCATCGAAGGGCCGCGACGAACCGATCCGCGCCCGGTGCGGGTCTTCCACCAGTGACAGACCAGCAGGCAGCACGTGCCTGCCAAGCAAGTCCCGCGCCCAGCTGGACCCTCGCGCAATCGAGGTCCCGTTGATCGCCGACAACAGATGCCCGACCAGCGAGGCCGCCACCCGCTCGTCATAGACCACCGGATAGGTCCCGGTCTTCGGCTTCACCGACCCCACGCGCTGCAACGTCCGCTCTGCCGCCAGCCGCCCGATCTCTTCCGGCGACGGCATGTCAGTGGTGTATATACGCCCCTCTCCCGCATAATCGCGTTGCATATCCATGCCTTGCCCGGTGAAGGCCACCGCCGACAGCGAGGTCGAGGTCCGTCCATAGCCCCCCGTGAATCCGTTCGTCGCCGCCATGTGGATCGCCCGCTGACTGTAGGCGGCAGAGGCCTCGACCTGGGTGATCCCCTGTGTCTCAAGCGCCGCCGCCTCGACGGCCCGCGCGCTGGCCTCCAGCACCGCCGCCCCCGGTTCCCCGGCCGGATCGGCCAGGTCCAGGGCGGCCAAGTCCCAGCCCGAAGCCAACTGCCCGGCCTCCGCCAGCCCCGCCGTCGCATCCTCCGGCGCCTCGCGCGCCATCGCCACAGCCCGTTCCGCCAGGGCCTGAATCGTCGCGCGCGATGTATCCGAAGCCGACACACAGGCCTGACGCCGCCCGATCAGCACCCGCAACCCGATTTCCACGCCCTCGGACCGTTCGGCCTGTTCCAGGGCGCCCTTTCGGATTTCAATGGAAAGCGCCGCACCTGACACCGCCAGCGCATCGGCGCTTTCCGCCCCGGCCTTGCGGGCGGCGTCAAGAAGAGAATGGCTCAGGTCAGAGAGGCTGGGGGTCATTGCACGGTCCCTGTGATCACCGCGATGAGGTAGTCCCCGCAGCCCCCAGGCGCAAGTCCGGGCGCCGGCGCACCCGGCTATTGCATCCGCATTCCGTTGGCGAAGAATCCGCCCTCCTTGAACTCGATCTCGGACACCAGTTCATCCGGCCCTGCCCCCGGCCGCGCGAACATCGCCAGCCCCATCCGGAAGCCCATCGCGTCGTCCTCGGTCAGGAGGCCCAGCGCGATCAGGTTTTCGACCAGCTTCGTCACGCCCTTGATGTTGACCGTCACCTTCCCGTCCGGCCGCGGCACGCCACCGAAGGTCGCAAGGTCCGCGTTGTCGAAGGTCAGCGCTCCCGTTGCGGAAACCTCGGCCCCCGCCGCCTTGGCCAGCACCTGCGTCAAGTCCAGGCTATGCAATTCACCCGGAGGTTCCATCTCGTCCATCTGCACCTCGGGGTCCATGATGTCCTTGGTCCAGAACCCCGTGCCCTTCAGGTCGACGATGAAGGTCGCCGGTTCACGCGACAGCGATCCCGCCGGGTCGAAAAGACCCCAGACATCCTCGGACACGGTGAAATCCACCAGCTTCGTCAGGTAAGAGAAATCCTGCGGGCTGTCCGACTTTGTCACCGGCATCATCACGTTGAACGCGCTTTCCGCGAAGGCCACTTCCACCTGTGGGAAGGGGATTTCCGCCCCCGACATGACGAATCTGGCCCCGTCCAGCGAGGTGCCATAGGTCATCTTGTCCTTGTTCATCGCCAGCGCGAAGCCACCGCGCGCGGCATTGGCAGTCAGCTTGGTCGGTCCCGCGGCCTCTACGATGTCGAAATCCATCGTGACCGCCCCGAAGCCCAGGCTCGCATCCATGGTGAAGCCGGCGTTCAGCGCCGCCGCCATGTTCGCCATCAGCTCCGGGTTCAGGAAATTGCCCTTCGTCGCACCCGTCACGTCGGCGAAGCTGACCTTGACCGTGCCGGACCCACCTCCGTCGCTTTCCGACCCCGACAGATCCAGCACCGCGGACTTGGCCGCGAAGTTCGAATCGAGCCCCATCGTCTCGCCGGTGGTCGTCATCGTGTAGCCGCCGGTCATCTCGGTCAGCACGAGATCGGCCTTGGTATCCAAGGCCTTGCCGCTCTGGTCGCTGATCTCGTCCAGGGTGATCGTCGTCTGCGGCGCGGTGATCTTGTAGCTCGTCTCCGTCGCGCTTCCGTCGGCGATGATCGCTGCCCCCGGCTGGCTGACCGTCAGCTTCAGAGATCCGGGGCCGTCGTCCTGTTTGGGAAACGCCATCTGGATCGGGTAGCTCTCCGGCATCGTCACCGTTACCGTTCCGTCGCCGTTATCCTTGAAGGTCAGCCTGTCGAAGGTGACCGAGGCGCTGCCCCCCATCGCGTCCTTGTAGGTCACTGCCAACTCTGTCACCTCCACCCCGTCGGGCGTCGAGGTGGTGTTGCCGATGGTCAGTTCCTGCCCGGCCGAGGTCATCATCGCCTGCCAGCTTTCCCAAACTTCCCGCGGCGTCACGTCGGCGCTGGCACCAGTGGCAAGCAAAGCAAGGGCAATCGCCGAGGAGCAGGTCAGGGCGCGGGTCATGGCATGTGCCTTTCGGGTTGAATTCGTCGCCACAACCTTTCTATCTCGTCCGCGGGGCGTCAAGGGATTCCCCTGTCGCAGTGGGGAAGGCCGGAGGGTGCCGTCATGATCAAGGTCCAGACCGCAGGAGACTGCTGCACGATCACGCTCGCCCGCCCGGACAAGGCCAATGCGCTGACCGAAACCATGCTGGAAGCGCTCGCCTTGGCTGCGACCGAAGCTGCAACCAACGGGGCGAAGGTCCTGATCCTGACTGGCGAAGGCAAGGTCTTCTCCGCCGGGGCCGACCTTGACGGGATGAAGGCGGGCCTCGGCCTCTCGCCCGCCTGGGAGGCTGCCTCCACCGCCATCGCCGCCTTCCCCGGCCTCTCCATCGCCGCGCTGAACGGTACGCTGGCGGGCGGCGCGATGGGCGTGGCGCTGGCCTGCGACCTGCGCATCGCCGTGCCCTCGGCGAATTTCTTCTACCCCGTCATGCGGTTGGGCTACCGCCCGCAGCCCTCCGACCCCGGACGCCTCACCGCGCTGGTCGGTCCTTCGCGGGCGAAGATGATCCTGCTCGCCGCCCAGCGCATCGACGCCGAGACCGCGCTGTCTTGGGGTCTGATCGACCGCATCTGTGCCCCCGAAGCCCTGACCGACACCGCCATGTCGCTGGCAGAGGCGGCACTGGCCGCCGATCCGTTGCATGTCAGGACGCTGAAACGCATGACCAACGGGGAAACGCCATGACGAACGCTTACGACAAAGGCCGCCTGAACCTGCCCTTCGTCGGCATTTCCACCTTCGGCAAGAACCCCTACCAGCCCGACTGGTCGAAGATCGACGCCGATTTCGCCATTCTCGGCGCGCCCTTCGACTTCGGCACCCAATTCCGCGCCGGAGCCCGCTTCGGCCCGCGTTCGATCCGCGAGGCCTCCACCCTCTTCTCCTTCGGCCACGGCGGCGCCTACGACCACGAGGACGACGTGACCTATCTGGAAGGCGTCCGCATCCTGGACATCGGCGATGCCGACATTGTCCATACCGACACCGAGACCTCCCACGCCAACATCGAGACCGGCGTCCGCACCATCCTCGCCGCCGGAGCCGTGCCGGTGGTCCTCGGCGGCGACCACTCGATCAACATCCCCTGCATCCGCGCCTTCGAAAGCCGCCCGCTGCACATCGTCCAGATCGACGCCCATCTCGATTTCGTCGACGTGCGCCACGGCGTCCGCCACGGCCACGGCAACCCGATGCGCCGCGCGGCGGAACAGGACCACGTCAAGGGCATCACCGCCTTGGGCATCCGTAACGTCTCCTCCACCGCCAAGGACGGCTACGACGCGGCGCGCAGGATGGGCGACGACATCCTCTCTGTCCGCCAGATGCGCAAGCTGGGGGTCGAGGCCACCCTCGCCCGCATCCCGAAAGGCGTAGACTATTACCTGACCCTCGACATCGACGGCTTCGACCCCTCCATCGCCCCCGGCACCGGCACCCCCTCGCATGGCGGCTTCCTGTATTACGAGGTGCTGGAGGTGATCGACGGCCTGACCAAGCAGGGCAACATCATCGGCATCGACCTGGTGGAAGTGGCCCCCGACTACGACCATTCCGGCATGACCGCGATCCTCGCCGCGCAGATCCTGCTCAACACCATCGGGCGCATCGCCCACAATCGGAGCTAAGGCGTGGAACGTCTTCAGGACTGGCTGCAACAGGCCTCCGACACCGCCCTCGGCTGGCTCTCCTCGCCCGCCGCCCTGTCGCAATTCGCGCTGCTGATCCTCGCCTATTTCGCCGCCCGCCTGCTGGCCGCCCGTATTGCGCCGGTGCTTGAACGCACCCTGACCCCGAAGCCCGAGGCGCTGCACCTGATCGCCCGCCTCCGCCGCTTCGCGCTCCTTTTCCTGCCGCTCCTCCTCCCCCTCCTTGCCTACGCCCTGACCGCAGTCGGCGAAGGCCTGACCCGCGCCACTTTCGGCAGCGGCGAGGTCATCGCCTTCGGCAAGCGTGTCTTCCTCCTCCTTGCCGCCGTCGAGTTCGTCCGCAAGGTCCTGCCGTCCGGCTTCCTGAAGCTGATGGGCCGCTACATCCTGCTGCCCGTCGCGGCGCTCTATGCCGTCGGCCTTCTCGACGAAGTCACCGATTACCTGAACTCGGCCCAGGTCAACCTCGGCAACATCCAGTTCACCGCGCTGGCTCTGATCCGCGGCCTCATCGCAGGGTCGCTGCTCTTCTGGCTCGGCAGTTGGTCGAACCGCCAGTCCACCGGCTACCTCAAGTCGCAACCCGACCTCCGCCCCGCCACCCGCGAACTGGCGATCAAGGCCAGCGAAGTCGCCATCTTCGGCGCGGCCTTCCTGCTCCTCATGTCGATCATGGGCATCGACCTGACCGCCGTCGCCGTCCTCGGCGGTGCCTTGGGCGTCGGCATCGGCCTCGGCCTGCAACAGATCGCGGCCAACTTCGTCTCGGGCATCATCCTTTTGCTCGAAGGGCAGACCACCGTCGGCGACTACGTCGAACTCGACGGCGGCGAGAAAGGCACCATCGTCAAGATGACCGCCCGCGCCTGCATTCTGGAAACCTTCGACGGCAAATGGATCGTCGTCCCGAACGAACATTTCATCACCACCCGCGTGGTGAACTACTCCGACCAGGGCAGCGCCAACCGCTATGAAGCTTTGTTTTCAGTCTCTTACGAAACTGATATTAATATCGTGCCCGATCTGATCGAGCACGCTGTATCGAAGCTCCCCTTCGTTCTGACCGAACCTGATGGCCCGGATTGCGAGCTTCGCGGCTTCGGCGAGTCGAGCGTCGACTTCGCCGTGGAATACTGGGTTTCCGGCATCGACGACGGCAAGAATAAATACGGCTCCCCCGTCCTCTTTGCGATCTGGAATGCGCTGAAGGAGGCCGGGATCGGCATGCCCTATCCGCATCGCGTTGTCGAACTGCGCAATGCCCCCGGCACCTGAGGCCCCCGAAGCCCTCGTCATCGGCGCCGGTCCCGCCGGGTTGATGGCGGCGGAAGAGCTTGCAAAGGCCGGGGTGCAAGTGCTTGTCGTCGAGGCCAAACCCACGGTTGCCCGCAAATTCCTGATGGCCGGGAAATCCGGCCTGAACGTCACCAAGGACGAGCCCTGGGACACTTTCGCCACCCGCTACGACACGCCCCGCCTCCGCCCCATCCTCTCGGCTTTCGGCCCCATGGAAGTTCAGGACTGGTGCCGCGCCCTTGGTCATGACGTATATACAGGCTCGTCCGGGCGAGTCTTTCCCGTTGAAATGAAGGCCTCTCCTCTGCTCAGAAGTTGGCTGCAACGCCTGATCACACAGGGTGTTGAACTCCGCACCCGCTGGCGCTGGGCCGGCTTCGAAGGTGCCGCCTTCCGCTTCGACACGCCCTCCGGCCCGCAGACCCTGACACCGAAAGTCACCATCCTCGCCCTCGGCGGCGCGAGCTGGCAGCGCCTTGGGTCAGATGGCTCCTGGGTCCCCCGGCTGCGTGAAAAGGGCGTCCAGATCACCGCCTGGCAACCCGCCAACATGGGCTTCCACGTCGACTGGTCGACCCACATGACGCCATTTTTCGGCAGCCCAGTCAAAGGCATAGCCCTCATGGCCGGTCCACACCGTGAACGCGGCGAGTTCGTCATATCGGCGAAAGGCGTCGAGGGCGGCGGTATCTACAGTATATACAAGTATCTACGCGACGGCGCACAGCTTGCCCTCGACCTCCTCCCCGACCTCGGCCAGGACGAGATCCCCCGCCGCCTTGCCAGAATGAAACCCGGCGAAAGCACCGCCAATCGACTGCGCAAGCTCGGCCTCGACCGCGCGCAGACCGCCCTGGTGATGGAATTCGCCCGCGCCGAACCCTTCGCCCATCTCAAGCACCTGCCGATTCCGCTGCAAGGCCCACGCCCGCTGGGCGAAGCCATCTCCGTTGCAGGGGGTGTCGCCTGGGAGGCCCTGACCGACGAGCTTGAACTGAAAGCCCTGCCCGGAACCTTCGCCGCCGGGGAAATGCTTGACTGGGAAGCCCCGACCGGCGGCTATCTTCTCACCGCCTCATGGGCCACAGGTCGTTGGGCCGGACAGGCCGCGGCCCGCCGGATTCGTCTCTAATCCTGCCTAAAAAGCAGCGCCTCGAACCACGGCAGCACCTGTTCGCGCAGGATTCCCACCGCCATGTCCAGACACTCCGGCCGGTCCAGCACATCAATAAAGGCCAGCGTGCCCGGGTCGCGCTCCGCCTGCTCGAAGAAGTCGGCCAGCGTCACATCCTCGCCCCCCGGCCAGTCGGGATGGTCCGGCGCCTCGCCCTCCGGCGTGACGAACCGCAGCACGATCCGCACGTCCCAGCCATAGCGATCGCGCTGCAGATGCACCGCCGACTTCCCCGCCGCCGAGACCCGGCTCCAGGTCGTCCCGCTCAAGGCATATCCCTCGGGAGACAGAACCGAATCCAGCGCCAAGACAATCCGCCCCCAGGCCTCCTCCCGCCGCGCCGGAAAACCCGGATCATTCGCGGCCAGATGCTTGCGGGCGGAAAGGTCCGGGTCGTCCATTCAGGCCGAGAGCCCCCCCGCCAGGTCCGGCACGTCCAGCGCCGAGAACCCATAGTGCCGTAGCCAGCGCAGGTCAGCCTCGAAGAAGGCCCGCAGATCCGGGATGCCGTATTTCAGCATGGCGATCCGGTCGATCCCCATGCCGAAGGCGAAACCCTGCCACTGGGTCGGGTCGACGCCAGCGGCGGAAAGCACCTTCGGATGCACCATGCCCGAGCCGAGGATCTCCATCCACTTGTCGCCGTCGCCGATCTTCAGCTGCCCGCCGACGTTGGAATAGCGGATGTCGACCTCCGCCGAAGGCTCGGTGAACGGGAAATGCGAGGCGCGGAAGCGCAGCTCAACCTTGTCCACCTCGAAGAAGGCCCGGCAGAACTCCTCCAGCGTCCACTTGAGGTTCGCCATCGAGATCGAACGATCAATCGCCAGCCCCTCGACCTGATGGAACATCGGCGTATGGGTCTGGTCCATGTCCATCCGGTACACCCGACCCGGCGCGATCACCCGGATCGGCGCGCCCTGATCCATCATCGCCCGGATCTGCACCGGCGAAGTATGCGTCCGCAGCACATGCGGCGGGCGGTTGTCGCCTTCCGCCCGCGCCATGAAGAACGTGTCATGCTCCTGCCGCGCGGGATGTTCGGGCGGGATGTTCAGCGCATCGAAGTTGTACCAGTCGCTCTCGACCTGCGGCCCCTCGGCGACCGAGAACCCCATGTCACCGAAGATCGCCGTCAGCTCTTCCATCACCTGGCTCACCGGATGGATCGTCCCCCGCGGGCGAGGCCGCCCCGGCAGCGTCACGTCCAGCCATTCGCTCTTCAGCCGCTCGTCCAGCGCCGCATCGCCCAGCGCCACCTTCCGCGCCCGAAGTGCTGCGTCGATCTCGTCCTTCAGTGCGTTCAGGCTCGCCCCCGCCGCCTTGCGCGCCTCGGGCTCCATCTTGCCCAGCCCCGCCATCAGCGCCGAAATCTCGCCCTTCTTGCCCAGCGCCCCGACGCGGACCTCTTCCAGCCCGGCCTCATCCGCCGCACCGGCCACCGCCGCCAGATACCTGGCCTTCAGCGTGTCGATCCCGTCCATCGCGCCTCTCCTGCAATCCGCCCCTCTGCTAAAGGCGAAGCCCCCGCGATGCAAGGTTCAGAAGATCGACCGCCGCCCCCGCACCTCCAGCATCCGGCGCGACCGGACCACCTGCCCGTTCTGTGCCGTGATCGCGACCGGCGCCTCCTTCAGCCGCTTCTGGATCACCACCAGCGAGTCGTGAAACCTGATCCCCCCGATCTCCCGCGCCAGCGGGTGCAGCGGGAAGCCCGCGTCATCCTCGGTATACCAGGAATGCATCCGGTCGATCAGGTCCTTGGCGAATTCGATGAAGCTCGCGGGCTCCCGCAGCCCCCCGCCGAACCCCGGCCAGTAGCTCGTATGCACGTCCTCGACGATATAGAGCCCCCGATCCGCCAGTTGCGGCCAGAGATGGCGGAAGCTGGCGATCTGCTGGTGCATCTGGTGCCCGCCGTCATCGACGATCAGGTCGAAAGGCCCATGTGCCCGGCCGATGCGGTCAAGGAACGCCGGGTCCGCCTGATCGCCGATCTCCACCACTGTCCCCGGCAGCGCCAGGGCGGCACAGGTCGGGTCGATGTCCAGAAACACCAGCCGCGACGCAGGGCCAAGAAACCCCTGCCACATCGGCAGCGACCCGCCCTTGTAGACCCCGATCTCCAGGAAGGACACGTCCCGCCCCTGCCAGCCGCCCAGAAGCTCGTCGTAGAGTTCCAGGTAATGCTCCATCTTGAACAGCTTGCGGTCGCCCGTCCGGGCCGGATAGTCGCGGAAATAGCGGGTCATTGCTCACCTCTGGACGGAAGAAGCCTACATCTCCCGTCCCCGCCCGCAATCCTACATCAACTTCGCATCCGTTGCGTCGAACACCACTGCGGGGGCGCCCGCAGCCCTGTCCAGGGTCCGGCTGGCGACAAGCCTTTGACTCCACAGCGTCTTTTGCTGTACGGGGTCCACCAGCCGAACCTTCAGCCAGGCTCGGTCCTCGTTCCACGCGCCTTCGACCTGAAGGTCGAGCCCCCCCGGCAGTCGGTCGCCCGTCAACCCATGCCTCTCACCCAGCAGGTATTCCGCCGCCAGCCGGGCGATCGCCGCCGCAAGGTCACGCGCAATCGCCGCCTCGGTGCCCTCCGGCAGATCGGCCAACCGCAGGGCAAAGGGAACCGGCGGACGCGGCTCGGCCAGTTCCGCCGCGACCCGCTGCCGCTCCTCGGCGAGCCAGAGGTTGAAGCCGGGGTCCAGGATGTCGATGCCCTCCAGGAACTCCCGCCCCTGCGCCAGCGCTTGCCGCGCCGCCGCCGGATCGGCCAGATCGCTGCCGAACCCCGCCAGCGCCACGCAATCACGGTCGCTTGTCAGCCGGTCGGCCAGCGGCCCCAGCGCCTTGCGCAACTCGGTCAGCGCCTGCCGCAGCGACCCCGAGGCCTGCTCCTGCCCCCGGTCCGACCAGAGCCGCGCCTCCAGCCAGCGGCGCGGGCGGCGATGGCCCGGCGTCCGCGCCAGAAGCGCCAAGAGCGCCCGCGCCTTCGCGCCCCGGGGTGTGCGGTCCTTCCCCGCTTCGTCCCGCACCTCGAATACGCCGATCATCCGGATGAACATTGTCGTCCCGCCTGTCCCTGCTTCGTCAACTTCGAGGCACCGTCGGACGGGCAGCGTGAAATTTGCGTCAATCGTCCGGCACGCAGCGTGAATCGTGCAAGTAAATCGTGAAATCGCGTGAAAGACCCGGTGTGGAATACGGCTGATTCCCCCGTTTCCGGCCTGCAAATCAAGGCCGCGGCGGGTTTCACGGGGAATTAACGCGCAATCTTCCCCCCTTGATCTATCCAGACCGCCCCTCGGTCCGGCTGTCCGCCACTGCGGGCGACACCAGGAAAGGTCACGCCATGCCCCGGCCCGCCCCTGCCCTCGACACCGCACCTGCCCTCACGCTGGAGGAGCCGCTTTCAGGGCTGCTGGACACCAGCCCTCCCCCAGCAGACAGACCGCGCCTCGGGCTGGACTTCACGCGGCAGGACTATCTCGGGCTCGCCACGCATCCCGCCGTCCGCTCCGCCGCCCTTGCCGCCCTGGGCCAGCACCCCCTCACCGCCTGTGATCCCGCACTGGTCGCCGTACTGGAGGACCGCCTCGGCGCCTTCCTCCAGCTTCCCGGCGTCGTGACCTTCCGGTCAGGCACCGAGGCGATCCGCCGGACGCTCCGCGCGCTCCTGCGCCCCGGCGACCATGTCATCCTCGATTCCGCCGCCCATCCGGCCATGTTCGAGACGGTTTTTCTCGCCAAAGCCCGTCTCCACCGCAGCCCCGCCGGGTCCGTCGAAGCGGTGGAACGTCGCCTTACCCGCCTTGCCCGCCAACCCCGGCGCGGGCGGCTGATCATCGCGCTGCCCGCCATCTCGGCCTATGGCTCAAGGATCGCCGACCTGGCCGAGCTCTCCGCCCTTTCCCGCCAGCACGGCGCGGTCCTCGTCGTCGATGTGACGCATGACTTTGGCGCGATGGCACCCAGGGGCGGCGGCGTGGCCGAGATTCAGGCCTGCTCCAGCCATATCGACATCCTGCTCGGCAGCCTGGCGAAAAGCTTCGGCGCGCCGGGTGGCTTCGCCGCCTTCCGCGACCCCGGCCTGAAAGCCGCACTTCAGGACCGGCACACCGCCGCCCTGTCGCCGGTCAACGCCGCCGCCATCCTCGCCGCGCTTGACCTGATCGCGGGGACCGAGGGCCATCGCCGCCGCCGCAACCTGCACGGGCTCTCGCTTCGCCTGCGCAATCACCTGATGGCCGACCGGATCAGGCCCATGGGCCAGTCCTCGCCCTTCGTGCCCATCCTGCTGCCCTTGATGACCGCGTTGCCGCGCGCCGCGCTTCTGGAAAGCGCCGGGCCGCGCGTGCCGCTTCTGCAAGCCCCGACCGTGCCCCTGCACGCGCCGCGCTGGCGCATCCAGTTGACCGCCGCCCACAGCCCCGCCGACATCGACGACCTGGCCGAGCTGATCCGCGACGTCAGCCGCGCCTTCGACCGGCGCTTCAGCCGACCCCGGGTCTCCGCCTACGCCTTGACGGAAGCCGTCACGTAGTTGCAGCTCAGGTCGCGGTCCGAAAGGCTCCAGCGCCATGACACCGGGTTGAAAACCATTCCCTTCCGGTCCACTGGCTTCAGCCCCGAATTTTCGATCAGCGCAAACAGCTCGTCCGGGGTGATGAACTTCGCCCAGTCATGCGTGCCCTTTGGCAACCAGCGCATCACCCATTCCGCCCCCACGATGGCCATCATGAACGATTTCGGGTTGCGGTTCAGCGTCGAGCAGATCATGAGGCCCCCCGGTTTCAGCAGCTGCTGGCAGGCCACCAGATAGGCCTGCGGGTCCGCCACATGCTCCACCACCTCCATGTTCAGCACCACGTCGAACCGCTCGCCTGCCGCCGCCAGCGCCTCGGCCGTCGTGTGACGATAGTCGATCGCCAGCCCCGACTGCCGGGCATGGGCCTCGGCCACCGGGATGTTGCGCTCGGCCGCATCCGCACCGACGACCTCTGCCCCCAGCCGTGCCATCGGTTCGCTGAGCAACCCCCCGCCGCAGCCGATATCCAGCACCCGCAACCCCTTGAACGGCAGCGGCGCCGCCAGATCGCGCCCGAACTCCGCCGCGATCTGCGACGTGATATAGTCCAGCCGACAAGGGTTCATCAGGTGCAGCGGCCTGAACTTGCCCTGCGGATCCCACCATTCCGCGGCCATCGCCTCGAACTTGGCCACCTCTGCCGGATCGACCGTATCCACCGCCATCGCCGCCTCCTGCTGTCTCCCGAATGCCCTTCGACTCCGGGCTGTCCCGTGGCTATATAGGGGGAATATGGATCAGAGATCAGGTCAAAAGCGCGCAGTCGAATACCTCTACCCGCCGATCGACCCGTTCGATCAGCGGGTGATCGACATGGGCGACGGCCACCGGGTCTATGTCGAACAATGCGGCCACCCGAGCGGCCAGCCGGTCATCGTCTTTCACGGCGGCCCCGGTGGCGGCTGTTCCCCCGCCATGCGGCGCTACTTCGATCCCCGCCACTACCGCGTCGTTCTTTTCGACCAGCGCGGCTGCGGCCGGTCCCGCCCCCATGCCAGCGTCACGGCCAACACCACCTGGCATCTGGTGCAGGATGTCGAGACGATCCGCACCACCCTCGGCATCGACCGCTTCACGGCCTTCGGTGGCAGCTGGGGCGCGACGCTCGCCCTGATCTACGCGATCACCCATCCCGACCGCGTGGCGCATCTCGTCCTGCGGGGCGTCTTCCTGATGACCCGTGCCGAACTCGGCTGGTTCTATGGCGGCGGGGCCGGGGCCTTTTTCCCCGACCTCTGGTCCCGCTTCACCGAGGTCATCCCGCCCGAGGAACGCGCCGACCTCATCTCCGCCTACCACCGCCGCCTCTTCTCCGGCAACCTGGTCGAGGAGACGCGCTATGGCCGCATCTGGGCCAACTGGGAAAACGCCCTCGCCTCGATCCAGAACGAGGGCGCGCTTGGCGAAAGCCCCTCCGACTACGCCCGCGCCTTCGCCCGGCTGGAAAACCACTACTTCCAGAACGCGGGCTTCCTTGACTGTGACGGCTGGATCCTGCGCGAGCGGCGCCATATCGAGCAAATCCCGGCCACCATCATCCAAGGCCGCTACGACATGATCTGCCCCCCGCAAGCCGCCTGGTCGCTGGCGCAGGGATGGGCCAACAGCGAGCTGAAAATGGTCCCGCTCGCAGGACATGCCTTGTCGGAGCCCGGGATCAGCGAGGCTCTGGTGCGGGTGATGGACAGCCTGCGGCGAATCTGACGGTCCGGCGTCGACCTGGATCTGTCGCGTGCTTTCCCGGTTGACGACTGTTTTGGTCGGCATCAGGACAGCGTCTTCGGCAGCAACCGCCGGACCGCAGACAGGCCAGATCGAATCTCTGCAGAAGGCAATGATCCGCCGTGCACGACCTGCCGGGCCTGTGCGACCGGGACCAAGGCCGCCTTCCTTCGGATGATGCAGGCGATGCGGCGCGGCCGGACCGACCTGGCGGGTGCAGCGGCGTCCCCGCCTCTCTTTCCCGGTCGGGCCACGAAACGCATCCGTGAATCGGTTGCGTTTTCCGACAGAAACCGTCAAGAAACGGCCCGGCTCAGCGCTGTTCCCTCGGTTTGCCAGGCCCTATGTCGCAGAAAGGTCATGCCCGTGGGGTCCTTAGCAGATTTTCGGCCACGCATGCAGGCGCAGACCCGGGCGCTGCGGACGCTGGAGCCGCTGGCCTTTCGCCATCTGGCCGGTGCGGTGGCCGATGTCTGGTCGGTTCAGGGCGAGCGCGAGGGAGGCGGGCACTATGTCTCGCCCGATCCGCGCGTGGTGATCTTCCTGGACGATGCCCCGCCGCCCATCGCCTTTTCGACCGGGACGCCCGAGACCTCGGCGCGCATCGCCCGCGCCTTCTATGTGCCGCAGCACGTTCCGATGTGGAGCCGGATGCAGGCCGCCGCGCGGATGACCCATCTGGATTTCCATCTCGACGCCGGGGTCTTGCAGCGGCGGCTGGCGGCGGGCGGGGTGCGGGCCGATCTGACGCGCCCGCGGTTCCTCGACTCCGGGGCAGAGATCGTCACCCTCGGGCAGCTGGCCGCCGCCGAAATCCGGCGCCCGGGCGGCAGTCCGATGCTGCTCGACGGGCTCCTAACCGCCACGCTGGCGGCGGTCTTTGCCGGACCGGAGACTGCGGCGACGGGCGGCACGGGCGGGCTGGCCCCCTGGCAGATGGCGGCGGTGGAACGGCTGGTGCGGCACCATCTGGCCCGGCCGGTGACGGTGGCCGAGATGGCCGCCGCCGCGCGCCTGTCGGAAAGCTGGTTCGCCCATGCCTTCCGGCGGCACACGGGCCAGACCCCGCAAAGCTGGCAGGCCGAGCTTCGCCTTTCCGCCGCGCGCGATCTGATCGCCGGGTCCGACCTGTCGCTGGCCGTGGTGGCGCAGGCGGCAGGCTTCGCCGACCAGGCGCATCTGTCGCGCCGCTTCCGCGCCCGGTTCGGCCAGACCCCGTCGGACTGGCGCCGGCAGCAATTCAGCAGTCCGGGACAAATTCCGGTAGCCGGGTTCAAGACGGGCACCGATTTTCAGAGTTAAACGCTCGGGATTTCTGGACCGGACCTGACCATGACACGCACCTCTCCTTCCCGTCTCCTTCTTCTCGGCACCAGCCTGATCGCGCTGGCGACCACCGGCGCGCTGGCGCAGGACCCCGACGACACCCGCCCGACTTTCCTTGGCGTGATCGCGCTTCAGGTCGGCGAGAACCCGACAGCGCCGCTGGACGGCCCGCTGGCCAGTTCCGCCGCGACGATCAAGACCAGCACGCCGATTGCCGAGGTTCCGGCCTCGATCTCGGTGGTGCCGCGCGACCTGATCGAGAAGCAGGGCGCGACCAACCTGGCCGAGGCGCTGGCCTATTCCGCCGGGGTGATCACCGAAAACTACGGCGCCGACCCGCGCTTCGACAGCCTCTATCTGCGCGGCTTCAACCTGGAGAACGACAAGTTCCTCGACGGGCTGCGGCTGATGCGCTCCACCCAGTATCCGACCAGCGCCCCCAGCTTCGAGCTTTACGGGATCGAGCGGGTCGAGGTGCTGCGCGGCCCGGCCTCGATGCTGTATGGCGCAGGCACTCCCGCCGGTCTGGTCAACATGGTGCAGAAACGTGCGCAGGCCGACGGCGATTTCACCGAGCTGGGCTTCGGCTTCGACTCGAACGGGTCGGTCCATGTCTTCGGCGATGCGAACCGCGTGGTGGACGACCGCTTCGCCTATCGCGTCACCGGCAAGCTGGGCAATGCCCGCACCGATGTCCACGCCATCGACAACGAACGCGCCTATCTGGGCCTGTCGGCCAGCTATGCGCTGACCGGGGCGACCGAGCTGGAGTTCATGTTCAGCCGCCATGACGACGCGCCGATCTCTCCCACCGGGATTCCGAACGGCTTTGTCGGGCTCTACGATCTGGATGCGCTGCGCGACTTCAACTTCGGCGACGAGGATTTCAACAGCAGCGACCGCAAGATGACCACGCTTTCCTTCGGCGTGACGCATGAATTCGACAACGGCTGGAAGCTGAACGGCACCTTCCGCTACACCGATTTCGACTGGAGCTACGAGAACATCTACATCAGCGGCGACACTGGATCGGTGGTGAATCGCGGGCGGATCGACCAGGACGAGGATTTCGACAGCTTCGCCTTCGACCTGCGGCTGGCGGGCGAGGCTGTGACCGGCGCGGTCGAGCACAAGCTGACCTTCGGGCTGGATGCGCAGAAGTTCAAGGAATCGGCCTATACCGGATTTGCGGGCGTCGATTCCATCGACTACCTCGCTCCGGTCTATGGCGGGATCACCGTGGGCGCCACCACCTATGAGGCCGACAAGACGGTGGATGCCGAGCAATACGGTCTCTATGCACTGGACGAGATGTCCTTCGGCAACTGGCGCGCGACGCTGGGGGTGCGCCATGACTGGACCCGCCAGTCGGGTGGCAACGTCACCACCTTCGGCACCACCGACTTCGGCCGCAAGGATGCCGCGACCACCGGCCATGCCTCGCTCGGCTACGATTTCTATGGTGGCCCGAACGTCTATCTCGCCTATGCGACCTCGTTCCTGCCGCAGATCGGGGTGGATCAGGATGGCAACCTGCTGCGCCCGACGCGGGGCAAACAGTGGGAGCTTGGCGTCAAATATGAGCCCGAAGCGTTCGACGGGCTGCTTACCGCCGCGATCTACGACCTGACCGAAACCGACCGCACCACTGTGGTCGGCCCCGGCTTCCCGGCCCCGCTGGCGCAGACCGGCGAGGTGAACATCCGGGGGCTGGAACTGGAAGGGCTGGCGGTTCTCGGCAACGGCTGGACGATGAAGGGCGCGTATACCTATGCCAGCACGGAAATCAGCGGCGACAACGACGGCAACGAACTGGCCAACACGCCGCGCCATGCCCTGGCCCTGTGGCTGAGCCATGAAATGCAGGGCGGGCGGCTGGAAGGGCTGACCCTGTCGGGCGGGTTGCGCTACATCGGCGACCGCTGGTCCTCGGACGCGAACACCACCGAGCTGGAAGCGGTGACGCTTCTCGATCTGGGCGCAAGCTATGTCTGGGACAACGGGCTGGAATTGCAGGTGAACCTGAACAACGTCACCGACGAGGCCTATATCTCGGCGGTGGGCTTCAGCTCCAGCTACATCGGCGACGGGCGCAATCTTCAGGCGAACCTCAGCTACAAATGGTGACGCGCCGCGCCCTTTTGGCGGCCATGGCGGGTGTCGTGGCTGCGGGGCCTGCCAGGGGCGCGACGGGTCCCCGGATCGCGGCAATCGACTGGGCCATGGCGGAAAGCGCCATGGCCCTTGGCCATCCACCGCTGGCCGTGGCCGAGTTGAAGGGCCTGCGCCGGGTCGCCGCCTCGTTGCCGGCCGAGACCACCATCGACCTCGGCCTGCGCGGGGCACCGAACCTCGAGGCGCTGAGCCTGTCCGCGCCGGACCTGATCCTGTCGTCCAGCTATTACAGCTTCATCCAGCCGCAGCTGGAACGGATCGCCCCGGTGCTGTCGCAGGCGCTCTATGTGCCGGGAGAGGACCCGCTGCCGAAGCTTGTCGCGCTGCTGCCGGTTCTGGCCCAAGCGCTTGGCGATCCCGGCGCTGCCGCGCCTGTGCTGGCGGAGGCCGAAGCCAGTTTCGATGGGCTGGCGGGGCGGCTGGCCGGGCAGGAGAGGCCCTTCCTCCTGCTGGAAGTCGGCGATGCGCGCCATGTCCGCATCTTCGGCGGTGACAGCCTGTTCGGCGGGACGCTGCACCGGCTGGGACGGGCGAATGCCTGGACCGATGGCACCCAGTTCGCCTTCCACGCGCCGGTGCCGATGGAGCGGCTGGCCGACTTCCCCGAAGCAGCTCTGGTGATCGCGGGCGAGGTGCCGGTGCAGGCCCGCCGGTCGCTGGAGCGGGGCGCGCTGTGGAACCGGCTGGCCCCGGTTGTGCGGGGCGATGTGTTGCAACTGCCGGAGATCAACGCCTTCGGCGGCCTGCCTTCGGCCCTGCGCTTCGCGCGCGAGCTTGTCCTGGCGGCGGAGGGCAGGGGATGAAGCCCGCCCTTGCCGCCGCCGCGTTGGCCGTGGGTCTCTGGGCCTTCGCCGCGCTGTCTCTCCTGTCGCTGGCCGACTGGCCCGGCCTGCCGTGGCGGGCCGAGAGCCTGGGAATCGACCAGATCCTTCTGACCCACGGCCTGATGCCGCGCGGCGCGGTGGCGCTGCTCGCCGGGGCCTGCCTGGGCCTTGCGGGTGCCCTGATGCAGGCGGTGCTGCGCAATCCGCTGGCCGATCCCTCCACGCTGGGCACGGCGGCAGGCGCGCAGCTTGCGCTGGTGGCGGCGACGATCTTCGCCCCCGCGGCTCTGGCGAACGGCGCCCTGCCGGTGGCGCTGGCCGGAGCACTGGCCGTGACCCTGCCGGTTCTGGCGATCGGAGCGCGGCGCGGGTTTGCCCCGGTGACGGTGACGATCGCCGGGATGCTGGCGGGGATGCTCTGTGCCGCCGTCGCCACAGCGCTGACGCTGGCGCAGGGCCATTACCTGTTGTCGCTGGTGATCTGGAACGGCGGGGCTTTGAGCCAGCAGGATTGGAGCGGCGCGCGCAACCTCGCCCTCGCCCTTCTGCCCGCTCTGGCGCTTGCCGCCCTGCTCGCCCGCCCGCTGATGGTGCTGTCGCTCGGGGCGGAGGCGGCGCGGGGCCTGGGCCTGTCGCTTGCGCCGCTGCGGGCGGGGGCGATCCTTCTGGCGGTGGCGCTGTCGGCGCTGGTCTCGGCCGAGGTCGGGCTGGTCGGCTTCGTCGGCCTTGCCGCGCCCGCCATCGCCCGGGCGATGGGGGCCCGCAGCCTGAAGGCTCGCCTTCTTCTGTCGCCGCTGGCCGGAGCGCTGGTGCTGTCGCTGGCCGATGGTGTGCTGCTGACGCTGAAGGCGCTTGGTGGCCCCAGCCTGTCGACCGGCGCCATGACGGGGCTGATCGGCGGGCCGCTCCTCCTCTGGCTGCTGCCCCGCATGGCCGCCCAGGTTCCGCCGGGGGCCGAGGCGGGAGATGGCCGGTCATACCGCACCGCGCATCCGCGCCGGGTGCTGGCCCTGCTGCTGTCGGGCGTTGTCGCCCTGTCCCTCCTGACCCTCTTCGGCGGACGCGGACCCGAGGGCTGGGGTGTCATCCCCGCCGCATTGCAGGGCACCTTCCTCCCCCTCCGCGCCACCACCATCACCGCCGCACTGGCTGCCGGGGCATTGCTCGCCGGATCCGGCGCGGTGCTGCAACGGCTGACCGCCAACCCGATGGCCGCGCCCGAAGTGCTCGGCGTCACCGGCGGCGCGGCGCTCGGCTATGCGGCGACGGTCTTCCTGATCCCGGCGCCGGGGCCTCTGGCGCTGGCCCTTGGCTCGGGCCTCGGTGGCGCCCTTGCGCTGACCGCGCTCACCGCGCTTGCGCTCCGCGCCGACCTCGCCCCCGCGCGCCTGTTGCTTGCGGGTCTGGCCATCGGTGCCTTCGCCTCCTCCGTCCTCGCCGCGATCATGGCCTCCAGCGACCCGCGCGCCTGGGTGGTGCTGGGCTGGCTCGCCGGCAGCACCGCGCAGGTCACGCCCACTGGAGCCGCCATGCTGGCCGCCTTCGCGCTGATCTTCCTCGTCGCGCTGATTGCCGCCGCCCGCTGGCTGGAGATCCTGCCGCTCGGCGCCCCGGTCAGCCGCGCCCTCGGCCTGCCGCTCACCCCTCTGCGTCTGACGCTGATCCTCAGCGCGGGCCTTGCCACCGGGGCCGCAAGCCTGCTGGTCGGCCCGGTCAGCTTCATCGGCCTGATGGCCCCGCAGCTCGCCCGCGGCCTGGGACTGGTCCGCGCGGCATCTTTCGTCACCGGCAGCTGGCTGATCGGCGCGCTGCTGATGTGCATCGCCGCCTTCGGTGCCCGCACCGCGACCTTCCCCTATGACCTGCCGCTCGGCCTTGTCGCCACCCTGGTCGGCGCGCCCTGGCTGTTCCTCACCCTCCTGCGCAGCACCGCAGCATGAGCCTTTTCTCCCTTGCCGATGTCAGCTTCGACGTACCGGGCCGCCGCCTGATCGACCACCTCTCGCTGGAGATCGCCGAGGGCGCGGTCACGGCGCTGGTCGGGCGCAATGGGTCGGGGAAGTCGACGCTGTTGAAACTGATCGCCGGGCAGAACCGCCCCGCCTCGGGCCGGATCGCCCATGCCGGACGCGCGCTGGCCGACTGGCCCCCGCGCGACCTGGCGCGGCAGATCGCCTATCTGCCGCAGGTGACGCCGGTGGCCGAGGGTATCCGGCTGGCCGAACTCGTGGCGCTGGGCCGCTATCCCTGGCGCGGCGCGCTTGGCCGGTTCCGGCCCGAGGATCATGCCGCCGTCTCCGACGCCATGCAGCGCTGCGGGTTGCGGCCCCTGGCCGACCGGCTGGTCGACACGCTGTCGGGCGGGGAACGTCAGCGCGGCTGGATCGCGATGATGCTGGCGCAAGGCGCGCGGACATTGCTGCTGGACGAGCCGACCTCGGCCTTGGACATCGCGCATCAGGTCGAGGTGCTGGGCCTTGTGCAGACGATGAGCCGCGAGACGGGCCTTTCGGCGGTGATCGTCCTGCATGACGTGAACCTCGCCGCGCGCTACTGTGACCGGGTGGTCGCGCTGGACGGCGGGCGGCTGGCGCTGGACGGTCCGGTCCGGGACCTGATGACGCCCGAGGCGCTGGCCCGGGTCTACGGTCTGCCGATGGAGGTCGTCCCGCGATCCGGCTATCCCTTCGCTGTGCCCCTCTGACCCTTCGTCCAAGGCCGAACCCAGGACCCTGCCATGCTGCGCCAGTTCTTCGCCTACTACCGCCCGCACCAGCGCCTCTTCTGGCTCGACTTCGGCTCGGCCGTGCTCTCCGGCCTTCTGGAGCTGTGCTTCCCGCTGGCCATCACCGCCTTCATCGACCATCTCCTGCCGATGGGCGACTGGACGCTCACGCTTCTCGCCGCCGTCGGCCTGCTGGTGGTCTATGCGCTGAACACCGGGCTGATGATCGTGGTCATCTACTGGGGCCACATGCTGGGGATCGAGATCGAGACCGAGATGCGCGCCCGCGCCTTCGCCCATCTGACGCGCCTCTCCTGGCGCTGGTTCGACCACGCCCGCACCGGCAAGCTGGTCGCCCGCGTCACCCGCGACCTGGAGGAGATCGGCGAGGTCGCCCATCACGGCCCGGAGGACCTGTTCATCGCGGTGATGACCTTCGCGGGTGCCTTCACCCTGATGTTCTGGATCCACCCGGTCCTGGCTTTGGCGATGTCGGTGATCGTGCCGCTGACGATCTGGCTGGTCGTGGTGCAGGGCGGGCGGATGACCCGGACCTGGCAGGAAATCTACGGCCGCGTCGGCCAGTTCAACGTCCGCCTGGAAGAGGCGCTCGGCGGCATCCGGGTGGTGCAGTCCTTTGCCAACGAGGCGCATGAAGAGCAACTGTTCGGGCGAGACAACCTGGCCTATCGCGCCACCAAGCTGGACGCCTACCGGATCATGGCCAAGGCCACGGCGCTGCACTACATGGGCCTGCGCTTCGTGCAGGTCGTGGTCATGGTGCTGGGCGCGGGCTTCGTGCTGGACGGCAGCCTGACCACCGGCGGCTTCGTGGGCTTCCTGCTCTTGGTCGGCGTCTTCTTCCGCCCGCTGGAAAAGATCGCCGCCGTGATCGAGACCTATCCGCGCGGCATCGCGGGGTTCCGCCGCTACCTCGACCTGTTGTCGACCGAGCCCGGGGTGGCCGACCGGCCCGACTCCCGCCCCGCCCCGGCACTGCGCGGCGACATCGCGTTCCAGAACGTGTCCTTCGCCTATGACGCCACCCGCCCGGTGCTGCGCGACGTGTCGCTGATGGTCCGCGCGGGGGAAACCATCGCCTTCGTCGGTCCCTCCGGCGCAGGGAAATCGACGCTTCTCTCGCTTCTCCCCCGCTTCTACGAACCAGATACGGGCACGATCACCATCGACGGCCTGCCGCTTTCCGCGATGACGCTGGACAGCCTGCGCAGCCAGATCGGGCTGGTCAGCCAGGACGTGTTCCTTTTCGGCAGCACGCTGCGCGAGAACATCGGCTATGGCCGCCTCGGCGCGACCGAGGCCGAGATCCTTGCCGCTGCCGAAGCCGCCAGCCTTGGCCCCCTGATCCGCAGCCTCCCGCAGGGGCTTGAAACGATGTGCGGCGAGCGCGGGGTGATGCTTTCGGGCGGGCAGAAGCAGCGCGTCGCCATCGCCCGCGCCTTCCTGAAGAACCCGCCGATCCTGATCCTGGACGAGGCGACCAGTGCGCTGGATAGCGAGACCGAGCGCGACATTCAGGCCGCGCTGGACCGGCTGGCCGAGGGTCGCACGACGTTGGTCATCGCACACCGGCTGGGCACGATCCGCAACGCCGACCGCATCGTGGTGATGGAGGGCGGCATGGTGCGCGAGATCGGCAACCACGGCACGCTCCTCGCCGGGGACGGCCTTTACGCCCGGTTGGCGGGGTGAGGTTGGGGGTACCGCAGATCACCGTCGCGGGCCGCCTCGCCCCGGTCGACTGGCCCGCGCTGGAGGCTTTCGCGCGCCTCCTGCGCGAATTCGCCAGTGTCCGGATCACGCCCGGAAAGGTGATCAGCGCAAGCATGGAGGCCGGGACGATGAGGCTTGCCTGGGCCGGTGACGCAGCCGAAGTGCGGCTGGCGGCGCGCGATCCCTCTGCCGCGCAGAACCTGCGCGACACGCTTGGTCATCTTCTGGACAGCACGGCCAGAGGTCTGGCCGCCGGGCTGAGCTGGCCCGACGCGGGCGAGGGCAGCCTGCCGCCGAACTTCCGGCTGGCGCGAGTGGCGGGGGTGATGCGGCTCAGCCCCAACTTCCTGCGGCTGCGCCTTGAGGCCGAGAATATCTTTTTCATGGCCCGGACTGGTCTGCACCTGCGTTTGCTTCAACCGTGCGATCCGGGAAACCCGGTCTGGCCGCGCCTGTCGGTCACGGGGCGCACGGTCTGGCCCGGCCCCGGTCTTCTGCACATGCCGGTCTACACCATTCGCGCCATCGACCCGGTGGCAGGCTGGCTTGACGTGGACATCTACCTGCACGGCAACGGCCCGACCTGCGCCTGGGCGCGCGCGGCCCGGCCCGGCGACAGGATCGGCATCTCGGGCCCCGGCGGTGGCTGGCTGCCGCAGGCCGGGCGGCTGGTGCTCGGCGGGGACGAGACCGCACTGCCGGTGATCGCCCGCATTCTGGCGGAAGCCGCTTCCGACACGGTGGGCCATGCCGTGATCGCGTTGCAGAACCCCGCCGACCGGCAGGAGATCGATGCTCCGGCAGGGGTGACGGTGGAATGGCTCGGCCCCGGCGAGCATGGCCGTCTGGCAGCCCGCTTCGAAGTCGCGGCTGCCGAAGCGCTCTCCGCTCCGGTTCCGGCGCAGGTCCTTTTCGGCGGCGAGCGCCGCGACGCCGAGGGCCTGCGGCGCAGGCTACGGGCGCGCTTCCCTTCCGCCGGCAGACAGCTGAGCGTCGCGGGCTACTGGGATGCAAGCGCCAAGGCCTGACCGAACCGCGCTTGAGGACTGCTGCCGCAAGCCCCCGGCTAGAGCTTGCGGTTGTAGCGGATGAACGGCGTCACCTGCGCGATCCGGTCGTAGAGCCGCCGGGCGGTTTCGTTGAAATCCTGGGTCAACCAGTAGACGGCGGGCGTGCCGTTCGCATCCGCAGCGGCATAGACGGCTTCGATCAGCGCCCGCCCGATACCCTGGCCGCGCACGGCCGGGTCGGCGTAAAGGTCTTGCAGGTAGCAGACATTCTCGATCTTCCAGCAGTGGCGGTGGAAGAGGTAGTGCACCAGCCCGACGGGGCGTCCGTCCAAGAGGGCGAGAAGACCGTTGAACTCTTGAGGGTCGTCGCCCAGGAGGCGGGCGAAGGTGCTGTCATATACCGCCTGCGGGACCGAGGTCTGGTAGTAGTCGAGGTAGCCCGTCCAGAGCCGCGCCCAGTCTGAACGGTCCTCGGCTTGCAGTGGGCGGATGGTGAGGGCGGACATTGCAGGCTCCGTCAGGGTAGGGTTGGGGGCGGGCAGGCCGGGGACGCGGCGGGTCAGAGGGCGAGGCTGGTCGCGGCGCCAACCCGGACCGGCTTCCCGGTGCGGCGGGACTGGATGGCGGCGAAGGCGAGGGCGAGGCTGTCGAGGTTCTCCTCCGCGCCGTTCGCGGGTTCCGTGCCGTCCTCGATGGCGACGAGAAGCGCCCCCATCGCCCCCCGGAAGCCGTCGTTGAACCAGGTGCCTTCCAGCCGGGGCCGGGCGATCCCGCTGGCGGTGGTGAGGGTGACGGATTGCTGGCCAAGGTCCGGCCCGTCGCTCTGCAGGCTGCCCTTCGTTCCCGCAATGAAGGTGGTGTCGCGCGGCCCGTGCGGCGTGGCCCCGTCGAAAACCAGCGAGGCCTGGCCGCCTTCCATCTGCACCAGCACTTGTGCCAGCAACGGGGCCCTGGCGGTCTGGCCGGTGGCATGGGCGGCAGTGGCGAAGACAGTCCGTGCGCGGGGGCCGATCACGCTGCGCAGGAAGTCGAACCAGTGGATGCCGAAGTCGTAGAGGATCAGATCCTCGATCTTCTCGAACGGCGTTCCGGCGATCCAGCCGTGGCTCCAGTGGATGCCGACGTGGGCAGAGATGACCTCGCCGATCAGCCCCGCGCGGACGGCCTCGCGCATATACGCCAGATGCGGTGCCCAGCGTCCGTTCTGGTTGACGGCAAGCCTGACCCCGTTCTCCCGGGCCAGAGCGACAAGGTGGCGGCCCTCGGCAAGGTCGAGGACGAAGGGCTTCTGCGACAGGACATGCTTGCCCGCGCGGAGGGCGGCCTCGATGATCGGCAGCCGGTCGGCGGGATGGGGGGTGATGTCGACCACGTCGATGGCGGGGTCGTTCAACACCTCTTCCCACCGATCCGTCACGCGGGCCTTCGGTGCGAACTCGGCGGCCTTGGCTTCGGCCTTCGCGAGCGTCCGGTTGCAGATTGCGGCCACCTCCCACCCGGCAGTCCGGTAGGCGTCGAGATGGGCGCTGACGATCCCGCCCGCGCCAATCACGCCGATCCGGGGGCGGTAGCTGCGCGGCATGGGCGGCTGGTAGGGCAGGGCAGGGGCCGCGACCTCGGCCAGGGCGGCCGATTTCAGGGCATAGGTGTCGGCGTCGGGCTCGCTCACGGCAGCAACGGCAGGCTGCGCTTTTCGCGGGCGGAGAGGGCGGCGGTGTCGACGATGCGCTGGCCGGTCAGGCTGACCTCGGGATCGAGCGGGCCGGTCAGAGGCTCGCCCCGCGAGATGCAACCGAGGACATATTCGATGGCATTGCGCCCCCCCGGAGGTAGCGGGTCGGCGGCGATCGGGTGCGGTTCCGGGTTGGCGCGGGTCTGCACCGTCACATGGTCGGCATAGTCCCAACTGGCGATGGTGCCCTCGGTCCCCACCAGGATGAACCCGCATTTCGGCTGCGGCTGGATCACCCAGGGGTCGGTGAAGGTACCCCAGCGCGTCTCCATCTTCGACAGGCCGGTCGCATAGCGGCAGACCACGATGGCGTGCTGGTCGACCTCTATCCCCGGAGTCTCGTCCGTGACGCAGGTGACTTCCAGCGGCGCCTCGCCATTGCGATACCAGGTGCCGAGCGTGGCACCATAGCCGAGATAGTCGAGCAGGCTGCCGCCCCCCGAGGCGCGCTTGTACCACCAGGAGGTGGGTTTCTGCCGCTCCACCTCCTCACGGCTGACCTCGATCTTGTCGGCAAGGTGATAGAGCGGCCCGCGGTTGCCGCCGTAGGAATGGATCTCGATCACCTCGCCGATCATGCCCTCGTCGACCAGCCGCTTGGCGGTGACGTGGGATTCCACCCAGCGCAGCGGCCAGTTGATCGCCAGATATTTGCCGGTGGGTTTCACGGCATCTATCATCGCGCGGGCGTCGGCGACGGAAGAGGCGAACGGTTTTTCCACGAAGACATGCACGCCGTAGGCCGCCAACCGCTTGGTGTAATCCGCATGGTTTGCGGTGGCGGCGCAGAGGATGGCGAGGTCGGGCTGCGTCGCCGTCATGCAGGCATCGAAGTCGGTGAAGACCCTGTCCTCGGGGATGCCGAACGTGTCGATGGCGCGCTGCATGGTGCTGCGGTCGGGGTCGAAGATACCCACGATCTCGGCCTCCGGGTGGTCATGGACGCAGCGCAAGAGGTCGCCCATGTGCATGTGGTCGAAGCTGATGCCGACGATGCGGAAGCGTGCCATGAAAAACCCTTTCAGCTGCGTTCGGTCAGGCGGATGAACAGCGCGGTGACGGCGAGGATGATCAGCCCGAAAAGGATGCGGCGGCCCCCCTCGGGGATCTGCATCAGGGTCAGCATCGAGGTCAGTACGGTCAGGATCAGCGCGCCAACGATGGTGCCGCCGAACCCGCCCCGGCCCCCGAAGATCGAGGTGCCGCCGATGACGGCTGCGGCGACCGAGGGCAGGTCGAGGGGCAGCGCAAGCGACAGCGAAGCGGTCTTGATCTGGCCGAGGTAGAGGAGGCCCGTGACCCCGGCGATCAGGCTGGAAAGCGTGTAAAGCGTCAGGTGAACCTGCCAGACGCGCACTCCCGACAGCCGCGCGGCCGCCTCGTTCGCGCCGATGGCATAGAGGAGCCGTCCGAACCCGCTGCGGCGCTGCGCCCAGATGACCAGCGCCGCGAAGGGGATGAACAGGACCAGGCTGTTCGGCAGGCCGAAACTGCGCCCGGTGCCGAGCCAGATCAGGAAGTCCGGGATCAGCACCCCGGTCGCGATGACATAGCGCTGGTAGACCAGCAGGCAGCCGGTGGCGATCAGCGCGGTGCCAAGCGTCATGATCAACGGATGCACCCGGCAGATGGCGACGCCGAAGCCGTTGACAAGGCCGATCACCACGGCGGAGGCGAGCGCGATGGCGATGGCCGGGGGCACCCCGGTCATGGGGGCGAGGGTGGCAGTCAGGTAGGCGGCGATGGTGGCGGCGGTGCCGACCGACAGGTCGATGCCCCCGGTCAGCATGGTCAGCGTCTGGCAGGCCGCCAGCATCGCCAGCGGGATGGCGATCTTGATGGTGTTGCCCGCCCAGAACATGCTGAGGACGCCGGGGTTCAGCACGGCCAGGATCGCGACCAGCAGGATCAAGAGGCCGATCAGCGGCAAGAGCGGCTGGTCGACCATCAGGCGGCCGAGGCGGTTCAGCGGGGTGGGGGTATCCGTCATCGTCATGTTTTGCGTCCCCGTGTCGCCAGAACCGCGCCGAACATCACCACGGCGACCATGATCGTGCCCTCGACGATGGCGGCCACATTGGGGTCAACGGAAAGGAGGGTCAGGTCCATCCGCACGGTGCGCAGGATGAAGACGGCGAGGATCGGCCCAAGAAGCCCGCCGCGCCCGCCTCCCAGCACGACCCCGCCCAGCACCACGGCGGCGACCGAGGCGAGGAGGTAGGGGCCGGGGATCGGCTCGCCGATGCCGGTGCCCATGGTGACGGAAAGCCCGCCAAGTGCTGCGAAGAGACCGCAGAGCGCATAGGCGATGACGCGGGTCTGCCCGACGGGGACACCAGAGCGGAAGGCGGCCAGCGCGTCCGAGCCGATGGCATAGAGGCGAAGGCCGAGCTTGGAGCGGCGGATCGGCAGCCAGATCAGCGCGGTGACGACGGCGAGGAAGACGATGGCGCGGGGAAGGATGTCGAGACCTGGGAAATTGCCCGTCGTGAGGGCGCGAAGCCAGGGTGCGGCGGCACCTCCCGGCGCGTTGAGGATAAGAAGCGCGACACCCTGCCAGACGAAGAGCATGGCGAGGGTGACGACGATGTCGGGGACCTTCGAGACGACGATGAGGAAGCCGTTGATCGCCCCCATCGCCAGGCCGAGGAGGAGGACGCCAAGCACAATCCCCACGGATTGCAAATCCGTTGCGCCCTGCATCAGCACGGCTCCGGTCACGCTGGCGACGGCCATCATCGCTGCGATGGAGAGGTCGATGCCCCCGGCGAGGACGACGATGGCCATTCCGACGGTGGCAAGCGCAAAGGGCAGCGCGGCGCGGGCCAGGCTGTCGAGGCCGGAGGCGCCGAAACCGGGCTGGATCAGTTTGGTGGCGAGGAGGAGCGCCGCGAGCAGGACGGCAAGGCCGAGCGTCCAGGAATTTGCTTCGATCCAGCGCTTCATGCCGGGGCCTTTTCGGTCAGCCCGTAGGCAGCGCGCATCAGGGTCGCCTCATCCGCATCCTTCGCGTCGATCACGTCCACCACCCGCCCGTTGAAGATCACCACGGCGCGGTCGCAGGCGAGGCGGATCTCGGCGAGTTCGGAGGTGTAGAACAGCACCGCCGCCCCCTGGTCGGCCAGGTCGCGGACCAGCGCGTAGATCTGTCGCTTGGTTCGGATGTCGATGCCCCGCGTCGGGTCGAAGAGGAGGAGCGTCTGCACCCCCTTGGCGATCCAGCGGGCGATCGTCACCTTCTGCTGGTTGCCACCGGAGAGCCTGCGGACTTCCCCCTGGGCGCGGGTGTCGATCTGGAGCGTCTCGATGGCGGCGCTGACCTTCGCGGCCTCGTCCCCCATGCGGATGGCACCCCAGTTGCGGGCGCGGGCAAGGAGGGGGGCGGCAATGTTCTCGCGGACGGAGCGCGACATGAACAAAGCATGGGCGCGGTCGCCGGGGACCAGGGTCAGCCCGGCGGCGATGGCGTCGGCGGGGTGATGGAAGCTTCGGGCGGTGCCGTCCACCTCGACGGTCCCGGCGCTGGCCTTGCGGTTCCCCGCCAGCACGTCGAACAACTCGTCCTGCCCCTGGCCTTCCAGCGCGACGACGCCCAAGACCTCGCCCTTGTGCAGGTCGAAGGAGACGTCGGTCAGGCGGGTGCCGGTCTTCAGGCCCCTGACCCGCAGTCGTGGCATGTCGGCGGGAACGGGCTTCACCGGCCGTTCCTCGGCCACGGCAGCGGCGACGGCCCCGCCGAGCATCATCTCGACGATGCGCTCCTCGATCCCCGGCTCGATGGGCAGGTCGCCCACGGTCAGCCCGTCGCGCAACACGGTCGCGCGGTCGCAGATCGCGGCGATCTCGGTGAAACGGTGCGAGATGTAGATCACCGACCGCCCGGCATCGGCCTGCGCCCGGACGACCTTCAGCACGCGGTCGACAAGGTCGGTCGGCAGGGCGGCGGTGAGTTCGTCCAGCAGCAGCACATCCGGCTCGATGGCCAGCGCACGGGCAAGGTCGACGATCCGCAGAGAGGCCAGCGGCAGCGACCGGATCATCGCCTCGGGGTCGAGACCGGGCAGGCCAAGCTCGGACACCCAATGCCGGAACGGCTCCATCGCAGTGTCGCCGAGACGCAGGTTGTCGGCGACGGAAAGGTCGGGGATCAGCGAGGGTTCCTGGTAGACCGGCACCAGCCCCCATTTCCGCGCCCCCGCAGGGTTGGCGACGGTGCTTTCGCGACCCTTGATCTTCACATGACCCGCGTCGGGCTTCAGCACGCCGGTCAGGATCTTGACGAAGGTGGATTTCCCGGCCCCGTTCGCCCCCATCAGCGCCACGACCTGCCCGGCCCCCACTTGCAGCGAGGCGTTCTTCAGGGCCTGCACCGCGCCAAAGCGCTTGGCGACACCCGTGGCGTCGAGAACGGCGTCGGAGGGGGCGGCGGTCATGCGGGTCCGGTCTTTCGTGATCGTTATGCGGCGTGGGGGGCTGAGTTGGTCGCCCCCCACCCTCTCCCTCCCCACGAGGGGGAGGGAAGCGCCCGGATCAGGCGGATGGTCCCGGGGTTACTCGCCCGGACCCTTGCAGGCGATGATCTGGTCCATCGTGTAGGTGGTCCAGCCGTCGATCGAGACCGAGACCGGCCATTCCGGCGACAGGTTCGGGTTGGCGGCGGCGGCGAGTTTGGCCTTGCCTTCCTCGCTGACGTTGTCCCAGATCGCGGGGTTGACCAGAACCGTCTTCTCGGCGGGCATCTTGCCGTCGAGGATCTGGATCGCCAGTGCCACGCCCGCACCACCGACCGAGCCGGGGTTGGTCACCGCAGCGCCTTGCAAGCCCTCGACCGAGGACAGCTGGCCGACGAAGCCCGCGTTGTCGGCGCCGACGACCGGCACCAGCGGCGCACCGCTTTCAACCAGCGCATCGACGATCACGTTGTCGATTCCGCTCGTCCAGATGCCCTGGAACGGCACGCCCGCGGCGATGATGTCGTTGATCTGCTGCTTGCCCTGGTCCTGCTGCCAGCCGGTGAAGACCTCTTGCGCGACGGTGATGTCCGGATACTCGGCCATCGCCCGCTTGAAGCCCTTGTCGCGGTCGTTGTCCGCGCCCGCGCCCGCCGCGCCGCGCATGTAGACCACGGCGCCCTTGCCGCCCATCGTCTCGAACAGCCACTTGGCGCCGAGATAGGCATATTCCTCCT
>NZ_JAEULO010000038.1 GCF_016793705.1 Tabrizicola sp.
GAATGACACCTGGATCCTTACCATGGTGCTCATAACATCTGTAGACGCAGCGCCCAAATTCCAGCGCCGCGCAATCGCGCTGGAGATGTTCCCCATCTCGCCCCCGGTCAACGGCGGCCCCTGCGGCAGGTCCTGCCCGCCCGTGTCCGCCGAAGCCGTCTCTTCCGCCACCGGCTCCTCGCTCGCCTCACCCAGCAGCGCGTCGATGGCATCCGCGGTATCCGCGTCGTCCACCGGCTGCACGTTCAGCTGCGCCGATTCCGCAGGCTCCTCGGCGGGCGTGTCCTCTGCCACCTCGGGCTGCGGCTCGGGGCGCGACGGCTTGGCGCGCGGGCGGATCGAGGTGGTCATCCCCGTCTCGGCGCTGTCCTCGATATTCGCCTCGGTCTGGGTCACGTCGCCGGTATCCTCGGCCACCGTCTCCTCGGTCGGCTGCTCTTCGACAACCTCCGGCGCGACCTCCTCGCTCACCGCCGGTTCCGGCGTGTCCGAGGTCTCGGCTTCGGTTTCCGGCTGCACCGGATCGGGCGCGATGATCGCCTCGGCCTCGGGCGCGGGCTGGATTTCGGTCGATTCCGACTCGATCGCCTGCTCCTCCTCGGCCTGCACCGCATCGGACGGCGGCGGCTCCACGACCGGGTCGGGTTCCGGCTCGGGCACGGGCTCAGGCTCAGGTTGCGGCTCTGGCACGGGTTCCGGTTCCGGCGCCGGTTCCGGCTCCACCGCTGGCTCCGGCTCCGGCCGCGCCTGCGGCCTGACCGGCGCTGGCTCCTCCGACGGGGTCGGGGTTGACGCCGCCTGCAACGCATCGAACTCCGCGCTCGTCAGGGTCGAGACCGACATCACGATCGGTTCCGGCGGGGCCGAGGCCGCGAACAGCCAGTCGCCGACCAGCACCCAGAGGATCACCCCCAGATGCCCGATCGCCGAGATAACCGTTCCCGTCTGGAACCGCGTCTCCATCCGCCTCAGCCGCCGTTGCTTTCCGTATTGGACGCATCCCCCGCGCCAAAGCTTGGCCCGGCGCTGTCGGTCACAAGGCCGATCTCGTTGAACCCGCCCGCATTCAGCGCCCCCATCACCTGCGCCACGCGCTCATAGGGAATGGCCCCGTCCGCCCGCAGGAAGATCTTCTTCGAGGTCCGCTCCGCCGCAATCGCCGTCAGCTTCGGGATCATCTCCCCGTCCGCGACTTCCGTGGTCTGGATCGTCAGCCGCCCGTCCGCCGTGATCGTCACCGTCAGCGGCTCTTCCTGCTCGGTCGGCAGGGCCGTCGCCGCCGTCTCCGGCAGCTTGACCGGCACGCCCACCGTCAGCATCGGCGCCGCCACCATGAAGATGATGAGAAGCACCAGCATCACGTCGACCATCGGCGTGATGTTGATCTCGTGCATCGACGCCGCCCGGCCGCCGCGCCGGCGCCGCCGTCCGCCGCCTGCCGATCCCGAAACGCCCATCGCCATGGCTCAGGAATCCAGCTGGCGCGACAGGATCGTCGCGAACTCGTCGGCAAAGCTTTCATAGCCGCCGATCACCCGGTCGTTGTCCGCCGACAGCTTGTTGTAGAACACCGCCGCCGGAATCGCCGCCACCAGGCCCACCCCCGTCGCCAGCAGCGCCTCGGCGATCCCCGGCGCCACGACGGCAAGACTGGTATTCTGGCTGATGGCGATCTGCTCGAAGCTGTGCTTGATCCCCCAGACCGTGCCGAACAGCCCGATGAAGGTCGCGGTCGAGCCCGTCGTCGCCAGGAAGCTCAAGCCCCGGTTCAGGACCTCGCTTTCCCGCGCGATGGCCACGTTCATCGCCCGGTCGATCCGGCTCTGCGCCCCGGCGATCAACCCGCCGTCCTGCTTGTGGCTGCGTCGCCATTCCAGCATCCCGGCGGCGAAGATCTTCTCCGACTGCCCCTGCGGGTCCGGCCCGATCTTTTCATACAACTCGTCCAGCGGCTCGCCCGACCAGAAGGCCCGGTCGAAGATCCCTGCCTCGCCGCGCGCCTTCCGCAGCAGGATGTGCTTCTGGATGATGATCGCCCATGACCAGAAGGACATGACCATCAGCATCAGCATGACGATCTTCACCGTCAGTGTCGCGCGGGCAAAAAGGGCGAGCATGGAGAAATCGATCTCCTGCGCCATCGCAAGGGTGTTGGGTTCCATACGCCTGCTCTTGTTGATCGGGCCGTTATTCGGCTCCGTTAACGCGGATTCTAGCAAGAGTGCAGGGGGAATGCCAACACAAGTCTGTGGCTGGCATGGTTCCGCTGGCGGATGACGGGATTTGTCATCCCCCGCGCGGCCGCGATCCGCCCCGACCGACCTGCCGCGGCCTGCACGTCCTCCCGGCCAAAATACTCCCGCCGGAGGCGCAACTTGCTGACGCACCGGCTCAAGCCAGCAAGCTGCGGCCCCAGCCCCCCGGCGCAGCGCTCCCGAACCCGGCCTCGCCTTCATCTTTGCCCAAATATCCCCGCCGGAGGCACCTGCCCTCTCACCCAGGCACTCCCCCAGGCCTTTCATACTGGCACAAATATCCCCGCCGGAGGCATCCCGGCCAAAGCCGGACGCGACCGCTTCCATTCCGCGCCGCCGAAAACCGCGCACCTCCCCTCCCGCTCCGTAGGGAGGGGCCGGGGGTGGGGGCCTCCGCTCACCCCGTCAATGCAACGGCCCCGAGAGCTTCCCCCTGACCTCCACCGGCAACCGGGCCGCATGGCCATCCTCGGTCAGGCAGACCAGCGTGACCACCGCCACGAACAGCCGCTCGCCCCCGCGCAATACCACCTGCTCCAGCCCGATCCGGGCCCCGCCCAGCGACTGCATCCTGGTCTCCACCACCAGATCGTCGCCGAACTTCGCGGGGCGCAGGAAATCCGCCTCAACCCGGCGGACCGCAAAGACGATCCCCTGCCGCGCCTTCAGCGCCATCTGGTCGACTCCCAGCGAGGCGATCCATTCCGTCCGCGCCCGTTCGATGAACTTCAGGTAATTGGCATAGTAGACGATCCCGGCAAGGTCGGTGTCCTCGTAATAGACGCGGGTGCGGAACTCGTGCGGGGTCATGTCGTCTCCTGGCTTGCCGCGACCCTAGGCGGTTTGCCCGGACAGCGAAACCCCGCTGCCTGACGCGCAAGTCAAGGAAGAGACCCCCGGCACATCCGGCGATCAGGACCCCGGTCCCCCGTCTGCAGAGGAAGACCGGCCCTTCACACCCCCACGTCGGGCGCGGGCAGGATCTGCACGGCATTGATCTGCCAGCCTTCGGCGGTCTCGACCATCATGTAGTCCAGGTACCAGCCCGCCCCGGCCTGGTCGGTGATCCGCACCCGCTGCCACAGGCTCCCCGCCACCTCGCGCAACTCCATCATCTGCACGTCGGCCGGTCGGTAGACCATCGGATAGCCGTTCTTAACCATCGCGCCGAAATTCTCCGGCGTGCCGAAAAGGCCCTTGATCGTCGGGCTGGCAAAGGTGAAGGCGCGGGCAAAATCATCGGCCTGGAAGGCTTCGATCTGGCTCTGGATGGTGTTCCGGATCGGCTCTTCCTGGGCAGACGCGGGAAGTGCAAGACTTGCGGCAAGCAAGACGGCATAAAGACCATTGCGCATCGGCAATTGCTCCCTGAACGAACGTCCCCCAAGCGTTTACCTAGCCTCGGTGGCCAGAAGTCAACTGCTGGCCCGCTCCGGTCCGACCGGCGCGGAAATGAGGTCTGGGAGAGTGACGCCTAGCTGTCCATTGTGGACGTCTTAGCGGCCCGCCATGCTGCCAAACTCCCAAATGCTGTGCGCAGTGATCGAAGACGCGAAAAGCAATCAGCAGAATGGATTGCCCTCATCCGCCCAGGCACACGTGTCCTCCATGATCTGCCTTTGGCTTTCCTCAAAACTCTCTTGTTGCTCGTAATAGTCGGCCATGGAGTTATCCCAATCGGCGTCGGTCGCGTCAGGATCATATGTGAGAGCCGCGCCGGCAACGAGCAGAACAATCCCTGCCCCAGCCAGCGCAAGCATTGCCTCATCGTCGGTCATCGCCTGCACTTGGGACAGATCCTTCAGTAGGTTCACGGCCTCCTGACTGCCTCCGTCGGCTGCCCTCTGGTACCAGTGCCGCGCGACAGCGTCATCCTTTGGCACGAAACGGCCGGCAGCGAACTCTTTGCCGAGGGCGATTTGGGCCCAGACGTCACCCTGCAGGGCAAGATTGCTCAGAATGGTCATCCCTCCCTCGACATCCTGCTGCGTTCCACGCCCTCTCAGCTTGGAAAAGCCCAGCATAAACAGCCCACGCTTGCTGCCCTGCTCTGCGGCGGCTTTGTAAAGCGGGAACGCTTCATCATGTCTGTCCTGGAAAGCCAACAGCGTTGCCAGATCATACTGCGCCAAGGGAGAACCCTGGCTCGCCGCCTTCCGCATCCATTCCAGTCCCTGTTCCGGATAGGCATCGGACGATAGCGCGCTCAGGTTCGGCGAGCTGTAGAGCCAGCCAAGGGCGATCTGAGCGACGACATCTCCGGATCTTGCCGCAGCTTCATATGTGGCTGGTGTAATTCCCGCGAGGCCCGCTGCCTTATACCATTCGGCGACATCGGCACCAAGCGCATCGGCCCAGTACATTGCCCCCGACGCTGTTCTCATCATGTAGAGCGAAGACCTTATGTCCTGCATCGGACCATTCGCCATGTAGACCCGCGCAAGTCGATAGGACACGACAGGATAGGTCGGGTCGCCAGGCACCTGCGCGGACGTGCAAGCCGGGATTGCCTTCACGGTGTCGATCTTGCCAAGAGGTACCCCTGCACCAGCGGCTATTCCCGGTTCATCAGACGATGCAGCGAGCTTCTGACATTCGTCGAAGTCCGTTTGCGAAAATGCCGGCAAGGCCAAGGCGAATAGAAGAAAAACCGGTCTGATCACCCGCAACGGGATACCGCCGACCATGCTGAAATCTACCATGGCGCCGCCTTTCTCGCACAACCCAATGGCACGCAAGTCTAACGCGGGGACGCCACGCTGTCATTTCATCTATGCGGTCTCTCGTGAACCGTCAGGCGTCAAGCTTGGCGCTGAGGAGCGCCACCGTCTCGTCCACCCCGTAGAGCGCGATGAACCCCCCGAAGCGCGGCCCGTCCGACGCCCCGAGCAGAACCTCGTACAAAGCCTTGAACCAGTCGCGCAGCGGCTCGAACCCGTGCTCCTTGCCCACGGCAAAGACCATCGACTGCAAGGCCTCGTCGTCCAGCCCCCCGTCCCAGGCCTTCAACCGCCCCACCAGATCCTCCATCGCCGCCCGCTCCTTCGCGTCCGGCTCCCGGAACACCCGCGTCGGCGCGATCCGGTCCGCGAAATAGCGCACCGCAAACCCCGCCGCCGCATCCAGGTCCGGGTTCCCCTCGGGCGAGGCCTCCGGCGCATAGCGCTTGATGAACTTCCACAGCGCCCCGGCATCCTTGGCCCCGGCCACCGAGGCCAGGTTCAACAGCATCCCGAAGCTGACAACCATCTTCGACACGGGCGGCTTCCCCGCATGGATGTGCCACACCGGATTGTTCACCTGGCTTTCGACCGACTGCTCCGGGAACGCCTTCAACTGCTGGTGATACTCGTCCACCGCCCGCGGGATCACGTCGAAATGCATCCGCTTCGCCGTCTTCGGCTTCTGGTACATGAAATAGCTGAGGGATTCCGTCGCCGCATAGGTCAGCCATTCGTCGATGGTCAGCCCGTTCCCCTTCGACTTACTGATCTTCTGCCCATGCTCGTCCAGGAACAGCTCATAGCTGAAATGGTTCGGCTTCCGCCCCCCCAGCACCTCGCAGATCCCGTCATAGATCGGCGTATTCGTCGAATGGTCCTTCCCGTACATCTCGAAGTCCACGTCCAGCGCCGCCCAGCGCGCGCCGAAATCCGGCTTCCACTGCAACTTCACATGCCCGCCCGTGACCGGCAGCGTCCACTCCCGCCCCTCCTCGTCGTCGAAGGTGATCGTCGCGTCCTTCGCATTCACCTCCTTCATCGGCACATACAGCACCCGTCCCGTCTCCGGGTGGATCGGCAGGAAGCAGGAATAGGTCTGCTGCCGCTCCTCCCGCAGCGAGGCCAGCATGATCGCCATGATCGCATCATACCGCTCGGCGCACAGCCGCAGCGTCGCATCGAACCGGCCCGACTTGTAGAACTCCGTCGCGCTGATGAACTCGTACTCGAACCCGAACGTATCCAGGAACCGCCGCAGCATCGCGTTGTTGTGGTGGCCGAAGCTCTCATACTCGCCATAGGGATCGGGCA
>NZ_JAEULO010000058.1 GCF_016793705.1 Tabrizicola sp.
CGGCCTGATCCCAGCCCGGTCCTGGGTGCTGATGCGCAGCGACTGGTCGCGCCGCCACGGGGCGGACTATGCCAATCTGCGCGACGACGGCGCCCATACCCCCGGCCCCGATGCCGAGGCGATCCGGTTTCTGGTCGAGGAACGCGGCATCCTTGGCTTTGGCACCGAAACCATCGGCACCGATGCCGGACAAGCGGGCGATTTCGAGCCGCCCTATCCGGCGCACCACTATCTGCACGGGGCCGGGCGCTATGGGCTGCAATGCCTGTGCAACCTGCACCTTCTGCCCACCACCGGTGCTGCCATCATCGCCGCACCCCTGAAGGTGCATGAAGGTTCCGGCAGCCCCTTGCGGGTGCTGGCCCTTGTGCCGGGGGGTGCCACATGAGGCGCGGTGACGTCTTTATCGAGATGAAGGGCATCTCCAAACGGTTCCCCGGGGTGCGGGCGCTGGACAGCGTGGACCTGACGCTGCGCACGGGCGAGGTTCATGCCCTGACCGGTGAGAACGGCTCGGGCAAGTCGACCCTTGCACGGGTTCTGGCGGGGCTGACCCACAGCGACGGCGGACAGATCTTGCTGGACGGTCAGCCCGTCCAGTTCCAAAACCCCGCCGATGCCATCGCGCGCGGCATCGTCATGATCAGCCAGGAGCTGACGCTGGCCCCCACGCTGACGGTGGCCGAGAACATCTTCCTTGGCCGCCTGCCGCGCAATCGTCTTGGCCTTGTCGACTTGCCCCGCCTGCAGCGCGAGGCGACGGCAGCGCTTGAGCGGCTGAACGTGCATGTGCCCCCGCAGACCCGCGTCTCGGACCTGACGGTCGAACTGCGGCAAGAGGTGGAGATTGCCCGCGCCCTGTCAACCGGCGCGCGGCTGATCATTCTCGATGAGGCGACCAGCTCGCTGTCCGAAGCCGCCACGACGCGGCTCTTGTCGCTGATCGCCAAGGAACGCGACAAGGGCACGGCGGTTCTGATGATCACCCACCGGATGCCCGAAATCTATGCGGTGTCTTCGGTGGCGACCGTGCTGCGCGACGGGCTTCTGGTGGCCGAGGTGCCCCTGCCCGCGACCGGCGCGGGCGAGTTGGTGCGCCTTATGGTCGGCCGCGAGATCGGGGATTTCTACGGCAAGCGGCCGATCGAACCCGGTGCCACGGTGCTGGAGGTTGAAGGCCTTTCCACCCCGGACGGCGCGCTGCAACCGGCCAGTTTCAGCCTGCGGCAGGGAGAAATTCTCGGTGTGGCGGGGCTCGTGGGTTCGGGCAAGGCCGAGTTGGGTCAGGCGCTGGGTGGCGCGATCCCGAGCCATGGCAAGGTCCGCATCAAGGGCAAGCCAGTTGCCTTGGGCGATCCGCGCCGCGCCATCGCGGCGGGGATCGGCTTTGTTCCCGATGACCGCAAGGGCGCGGCCCTGATGCTGGTCCGCTCGGTGCGCGAGAACTTTGCATTGGGCTGGCTCGACCGGCTGTCGCGCTATGGGCTGCTGAACACGCGGGCCGAGGCGCGCGATGTCGGGGCGGCGATGAAGGATTACGGCGTGGCGGCAAGCTCGCCTGCGGTGCCGATTTCAACGCTCTCAGGTGGCAATCAGCAAAAGGTGGTTCTGGGCCGCAGCTTCACGCGCGCGCCCTCGGTTCTGGTCTTGTCGGAACCCACCCGCGGGATTGATGTCGGGGCCAAGGCCGAAATCTACCGGCTGTTGCAGGATGCCGCCGCTGCAGGGGCCGGGGTGATCATGATCTCCTCGGAACTGCCAGAGCTTCTGGGCGTCGCCGACCGCATCGCCGTGTTCTTTCAAGGCGAGCTGCGCGGCATTTTCGATGCCGCTGCGTCGGATGAGGAAATGCTGGCCCATGTCGCCGTGGCCGGCCAGTTGCCCGATCCCCCACAACCCAAGGACGGAGGTCCGGCATGAGCGCCGAAGACGCCCATAATTCCCGCGCGGCGGATCGCTTTGCCCACCGCCAGAGCGCGCTCACGCGGCTGACCCATGCGCCCTGGTTCGGGGCCTTGTTGTCGATCCTGCTGGTGGGGCTGTTTCTGGCCTTTACCCAGCCGGTCTTTGCCACCTGGGCCAATGTGATGAACATCATCAAGTCAAACAGCGTGGTCTTCGTGCTGGCCCTGGGTGCCACCTATGTGATCATTGCCGGTGCCATCGACCTGTCGGTCGCAAGCCTCGCTGCCGCCTGTTCGATGGTCTATGGCCTGATCCTGGTGGCGGGGTTTTCGACCGTTCCGGCCATCGTGACCATCCTGCTTCTTGGGGCTTTTCTGGGGGCGATCAACGGCTTCCTGATTTCCTATGTCCGGATTTCCTTTCTGGTCGTCACGCTTGGCACCCTCTCGATCTATCAAAGCTTCGCGCTGATCCTGAACAGCGGCACCTCGATTTCGGTCTACTCGAACCCGGCCTTCAAGCCGCTTTACGCCTTCGTCAACGGCAGCCTTGGCCCCTTCCCGGTCATCCTGATCTTTGACCTCGTGCTCTTGCTGATCATGGGCGGCATCCTGCGCTATTCCGCCTTTGGCCGCGCGGTCTATGCCATCGGCTCCAACCGCGAGGCGGCACGGCTGAACGGCATCAACGTGCCCCTGGTGGTGATGGCGATCTTCATCATCGCGGGTCTGACCGCCGGGCTGGGTTCGCTGGTACAGATCGGGCGGCTGACCTCGGCTTCGGCCGATGTGGACCCGACGATCCTGATGACGGTGCTTGCCGCCGTGCTGATCGGGGGCACCGCCTTTACCGGCGGCGAAGGCGGGGTCTTTGGCACCATGGTCGGGGTTCTGTTCCTGGGCGTGGTGCAGAACGGCCTGACGCTCTCGGGCGTGTCCTCGTTCTGGCAGGGCATGGTCTCGGGCCTGATCCTCATCGCAGCCGTCTGGATCGGCGGACTGCGCCAACTTTCACGACGCCGCAAACAGGCCGACCGGACCTGACGCGTAAATCCCGCGCCGGTTTGCGGCGGTGCGGGCAAGACAGATGAACCCTGACAAGGAGACGACAATGACAAGAACCAAACTGACAATCGGGCTGACGCTCTCGGGCCTCCTGATGGCCGGTTCGGCCATGGCGGAAACCGTGGGCTATATCTCGCCCATCGGTGCGCAGCCCGGCCAGCAAGTGATCAGCGCCGGCATGGAAGCGGGTGCCAAAGAGCTTGGCTGGGACTACAAGCTGCTGGACGCCAATCTTTCGGCCGATGCGCAGGTCAGCCATGTGGATACCTTCCTCAACATGGGGTTGAATGGATTTTCCACCTGGTCGCTGGACCCGAACGCCGTCGCTGGCGCCTTCTCGCGCGCCAATGAGGCGGGCGTGCCGGTGATCGGCCTGAACTCGACCGGTGAAGGCGTGACCAACACCGTCTGGTGGGCAACCAACGTCTGCACCCCGGGCGGAGCCTATGACCAACAGGCCGCCTGGATCGCGGGTAAACTGCCGGGCGCCAAGGTCGTGGTCGTGGGTGGCCCGCCCGTGCCCTCGATCCAGGCCAACGTCGCCTGCTTCACCGCCGCCGCCAAGGCCGCCGGACTTGAGGTGATCGACCAGATCGACAACACCAAGGATTCCCAGGCCAATGCCGCGACGATCATAGCGGATGAACTCTTGCGTAAACCCGAGGTGCAGGTGTTCTGGACCTATAACGACGCCAGCGCCCTGGGCGTCTCGTCCGCGGTTCTGGCGGCAGGCAAGACGGTATATGGCTCGGCTGGTACCGATGGCATCATGATCTTCGGCCTGAACGCCGACCCCGATGCGATCACCGCCATCACCGAAGGCCGCCTCACCGGCACCTGGGACCCGAACAACTTCGCCTCGGGTCTGGCCATGATCCTGGCCCTGCAAACCGCGATGAAGGACCCCAAGGCCGCCCAGACGCCGCTGACCGTGGCCTCGACCCTTGTGACCTTTGAAAACGTCGCCGAAGCGGGCAAGGGTGCCACCGACATGAAGCTGGCCGACGTTCCGCTGCAGAAGTAACATCCCGGATGCGGCCCGGCCCCTCGTTCGCCGGGCCGCACCCCCCAACCCAAGGCGCGGGCATGAGCATCCCTTTGCATTGGCTTGATCTGCGCAGAATCGCCGCCTTGATTGCGGCAGGTGATCTGTCGGCCCGCCAAGTGGTCGAGGATTGCCTTGCCCGCATCGCAAGGCTTCAGCCGCGCCTGAACGCCTTCATTACAATCTTCGCCGACGAGGCTTTGGCCGAGGCTGACCGCGCCGATGCGTTGCGTCGACAGAACGGCCGCCTTGGCCCGCTGCATGGTGTGCCCATCGGCGTTAAGGACATCTTTGCCATCGCCGGTCAGCGCATGACCGCAGGCATGCCAAGCCGCGCCCAACAAATCTGCACCGAAACCGCCACCGTTATCCGCCGCCTGCAACAGGCCGGGGCCATCGTGATCGGCACCCAGAACGTGGCCGAAGGCGTCTTTGGCGAATACCTCGCGCCCTATGGCCCGCCGGTGAACCCCTGGAGAGCGGACCTCTGGCCCGGGGCCTCCTCCGGCGGCAGTGCGGTCGCGGTGAGTGCCGCGCTGGGTTATGGTGCCATCGGCTCCGACACCGGCGGGTCAATCCGCATGCCAAGCGCGGTCAACGGTGTGACCGGCCTCAAACCCACTTGGGGAAGGGTCAGCCGCTATGGCGTCTTTGAACTGGCAGGCACGCTGGATCATATCGGCCCGATTGCCCGCAACGCCGCCGATGCCGCCCTCCTGTATGACGTGATCGCAGGTCCTGACCCGCTGGACCCGACCAGCCTCGCAGGCCCTGTCACGCCGCTTTCTGCTGCGCTCGGTCAGGGGGTTGCCGGTCTGACCATCGGCCTTGACCCGGCCTGGATCGAAGAGGGCGTCGCGCCCGAGGTCTCAGCAACCATCCATGCCGCCGCTCGGGTGCTGCAAGAGCAGGGCGCAATCCTGCGGCCGGTTTCGCTGCCGGCGCTGCCTGATGTGGTGGACATCTGGTACGATATCTGCGCGTCACAAACCGCAAGGGTGCATGCGGAGAACTTTGCGCGGCACAGCGAGACCTATTCGGCCGCCCTGTCCGCGATCATCCGGCACGGCCAGACCCAACCGGAAGCGAACCGGAAACGCGCACAAGACCGCCGCACCGCCTATTCCGCCAGCCTGATTGCAGCCCTGTCGCAGGTTGATCTGGTCGCCATTCCCGTCCTGCCCTTTGCCCCGCCAAGCCTTGCACAGACCCAAAACATGGACCGCAGCCTGATTGATGCCCTCCACCGCTTCACTTGCCCCTTCACTTTGTCCGGCGCCCCCTGCATCACCTTTCCGGGCGGCCAGACCGCCAAAGGACTGCCCTTGGCCGTGCAACTGGTCGCAACTCCATTGGCCGAAGACCGGCTGGTCCGGGCCGCCCATGCGTTTCAGACCATGGCCGCCCAGCACCCACCTCTTGCCTCGAACTAGGTGGTTGTCTTCACGGCCACAAGATAGGTGATCCGGACAAGCTTCTTCGGTGAAAGCCGACCCAAACTCGTTATTGCTTGAGCCATGGCTATGGCCGTCGAAAGGTTGGGGCCAGCGCCATTTGCTGCGCAGGCCTCCATGAACTGTCGATGGCCTCGCCCGGGCAACGAGACGCACCGAACATGGCTATCTTGTGCTGTTCTGGACGGCATACTCCGACAGCTCTATGAATTGAGCGCTCAATATCCGGATGCAATTGAACGTCCGCTTTCCGCCCTTCACGTCAGCCAGAGTAAGAGGAGTGCCGGTTTCCCGGTGACGGGTCGAGGGCTGGGAGAGTGGCTCCCGGCGCCCGTCGCGGGAGATCGCTGATGGGCATTGTGGAAGTTCTGGATCCGGTCGCACCGACGCGGGCGGGTGGCTGGAAGGTGGATGTGCGCCGGGGTGAACGGAACGGGCGGGTGTCGTCCGAATGGTTCAACCGGCCCGATGACGAGCGGTATCTGTCGCTCGATGATCTCTGGACGAGTGTGAAGGGCCGGTCCGAGCGCAGCCGCAGCCGTGTGGTGCAGACCGCCGACATCCGCATCGAGGCTGCCCGCGACAACCCCGAGAGGCTGCACCTGATGCTGCCGAAGGCACATGAACCGGTTGCACCCACCCATTGGGCCTTCGGCCAGCTCGCCAGCATTGTCGGTGCTCCGGCCTCCTACCTGCGCCAGCTGCCCGCGCCGCTGGCGGGCATCAACTTGCAATATGGCGTGACCAACCACCGCGCAGAGCAGGTGAAGACCTTCGAGACGGAAGACGGCCGGACCGAACTGCGCGCCGTGACCGGCCCCTACTATGGCCGCATCCACGACCATGAGTTGGTCGAGGCGGTGCAGCGCATCGCGGGTAATGGCACCGGCGACACGCGCTGGAAGGTGCCGGGCGTGCTCGACTGGTCGACCGGGGTCTACAACCCCGATGTCGAAATCAGCCGCGACACGACCACGCTCTATGCTTCAGACCGTGACGTCTTTCTGTTCCTCGTCGATGATCACAACCCGATCGAGGCGGGTCGGCTGCCCGACGGCTCCCCCGACCTCTACTTCCGGGGCTTCTACTGCTGGAACTCCGAGGTGGGCGCGAAAACCCTCGGCATGGCGAGCTTCTACCTGCGGGCGGTGTGCCAGAACGGCAATCTCTGGGGCGTCGAGGATTTTCAGGAGATCAAGATCCGCCACTCGAAGTATGCCGCCTCGCGCTTTGCCCACGAGGCGGCCCCGGCGCTGACGCGGTTCGCCAATTCCTCGCCGCAGGGGTTCGTGAACGGTATCAAGGCGGCGCGGCAGCAGATCGTGGCGCGCACGGATGAGGACCGGGATGACTTCCTGCGCAAGCGCGGCTTCTCGAAGGCGGAGTCAGGCAAGATCATCGAAAAGGTGCTGATGGAAGAGGGCCGCCCGCCCGAGAGCATCTTCGATTTCGTACAGGGCATCACGCGGCTTGCGCGCGACAAGACCCAGCAGGATGCCCGCCTCGACATGGAAGGGCGCGCCAAGAAGCTCCTCGACCGGGTCGGCTGATCTGCGGCGGCAGGGCAGGGGGCCCGATGGTCCCTGCCTGCATCAATTTCTTCTCCCCTTTCCTCATCCCGGCAACCTCGCGCAGACAGC
>NZ_JAEULO010000019.1 GCF_016793705.1 Tabrizicola sp.
CCCGGGGCGCTGGTCCTGGCTTAAAAAGCTTGGAATGGGCATTTGGTATACACCGACAGCAGGGCGAGCGTTGAAAATGATCCGATTTTCCGGGGGTGGCACGGGTTGTCAGCTCCAATGACTATACCAACGCGCTTCGCGAGGCAACAGAAAAGCCAGTGACTTTCGCGAAACGCTGCAATGCAGCACGAAGAATCGCAGGTTCCGGCAAGAAAATCGTTGCGCTGGTCCACTTGGTATGGATACCAATATACCAACACCAGCAAAGCCGGACAAACTGGTATAGTCCGGTCAACCAACAAGGGAGAGTTCGATGAAGCACCTTCTCGCCGTGACCGCACTGGCGACCGGAATCCTGGCATCGCTGCCGGGGCTGGCCCAGGACAAGACCGTGGTCAGTTTCCTGCACAAGTTCCCCGAGCCTGAGAACATGGCCTACTTCGACGCCGCAGTGGCCGAGTTCGAAGCGGCCAACCCCACCATCGACATCGTGATGGAGGCGGTTGCCGACGAGCCTTACAAGGACAAGATCCGGGTGCTGATGGCCTCGGACCAGGTGCCGGACATCTACTTTTCCTGGTCGGGCGAGTTCGGCCGTAAGTTCGCCCGCGAAGGCCGCACGCTGGACCTGACCGAGGCGCTGAAGGGCCCGGAATGGCAGGGCCGGTTCGCCGCCGCCTCGCTGGAGCCGTTCCAGTTCGAGGGCAAGCAGTTCGGCATTCCGGTGAACGTCGACAGCAAATACATGATCTACAACAAGGCGGTCTTCGAAAAGCACGGGTTGGCCGTGCCGACGACCTTCGCCGAATTCATCGCGCTGAACGACGCACTCTTGGCTGCGGGTGAAGTTCCGATCGCCTATGGCAACCAGGCGCCCTGGGCGGCCACCCACTACATCGGCGACCTCTTCGCCAAGATGGTCCCCGACGAGGTGCGCCAGGCCGACTACCAGCTTCTGGCCCCGGCCGACCAGCTTTACACCCACCCCGGCTATGTCGAGGCGCTGGCGCTGTACAAGTCCTTCGGCGACAAGGGCTATTTCAACACCGGCGCCAATGCGATCTCGCACCAGCAGGCCCGCGGCGCCTTCATCGCCGGCCGCTCGGCCATGGTCTACCTGGAGCTGGTCGAGTTCTACATGCTGGCCGACACGCCGGTGGCCGAGCAGGGCTGGGGCTTCTTCCCGATGCCGCCGATGGAAGGTGCTGCGGGCCGCAACGACCTGCTGACCGGGGCGCCGGACGGGTTCCTGGTCTCGTCCAAGACTGAGCATCCCGAAGAGGCGCTGGCCTTCCTGAACTTCATCACCTCGCCGGAGCAGGCGGCCAAGTATGTCTCGACCACGGGCATGACCTCGGCGGTGATCGGTTCGGTCACAGAGGCGACCACCACGCCGGAGACCCTTGCCGGGCTGAAGGCGCTGGAGGATGCGGCGGGCATGGCGCTGTGGCTGGACACCGACATGGACACCGCCTCGGCCAACGTGATCCTCGCGGCCGGACAGGGCCTGTTGTCGGGTGAAGAGACGCCGGAAGCGGTGATGGAGAAAGTCCGCGCCGCGGCCAAGGAAACCCAGGCCCAGCGGTAACTCCCCCGCCGGACCGATCGCCGGGCGGCGCGCCCTTGCCGCCCGGCCTTTCCCTTAAGCGCCCTTTCCCGCTCCCGCACTTGCCCGCGACAGGACACCCGATGCCCGACAGCCAAGACCCCATCCGCGCGACGTGGCGGCAAAGCCTGCAAGGCTGGCTCTGGGTCGCGCCGGCGCTTCTGTTCCTGGCGGTCTTCGTCTACGGCCCCGCGCTGACCAACATCCGTTTCAGCCTGTTTTCCTTTTCCGCCATGTCGCTGGACTGGGATTTCGTGGGCTTCGAGAACTATCTGCGGCTGTGGAATGACCCCCGCTTCATGACCGCGCTGACCAACAACGCGGCCTATGCGGCGATCTCGGTGACCTGCCAGGTCGGCATCGCGCTGGTGCTGGCCGCCGTGCTGGAGGCGCGGATCTTCCCGGATTTCTCGGCCAACCTGTTCCGGACCGCGCTGTTCCTGCCCTCGATCCTGCCGGTGGTGGTGGTCGGGCTGGTCTGGCAACTGCTCCTCACCCCGATGACCGGGCTGATCGACCAGATCCTGTGGGAAACCGGCCTGTCGTCCTGGTCGAAGGCCTGGCTGGGCGAGCCCGACACCGCTATCTTCGCGGTGATCTTCGTCAGCCAGTGGCAGTGGACGGGCTACATCATGGCGCTGTTCATGGTCGCCATCCGGGCCGTGCCGCGCGACCTGTACGAGGCGATGGAGATCGACGGCGCCTCGGGCGTGCAGCAGTTCTGGCACATCACCGTGCCGGGCGTGCGCGAGACAATCCTGATCGTGACCATCGTCACCATCCTGGGCTCGCTCAAGGTCTTCGACATCGTCTGGGTGATGACGGCGGGCGGGCCGAACCACGCGTCCGAGGTGCTGGGTACGATGATGTACCGCGCCGCCTTCCGCGACGACATGGTGGGCTATTCCTCGGCCATCGCCACGGTGATCTTCTTCATCGCGCTGACCATCGGCCTGGTGCAGATCAAGCTGCAGAAGGACCGCTGAGATGGCCGCCGCGCGCCCCTTCCCCGCCCTTGCCGTGCTGAACCGCATCCTCCTCTGGGCCGTCTTCCTGACTCTGGCCGTCATCTGCGTCTACCCGATGGTCTGGCTCTTCCTGAACGCCTTCAAGACCACGAACGACATGTTCGCCGCCACCTGGGGCCTGCCCAAGGTCTGGCATTGGGAGAACTTCTCGACCGCCTGGAACTACGGCATCTCGCGCTACCTGTTGAACTCGCTGGTCGTCACCACGTCGACGGTCGTGATCGAGCTGACGCTGGCCACCATGGCGGCCTATGCGCTGGTGGTGCTGGACTTCCGCGCCAAGGCGGCGATCTACACCCTGATCCTGGGCGGCGCGATCCTGCCGCCCGAGGTCAGCCTGATCCCGCTTTTCCGCGTCATGGCCGAGACCGGGCTTTACAACACCTACTTCGCGCTGATCCTGCCCAACGTGGCCTTCGGCCTGCCCTTCACCACCTTCCTGATCCGCGCCTACATGACCGGCATCCCCGGTGAGCTGCGCGAGGCCGCGCTGATGGACGGCGCGGGCGAGGGGCGCATCTTCCGCGAGGTCTACCTGCCGCTTTGCCGGCCCATCCTGGCCTCGGCCGGCCTGATCTCGGCGATGCGGGTCTGGAACGAGTTCATCTTCGCCCTGACCTTTGTCGAAAGCGAAAGCGTCAAGACCGTGACCATCGGCGTGATGAGCTTTGCCGTCGCGCTGCGCGCCGACTGGGGCGTGCTGATGGCCGGCCTCGCGCTGTCGATCCTTCCCATCCTTGCGACCTTCCTGGTCATGCAGCGCCAGTTCGTCGGCGGGCTGACCAGCGGCGCCGTCAAATGAGTGCCCCCATGGCCTACATGCAGATCAAAGGCATCACCAAGCGCTATGGCACCTACGAAGCCGTGCGCGGCATCGACATCGACATTGCCGAACGCGAGTTCGTGGTGATCGTCGGGCCCTCGGGCTGCGGGAAATCCACGCTGTTGCGGATGATCGCGGGGCTGGAAAGCATCAGCCGGGGCGAGCTGGTGATCGACGGCCAGCGCATGAACGACGTGCGCCCGGCCGACCGTGGCATCGCGATGGTGTTCCAGTCCTACGCGCTTTATCCGCACAAGACCGTGGAACAGAACATGGGCTTCGCGCTGAAGGTGGCGAAGACGCCGAAGGACGAGGCCGCGCGCAAGATCGCCCGGGCGGCCGAAATCCTGCAACTTGGCCCGCTGCTGAAGCGGTTGCCGAAAGAGCTT
>NZ_JAEULO010000015.1 GCF_016793705.1 Tabrizicola sp.
ACCACCCAGACATCGGCCGCCGGCGCCTTCACCACCGCCAGCGCATCCGCGACAAGCCCGTTGTAGATGCCGATCATCGCCAGAACCACGGTCATCAGCAGCCCGAGCCCGAAGCAAGTGAGGAGGAAACGGAACAGCCCGTGGCGGATGTCCTTGAGCGCGAGGTTCATGGCGCCTCCGCGATGCGTGCGCGCCGGCCCTCGGCCGCGCCCTTCGGCACCCGGGCGACGATCGCGGCCCCCTCGGGCAGGCCGGCCGTGACCTCGACCCGACCGCGGTCATCGCGCGCACCGAAGGTCAGTTCCGCGCGGGTCAGGCGCCCGTCCGCAACCGTCCAGACCGTGCCGCGATGCCCGTCAAAGCCGGTGATCGCCAGTTCGGGCACCATCAGCGCGGAGGCACGGGTGCCGGTCAGAATGCGCACCTCGGCCTGTTCGCCCAGGAACATCTCGGCCGGGCAATCGGAGCAGGTCAGCCAGACGCGGCGCTCCTCGTTCACGCGATCGCTTTCGATGCCGATGCGGCCAATGGTGCCGTGAAACTCGGCCGCGGGCTGCGAGCGCAGGCGGATCGTGCCGGGCTGGCCAAGAGAAAGCTGGCCGGCGCGTTCCTCGTCGACATAGGCCTGGATCCAGATCGAGGCCGGGTCGATCAGGGTCAGGACCGGATCGCCGGCCTTGACCACGGTTCCCGCCTCGGCATGGCGGGCGACGACCAGTGCGTCATAGGGGGCGATCAGGCGGTGATGGGCCAGCAGGGTTTCCTCCTGCCGCAGGGCTGCCGCGGCATCCATGCCCTGCGCCCGGATCACCGCGACATCGGCCTCGGCTACCGCCAGATCGGCGCGCGCCACGTCCTGGTCGCGCTGCGCCTCCTCGGCGCGCTGGATCGAGGTGACATCGCGCTGCGCCAGCCCCTGCTGGCGGCGGTTCGCCGCCTCGCGCTGCGCCAGGACTGCGCGGGCGCGCACGACGGCGGCATCGGCCTTGGCGAGATTGGCCTCATTGGCCGCCACCGCAGCGCGGGCGCGAGCCACGCGCGCCTCCTGTTCGGCGGCGTGCAGGCTGGCCATTTCCTGACCCGGTGCCACCCGGTCGCCGGCATCGACCGCAAACGCCGTCAACGCCCCGCCGACCTCGAACCCCACGCGGCTGAGGATGCGCGCCTCCACCGTCCCAAGCCCGTAGATGCGCAGGGCCACATCGCTTTCGGGCTGCGCGACCGTGACCGTCAGCGGCCTTTCGGTCAGGAACAGGAAGCCCGCCGCGATCGCCAGCGCCGCAAGCAATCCGAAAAGCCAGACGCGCCGCATCGCCTATTCCCTTTCTGCGGCCAGAAGCCGCAATTGCACCTCGAGCAGCCGCAACCCCTCACCCTGCAGGTCGAAATCGCGCGCACCCAGCGCCCAGCGGATCGCCACCCCCTGCACCAGCGAGGTCAGCAGCACCGCCGCATCCACAGTCTCGATGTCGCCGTGCAGAATGCCCGCTTGCTGCCCGGCGCCGACCTCGCGCGCGAGCAAGCCGCGAAAGGCCGTCAGCAAGCCATGAAACGTGGCGCGCAGTTCCGCGTTGGCGACGTTCAGCTCGCGCGAGAACAGTAGCATCGGCAGCGCTGGGGTCGCGGCGATCTGTGCGAATTGCGCCGCGATCAGCGCGCGCAGCCGGTCAATCGGCCCATCGTCGCGGCTGAGGGCGTCCTCCCAAGCCGCTGCCAGCCCTTCGGCGACATGTTCGGCAACGGCCTGCCACAGCGCGGCCTTGGTGGGAAAATGCCGGAACAACGCCGCCTGCGTCACCCCGATTGCCGTAGCCACCGCCCCGGTCGTCACCCGGTCCGGCCCGATCCTGTCGGCCAGAGCGAGAACGACGGTGACAATCTCGGCCTTGCGCCGCTCTGCTGGCTTTCGCATGGACGTTGATAAGTGAGTGAGTAATTACATATATATGATTGACGGAAGCATGTCTGTCAAGATGCGAGGTCCGCAATCCGCTGATCTCGGGCGCCTCGGCGCCTTTCGACCCCAATGCCAGCCTCGATCGGGCGCGCGCACCACAGACGCGCCAGCACCTGCCATCATCTTTTGCAGCGAATCCATTCCGCTCTTTGCAGCCGTGAATCGGACCGGCAGTCTCTGCCTACAAATCAAAAGTCCGTCTCGACATAGCCCCCGGCGCAGTCGAAGGCGACGGCGGCGGCCGTTGCTCCGGTGTTCATGAACAGCCTCGGCGACAAGAACTGGGTCGCGGCGGGCAGATCGGCGGTGATCTCCTGCTCGAAGACCGCGCCCGAAACTTCGTCGACGACGCGCACCCAGACGGAGCTGCCGTTCGGCGGGGCGGCGATGAACAGGGTCAGCACGCCTCCCGTGGCGATGGCGAAACTCGCACCCATGTCGGTGAGCGTCGGCGCGCCAGTCCCGTCGTTCGTGACCAGCTGCCAGCGGGTGTGGGTGCCGCGCTGGAAGCCGATGCCGATGCAGTTCACCACGGCCGAGAGGGTCAGCGTTGTGGCCAGCGCTGCCGTCGAGCCGTAGAGGCCGAAGAACCCCATGCCGGTCGCCTGCAGCATTCAGTTCACTTTGGCCAGGACACCAAGCACGTTGCCCACACTCCATCGACCTCCTCGCCGCGTCCTAATCCCTCGTGCCGTCAGTTCCGCCGCGATTGCCCGAAGTGATGTGTGCCCCGCCGCCTGAACATCAGCGATCACCGGTGCCAGGTCCTCCGCAAACGCCGCAGCATTCGCCGACACGACCGCCCTGAGCGCCGCCCCGCCTTTCCCGGCCCGCCGCAGGCTCTCAGCCCCGTTCGGGTTCCCCAGCTTCACCCCACGCGCTTTGGCCGCCGCAAGGGCCTCCTTCGTCCGCCGCGAGATCGCCTCGCGCTCGGCTTCCGCCACCAGCGCCATGATGCCCACCGTCAGGTCATTGGCCTGCGGCATGTCGCAGGCCAGGAACTTCACCCCGCTGTCCCTGAGGGCGAGCAGGAAGGCCGCGTTGCGCGAGAGCCGGTCCAGCCTGGCGATCACCAGCGTGGCGCCCGTCACCTTCGCCAGATGCAGGGCGCGCGACAATTCCGGCCGGTCGGCCCTGCGCCCGCTCTCCACCTCGGTGAACCGCGCCAGCACCTCGGCACCCCGGGCAGAGGCAAAATCGCCGATTGCCTTGCGCTGCGCCTCGAGCCCGAGCCCCGACAGCCCCTGCCGCGCCGTCGAGACCCGCTCATAGGCCACCAGCCGCTCTCCCACCGCCATTGCCACCCCCATATCCTGGCCCCGTACAGACCTGCGTAACGTTCGTTGCGCAGGTATGTACACCAAGTGGCGCGGAGGTCGTAGCGCGAAGAGGCTCAAGATTCTGGAATTATACGCAATATCAATGATCTATCGAGTTGATTGGTGTCCGGAACAGAGCGAATCTCGTTGCAGGGCCAGAGGCCTGCGCAACGCCGCCACATGGCCCGACAGCTCGCCGCACGTGGGCCTTGGCCTCGTAGAAGGGTCGGCATCCCGCCGCCCCGGACAAGGAGGCCAGCATGGCACGTACCACGAAGACCGAAGACCAGCCCACAACCGAACCCACCACGGCATCACAGGAGACGACCGCCCCAGAGCCCGCACCCCGCACGCCCCGCCCGGGCACCAAGCTTGCGGCGGTCGTGGATCTGCTTGAACGCGAGGGCGGCGCCACGATCGCCGAGATCATGACCGCCACCGGCTGGCAGCAGCACACCGTGCGTGGCGCTCTCGCAGGGTCCATCTCGAAGAAGCTCGACCGGACGCTGGCGTCGGACAAGGTCGAGGGCCGTGGGCGGGTCTATCGGATCGCCGACGCGCAATAGGGCTGACGGCGGTTCGCCCCCTTCAAGACAAGCTTGCCGCCCCTTCGGGGGCGGCATTTGTTGATCGACCGAGAGACGGCCCCGTCACGAGCCCTGTGGCGGTTGCATCGGTCATCCGGCCTGCGGTCCCGTAAGGCATATCTTGAGGGTGTTGGCATCCCCCTTCTCGTCCGCCTCATCGGCTGCGAACCTGTTTTCCCTCGAGGGATTGGCATCGACGGGCTTTCCGACGTTCATCGGAACTTCGACACGCTTTCCTTCCCTGTCCTGATACACCGTCACGAACTCCACCTTTGTGACCATGTCCGCCGGCGGGACAGAACTGGCGAAAGCCGAAATCCTCGACCGCGAAGCTGGCGTCAGCCCGATCTCGGCCATGTAGCGCCCCATGAGTTCCATCTGCCGGTTGGCCACGTTCAGCCAGGGCGATTGTTGCACATAGCCGGAGGGCGTCTTGAGGAGGAGCGGCGTCTCCTTCAACTTCTCTTCGGCTTCCACCCAGCGGCCATAGGCCTGGCAGTAGCCAGCAAGCACTGCGCGATCGACGATCGAGATCACGCCCATCCCGACCAGCGTGTCGACGAGCCGGTGCCATTCGGCCCGGGCTTCATCGCTGAGGTGTTCCGGGCAATCCGGTGTTCCTTCCGGAGGGATCGGCTCCGCGCGGTTCCAGGCCTTCTTGCCGCGATTGCCCTCCATGCGGCGCCAGGCCGTGGGTTTGCGGGGCGGACCGCTCATGGCAGCTGGTCCCTGAGCGCGTTGAACATCCGTCGCATGGTATAGCCGCGCAGGATCGAGACGGCCGTGAAGACCGAAGCCACAGCCATGTTCTCGGCAAAGGCGAAGTCGTGACCCATCGCCGGGAAGAGCGCCCGCTGCACCACGACCGACAGGATGAACCCCATCACTGTGCTGGTCAGCGTCTCGAAGAACGAGGCAGAGCGCGATTGTCCGTCAGCCATCCCGACCTCCGGAATGCTCGATCGGCACAGGTTCGGGTTCGGCGGAAATCCGCCCGTGGCCGGAAACTGGAAGACGCATTTTCTGTGGGACGAGGTGCTGCAGGCTGACAGCCTGATGGATATCCTCCAGCGCTTCATGCACCGGGAAGTCAAGGAAAGGCAGGTCAAGACCGACAAGGGCGTCCGCACCATCCGCAAGGAAACGATGATCTTTCCGCGGTATCACCAGCTCGACGCCGTGCGAAAGCTCATCGCGCATGCCGGCGCGCATGGGTCTGGCAGGAATTATCTGATCCAGCACTCGGCGGGCTCGGGAAAGTCGAACTCGATTGCCTGGCTGGCGCACCGGCTGGCAAGCCTGCACGACGCCAATGACGAGAAGGTGTTTCACTCGGTCGTCGTCGTCACCGACCGGCGCGTGCTCGATCAGCAATTGCAGAACACGATCTACCAATTCGAGCACAAGACGGGCGTGGTTGAGAAGATCGAGGAAAACACACAGCAGCTTGCCCGGGCACTGTCGGCCGGGACACCCATAGTCATCACGACGATCCAGAAGTTCCCCTTCATCTCTCAGGCGCTCTCAACGCTGGAGAGCAAGGGGACTGGCGTGAAGATCGACACGGCGGGCAAGCGGTTCGCAGTGATCGTGGACGAGGCGCATTCTTCGCAAAGCGGCGAGACGGCCATGGCGCTTAGGGGCATGCTGAACAAGGACGGCATCGAGGCTGCGATCGCCTCGCAATTGTCCGAGGAAGAAGACGACGACCTGTCCGAGGACGCCAAGGCAGCTATGCTGCGCGACTCCCTGAAGCGGGCACGCCAGCCGAACCTCAGCTTCTTCGCCTTCACCGCAACGCCGAAGTTCAAGACCAAGACCCTCTTCGACGAGCCGGGACCAACTGGCACGTCGCCGTTTCACGAGTACACGATGAGGCAAGCCATCGAAGAAGGCTTCATCATGGACGTGTTGCAGAACTACACGACCTACAAGCGCTTCTTCGGTCTGATCAAACAGGTCGAGAACGACCCCGACGTGCCACGCAAGAAGGCTGCCAAGGCGCTGACGCGGTATCTGGAGCTGCACCCGGTCAACATCGAGCAGGTCGTCTCTGTCATCGTGGAGCATTTCCGTCTCTACGTGATGCACGAGCTCGGCGGTCGGGCGAAGGCCATGGTCGTGACAGGCTCACGCCTTGCCGCAGTGAAATACAAGCTGGCCTTCGACCGCTATATCAAGGCGCACGGCTACGATGGCATCCGCTCGCTCGTCGCCTTTTCCGGCACCGTGGAAGATCCGGAGGATCCGGGATCGGCCTACACCGAAGTGTCAATGAACGATGGCCTCGCAGAAAGCGAGTTGCCCGAGACCTTCGAGCGTGATGACTACCGTGTGCTCTTGGTGGCGGAGAAGTATCAGACTGGATTCGATCAGCCCCTCCTGCAGACAATGTATGTCGTGAAGCGGCTCGCGGGCGTGCAGGCGGTGCAGACCCTCTCGCGCCTGAACCGGATGGCGCCAGGCAAGGCACGCACCTTCGTCCTCGACTTCGCGAACGAAGAAGATGACATCTAC
>NZ_JAEULO010000042.1 GCF_016793705.1 Tabrizicola sp.
GAAACCACGGAGATGGAAATGCCCAAGATGAAGACCAAGTCGGCGGCGAAGAAGCGCTTCAGCTTCACGGCCTCCGGTCGGGTGAAGGCTGGCAACGCCGGCAAGCGCCACGGCATGATCAAGCGCACGGCGAAATTCGTCCGCAACTCGGCCGGGACCATGATCCTGTGCGAGAGCGATGCGAACATCGTCAAGAAATACATGCCCTACGACCGGTAAGGAGAGCACCCGATGTCCCGCGTTAAATCCGGCAAGGTGACGCACGCCCGTCACAAGAAGGTCATCAAGGCCGCCTCGGGCTACTATGCCGCCCGCTCCACCAACTTCCGCACCGCCACCCAGGCGGTCGACAAGGCCAACCAGTATGCGACCCGCGACCGCAAGGCCCGCAAGCGCAGCTTCCGCGCGCTGTGGATCCAGCGGATCAACGCCGCCGTGCGTCTGTTCGACGCCGAGATGACCTATTCGCGCCTGATCAACGGCCTGGCGAAAGCCGGGATCGAGGTCGACCGCAAGGTCCTCGCCGACCTCGCCGTGCACGAGCCCGAAGCGTTCAACGCCATCGCCGGCCAGGCGAAGGCCGCGCTGGTCTGAGGTTTCAGGCCGATTGAGTTTGGAAAAGGCCCTGCGGTGACGCGGGGCCTTTTGCTTTGTCTCGTGCCAGAGTGGGGCAACCATAGATTCAAGGATGGGTCGGGAAGCATCGCCCCGTACTGGATGCCACCAGATCGACGAGCGGCAGCTAGGCAGACCATTGCTTCCGGTTGCGTCTAGAGACCTTGCACCACCCCCCGACCGGCGGCGTCTGCCCGGAACCTTGCGATCCATTCGCGGCTGACCGCATCGGCGAGTTTCGCCACTCCTGGCGCCAGAGCGCCCGGTGAAGGCTTTGGAACCCCAAGTTCCTCACAGATCGCCAGTATCGCGGCGTCCGGACGTTCCGACAGAGTTTCGTAGGTAATCCTGAGCGGCTCGATTTTCTGCTCTGAGAACCACGACACCCATTTGGCATCATAGCTCGCCAGCTCGTCGAGTTTCGCTTTTATCCGAACGAAATCATACTCCGGCTCCTTCGAAGGACCCAGTCGCTCCAGCTCCGATCCATCCGGCGCTATATGCCACAGGCCGGTTTGCTCGGCCTTCACCATTGAAATGGCTTGGGCAAGCTTATCATGACGCGAGAGATGAACGTAGAGCACCCTGCCGAACGCCGCCTGTAAGCGCGCCTTGTCGGATGGCATGGCGGGGTGGACCTGATCGAGCATGGCCATCAGATCGGGCAGGCTCTCCCACATCAGTCGCAGACCAAATATCTTCGTCTGCCCGCGCCCGGCGGCAATGGTCGCCTTCAGATAGGCCGAAGAATGATCCGCAGTGCCCTTCCCCTCGCGCGGAGGCAGCCCCCATCGTTCAGCCCAGATCGGATCAACATCGTGCATAAAGAAAGAGTCCGGCTCCCCCGCAAAACGAGTCGAAGCGAGAAGATCGCAGAGCAGGGTGCTACCAGTCCGAGGAGTGCCGCAAATGATATAGCTATCGTAAGAAGCGCCCATTCTTTATCTCTTCGTGTGATCTCCGTCACACTAGGCTTGATGCTCGACTGTCCACAATGGGGCTCAAAACGGCATCTGGAGGTCGGCGCGGCCCTATCGGTTGAACACCCGGCTCGGGTGCAGCTCTCCACCCCGGTAATGCCCCACGGCCACCGCCTGCCCTTCCAGACTGGCCCAGCCCTCGGTGCCCCAATCTGCATGGCCCAGAACCTGCCCCGGATTGCCGTTCCGCAGCCGCACCGCACCCTCCGGCGTCGCCCGGAACTCTGGCAGGTCCTGCAACCCCAGCTCCAGCGGCAGCAGCCGCGCATCCAGCGCCTCGGTCTTCGCTTCGGCTTCAACCTGCTCCAGCGTCACACCCAGTTCCGCCCGGAACGGCCCAGACCACTCCCGCCGCAGCCAGGCCACATGCCCCAGGCACCCAAGCGCCGCCCCAAGGTCCCGCGCGATGGACCGGACATAGCCGCCCTTGCCGCAGACCATCTCCAGATCGACGTGATCCCCATCCGGGCGGCCCGTGACCACCAGCCGCTCCACCCACAGGGGCCGCGCCGCCAGCTCCATCGCCTCGCCCTCGCGCGCAAGGTCATAGGCCCGCTCGCCATCCACCTTCACCGCCGAATACTGTGGCGGCACCTGCAGGATCTCGCCCCTGAACGCCGCCAGCGCCGCCTCGATCTCCGCAGCCGTCGGGCGCATATCCGAAGTCGCGATCACCGCGCCCGAGGCGTCATCCGTCTCTGTCGCCGCCCCCAGCACCACCCGGAACCGATAGCACTTCAGCGCATCGGTGATCCAGGGGATGGTCTTCGTCGCCTCCCCCAGCGCCACGGCCAGCACCCCGGTCGCATCCGGGTCGAGCGTCCCCGCATGGCCCGCCTTCTGCGCCGAGAGCGCCCATTTCACCTTGTTCACTACCGCGGTGGAGGTGATCCCCGCCGGTTTGTCCACCACCAGCCAGCCGCTGACCGCCCGGCCCTTCTTGATCCGGCCCATGCGTCAGCCCTTCGGAACCACGGTGCCGACGATCGGCCCCATCGGAAAGCCCCCGTCATGCCGGGCGAGCGCAGGCGCATAAAGCCGCGAGATGTTGCCGTCGAAATAGAGCGCGTCCTTCAGCCCCAGTTCATCCCGGAAAAACCGCGCAAAGCTGTGAAAGTTCACCGCGTCGTTGGATATCGCGAAAACCGCCCGGCTTCCGTCCGCGCTGACCCCCACGCCATTGCGGACATACAGGCTGTCGCTGTCGGCCAGCAGCTTCGGGTGCAGTTTCCCATCGATCACCAGCATCGGCCCCGATTGCGTGGCATAGCGGCAGTCCGGCCTGGTCTTCTTGAAGGCCCGGCTCTCGATCACCCGGAAGCTGTCGCCGATGCAGAACACGCCATTCGGCAGCAGCCCGAAATTCCCCGGCCCGTCGCTGGTGATCAGCGGCGCGACCTCGACCCCGTCCTCGACATAAAGACCCACCGGCGCCAGGTCGCGATGGTACATCCCCGCGTTCATCGCGAAGCCCAGCGCCTTGCCCTCGGCCCCCAGCGCCTCATCCACGTTCTTGAAACTGCCATAGGCCCCGTCCGGCCCGGAGTGGAACAGCCGCAGGTCCTCGCCCGCCACGACCTCGCACAGCGAATAGGACGCCCCTTCGAACGTGGTATCCCGGCACTCCGCCGCCTCGACCGCCACCGGTGCCAGCAGCAGGGCCAATGCGAAAAGCCTCATTCCTCGCCGTCCGCAGCGTCAAGATCACGCTGCACCGAAGGGTCCGCGAACAGCCGCCGCGTCTCGTCCAGCCGGTCGAAGGTCTCGTCCGGGCGGAACCGCAGGTCGGGTGCGTATTTCAGCGTCAGTTCCGACGCCACCCGGTGCCGAAGCTCGGCCTTGTTGCGCGCCAGCGCCGCAATCGCATTCTCGACCGGCACCGAGCCCATCAGCGGCATCACATAGACCGTCGCCACCTTCAGATCGGGCGAGCAGGACACCTCGCCCACCGTGATCGACATGGCGTTCAGCTCCGGGTCGTGGATCTCGGCCCGGTTCAGCACGTCCGAAAGCGTGCGGCGGATCAGTTCCCCCACCCGAAGCTGGCGTTGCGACGGGCCGGACCCGGTGTTGAAGCGCTTGGACATGGCGTTCCCATATGCCCTTTCGCCCCCGCCCGCAACGCCGGGCTTCTCACGCCCGCGCGAACCGGCTAGGGAAGGGGCCAGACGGGGGACAAGGGCATGGATCAGCCGGGACTGGTAGTGACAGGGGCCTCGGGCCGCATGGGGCAGACGCTGATCGGCCTCGCCCAGGCCTCGGACAAGCTGCGCCTCGTGGGTTGTGTCGAACGCGCCGGCCACCCCTGGATCGGCCGCGACGTGGGCGAGGCGATGGGCGGCGCCCCCGTGGGCGTGAAAGTCACCGACGATGCGCTGGAGGCCTTCTCGAAAGCGCAAGCCGTGGTCGACTTCACCGCCCCCGCCGCCACCGTCGAATTCGCGGCGCTGGCCGCCCAGGCCCGCGCCGTCCATGTCATCGGCACCACCGGGCTGGAACCCCAGCACCTCGCAAAGATCGAAGCTGCCGCCCGCCATGCCGTGATCATCCGCGCCGGGAATATGTCGCTCGGTGTCAACCTCCTCACCCGCCTGACGCAGAAGGTCGCCGCCGCGCTGGACGCCGACTGGGACGTGGAGATCGTCGAGGCCCACCACCGCATGAAGGTCGACGCCCCCTCCGGCACAGCCTTGATGCTCGGCCAGGCCGCCGCCGAAGGCCGGGGCGTTGCGCTTGAGGACGCCAAGGTCTCCGGTCGCGACGGCATCACCGGCGCCCGTCCGAAGGGAGCCATCGGCTTCTCCGCCATCCGCGGCGGCGACATCGTCGGCGAGCATGACGTGATCTTCGCCGGCGAGGGCGAGCGCGTCATCCTGCGCCACATGGCCACCGACCGCGCCATCTTCGCCCGCGGTGCGCTCCGCGCCGCCCTCTGGGGCCAGGGGCAGAAGCCGGGCCAGTACGACATGATGGACGTGCTGGGGATCTGAGCGGGCGAACCTGACTGCGCTCGGCCTTCGACAAAGGACAAGGGGGAAGCGCCGCCTTTCGCCTGCGACAAGGCGCGCTTCGGACTGCGGCACCGGTAGGATCAAGCCTGAAGAATGTATTGTTTTCCAAATATTTCCATGATCTTGCCGTGATCGGCCGCGAAACCCGCCAGGCGATTCCCGCTGTCCAGGAGTTTACATGCGCTTCGTTCTTGCCCTGCCCATCGTTGCCCTCTCGGCCTGTGTCACCACGCCGGTGGTGTCCGACTACAACGGCGCCAGCGTCAAGCTGGTCGACTATGCTTCGGGAAAGACGCCCGAGAACCAGGCAGAGGCGACCCGCATCTGCAAGGCGGGGGGGAAACAGCGCGCCGAATATGCCTCGTCGTCCTACAACTCATATACCTATCAGTCGCAACACCTTTACCTGTGCCTCTAGCAAGTGCTGACACACCTTGGCGGCAACTCCGCCAAGGTGAATTTCGGGCGATGCCCACCCCGTAGAGTGTGCTACAGCGCACCACTCCGCCCGCAATCAGAAATCGACGGCCAGCCCCTTCTTCTCCCAGTCGCCATAGCGCACCGGCTCCGGCCCCTCGCGCCCGCCCAGCTCCTTCGGCAGCGGCGCCTTCGCTTCGGCGGCCTTCCGGCGCGCCTCGGCCTCGGCCAGAGCGCGTCTGGCGGCAGGTGCAAGGTCGTCATCCATCCTCGGGTTTCCTTGTGTGGCGTCACTTCCTGATATAGGCCGCATGCCGAACCAGCAAGGGAACGGCAATGGCCGAAGGCGTCGTGGCGCGCGCCACCGCAGTGGCAATCCTGGACGGCGTCCTCGGCGAAGGCCGGATGCTCTCCGATTTCTCCGGCGAGGGCCTCGCCCCCGCCGACCGCGCCCGTGCCCTGCGGCTGGCCGAGACCACTCTGCGCCACATCGAGCCTGCCGACAAACTTCTCGACAAGCACCTGCGGAAAGCGCCCCCCCTGACCGTCCGCAACACCCTGCGTCTCGCCGTGGTGGAACGCGCCCAAGGCGCCCCCGCGCATGGCGTGGTCAACGCGGCGGTGGAGATCACCCGCAAAGGCGGCAAGCGCACCGCCCATCTGGCGGGCCTCGTCAACGCCGTCCTCCGCGCCCTGCCCGAGACCATTGTCCTGCCGGTGCAGAAACTGCCGCGCTGGCTCCGCCAACCCCTCGTCCACGCCTATGGCCGCGACATCGTCACCGCCATCGAGGCCGTGCAGGCGCAGGAACCCCCGCTCGACCTCACCCTGCGCGAGGGTTTCCCCGCCCCCGAAGGCGACCTTCTCCCCACCGGCAGTCTGCGCCTGCGCAACCCCGGCCAGCTCTCCACCCTTCCCGGCTATGCCGACGGCGGCTGGTGGGTCCAGGACGCCGCCGCCGCTCTCCCTGCGCAACTCCTGCAACCGATGCCGGGAGAGCGCATCCTCGACCTCTGCGCCGCCCCCGGCGGCAAGACGCTGCAACTGGCGGCCAGCGGGGCAGATGTCACCGCCGTCGACATCTCGGCCCCCCGCATGACCCGCCTGCAAGCAAACCTCGCCCGCACCGGCCTGACCGCGACCCTCGTCACCGCCGACGCACTGCACTGGCAGCCCGAAGCTCCCTTCGACGCCGTGCTCCTCGACGCCCCCTGTTCGGCGACCGGCACCATCCGCCGCCACCCCGACCTGCCCTTCGTCAAGGACGGCAGCGACCTCCCCGCCCTCACCGCGCTGCAATCCCAACTGATCGACCGCGCCCTCACCTGGCTGAAGCCGGGAGGCCGCCTCGTCTTCTCCACCTGCTCGCTCCTGCCCGAGGAAGGCGAGGCCCAGCTCGCTGCCACCCTGACCCGCCACCCGAGCCTCACCGTGGAACGCGCCGATCTCCCCGGCATCCACCCGGACTGGTGGACCCCGGACGGCGCCCTCCGCCTCCGCCCCGACCACTGGGCCGAGCGGGGTGGCATGGACGGCTTCTTCCTCGCCCGCCTGCGCAAGCCCGGCTGACCCCGGCCAACCGCGCGCAACCGGGCAGGCGCAACCGGGTTGGCTCGACCTGATGCTCTTTCACCTGGTGACAAATATCCTCCGGGGGTTTGGGGGTGGAAAACCCCCAATGGCCCGAGCCGGTTGCGCGTTCTTCACGCGCAGAGGCGAGACAGAAGGCTTGCGCGCCAGCGCTCGATTCAGCAACCGTCCCAACCCGCGCAACGCCGGAAACCCCGGCGCTGCGGACCCCCGTGCGCGCCCTGTCCCCGCAAAGGGAAGGAGCCTGCGCCACAGATTAAGAAACCCCTAACGCCCGCAACCAACCCATTGATTCCAAAAGATCAACAGGTTTTTTCCACCGTGGACACCTACCGCAGAAACCCCAGCACCTCCAGCGAAGGATACCCGTCCGGAACGAGGCCCCGCGCCTTCTGGAACGCCTTCACCGCCGCCACCGTCTTCGGCCCCATCCGCCCGTCCACCCCGCCCGGATCGAACCCGGCGCGGCCCAGCAGCTCCTGCAACTCCCGCCGCTCCGCCAGCGTCAGCGCCCTGAGCTCGCGCGGCCAGCCATGCCGGATCGCCGGGCCGTCCGCCAGCCGGTCCGACAGCGACCCGATCGCCACCACATAGGCGTCCGCCGTGTTGTACTTCTCGATCACCTGGAAGTTCGGCCAGATCAGGAAAGCCGCCCCCCGATGCCCCCCCGGCAGCAGGATCGACCCCGGCCCGTGATCCGGCAGGTCCGCCCCGCCGACCAGCCGCACCCCCATCGCCTGCCAGTCGGCCACAGGCTTCACCACCCGCTCGGTGGACTGGTCATAGTCGAACCCCGCGGGCAGCGTCACCTCCACCCCCCAGGGCTGGCCCTTCACCCAGCCCCAATACCGCAGGTAATTCGCCGTCGAGGCCAGCGCATCCGCCGGGTCATCCCCCCACAGGTTCTTCTTCCCGTCCCCGTCGAAATCGACCGCGAACTTCTCCCAGCTGGACGGCATGAACTGCGTGTGCCCGCTCGCCCCCGCCCAGGACCCCTCGAACCGCTCCACATGCCCGCCTTCGACGATCTTCAAGGCGGCAATGAGCTCCGCCTCGAAGAAGGCCCCCCGCCGCCCCTCATAGGCCAGCGTCGCCAAGGACCCCAGCACCGGCAGATCGCCCCGGTAGGTGCCATAGGCGCTCTCCAGCCCCCAGACCGCCGCGACGACCTCCTTCTTCACCCCGTAGTCCGCCTCGATCCGCTCCAGCAGCGCGCGGTTCTTCTCGATCGCCTTCAGCCCCAGGGCCACCCGGTCCTCGGACACGGCCGTATCAAGATAGTCCCAGATCGTCTTCGAGAATTCGTTCTGGTTCCGGTCGCGCTCCACGACCTTCGGGTTGAACTCCACTCCCCGCATCACGGCGTCGAAGGTAGATGCCGAAATGCCAGCAGCAATGGCGCGGGGCCGGAACCCCACCACCCAGGCATCAAGCCCCGCCTGCGTTCCCATCTCCACCTCCACGCCATCCACCGGATCAGGCAGGATCGTTTGCCCTTGTGCGGTCGAAAGACCAAGAACAACGCCCATGCCGGGCGCGACCAGAATCCTTCGAAGGATTTTGCAAGGCTTTTCGAAAGGTCTTGCGCCCCTCATCTCCGCTTGCGCACCAGCCGCCGCTTCGCCGCCGCCTGCGCGGGCTTCCGGGGCTGATACTTCCCACCCTTCCGCTTAGGCGGTCGCACGACCGCCCCTTCCACCGACAGAAGCTCCAGGATCAGCCCGCCCGTCACCGGCACCGCCTCGGACAGCCGCACCACCACCTTCTGCCCGATCCCGAGCACCAGCCCCGTCTCCGAGCCCATCAGCGTCTGGCTGCCCTCGTCATACTGGAAATACTCCCGCCCCAGCGCCCGGATCGGGATCAGCCCGTCCGCCCCGGTCTCGTCCAGCCGGACGAAGACCCCGAAGCGCTGCACCCCGGAAATCCGCCCCGCGAACTCCGCGCCCACCCGGTCCGCCAGATAGGCGGCGAGATAGCGGTCCGTCGTGTCCCGCTCTGCCGCCATGCTGCGCCGCTCGGCCTCCGAGATCAGCTTGCCGGTCTCCTCCAGGTTCTCCTCGTCCCACGCACTCAGCCCGTCCTTCCCCCAGCCATGCGCCGAGATCAGCGCGCGGTGGACGATCAGGTCGGAATAGCGCCGGATCGGGCTGGTGAAATGGGCATAGTTCCGCAAGGCCAGCCCGAAATGACCGAAATTCTCCGGGTGGTAATAGGCCTGGGTCATCGACCTCAAGGTGGACAGGTTGATCAGCTCGTCGAACTCTGTCCCCTGCGCCTGGGACAAGAGCCGGTTCAAGTGCTTGGTCTGCAGGACCTGCCCCTTGGCCAGCGTCATCCCCGCCCCCTCGGCCACCTCGCGCAGGCCCTCCAGCTTCAAGGGCGAGGGTTCCTCGTGCACCCGGAACAGCAAGGGCCGCTTCAGCCGGATCAACTCCTCCGCCGCCGCAACATTGGCGAGGATCATGAATTCCTCGATCAGCTTGTGCGCCGCGAGCCGCTCCTTGAAGGCGACCGAGCTCACGCGGCCCTCTTCATCCAGCTCGATCTTCCGCTCCGGCAGCTCAAGGTCCAGCGGCTGCCGCAACTCCCGAGCCCGGTTCAACGCGGCATAGGCGGCATACAAGGGCTTCAGCACCGGCTCCAGCAAAGGCGCGGTCTTGTCATCCGGCGCGCCATCCACCACCGCCTGCACCTGCGCATAATGCAGCGAGCCGACCGAGCGCATCATCCCCCGCACGAAGCGGTGGCTGCGCTTTGCGCCCGCTGCGTCGATCACCATCCGCACCGCGAGGCAGGCGCGATCCACCCCCTCGTGCAGCGAACAGAGATCGCCCGACAGGATGTCCGGCAGCATCGGCACCACGCGGTCAGGGAAATAGGTCGAATTGCCCCGCTTGCGCGCCTCGCGGTCCAGTGCGCTGCCGGGAGTGACGAAATGTGCCACATCGGCGATCGCAACCCAGATCGCGAAGCCGCCGATATTGCCGGGGTCGGTATCCGCCTCTGCATAGACCGCGTCATCCCGGTCGCGCGCATCCACCGGGTCGATGGTGACAAGCGGCAACTCGCGCAGGTCCTCGCGGCCCGCCATGCCCACCGGCTCGGCCCGGTCGGCCTCGGCGATCACCGCGTCCGGGAACACGTCCGGGATGCCATGCTGGTGGATGGCGATCAGGCTCGCCGCCCGCGGCCCGGCAGGATCGCCCAGCCGCGCCACGACCTGCGCCGCCGGAAGGCCCAGCCGTCGGCCGCCGACGGCCTCGGCTTCCACCAGTTCCCCATCCTTCGCGCCCATCGTCATGTCGGTCGAGACGCGCCACTCCTTGTCGTCGCCCTTCTCGACCGGCACGATCCTGGCTCCTTGCGAGCCAAGCCGGAAAACCCCCAGCACCTTGCGCGGGTTCGAGCCCAGCCGCCGGATCAGCCGAGCCTCATAGGCGTAGTCGTCCAGATCGACCTTGCTGAGCCGCGCCAGAATGCGATCCCCGGCCCCCAAGGCCGGATCGCCCTTCTTCGGAATGACCAGAATGCGCGGCCCCTCGTCCACGCCCTCTTCCAGCGGTTTGGCATACAAATCGCCTGCCGCATCCGGAGGCAGCACCTGCAACACCGCCACCGGGGGCAGCACCCCCGGCTCGCGGAAGCGGCGGGCGGATTTCTCCACCACGCCTTCATCCTCAAGTTCGCGCAAGAGGCGCTTCAGCTCGATCCGCGCATCGCCCTTGATGCCGAAGGCCTTGGCAATGTCGCGCTTGGCCGAAAGGCCGGGGTTTTCGGAAATCCACTGGCGGATTTCATCCTTGGAGGGCAATGGTTTCATGGCGCAGACCTAGCACGCCGGGCCAGACAAGACTACCCGACAGGGCTTTCACCTGGCACGAAATATCCCCGCCGGAGGCCCCCGAGGAGAAGCGCGCAAGCGCGCCGACGAGAGGAAAGACTTGCGCGTCAGCGCTCCACTTGAAAACCGCCGGTCACAAGGCGCGGCGCATGTGCCGGTGCAGGATGCCGGCGTCCAGGAATTCCTCGCCTTCGACAGAGAAGCCCAGCTTTTCGTAGAACCCGGTGGCATGGCTCTGCGAGCCGAGATAGGCCTCGCTGATCCCCGACTGCCGCCGCAACTCCTCCAGCGCGGCAAGGATCAGCGCCTCGCCAAGGCCGATGCCCCGCGCTTCCGGCAGCACGCAGACCCGCCCGATCTTGCCCACGGCGCCGTTCATCAGGATCCGCGCCGTGCCGACCGGGCAATCCCCGTCCCAGGCCAGAAGGTGAATGGCCTTGCCATCCAGCCCGTCCACCTCCTCCGCCTGGCTCACGCCCTGCTCGTCGATGAACACCACCTTGCGCAGGGCCTGGCAGGTCGGGATGTCTCGCGTCACCTCGATGCGGATCGGATCGGGGCGGCTCACGCGAAATACTCCTGCAGGATACGGGCGTAGATCGCCTTCAGCTGGTCGATCTGGGCGACCTCCACCCGCTCGTTCACCTGGTGCATGGTCTTGCCGACCAGCCCGAACTCGATCACCGGGCAATGGTCCTTGATGAAGCGCGCATCCGAGGTGCCGCCAGAGGTCGAGGCCACCGGCTTCCGCCCCGTCTCGGCCTGTACCGCCTTCGCCACCATCGCCGACAAGTCCCCCGGCGGGGTCAGAAAGCTTTCGCCCGAGACGCTGATCTTCAGCCGGATGTCCGTACCCGTCGCCTCTGCCACCGCTTCCGCCTCGTGCCGCAGCCAGGCCGACAAAGTGTCGCCCGAATGCGTGTCGTTGAAGCGGATGTTGATCCGGGCCGTGGCCTTGGCCGGAATGACGTTCCCCGCCGGATTGCCGCAGTCGATGGTGGTGATCGCCAGCGTCGAAGGATCGAAATGCTGCGTCCCCCGGTCCAGGGGCTCCGCCTCCAGCCGCGCCAGAAGCTTCACCATCGCCGAGAGCGGGTTCTTCGCCCGGTGCGGATAGGCCGAATGCCCCTGCACCCCCTCGACCGCGATATCGCAGGTCAGCGAGCCGCGGCGACCGATCTTCATCATGTCGCCCATCTCGTGCGGGCAGGTGGGTTCGCCCACCAGGCAATGCGTCATCCGCTCGCCGTTGAAGGCCATCCAGTCCAGGATCGCCACCGTCCCGTCCTTGCCCTCGCCCTCCTCGTCGCCGGTGATCGCGATGATCACCGCGCCGTCGGGCGGCGTCTCGCGCACGAAATCCGCCGCCGCCGCGACAAAGGCCGCCACGCCCGATTTCATGTCGCAGGCGCCCCGGCCGTACATGAACCCGTCGCGGATCTCGGCTCCGAAGGGATCGTAAGTCCAGGCCTCGGCATCGCCCACCGGCACCACGTCGGTATGCCCGTTGAAGCCGAAGGCCTTGTTCGCCCCCGCCTTGCCCCAGCGCGCATAGAGGTTGGCGATCCCCCCCCGGTCCACCCGGGTGCAGGCGAAGCCCGCCTTGCCCAGCACGGCTTCCAGAAGCGTGATCGCCCCGCCTTCCTCTGGCGTGACAGAGGGGCAGCGGATCAGCTTGGCGGTCAGTTCCACCGGGTCTACGGGATCGAAGGGCATCGTCGGGTCCAGGTTCGGGCGCTGGTGATCCCTAACCGCTTGGGCGCGTGCCTGCAACCGCAAGGCGTGTGGGTGCGTCGCTGCGTCAGTCGAAGAACGGCGTCATCTCGGCGACGATCACCGAATTCTCCTCGAGCGCCCGCTGCATCAGCGCCTGCTCCGCCTCGTCGATCTCGTCGCCCGCCTTCAGCCGTTCCTCCAGCGTGCCCAGTCCTTGCACCTCCAGCGGCGACAGGTCGGCCTCCTTCAGGATCGCCACCGTCTCCCGAACGGCTTCCGCCTCGTCCACGCCCGAGGCATAGCACAGAAGCGCCGCCCCTGTGGCCTTGGGGGGCAAACCGTCGCCTTCCTTGCGGCCAACCTCGACGATCAGGGAATAGACCTGCTGCGGCCGCTTTTCCTTCTTCGGGGTGTCATCCTCGGCCATGTCCGCATCCTTTCGGGCATCGCCGCAGAGATGACAGGCCGCAGCCCATCATGCAAGCCGACGCCCGTTGTCAGAGCCTCAAGCGGGGCGCCTGCGAGGCTGGGCCGACCCCGCCCACCACGGCAGCGGCGTCAAAGCCATGCGCGGCAAACAGCGCCAGCACCTCGCCCACCGTCTCCGGCGCGCAGGCGACCAGAAGCCCCCCAGCCGTCTGCGGATCGGTCAACAGCGCGCGCGCCTGCGCGGCGAACCCGTCCGGCAGCACCACCTCGGCGCCGTAGCTGGCCCAGTTGCGACCCGACGCACCGGTGACGCAGCCCTGCTCCACCAGTGCAGCCATTCCCGGCAAGAGCGGCACCTCGGCCCAGTCGAGACGCACGTCGCAGCCCGCGCCCCGCGCCATCTCCAGCGCGTGCCCCGCCAGACCGAAGCCGGTCACGTCGGTCAGCGCATGGACCCCCGGCAAGGCCGCAAGGTCCGGTCCGGGCGTGTTCAGCTTCGTCGTCGCGGCGATCATCGCGGCATAGCCCTCTGCCCCGAGCGCGCCCTTCTTCAGTGCGGCGGACATGATGCCCACGCCAAGGGGCTTGCCCAGCACCAGCACATCGCCGGGCTCTGCCCCCGCGTTCTTCTTCACCAGCGAAGGGTCGACCAGCCCCAGCGCGACCAGGCCATAAATCGGCTCGACCGAATCGATGGTATGGCCGCCCGCGATGGGAATGCCCGCCGCACGGCAGACCTCGGCCCCGCCTTCCAGGATGCGGCCGATGGTTTCCACCGACAGCACGTTGATCGGCATTCCCACCACGGCCAGAGCCAGGATTGGCGTCCCGCCCATCGCGTAGACGTCCGAAATCGCATTGGTCGCGGCGATGCGGCCGAAATCATGGGGGTCGTCCACGATGGGCATGAAGAAATCCGTCGTCGCCACCAGCGCCTGCCGGTCGTTCAGCCGGTAGACAGCGGCATCGTCCGAAGTCTCGATCCCGACCAGCAGCGCCTCGGGCACCGGCAGGGCCGCCGTGCCGCGCAGGATGCCCGACAGCACGCCGGGCGCGATCTTGCAGCCGCAGCCGCCGCCATGGGAGAGCGAGGTCAGGCGAGGTTCTTCGGCGGCGCTCATGCGGGGGCTCCTGTCAGGCGGGGAAGGGTGTCGGCCAGCCGGTCGGCCAGCGCGGGCAGGTCGGTCAGGTCACATTCCAGCGGTGTCACCGGAACGGCGATCCGCGCGCGGTGGCGGGCATAGCGCGGGTCGTAATGGTGCTGCATCAACTCGTCCGCCAGCGCGGCGAATGCGCCTGCCCCGGCCAGAGCCTGCCAGTCCTCGATCCGCTCTTTCGGATGCCAGGGCCGCAGCTTGTCAATGGTGGCGGCCAGCCGGGCCGGGTCAGTCGTCACATCGGCATAGGCCCGCGTCAGATAGTTCGCCCGCGCCGCCCGTGGCACTTCCAGCGCCAGCCGGGGGGCCCGGCACATCGCCTGCCACAGCCGCGTCGGCAGGCCCAAGCCGCCCACCTTGGCACTTTCCGCCTCCACCACCACCGGGCGCGCGGGGTCCAGCGCCGCCATCGCCAGCGCCAGCCGCGCCTCGAACGCCTTCTGCGACGGCTGCTCGCCCATCGCCCCGAAGAGCGAGCCGCGATGCTGCGCCATCCCCTCCAGGTCCAGCACCTGCATTCCCCGGGCGGGCAGCAGGTTCAGCAGTTCGGTCTTGGCCGACCCGGTATTGCCGTCCAGCACCACCACCTTGCAGGGGAACGGCGCCTCGTGCAGCGCCCGGACCACCAGCCCGCGCCAGGCCTTGTAACCGCCCGCCAGGGTCTCCACCCGCCAGCCGACCTGCGACAGGATCAGCGCGAAGGACCCCGACCTCTGCCCGCCGCGCCAGCAGTAGACCAGCGGCCGCCAGCCCCCACCCTTGCCCGCCAGCGGTCCTTGCAGGTGCCGCGCCACGTTCTCTGCCACCAGCGCCGCGCCCAGCTTGCGCGCGTCGAAGGGCGAGACCTGCTTGTAGATCGTGCCCACCCGGGCGCGTTCGGCATCGTTCAGCACCGGCAGGCTGATCGCGTCGGGCAGGTGATCTTCGGCAAATTCGGCAGGGGCGCGGGCGTCGATGATGTCATCGAAGCCCATCGCGGCCAGGTCGGTCAGCGCGGAAAGGGTGATCGCCATTCCCAAGGGATATCGCGCCAGCACGGCGGCGGGAAGGCCCGTCCGCCCGCGCCCGCAGCCGGTCAGTCGCGCAGCAACTCGTTGATGCTGGTCTTCGACCGTGTCTGCGCATCGACCTTCTTCACGATCACCGCGCAGTAGAGGTTGATCCCCCCCTTCGACGGCATCGACCCCGCCACCACCACGGACCCGCTAGGCACCTCGCCATACATCACCTCGCCGGTTTCCCGGTCGACGATCTTGGTCGACTTGCCAATGAAGACCCCCATCCCGAGGACCGAGCCTTCGCGGATGATGCAGCCCTCCACCACCTCGGACCGCGCCCCGATGAAGCAGTCATCCTCGATGATGGTCGGCCCCGCCTGCATCGGCTCCAGGACGCCGCCGATCCCGACCCCGCCCGACAGATGCACGTTCTTGCCGATCTGCGCGCAGGACCCGACCGTGGCCCAGCCGTCGACCATTGCGCCTTCATCGACATAGGCCCCGATGTTCACGAAGCTCGGCATCAGCACCACGCCCTTGGCGATATAGGCAGACCGCCGCACGATCGACCCCGGCACCGCCCGGAACCCGGCCTCGCGCCAATCCGCCGCCGTCCAGCCCTGCCACTTCGACGGGACCTTGTCCCACCAGTTCGACCCGCCGTTCGAGCCGGAGATCTCGTGCATGTCGGTCAGCCGGAAGGACAGAAGGACGGCCTTCTTCGCCCACTGGTTCACATGCCAGTCATTGCCGCGCTTCTCGGCCACCCGCAGGCTGCCGTTGTCCAGGGCCGAAAGGATGGCCTCGATGGCATCGCGGCTCTCGCCCTTCGTCGCAGGAGAAATGCCCTCGCGCGCCTCCCAGGCGGCTTCGATGGCGGCTTCCAGCGCGGCGTTCGACATGGGGCGGGCCTTTCCGATAGATCGTTGCCGGACCAGCCTATAGCGACAGCCGCTCCGGCATACAATCACCGTGCCCGACCCGGCATCAGGCAGGCTGCCGTGTGGTCCTCAGCGTCATGAAGACCACGATCCCCGCAATCGCCGCCAGAAACAGCGCGCTGGTGATGATGGTGCCGAAGCCGAGCCCGCCATAGTCACCCGGTTGCGACAAGAGATCACCGAAGGATGCCCCCAGCGGCCGGGTGAAGATATAGGCCAGCCAGAACCCCAGGATCGCATCGAGGCCCAGGAAGAAATATCCGATCGCCAGCGAAGCGATGATCATCCCGAACAGGATGCCGGTCGCCAGATAGCCCAGCCCGAACTCTTCGGCCACCAGATCGCCCGCCGCCGTGCCCAAAGCGAAGGTGAACAGGATCGCCAGCCAGTAGAACGCCTCGCGCCGGAAGCTGGTGACGTCGTGGATGGAAAGCGTCCCCTCGACCCGGTACCAGACCAGAAAGGTCACGGCCAAAGCCACGGTGAACACTGCCGTCGTGACAGTCAGGGGCACCCTGAAGGTGTCCACCAGATTGTCCGTGACCAATGTCCCGACGATGCTGATCAGGACCACGGCCAGCCAGTAGGCCCAGGGCACATAGCGCCGTTGGGCGAATTGCAGGACCAGCGCGATCACCAGCACCCTGGTCATCAGAAGTGAGGTGACCGTCAGCCCCAGACCAAGGTTCACCGCCAGATAGTCTGCCGCAGTCTCACCCATTGTCACCGCCATCAGCTTGATCAGCCAGAAATCCAGCGTCACCTCGGGCACCCGGTTCGGCCGGGCCGTTGCGAAATCGCTTTTCATCGGGATTGTCCTTTCCAGACGGATGCAGGGTCAGCCCTGGCCCAGAAGCTTCAGGGCTTTTGCGCTGAACGCATCGGCATTGCGGTCATCGTCGGCATTGCAGCGCTCGGTCGCCTTTGCCACCAGATCATCCAGAGCGGCAGCGTCCGCGACTGCGGCCCTGCCCGTCCGCTTGTCCCGGATGCTGGACAGCATCGCCTCGCAGGGCAGGGGATGGCCCGTCGCATCCGTCACGAGGATCCCCTCCACGTCCACCGGCCCGCCCGTGCTGTCCGCGCCCGGGTCCGTCATCGCCTGCTGCACGCCGGCAAGTGCCGCGGAGGCCGCCGCCGCATCGGGGGTCTCGGCCCGCAGCGACGACAGCGCCGCGTCGATGGCGTCATCGACCCGTCCCCAGGCCTCCGGGCTCTTCGGGCGCATTTCAGCCTCTGCATCGTCCCATGCCGTCTCAAGATCGGTGATCCGGGTCGCGGCGCGGTCAAGATCGCCGCTGCCGACGATGCCTTGCACATCGGTCACGATGGCCTGCATCGGCTGAAGATCCCCCAGCACCTGCCCGGCAGAGGGGACAAGCAACACCCGTCCCGCAGCAAAGGCGGCCACCGCGCCCACCATCAACACCGTCGCCAAAAGAAGCTGCCTCACGTCGCGTCCTCCATGAGTTGCGCGCGACCACCTGCTCCCCGCCCCTCTGGTGCCGCAAGTCACTCCCGCGTGAGTCCGGCACCCAGACCCGAACTGGCCTCTTTGGCCAAGACCGGATAAGCCTGTGCTTAGAGAAACCAGGGTCGGATACCTCATGAAAGACGAACCCCGAAGCCACCCGTTCCGCGATTCGGTCGAGGATATCGCGGCGGCCAAACGCATTCCCGACACGCCGCAGACCCGCGCCCCCGCCTACCGCCTGGCCTTCGCCGACCGCGATTTTCTGACGCGAGAGGAGTTGCGCCCGGTCCGCCTGCAACTGGAACTGCTGAAGCCGCAGCTGATCATGGACGAGCGCGGGATCGAGACGACCATCGTCATGTTCGGCGGCGCCCGCATCCCCGCGCCCGAACACCGCGACACCGCGCGCACCAAGGCGCTCGCCGATCTCTCGCACTATTACGAGGAGGCCCGCCGCTTTGCCCGGATCATGACCGAGCGCAGCCTTGAAAGCTACGGACGCGAGAATGTCATCTGCACCGGCGGCGGCCCCGGCGTGATGGAGGCGGGGAACCGCGGCGCGGACGAGGCCGGGGGCCAGTCCATCGGGTTGAACATCGTGCTGCCGCATGAACAGGCCCCAAACGCCTATGTGACGCCGGATCTCAGCTTCAATTTCCACTACTTCGCCATCCGCAAGATGCATTTCCTGATGCGCGCCAAGGCCGTCTGCGTCTTCCCCGGCGGCTTCGGAACCCTGGACGAGATGTTCGAAAGCCTGACGCTGATCCAGACCGGCCGGATGAAGCCGATCCCCTTCCTGCTCTTCGGGCGTGAGTGGTGGGAAACCGTGGTGAACTGGACCCACCTCGCCGACGCCGGGGTGATCAGCCCCGAGGATCTGTCGCTCTTCGCGATGGTGGAAACGGCGGAAGAGGCGGTCAGCGTGATCGACGGCTGGGTGTAGGGTGTAGGGTGGGCGATCCGCCCAACGCCCTTTCAGAACCGATTCGCGCAGCAGGGTTAACGCAATCCCATCGCGGGCGTATGGACGCTTTCCATATGCAGTCCATACCGGAACCGGACAGCGCTTCCGGCCTGAAACCGCCGGATTACCGCAGCGTTCTCAATCCCTTGGCCGCGCCAGCGTCTCCCTCTCCCACCCGTCCAGGAATTCCACCCGTTCACACCCCGCGAACCGGGCCAGCCGGTCCAGCTCGGCCTCCAGCTTCGCCCGCCGGACCTTGGTCAGCTTCACCCCGGCTTCCGGCCAGAACGCCTTGACCCGCAGCGCACCTGTATCGCGGAAGGCCTTCACGTCGATCCGGCCGACCAGCCTTTCGCTCTCCATGACCGGGAAGACATAGTAGCCCCAGACCCGCTTCGGCTCGGGCACGAAGACCTCGATCCGGTAGTAGAAGCCGAACAGGAACTCGGCCCGGTCGCGGTCCCGCAGCGCCGGGTCAAAGGGCGACAGGATGCGCAGGCGGGGGACGGGGTCCGGGGGAAGTTCATCCAGGACTTCCGGGAGAACAAAGACCCTGCGGCGCTGGCCCTGCGCGCCTTCGACCTCCGCCTCGATGATCTCGCCCCGCGCCAGGGCCTCGCGGCACCACAGCTTCGCCGCCTCCGGCCCGACCGCATTCCAGTAGGCCGCGATCTCGCCGCTGGTCCCGAACCCCAGTTGCCGCAGCGCGGTCCGACAGGCCCAGTCGCAGACCTCCTCCACCGGCACCGGCGTCCGGTGGACCTCCGGAATCACCCTCTCGGTCAGATCGTAGATCTTGGCGAAGCCGTCCCGCCGGGTGACGGCGATCCGCCCCGTCCGCCACAGCCATTCCAGCGCGGTCTTCGAGGGATGCCAGTCCCACCAGCCGCCCTTGCCGCGCACCTCGCCTTCGCCGACATCCGCCGTTCCCACCGGCCCATCCCTGGCTATCCGGTCGAGGATGCCATCGAATTGCGCCTCATACCCCTCGCGGAACCAGCGCCGCCAGTTCTTGTGCAACCGTTCCTCGTCGCGCTGGAAGCGGTGCTGCCAGACCCCGTGCAGCCGCGCCGGCAGGATCGAGGCGTCATGCGTCCAGTGCTCCCAGAGGCTGCGGTCCCGCTCCAGAAGCCGCTTCAGCGCCGGGGGCCGGAAGGACTGCCGCCGCGACCAGAGAATCATCTCATGCGCGCGGGCCACGGTGTTGATGCTGTCGACCTGCACGAAGCCGATCCGTTCGATCAGATCATGCAGCGCCTCGCCCGAGGCCGGTCCCGCAGGCGGTTCGGAGAGCGCGTGGCGGTCAAGGAACAGGCGACGGGCGCGGGGGTTCGGGATCAGCTCGGGCATCGCCAAGGCGTAACATTTCAGACTGTTTCGGCAAATGGAGGATTTGTGACAAGTAGCGTCGCAGTCGCGATTGCAAACGGCGAATCAATACCTACTATCCCATTGTCTCCTGACACAAATTCCAAAAGCCAGCTTGGCCGCGCCTGATCTTCCGGGCGTCGACCGGAAAGGACCAGACCGCATTGCCGCATGAAACGCCCCTGATCACGATCCTCGTCGCCGGGTTCGGGCTGGCCTTCGTCTTCGGCCTGCTCGCGCAACGGCTGAAATTGCCGCTGATCGCGGGTTATCTTCTGGCGGGCGTGGTGATCGGCCCCTTCACACCGGGTTTCGTCGCCGACACGGGACTTGCCTCGGAACTGGCGGAGCTTGGGGTGATCCTGCTGATGTTCGGGGTCGGGCTGCACTTCTCGCCGCGCGACCTGATGGCAGTGAAGGCCATCGCCGTGCCGGGGGCGCTGGGACAGGTACTGGTGGCCACCGCCTTCGGCACCGCGATGGGTTGGTTGATCGGCTGGAACCTTGGCGCAGCATTGATTTTTGGCCTTGCCCTGTCGGTCGCGTCGACTGTCGTGCTGTTGCGCGCGTTGCAGGACCGTGACCTCATCACCACCGACAAGGGCCGGGTGGCCGTGGGCTGGCTGATCGTTGAGGACCTGCTGATGGTTCTCTGCCTCGTCCTCATCCCGCCGCTGGCCGGTCTTCTGGGCGGTACGGCCATACCCGTCGCGGAAGAGGCCGAGGCGGTGGCGGAAGTCACCAGCAACATCGGTATCGGTCCGATCGCGGCCACCGTTCTGATCACCCTGGCCAAGGCAGCTGCCTTCGTTGCGCTGATGCTGATCATCGGTCGCCGCGTGATCCCATGGGTGTTGCACTTCGTGTCCCAGACCAGATCGCGAGAGCTGTTCCGCTTGTCGGTGCTGGCCATCGCCCTGGGCGTCGCCTATGGCGCAACGCATTTCTTCGGCGTGTCCTTCGCACTCGGGGCCTTCTTCGCCGGGATGGTGATGTCCTCCTCGACCCTGTCACAGCAGGCGATGCGGGAAACCCTGCCCCTGCGGGATGCCTTCGCCGTGCTGTTCTTCGTCTCGGTCGGGATGCTGTTCAACCCCACCGTGGTCCTTTCGGCCCCGCTGGCGCTGATCGGGACAGTGGCGATCATCATCTTCGTCAAGTCGGTCGCCGCCTATTACATCGTGCGCGGCTTCGGCCATGACCATGACAAGGGGCTGACCATCGCGGCCAGCCTGGCGCAGATCGGCGAATTCTCCTTCATCCTCATCAGCATGGGCGTGACGCTGGACATCGTGCCCACCGAAGCGCGCGACCTTGTGGTGGCGGGGGCCATGCTGTCGATCCTGGCGAACCCGCTTCTGTTCCACCTGCTTGACCGGCGCGAGGCGCGGAAGGCGGCGCTTGCCGCGGCGGCCGCTGCCGAAGCCGCGGGCGCCGCCCCCGAGGGGACGGATCCCGACGTCGCGGACGATCCGCCTAGACCTGCCGCCCCGTCAGCAGCTTCGGAAGCTCTCCCGTCAAGCCCGCCGCCTGCCGGATGAAGCCGCGCCGCAAGCCGGGCAGGGCATTCACCACGCCCATGCCAAGGTCGCGCCCCAGACGCAGCAGGGGATTGTCGCTGGAAAACAATCGGTTGACCGTGTCCATCCCCAGGGCAAGCGCCGTGGAATCGAACCGCCGCCAGCGCTGGTACTCCTCCAGTGCGGCTGGGCTGCCGGGCTCCTCGCCGCGGCGGCGGGCCAGGATCAGCACCTCGGCCAGCGCCGCCACATCGCGCAGGCCAAGATTAAGCCCCTGCCCGGCAATCGGATGCACCCCATGCGCCGCGTCGCCCACCAGAGCCACGCGGGGGGCGATGAAGCGCTCGGCCAGCGACAGCGACAGCGGGTAGGTGAAACGGTCGCCGGCAAGGCTGATCTCGCCCAGGAAGTCGCCGAACCGGGGGCGCAGCGCTTCCAGATAGGCCTCGTCCGGCAAGGCCTGGATCGCGGCGGCATTGGCGTCAGTCTCGCTCCAGACGATGCTGGAAAGATGCCCGCCCTTCAGCGGCAATATCGCCAGCGGGCCGGAGGGCATGAAGAACTGATGCGCGATGCCATGGTGGTCGCGCTCATGCCGGATCGCCGTGACCAGCGCGGTCTGCCCGTAGCCCCAGCCGATCCGCCGGATGCCCGCCCGCGTCGCCACGCCCGATCCGCGCCCGTCGCAGCCGACCAGAAGCCCGGCGGTGAGCCGCCGCCCCGAGGCCAGCGTCACCGTCACGCCGGAGGGTCCAACCTCCTGCGCCTGAACGGTTTCCCCGGACAGCAGCGTGATCTCCGGCACTGCTTCCATGGCGTTCAGGAAGGCCGCATAGAGGTGCCGGTCCTCCAGCATGTGCCCCATCGGGCCTTCCTCGATCTCGGCGGCGTCGAAATGCAGGAAGAAGGGCGCGGAGCCTTCCCCCGCCCGCCCGTCGCTGGCCTTGATCTCCAGCATCGGCTGCGCCTTGTCGGCCACGGCGGGCCAGATCCCGATGGCCGTCAGAAGTCGCACCGAGGCGATGGCCAGCGCATAGGCCCGCCCGTCGAACCCGGCTTCGGCGCGGGTCCGGGCCGGGCGGGCGTCGACCACGGTCACGCGGAAGCCGCCCTGCGCCAAGGCCAGCGCCAGGGCCGGGCCGTTCAGCCCGCCGCCCGCGATCAGGATATCGGTGTCCCAGCTCATAGGCTCTTCTTAGCCCGCCACGACGGATTGTCCATGCGTCGGCAAGCCGCTACCGTTCTCGGAAAACGGGGGGCGGGGATGAGCGGAACCTGGGCGAACATGACGGCGGCGGACCTCGGGCGCGGGATCGGCGCGGGGAAGATCAATCCGGTCGAACTGGCCGAGGCCTTCCTCGACCGGATCGAGACGCATCCCCTCGCCCCCCGCATCTACGCCCGCGCCACGGCGGCGCGCGCCAGGGGCGAGGCGATGGCGGCGGCGGCGCGCGCCAAGGCGGGCCTGCGCAAGGGGCTTCTGGACGGGGTGCCGGTCAGCTGGAAGGACCTCTTCGACACGGCAGGCGTGGCGACCGAGGCGGGCTCGGCTCTGTTGAAGGGCCGGACGCCGGGCCGGGATGCGGCGGTTCTGGAAACCGCGACGCTTCAGGGCTTGGTGTGCCTCGGCAAGACGCATATGTCGGAGCTGGCCTTCTCGGGCCTTGGGCTCAACCCGGTGACGGCAACACCACCCTGCCTGAACCACGACAAGGCGGTGCCGGGCGGCTCCTCCTCGGGCGCCGCGGCCTCGGTGGCCTTCGGGCTGGCCCCGGCGGCGATCGGGTCCGATACCGGCGGCTCGGTGCGGATTCCGGCGGCCTGGAACGACCTCGTGGGGCTGAAGACCACCGCCGGAACCTTGCCGATGACAGGCACGGTGCCCTTGTGCGAGCGGTTCGACACCATCGGGCCGCTCGCTCATTCTGTCGAGGATTGCGCGCATCTGCTGACGGCGCTCAGCGGCGAGCCGGTCGCCGACCTTGCGGGGGCGGATCTCTCCGGCGCCCGGCTTGCCGTGCTGGAGACGGTGGCGCTGGACGACCTGCGCGACCGCCCGGCACAGGGCTTCGAGGATGGCGTCGCGCGGCTGGGCCGGGGCGGGGCACAGATCGTCCGGATCAAGGTGCCCGAAGTGGCCGAGGCGATGGCGATGGCGGCCGTCGTCTTCACCTCGGAGGCCTATGGCATCTGGCGCGAGGTGATCGAGGCCGCGCCGCAGAAGATGTTCCCCCGCATCCTGGAGCGCTTCCGCTCGGGCGCCAATGTCTCTGCCGTGGACTATGTCGCCGCCTGGCGGCGGCTGGAGGCGATCCGCCGTCGCTGGGCCGAACGGACGGCAGCCTTCGACGCCATCCTGCTGCCGACCTCACCGATCCTGCCGCCGGATGCCGACCGGCTGATGACCGATGACACCTATTACGTCACCGAAAACCTGCTGGCGCTGCGCAACACGAGGATCGCCAACCTGATGGGCGTCTGCGCGCTGACCTTGCCGACCGCGCAGCCGTCCTGCGGGATCACGCTGATGGGAGCGGCGGACGGGGAAGCGCGGCTCTTGCGGCTGGGATCGGCGGCGGAACGGGCGCTCCTGTAGGACGAAACCGGCCCAACTCCGGCAAAACCCATGTGACGCTGCTGCATCACTTGTCGTTGCGGCAAAGGCCGCCGAACATCCGTTTATTGTCGGACTGTCACCAAAGGTGCACCTTTTTACTTATTGACAGCGTTTCCGCAGCAATGAGGAGCCGTATGCATGAAACTTTCGGCTGCACTTCTTTCCATGCTGGGATTCGGCACACCAATCCTTGCCGATGAACCCCTTACGCTCAGCTTTGACGGAACGGTCGCGGGTGGATGGCTGGACCTGCGATCCGCCACATTCAGCGGCTATGGCTACAATGGCCCGGTGCTGGCCTTCGAGGGCAACGCCTCGGCGGACTATGCTGTCTCCGAGACGATCAGCCTGGGCCTGATCGGCAGAGTGACCGCGCGCGAGGGCTCGCAGGCTCGCTACGATGGAATCAATCTGATGTTCGGGCAGCAGCCCGGCAAGTTCGGCAAGTTCGAGCTGGATCTCGCGGCCTATGTCTCGGTCGGGCCTCTGCTGCTGACTTACGGCGACATGGAATCGTCATTCAGCCTTGCGACCCTTGAAATCGAGTCGGGAGCGTCGCCGATCCCTGCCGGAGGCGCGGTGCTGATGAATCTTGGCGGCGGCCTGGGAACGTCCGGAATTCCGCTTTCAGACACGTCATCGGTGGAGCCCCGGTTCTACGACTCCCGGACGACCCGCGCCGATCTGACCCTTGGCGACTTCGTTTTCACCGTATCGGTTTCAAAGAACGAGCGCGGAAAAGCCGACAGCGCCGGCGTCAAATGGGATCGGGACTTCGGCGAATTCGGTGTCGCGCTGGGCTATGCCTACGAGGACGGGCCATCCCGAAACTACCGTTCGACAAGCGCGGCCTTCCGGTTCAAGGGCCTCAAGCTTGTCGCCAATTCGATCCGCCAGGCTCCGGATTTCGGTTCGATCGACTATGATCTCGAATATCGCGGATATTCGGCATCCTATGATTTTGGCCGGTTTGACCTGGGCCTTGCGCGGGCCAAGCAGATGCCGACGTTCTTTTCCGTCTTCACCGGCGAGGCAAAGGCGTTCTGGATCGGCTGGGACATCAACGAAAGCTCGCGTCTCGATTTCGAGACGTCGCAAAGCGACTACCAAAGCGGACAGGACGTCGACACGGCAAGCCTGACCTATTCGTACAGGTTCTGACCGCTTGCCTTCCTAAACCCGGTGGTAGGGCGACCCTGCCAGGATCGTCGCGGCCCGGTAAAGCTGTTCGGCCAGCATCACCCGGACCAGCATGTGCGGCCAGACCATCCGGCCGAAGCTGACCGCCAGATCGGCCCGGGCGCGAAGCGAGGGGTCCACCCCGTCCGCCCCGCCGATGACGAAAGCCGCATCCTGCCGCCCTCCATCGCGCCAACCCGCCAGAACTTGCGCAAACTCCGGGCTGGAAAGCGTCTTGCCGCGTTCATCCAGCACGCAGAGCGCCGCGCCCTCGGGGATCGCGCGGGACAGAAGCGCCGCTTCCGCCGCCATTCCCCCGCCCTTCTTGTCCTCGACCTCATGCTCCGTCACCGGCCCAAGGCCCAAGGGTCGCCCGGTCCGGTCCAGCCGTTGCAGGTAGTCGTCGACCAGATCGCGCTCCGGCCCCGCCCGCAGGCGGCCCACGGCGCAAAGGTGCAGGCGCATCAGGCCTTGGCGGCGCGGGTCGCCCCCGCCGGAAGCCACATCTTCTCAAGCTGGTAGAACTCGCGCACTTCCGGGCGGAAGACGTGGACGATCACGTCGCCCGCGTCGATCAGCACCCAGTCGCCGGTTTCCTTGCCCTCCATGCGGACGGAAATCCGCAGCTCCTGCTTCAGCCGGTCGGCGAGCTTTTCCGAGATCGCCGCGACCTGCCGCGAGGACCGGCCCGAGCAGATCACCATGTAATCGGCCACGTCCGACCGGCCGCGCAGGTCGATCTCGACGACATCCTCGGCCTTGTCGTCGTCGACCGACTTCAGAACCAGGGCCAGGACCTCCTCGGAGCGGTGCTCGCCTTCGGCGATGTCAGGGGTTTTCGGGCGCGGACCGACAGGCAGGCCGGTGGCGGGATCAGAATGCGACAGGACCTTGTCCTCCAGGAAAGCGCGGACAAGCGGCCCCCGCGCCGGGCCTTGCGGGCAAGACTAGCACCGGGGGCGGGCAATCTCAACCGAAGGCGGGCGGGTACGCGCTATTCGGCGCCTTGGCAAGGCGGGATCGCAGCCAGCACGCCGGTCGTCATGTGCCGCTTCCGCCCGAAGCCAGGCGCGCGGGTGACGGTGAAGCCGGCCTGGGCCAGCGCGCGGCGGACATGGCCCGCGGCGGTATAGGTGGCGAAGGTCCCGCCTGGCGCGGTGTGGCGGGCGACTTGCGTCATCAGATCGGGCGACCAAAGCTCGGGATTCTTTGCCGGAGAGAACCCGTCCAGGAACCAGGCGTCGGCCTCGCCCTCCCATCGGGCCAGCGTCTCGCGCGCATCGCCGAGAAGGATCGTTGCGGTCAGGTTGGGGAAGTGCAGCGTGGTCTTGCCCGCTTCCCATTGCCGCAGGAAGGGCTCTGCCAGCCCGGCGATTTCGGGGAAGGCCGCAAGCGCCCGAGCGATGTCAGGGGCGGGCATCGGGAAGGCCTCGAAACTGGTGTAGGAGACATGCCCCGGCCCCTGATGCGCCTGTAGAACCGCCAGAAGGTTCAGGCCCGTGCCAAAGCCCAGCTCGGCGATGCGGAACCCGTCGCGGAACCGCCCCGGCAGGCCGTTCCCGGCCAGGAACACATGCCGCGTCTCGTCCAGGCCCCCCTCCAGCGAGAAATACGGGTCGTCGAACCGGCGCGAGACCGGGATCATCCCGTCACGCCAGTCGAGGGCAGGTGCCGGGGCAGGGGGCTGGTCGGGGCTGGCCATCGGGGGTAGTCCTTTCGCCGAAGGTGATGGGCTTGGGGCAGGCAAATGGCAAGGGTGGATGTTACCGTGCGCGGGGGAGGAATCTTCGGCCTCTCCATCGCCTGGGCCTGCCTGCGGCGCGGTGCCCGGGTGCGGGTGATCGAGACCGCCGCTTGGGGCGCAGGGTCTTCGGGCGGCCTCGTCGGCGCGCTGTCGCCGCATGTGCCCGAGGCCTGGAACGCAAAGAAGGCCTTCCAGCTGGAAAGCCTGCTGATGGCGGGTGACTGGTGGACGGCGGTCGAGGCGGCCTCCGGCCTGCCCTCGGGCTATGCTCGGCTGGGTCGGCTTCAACCCCTCGCCGATGATCGCGCCGTCGAGGCGGCAAGACGGCGCGCGGGCAAGGCAGCAAGCCTGTGGCAGGGCAAGGCGGAGTGGCGGGTGATCCCGGCGACCGGCAGCGCATGGGAACCGAAGACGCCCTCCGGCTGGCTGGTCCACGACACGCTCTCGGCCCGGCTGTCGCCCCGGATGGGGCTGGCGGCATTGCTTGGCGCGCTCAGGGCCTCCGGCGCCGATCTTGTGCTTGGTGACGACAGCGAGGTGGGCGCGGTGATTCATGCCACCGGCATCGTGGGGCTGGCAGAGTTGTCGCAGGCCTTCGGCGCCCCGCTCGGGTCGGGCGTCAAGGGGCAGGCCCTGTCCCTGCGCCATGACGCCCGCGACCGGCCGCAGCTTTTCGTCGACGGGTTGCACATCGTGCCCCATGCCGACGGGACGGTCGCCATCGGCTCTACCTCCGAGGCCACATGGACCGAGGACGGGCCGGACGCGCAACTGGATGGCCTGCTGGAGAAGGCCATCGCCGCCGTTCCCGCCCTGGCCGGGGCGGATGTCGTCTCCCGCTGGGCCGGTGTGCGCCCGAAGGCCGCCAGCCGCGCCCCGGTGCTGGGTACCTGGCCGGGCCGCGTGGCGCATTTCGTGGCCAATGGCGGCTTCAAGATCGGCTTCGGCATGGCCCCCAAAGTGGCCGAGGTGATGACCGACCTCGTGCTGGAGGGCCGCGATGCCATTCCGCCGGAGTTCCGCCTCGACACGCTGCTTCAGAAAACCGCCCGGCGATAGGTGATCGAGGTTGGCCGGTCATAGCCCTTGTGCGCCGTGCGACCGACCTCGACGAACCCCATGGTCCGGAATGCGGCCTGGTTCTCCACCAGTTCCACCCGCGTCTGCAACTCCAGCGCCGGAATCCCCATCTCCCGCGCCCGCGTCTCGGCCTGGTCGATCAGAAGCCGAGACAATCCCTGGCCCCGGTGAGAGGCCGCAACCGCCAGCTTGCCGATATAGAGTCGCCCCGGTTTCGGCGTCAGGAAGACACAGGCCACCGGGGCGCCGATGATCCAGATCTCCCCCACCTCCGCCTGCCGGGTCAGCGCCTCGGGCGTCAGGTCCCGCAGGGAAGACGGCGGGTCGATCCGCCCCTCCATATAGGCGAACGCCTCCTGCAGAAGCGCAAGGATCGGGGGCCAGACGGCGGGATCGGTGGCAAGCTGAGGGGTCATTCCCCCAGACTGCCGCAGCGCGGGGCAACCGGCAAGGGAGGAGGTTTTCCACCCCCGCACCCCCGGTAGAGTATTTGCGCCAGCAGGAAGCGAGCCGCAACATCTTGGGGATAAACCGGTGCCGGCCGCCCAGATGCGGGGGGTCGGGTTGACTCCTGCGCCCCCCGGCAGGAACATCGCACATCCGACTCGTGAGTACCCTCGTGCGCCTGACCAAACTGCGGCTGAACGGCTTCAAAAGCTTTGTCGACCCCACGGATCTGGTGATCCATGAGGGGCTGACCGGCGTGGTCGGCCCCAATGGCTGCGGCAAATCCAACCTGCTGGAAGCCCTGCGCTGGGTTATGGGCGAGAACCGCCCCTCTGCGATGCGCGGCGGGGGGATGGAGGACGTGATCTTCAACGGCGCCGCCACACGGGGCGCCCGGCATTTCGCCGAGGTCGCTCTGGTGATCGACAACCAGGACCGGCTGGCCCCTTCCGGCTTCAACGATGCCGACCAGATCGAGATCGTCCGCCGCATCACCCGCGACGCGGGGTCGGCCTACCGCTGCAACGCCAAGGACGTGCGGGCGCGCGACGTGCAGATGCTCTTCGCCGACGCCTCCACCGGCTCGCACAGCCCGGCGCTGGTGCGGCAGGGGCAGATTTCCGAACTGATCAACGCCAAGCCCAAGGCCCGCCGCCGGGTGCTGGAAGAGGCGGCGGGGATCAGCGGGCTTTATGCGCGGCGCCATGAGGCAGAGCTGAAACTGGCGGGGACCGAAGCGAACCTTCTGCGGGTCGACGATGTGCTGGAGCAACTGGCGCAGCAGCTGTCGGTGCTGACCCGGCAGGCGAAACAGGCGGCGCGCTACCGCGAGATTTCCGAGGAGTTGCGGAAGTCGGAAGGCATGCTCCTCTGGCGGCGCTGGCGCGAGGCGGACGAGGCGCGGTCGGCGGCGGAAGGGGCGTTGCGGGAACGTCTGATCGCGCAGGGACAGGCCGAGGCGGCGGCGCGGGGCGCGGGCAAGGCGCGGGAAGCGGCAGAGGATGCGCTGCCGCCGAAGCGCGAGGAGGAGGCGATCGCCAGCGCCATCCTGCAACGACTGGTGTTGCAGCGCGATGCCCTGGGCGACCAGGAGGCCCGCGCGCTGGCGCAGATCGACGCCCTGCGCGGCCGGATCGACCAGCTCAGCCGCGACATGGAGCGCGAGGCGGGCCTGAACCGCGACGCGGGCGAGGTGATCGAGCGGCTGGACTGGGAGATCGAACAGCTGGCCCGCGCCCATGACGGGCATGACGAGAAGCTGGCCGAAGCGGTGGAAGCGGCGCGCGAGGCGGGGGCGGTGCTGGCCGAACGCGAGACCGCGCTCTCGGAACTCACCGAGGATGCCGCCCGGCTGGCGGCGCGGCACCAGTCGACGCAACGGATGCTGGCGGATTCGCGCTCGGTGCTGGACCGGGCCGAGGAGCAGGCCGCTTCGGCGCGCGAGGCGGTGGCGGCGACTGCGGACGCGGTGGAGGCGGCGGGCGAGGCCTTCGAGGCATCGGAGGAGGCACAGGAGGCCGCGCTGGCCGAGGGCGAGGCGACCGAAGCCGCGCTGGAGGCAGCCGAAGCCGCGCGGGCCGAGACGCAGGGCCGCGAAGCCGAGGCCCGTGCGGCGCGGTCGTCCGCCGAGGGCGAGGCCAACGCGCTCCGCGCCGAAGTCGCGGCGCTGGCCCGGCTGGTGGAGCGCGAGGCGCAGGCCGGGCACCAGCTCTTGGACCGGCTCAAGGTGGAGCCGGGCTATGAGAAGGCCCTGGGCGCGGCGCTGGCCGACGACCTGCGCGCGCCCGAGGTCGGCGCCGACGCACGGTCAGGCTGGGCGGTGCTGCCGGGCTATGACGACCCGCAAGCCTTGCCCCCCGGCGCCGAGGCGCTGACCGCGCGGGTAAAGGCCCCGCCGGTGCTGGCACGGCGGCTGTCGCAGATCGGGCTCGTCAGTCGTGAAAAGGGTTTTCAGCTTCAGACGGCACTGCGCCCCGGACAGCGGCTGGTTTCGGTCGAGGGCGATCTCTGGCGCTGGGACGGGTTCCGCGCCGGGGCCGAGGATGCGCCCTCCGCCGCTGCCCTGCGCTTGCAGCAGTTGAACCGTCTGGTCCAACTGAAGCGCGATCTGGAAGAGGTCGCGGCCCGGGCCGATGGCGCGCGTCAGGCGCACGAGGCCTTGCAGGCGAGGCTGGCAGAGTTGGCCATCGCCGATCAGCGCGCCCGCGATGCCCGGCGTGCCGCCGATGCCCGTCTGGCCGAGGCCAACCGGGCGCTGGCACGGGCCGAGGCGGATCGCTCCATCGCCGGGGGCAAGCTGGAGGCGGCGAAGCTCGCTGTCAGCCGCTTCGAGGACGAGGCGATGGCCGCCCGCGCCCGGTTGAAGGAAGCCGAGGCGGCGGTGTCGGACCTCGGCGATCTGGATGCGGCACGCGGGGCGGTCGAGGCCGCGAAGATCACCGTCGAGGCCGCGCGGATCACCATGATGACCCGCCGCTCGCATCAGGACGAGGTCCGCCGCGAAGGCGAAGCGCGGGTCCGGCGGCGGCAGGAGGCGGTGAAGGAACTGTCCGGCTGGAAGCACCGGCTGGAAACCGCTTCGCGCCGCACCGAGGAACTGACCGAACGCCGGGCGGAGACCGAGGAGGAACTGGCCGAGGCGATGCTTGCGCCCGAGGAAATCGCCGCCAAGCGGGAGGAGCTGGTGGAGGCGATCGAGGCGGCGGAGGAGCGGCGGCGTAAGGCGGCGGATGCGCTCGCCGAAGCCGAGGGCGCTCTGCGCGACGCAGCGATGGCGGAACGCGAGTCGGAGCGGCTGGCGGGTGAGGCGCGCGAATCCCGCGCCCGTGCCGAAGCGCGGCTCGATGCGGCGCGCGAAGGCGTGGCGCTGGCGGCAGAGCGGATCGCCGAGGAGGACGACCGGACGCCGGACGAACTCCTGACCTCCTTGCGCACCGACCCCGACAAGATGCCAGATGCCGAGACGCTAGACCACGACGTCAGCCGGTTGAAGCGCCAGCGCGAGGCCCTGGGCGCGGTCAACCTGCGCGCCGAGGAAGACGCGAAGGCAGTCGAGGCCGAATATGACGCGCTGGCGACCGAGAAATCCGACCTGGAAGAGGCGGTGAAGAAGCTGCGCGCCGGGATCGCAGGCCTGAACAAGGAAGGGCGCGAGCGCCTGCTGACCGCCTTCGAGCAGGTGAACGCCAACTTCTCCACCCTCTTCACCCACCTTTTCGGCGGCGGCGAGGCGCGGCTGGTACTGGTCGAATCCGACGATCCGCTGGAAGCGGGACTGGAGATCCTCTGCCAGCCACCGGGCAAGAAACTGGCGACGCTTTCCCTCCTCTCCGGCGGCGAGCAGACCCTGACCGCGCTGGCGCTGATCTTCGGCGTCTTCCTCGCGAACCCCGCCCCGATCTGCGTGCTGGACGAGGTGGACGCGCCCCTGGACGACGCCAACGTCACCCGCTTCTGCGACCTTCTGGACGAAATGACCCGGCGCACCGAGACCCGTTTCCTGATCATCACCCACCACGCCGTGACCATGGCCCGGATGGACCGCCTGTTCGGCGTGACGATGCAGGAGCAGGGGGTTTCCCAGCTGGTCAGCGTCGACCTGAAGAAGGCCGAGGCGCTGGTTGCCTGAGCGCCGGTGAACCTTTCCGTCCTGTTCCCGACCCTGCCGCAACCCTCTGCGATGAAAAGGCGGCGGACCTTGAGCGATCGAATCTGTCTTGCGCCCAGAATGATGGACATCGCCCTGCGGCATGATCCGCGACGATGCCGCAGCGTCGCGTCGCGACAAGTGGCAGACCTCCCGCCGCTCGCGGTCCCCTGCGACACCGCGACCCGCTTTTTCCGATTGAAACACTCGGGAACGAGCGTATGACTCCCCCGCAATGGAGTCTCTCATGCGCCTTGCCCTGATCCTCTGCCTCGCCGCCGCCCCCGCCCTTGCGCAAGACCTGGACGACCGACACCTGCCCGTGATCCCCCGCACGCCTGGGGAAGAAGCGAAGATCGCCGCCGTCCTCACCCCGCCCACCGATTTCACCAGGCCCGAACCCTTCGAGGCGAAGCCAGCCGGCGCCGCCACCGTCCGCGCCATCGCCACCGCCGACGCCTTCAGCCAGCATTCCGGCAACATGGCCTTCGAGCGCGAGATGGACTTCAAGCTCGGCAATGCGCTCTTCCGCAAGACCTGGGTCGCCGCACCGTCTTCCACCCTCGCCTCCGACGGCCTCGGCCCGCTCTACAACGCCCGCGGCTGCCAGGACTGCCACCTGAAGGACGGCCGCGGCCACACGCCGCCCACCCCCGACGCAAGCCGCGTGTCGATGTTCCTCCGCCTCTCCATCCCCGGCGGCCCCGCCCCCGAAGGCATCGCCGACTGGATCGCCACCTCGCCCGATCCGACCTATGGCGGCCAGCTTCAGGACCTCGCCGCCCCCGGCCACCCCGCCGAGGGGCGGATGGAGGTGACATGGGAAGAGACCCCCGTCACCCTCGGCGACGGCACCACCGTCAACCTGCGCGCGCCCTCCTACAGCTTCGCCGACCCCGCCTATGGCGCCCCGTCTCCCGACCTGATGCTCTCGCCCCGCGTCGCGCCCCAGATGATCGGCCTCGGCCTTCTCGAAGCCATCCCCGCCGCCGACATCCTCGCCAGGGCCGACCCCGACGATGCCGACGGCGACGGCATCTCCGGCCGCCCGCAGATCGTGCCCTCGGTCGAATTCGGCACCCCGATGCTCGGCCGCTTCGGGCTGAAGGGCGGCGCCCCCACGGTCAGGGAGCAATCCGCCGGGGCCTTCTCGGGCGACATGGGGCTCTCCACCGCGCTGCACCCCGACCCCTGGGGCGACTGCACCACGGGCGAGCCGACCTGCATCGACGCCCCGCACGGCCAGGAACCCGGCATCCGCGACGGGCTGGAAGTCGACGGCCAAAGCCTCGACCTCGTGACCTTCTACGCCCGGAACCTTGGCGTGCCGGAACGCCGCGGCGTCGACGACCCGCAGGTCCTGCGCGGCAAGGAGCTGTTCTATGCTGCCAGCTGCCAGGGCTGCCATACGCCGAAATACGTCACCAACCGCCTGAAGGACCAGCCCGAGCAGAGCTTCCAGCTGATCTGGCCCTATACCGACCTTCTCCTGCATGACATGGGGCCGGGCCTTGCCGACAACCGCCCCGAGGGCCGTGCGACGGGCAGCGAATGGAAGACGCCGCCGCTCTGGGGCATCGGGCTGACCGGACAGGTCTCCGGTCACAATGAATTCATGCATGACGGGCGTGCCCGCAGCCTGCTGGAGGCTATCCTCTGGCACGGCGGTGAGGCACAATCGCAGCGCGACGCCGTCGCCGCCATGCAGCCCGAGGATCGCGACGCGCTCCTCGCCTTCCTTGGAAGCCTTTGATGCCCCAGACCGACCGGCCCCCGCTCGCAACAATCGCCATCCCGCGCCTCCCTCCCCCCTTGTGGGGGAGGGCCGGGGTGGGGGGGCTCCCCTCGCTGGCCCTGATGCTCCTCCTCTCCGGTCCCGCCGCCGCCGACACCGCCGCAGTTGTCGCCGACCATGCCCGCCCCGGCTATGCCGCCTTCGACGATGCCGTCGCCCGGCTCGCCGATGTCGAAAGCTGCGACCCCGAGGCGCTGCGCCCCGCCTTCCAGGTCGCCTATGACGCCTGGATGGCGGTGGAGCACCTGCATCTCGGCCCCTCCGAGGAGGACGGCCGCGCGCTTTCCATCCTGTTCTGGCCCGACCCCAAGGGCCTGGGCGCCAAGGCACAGACCGCGCTGCTCAAGGCCGACCCGGCAAGCCTCAGCCTCGACGGCATGGCCCAGCAATCCGTCGCCGCGCGCGGTCTTTCCGGCCTCGAACGCCTGCTCTTCCCGACAAAACCGCTCGCCGCCGATCCCTGCCCGCTGATCCAGGTCACCATCGACGACCTCGCCCGCCAGGCTGCGGTGCTCTCCGCCGACTGGGGCCCCTTCGGCGACACGTTGCTTTCGGCGGGGCAGGCCGGAAACACCCGCTTCCTCAAGCCGGAAGAGGCGACCCAGGCGCTCTTCACCCAACTGGCGACCGGTCTCGAATTCATCGCCGACCGTCGCATCGGCCGCCCGCTTGCCACCTTCGACAAGCCCCGCCCCGACCTCGCCGAGGGCCAGGCTTCCGGTCGCGCGCTGGCCAACATCACCCTGTCGCTGAAAGGTCTGCGCGGGCTTGCCGTCAGCCTTAGCCCCGACAGCGCGAGGACGCTTGCCGCCTTTGACCACGCGATCAACCTGTCCGAGACGCTGAACGATCCCCTCTTGGACCATATCACCGACCCGCAGGCCTGGCTGAAGCTGGAAATCCTGCAACAGGCGGTGCGCGCCACCCGCGATGCGGCGATCGCCGAGATCGGCCCGGCGCTTGGCGTCGAGCTTGGCTTCAACTCGCAGGACGGCGACTGATGCAGCGCCGGACCTTTCTCGCCAGCTTCGCCGCCACGCTGGCCCCGCGCCTGACCTGGGCCGACATCGGCGCCCCCGCCTTCCTCGCCGCCGGGAAACGGGGCGAGGATTTCTTCCTGCACGGGCTCTCCGCCAGCGGCGCCAGCCTCTTCCGGATCGCCCTTCCGGGCCGGGGTCATGCCGCCGCCGCCCATCCCGTCCGGGCCGAGGCCGTCGCCTTCGCCCGCCGCCCCGGCACCTTCGCCCTGGTGATCGACTGCGCCACCGGCGAGACCCGCCACCGCCTGGCCCCGCCCGAGGGGATGCAGTTCAACGGCCACGGCGCCTATTCGCTGGACGGCACGCTCCTCATGACCTCCGAGGTGGTGGCCGAGACCTCGGAGGGTCGCATCGGGCTCTGGGACACCGCGCACTATACCCGCCTGACCGACTGGCCCAGCCACGGCATCGGCCCGCATGAGATAAAGCGCCTGCCCGATGGCAGGCTGGTGGTGGCGAACGGCGGCATCCAGACCGACCCGGTCGACCGCACCAAGCTGAACATCCCGGACATGCGTCCGAACCTGACGCTGCTGGCCGAGGACGGTGCTCTGATCGACCAGATCGAGTTGCTCGACCTCCGCCAGAATTCGATCCGCCACCTCGCGCTACAGGGCGACACCATCGCCTTCGCGATGCAATGGGAAGGCGATCCGGCAGAACCCGTGTCACAGCTCGGCCTCTGGACCCCCGGCACCGCGCCGGTCCTCTGCCCGCCTGCCGCGGCCGAGGCTTTCACCATGCAGGGCTATGCCGGCTCCATCGCCGCCACCGCCGACCGCATCCTGATCACCTCGCCCAAGGGCGGCGCCCTGATGATCTTCGCCGCCGACGGCACCCCCGTCGCCACCCACCTGCGCGCCGACCTCTGCGGCGCCTCCGCCAGCGGCGGGACCTTCACCGTCACCGATGGCCAGGGCGCGATCTGGTCCGCCGACGTCCAGGGCCTCACCCCCCTCGCCACCGACGAGACCCAATGGGACAACCACCTCGTCGCGCTGACCTGACCGACCAACCCTTCCCAGGACGATCGCCCGGTAGGGTGCGTGATTTCACGCAAGGCCTCCACCCTGTCATCCCCGCGAAAGCGGGGACCCACAGCCGCACCGCGCGGCGCTCGGCCCGCTCTCGTCCTTTCACCTGGCTCCAAATATCCTCCGGGGGTTCGGGGGTGGAAAACCCCCGACGCCCGAGCCGGTTGGCGCTTGCGCCAGAGGCGAGACAAAAGGCCTGCGCGTAGCGCTCAGTTTCCGAAGCGCCCGTCCCCCGGGGGCACACCGGCAGGAAATTCTTGCCAAATCCTTAACGAAAAATCTCAAGATGCTGATTTAAAACAGAAATCAAAAACTGTCCACCGTGGACAGATCAGGCCAGCAGCCGCGCCCCGTCCTGGCCCGTGACCCGGACCTCCAGGATCGCCCCCTCCGGTTGGTCGGCACCGAAGGCCACCTCGGCGAACCCCTCGGTCCGTCCGACCCGGGCCCCCTCGGTCAGCACCCGGTGGACGCGCCCCACCTGCCCCGCCAGATGCTCGCCCAGCACCCGGTCGCCCAGCGTCCGCAACCGCGCCGCCCGCTCCTTGATCTCCGGCCCCCGGACCTGCGGCATCCGGGCGGCGGGTGTCCCCTTGCGGGGCGAGAAGGGAAAGACATGCAGGAAGGTCAGCCCGCAATCCGCCACCAGATCGAGGCTCCGCTGGAACATCGTCTCCGTCTCCGTCGGGAAGCCCGCGATGATGTCCGCCCCGAAGACCATCTCCGGCCGCGAGGCTTTCACCTCCCGGCAGAACCGGATCGCGTCGTCCCGCAGATGCCGCCGCTTCATCCGTTTCAGGATCAGGTCATCCCCCGCCTGCAAGGACAGGTGAAGGTGCGGCATCAGCCGCGCCTCGGTCGCGATCGCCTCGATCAGCGCCGGGTCCGCCTCGATGGAATCGATCGACGAAATCCGCAGGCGGGCCACCGAGGTCAGCTTCAATATCCGCCGTACCAGATCGCCCAGCCGCGGCTCCCCCGGCAGGTCCGCCCCCCAGGAAGTGAGGTCCACCCCGGTCAGCACCACCTCGTTGAAGCCGCGGTCCACCAGCCGGTTGATCTGCTCCACCACCACCCCCGCCGGGACCGACCGCGAGTTGCCCCGACCAAAAGGGATGATACAGAAGGTGCAGCGGTGGTCGCAGCCGTTCTGGACCTGCACATAGGCCCGGTGCCGCCCGAAGCCGTCGATCAGATGCCCCGCCGTCTCGCGCACCGACATGATGTCGTCGACCTGCACCCGCTCCGTCTCGCCGATCAGGTCTGGCGCCGCTATACCGCGCCAGGTCTCCGCCTGCATCTTCTCGTGGTTGCCGACGACCCGCGCCACTTCGGGCATCGCCGCGAAGGTCTCCGGCTCGATCTGCGCCGCGCAGCCGGTGACGATGATCGCAGCGTCGGGATGTTCCCGCGACAGCCTCCGGATCTCCTGCTTGGCTTTCCGCACCGCCTCGCCCGTCACCGCGCAGGTGTTGACGATCACCGCTTCCGACAGGCCCGCAGCGGCGGCAAGCTCCTTCATCGCCTCGGTCTCGTAGGCGTTGAGCCGGCAGCCCAGCGTCGCGAAGACCGGGGGCTTCTGCGGGACGTTCATCGCTGCGCCGCCACGTAATCGGCCGGCAGCACCCCGTCGAACACCCGCGCCACCGGGCCGGTCAGCCAGACGCCGTCGTCGCGCCAGTCGACCTCCAGCAGTCCGCCGTCCGCCTCAAGCGTCACGCGCGGACCGATCATCCCGCGCAGATGCCCCGCCACCGCCGTCGCGCAGGCGCCCGAACCGCAGGCGAGCGTGATCCCCGTCCCCCGCTCCCAGACCCGCATCCGCATCCGGCAGTGCGAGACCAGCGAGGCGAACTCCACGTTCGTGCGCTGCGGGAAGAGGGGGTCATGCTCGATCTTCGGGCCCAGCGTGGCAAGGTCCACAGCTTCCGCGTCCTGCACGAAATGGACGCAATGCGGGTTGCCCATCCCCACGGCCACCGGATCGCCCGGCAGCGGCAGGTGCAGATGGTCGACGTCCCGCACCAGCGGGATCGACTGCCAGTCCAGCTGCGGCTGGCCCATGTTGACCCAGACGCGGCCGTCCCCTCCCCGTTCCGCCCTGAGCCCGCCACGCGCCGTCACCAGCGAGACCCTTTCGGCCCCCAGATCGCGCATCATGTAGTCCGAGACGCAGCGGGTCGCATTCCCGCAGGCCCCCGCCTGGGAGCCGTCACTGTTCCAGAATACCAACCCGAAGTCGGCCCCTTCCGCATCGGTGATCTCGGCCAGCTGGTCGAAGCCCACTCCCCGGTTCCGGTCGCCCAGCGCCCGCGCGAGGCCAGCCGTCATCACCGCCCCGCGCCCGCGCGAGTCGATCACCACGAAGTCATTGCCCGCGCCGTGCATTTTCATGAACGGAAGGCCGGTCTTGGCCAGGGTATCCATCATTCCGCGCATATACGCCCGGCGACCAAGATTCGCCAGAGCCGCACGATTTTGCCCTTGACCCCCGTCCCCGCCTTGCCTAATCAGCCGCCTCGTGGGGCCGGTAGCTCAGTTGGTAGAGCAGCTGACTTTTAATCAGCGGGTCACAGGTTCGAATCCTGTCCGGCTCACCACCTACATCGGAAGGCCCGGTCCGCAAGGTCCGGGCCTTCCGCGTTTCAGATCATCTTGATCGTATCCTTGCCCACCGCCAGCATGTAGCCGCGCCGGGCGATGGTCTTGACCAGAAGCTCGCTGACCAGCTGGTTGCCCAGCGCGTCGCGCAGGCGTTTCACCCGGGTCGCCCCGGCGGCTTCGTCACAGTCGGCCTCGTTGCGGCCCGAGATCACCGCCTCGATCTGCGCGCCGGTCAGCACTTCGTCGTCCATCCGCGCCTCGGCGAGGACCGACAGGGTCTCCAGCGCTGCCTCGGTCAACTGGAACTCCAGGTCGTTGATGTAGACCGCCCGTGCCTCGCGGCTGATCATCAGGCTGGCCACCTGGATGCCCGATCGCTGGATCGCGGAAATCCGGCGGTTCAGCGCGATGATCATCACCAGGAAGACCAGCGCGGCCACCAGCAATGCCGTGGAGAACAGCAGCAGCACGAAGATCACGCTGCGGTAGCTGGCCAGCACCTCCGAGAACGAAGTGCCCGACTGCGCCAGGATTTCCAGGAGCTTGATCTCGGCCAGTGTGTTCAGGTCGTCGTTCTCGACGAACAACCGCTCCACGCGCGCGTTGAAGGCGTTCGCATCGGGCAGGTTCAGGAACAGGAACAACGCCGCAGCCAGAAGGATGAGGACGATAGCAGCAATTCCGAAGGCGACGACGCGGTTGCCGGCCTTGAGGCTTTCAGTAACGGAGGAAGTAGTCTCCGGCACTCGCTTTCCTTTCTGCAAGACCTTCCGGCCCGAATGTGGACAGAACGTTCAGAAGCGTCCAGCCATCGGCGGCAAGTCTCGGCGCCAGTTCGCCTTCGGCCGCGCCGGGCGAGCAGTTGGCATCCGAAACCTGCGCGACACCGTAGTGCAGTTGCAGCGGCTCGTCACGCTTGGCCTTGTAGTCTGCGTAACACTCCGCCGCTGCCGGTCCGGCCAGGACCAGCGCGAGGGCGGCGAGGGTGATCAGTCGTTTCATTTTCCTGGCTCCGGCAAGGAGGCTGCTCGATTGCCGACGGAGAATGCGCGGGGCTGCGTTGTTATTCAATATCACGCGAAATTTCGGCGCATTGCTATCGAATAGCAAGTCGGATTCGCCGCGCTGCTATGGCCTAGCGACCCGGCGATATTGCTTACGCCGGAAGCGGGGGGCGAGGGTTGGCCATCGGGTCCGACGGCCACCGGCGGCGGACCTTCCAGCCAGAAGCCCGCAGCAGGAGGCCACCATGTCCGTCACATTCAGAAGCAAGCCCTACCGCATCATCGGTCACGGGATCGGCGAGACCACTCTCTCCGGTCGACGGCTCGCTGCCATGATCACCGGAGGTGCGGCGGCGCTGGCCCTGGTGCTGGCGACGGCGATCCCGGCCAGGGCCGAGACGAACGACCTGACCAAGGCGCTGATCGCGGCGCTGGTGGTCGGCGCCATCGCGCATGAGCTGAAGGACAAGGACAAGCCCGCGCCGCTGCCCGAGCCGGTGAAGACCAAGCGCGTACCTGCCGTCTGCGCGATTTCCATCGACGGAGCAGAGCGGTCGGTGACGCTGTTTCCCGAAAGCTGCCTGCGCAAGGAGGGCTTCGATTACCGCCTGCCGCGCTATTGCGCCAACAGCGCAACGATCTTCGGCAAGCGCGACCGGGTCTATTCGGCGCAATGCCTGCGCGAGGCGGGCTTCCGGGTTCCGGGACGCTGACGCAGCACCCATCAATCGGGCCGCCGAGGCGGTCTGGACCGAAGCGGGACGGCCCTTGCCCCGCTTCCTGCTGGGGGCGGGAGGGTGAGCAGCTCCCGCCCCCTTTTTCTGCGCTGCGTTCCGCGCTACTCCGGGATGCATGGATAACGTCCTCCCCGACTTCACGCATGAAATGGCGGCCCGCGCGCGCGGCGCGCTCTCGGTCGTGGGGGTGGACGAGGTGGGGCGCGGACCCCTGGCTGGTCCCGTCACCGCCTGCGCCGTGCGGCTCGACCCCGACCGGGTGCCGAAGGGCCTGCGCGATTCCAAGATGCTGACGGCAGCGCGGCGCGAGGAGTTGTATCTGGAGATCGTCGAGGTGGCCGAGGTTTCGGTCGCCCATGCCAGCGTCGAGGAGATCGACAGCCTGAACATCCTGCGCGCCAGCCATCTGGCGATGGAGCGCGCGGTGGCGGGCCTGAAGGCCGATCATGCGCTGATCGACGGCAACCTGATCCCGCGCGGACTGGGCTGCGGGGCGACGGCGATCATCCGGGGCGATGCGCTCTGCCTGTCGATTGCGGCGGCCTCGATCGTGGCCAAGGTCACGCGCGACCGGATCATGGTGGATTTGGCGCAACAGCACCCCGGCTATGGCTGGGAAGCCAACGCCGGATACCCGACTCGGGCGCATCTGGAGGCGTTGCAAAATCTAGGCGTGACCCCTTGGCATAGGCGTTCATTCAAGCCGGTCCACAACATATTGTATCAAGTGATTTCTGTAAGCTCTTGATTCAAAAAAGAATTTGACGGCGAATCGCCACTGACTCATGATTCCTGACAACGACGGCACGACAATGATGCCGTGGACAGAGGCAGAGAATGGCGACCAGGAATACCGCGGCGGAAGGGGTGCTTCCGCTGAACCAGATCCTTGCGGGCGACTGCGTGGACGTGATGAACTCGCTCCCGGCGGGCAGCGTCGACCTGATCTTCGCCGACCCGCCCTACAATCTTCAGCTTCGCGGCGATCTGCACCGGCCGGACAATTCCAAGGTCGATGCGGTGGACGACCACTGGGACCAGTTCTCCAGCTTCGCCGCCTATGACGGGTTCACCAAGGACTGGCTGGCGGCGGCGAAGCGGCTTCTGAAGCCGAACGGGGCGATCTGGGTGATCGGCTCTTACCACAACGTCTTCCGGCTGGGGTCGGAGTTGCAGAACCAGGGCTTCTGGCTTCTGAACGACGTCGTGTGGCGGAAATCGAACCCGATGCCGAACTTCAAGGGCAAGCGGCTGACCAATGCGCATGAGACGCTGATCTGGGCCTCCCGCGACGAGGCGGCGAAATACACCTTCAACTATGAAGCCTTGAAGGCGCTGAACGACGGCGTGCAGATGCGGTCGGACTGGGTGATCCCGCTTTGCACCGGGCATGAGCGGTTGAAGGACGAGAACGGCGACAAGGCCCATCCGACCCAGAAACCCGAGGCGCTCTTGCACCGGGTGATCGTGGCGACGACGAACCCGGGCGACGTGGTGCTGGACCCGTTCTTCGGGACGGGGACCACGGGGGCGGTGGCCAAGATGCTGGGCCGCGACTTCATCGGGATCGAACGCGAGGCCGCCTACCGCAAGGCCGCCGCCGAACGGATCGAGCGAGTGCGCCGCTTCGATGCCTCGGCGCTGGAGGTCTCCGGGTCGAAACGTGCCGAACCGCGCGTGCCCTTCGGACAGGTCGTCGAACGCGGCATGCTGCGGCCGGGGGAGGAACTGTTCTCCCTGGGCAACCGCTTCAAGGCGAAGGTCCGGGCGGATGGCACCTTGATCGGCAACGACGTGAAGGGGTCGATCCACCAGGTCGGCGCGGCGCTGGAGGGGGCGCCCTCCTGCAACGGCTGGACCTACTGGCACTTCAAGCGGGACGGCAAGATGGTCCCGATCGACATCCTGCGGCAGCAGATCCGGGCCGAGATGGAGGCCGACGGGGCGCGCCCGCACTGACATTGGAACACGCCTGTCCCCCGGACCGCCTGGGGGACACCTTTACCCCGCCGAGATGTCTCGGCGGGGTTTTTTCCTGTCCTGAAGCTTGGGCAGGCATGGGCCAGCGCTTCCCTAACCGGGGTCGATCCTGATACTGCGGCGGGCATGGTCTTTCGACGGCGAACCCCCCTTACCCTGCCGCAGAAGCTGCGCGCCCTGGTGCTGCCGCCCGGGGGCTGGAGCCGCGCGCTCAGCTATCTGCGGCTGCGACTGACGCGGATTTCCGACCAGCCGCATCGGGTGGCGCGTGGCATTGCCTGCGGGGTCTTCGTCGGATGCACCCCCCTTTTCGGGCTGCACCTGCCGCTCGCCGCCACCCTGGCCTGGGCCTTTCGCGGCAATGTCGTCGCGGCGCTGATCGGGACGGCTGCGGGCAATCCCGTCACCATCCCGCTTCTCGCCGTCCTGTCGCTGGACCTGGGCCGGGCGATCCTGGGCGACGGGCTTTCGCTGCCCTTCGGCGAGATCATGACCGCCTTCGGCCAGGCCGGGGACGAGATCACCCGCAATATAAAGGCGGTTTTCACTCCCGCCGTCGCGCATTGGGACAAGCTGGACCAGTTCGGGCACGAGGTCTTCCTGCCCTATCTGGTCGGCAGCATCGGACCGGCCTTGCTTGCCGCCGTCCTTGCCTACTGGCTGAGCCTGCCGATGATCGAAGCCTATCACAGCCTGCGGGCACGACAGCGCGCGGCGCGGCTGGCCCGCCGTGACGCCGCCGCAAGCGGGACCAAGGAGGATTGAAATGAACGGTGCGGAAACCCTGGTGCAGACCCTGCTGGCCTCCGGCGTGAAGGTCTGCTTCGCCAACCCCGGCACATCGGAGATGCATTTCGTCGCCGCACTCGACCGCCACCCGGAACTGCGCTGCATCCTCTGCCTCTTCGAGGGCGGCGTCTCGGGCGCGGCGGATGGCTATTACCGGATGAAAGGCGAGGTGGCGGCGACGCTGCTGCACCTTGCCCCCGGCTTCGGCAATGCCTTTGCCAACCTGCACAATGCCCGCAAGGCGCAGAGCGGGGTTCTGAACATCATGGGCGACCACGCGGATTACCATCTGCGCTTCGAGGCACCGCTCAAGGGCGACACGGTGGGGGTGGCGCGGGCCGTCTCGCACTGGACGCGGGTCTGCGCTTCGGCAGATAAGGTCGCGGGCGACGCCGCCGAGGCCGTGCAGGCGGCGCGGGCCGGGGGCGGCCAGATCGCCACGCTGATCCTGCCCGCCAACACGGCGTGGGAAGAGGCGCCGGGCGCTGCCGTCGCGCCGCCACCTCCGGCGCTCCGTCGTCCGTCCCGAGACGAAATCGCGGCGGCCGCCCGCGCCCTGCGCCAGCCGGGGGCGATCCTGATGATCGACGGCCCGGCGCTCTACACCGACCTCGGGCTTTCCGCGAAGCGCCTGACCAAGGCTTGCGGCGCGCGGCTGATGCAGCCTTTCTTCGCCGCCCGCTTCCGGCGCGGGGCGGGGGCGGTGAAGATGGAGCGGATGGCCTACCGCCTGCCGGACAACCAGGCGCTGCTGGCCGGGGCGCCGGCACTGGTACTCTGCGGCACGGCGCGGCCTGCCGGGTTCTTCGCCTACCCCGGCCTGCCTTCCACGCCGGACGACCCGGACACCCGGCTGATCGAATTGTGCAGCCGCGAAATGGACATCGCATGGTGTTTGCAAGCGCTGGCGGAGGAACTGGGGGAAGCGGAACTTGGACCGGAGGATTTCGTGCCGCTGGATCGGCCCGCCATGCCGGAGGGGCCGCTGACGCTGCCGAAGCTGGGCGAGGCGATTGCGGCGCTGATGCCGGAGGATACGGTGCTGGTGGACGAGGGGATCACCGCCTCGGCGCATCTCGCGCCCGCGCTGCGGCGGGGGCCGGGGCATGACGTGCTGACCATCACCGGCGGCTCCATCGGCTTTGGCCTGCCCTGCGCGACGGGGGCGGCGGTGGCCTGCCCGGACCGCAAGGTGGTGGTGCTGGAGGGCGACGGATCGGGGATGTACACGCTGCAATCGCTGTGGACCATGGCGCGGGAGCGGCTGGATGTGACCACGGTGGTCTTCGCCAACCGGGGCTACCAGATCCTGCGCGAGGAGCTGGCGGCAATGGGGGTGAACGAGGTCGGGCGCAACGCAGCGCGGATGTTCGACGTGGAGGGGCCGGTGCTGGACTGGGTGGCCTTGGCGCAGGGCCATGGCGTGCAGGCAGTAAGGGTCAGCGACATGGCCGGGTTCAACGCGGCCTTTGCCGAGGCGATGGGGCAGAAGGGTCCGCGGCTGATCGAGGTGGTGTGCTGAACGGTTGATCCGGGGACAAAATCCTTGAGCAAGGATTTTGGCAAATTTCTTGCTCAAGAAATTTGAGAGTCGGAATCAGGCGACCGGGTTCAGCGCCTTGTTGTAGGGGTGCCAGTCGGCGATATCGGGATAGTGCTGGCGGCGCCAGTCCTTCACCCGGCGATTCATGATCCGCTTCCACAAGGGCGGCACCATCGCGGCCATGGTCATCAGCGGATAGCCGTAGGGAAGCTGCGGGGCCTCGTCCTGCCCATAGGTCTGCAAGACGGGAAAGCGGCGGTCGGGCTTGTAGTGATGGTCGGAATGGCGCTGGAGGTTGATCAGAAGCCAGTTCGAGGCCTTGTGGTCCGCGTTCCAGCTGTGGCGGGGCAGGACGCGTTCGTATTTCCCCTCGCCCAGGTGGCGGCGCGTCAGGCCGTAGTGCTCGACATAATTCACCAGCTCCAGCTGCCAGATCGCGGTGACGGCCTGGACCATGAACAGGCCGAGGCCGGTCCAGCCGCCCAAGGCGAGGGCCAGCGCCAGGAAGGCGGCTTGCAGCGCGGCATAGCGCCAGAAGGGGTTGGTCCGGTGCCACCACGGCAGCCCCTTCCGCGCCAGCATCGCGGCCTCGGCGTGCCAGGCTGAGCGCGGGCATTGCCCCAGGACGCGGGGGAAGAAGCGGTGGAAGCCCTCGTTGTAGCGCGCGGTCACCGGGTCGCGCGGGGTGCCGACATGGATGTGGTGGACGCGCAGGTGTTCCGAGCGGAAGTGGGAATAGAGGACCGAGGCGAGCAGGAGGTCGGCCAGCCAGCGTTCGAGGCGGGATTTCTGGTGCATCAGCTCATGCGCGTAGTTGATACCGATGGTGCCGGAGACGACGCCCATGCCGAAGAAGAGACCGATCTTCTCGCCGGGGGCAAGGTGGGCGGCGCGGGGGACATACCAGAGCATCGTCACGAGGAGGGCGAACTGGATCGGGAACCAGACCAGCGTGACGGCGCGGTAGGCGGTGAGCGCGGTCTCGGGCGTTGCCGGGTCGGGGTTGTCGGTGTTCCGGCCGGTGATCGCGTCGAGAAGGGTGAAGAGCCACCAGGTGACGAGCGGCAAAAGCGCGATGGTCCAGCCGCCCATGATCATGCCGAGGACGGCGAGGGGCGGCAGGCCGAGGGACAGCCAGAACGGCAGGGGTTTGGGGAGCGGGCTCATGGGCCGGGAGTGTAGCGGAACGGGCGGCGGGCTCAACGGGCGAGGGTGTCGCGGTTACCCCCCACCCCCAACCCCTCCCCACGAGGGGGAGGGGAGGCGCTTGGCGAGGTTTCAGCTCTCGATTTCATGCCGGGCGAGGTCCCAGGCCTTGCGCATGACGGTGGGCAGGGCGCCGGAGCGGAAGTCATGGCGGGGGACGAAGTCGCCGCGTGTTGGAGGGCCGTAAAGGCGGGCGGTGAGGACGGTCAGGATCAGGTGGAAATGGGTGAAGGTGTGGCGGACCTCGCCGATTGCGTGCCAGTCGGCGGAAGCTGGGGCGGGGCCGCCCTGCCCGTCCCAGCCGTCACCCGGAATGCCGAGCATCCCGCCGAGGAGGCCCCTGTCGGGACGGCGTTCGAGGAGGATGGCCCCGTCGCGGTGGCCGAGCCAGAGAGTGCCGTGGCGGGTGGGTTTCTCGGGTTTCGGGGATTTGCGGGGCAGGTCGGTCTGCACGCCCTCGGCGCGGGCGAGGCAGGCATGGGTCCAGGGGCAGATGCCGCAGGCGGGGGAGCGCGGGGTGCAGATCGTTGCGCCGAGGTCCATGATCGCCTGCGCATAGTCTCCGGGGCGGATGGCGGGGGTGAGGCGGGCGGCCAGCGTGGTGAGTTCCGCCTTGGCGGCGGGGAGCGGGGTTTCGACCAGGCGGAGGCGGGCGATCACCCGCTCGACATTGCCGTCGACCACGGTGGCGGGTTCGTCGAAGGCGATGGCGGCGATGGCGGACGCGGTGTAGGGGCCGATGCCGGGAAGGGTCAGCAGGCCCTCGCGGGTGTCCGGGAACCGGCCCCCGTGATCGGCCACGACGGCCCGGGCGCATTTCAGCAGATTCCGGGCGCGGGCGTAGTAGCCGAGGCCGGCCCATTCGCCCATGACATCGGCGTCCGGCGCAGCGGCGAGCGCGGCGACGGTGGGCCAGCGGGCGGTGAAGCGGTGGAAGTAGTCCTTCACGGCTGCCACCGTGGTCTGCTGCAGCATCACCTCGGACAGCCAGACGCGATAGGGGTCGGGACGGATGCCTGCGGCGCAGTCCAGCGGGCTGACGCGCCAGGGCATCACCCGGGCGTGGCGGTCGTACCAGGCGAGGAGTTGCGTGGAGAGGGATTCGGGGTCCTGCATCGGGGCGAAGATAGCGGACGGGCGGCGGCGGGCCAGAGGAGTTGCGCGGGGCTCCGATAACCCTCGAATGACGCAATGTTTATTCCTGTTTCAGCCTTCGCTCTGGCGGGGGCGGCCCCTTGCGGTAGAATGCGGGGCAAGGACAGGAGCCCCTTGAACCCCAGATGAGCCGCAAGCCCCTCCCCTCTCCCAGTGCCGACCACCGGATGCGGGGGTTCGAACCGGCCTTCGGGCTGATGAAGGACGCCGTCCGCGCGGCGGGGGAATCGCGGGGCTTCGCCGTGGCCCGGCTGCTCACCCATTGGGCCGAGGCGGTGGGCGAGGAGATGGCGCGGAAGACCCGGCCGGTGAAGATCGGCTACGGCAAGGGCGGGATGGGCGCGACGCTGACGCTTCTGGTCAAACCCGCCGAGGCGCCGATGGTGCAGATGGAACTGCCGCAGCTGAAGGAGCGGGTGAACGCCGTCTACGGCTATTCGGCCATCAGCCATATCCACCTGACCCAGACGGCGGCCACCGGATTTGCCGAGGGGCAGGCGGAATTCACCCCGGCACCGAAGACCGCGAAGCCCGCCGATCCGGCCACCACCGCCAGGGCGCAGGCCGTGGCAGAGGGCGTGACGGACCCTTCGTTGCGCGGCGCGCTTGAACAGCTGGCACAAAACATCTTAACTCGCCCGCGATCCTGAGATCCGGAATGCACGAAGGACCCTTACCCATGATGAAACTGAACCGCCGGGCGATGATCGCCCTTGCCGCAGCCGCCACCGCGGCGATGACCCCGGCGCTGGCGCAGGAAACCACCACCGCCGAGACGCCCGCTGCCGCCGGCCCCGGCGACTTCTCGCTGGGTTCGCCCGATGCCAAGGTGAAGATGGTGGAATATGCCAGCTTCACCTGCCCGCATTGCGCGCATTTCCATGACACCGTCTTCGGCCAGCTGAAGAAGGATTATATCGACACCGGCAAGGTCCACTTCACCCTGCGCGAGGTCTATTTCGACCGCTACGGCCTCTGGGCCGCGCTGATCGCCCGCTGCGGCGGCGAGATGAAGTATTTCGGCATCCAGGACATGCTGTTCGCCAAGCAGGCGGAATGGGCCGGGTCCGACGATCCGGCGCAGGTGGTCGCGAACCTGAAGACCCTCGGCCGCTCTGCCGGGCTGGAAGATGCGGCGATGGACGCCTGCCTGAACGACACCGCCAATGCCGAGGCGCTGATCAAGCAGTTCCAGACCAATTTCGAGGCCGACGGGGTGGAAGGCACGCCGACGCTGTTCGTCAACGGCACGAAATATTCCAACATGGCCTATGAGGACCTGAAGCCGATCCTCGACGCCGAGCTGGCGAAGTAGATGGCTGCACCGCTGGAGGGGGTCCGCGTCATCGAACTGGCGCGGATTCTGGCTGGCCCCTGGGCCGGGCAGACGCTGGCCGACCTTGGCGCCGACGTGATCAAGGTCGAGGCGCCCGAAGGCGACGACACCCGCCGCTGGGGACCTCCGTTCATCGAAAGCCACGGCGAGACAACCGCCGCCTATTTCCACTCGGCGAACCGGGGGAAGCGCTCGATCACCTGCGATTTCCGCACCGCCGAGGGGCAGGAGATCGTCCGCAAGCTGGTGGCGGATGCGGATGTGGTGATCGAGAACTTCAAGGTGGGCGGGCTGGCCAAATACGGGCTGGATTGGGAGAGCCTGGGCAAGGTGAACCCGCGGCTGATCTATTGCTCGATCACCGGCTTCGGGCAGGACGGGCCCTATGCCCATCGCGCGGGGTACGACTTCATCATCCAGGGCATGTCCGGGCTGATGAGCGTCACCGGCGCGCCGGACGGCCAGCCGCAGAAGGTGGGCGTCGCCGTCACCGACATCTTCACCGGAATCTATGCGGCAACGGCGATCCTTGCCGCACTGGTGCAGCGCGGGCGGACGGGCGAGGGCCAGCAGATCGACATGGCGCTGCTCGACGTGGCGACCAGCGTGATGGCGAACCAGGCGATGAACTATCTGGCCTCGGGCAAGGCGCCGGGCCTGATGGGGAACGCGCATCCGAACCTCGCGCCCTATGCGGCGTTCGACTGCAAGGACGGCTGGCTGATCCTGGCCACCGGGAACGACGGGCAGTACCAGCGGCTGTGCCGGATCCTGGGGCTGGAGGGGATGGTATCGGACCCGAAATTCCTCACCAACGCCGACCGGATCGCCAACCGGGTGGAGATGACCGCGCGGCTGACGGCGGCAACGAAGACCTGGGCGAAGGTGGATTTGCTGGCGGCCTGCGAGGCGGAGGGCGTCCCGGCGGGACCGATCAACGATCTGGCCGAGGTTTTCGCCGATCCGCAGGTCGTGGCGCGCGGGATGCAGATCACACCCGAAGGAATGAAGGGCGTGCGCAGCCCGATGACCTTCTCGGGCGCAGAACTGGCACTGGACCGGCCTGCGCCAAGGTTGGGGCAGCATCAGGATGAGGTGTTGAAATCGGGTGTCTAAAATTCTTCTAGAAAAATTTTAGACACCAACCTTCGTCAAGGCTGCATCCATCGCCGACCAGTCCTCGACCTTTAGCCGCACCACCAGTGTCAGCACCTTCGCCCGCCACTGCGGCGGCAGGCGGGCGGCATCCTTTTCCGTGGTGACAAGCTGAGCACCTGCTGCGGCGGCTTCCATCTCAAGCCGCCGCAACAACGTTTCCGACAGGGTCTCATGATCTCCCAGCGCCTCGCCGCGCACCAGTTCCGCCCCCTCGGCCCGCAACGAAGCGAAGAAGCGCGACGGGTCGGCGATCCCGGCAAATGCGAGCAAGCGCTCACCTTTCCAGTCCATGCCCATCCGCAGGGGCTGCAACTGCCCGCGCAGGCGGGGGAGGCCGGTTGGGTCCCACTGGGCGTCGAACCGGGTCTGGGCGGCGGCGTCGCCGATGGTGAGCAGGAGATCGGCGCGGGCAAGGCCGGTGGCGACGGGCTCGCGCAGGGGGCCGGCGGGAAGGCAGCGCCCGTTGCCGAAGCCGCGCGCTGCATCAACGACGACAAGGGAGAGTAAGGACCTCACGGCAGGATTCTGGAACCCGTCGTCCAACAGGATCACCTGCGCCCCGGCCGCCTCGGCGGAGCGGACTCCGGCGGCGCGGTCCTTCGCCACCCAGACCGGGGCGAAGGCGGACAGGAGCAGGGGCTCGTCGCCGACCTCCCCCGCGGAATGGCGGCCCTCCACCACCCGCACCGGGCCTTCCAGCCGCCCGCCATAGCCCCGGCTGACGACATGAACCTTGCGGCCCCGGGCGGTCAAGCGCTCGACCAACGCAATGACCGTCGGAGTCTTGCCCGCGCCCCCGACGGTCAGGTTGCCGACGCAGATCACCGGGACCTGCGGGGCATAGCCCGGTTGACGCAACCGGCGCGCGGTGCCTGCGGCATAGAGCCAGCCGAGCGGGGCCAAAAGGCGCGGAAGAAGGCCCGGATGGGCGGGCGGGCGCCACCAGAAGGCGGGCGCGCGCATCAGTCTTCCCCGTACATGATCGCGCGGAGGCGGCCCAGGATGCCCTCGGTCACCTCGGCCCCGTCGCTCGCCACTTCCCAGGCCGATTGCGCCAGCCGGGCTGCGCGGTCCGGCGCGAGCAGATCGCCCAGTGCGTCGCCCAGGTCATTGGCCGACGCCACCGCCCGTGTCGCGCGTGCCGCGCCGAGACGCCCGAACACCGGCCCGGTCACGCCCGTGCGCGGTCCGTGCAGGATTGCCGAGCCGAGCGCCGCCGCCTCCATCGGGCTGCGGGTCGGGCCCTTGCCCAGCAGGGTGCCGCCCAGGAACGAGACCGGGGCGAGGCGATACCAGAGCCCGTATTCGGCGGGATTGTCGACGATGAAGACCTCGATCTCGGGCTCCGGCTCCTCTTCCTGCGCGCGCTGCGCCACCGCCCAGCCCTCGGCTTCCAGCCGCACGGAAAGGGGGACGCTGCGGGCCGGGTCCTCTGGCATCAGGATCAGGAGCAGCCGGTGCGAATGCTGGAGCGCCTTGCGATGAGCGTGCAGGACCGCTGCCTCCTCGGCCTCGATCACTCCCGCGGCGAACCAGACCGGGCGGGCGGCGAGCAGCCGGGTCAGCGCCGTGCGTTCGGCCTCCAGCCCCGGCAGGACGATGGCTTCCTCCTCCATCCGGCCCGTCACCGCGACCGAGGAGAGCGCCGCGCCGCCCTTGCGGAAGGCCCGCGCCGCCGCCTCGTCCACCGCCAGGATCGCCCGGAACCGCGCCAGCGCCGAGCGCATCAGGCCGGGATACCAGCCGTCGCGCTCGCGCAGGAAGGCTGGGGCCTTGGCATTTACCAGAAGCATCGGGATCTGCCGCTCGCCCGCCTCATGCATCACGGCGGGGCGCAGCTGGCCCCCGGCGAACAGTGCGATCTCGGGACGCCAATGGTCCAGGAAAGCCCGCGCATCGACCGGGCTGTCCACCGGCGGCGGCTGCAGGATCACCCCCGGCAGGGGCGGCATCGCGACCGGGGCGGTCAAAAGGACCGGGAGCCCGTCCTCCTCGACCAGGCGCCGGGCCAGCGCCCGCATCGGGCTGACCAGCCCCTCGCCCGGCGCGTGCAGCCACAGAAGCCGCCCGGCGGGACGGGACGGGCGGGATGCGCCCTCGCCCGGCTCGCGCCGCTGGCCCAGGTTGTAAAGCGTCAGGCCAAGCGGGGAGGCCATGGCTCAGTCGCCCAGCTCCTCGGTGGGAGAGCCGGGCTTCGCCTCGTCGCGCAGCCGGTGGATATGGGCAATGAAGTAGCGCATGTGGGCATTGTCGACCGTGCGCTGCGCCTCGGCTTTCCAGGCCTTGAACGCGCTTTCGTAGTCCGGGAACATGCCGACGATATGGATCCGGCTCACGTCACGGAAGACGTTGGTCTGGGGGTCCGTCAGCTCGCCCCCGAAGACGAGATGCAGGCGCTGGGTCATCGTGGGCTCCCTCTGGTTCGACCGCGCGGACCCTATCCGGTTCCGCCCGGGGGGGGAAGTCCATGGCGGGACACCTTACCCCCTCGCGCGCAGGCGAAAGGGGCTTGGGACTTGCGCGTGGCGGCATCTCGGCTCACATTTCCGTCAGCGCAGACGGCGGGGCCGCTGCGGATTTGAAATGGAGGAGTTGACGTGGACGCAGATTTTCTCATCGGCTGGCCTGGGGTCTACCTGGCCATCGCGCTTTTCATCATCCTTTGCATCTTCCTGGGTGTGCGGATCGTGCCGCAGTCGGAGAAGCATGTGGTGGAACGCTTCGGTCGGCTGCGCGCCGTGCTGGGGCCGGGGATCAACTTCGTGGTGCCCTTCCTCGACCGGATCGCGCACAAGGTCTCGGTGCTGGAACGCCAGCTGCCGAACGCCTCGCAGGACGCCATCACCGCCGACAACGTGCTGGTCAAGGTCGAGACCTCGGTGTTCTACCGGGTGACGGAACCCGAAAAGACCGTCTACCGCATCCGCGACGTGGATGGGGCCATCGCCACGACGGTCGCCGGGATCGTCCGGTCCGAGATCGGCAAGCTGGAGCTGGACCAGGTGCAGTCGAACCGGGCGCAACTGATCGAGCGGGTGCGCGAGCAGGTCACGGCCATGGTCGACGACTGGGGGGTCGAGGTCACGCGGGCGGAAATCCTGGACGTCAACCTGGACGAGGCGACCCGCGCGGCGATGCTGCAACAGCTGAACGCCGAGCGCGCGCGGCGGGCGCAGGTGATGGAGGCCGAGGGCAAGAAACGCTCGGTCGAGCTGGCCTCGGACGCCGATCTCTACGCCGCCGAACAGGCCGCCAAGGCGCGGCGGGTGACGGCGGATGCCGAAGCCTATGCGACGAGCGTGATCGCCGGGGCAATCAAGGAGAACGGGCTGGAAGCGGCGCAGTTCCAGGTCGCGCTGAAGCAGGTCGAGGCCTTGCAGGCAGTGGCCTCGGGGCAGGGCAAGCAGACGATCCTGGTGCCCGCCAACGCGCTGGAAGCCTTCGGCGATGCGTTCAAGATGCTGAAAGGACGGGCATAAGATGCTGGCGACACTGACCGGAACCTGGTGGGCCTGGGTGATCCTGGGCTTCGCCCTGGGCGTGCTGGAAGTCCTGGCGCCCGGTTTCATCTTCCTCGGCTTCGCCATCGGGGCGGTCGTGACCGGGGTGCTGGTCGGGATCGGCATCCCCGCCGGGCCCGCCGCACTGATCCTGGTCTTCGCGGTGGTCTCGGTGGTGGCCTGGCTGGTCCTGCGCCGGACGATGGGGGTGCGCGAGGGTCAGGTGAAGATCTGGGACCGCGACATCAACGACAAACCCTGAGGCTTCACGGCGTGGACTTCACCGGGGCCAAGGCGGCGCTGTTCTGCGGGGCTGCCATCCTCAGCTATCTCCGCGACGAGAAGCCGGACCTGCGCTGGCCAGGGCTCTGGGACCTGCCCGGCGGCGGGCGCGAGGGCGACGAGGGGCCGGAGGACTGCCTTCTGCGTGAGCTTCACGAGGAGTTCGGACTGCGGCTTTCGCCCGACCGGCTGGTCTGGCGGCGCGTGTTTCCGTCGATGGTCGAGCCGGGGCGGCAATCGGTCTTCTTCGGTGGCTGGCTGACCCGCGCGGACATCGGCCGGATCCGCTTCGGCGACGAGGGGCAAGGCTGGGAGCTGATGCCGGTCGATGGCTTCCTTGGGCACCCAAGGGCCGTGCCGGAGTTGCAGCGGCGGGCGGGGATCGTGTGGGAGGAGTTGGCTGTCCACGCAGGACAAGGAAGGCGAGACCCGTGATCTCAATGGGTTGGCTGCGGGCGTTAACCGGGCGGTAAGGATGCGTGCTGGTGTGCTGTAACGCACCCTACGAACGACGGATCGTATCCCCTGCCTCCAGCGTCGGGAACAGTTCCTCGACCTGTGGGCCCGCAGGCGCTTCGGCGATGATCTTCGCGGCCATCTTGCCGATCTCCAGCCGGCAGGCGTCCATCGTCGCAAGCTTGCGGGGCAAACCGTCCAGCAGTTCCACGCCGTTGAACCCGGCAAGGCCGATGCGGCCGGGGACGTCGAGGCCCTGGGCAAGGCAGTAGAGCAGGCCCCCTGCCCCGATCATGTCGTTGGAATAATACAGGAAATCGACGTCCGGCGTCCGGTTCAGCACCGCCGCCGTCATCTCGCGGCCCTTCAGGAGCGCCGAGCCGCCGGAATAGTATTCGCGGTCGACGAGGGTGAGTCCCGCCTTGGACAGCGCCTCTTCGAAGCCTTCCAGCCGCTTCTTGGCTCGGAAGTCGTTCGGCATCTGGGTGCCGAGAAAGGCGATGCGGCGATAGCCCGCGGCGATGATCGCCTCGGCCATCTGGCGCCCGGCGCGGCGGTGGGAAATGCCGACGGCGTGGTTGATCGGCGTGCCGTCGATGTCCATGATTTCGACGATGGGGATGCCCGCGCGGGCCAGCATGGCGCGGGAGGCGGTCGAATGTTCGAGCCCGGCGATGATCATGCCCGATGGGCGCCAGCTGAGCATTTCGTAGATCACCGACTCTTCCCGGTCGGGCAGGTAGTTGGTGACGCCGACCACGGGTTGCAGGCCGGTGCCTTCCAGCGTTTCGGAAATGCCGGTCATCACTTCCGGGAAGACCATGTTCGACAACGAAGGGATCACCACTCCGACCAGATTGACGCGTTGGGAGGCCAGCGCACCGGCGATCTTGTTCGGGACGTAGCCAAGCGCGCGGGCGGCCTCCAGCACCTTTTCGCGCGTGGGGGCGGAGACATCGCCCCGGTTGCGCAACACCCGGCTGACCGTCATTTCGCTGACCCCGGACGCCTCGGACACGTCGCGAAGGGTGAGGGTGTGGCGCGGGTCGGGCGTGGGTTTGGTCAAGGCGCTTGTCCGGAATTCATCGGTTCCCCTTTGTTAGCGTCAAAGAGAAGGCTTGTCCAAGCCGGTTTCACCTGCTACTGTTACCGCTAACAGCCACAAGTGCTGGCCATATCTGGCGTGTCCTGCAAGCTCTCAAACTGGATGCGACGGACCAAGGGGGAGGTAGTGGGCCAAACTTGCCTCCCCTTTTCTTTTGCGGATGGTTGAAATGGGCTGCGTTTCGTCGCATGACGGGCGCAGGTTCCGCCACGGGGCCCCGTAGCTCAGGGGATAGAGCGGCCGCCTCCTAAGCGGCAGGTCGATGGTTCGAATCCATCCGGGGTCACCATCCTTTGCTTCCCGCCCATCCTTTGCTTCCCGCACTGAAATCAATCGGATAGGCTATCCGCAAACGTGGGCGGAGGGCGGCTCTTATGCGGCGGATCGCGGTTCTGGACATCGGCAAGACCAATGCCAAGCTGCTGGTCGCGGACCTGGCTACGGGTGCCGAGGAGGTGCTGGCGCGGGTGCCGAATGCGGTGGTCAGGAGCGGAGCCTTTCCACATCATGACATGGAGATGCTGTGGCAGTTTGCGCTGTCCGGTCTGAAACTGGCCGCGGCGCGCGGGGTGGATGCGGTTTCGATCACCACGCATGGGGCGGCCTGTGTGCTGATCGATGCGGACGGCGGGTTGGCGCTGCCGATGCTGGACTACGAGCATGACGGACCAGACTCGGTTGCCGCCGGTTATGACGCTGTGCGGCCAGGTTTTGCCGAGACGGGATCGCCCCGGCTGCCGGTCGGACTGAATGTCGGGGCGCAACTGTTCTGGCTGTCCCGGGCCTTTGCGGCAGATTTTTCCAGGGCCCGGCATGTGCTGATGCTGGCGCAATACTGGTCGTTCCGGCTGTCGGGCGTGGCGGCGAGCGAGGCGACCTCCTTGGGCTGTCATACCGATCTGTGGAACCCCTGGGAGGGGCGGCTTTCGTCATTGGTTTCGCGGCTGGGCTGGGAGGGGCTGTTCCCCCCGGTCCGCAAGGCAGCGGAAGTGCTGGGGCCGATCCTGCCCGAGGTGGCGGCGGCAACAGGATTGCCTGTCGGGACGCCGGTGCTGTGCGGTATCCACGATTCCAACGCATCCCTGGTGCCGCATCTGGCCAAGGCGCCCTGCGGGGTGATCTCGACCGGGACCTGGATGATCGTGATGGCCTTGGGCGGGCGGGTAGTCGAGCTGGACCCCGCGCGGGATGTGCTGGTGAACGTGAACGCTCTGGGCCAGCCGGTGCCGACGGCGCGGTTCATGGGCGGGCGCGAGATGGAGGAGGTCATGGGTGGGCGGATCGTGGAACCGTCCGAGGGTGATCTGCTTGGCGTGCTGGAGCGGCGGGTGATGGCGATGCCGTCTCTGCACCCCGAGACGGGGCCATTTCCGGGCAAGCGCTTCGGCTGGATCGGGGGCGAGCCTGAGGGCGGCGCGCGGATGGCGGCGGCGTCCTTCTATGCGGCGTTGATGGGAGCGGAGTGTCTGGATCTGGCGGGAGCCGAGGGTCCGCTGATCGTGGAGGGGTCGTTCGGCGGGAATGCGGCTTTCCTGCGGATGCTGGCGACGGCGACAGGTCGGGTCGTGCGGGGGGCAGGACAAGGGGCGGGGACGGGACTGGGAGCGGCGTTGTTGGCGGGGCCTTTGGCGGTTGAAGGGCCGAAGGGTCTGGAGGTTGAGCCAGAGAGTGATCCGCTGTGGACCGGCTATGTCGGCGCGTGGCGGGAGGCGGTGGCGCGGTGGTGACTGCTCCTCGTGCGCTTCGCTTCTCGTCGCAAGCGAGGAGGAGGCGAAGCGCACGAGGAGCAGTCAGGGCAGGTGGAAGGTTTCCGTCAGCGGAATCGCCACCGGGGAGCCATCGGGGTTGGTGGCCATGATGTCGCCCATGAAGGCCCACCAACGCCGCATCACCGGGTGGTTGGGCAGGTCGTCCATCGCATGATCGTCGCGGCGTTCGAGGTAGCCGAAGAGGGTCATCGTCTCGCGATCGAGGTGGATTGAGTAGTTCGAGATGCCGGTATCCATCAGAAGCTGCACCAGCTCCGGCCAGATTTCGTCATGGCGGCGAGTGTATTCGGCCTCCATGCCGGGGTTGAGGCGCATCTTGAAGGCGTGGCGTTGCATTACGCTTCCTTTCTGCGGCGGGCGCGGAGGTCGCTCAGGAGGTTCGGCAGCAGGACCGAGGCGATCAGCAGGATGCCGATCACCCCTGTCTGCATATGGCCGGTGATGTTCATCAGGCCCATGCCGTTCCGCAGGTTCAGGATGATCAGGATCGAGAGGAAGACGCCCACCATGCTGCCCTTGCCGCCGAAGATCGAGACTCCGCCGAGGAGGACCATCGTGATGATGTCCAGCTCGAACCCGAAGGCGGTGTCGCCACGGACCGAGCCGAGGCGGGCGGCGTAGAGGAGGCCGCAGAGGGCGGAGATCAGCGCGGAGAGGAGGAAGAGGGTGGTCTTGATGCGGGCGACGTTCAGGCCGGAGAAGCGGGCGACCTCGGCATTGGTGCCGATGACGATGACCTGTCGGCCGAAGCCGGAGCGGTGGAGCACCGTTCCGAGGAGGATCAGGAGGACGAAGAAGAGGAGGATGGAGAGCGGGATCGGGCCGATCAGGCCCTTCTGGCCGAGGTCGGTGAACCATTGCGGGAAGTTGCCAAGGGAGTTGTCCTTGACCAGCACGCGCGCGAGGCCGCGGAAGCCGATCAGCATCGCCAGCGTGACGACCAGCGAGGGAATGCCGACACGGGCGATGAGAATGGCGTTGACGGCTCCGGCGATCAGGCCGGCGGCGAGGCAGATGAGGATGGCGAACCCGCCCGGCGTACCTGCGTTCACAAGATAGCCTAAGAGGGCTGCGGAGAGGCCCATGATCGAGGCGACGGAGAGGTCGATCTCGGCGTTGAGGATGACGAGGGTCATGACCAGCGCGACGATGATCTTCTCGATGGAGAGCTGGAACAGGTTGATCTGGTTCTGCACCGTCAGGAATTCGGGCGCGAAACCGGCGTTGAGCGCGAGGGTGGCGAGGAAGACGGCGAGGAGGCCGGTTTCCCAGGGGGTGAGGAATTTGGTCACTGCGTTCCCCCTTTCCTCAGCCGGGCCAGCTGGCGGTTGGCGAGCGTGTCGAGGGTGACGGCGGCCATGATCAGGCCACCGAGGAGCGCGTCGCGCCAGAATTCGCTGACCACGGCCCAGCGGGTGAGCGAGTTGTCGATGGTGTCGACGAGGAGCGCGCCGATCAGGACGCCGATCATCGAGCCGGAGCCGCCCATGATCGAGACCCCGCCCACGACCACGGCGGCGATGGACTTCAGCTCGAACCCCATGCCCGCGACGACGGTGATGTTGCCGAACTTGGCGAGGAAAAGGAAGCCGGAGAGGCCGGCGAAGGCGCCGGAGAGGATGAAGGCGGTAAGGACCACGCGGCGGGCGTTGATCCCGGCCATGACGGCGGCATCGGGGTTGGAGCCGACGGCGTAGAAGCGCCGGGCAGGGCGGTAGAAGGTCAGCGCGAGGCCGGTGACGAAGCAGGCGGCCAAGGCGAGGAGGACGGTGACGCGGATGTCGATGGGGCCGAGGGAGAAGGCGTTGGCCGAGGGCAGGTCGACCAGCCATTGCGGCAGGCTGGCGGTGGTGATGGTCCTGGCGTCGGACCATTCGACGAGGAAGCTGCGATAGAGCGCCAGCGTGCCGAGGGTGACGATGATGGAAGGGACGCGGCCGAAGGCGATGATGATGCCATTCAGCGCGCCGAAAGCGGCCCCAAGCGCCATGCAGAAGAGGACGGCGAGGACGGGGTGCAGATCGGGCATGGCGCCCAGAAGCTGCCCGGTCATGTAGGCGGTGACGCCCATCACCGAACCGGCGGAGAGGTCGATGTTGCGGGTCATGATCACGATGGCCTGGCCGACGGCGATGGGCAGCACGACGGCGGCGGAGGTCGAGATCCGGGTGAACATGCGGGGGGAGAGGTAGCCCTCGATCTGGGTGGCGAAGAACAGTACCGTGGCCAGGAGCGCGAGGCCGAGGGCGAGGAGGCGCAGGGTCTGCGGCGAGGCGCGGGTGAGGAGGGTGGTCATTCCTGGCCTCCCGTCGCGCGGGTTGGGGCGTCTATTGTAAGGAGCGCGTTCCGCGCGAAGTCCTTTTGTCTCGCGGTCTCGTGCGTGAAGGACGCACAAGAACGCTCGGAATGCCTCCGGCGGGGATATTTGGTGCCAGATGAAAGCATATGAGAGGGAGGCATGGTCATGCGGCGGGTCGCTCTATGCTGGCCTGCCCGGCGGCCATTGCGATGACGCGCTCTTGCGTGGCTTGTTCGATGGGGAGGATTCCGGCCTGGCGGCCCTCGCGCATCACGAGGACACGGTCGGCCAGCGCCAGCACCTCGGGCAGGTCGGAGGAGATGACGAGGATGGCGACGCCCTCGCTGGCGAGTTGGCGGATGATGGCGTGGACTTCGGCCTTGGCGCCGACGTCGATGCCGCGGGTGGGTTCGTCGAAGATCAGGACCTTGGGCTTCGTCTCCAGCCATTTCGCCAGCATCACCTTCTGCTGGTTGCCGCCGGAGAGCTTGCCGACCTCGATCAGGCTGTCGGGCGAGCGGATGGCGAGGCGCTTGCGGTAGGTCTCGGCCATTGCGGCCTCGGCGCGGGCGTCGATGAGGCCGAAGGGTTTGAGGAGTTTCTTGAGACTGGCCAACGAGATGTTGGCGAAGATCGACAGCGGCATGGCGAGGCCGAGCTTGCGGCGATCTTCCGACACATAGGCGATCCCGAGATCCATCGCCTGTTGCGGGGTCGCAATGCGGACATCATGGCCGGCGAGATTAATGATCCCTTCCGTCGCAGGGACAATGCCGAAGAGGGAGAGGGCAACATCGGTGCGGCGCGCGCCGACGAGACCTGCGAGGCACAGGACTTCGCCCTTGTGCAGGTCGAAGCTGATATCTTTGAAGACGCCTGCACAGCCAAGATCACGGACCGAGAGCAGCGTCTCGCCATGCGGATTGGCGGCGGTCTTGACGGCGAAGCTTTCGAGCGCGCGGCCGACCATGTCCTTGACGAGGCCGTCTTCGGTGACGTCGGCGATGGGTTTGGTGGAGATGTGCTGGCCGTCGCGGATCACGGTGACGCGGTCGGCGATGCGGAAGATCTCGTCGAGGCGATGGGAGATGTAGATCACCGCCACCCCCTGCGCCTTCAGCGCGCGGGCGATGTCCAGAAGGCGGGCGACCTCATGGGCGGAAAGGCTGGCGGTCGGTTCGTCCATGATCAGGACCTTGACCTTCAGGGACAACGCCCGGGCGATCTCCACTGTCTGCTGTTCGGCCAGCGTCAGGCCCGAGGCGGCGCGGCGGACGTCGAGTTTCACGCCAAGGGGGGCGATCAGCGCCTCCGCCTCGCGATAGATCTCGGACCAGCGCATGATCCGGCCCTTGGCGCGGTTCGAAATGAAGATGTTCTCGGCGACGTTCAGGTCAGGGAAGACCATCGGTTCCTGGTAGATCGCGGCGATCCCGGCCTCTTGCGCGGCCTCGGTCGAGCGCAGGGTGACGGGCTGGCCCTCGACCCGGATCGTGCCGGTGTCGGGCTGGTGGACGCCGGTCATGATCTTGATCAGCGTGGATTTCCCCGCGCCGTTTTCGCCGACGATGGCATGGACCTCGCCCGGCAGGACCGACAGGCTCATGTCCTTCAGCGCCTGGGTGGCGGCGAAGGACTTGGACAGGCCTTGAAGTTCCAGGACTGGCTGGGTCACGGGCGGGAGTCCATCGGGAAGGGGCAAGTCTAAGAATTTTATAAAAAATTCTTAGACTTGCGTCTGGCGTGAGAGGAACGGACCGGGGCCGCGGGAGCGTGCGGCCCCGAACGGGAAGCGGCCTCAGTTCGCAGCGGCTTCGACGTTGTCCTTGGTGTAGACCGTGAACGGCCCCATCAGGATACGCTTGGCACCGGCGCGGCCCGGATCTTCCTCGATCTTGAAGGTGCCCATGCGGCCGGCGGTGAATTCCTCGCCGACTTCGCCCTTGATCGCCCCGGTGGCGAGCGCATAGGACGCCTGGTAGGTCAGGTAGCCAAGGTCGACGAAGCTCCACAGGGCAAACTGCGGGGCGCAGCCGTTCAGCGAGTAGCTGACCATCTCGGCGGGCAGACCGAGGCCCGAGACCTTGACTTTCTCGCACAGCCCCTCGTCCTGCATTGCCTTGGCAGCGGCGACGATGCCGACGGTGGTGGGGGCCATGATGACCTTGAGGTCAGGGTATTTGTCGACGAGGCCGAGGGCCTTATTGTAGCTCTCCTCGGACTGGTCGTTGCCGTAGACCACGTCGACCAGCTTCAGGTCCTTGTACTTGGCGTCTTCGGCCAGGACCTTCTTCATCGCGTCGATCCAGGCGTTCTGGTTCGCGGCATCCGGGCTGGCGGACAGCACGGCGAATTCGCCCGCGCCTCCGGCAAGGTCATAAGCCATGTCGGCCATCACGGTGCCGATCGAGCCGAAGTCGACCTGGGCCACGAAGAAGGCCTCGCCGGCGCCGTTCGGGATCGGGCTGTCCCAGGTCACGACCTTGGTGCCCGCCGCGGCGGCGGCTTCGGCGGCGGGGGCGATCTGGTCGCCCGCGTTGTTCGATAGCATCACGACATGCTGCTTCTGCGTGGTCGCGGTGGTCAGCATCTCGATCTGCCCGGCGGCGGAGTTTTCGGGCGTGGGGCCGATGAACTCCAGCTTGCCGGTCGAGCCAAGCTCGGCAGCGGCTTCCTGCGCGCCGCGGTTGGCCTGGTCGAAGGGCAGGATGCCGAGGAACTTCGGCAAGAGGACTGCGTTCACTTCCTGGCCGGGGGTCGCGGTGACGGGGTCGGCCATCGCGGTCGAGCCCATCAGGGTGGCAAGGCCAGCCGCAAGGGCAAGGCCGGTCAGCTTCATCATCATCTTTTCGTCTCCTCCCGTTATGTTTCTCCTGCCGCCCCCTCCTCAGGCTGCGGTCAGGACCTTGGCTTCCTTCGGGTCGATCAGGAACACCTCCACGCCCTGTTGGCGGAGATGATCCAGCATGTGCGGCGGCGCGCCGGTGTCGGTGACGAGCGTCGTCACCCGGGCCAGCGGGCAGACAACCATGTTGCCGCGCGCCTCGAACTTGGTGCTGTCGGCGACGACGATCAGCTTCTCGGTGCGGCTGAGGAGCTTCGCCTCGGCCCGGGCGATCAGCGGGTCGCTTTCGATCACGCCAAGGGGGGTGATCGAATAGCAGGACATGAACATCTTCGAGGCGGCGAAATGCTGGATCGCGTCCTCGTCGAAGGGGGAAAGGATGATTCCGGCCTCGCGGTAAAGCTCGCCGCCCGGCAGGACGACGCGGTTTGCCGAATGGGCGATCAGCTCCTGCGCGATGGGGAAGGAGTTGGTCAGGACCTGCATCCGGTGCCGGCGCAGGCATTGCGCGAGGAACCAGGTCGTCGAGCCCGCATTGAGGATGATCGAGTCGCCGTCCTGGCAGAGGTTGGCGGCGCCTTGGGCGACGGCCTGCTTCAGGTCGGCGTTCAGCGTCTGGCTGGCGTCGAAGGAGGGTGCGGTGAGGGGCGTCTGGCCGGAGGCGACCGATTCTGCGCCGCCGTGGACGCGCCTCAACTGGCCGGAGTCTTCAAGCTTCGCCAGGTCGCGGCGCAGGGTGGCGACCGAGGCGCCGGTCACGCCGACCAGATCGGCGACGCGAACGATCCCCTTGTCCCGCAGGCGGGTCAGGATCAGCTGCCATCTTTCGCGTTCGTGCATCATGACCGGAAGGCTGTCAGAATCGCTCATATCCGTCAACAAACAATCGCAATGCTGCATTGCGGAAGATTCTCTGCGACGCAGAATGCGCATTCTTGATTGACTGTGATCGTTTCACACCTATCCTTGGGACAAAATCCTTTCAGCCAAAGTCGGACCGATGACCCAGGAAATCACCCTAAAGTCCCTGTGGGACGACGCTTACGCCGCCGCATTGGATGAGCCGGGCAAGCTGCTCTATCGGTCGAACTTGCTGGGGTCGGATCTGCGAATCACCAATTTCGGGGGGGGGAATACCAGCGCCAAGATCAGCGCGAGCGATCCGCTGAGCGGGGAGCCGGTGGAGGTCTTGTGGGTCAAGGGCTCGGGCGGGGACATCGGGTCGATGAAGCTGGACGGGTTCGCGACGCTGTATATGTCCAGGCTGATGCAGCTTCGGGCGCAGTACCGCGGGCTCGACCAGGAAGACGCGATGGTCGAGGCACTGGGGCACACGATCTTCAACCTGAACCCCCGCGCGCCTTCCATTGATACCTGGTTGCATGGGTTCGTGCCTTACACCCATGTGGACCATGTGCATTCCGACGCTGTGATCGCGATTGCGGCCAGCGCCGATCAGGTGCGGCTGACCGAGGAAATCTTCGGCGGAGAGCTGGGCTATCTGCCCTGGCAGCGGCCGGGGATCGACCTCGGGATCAAGCTGGGCCGGATGGCGGAGGAGAACCCGAAGCTGAAGGGCGTGGTGCTGGGACAGCATGGGCTCTTCACCTGGGCGGGGACGGCGAAGGACTGCTACCTGCTGACGCTGGAGATGATCAACAAGGCCGCAGTCTGGCTGGATGCGAACGTCAAGCGCCCGGTGTTCGGGGGTGAGAAGGTTTCGGCGATGGCTGCCGATGACCGGAAGGCGACGGCACGGCGGCTGATGCCCCTGATCCGGGGGCGGATTTCGGCGGGCGCGCATATGGTGGGGCATTTCACCGATGCGCCGGAGGTGCTGGAATTCGTGAACTCCCGTTCGCTTGCCGACCTGGCGCCGATGGGGACCTCCTGTCCCGACCACTTCCTGCGGACGAAGATCAAGCCGCTGGTGGTGCCCGCCGATGCTGATGCTGCGGCGTTGGACGGGCTTATCGCGGGGTATCGGGCGGACTATGCCGCGTACTACGACCGCTGCAAACGCCCAAACTCCCCCGCGATGCGCGACCCGAACGCGGTGATCTACCTGGTGCCGGGCGTCGGGATGCTGTCCTTCGCCAAGGACAAGGCGACGGCGCGGATTTCGGCGGAGTTCTACGTCAACGCGATCAACGTGATGCGGGGGGCCTCGGGTGTCTCGAAGTATCAGGGCCTGCCGGAGCAGGAGGCCTTCGACATCGAATACTGGCTGCTGGAAGAGGCCAAGCTCCAGCGGATGCCGAAGCCGAAACCGATGGCAGGCCGCGTGGCCTTCATCACCGGCGGCGCGGGCGGGATCGGGTCGGCAAGCGCCGAACGCCTGCTGCGCGAGGGCTGCAACGTGGTCCTGGCCGACATCGACCAGACGGCGCTGGATGAGGTCGTGGAGGGCTTCGGCAAGCGCTATGGCCGCGACATGGTGCGGGGCGTCCTGATGGACGTGACCTCCGAGGCGGCGGTGATCGCGGCGGTGGAATACACCGTGGCCGAGTATGGCGGGCTGGACGTGCTGGTGAACAATGCCGGAATCACCAGCGCCGCGCCGGTCGAGGACACGACGTTGGCGATGTGGAACAAGACGATGGACATCCTGTCGACCGGCTATTTCCTGGTCGGTCGCGAGGGCTATCGCATCCTGAAGGCGCAGGGGATCGGCGGCTCTATGGTGTTCATCTCGTCGAAGAACGGGGTCGCGGCCTCACCCGGCGCTTCGGCCTACTGCACCGCGAAGGCGGCGGAAATCCACCTGGCGCGCTGCATGGCGCTGGAAGGCGCGCCCTTGGGGATAAGGGTCAACGTGGTGAACCCCGATGCGGTGCTGCGGGGGTCGAAGATCTGGAAGGGTGAGTGGAGCGAGCAGCGCGCAGCCTCGAACAAGATCGCGGTTTCCGAGCTGGAGGAGCATTACCGCAAGCGCAGTCTGTTGCAGCGGTCGGTCTTCCCCGAGGACATCGCAGAGGCGGTGTATTTCTTTGCCTCGGACCTGTCGGCCAAGTCGACGGGCAATTTCCTGAACGTGGACGCGGGCAACGCCGTGTCCTTTACGCGCTGAGGGGGCGGGGATGCTGATTTCCGAGGATCTTGTCGGGTCGCTGAACGAGGCCGTGCGGGTGGCGCATGAGGATGAATTCGGCGCCTTGGGGCGGAAGCTTACTCGGCGCGGGGTGGATATTGAAGCCGTGGTGGCCCGTGCGATGGCGTGGTCGGTCGCGGTGCCGACATGGGGCGTGGGCACCGGGGGCACGCGGTTTGCCCGCTTTCCCGGACGCGGAGAGCCGCGCAATATCCACGACAAGCTGGCCGATTGCGGGATGATCCAGCAGCTGACGCGGGGGACGCGGACGGTTTCCCCGCACATCCCCTGGGACAAGGTGTCCGACTACAACGCCCTGCGGCAGGAAGCGGCGCAATATGGGCTGGGGTTCGATGCGGTGAACTCCAACACCTTCCAGGACCAGGCGGATCAGGCTCTGTCCTACCGCTACGGCTCGTTGGCAAACGCCCGTTCGGATATCCGTGCACAGGCGGTGGCGCACAACCTCGAATGCATCGAGATCGGCAAGGCCCTGGGCGCCCCGGCGCTGACGGTCTGGATCGGGGACGGGACGAACTTCGCCGGGCAGCAGAGCCTGTCGAAGATGTTCGAGAACTACCTTTCGGCGATGGAAGAGGTCTATGCGGCGCTGCCCCCCGGGATGGCGATGTTCATCGAGCACAAGATGTACGAGCCCGCCTTCTATTCGACGGTGATCAGCGACTGGGGTTCCTCGTTGATGGCGGCTCAGGCCTTGGGGCCGCAGGCGAAATGCCTCGTCGACCTCGGCCACCACGCGCCGAACGTGAACATCGAGCAGATCGTGGCCCGGCTGGTCCATGTCGGGCGGTTGGCCGGGTTCCACTTCAACGATTCGAAGTATGGGGATGACGACCTGGACAGCGGCTCGGTCGATCCGTTCCGGCTGTTCCTGGTCTTCAACGAGCTGGTGGAGGCGGAACTGCGCGGGGCCAAGGGATTCGCGCCCAGCTACATGATCGACCAGAGCCACAACGTGACCGACCCGATCGAAAGCCTGATGGGCAGCGCGGTGGAGATCGCGCGGGCCTATGTGCAGGCCTCGCTGGTGGACCGGAAAGCGCTGGCCGAGGCGCAGGAAGCCAATGACGTCATGGCCGCGCATCGCACGCTGAAGGCCGGGTTCCTGACCGATGTCTCGCCGATCCTGGCCGAGGCGCGGATGCGGCAGGGCGGGGCCTATGATCCCATCGCGGCCTACCGCGCCTCGGGCTACCGCGGCCGGGTGGCGCAGGAGCGGCCGGAGGTGAAGGGGTCGTCGTCCGGCATCGTATGATTCCGCACCGGAAGGGAGGCCGGGAGGATGACAAGGCACTCGATCATCGACGAAAGCCACGCCTTCTGGGACGAGGTGGTGCATCCGTTCCTGGCCGCGCGCTTCCCGGAGGAGACGGCGCAGATGGCGGCGGGGGTGTTCGGCTATGGGTCGGAAGTGCTGCGGCTGGATGACGAGTATTCCACCGACCATCATTTCGGGCTGCGGGTGAACGTGCTTCTGCCGGCGGCGGTCATGACCGCATGTGGGGCGCTGATCGAGGACTCGCTGGCCGAGGGGCTGCCCTCCGCGTGGCGCGGTCGCGAGCTGCGCGAGGGGTATACCCGAACCAGGGGCGTGGCGCTCGGTTCGCTGGAGCATCACCTGCGGTCGACCATCGGCCTCGACCATCCGCCGAACAGCCATTCGGAATGGCTTTCGATCCCCGAGGAAGACGTGATGCACATCACCGCCGGTGAGGTCTGGCATGACCCTTCGGGCCGGTTCTCGGCGGTGCGTCAGGCACTTGCGGGGTATTATCCGGAGGAAGTGCGGCTTCGGCGGCTGGCGCATTGGTGCCGGTATTTCAGCGGCATGGGGGTCTATGCGCTGAAGCGGGCGCTTCTGCGGAACAACGAACTTTACGCCAGCACGACCTTTGCGAGGAGCCTTCGCTGGGGGGTGCAGATGGCCTTCCTGCTGGACCGCCAGTACTACCCCTACGACAAATGGCTGACCGTGATGTTTCACCGCCTGCCCCGGATGGGTGCGCGGCTGACCCACATCGTCGAGGAAGCGCCCAAGCTTTCGACCCCTTGGGAGAGGAAGCTGGACCTGCTGCACCAGATGTCCGACGTGCTGGACGCCGCGATGGTCGAAGACGGGCTGATTGCGCCGCATCCGCGTTACAAGGTCTCGGCAACATCCGGCTATCGGCTGCTTGAATCGGCCTATGCCGAATTGATCCGCAAATGCCCGGCAGAGATCCGGGGCATCGTCCCGCAATGGGAGCAGGTGCATTGGGAGGGTTTCCACTCTGAATTCGTCGCCGGGGTGGGGTTGGAGGACTGGCGGCGGATGCTGCTTCTGGAGGAATGGGAATGAACGGTTATGAACGGGTGATGGCCACGATCAACCACAAGCCGGTGGACCGCACGCCCATCGACTGCTGGCTCTACCAGAAGCAGTTCCTGGAGCGGCTGGAGGCCGATTATGGCCCGCGCGAGAAGTTCATCGAGGAATTCGGGATCGACGTCTTCGTCGGTTTGATGCCCTTCCCCAACCAGCACGGCCGCAGGTTCGACATTCATGAGCTCGCCGAGGTTCCGCTTGAGGACCCTCGCGATCCGAAATGGCTGAACTTCACCGACTGGAACTACGATTTCGGAGGCACCAATATCGCCACCGCGATCCGCGACCACAAGGGCAAGCGCTGCGTGCTGGCGCATTGCTGGGGGATGGTGGAAGGGACGTCGTCCTTCCTGGGGATCGAGAATTGCTGGATGAACCTGGGCGGCAACCCCGACTTAATGGCCGCCTTCTTCGACCGCTACGCCGACTGGCTTTGCGTCCAGGTCGACCTGATGGTCGAGGCGGGGGTGGACATGATGACGCTCTCGGACGACTGGGGGTCGAACGGGACGATGTTGTTCTCGCCCAAATCCTGGCGGACGCTGATCAAGCCCTATGCGATGCGGGTGGTACAGCATGCCCGCAGTCGGGGAATGCCGGTGAATCTGCATTCCGACGGCTATATCCTGCAGGTCGTCGATGACATCATCGAGATGGGCTACACGTCCTGGCACCCGGTGCAAGAAAGTGCCGGGATCGACCCGCGCGAGGTCAAGGCGAAATGGGGCGACAAGATCGTGATCTACGGGTCGCTCGACGTGATCGACGGCTTGCTGAAGTATGACGGCGAGGAACTGGACGAATACATCACCGAACGCTTCGGCATCTACGCGCCGGGCGGCGGGTTCATCTTCAACGGTGGGCATTTCATCCAGCCGGACATTCCCCCAATGCGCCTGGTTCGGGCCTATCGGCTGGTGAACAAGCTCGCGGCGCAATACGGGACGCTGAATTGACCGAGGGCCTGGCCGTTCCGGACGGGGTGGCCTGGATCGGCGGGGCGCATCCGTTCGATCTGCATGAGGCGTATCTGAATTTTCGTTCGGATATTGTGCTGGACGCGATTCCCGAACGCGCCCTCTTCCGCCTGAGCGCGGACAGCCGGTATCGGCTCTGGATCAACGGCGCGTTCGTCGGGCGGGGGCCGGAGCGGTCCTGGCCGTCCTCCATAGCCGTGGATGAACGATGGATCACAGGGTTTCTGAAGCTCGGAATGAACCGGATCGCGGTGCAGGTCTATTCGCCGGGCTATTCCCATTTCGCCTATGTCCATCGTGGTGCTTGCGGACTGATCGGCTGGCTGGAGGTGGATGGGGAGGAGGTTCTGTCCACCGGCGCCGGCTGGAAAGTGCGGCGAGATACTTCATGGGCGGCGCGGGTGGATCGGGTGTCGATCTACGGCACCGGAGTCGAGGATCAGGACCTGCGCCTGGCCGAGGATTGGATGGAGACGGACGCGTCGGCCTGGGACGCCGCACGGGTGGTACAGGGGGCCGGGGGACCGATCTGGCAATGCCTGCGGTCCCGGGCGACCGCCCTGCCGCTTGAGGAAAGGCATGCGCTGGATGCACCCTGGCAAGTGCGCGTCGGGGCGGCGGTTTCCGCGTCGGAAGACCCTCATGCCGATTTACGAAAAGTGTTTTCACTTTCTGCGCCAGGCCGCGACCCCACCCTGCTTCCGCGCGGGACCTCGGCGATCTGGATCTTCGACCTCGGCGAAAGCCGGGCCTGTCTGGGCGGCGCGGAACTGACGGCGGCGGGAGGCGAGCGTCTGCTGATCTCCTACGCCGAGAAGCTGCGGGACGGCGATCTGCTGCTCCCGGACCCCGCAACCTATTGCCGGATGCGCCCGACCGACCGCTTCACCTTGCGGCCCGGCCGGCAGGTGGTGGAGGGCTTCACCGCCCGCGGTGTCCGCTATCTGATCTTCGCGCTGGAGGGCGGCGGGGTGTCGCCCGCGCCCAAATTCCATGCCCGCCTGCCGGTGACGCCGGTGGTGGAATGGCCGCTGCCGAAACGGGAGGGCATTCTGCACGGCGTGGCAGAGATGTGCCGTCGCACGACGCTGGCCTGTTTGCAGGACGGGTTCGTGGATGGGGTCTGGCGGGAATCAAGCCTCTGGCTGGGCGACGCGGTGGCGCAGGATTGGGCGCTGCGGGCGATCTCGGACGATCCCAGACCTCTCCTTTTCACGATCGACATGGCGGCGGAAGGGGTGGATTCCGAGGGGCTTCTGCCGAGCGTCCTGCCGGGCGAGGTTCCGGCCTATGCGGTGACGGACTACAATTTCAGCTGGGTCGAACTCATGGATGCCTGCGCGACGCATCCCGGTATCGTCGAACCGGAGGCGGTCTGGCAGCGGCATTGGGGAACGCTCATGCGGATGCTGGAGCGGATGGCGGCGCAGCAGGGGCCGGACGGTCTGCTGCGCAATCCGCCGGGGCGCAGGCTTTTCCTCGACTGGTCGCCAATGAGCCGGGCGGAGCCGAACCTGACCTTGAACCTGCGCTATCTCCATGCCCTGCGGCTGGCGGCGGGGATGGCGGAGCGGGTCGGGCGGACGGCGGATTGGGCCGAAGAGGCGGGCCAGTTGGCACGGGCGTTGCAGGGCCACCGGGCGGCAGACGGCTGGCGCGAAAGCCCGGACGGAGAGGCGGCAAGCCAGCTGGCTTTGGCGCTGCTGATCCTGACCGGGATGGTCGAGGGGGCGGAAGCCGAGGCCCTTGCCGACCGGATCACCGCGCGCTCGCTGAACCTCGACGATGGGCCGCTCCCCGGTCAGCCGGTGCTCGCCAGCCCCTTCATGCACCACTATCTTTTCCTTGCTCTGCAAATACTTGGCCGCCGCAAGGACATCCAAGCCATCATCGCCGCCCGCTGGGGCCGATGGGTGCTGGAAGGTCGCCCGACCACGCCGGAGAACTGGTCGATCGACTTCCCCGACGGCTCGGCCTGCCACGGGTTCTCGGCGCATCCCTTGGGGTGGCTCTAGAAGTCCAGGTGCTCCACCGACAGCGCGTTCTGCTGGATGAAGTCGCGCCGCGGCTCCACCACGTCGCCCATCAGCTTGGAGAAGATGTCGTCAGCCTCGGCCAGATCGTCGACCTTGACCTGCAACAACGTCCGCGCCTCGGGGTCGAGCGTGGTTTCCCAAAGCTGGTCGGGGTTCATCTCGCCCAGACCCTTGTAGCGTTGCAGGGTCAGGCCCTTCTCGCCCTCGGCCAGGATGGATTTCAACAGGTCGATGGGCCCGTGGATCGGCTGCTCGCGGTCCTTGCGGACAAGACGGGCGGGATCGCGGTAGATGTCGCGGTATTGGCCGGCGATCTGGCTCAGCTTCCGCGCCTCACCCGAGCGGAGGACAGCGCCGTCCAGCGTCCGTAGCTCCTCCACCCCCCGAAGGATCCGGGACAGGCGAATACCGTGGTCTTGGGTGATGCGGCCCTGCCAGCCGCGCTCGAACTCCGGCGCGATCAGGTTCAGGCGCCGGGCGACCGTGTCGGCCACCGCCTGCAGATCGTCATCGGCGCGGCCCGGATCGAAGGCCCCGGCCAGCGCCGCCTGTTCCAGGATCGCGCGCGGGTAATGCGTCGGGAAAGCGTCCAGCACCCGGCGGAACTGGCGCGCGCCGTCGATGACGCGGGCGAGGTCGTTGCCCGCGATCTCGGTGCCATCGGTCAGCCGCAGCACCGCGCCTTCGGTGCCCATCTCGACCAGATAGTCGTCCAGCGCCGCCTGGTCCTTCAGGTAGACCTCCGACTTGCCGCGGGCGACTTTGTACAGCGGCGGCTGGGCGATATAGAGATAGCCGCCCTCGATCAGCTCCGGCATCTGGCGGAAGAAGAAGGTGAGGAGCAGCGTGCGGATATGCGCGCCGTCCACATCGGCGTCAGTCATGATGACGACCTTGTGGTAGCGGAGCTTGCCGATGTCGAATTCGTCGCGCCCGATCCCGGTGCCAAGCGCGGTGATGAGGGTGCCGATCTCCTGCGACGACAGCATCCGGTCGAAGCGGGCGCGCTCAACGTTCAGGATCTTGCCGCGCAACGGCAGGACGGCCTGATTGGCGCGGCTGCGCCCCTGCTTGGCGCTGCCTCCGGCGCTGTCGCCCTCGACCAGGAAAAGCTCCGACTTCGAGGGATCGCGTTCCTGGCAATCGGCCAGCTTGCCGGGCAGCGAGGCCACGTCCAGCGCTGTCTTGCGGCGGGTCAGCTCCCGCGCCTTGCGGGCGGCTTCACGGGCCAGCGCCGCCTCGATGATCTTGCCGACGATGATCTTGGCCGGACCGGGGTTCTCCTCGAACCATTCGGCCAATTTCTCGTTCACCAGATTCTCGACCGCCGGGCGAACTTCGGACGACACCAGCTTGTCCTTCGTCTGGGACGAGAACTTCGGGTCCGGCACCTTGACCGACAGCACGCAGGTCAGCCCCTCGCGCGCATCGTCGCCGGTGAAATCCACCTTCTCGCGCTTGGCGATGCCGGAGGACTGGGCGTAGCCGGTGATCGTCCGGGTCAGCGCGCCGCGAAACCCGGCCAGATGCGTGCCGCCGTCGCGCTGCGGGATGTTGTTTGTGAACGGAAGTACGGTTTCGTGGTAGCTGTCGTTCCACCACATCGCGACCTCGACCCCGATGCCGTTCTTTTCGCCCACCATGTAGATGGGTTCCGGCATCACGCTGGTCTTGGAGCGGTCGATGTATTTCACGAATTCCCGCACGCCGCCTTCGTAGAACAGCTCCACCTTCTGCGGTTCGGCATGGCGTTCATCCTCCAGGATGATCCGCACGCCCGAGTTCAGGAAGGCCAGCTCGCGCAGGCGGGTTTCCAGTGTCTTGAAGCTGTAGTCGAGGTTGGAAAACGTGCCGTCGGGCCGGTTGATCTTGGCCGAAGCCAGGAAGCGCACCTCGGTCCCGCGCTTGCCGGGGGCGGGGCCGACCTCGTGGACATGCACCACGCAATCGCCATCCTCGAATCGGGCGCGGTATTCGGTGTCGTTGCGCCAGACGGTCAGTTCCAGCCATTCCGACAGCGCGTTGACCACCGACACGCCTACCCCATGCAGACCGCCCGAGACCTTGTAGGCGTTGCCGCCCTCATCCGTGTTGTTGAACTTCCCGCCCGCGTGCAGCTGGGTCATGATGACCTCGGCCGCCGAAACGCCCTCCTCGGGGTGCATGTCGACCGGGATGCCGCGACCGTTGTCGAAGACGGAAATGCTGTCATCGGCGTGGATCTTGACCACCACGGCAGTCGCGTGACCGGCCAGCGCCTCGTCGATCCCGTTGTCGACGACCTCATACACCATATGGTGCAGGCCCGAGCCATCGTCGGTGTCGCCGATATACATGCCGGGGCGCTTGCGAACCGCCTCCAACCCCTTGAGAACCTTGATGGAATCGGCGCCGTATTCGGCGGGCTTCTTGGGCGCTTCGGCCATGCGTGGGGAACCCTTGTCGTTGCGCGCGATTTATAGCGTTTCAGGGCAGGAATGTCACCCCTTGGCCACCAGATTTGGTGTCAGAGGAAGGGGATGACAAGCCCGACGCCGAGGAGCAGAACTCCCGAGCCGACGTTCAGCCGATGCACGCTTTCCGGGCTGGACAGAAGCTGCCGCGCCCTGTCGAGGAAGAGCGCCAAACCAAGGTTCCCCACCATCGGGATCGCCGCTGAAATGGCGATGATCGCGACGATGTCGGGGGCGGTCAGGCGCTCCAGTGTGAAGAATCCGGGCAGGGCGCCCATGTAGAACAGGATCGCCTTCGGGTTGCCGATCACCGCCGCGACGCCGACGGAAAACCCCGCCCACATGCCGGGGCGGGTCAGGCGGCTGTCGGCGTTCAGCGGGACGGCAGGCTTGCGGATCAGCAGGACACCCATGATCAGGAAGATACCAGCGGCGACCCAGCGCAGGATCGACAGGAAGTCGCCATAGGCGCTTTCGATCCAGGAAAGGCCCAGGATCGCGGTCAGCGGCCAAACCAGATCGCCGATGGCAACCCCGATGGCCAGCGGCCAGGCGGCGGCAAATCCGCCGGACAAGGCGCGGGCGATCAGAGCCACCCAGACCGGCCCTGGCACCGCCCAGAGGCCTGCCATCCCAAGCGCGTAGAGGAGGAGTTCGTGAAAGGAAACGGTCATTCGGTTATTCCATCGTGATCTCTGATCCGGTGCCGGTATCGCGCAGGGTGAAGGTCTGGCCCCGGCCTCCAAGGGCCGCGAAGAGGTCGGCCTCGGTGCCGGTCATCAGGGCCTGAGCGCCGAGCGCGCAGACTTCGTCATACAGCGCGGCGCGGCGGCCTTCGTCCAGATGCGCAGCGACTTCATCCAGAAGAAGGATCGGCGCGCGGCCCAGGTCCTGCGCCAGAGCGCGGGCATTGGCGAGGATCAGGCTGATCAGCAAGGCCTTTTGCTCCCCCGTCGAGCACTGGTCGGCGGGCACGTCCTTGGCGATGTAACGCGCCAGCAGATCGGCGCGATGCGGTCCGACCAGCGTGCGCCCGGCGGCAATGTCGCGTCGGCGGCCCTCGGCAAGCGCAAGGGCGAGATTCTCCGGCTCCTCGGCTCCTTCCGGCCCCGTCAGCGTCAGCTCGGCAGAGGGGAAGGCGCTTGCCGGGTCGGCAGCGGCGGCGATGCGGGCGATGGCGGCGCGGCGGTGCGTGGTGATCTGCTGCCCGGCCTCGGCCATCTGCGATTCAAGGGCCGCATACCAATGCGCATCCGACACCTGATCCCTGATCAGCCGGTTTCGGTCGCGCATCGCCTTTTCATATGTGAGCGTTTGTTCGGCATGCTCCGGGAAGAAGCTCAGCGTCAGCCGGTCGAGGAAGCGGCGGCGGCCTTCGGCAGCCTCGATCCAGAGCCGGTCCATCGCCGGAACCAGCCAGAGCACACGCAGCACACGGCCAAGGCCCGCCTGCGGGACGGCCTTGCCGTCGATGCGGACCTGCCGCGCCTCGCCGGGTTCGGCCCAGGTTTCCAGCTCATGCGCGGCGGTCAGGCCATGAACGGAAGCGCCGATCTTCCACCCCACCGCTTCGGGGCGGCGGGCGAGGTCCTCGGCGGCAGCGCGGCGGAGGCCACGGCCGGGAGAGAGCAGCGACACGGCTTCCAGAATGTTGGTCTTGCCCGCGCCGTTGGGGCCGGTGATGGCAACGGGACGGCCATCGAAAGCCAGCCGCGTCAGCCGGTGGCTGCGGAAATGCGTGAGCGCGAGGGTTTCGATCGCCAGACCGCCCACCGGATCTCCCTTTCAGCCCGGGTGATTGAGGGCGTCAGACCCGCATCGGCATGACGACGTAGACCGCCGAGGTGTCATTGCCTTCGCGCATCAGGGTGGGGTCGGCCGAGGAGTTGAACAGGAAGACCGCATTCTCGCGGTCGACCTGGCTGGCGATCTCCAGCAGGTATTTCGCGTTGAAGCCGATCTCCAGCCGGTCATCGCCATAGGCCACGGCAAGCTCTTCCTCGGCGGCGCCAGAGTCGGGCGCATTCACCGACAGGACCAGCCGATCCTCCTCCAGCGACAGCTTCACCGCGCGGGAGCGTTCCGAGGACACGGTCGCCACCCGATCCACCGCCTTGGCGAATTCGCTGGCGTCGACCTCCAGCTTGCGGGTGTTCCCCGTCGGGATCACGCGGGTGTAATCCGGGAAGGTGCCGTCGATGACCTTGGAGGTCAGGGTGATCGCCGGAGTGGCAAAGCGGACTTTCGTTTCGGAAACCGAGACGGCAATGGTCGCCTCGTCGTCATCCAGAAGCTTCCGCAATTCGCCTACGGTCTTCCGGGGAACGATCACGCCGGGCATCCCGTCCGCCCCTTCGGGCAAGGAGGCGTCGATGCGGGCCAGACGATGACCGTCGGTCGCGACGCAGCGGAGCACCTTGCCGCCTTCGCCTTGACTGACGTGCATGTAGACGCCGTTCAGGTAATAGCGCGTCTCCTCGGTGGAGATCGCGAATTTCGCCTTGTCGAACAACCGCCGCAGGTCCGGCGCCTTGGCCGAGAAGTTCGAGGAATACTCGCTGGTCGCCATGACCGGGAAATCTTCCTTCGGCAGCGTTGCCAGGCTGAAGGTCGACCGGCCCGCCATGATGGTCAGCCGGCCCGAGGCGGCATCCTCGGTCAGGCTCACCAGCGCGCCGTCGGGCAGCTTGCGGACGATCTCGTGCAGCATCACCGCCGAAACCGTGGTCGCCCCGGCGCGTTCCACCATCGCGGGGGCGCGGTCCACCACCTCGATATCCAGATCGGTGGCGCGGAAGCTGACCTGATTGCCCTCGGCCTCGATCAGCACGTTCGCCAGGATCGGGATCGTGTTGCGGCGTTCGACCACCGACTGCGCCTGCGCCAGCGCCTTGAGCAAAGTGGCGCGTTCGATGCTGAGCTTCATCATTTCCCCCTGCCGGCCCATCAGGGACAGCGAATTTGTCCGGTTTTCACCGGGTCACAACCGTTTTGTGGACTGTGCGTAGGATTGTCGGGGCCGTCAAGGGCGGCCCCGGTCTCAACCTTGCAGAAGACGGCGCAGAAGCTGAAGATCGTCGGAAAGCTGGCTGTCGGTGGTTATCAGCTCTTCGATCTTGCGCACGCCATGCATGATCGTGGTGTGGTCGCGGCCCCCGAAGCGACGGCCGATCTCGGGCAACGAACGCGGGGTCAGCTGTTTCGACAGATACATCGCCACCTGACGCGGCCGCGCGATGGTGCGCAGCCGCTTCGGGCCGATCAGGTCGGACAAGCGGACGTTGTAATGTTCCGCCACCTTGCGCTGGATTTCCTCGATGGAAAGCTTCCGGTCCGAGGAGCGCAGGATGTCGGCCAGGCAGTCCTGGGCAAGGTCCAGCGTGATCTCGCGCCCGACCAGCGAGGCGAAGGCGAAAAGCCGGGTCAGCGCCCCTTCCAGCACGCGGACATTGGTGGTGATCCGGTGGGCGAGGAACTCCAGCACGCCATCCGCCAGCACCAGCCCCTTGTACTGCGAACGATAGAAGTCGACCTTCTGTTGCAGGATGCCCAGCCGAAGTTCGTAATCCGTCGGGTGCAGGTCGACCACCAGCCCGCATTGCAGGCGCGACTTAATGCGCTCCTCCAGATCCTTGATCTCCCCGGGCGCGCGGTCGGCCGAGATGACGATCTGCTTGTTCGCATCGACCAGGGCGTTGAAGGTGTGGAAGAATTCCTCCTGCGTCGAATCCTTGCCGGCGATGAACTGCACGTCGTCGACCATCAGCACGTCGACCGAGCGGAACAACTCCTTGAAGTCCATCACCTGACGGTCGCGCAGCGCCTGCACGAAGCGGTACATGAATTGCTCGGCCGAGAGATACAGCACGCGCAATTCAGGGCGGCGGACTTGCAGCTCATGCGCGATGGCGTGCATCAGGTGGGTCTTCCCCAGACCGACGCCGCCATAGAGGAAAAGCGGATTGAACGTCACCGGCCCGCCCTCGGCCACCCGGCGGGCGGCGGCATGGGCCAGCTCGTTCGGCTTGCCGACGACGAAGCTGTCGAAGGTGAAGCGGGCGTCGAGCGGCGCGCCGGGCAGATCCTCGTTCGCAGCGCGCGGGGGGACGGTCCTGGCGGCAGGTTTCGCAGCACGCGCCGGGGCGGGCGCGGCGCCCACGGCGAATTCGACGCGATCCACCGTGGCCCCGGTGCTGGCCAGCTGCGAGCGGATATGGTCGCCGTAATTGCGCTGCACCCAGTCGCCGAAGAAGATCGTCGGCACCTCGAATCGCGCGACCCCGTTCTTCAGCTGCGACAGTTTCAGCGGTTCGATCCAGGTGGCGTAATTGTGCTTGCCGACCCGTTTGATCAGCTCTTCCCGAACCTGCCCCCAGGTTTCATTCGTCATTCTTTGACCTGTCAAAATACGAACCGGTGAAACCCGGCCCTGCCCTGTTCCGTGGTTGAACGAGCCACCCCGACCAAGCCGTCCCAAGGCCGCCTGCGGGCGCCGGGAAACAACGGCTTGTCAGTGGGACGGAACGACGCACACCTACGCTGCCGGATGACCAGCAGCCTTGCCGTGCGTGGTGGGGCAGCTTGGATGCTGCCTCCAGCTCTTTGATCGCAAACGGAAAACTCAGATCCTTTGGCGCGGCAGGCGCCCAATCCGTGCAGCAGCTTTCCCTTTGCAACCCGTTCTTGTCCCCCAGGACGAAGTGAATCGCAGCATCACGCTAGCAAGCCCCGCGCGGCGTCTGCAACCGAACAACGCGCTTGACAGAGATTCCCCAAAATCGAATCCGAAGACTCTGGCAAATCGGCAACGGAGGGCCGGTTTCCGGGAAATCTAGCGGTGTGAAAATGCCGAAGGGCGCAGCCCCTGCGGGCGCGCCCTTCGCTGTTCCGGATTCGGTCCGCCGGGGATCAGGCCTTGACGACGGCCTTCACGCGCGAGGCGAGGCGCGACATCTTGCGCGCGACGGTGTTCTTGTGCAGCACGCCCTTGGTCACGCCACGCGCCAGTTCCGGCTGTGCGGCCTTCAGCGCAGCCTGGGCGGCTTCACCGTTGCCCGAGGCGATGGCTTCCTCGACCTTGCGCAGGAAGGTGCGGATGCGCGAGCGGCGCGCCTTGTTGACGGCGTAGCGGGCTTCCGACTGGCGGGCGCGCTTCTTGGACTGTTCAGTATTGGCCATGGGTGGCTTCCTTGCGGTCTGTCGGTTTCAATTCTGTCGCACGAAAGACCAGAAGGCCCCGTCCCGAAGGAAGGGTCTGATTCTTGCCTAAGCGGGCCCACGCGCATGTGGGGCTGGCCTATAGGGCAGTTCGGCGGGAAAGGAAAGTCCCTTCGCAGGAAAGCTCGTCGGAGCCTTCGTTCCTCCTCGCGGGGCACCCCCGACGAGAAGCCGAAGGCGCACGAGAAGACCCCTTCAGCGGTCGCGGAATTGCGGCTGGCGCTTTTCCAGGAAGGCGGCCATGCCCTCCTTCTGGTCTTCCGAGGCGAAGACTGCGTGGAACATGCGGCGCTCGAACAAGAGCCCCTCGGCGAGGCTGGTCTCCTGCGCGCGGTTCACGCATTCCTTGACCACCATCGCGGTCAGGGCCGATTTCTCGACGATCTTCTGCGCGGCCTTCATCGCCTCTTCCATCAGCCGGGTCGCCGGAACCACCCGGCTGACCAGCCCGGACCGCTCTGCCTCGGCGGCATCCATGAAGCGGCCCGTCAGGTGCATGTCCATCGACTTCGACTTGCCCACCGCCCGCGTCAGCCGCTGGGTGCCCCCCATCCCGGCAACGATGCCGAGGTTGATCTCGGGCTGGCCGAACTTGGCCGTATCGGCGGCGATGATGAAATCGGCCAGCATCGCCAGCTCGCAGCCACCGCCAAGACAATAGCCGCTGACGGCCGCAATCATCGGCTTGCGGGCATTCGCAATAACGCGGACCTCCGGGCCGAACAGATCGTCGAAATAGACGTCGATGAAGCTTTTCTCGGCCATCTCCTTCACATCCGCCCCGGCAGCGAAGGCCTTTTCCGAGCCGGTGATCACGATGCAGCGCACCCGGTCGTTCGCTTCCGCCGCCGTCACCGCCGCCGCCAGCTCGCGCATCAGCGTGGAGTTCAGGGCATTCATCGCTTCGGGGCGGTTCAGCCGGATCACCGAGACATAGTCCTCGATCTCGACGATCAGCGTGTCATAGGCCATGGCGGCCTCCTTGGTGGCAATCAGAGGGGACTCCTACCACCAAACCGGCGCTTGGCAAGTCACCTCTGGCAGGCCGGACACCAGAAGGAGGACCGGCCGGACTGGACCGTGCGGGTGATCGTGCCGCTGCAGCCGGGGGTTTCGCAGGGTTCGCCCTCGCGGTCGTAGACCTGGAAGTGCTTGGAGAAATAGCCCAGTTCGCCATTGGCCTGCCGGAAGTCGCGCAAGCTCGACCCGCCCGCCTCGATCGCCTCGGCCAGCACCTCGCGGATGACCGGGACCAGACCCTGCGCCTGCGTTTCCGTCAGCTCCCCCGCCAGCCGCAGCGGGCTGATCCGCGCGCGATAGAGCGTTTCGGCCACATAGATGTTGCCCAGCCCCGCGACGATGCGCTGGTCCAAGAGGGCCGCCTTGATCGGCGTCCTGCGCCCCTTCAGCCGCCCGGCAAGATACGGCCCATTGAAGTCATTCCCGAAGGGCTCCGGCCCCAGCCCCTTGAGCAGCATGTGTTGGGCGGCCCGGTCGGTCGGCATCAGATCCATCGCCCCGAAGCGGCGGGCGTCGTTGAAGGTGATCCGAGCGCCCGAGGCCATATGCAGCACCACATGGTCATGCTTCTGCGGCACCGGATGGTCGTGGTGGAACTGCCCCAGCGTGACGCCCGACACCAGCATCCGCCCCGACATGCCCAGATGCACCAGCAGCGTCTCGCCGGAATCGAGGTCCGCCAGCAGGTACTTCGACCGCCGCCGCAGTGCCGTGACCCGGCGGCCCTCCAGCCGCTCCGCCATCCGCTCCGGCAAAGGCCAGCGCAGATCGGGCCGGTTGACCTCGGCCCGCGCGATGACCGCGCCTTCCAGCACCGGCAGCAGGCCCCGGCGCACGGTTTCGACCTCGGGCAGTTCGGGCATCATCGCCTCATGACAGTTCAGCGCATTGCGGGCGCGGGGTGGCGGACTATAAGGAGGGGTCAAAGCGAAGGACCGCAAGCCCTCATGACGGACGAAAAGACCACCCATTTCGGCTTCCAGGACGTGCCCGAGGCCGAGAAGGCCGGGATGGTGCATGGCGTCTTCAGCCGCGTGGCCTCGAAATACGACGTAATGAACGACGCGATGTCGATGGGCATCCACCGGCTCTGGAAGGACGCGATGATGGACTGGCTGGCCCCCCGGCCCGGCCAGCGCCTGCTGGACGTGGCGGGCGGCACCGGCGACGTGGCCTTCCGCTTCCTGAAACGCGCGCCGGGCGCCACCGCCGTCGTCTGCGACATGACCGAACCGATGCTGGTCGAAGGCCGCAAGCGGGCCGAGGCCGAAAGCCTTGCGCAAAGCCTGGACTGGGTGGTCGGCGACGCGATGGCGCTGCCCTTCCCGGACAACAGCTTCGATACCTACACCATCTCCTTCGGCATCCGGAACGTGACCCGCATCCCCGACGCCCTGTCCGAGGCCTACCGCGTCCTGCATCCCGGCGGGCGGCTGATGGTGCTGGAGTTCAGCCAGATCCCGAACGACCTGATGCAGAAGGCCTACGACCTTTATTCCTTCAACGTCATCCCGGTGATGGGCCAGATCATCGCAGGCGACCGGGCCAGTTACCAATACCTCGTCGAATCGATCCGCAAGTTCCCCGATCAGGAGACCTTCGCAACGATGATCCGTGCCGCGGGCTTCGGCCAGGTGAAATACCGCAACCTCTCCCTCGGCATCGCGGCCCTCCATTCCGGCTGGAAACTGTGAAGGGTCCCCACAACATCATCCGCCTGATCCGCACCGGCGCCACGCTGGAACGAACCGGCGCCATGGACGTGGTGCTGGAGGCCTTTCGCGCGCCCCCCCACCTGCGCCTCGCCGCGCGGACGCTGGGCTGGCCGTTCAAATGGCTGGGCCTGAAGGGCGACCCGGCACTTCCCCCCGCCACAAGGGCGCTGACCGCCCTCGGCCCCGCCTACATCAAGTTCGGCCAGGTGCTGTCGACCCGCCCCGACATCGTGGGCGAGGAACTGGCCCAGCAGCTGAAGGTCCTGCAGGACAAGCTGCCGCCCTTCCCGACCGACACCGCGAAAGCGATGATCGAGGCCGAGCTGGAGCTGCCCGTCGCCACGCTCTTCTCCGATTTCTCCGAACCCGTCGCCGCCGCCTCCATCGCCCAGGTCCACCGCGCGCGGCTGGCCGACACCGGCGAGGAGGTCGCCGTCAAGGTCCTCCGCCCCGGCATCGAGCGCGCCTTCCGCAAGGACATCGACGCCTTTTACCTCGCCGCCCGCTGGATCGAACGCCTTGCGCCGTTTTCCCGCCGCCTGCGCCCCGTCGACGTGATCGCCCATTTCGAGGGTGTGGTCACGGGCGAGCTGGACCTGCGGCTGGAAAGCTCCGCGGCGGCCGAGTTCGCCGCGAACACGGAAAGGGACGAGGGTTTCCAGGTGCCGAAGCCGGTCTGGTTCCTCTCCTCGCGCAACGTGATGACGCTGGGCTGGGCCGAGGGCATCGGGCTGAACGAGAACGACCTGATCGACGCAGCCGGCCTCGACCGCCGGGTCATCGCCGCCCGAGTGCTGCAACTCTTCCTGAACCACGCGCTCCGCGACGGGTTCTTCCACGCCGACATGCATCAGGGCAACCTGAAGGTCGCGGCCAACGGCGATGTCATCGCCTATGATTTCGGCATCATGGGCCGGATCGACGAATACACCCGCCGGGTCTATGCCGAGATCCTGATGGGCTTCATCCGCAAGGACTACCGCCGCGTCGCCGAGGTGCATTTCGAGGCGGGCTATGTGCCGGCGGACCGCGACATCGACGAATTCGCCCGGGCGCTGCGGGCCGTGGGCGAGCCGATCTTCGGCATGGATGCCAGCCGCATCTCGATGGCCCGACTTCTGGCCTATCTCTTTGAAGTCACAGAGAGATTCGGGATGGAGACGCGGACCGAGCTGATCCTTCTGCAACGCACGATGGTGGTGGTCGAGGGCGTCGCGCGCAGCCTGGACCCGCATATCAACATCTGGCAGGTCGCCCGGCCCGTCGTCGAGCGCTACATCCGCGAGAATGTGGGGCCGAAGGCCGTGCTGCGCGACCTGATGAAGACCGCGCGCGTCTTGGCCCGCTTCGGCCCGAAGCTTCCCGCCCTGGTCGAGGCGCAACTGATCCGCGCCGGGAACCCCGCCACGCTGCCGCCAAGGCCGCAACGCACGCTTGCGCCGCTCCTCTGGGGGACGCTGGCGGTGGCGGCCTTTGCGGCGGGGATGCTGATCGACCGCCTGCTCTGACCGCCGCGGCCAAATTCCTTCGAAGGAATTTGGCAAGAATTTTCGAAAATTCTTGCCCCCTCACCCCTGCGGTTCGCGCAAGGCAGTGACGTTGGTTGCCAGCACCTCGGCGCCGCCCTGCAACACCAGCCGGGTCCCGCTGGTGCCCCCGCCCTTCGCCTCGATCACCCGGGCATAGTGTTCGACCGGCGTCGTCGCGATCACCGTCTCGCCATTCAGGCTTTCCAACTCGATGGTATAACTGCCCGCGGGCAGGGGATTGCCGTCGATCCCGGCGCCGAGCCACTGGTAAGGCTCCGCGCTGACCGGAATCTCCTCGCGCGAGACGAGGGTGCCTTGCGCATCCTTCACCACCAGCACCGCCCGGTTCGCCCCCACTGCCGGGTTCGGCGACAGGGTGACCGCCGATCCGTCGTAGCGGACAGGCGCCGCCGACCGAGCCTCCTTCCCGATCCAGCTTGCCATTTCCGCCATGCCGAGCTGCTGGAACCGGCCCTGAAGGTCGGCCAGCAACTGATTGGTCCTGACCTGCTGCTCGACGCCGGAAAAGGTGGCGAGCTGCACGGCGTAATCCGCCGAATCGATCGGGTTCAGCGGGTCCTGGTTCTGCATCTGCACCGTCAGCATCCGCAGGAAAGTGTTGAAATCGGAACTGATCGTCGTCGCGGCTCCGCTCGTACCGGCAGTGCCGGTCGCCGAGGACGCGGAAGTGGCAGAGGTGACGTCCATTCTGGCCTCACAATCTCAGGTCAAGGGAAGCCGCGCCGTCCTGTCGCGACGAGGGCGGCGGGGCACCGGCAGGATCGGGCCGGAGCACGCTGCCAAGGCTTCGCCCTGCTGTCGTCTCACGGCCGTCCGGGTCCGGCTGTCCGCCGCCCTGCTGGCCGAAACCGATGTCGGCCCCGGCATAGCCTGCCGACCGGAAGGCATTGGACAGCTCGCCTGCGTGACGACGGAACAGCTCCAATGTCTCGGGGCGCTCGAAAGTGATCATCACCACAAGCCGGTCCGGGTTGGCGGCATCCGGCTTCAGCCTGACCCGGACCTTACCCAGTTCCTCCGGCGAAAGCGCCAGTTCGGTCGCCCCGTCAGCGCTTTGTGACAGGGCAGCGCCAATCTGCGCGGCAAGCTGCGGAACCTGCGGGGCGACCACCGTCGGTGAAAGAGTTGCGTTGGTCGTGCCGGGGTTGGCAGGAAGGGTTGCCGCCCAGCCCGGCAGGCCCGCATCGGTCATCCATTCGCGCCGGACATCTTCGATAGGGACCGGTTCTAGAGCAGGGCGCGGCAGGCCGGTCCCCGGCAGCGCAGGCTTCGGGAAAGACGGCGCCACCGGAAGCGGCGCGGCGGGCTGCGGGTCAGAAACATCCTGACGCGAATCCGGTTCGCTCCCGTCGACAGACAGTGGGGCCACGGTCTTGAGCGACGGGACCACTGCTGCCAGCATCGAAGCCATGGCTGGCGCTTCGTCCACATCATCCGTTCGCGTGGGGGACGGAGCGATGACTCCGCTGAAAAACCACTCCCAGACACCGGGATTCAGCGCCCGGGTGGCATCGCCGGCGGGCATCGTTGGGCCAAGCTGCGTCCGGGAAGCACCGCCTGCCGGCGGCTTTAGGGCGGCGGGTGGCGGAGAGGCCTTCCTCTGGGTCAAAGCCGATGCCGACAGCAGCGGATCCGGTGATCCCTCCGGGGCGTTCTCCGCTTCAGGATCATTGGGCAGGACGCTGATGTCCTCAGCTGCCCCGGTCGACGTCCCCGCCGCACCGGGCTCCCCCGGTTTCGGCCCTTCCGTCGCAAGCCCCTGACCCGGCGCCGCGGCTTTTGGCGGCGTCCCGGCGACCTCGGCCCTGCCCGGGCCCGGCTCCGCCGTCCTTGCGGAAAAAACTGCGCTCTCCCTCCCGTCCCATGCAGGGGCCGCCAATCCAGCCGCCCCGTCCGCTGGATCGGAAGCGGACCCGTCTGCAGTTTCAAGACCGGTCGGGGCGGGTCTGTGACCTGCATCTGCCGCCGCAAAGGACGGACGAGCCGCCGACTGCATCTCCCGGTTGCCCGAGGAAAGCGCCGGCGGAACCGATCCCGGCATGCCCGCCGCCGCCGGAGTTGCCCCAGACATTCCCGGCGCAGGCCTTTCACCTTCTGGCAGCGTCATTCCTTCCGCAGCTTCGGCTTGCCGTTTGTCGGGCAAATCCGCCGCGAACGGGCCAGTCGATAGCCCAATCCCCCGCATCGGACGAGTTGCGGGGCCATCCACCCCCTGCCCTCCATCCGGGACCGCCACCTCCGTCCCTACGGTCACCCGCCCGTCCCTTGCCGACCCGGTCGTCCCAGACCAGGCAGGCAGATCGACACCGGTCTCCGGCTTGGCCGGACCTGCTCCGTCCGTCGGCCCGACCGCACCGGCGCCGCTTTCGCGACCCGAAGTGGCTATGAGCCCCTCGCCGCGCTCCTCGACCTCAGCCATCGCCCCAAGCCCGGCCACCCAGGCAGGCACCGCCCAGACTTCAGCCGCCGCGCAATCGGCCTCCCGCCCTGTGCCCGCCTCGCCCCGCTCTTGCTCGACCACATCACCGAAGGCCGGGCCGACCGCACCCTCCGCTGCAACCGGATCGCCTGCCCCCCCTGCCGGGACAATGGACACAGGAAGGATCGTCTGGACGCTTTGCATGATTCCACGACTTCTGCCGCATTCGCCCCCTTATCCCGCCGAGAAGTTACCCATTCTTTACCCCCCTCGCGGATCGTTGCGGAAAATCCGACCGATCCGGGAGACCCCGATGGACATCCAGCCGATCACCGCCCATCCCCCCTCGCACCGCGACCAGCTCATGTCCAAGGCCGAAGAGCTGGAGGCCACCTTCCTCTCCGAAATGCTTGCCCATTCCGGCCTGGGCGAAATGCACGGCAGCTTCGGCGGCGGCGAGGGCGAGGCCCAGTTTTCCTCGTTCCTGCGCCAGGAGCAGGCCAGGCTCATCGTCCAGAAAGGCGGGCTGGGGCTGGCGGAGCTGATCTTCAACTCCATGGTGAAGGCCGAAGACAATGCCCCTTGAAACCCTGCTCGACCAGGTCGCCGCCGCGCTGATGGCGGGCGATCTCGCCTCCCTTGCCCGGCTGACCCCCGGGGTCGAGGCAGCTCGAATCACCCCTGCCAACCGCGCCGAAGCCGAGCGGTTGCAGATGAAGGCCCGGCGCAACGCCCGGCTTCTGGAAGCGGCCACCCGTGGCGTGAAGGCCGCGCGCCTGCGCATGACCGAGATCGCCCGTGGCCCGACGCTCACCACCTATGACGCACGCGGGCAGAAGGCCGAAATCGCGACCCTGGACCGCATCCCGGCCAGACGCGTCTGATCTGTTTCAAATGCCCGGCATTTCCCCGGTGGCGTTTAGGAATTGGTTAGCTGGTTTGCCGCTTCACTGCCCTTGCGTCCCATGCCGGGGCGGCGCTTGCCGGACCCCTCCGGCGGCACGGACAGAACGCCCAAACCGCCACGCCTCGTGGCTTTCCGGCCGTGAAACCTGCGGCCCTGAGCGAAGGACTGAAATATGTCGTCGATCCTGACCAATACCAGCGCGATGGTTGCCCTGCAGACGATGAAGGGCATCAACGCCAACCTGAACAAGACCCAGGCCGACATCTCGACCGGCAAGTCGGTCGCCACCGCCAAGGACAATGCCGCCTATTGGCGCGCGAAGGAGGGCGAGATCGCCCGCACCCTCCTTGCGATGCCCGAGGTCAAGGCCGCCCGGGTCCACATCGCCAGCGCACCGACCCGCGTGTTCCAGCCGGAAGCCAAGCCCACCGCCTCGGTCACGCTGACCACGGTGTCCGGCGCGCTGACCGAGGCGCAGGCCCGCGCGATCCGGCATCTGGTGGCCAGCGCCGTTGCAGGCATGACGCCGGACGCGGTGCAGATCATCGACACCGTCGCGGGCCTCATCGGCGGCGAAGAGGCACAGGCCTTCGACACCGGCGATGCCGCCGACCGCGCCGCCGCGATCAAGGGCAATGTCGAGCGTCTGCTGGCCGCCCGCGTCGGCGCCGGAAAGGCGGTGGTCGAGGTTTCCATCGACCTCGTCTCGGAACGCGAGGCGATCACCGAGCGGAAGCTCGACCCGCAGGGCCGGGTGGCGATTTCCTCGGAAACCGAGGAGCGCAGCGGGTCGAGCACCGAACCCGGTGGCGCGGTGACAGTCGCCTCGAACCTTCCGGAAGGCGATGCGGGCGCGGGCGGCGAGGGCAAGAGCCAGAATTCCGAAACCCGGGAGCGGGTGAACTATGAAGTTTCCGAAACCTCGCGCGAGATCCTGCGCAATCCGGGCGCCGTGCGGCGGATGACGGTGGCGGTCATGATCGACGGGGTGGCAACCATCGCCGCCGACGGCACGCGGACATGGGCGGCCCGCCCCGAGGAAGAGCTGGCGGTACTGCGTGAGCTGGTGGCCTCGGCCGTCGGATTGGACGAGACACGCGGCGATGTCCTGACCCTGAAATCGCTGGAATTCCAACCCGTCGCGGCCCCCGAAGGCACCGAGGCCACTGCGGGCCTCCTGCCGCAGATCGGCCAGATCGACCTGATGTCGATGATCCAGACCGCCGTCCTCGCCCTTGTGGCGCTGGTCCTGGGCCTGTTCGTTATCCGGCCCGTGCTGACCTCGGCCAATCGCGCCGCCCTGCCCGCTCCCGAGGCGCCGCTCGCCCTACCACCGGCGATGACCTCGGGCGCGATGGCGATCAGCGGGGTGGTGGATGACGGGTTCGACTATGGCGCCTTCGCCAGCCCCGGTGGTGGACAGATCGAGGGCGAGGCCAGCGAGGAGGACCCGGCCACGCGCCTGCGCCGCCTGATCGAGCAGCGTCAGACCGAATCGATCGAGATCCTGCGCGGCTGGATGGAAGAGGAGGAGCCCGCCTGATGCCCGCCCTGCGTCTGGAAGTCTTCGATACCGCCCCGGCCCCGGATTGCTCGATGCGGCCCCTGGTCGAGGCGACCGCGGTCGAGGAGGCGAAGGTCGCCTCGTTCGAGCAGGGCTATTCCGCCGGCTGGGACGATGCCGTGGCGGCCCAGCAGGGCGACCAGTCCCGCATCCGGGCCGACCTCGCGCGGAACCTGCAAAGCCTGTCCTTCACCTTCCAGGACGCGCGGGCCCATGTCTTGCAGGCGATCCGGCCGCTGATCCTGCAAATGATCGACCGGCTCCTGCCCGAAGTCGCGCGCGAGACGCTGGCGCCCACAGTGCTGGACGCAGTGATGCCCCTTGCGGAAAGCCTCGCCGACGCTCCGCTGACGCTGGTCCTGAACCCCGCCGTCCGGGCACAGGTCGAGGACCTCGTGTCGCAGGCAACCGGCCTGCCGATGGTCATCGACGAAGAGCCGACGATGCCCGAGGGCCGGGTCTACATCCGCCTGGGAACATCCGAGACCAAGGTCGACCTCGCCCAGGTGACGACCGACATCGCCATCGCGGTCCGGGCCTTCTTCACCCTCCAGAGCTGAGGAGACATCATGGAAGACATCACTGACGCCAACCCCTTCAGCCAGGTCCCGATCGAGGTCACGATCTCGGTCGGCCGGGCCCGCCCCCTGGTGCGCGACCTTCTGCGGCTGTCGAGGGACGCCGTCCTGCAACTGGACCGCCGGGTGGATGACCCGGTGGAGCTGTATGTCGGCGACCGGCTGATCGCGCGGGGGGAGCTGACCGAGCTTGAGGGTGACAGTGCCGGGCAGCTGGCCGTGCGGCTGACCGAGGTCGCCAACCTGCGGGGCGGGCTGTGAGGCTTGGCCTCGGCCTTGCCGTCGCGCTGACGCTGCTGGCGGGGCCGGCGCTGGCGCAGCAGGTGTCGATCGACCTCGGCGGCGGGGCGGGGGAGTCGCTCTCGCTCCGGTCGGTGCAGCTTCTGTTGCTGGTCACGGTGCTGTCCATCGTGCCGGGGCTCGCGGTGATGGTCACCTGCTTTCCCTTCATCGTCACGGTGCTGTCGATCCTGCGGCAGGCGCTGGGCTTGCAGCAGGCGCCGCCGAACATGCTGATCATCAGCCTTTCGCTGTTCCTGACCTGGTTCGTGATGGACCCGGTCTTCACCGAGGCCTGGGTCAAGGGGATCGAGCCGATGACGAACGGAACACTGGAGGTGGGGCCGGGCTTGCAGGCCGCCATCGCGCCGTTCCGGGTCTTCATGGCGGGGCGGGTCGATCCGGAGACCTTGCAGACCCTACAGGACCTGCGCTCCACCGCCGCCGTCACGCCCGCCGACGCGCCGCTGTCGCTGCTGGTTCCCTCATTCCTGCTGTCCGAGATCCAGCGCGCCTTCGAGATCGGCTTCATGATCTTCCTGCCCTTCCTGATCATCGACCTCGTGGTCGCTGCGATCCTGATGTCGATGGGGATGATGATGGTCCCGCCGGCGGTGGTCTCGCTGCCGTTCAAGCTGATCTTCTTCGTGGTGGCCGATGGCTGGGCGCTGGTTTCAGGGGCGCTGGTCAGGAGCTATTTCTGAGGGAAGGCGGGAAAGTGTCCACGGTGGACATTTCTGGATATCGTTGAGTTTTCAATGGATTGATTGTGGGCGTTTACCATTTGGAAAGGCATTGGTTAACGGTCGATTTCATGGGGAAGAGCGGCGGATGTCGCCGAAGAATGGTGGGCTTTCGAAGAGCGGTGGCTTCGTCGGAGAGCGGAGCGTTTCACCCGCGCTACGAGATTTTTCCCTCGGTGATCCACCAGCCGGGATGCGCTGAGACCAGGGACCGGGCCGCAGTCTCGGCGGCCTCGGCGGAGGCAAAAAGGCCGAAATGGGTGCCGCCGGAGCCCGACATGCGGGCGAGGAGGCAGGCGGGGGTGGCGGACAGGGCGGACTGCACCTTGGTCAGGAGTGGGGCCGCCGAGCGGGCCGGAGCGACGAGGTCGTTGCGGGTGTGACTGGTCAGCCATGAGGCGAAGGCTTCGGCAGAGGCAAGGGCCGAGGGTGGCAGATCGGGCAGAGGCGGGTTGTCGCGGCGGGTCAAGGCCGCAAAGACCTGCGGGGTCGGGACAGCCACGCGCGGGTTGACCAACACGACCCAAAGCGCAGGCAGCGGTGGCAATGGCGTGAGCCCCTCGCCGATGCCGGTCATCCGGGCGGGACGCCCTGAAAGGCAGACCGGAACATCGGCACCGAGGCGCAGGACTTCGGCATCGGAGGGTAGGGGCCGCCCCGTCCATCGCGCCAGCGCCCTGAGCGCCGCCGCCGCATCCGCCGAACCGCCACCTATCCCTGCGGCGACCGGCAGATGCTTTTCCAGAAGCAGCGCCGCATCGGTCACGCCCATCGACCGGGCCGCGCGCAGGACCAGATTGTCGGGTTCGGAGCCAAGGCCCGCACCTTCCGGCCCCGTCACCCGCAGCGAAAGCCCCTGGCCCGGCGCGGCAGAGACCCGGTCCGCCACATCGGCGAAGACCACCAGACTGTCGAGCAGATGATAGCCGTCGCCGCGACGACCGGTGACGTGCAGGCAGAGGTTCAGCTTGGCCGAGGCGGCTTCGCTGACTGCATCAGTTGCCATTCTCGGCGGCCTTGACCGGCGGCTTCGCGGTGCCTTCCTCGGTCATCACAACGTCCAGCCCCAGCTCCAGCTTGCGCAGAATCCGGGTCTTGTCGGCTTCCGTCGGCTCGAAAGACAACGCCCGGCGCCACTGGAAACGGGCTTCCATCTTGCGGTCGTTCATCCAGTAGACATCGCCCAGATGGTCGGTGACGATGGGGTCGACGGGTTCGAGCAGCGAGGCCTTCTCCATCGGTTCCAGCGCATCGGCATAGCGGCCAAGCTTGAAATAGGCCCAGGCGAGGCTGTCGATGATGTAGCCCTGCTCGGGGTCGGCGGCGACGGCCTTTTCGATCATCCCCAGCGCCTCGTCCAGTTTTTCGCCGCGGTCGACGAGGCCATAGCCGAGATAGTTCAGCACCTGCGGCTGCGCCCCGTTCAACGACAGCGCCTTGCGGAAATCGGCCTCGGCGGGCGCCCAGTCCTTCGATTGTTCGTGGCAGATGCCGCGATAGAAATAGAGCACCCAGTTTTCGGCCTTGGCCTCCGCCGAAAGCTCGATGGCCGCCGAGTAGGCGACCTCGGCCTCGTCGAAGCGTTCTTCCGCGCGCAGGAGGTCGGCCAGGGCGAACTGCACGCCCAGAAGGTCGCCGTGTGCCCGAGCGAGCGTCTTCAGCGCGTCGATGGCTGCGTCCGGCTTGCCCTGCGCCTTGAGTGCCGAGGCGCGACCGACTTCGGCAGTGACATAGGTGGGATCGTCAGGCGGGAAGGCGGCATAGGTTTCGGCGGCAAGATCGTGCTGCCCCAGCTGTTCCAGCACGTCGGCCGTCATCAACAGGACGTCGGAATGGTCCGGGCGAAGGTAGCCCGCCACGCGCAGGTGGAGGAGGGTATAGACCGGATCGGCCTCGCCGTTCAGGGCGGTCGAAATGGTGAAGAAGACCTCGGCGATCCCGTCGCGGGCCGATGTCACGGTGTCGAAGGGGATCGGCTCGCCCGCTTCCAGGCGGTGGCGGAGGGCGTCCACGACCGGATCGGGGGCGGTCCCGAATGTCTTGTCAAGGAGTGCCAAGGCATCGGCATTGCGCTCGAGCTGGCTGAGGATCTCGGCATGGGCGAAGACCCCGCGCCGCATCACTGTGACGGCCCCCCCCGACTTGCCGGACAGGATTTCATCCGCGCCCTCGAAATCGCCGACCGAGGCGAGCGCCAGGGCCTTGTGGTAGTAGCCGAAGGCTTCGAAGCCCTTCTTCTTCGTCAGAGCGTCGAAATCCTCCAGCGCCTCGGACATCTTCCCTTCGCCGAGCTTGGCCCAAGCGAGGACCAGCGCATTGGCCAGCTCGCCGATGTCGCGCCCGCCCTCGGCCCCGGCGATCAAAGCCGCGTAATCCTCGCGCTTGGCCTGGTCGGCGATCAGCGCGAGTTCGGCCAACTGGCTTGCATCGCCCGCAAGGCCCTTGCGCATCCCGGCAATCTCGATCGCAAGGGCGAAGTCGCCGACGCCGATCTCGGCCAGGATCGCCCCGTCAAGAAGTTGCGGGTTCTGCGAATCGGCGATGATCGCCTTGGCATACCAGGCGGCGGCAGAGCGGAAGTCGTTCTCGCTTTCGGCGACGCGCGCGGCAAGATAGGCGCCGCTGTCGACGGTCTCTTCCGCCCGGAGCGGCGCAGCAAGGCTTGCCGCCAGGACCAGCGCGGTCAGGGTGCGGGACATGATCTGGCGCATCGGCCTCTCCTCGAAGGGTCGCAGCGAAGGTAGCCCGGCGCCGGGGCGCGCGCAATGCAGAGGGACCCGGCCTTGCGGCGGGGACCCCCGGTTTCGGACAAGCTTTCGTGAGTCGGTGCCGCCGGGACGTCACATATTGGGGTAGTTCGGCCCGCCGCCGCCCATCGGCGTGGTCCAGACGATGTTCTGCGAAGGGTCCTTGATGTCGCAGGTCTTGCAGTGGACACAGTTCTGGAAGTTGATCCGGAAGGTGGCGTCCTGGCCTTCGCCCAGCACCTCGTAGACGCCCGCCGGGCAATAGCGCTGCGCCGGTTCGGCATATTTCGGCAGGTTGACGGCGATGGGGATGGAGGGATCCTTCAGCACCAGGTGGGCGGGCTGGTTCTCGTCGTGGTTGGTGAAGGAGAAGGCGACGTTGGTCAGCCGGTCGAAGGACAGCTTGCCGTCGGGCTTGGGGTAGTCGATCGGTTTGAAATCCTTGGCGAGGCCGGTGGCGGCTGCGTCGGATTTCTTGTGCTTGAGCGTTCCGAAGGCGGTGAGGCCCGCGGTGTTCAGCCACATATCAAGGCCGCCGCCCATCAGGCTGGCGACAAGGCCATAGCGCGACCAGAGCGGCTTGACGTTGCGGACCTTCTTCAGATCCTTGCCGATCGGGCCGCTGCGGACCTCGGTCTCGTAGGTGGAAAGCTCGTCGCCCTGGCGGCCTGCGGTGATGGCGGCATGGGCGGCCTCGGCGGCGGCCTTGCCCGAGAGCATGGCGTTGTGGTTGCCCTTGATGCGGGGGACGTTGACGAGGCCCGCGGTGCAGCCGAGGAGGGCGACGCCAGGGGCGACCATCTTCGGGATCGACTGCCAGCCGCCCTCGGAGATCGCGCGGGCGCCGTAGGCCACACGTTTGCCGCCCTTCAGGAGGTCCGCGACCATCGGATGATGCTTGAAGCGCTGGAATTCCATGTAGGGGTAGAGGTGGGGGTTCTCGTAGTTCAGGTGAACGACGAAGCCGACATAGACCTGATTGTTTTCAAGGTGATAGATGAAGCTGCCGCCGCCCGCGTTCTTGCCGAGCGGCCAGCCCATCGTGTGGGTGACTGTGCCCTCGCGGTGCTTGGCGGGGTCGATCTCCCAGATTTCCTTCATGCCAAGACCGAATTTCTGCGGGCAGTGGCCCTTCGACAGGTCGTATTTCGCGATCACCTGCTTGGCGAGGCTGCCGCGCACGCCTTCGGAGAGGAAGACATACTTGCCGCGCAGTTCCATGCCGGGTTCATAGGACGGCCCGGGCTCGCGGGTTTCGGGGTCGCGGCCGAATTCGCCAGCCACCACGCCGACGACGGTGTCGCCTTCGTAGACCAGTTCCGAACAGGCCATGCCGGGGAAGATCTCGACGCCCAGCCCCTCGGCCGCGCCCGCCATCCAGCGGCAGACGTTGGCCATCGAGACGATGTAGTTGCCGTGGTTCGACATCAGGGGCGGCATCGGCCAGTTCGGGATGCGGACCTTGCCGGCCGGGCCGAGAAGGTAGAAGTTGTCCTCCTTGACCTCGGTCCTGATCGGGGCGCCCATCGACCGCCAGTCGGGCAGCAGCGCATCCAGCCCCGACGGGTCCAGCACCGCGCCGGAAAGGATATGCGCGCCGACCTCGGAGCCTTTCTCCAGCACCACGACCGACCGCTCCGGGTCCAGCTGCTTCAGCCGGATCGCCGCCGAGAGGCCCGCAGGCCCGGCGCCTACGATGACGACGTCATAGTCCATCTTCTCGCGTTGGATCGCAGTCATCGCTTGTCCCTCCCCGGTCGGCCAATACCGGCACTGAAACGCTGGCTAGTTGCGGCCCCCTGTTGCCGGAAGGAGGACGCAAGGTCAACCATGACGCAACATCAAATCCCGGGCGCAGCCGGGTGCGAAACATTCCGTCTTCCGCGCGACAGGCCGTCGCGCAGGCGCGGCATGACCCCTTGCATTTGTGCAGTTCATCGGGTGAGGTGAACGGAGTTCTCCGAAGTCATGGGTCGCACCCCGACCCGTGGCTTCTTCTTTTACTGTGGAAGACCGATGGAAAAGATCCCGATGACACGGCGCGGATATGATGCGCTGGATGCTGAACTGAAGCAGCTGAAGACGGTGGACCGTCCGGCGATCATCCGGGACATCGCCGAGGCGCGCGAGCATGGCGACCTGTCGGAAAATGCCGAATACCACGCCGCGCGCGAGAAGCAGGGCTTCATCGAAGGCCGGATCAAGGAGCTGGAAGGCACCCTGTCGCTGGCCGAGGTCATCGACCCGTCAAAACTGGGCGGCCCGATCAAGTTCGGCGCCACCGTGACGCTGGTCGACGAGGAGAGCGACGAAGAGAAGACCTACCAGATCGTCGGCGAGGTCGAGGCCGATATCGAAAACGGGCTTCTCAACCTGCGCTCGCCGCTGGCCAGGGCCCTGATCGGCAAGGAGGAAGCCGACAGCGTCGAGGTCAAGACGCCGGGGGGGACCCGGTCCTACGAAATCCTGTCGATCCGCTACATCTGACGGGGGGGGCACCGGGGTGAAACCGCCGGTCAAGGATTTGCCGACAGGGGATGCGGGCCTGGGCAAAGGTCCGCTGGCGCAGCTGAACGATCCGCCGAGCCGCGGCATGGAAGTCGCGGGCGTGGGCCTCAGCCTGGGCTGGGTTCTTCTGATCCTCGTCTATGTGCTGGTCACACCGCCGGGCAGCGAGACGCGGACGCTGGGCCTGGTGATGACCCTGCTGATGGTCTTCCTGCCCATCGCGCTGATCTGGGCGGTTGTCATTACCCTGCGCTCGATCCGCGAACTTCGGGCCGAGGCCAAGCGGCTGCAGGCCACGGTCGATGCGATGCGGTCAAGCTATGTGCAGGCGCAAGGCAACGGCCTGAAGCCCTCGGTCGAGAAGCGGCTGGACGAGATTGCAGCCTCGACCAAGCAGGCGGAAACGGTGCTGGCGACCTTCACCTCGCGCCGGGATGCCGCGCTGTCGGTGCCCTCGGCAGACCGCAAGGCGGCCCTCACCCCGCCCCGTCCCGAGCCTGCCGCAGAAGAACCGACTCTTGCCTTGGGAACCCCGGCCGAAGATCTCCGCCCGCCGCTGTCGGTCGCAGATTTCATCCGCGCGCTGCAATTCCCGGAAACGCCCGAGGACAAGGAGGGCTTCCGCGCCCTGCGCCTGGCGCTGGAGGACCGGACCTCGTCGAAGCTGATCCGCGCAGCGCAGGACGTGCTGACGCTGCTGAGCCAGGACGGCATCTACATGGACGACCTGCAACCTGACCTCTGCCACCCGGAACTGTGGCGGCGCTTCGCGGGCGGCGAGCGCGGGCGGTCCATCGCCGCGCTGGGGGGCATCCGCGACCGGGCCTCGCTGGCGCTGACGGCGGGGCGGATGAAATCGGACCCGGTGTTCCGCGACGCAGCGCATCATTTCCTGCGCGCCTTCGACAAGACCTTCGCGGCCTTCGAGCCGAACGCAACCGATGCCGAACTGGCCGATCTGGCCGACACCCGCACCGCGCGGGCCTTCATGCTGTTCGGTCGGGTGACGGGGACATTCGACTGATCGCGGCCGCAGCGGGGTGGAACGTTCTTGTCGTTTCGTCCGCGTCTGCTGGAACGCTATTCCTATTTGCCGGGCAACCCATCCAGAGGGATGAAACCTTTTTCCTATCGGCATATGTTCGCCCCCAGACAGGATTCCAACCGAAGAGGTTCCCATGGCCGTCCGCATCAACGACACCGCGCCCGACTTCACCGCCGAAAGCACCGCTGGCACGATCCGGTTCCACGACTGGCTGGGCGACAACTACGGCATCATCTTCAGCCACCCGCGCGACTTCACCCCGGTCTGCACCACGGAATTCGCGGCAGTCGCGCAGCTGGCTGCCGAGTGGGAAAAGCGCAAGACCAAGGTGATCGGCGTGTCGGTCGACGGCAAGGCCGACCATGAGAAATGGAAGCGCGACATCGAGGCCTTCGGCGGCGCCCCGGCCGATTTCCCGATCATCGACGACAGCGACCTGACGGTCGCCAAGGCCTATGACATGCTGCCCGCCGACTATTACCTGCCGACCGAGGGACGGACGCCCGCCCATTCGGCCACGGTGCGGACGGTCTATATCGTCGGGCCGGACAAGAAGGTGCGGCTGACGATGACTTACCCCATGTCGGTGGGCCGCAACTTCGCCGAGATCCTGCGCGCGCTGGACGCGGTGCAGAAGACCGACGGCGTGCCGCTGGCGACCCCCGCCAACTGGGTGCCCGGGCAGGACGTGATCGTGGCGCTGGCGCTGAACAACGATCAGGCAAAAGAGCGCTACGGCGATCTGGACATCAAGCTGCCCTATCTGCGGTTTGCCAAGGCGTGAGGGATCGGGGGCCTGCGGGCCCCCTTTTCACGCCGTTTCCACCTTCGGCAGCAGCAGCACCGGGGCGCCGAGTTCGACCTGGTCGTAAAGCTCGGCGATATGTTCGTTCGCCAGCCTGACGCAGCCGTTCGAGACGGCGGTGCCGATGGTCCAGGGCTCGGGCGTGCCATGGATGCGCAGGAAGGTATCGGCGCCGGTCTCGCTGAAGAGGTAAAGCGCCCGCGCGCCGAGCGGGTTCTTCGGCCCACCCGGCATTCCGTCGGCGTATTGCGCATAGTGGTCGGGGTCGCGGGCGATCATCTCCCTGGTCGGAGTCCAGCTGGGCCATTCCTTCTTGGCCCCCACGCTGAACCAGCCGGATTCGTAAAGATCTCCCCGACCCACCCCGACGCTGTATTGCATCCCCCGGCGCGGGGTCAGGGCGAGGTAGAGCGCGAAATAGTCCGGGTCGACGATGATCGTGCCGGGCTCCTGCGGATCCTGAAAGCGGACGGGACGGGGCAGGAAGTCCTCGGGCATGACCCAGTCTTCTTCGGTCTTGGCGAAGGCGCGCCACGGCAGCACGGCGGCGAGGCCAGCGGCAGCGAGGGTGCGGCGGGTGAGATGGGTCATGCGCTTGTCCTTTTTCAGTGATCCTTGCGGGGACGCAGGTAACGCGCACCACAAGAAGGCGTGAGACAAGACGGAAAAGGCCCCGGGGTTTCCCCCGGGGCCTTCACGTTCGCGCCAGCGAAGGCAATCAGCCTTCGGCGGATTCTTCTTTCTTCTCGGTGATTTCCGCGCCGGTCTCCTGGTCGACCATCTTCATCCCCAGGCGCACCTTGCCGCGGTCGTCGAAGCCGAGGAGCTTGACCTTGACCTCCTGGCCTTCCTTCAGAAGCTCGTTCGGGTGGTTCAGGCGCTTGTTGGCGATCTGGCTCACATGGACCAGACCGTCGCGCTTGCCGAAGAAGTTCACGAAGGCGCCGAAGTCGACCAGCTTCACCACCTTGCCGGTGTAGATCTGGCCTTCTTCCGGCTCGGCCACGATCGACCAGATCATGTCATGGGCCTTCTTGATGGCCTTCTGGTCGTTCGAGGCGATCTTGATCACGCCGTCGTCGTTGATGTCGACCTTGGCGCCAGAGGTTTCCACGATCTCGCGGATGACCTTGCCGCCCGAGCCGATGACTTCGCGGATCTTGTCGGTCGGGATCTGCATCGTCTCGATCTTCGGCGCGTATTCGCTGAAGCCCTGCGGGGCCGACAGCGCCTTGCCCATTTCACCGAGGATATGCAGACGACCGTCCTTCGCCTGGGCGAGGGCCTGCTTCATGATGTCGGGGGTGATCCCGGCGATCTTGATGTCCATCTGCAGCGAGGTGATGCCCGTAGCGGTGCCCGCGACCTTGAAGTCCATGTCGCCGAGGTGGTCCTCGTCGCCCAGGATGTCGGTCAGCACGGCCCATTCGCCGTCATCTTCCAGCACGAGGCCCATGGCGACGCCCGCGACCGGCGACTTCAGCGGAACGCCCGCATCCATCATCGACAGCGACCCGCCGCAGACCGACGCCATCGAGGAGGAGCCGTTCGATTCGGTGATCTCGGACACCACGCGGATGGTGTAGGGGAAGTCGGTCGGTGCCGGGAGCACCGCCTGAAGCGCGCGCCAGGCGAGCTTGCCGTGGCCGATCTCACGCCGACCGGGCGAACCGACGCGGCCAACTTCGCCGACCGAATAGGGCGGGAAGTTGTAGTGCAGCAGGAAGTTCGAGCGGTAGTTGCCGTTCAGCGCGTCGATGATCTGCTCATCCTCGCCCGTCCCCAGAGTGGTGACGACAAGGCCCTGCGTTTCACCCCGGGTGAACAGGGCCGAGCCGTGGGCGCGCGGCAGGACGCCGGTTTCCGCCACGATGGGACGGACGGTCCTGGTGTCGCGACCGTCGATCCGGCGGCCGTGCTTGACCACGTCGCCGCGCAGGACCGCCGATTCCAGCTGCTTGATCGCCGGATAGAGGTTCGCGTCGGCCTGGTCTTCCTCCGACATCGCGGCCTTGATGGCATCGACAGCGGCTTCGATGGCCGAGGTGCGGTCCTGCTTGTCACGGATCGCGAAAGCGGCGCGCATCTGCTCTTCGCCGGCCTTCTTCACCTTGGCATAGAGCGCCGAATAGTCGGGCGGGGTGAAGTCGAAGGGCTCTTTCGCGGAAGCCTCCGCGAAGTCGATGATCAGGTCGATGACCGGCTGCATCTGCTGGTGGCCAAAGACGACCGCGCCCAGCATTTCCTCCTCCGTCAGCTCGTAAGCTTCGGATTCCACCATCATCACGGCGTCCTTGGTACCCGCGACGACGAGGTCAAGCCGTTGCTCGGGCTTCAGCCGCAGCTGGGTCATGTCGTCCATCGCCGGGTTCAGCACATACTGGCCGTCGACGAAGCCGACACGGGCCGCGCCGATCGGACCCATGAAGGGTACGCCCGAGACGGTCAGCGCCGCCGAGGCCGCGATCATCGCCACGATGTCGGGGTCATTGACGAGGTCGCAGGACAGCACGGTCGCCATGACCAGCACTTCGTTGCGGAAGCCGTCGACGAACAGCGGACGGATCGGCCGGTCGATCAGGCGGGAGACCAGCGTTTCCTTCTCCGACGGCCGCGCCTCGCGCTTGAAGAAGCCGCCGGGGATCTTGCCGGCTGCGTAGTACTTTTCCTGGTAGTGGACGGTCAGGGGGAAGAAGTCCTGGCCCGGCTTCGCGGCGCGCGCGAAGGTCACGTTGGCCATCACCTGGGTCTCGCCCAGCGTCGCGATCACCGATCCATCGGCCTGGCGCGCAACTTTCCCCGTTTCCAGAGTGAGCGTTTCATTGCCCCACTGGATCGATTTCTTGGTCACATTGAACATATGTCGTTTCCTCTGAGGACCCGGCCCCTGCCGGTGCCCCCGATATCTGGCGGCCCCATTGCCGCCCATCCCCCAAATCCTTCGCACGGGCCCCGGGGGCGGGCCTCACGTCTCAGATGGCGGGGGCCTTACAGGAAAACCGGCGGGTTGGGAAGCGGGAAGGCGGTTGACAAGGTTTGCCATCGCATTAAGCTTCAAACATGGCGACGATGAACATCTCTCTGCCCGACAAGATGAAGGCCTATGCCGAGGGGCAGGCCCGTGACGGGCGATACAGCAACGTAAGCGATTATGTGCGCGACCTGATCCGCCGTGATCAGGCGCGGCGCGAAGCGATCAGCGAAATTCAAGGGCTGATTGACGAGGGGCTGGCCTCGGGGCCGTCGCAGCCTTTTGACATGCAGGCATTCCTGGCGGAACGCGAACGTCGGTGAAGCGGCAGATCATCGTCAAGGCTTTCGCGATTTCCGACATGGATGCGATGTATTGGCAGGGTGTCGAGCTTTGGGGACGACGACAGGCTCGTATCTATCTTGAAGACCTTGCAAGTCTGTTCAGTCTCTTGGCGGCACAACCGGAAATCGCACGGGAACGTCCCGAATTCCGGCCGCCGGTCCGCATCTACCCATTTCGATCTCACATGGTGATCTACCAGTTCACCGCAACGGAACTGGACATCCTGCGCGTTGTCCACGGACGGACCAACTGGGCAGCAATCCTGAACAGCTGATCTGGATCGGATGTTCTTGCGTCGCGCATGATGCCCGGATTTGGGTGCCGGGCACCAAAGGGTGGTGTCAGGCTATCAGATCGCCGACTTGATCCAGTTCTCCAGCGCGGCCTTGGGGGCGGCGCCGACCTTGTTCGAGATCACCTGGCCGTCCTTGAACATGAAGAGCGCCGGGATGCCGCGAACGCCCAGAACCGCAGGGCTGTCGGGGTTCTCGTCGACGTTGACCTTCACGATCTTCACCTTGCCCGCATACTGAGTGGCAAGCTCTTCCAGCGCCGGGCCGATCTGGCGGCAGGGGCCGCACCATTCGGCCCAGAAGTCCACGACCACCGGGATCGAGGACTTGCGGACCTCGGTGTCGAAGGTGGCGTCGGTGACTGCGACGGTGGCAGCGCCCATGATCGTTCTCCTGCGGGATTTGTCGGGTAAGGAAGGTAGGAAGACGGCGCCAGAACGTCAAGGGATCGTGGTTCGCAGGAAGGCCTGCCTCACGATGTCGGGATCGACGGGCATCAGGCTGGGGGCCCTGGTCCAGAGGATTGCCGTTTCGATCCGGCGGTCGGGGTAGATCTGGCCCAGCATATGCGCGTAGGCGCCCAGCTGGCGGAGGATGCCTTCCGGCGTCGCCTCGGGCCGATCCGGGATCACGGCGTTCGACTTGTAGTCGATGATCAGCACGCGGTCGGGGGCGATGACCAGCCGGTCGATGGTGCCTGCCAGCGTGCGGTCGCCCCAGGGCGCGGTGACGGCGACTTCGGCGAGGGTTTCGGAGCCGAAGAGGGGGGCGAGGTCGGGATGCGTCAGGACCAGCCGCGCCCCTGCCAAAGCGTCGGTCAGGTGCAGCGGATCGGGGACGAGGGGGGCGGCGAAGCTGTCCCATTGGCCGGGGTCGAGGCCCGGCAGCCGTTCGAGCAGCAGGTGCAGCGCGGTGCCGCGCGCGCGGGCCTCGGCCTCGGGGTAAAGCGGCTCGCCCGGCAGGGCCTTGGCGCCGCCGAGATCGGAGGGCGACAGCACCTTCGGAGCGCGGAAGGGCTCGGGGGCGGGTTGCGATGCCCAGACGGGAAGGGCGACGGGGGTGTCAGTGGGCAGGGCGCGGGGGGCGGGGCCGGGCCAGTCGCCGAAGGCATGACGCTGGATGCCGTCCTCGATGGTCACAGCCCCCGCGGCCCGCACCCCGGCGGAAATCAGGTTGTGCCAGCAGGCATCTTGCGTCGTCTTGCCCGCCCCGGCGACGACCAGCCAGCAGCGCGCGCGGGTCATCGCGACGTAGAGGAGGCGCAACCGTTCCGCCGCGTCGCGCTCCGCCCGCGCGGCGCGTTCTTCGGCGATCAGCGCGGGGCTTTCGTCCCTGGCGACCTTCCAGACCGGCGGGCCACCGGGCAGGCGATACAGCTGGTCGCGGTCCTGCGGGGTGCGGTCGCAGGTGTCGGGCAGGATGACGATCTCGGCCTCCAGCCCCTTGGCGCCGTGGACGGTCATCACCCGGATGCGCTGGCCTTCGCCGTCCAGCTGGCGCTTCACCTCGACCTCGTCGGTCTCCATCCAGGCGAGGAAGCCTGTCAGGCTGGGCACTTCCGTCGCCTCGTAGGACAAAGCCTGCGACAGAAGTTCGTCGATCCCGTCCTCGGCCTCGGCCCCCAGCCGCCCGATCAGCTTGCGGCGGCCGTCGTGGCGGTGGAGGACGCGCTCGATCAGGTCGTAGGGGCGCAGGAAGTCGGCCTGGCCGCGCATGTCGTCCAGGAAGGCGCGGGTATCGTCGTGGCCGGGATGGTCGCGGAGCGCCTCCCACAGATAGCCCTTGCGGGGATGGGCGAGGCGGAAAAGCTCGGCCTCGGACCAGCCGCAGAGGGGGGAGCGCAGGACAGCGGCGAGCGAGAGGTCATCCTCGGGCGTGTCGAGGAAGGCGAGCAGCGCGGCGAGGTCCTTGACCGCCAGCTCGCCGCCCAGCTTCAGCCGGTCGGCCCCGGCGATGGGCAGGCCAAGCGTCTTGCAGGCGCGGATGATCTCGCGGAAGAGATCCGACCGGCGCTGCACCAGGATCAGGAAATCGCCATAGTGGATGGGGCGGAACGTGACCTTGCCATCCTTGGCCTGCGGGATTTGATCGTTGCCATTCGGTCCTTCAACCCTCTCCTGAATCCAGCGGGCGATCCGGTTCGCCAGCGCGACGTTGGGGTCTTCCGGGTGCGGTGTGTCCAGCGGCTCGAACCAGGGGCCGGGCTCGGCCTTGTCCTCCTTGCCCAGCACCGGCCAGACGTCGACGCGGCCGGGCAGGGTGGCGTTGAAGGCCAGGTGATGCGAGCTGCCGCCCAGCGCCGCGTGCTGGTCGGGGGTGAAGGTCCGGTCGACCACCTCCAGCACGGCGGGGGAGGAGCGGAAGGAATGTTCCAGCGCGCTGGTCGCAAGACCCGGGCCCCCGGCCAGACGGCTGCCGAAATGGCCGCGCATCCGGTCGAAGGCGGCGACATCGGCGCCCTGGAAGGAATAGATCGACTGCTTCTTGTCGCCGACGACGAACAGCGTCCGCGCGCGAGTGGTCGCGCCTTCGCCGGCGATCAGTTCGGCGGACAGGGCCTCGATCAGTTCCCATTGCTCCGGGCTGGTGTCCTGGGCTTCGTCGACGAGGATATGGTCGATGCCGCCATCCAGCCGGTAGAGCACCCAGGCCGCCAGCGACGGGTCGGTCAACAGCGCCTTGGCGCGGGCGATCAGGTCGTCGAAATCGAGGAATCCCCGTGCGGCCTTGCGGGCGGCATATTCGGGCAGGAAGACGGCGGCGAAGTCGTGCAGGGCCAGCGTCTTCCCGGCGGCGGCGAGCGCCTTTTCCGCGTCTCGCGCCTCGCATACCCGCTGCATGAAGTCGTCGAAGTCATGCACCAGATCGCCCATGGCGGTGCGGACCTTGGTGGTCGGGACCTTGGCGAAGTTCGGCTGCCCGTCCTTCTTCAGGAGGCAGTCATAGAGCACCATCAGATCGGCGCGCCCCGGCGCATCGAGCCGCAGCCCCGCCAGAGCCGCCGCAAGGTCCTGCATCGTAGCGGACCCGGCGCGCAGAAGCGGCAGGCATTGGGCGACCAGCCAGTCCTCGCCACCCCGGAAGGCAAGCCGCACGAAATGGTCGTCGGTGACATCGGCAGGCAGGCCGAACAGACGCCGCACCGAGGCAAGGTCCATCGGGTGCGCGAAAGCCGCGCGATGGCTGGCGATCTGGTCGACGAGCTTGGCGAAATCCTCGCCGTCCTGCACTTCGGTCAGGCGGCGGACCACGGCTGCGTCCGGGCCGTCGGCCATTTCCTCGACGATCTCGGCGCGCATCTGGCGGGCAACGCGGTCGTCCATTTCGGTGAAGCCGGGGGGCACACCCGCCTCCAGCGGAAACCGGCGCAGCAGGCTGGCGCAGAAGCTGTGGATGGTCTGGATGCGCAAGCCCCCGGGCGTCTCGATGGCGCGGGCGAACAACTGGCGGGCGCGGGACAGGCGCTGGGGCGACAAGGCACCCTCGCCCAGCGTGGCCAGCGTGTCGCGCAAGGCGGGCTCGGGCATCATCGCCCATTCGCCCAGCCGCCGGAACAGCCGGTTCTGCATCTCGGAGGCGGCGGCCTTGGTGTAGGTGAGGCAGAGGATATGCTGCGGCTCCACCCCGCCGAGGAGGAGGCGCGCCACCCGGTCGGTCAGCACGCGGGTCTTGCCCGACCCGGCATTGGCGGAAAGCCAGGTGTTCCGCGCGGGATCGGCGGCAGTGATCTGGGGGGTGAGGGCGTCGGTCACGACAGGTCCTCCGGCGCGGAATCGTCGGTCATGTCCCATTCGCCGAAGCGCGCGAGGTGGTCGTAGTCGCTGGCGTCGCGGACGGATTCCAGTGCGCGGCGGGCGGTGTAGCCTTGGCCGGGGCGCGCATAACTGGCCATCAGCCTGCCGAAATCGGCCCAGATCCCGGCCACCTCGCCCGGTTCCAAGTCGACCGTCTCGATGGCCAGTTCGGCCTTCAGCCCGACATAGGAGAGCCTTGCCACCTCTGCCGGGTCCAGCCCCTTGAACCCGCCACCTTCCGCCATTGCAGCGGTCAGGAACAGCTGCTTGTCGAAATGCTTCTGCTGCGGCTTGGTCGGCGGCGTGCCGGTCTTGTAGTCGATCAGGTAAAGCCGCCCGTCCTGCAAGAGGTCGATCCGGTCGGGTTTGCCGGTCAGGGTGAAGTCGAGTCCCGGCAGCGCGACCGCGCCCTTCTCCTCGATCAGTACCGGCTCGCCGCCGGTCGTGGCGGAAAACTCCAGGAAGGCATCCGCCGCCTTGGCGATACGGGCCTGCCAGATCGTCCGGGCCAACGGCCAGGCCACCCTTTCGGCCAGCACCCTCCCGGTGATCGCCAGAAGCCGCTCGCGCCCGCCGCCGCCGCTGCGCAGATAGACCTCCAGGATTTCATGCAGCATCGTGCCGCGCAGCCTGGGATCAGCGACAGGGCGCAACGGGTCGAGCGGTTTCAGCTTCAGCACATGGCGGGCATAGATCGCATAGGGGTCGCGGATCAGCGTCTTGATTTCGGTGACAGAGAGCTTCCTCGGCCGGGCCGCGACCGGCGGGCGGGGCGAGGGGCGCCGCGCCGGGGGTGCCTCGGGCGCCGCGTCGAAGCCTTCGGCCTTGCGCAGCCAGTCGTCACCCCGGTCACGCATCGCTTGCAGCGCATCGGGGCCGTTCCTCTCGGCCAAGCCGGACATCAGGTTCACCAGTCGGTTCAGCCAGCGCGAGGGCACGGTTTCCGCCTCCGGCCCCCGCTTCGCCCGGCTGAGGACCACGCGCCTTGCCGCCACGGCCTGCTGGTAGTCATGCGCCGACAGCCCGATCCGGCGTTCCGGCAGCAGAAGCCCCGCCTCCTTCCGCATCGCGCGGTTCAGCCAGGGGTCGGGCGACGGCTGGGCGGGCCAGGTGCCGTCGTTGAGGCCGCCGAGCACCACCAGATCGGCGCCCTGCACCCGAGCCTCCAGAGTGCCCCAGATCATGATGCCGGGATGCACGCTTTCCGTCTCGCGCACCTCGTGCCGGTTGAGCACGCCCAGGAACACGCCCGCATAATCGGCAGGCGTCATCTCGCCCCCCGCCCCGGCTTCGGCCTGCAATTCGGCGACGGCCTTCAGCGCCTCTTCCCCCGCAGCCTTCTCCCACAGTGCGCCGGAGCCGGTTTCGGCAAAACCCCGCGCGAGGGCTTCGGTCAGGACAAGATGCATCGCGACGAAATCTTCCAGCGGCAGCCGCGGAATGGACTCGTGCCCGCAGAGCGTCGCCGCTACGGTCCGCGCCCAGTCGGCGGCGCGGTCATGGGTCTGGGTTTCGGCCCAGCGCTGCACGCTTTCCGCCGTCGGAAAGGCGGGGCCGTGGCGGCGCAGGTGCAGCTCGAACTCGCGGGTCAGGATCAGGTGCGGGCCACGGCCGGGGCCGGAGAACGCCAGCGGGTGCTTGAGCAGCGCCAGCAGCGCATCGCCGGTCAGCTTCTGGCCGAAGAGCGCCGCCACCTGTCGCATCAGCCGCCCCGGCGCCGACAGCGCCAGCGGACGCCCGGCGGAATCGTCCGGGCGGATGCCCCAGCGGTCGAGCGCGGCGGTGACGCGGCGGGTCAGGTTGCGGTCGGGCGAGATCAGCGCGGCGCGGGTGCCCGTCTCCGCCGCCTCGCGCAGGATCAGCGCGATGGCGATGGCCTCGGCGCGTTCGCCTGGCGCTTCGATCAGGGTCAGCGTTTCGGTGGCGGGGCGCAGGTCGGGCAGCTTTGGCCCCTCGGTCAGCCACTGGTCGGTGATCGGCGCGGGGCGGAGCGAGAGCGAGATCAGCCGGTTCCGGCCCGGATCGGGCGGCTGCGCCAAGGTCCAGCGCCGGACCGCCCCCGGACCGCAGTCCAGCAGATCCATCACCCGGCGGAAGCGGAATTGCGGGTGGTCCTCGGCGGTCAGCGCGTCGTCCATGCCGGCCCAGACCGGATCGGGGGTATCGAAGTCATAACCCGGCAGGACCACCGCGCCGTTCGGTAGCCGGGCGATCGCCTGCACCAGCAGCGCCGTCGTCCCGCGCGAGGCAGTGGAGCCCGCCAGGATCACCGGGTCGGTGGGGGGCTTGGTGGACCACTGGTCGGCCAGCTGCGTCACCGCCCGGCGCAGCACGGCCTCGGCATCCGGAGCCTCACCGCGCAGCGCCTCGGTCACGATCCCGAGGAAGGCCTGTGTCCGCGCCCAATGGGCGGAGTGGTTCGCCACGTCCAGCCTTGCGATGCGGTCGGGGTCGACGCCCTCGCCCTGCATCTCCTCCATCAACGCGGCCAGGCTGTCGGCCAGATCGTAGAGCGCGGTGCGGGGGAACTGGGTGGAGCCGGTGGCAAGGAGGCCGTAGAGCAGCACCGACAGCTCCAGCCTGCGGCGCAGCGGCGAGATCGGGGGCGGCAGGGCGAGCTGCGCAAGTGCGGTGGCTTCGGTGACGAGCATCAGCCGGGGCAGGAGCAGCGCCCCCTTCGCCTGCAGGCATTCCGTGACCCGGCGGCGCATCCGCTGTGTGTTCACGATCAGCACCACCCGCGCCAGCGCCTCGGGCGGCTGGCCGGACATGCGGGTCATGAGGCCTTCAACCAGTTCGGCGGGAAAGTCGACGCCGGGCGGCAGGGCGAAAAGGTTCGGCTCAGTCATGCGGGGCAGAGTGGAGGAGCGCCTCGGCCGCCGCAATCCCCTCGGGGTGGCCGACATCGCACCAGCCGCCCTGGTGGATTAGACCGAAGGCGGTCCCGGCGGCGATCATCCCGCTCCAGGGTTTGTTCAGGGAAAAGACGCTGTCCGGCGTTGCTTTGATCCGGGCCGGATGCAGGATCTGCGCGCCGATGTAGACATGGTCCTCGCCCCCCTCGCCGCGCGAAATCCTTCCGTCGGTGGCCAGGCGGAAATCGCCCTTCGGGCCGTGCGCCAGCGTGTCGGCCAGGGGGAGGAGGAGGAGAAGCGCCTCCATCCGGCTACCGTCCCAGGCGGCGGCGAGTTCCAGAAGCGGATTCGCCCCAGTCCAGATGCCATCGCTGTTCAGTATCGCCACCGGACCGTCACCCAGGAGCGGCAGCGCCGCTTTCAGGCCTCCGCCGGTTTCGAGGATGGGTCCGGCCTCATGGCTGATCGCAATTCCGCGCGCGGCAAGATGTGCGGCCATCTGGTCGGCAAGGTAGTGCGTGTTCACCACCGTCCGGGTGACGCCCGCCTTCTGACCGACGGCAAGCGCATGGTCGATCAGCGCCCGGCCTGCGACCGGGATCAGCGGCTTCGGCCGGTCGGCGGTGAGCCGGCCCATGCGGGTGCCGAACCCGGCAGCGAAGATCATCAGCGGGAAGGGGAAGTCGGGCATTGCCGTTCGATCCTGTGCAGGATTTCGGGACTGGGCTCGGGCAGCAGCCGGTCGCAGATCGCGCGGAAGGAGGCGAGAGCGGGATGCGCGAGGTTCTGCTGCAACTGGCCCCAGACGCGGGGGATCAGGCGCAGATACTGCGGCTTGCCCGCGACGAGGCAGAGGCGGGCGAAGACGCCGAGGATGCGCAGCGCCCGTTGCGCGCCAAGCGTGGCGTAGTGGGCGGCGAAGGTTGCCGGATCGGCCCCGGTCGCGGCGGCGAAACGGGCGACCATTGCGGCCTCGGTCTCCGCCCGGACATCGCGGCGGGCGTCCTGGAGGAGCGAGACGAGGTCATAGCCGGGCTGGCCCAGTTGCCCAAGCTGGAAGTCGAGGAGGCCGACGCGGGCGAGGCCGGGGCGACCGGGCAGCCAGAGCAGGTTCTCGGCATGGTAATCGCGCAGGATCAGCACGCGGGGGCCGTCGGCATGGGCGGTCAGTGCTGCGGTGAGGGCGGCGTGGAAATCGGTCCCGTCCGGTTTGGCGCCGGTGGCGGCGAAGGCGTACCAGTCCAGCGCGAAGCCCGCCGCCGTCGCCCAATCCCCGGCGGACAGATCAGGCAAACCGGGCGGCGGCGGGGCGGAATGCAGCCGCAGCAGCACGTCGACCGCGGGGGCGTAGAGTTCGGCTTCGCGGCCGGGATCGGCGGCCAGAAGCCGGGCATAGAGGTCGTCGCCCAGGTCTTCCAGAAGCATGAGGCCGAGCGGCAGGTCCTCGGCCAGGAAGGCCGGGGCGGAGAGGCCGAGGGCGCAGAGGTGCCGGGCCATGCTGGCGAAGGCGGCAGGATCGTCGGCCCCGCCGGGCGGGTTGTCCATCAGGACGGCGGTCGCCCCGCCAAGCCGCAGCCGTTCATAGCGCCGGTCCGAGGCATCGCCCGCGAGGTGGCGACGCTCGGCCCTGCCCCAACCGGCACGGGCGAGGAAGCCGCTGATCTCGGCGCTCCGCTCAGCCATCGGCCAGCGCCTCCACGAGCCCGTCCCGCCCGCCACCGATCACCGCCCGCCGCCCCTCGCCCGCCGCGTCCAGCCTGATCCGCAGCGCCTCGGGCGGGGCATGGGCGCCCAGCCGGTCGGGCCATTCGACCAGACAGATTGCAGACTGGAAGGCATCGTCCAGGCCCAGTTCCCAGACCTCGTCGGGGTGGGTCAGCCGGTAGAGGTCGGCATGCCAGATCTCCACCCCCTCCGCCTCGTAGACCTGGACCAGGGTGAAGGTCGGCGAGGGCACCTCTTCCGCGCGCCCCAGACGGGCGCGGATGAAGGCGCGGGCGAGGCAGCTTTTCCCGGCCCCGATAGGTCCTTCCAAGAGGATCACATCGCCGGGCCGGGCCAGTCCGGCAAGCCTGCGGCCCAGGGCCTCCGTCGCATCGGCGTCGGGCAGGTCACGGGCAAGCGGGGCGGCAGTCGTCATGCGGCGACTGTAGCGGCGGGGCGGGCCGCCGCAAGCCTCAGGCCGAGAGGAGCCCCATCGGCGCTGCGTCCCGCACGGTGTGGAACGCCAGCGCAGCCTGCGCCCGGAAGGTGATCAGCGTTGCCCCGCCGGTCAGCGGGCGGAACCGGCACGAGACGAGCCGCCCGTCCAGAAGCCGCACCTCCCCCTCCCAGGGGGTGCGGTCCCCGGCGCTGGTCACATAGTCGGTCGCGTCGTCCCAAAGGAGCGAGGGCGCGGCATGGTCCCGCCACCAGGCGCAGAGCGTGGCGATGCTTGCCTCGGACAGAAGCACCTGCGGGTCGTGCTGCCAGAGCTGGGCATAGGCGTGGTTCGACATCACCAGCTGCCCGCCTTGCGAGAAGACGGCGACCGCATCCTCCACCGCGTCGATCACAGACTGGCCGAGTTCAAGGTCGGCCCGGTAGCGGCGGGTGCGCGACATCTCGTTCGAGATGTCCTCGAACATGAAGGCGAGCGCCCCGTTCGGATGCGGGCGCCCGATCACCCGGTAGGTCTGGCCGCCCGGCAGGCTCCAGGTTTCCTCGAAGAGACCCATCGTCGCCTCCTCCTCCAGCCGGGCCAGTTGCTTGCGCCAGCTGCGATAGTCGCGCGGTTCCGGGATCATCGCCTTGGCGCGCATCGCGTCGAGGAAGGCATTCAGCGTCGGGCGCGCGATCAGCATTTCCGGGGCGAGCGTGGTCAGGTCGGCCAGCGCCGGGTTGAACATCTGAAGGCAGCGCGAGCGGTCGAAGATCGCCAGGCCGATGGGCAGGTCGGCGAAGGTCTTGGTCAGGGTCTGCATGAATTCGCGCAGCGCCGTTTCCGCCTGAACCGCCTTGTCCGCCGTCAGTGCATAGCAGAGCACCTCCTCGCCCTGCGGCATGCGGATCAGGTCGAACCATTCCGCCCCGTTCGGCATCTGAAGCTTCAGCCGGGGCAGGCGGGTCTTCGGCTCTTCGGGCTGGCCGAAAAGCGTTGGCAGCGGCCAGGACAGGTCGTCGCCCTCGGGCAGAAGCTCTACCGCGCGGATGAGATAGGCGTGATTCGCCCAAATCACCGCACCCTCCGCCGTTTCTTTCCACATCAGCACCGGCGCGCGCGACAGGACCGCGCGCTGCACCATCACCTCTTGCTGCAAGGCCGCCGCTGTCGCCGCGTCGCCCCGGCCCGCCGCAACATCGGACTGGCCGCCCTCCAGCGTCACCCGGGTCAGACCGGAGAGATGCTCGGCCCGCAGCACCAGCGCATCCGCGGTGCCGGGGCGCGAGGCAATCTGCAACCGGCCGATCTGCGGCAGGCTTTCCAGGCTTTCGCAGAGATTGGGAAAGTCCGGGCCGAAGCGCGTGATCATCCGCGACCAGGCCCGGCTGTCCTCGCCTGCGGGCAAAAGCGCGCGCGCGGTGGGCGAAGCATCGAGCAGGCGGTCCCCGTCGAAGAGGAAGGCCACCTGCGACGGGGCTTGGTCGAAGATGCTGGGGCGCGACTGCGGGCGGCGGGACTGCCAGGCCGCAAGCAGCAGCAGTGCGGAGAGCGCGACCAGGAACGCCGTTACCACCAGCCCGAAAGCCATCATCCAATCGCCCGCCATCTGAACCCTCCGGGAGTGAAAGCACCCCACAAGGCTAGGCCGCCAAGGGTTAACCGCGCGTTAACCGCGCCTCAGCTCTCGATGCGGATGTTCGCGCCGAGGCCACCGGGGGACGGCGGCGGCACCAGGTCGGCGGCATTCCAGACGGCTTCGACCACCGCTCCGCAGCGTCTGGGCCTGTCCTCGGGCGGAAGGAACGGGTCGGTGCCGTTGGCGAAGGACAGCTCGGCCCCGGACCGTTCCAACAGCGTCTTGGCGATGAAGAGGCCAAGGCCCATGCCCTCATAGCCGGGGCGCTTCTCGACCTCGGGCTCCGGGCGGCGGGCGCGGACGAAGGGGTCGCCGATGCGCCCGATCACGCTGGGTGGAAAGCCGTCGCCGTCGTCGGTGATGCGGATGACGATCCGGCCCGAGGTCCATTCGCCCTCGACCCAGACGGTCGAACGGGCGAAGTCCACCGCATTCTGCACGAGGTTGCGCAACCCGTGGATGACCTCGGGCCGTCGCAGGATCGTGGGCTGCGGCTCTGCCCCGTCCTGGATCGGCCCGAAGGTGAACTCCACCTGCTTGCCCCGCGCCAGATGCGGCTCTGCGGCCTCGCGCAACACCGCCGACAACGGCGCCTGCCGCAGGTGGAGGTCGTCCTTCCCGGCCCGGCCCATGTCGCGCAGGATGTCGCGGCAGCGGTCGGCCTGTTCCCGGATCAGCCGGGCGTCTTCCTGCAAGTCCGGCTGGCTTTCCAGCTCGTCGATCAGCTCGGCGCTGACCAGCTTGATGGTGGCCAGTGGTGTCCCCAGCTCATGCGCGGCGGCGGCGACGACGCCGGCAAGGTCGGTCAGCTTCTGTTCGCGCGCCAGCGCCATCTGGGTGGCGAGCAGCGCCTCGGACATATGCCGCATCTCGGTCGCGACCCGGCGCGAGTAGAGTCCGAGAAAGAGGATGCCGATCACGATCGAGAGCCAGAAGCCGAAGCCGAAGATCCGGGGGGTGACCAGTTCGGTCCCGTCAGCGAAGCGCAGGGGCAGATACCAGACCATCGCGACCGAGACTGCGAGGATCGCCAGCGCGCCGAGTACGATGGTCGAGCGCAGGCCAAGCACGCTGGCCGAAATGATGACGGGGGCCAGGAGCAGGATCGCGAAGGGGTTGGTCAGGCCCCCGGTGAGGAGCAGCAGGAAGGCCAGCTGAGAGAGGTCGAACAGCAGGGTGAGGAAGGCCTCGGTCTCGCTCAACCGCCGGTTCTCGGGGAAGAGCACGCCCAGGACCAGGTTCGCCAGCACCGAAAGCCCGACCGCCAGCACGCAGAGGCCAAGCGGCAGTTGCAAGCCATAGGCCTGGCTTGCCACCAGGATCGCGGCGATCTGCCCGGCAATCGCCATCCAGCGCACCAGGATCAGCGTGCGCAGGCGAACCATGTTCGCCCCGGCATCGGGGGACTGGAGGGCGGGGAGTGCGGTGACCATGCTGTGACCGGATGTCTTCCCAAGCGGGTTGACCATTGTTACGGGTCGGCGCATCTGAGATCAATGCGACCCGACAGGACGGGGGAGTGAAAGAATGACCAAGGTCTACGCCATCGTGGCGACCATCGTTGCCGCAGCTTTCGTCGGATGGATGGGGTGGAACAAGTTCGTTAGCCAGTCGGGTGATGCCTTTGCCGAATGCCGCCAGGGGCAGGTTGCTGGCGGCGATATCGGCGGGCCGTTCACGCTGGTCGATACCGGCGGCAAGACGGTGACGGACAAGGATGTCATCACCAAGCCCAGCCTCGTCTATTTCGGCTATACCTTCTGCCCCGATGTCTGCCCGCTGGACATGGCGCGCAATGTCGAGGCGGTGGACAGGCTGGATGCGCAGGGCATCGACGTGAACCCCGTCTTCATCACCATCGACCCCGAACGCGACACGCCCGAGGCGCTGGCGGATTACGCCTATAACATGCATCCGAAGCTCGTTGCCCTCACCGGCAGCCCCGAACAGGTCAGGGCGGCCTCGCAGGCCTACAAGACCTTCTTCAAGAAACGCGAGACCGGGGACGAATATTACCTCATGGACCATTCGACCTTCACCTACCTGGTGCTTCCCGGCACCGGATTTGTGGACTTCTTCCGGCAGGAAGTGACTTCCGACAAGATGGCGGAAAGCGTTGCTTGTTTCGTGAAGGCAGGCAAAGCTAGGTCATAGGGCATGGCTTGCGAAGATCAGGAAAGACGAATGACCGAAGACCCGATGGATCTGGGACCGGACCCGACGCTTCTGCTTGTCGATGATGACGAGCCCTTTCTGAAACGGCTTGCCAAGGCGATGGAGAAGCGCGGCTTCCAGACCGACACCGCGCAAAGCGTGGCCGAGGGACGGGCCAAGGCAATCGCGCGGCCCCCGGCCTATGCGGTGGTCGACCTGCGGCTGGAAGACGGCAACGGGCTTGAGGTGATCGAGACACTGCGCGAGAAGCGGCCTTCTTGCCGGATTGTCGTGCTGACCGGCTATGGCGCGATTGCAACGGCGGTGGCGGCGGTGAAGATCGGAGCGGTCGACTACCTTTCCAAGCCCGCCGATGCGAATGACGTGACCAATGCCTTGCTGGCGAAGGGCGGCAATCTGCCGGAGCCGTCGGAAAATCCGATGTCGGCCGACCGGGTGCGCTGGGAGCATATCCAGCGGGTCTATGAAATGTGCGACCGGAATGTTTCGGAAACCGCACGCCGCCTGTCGATGCACCGCCGCACGCTGCAACGCATCCTGGCAAAAAGAAGCCCGAAGTAGTCAACAATTCTTGCGCGGTCGAGCCATTGGCTCTATTCAGGGGATGTCTTTATCCGAGGGGGATCAGACATTGAAACTCGATTTGAATACGCTTTCCCTGAAAGAGCTGAAGGATTTGCAATCGCAGGTTGCCAAGGCGATTTCGGGTTATGAAGACCGCCGCAAACGCGAGGCGCTGGCGGAACTGGAAGAAAAGGCCAAGGCAATGGGCTTTTCCCTGTCCGAGTTGACTGGGGTCACGACCGGACGGAAACGTTCGCCTTCGGTGGCGAAATACGCCAACCCGGCGAATGCCGCCGACACCTGGTCGGGCCGCGGCCGCAAGCCGCGCTGGTTCTCGGAAGCGCTGGCCAAAGGCAAGAAGCCGGACGATATGGCGATCTGAGCGTCAGCTCTGCGATTTGAGCCATTTCAGGAATGCCCGGGCCGCAGCCCGCTTCGGTCCGGGCAATGTCACGATGAAATAGGCCGGAAGTCTTTCACGGCCTTCATGCACGATACGCAATCGCCCGTCCGCCACGTCGGATTCGATCAGCGCCGCGGTTTCCACGACCAATCCGAGCCCTTGCCGTGCTGCCGCGATTGCCAGCTCCTCGCTGTTGATGTCGGTTCGGCTCAATGTATCGGGATCCAGTCCCAATTGCCGCAACAGAGTATCCTGCTCTGGCCAGCTGCCTGACAGGATCCAGTCCATTTCCGCAAGCTCGGCTGGCGTCAGTTCGGTCTTGTCGCCGATCAATGACGGCGCCCCGGCAATCACCAGCCGGGCCGAGGCGAGGTATTGCGTCTCCAGTCCCGGCCATTCGCCGTTGCCATAGCGGATGCCCAGATCCATCCGTTCGCGGTGCAGGTCCGCCACCCGGTTGTCGGGATGCAGCGACAGGCCGATATCGGGCTCTCGTTCCCAGAAATCCTTCAGCCGTGGCATCAGCCATTGCGCCGCGAAGCTGGCGGTCAGCGTCACGCGCACCGGGCGATCCGCCTCGCCCGCCCGCAGCGCCTCCAGCCCGCGCTGGATTGCACCGAAGCCCTCGCGCAGAGCCTCGGCCAGCTGTTCGCCATCCGAAGTCAGACTGACGCCCCGCCCCTCGCGCTGCACCAGCGACCGGCCCAGTTGATCCTCCAGCGCGCGGACCTGCTGGGCAACGGCGGCATGGGTCACGTTCAGCAGCCGCGCCGCCTGGGAAAAGCTGCGCAACTCTGCCGTCGCCGCGAAAGCGCGCAGGGCGGTGAGGGAGGGGATGCTGCGCCAATCGGTCGGCATATGTTAGTTCAACTTACAATATGGAAGCCTTATTGAATCGTATCATGCGGCGTTTCATGGCAAAAGGGGTCATCTAAGCCCTGAAAGGAGAAAGGCCATGTTGAATATCTTCGCCGATGCCCTGCTGGTCGCCACCCGCTTCGGCCGCGCATCCGAGCATCACCTGCCGCGCCACGATCCGCGCCGGTCGCCGCGCGAATTCCAGGATGACGAAGGCCTGCGTGCCGCCGACCACCTGCGGCACATGGGTCGCTGATGCCGGGTCGCTGTCAGCACGCCTTGAGGAGTCTCGCCACCGTCGAGACATAGTCCGCCCGCACCTCTGCGGGCGGACGAAGCCGTATTTCCAGCCGGTGCACCAGTTCCGGCACGGGTCGTCCGAACAGCTTGTCGGCCTCCGCTTCCCGAAACCCCGCGATCCGCACCGCCTCCAGCCAGGCCGAAACCCTGTCCGCCGCCTTGATCGCCTTCTTGATCGGCGCGGGCAGCACTGTCGGCAGACCAAAGCGCAGGTGCACCGCCGCCGTCAGCCGCTGATCGAGTTCCCCATAGCCAGGGCCCACCGCCGCTTTCACCGGACTGATCATGTCGCCGATCACGTATTCCGGCGCATCATGCAGCACCGCCGCCAGCCGCCACTTCGCCGCGATGCCGGGATTGCCCCGCGCGAAGATCTCCTCGACCAAGAGCGAATGTTCCGCCACCGAATAGGGCCAGTCGCCCCGCGTCTGCCCGTTCCAGCGGGCCACAAACGCCAGGCCGTGCGCGATGTCCTCGATCTCGATGTCCACCGGCGTCGGGTCCAAAAGGTCCAGCCGACGCCCCGACAACATCCTCTGCCACGCACGTTTGGTCATCATCTGCCCCTAGATCTCGGCGCGATAGGGATCGGCGAAGCGGGTGAGCATCCGGCGCAGGATGCCCGCGCCCCGGTGATGCCGAAGCATGATGTTGGCCAGATCGCGCAACGGCATCGGCATCGGATCGGCGGGCGAAGCGATCAGGGGCAACGCCTCGGGCCGCATCGCCTCGAAGAAGTGCCGGTAGGCGTGATTGAATCGCGCATCAAACGCACCCTTCGATTCGCGGTCCGGCTTGATCCGTCCGATGAAATGCCGAAAAAAGACCGGATAGCGCATCGGGATCAAGGGGTAGCGCCCGTTTGTCTGCCAGTTCCAGCAGGGCGCGAGCAGGGCAAAGCCGCCGCGCAGGGCCAGGTTGGTCATCGACTGGTCGGTCAGCACAATCGCCTGCGGATGCGTCTTGCAGAACTCGAACGATCGGCGCGCAACCTCCTGCTCGGCATAGACGCTGGAGTTGATGAGCTGAAAGCCGGTGTTGACATAGGGAAGCGCCGGCAGATCGGCGAGAACGAACTCCTTTGCACGATAGTTCGGCTCGTAGAAGAACGGCGCGTCGAGAACCGCCCCGATCGGATGCGGACCAAGGTCAATCTCGAACAACCGGTTGAGGTCACCGCCTTCGACGAACATGTCGCTGTCGAGGTAGAGAATGCGTCGGTAGCGGTGCCCAAGCTCGGCTACCAGATTCAGCCGGTAAAGCATCGCCAGAGACCCGCCGAAACGCGCCACTTCCGCATAGTCCGGCAGTGCGCCGGTCGCGTGGAAGATGACGCCCAGCGCCTTTGCCCAGTCGGGCAGCTCCAGGTCGTCCATCGACGAGATGACGATGTCGAACCGGCGATGCGGGTTGTAGTGGGCGATCTGCCAGATCATGAACAGCGCCAGGTGATAGTAGTTGCGGTCGCAGCACAATGCGACGGCATAGTCGTGGCGCTGGGGGTCGGGCATCGGGCTCCTCTCTGCCGGTCCCAGCACTCTTCACAATGCCGGTTGCTTGACAAGTACCCCACGTTGTCTTGACCGCCCGCATTTGCTATGGCCCCGCGTGACCCAGAAGACAGGAAACCCAGGACGCCATGGATTACATCGTCAAGGACATCGCCCTGGCCGAGTTCGGCCGCAAGGAGCTGACCATCGCCGAAACCGAAATGCCGGGCCTGATGGCCTGCCGCGAGGAATTCGGCGCTTCTCAGCCGTTGAAGGGTGCGCGCATCGCGGGCTCGCTGCACATGACGATCCAGACCGGCGTGCTGATCGAGACGCTGAAGGCGCTGGGTGCCGATGTGCGCTGGGCGTCGTGCAACATCTTCTCGACCCAGGACCACGCCGCCGCCGCCATCGCGGCCTCGGGCACACCGGTCTTCGCCATCAAGGGCGAAAGCCTGGAGCAGTACTGGGACTATACCGACAAGATCTTCCAGTTCGGTGGCCCCGATCAGGCTGGTGTCGGCACCTGCAACATGATCCTCGACGACGGCGGGGATGCGACGCTGTACATCCTGCTCGGCGCGCGGGTGGAAGCCGGTGAGACCGACCTGATCGCCGTGCCGACCTCGGACGAAGAGGTCTGCCTCTTCAACCAGATCAAGAAGCGCCTCGCCGCCAGCCCCGGCTGGTTCACCAAGCAGCGAGAGGCGATCAAGGGCGTGTCGGAGGAAACCACCACCGGCGTCCATCGGTTGTACGAGTTGCACAAGCGCGGCCAGCTGCCCTTCCCGGCGATAAACGTCAACGACTCGGTCACCAAGTCGAAGTTCGACAACAAATACGGCTGCAAGGAATCGCTCGTCGACGGCATCCGTCGCGCGACCGACACGATGATGGCCGGCAAGGTCGCCGTGGTCTGCGGCTATGGTGACGTCGGCAAGGGTTCTGCCGCGTCGCTGCGGGGCGCGGGTGCCCGGGTGAAAGTGACGGAAGTCGACCCGATCTGCGCGCTGCAGGCGGCGATGGACGGCTATGAGGTCACCCTGCTGGAGGATGAGGTCGCCAGCGCCGACATCTTCATCACCACCACCGGCAACAAGGACGTGATCCGCATCGAGCACATGCGCGCGATGAAGGACATGGCCATCGTCGGCAACATCGGCCACTTCGACAACGAGATCCAGGTCGCCGCGCTGCGCAATCACAAATGGACCAACATCAAGGACCAGGTGGATATGGTGGAAATGCCCTCGGGCAGCCGGATCATCCTGTTGTCCGAAGGCCGGCTCCTGAACCTCGGCAACGCCACCGGGCACCCCAGCTTCGTGATGTCAGCCAGCTTCACCAATCAGGTCCTCGCGCAGATCGAGCTTTGGACCAAGGGCAAGGACTACGCGCCGGGCGTCTACATCCTGCCCAAGGCGCTGGACGAAAAGGTCGCCCGGCTGCACCTGAAGAAGATCGGCGTGAAGCTGACCGAGCTGAAGCCCGATCAGGCCAGCTATATCGGCGTCAAGGTGGAAGGCCCCTTCAAGTCGGACCACTACCGCTACTGACCGACGACCAGGCCCGGGTCGCCGCGCGTTCGCCGACCCGGGCCATCCCCGTCAGCCGAATGACGGCGCGGCCGAGAATTTCCCCTTCCCTACCCCAGTCCGGCAGACTACCGTCGCAGCCGTTAACGATCACGGTTCCAGTCAAGGGAGACAAAGGATGGGCAAGAGGGACGATCTCATCGCCAAATATGCCGATGACCTGAAGAACAAGTGCAAGGTGACGCCGGACATGGCGCTGCTGACCAAGGTGACGATCGGCTGCGGGCCGTCGATCTATGACAATGATGCGCAGACCGTCGCCGCCTCGGACAAGGAAGAGCTGGAGCGGATCAAGGCGAATTTCCTGATCAAGAAGCTGGGCCTGAAGGACGGCCCGAACCTGATGGAGGGCATCAACGCCGCCGTCGACACCTACGGCAAGTCCGAGCGCAACAAGTTCCGCGCGGTGTTCTATTACCTGCTCGTCAAGCATTTCGGCAAGGAAAAGGTCTACGCCTGATCCAGGCGGACCGGCGGACATTGTCTTTCCGCGAGGGCCGGGCCATGTTGGCCCGCCCGCAGCCGGAAAGCCCCGATGTCCGCCACGCCTCAACCCGCGCAAAGCCCTGCCGACAGCACCGTCGTGCAGGTCATCCTTGCCGTCGCACTTGGTCATTTCCTGAATGACCTGATGCAGTCGCTGATCCCGGCCGCCTATCCGCTGCTGAAAAGCAACCTTGCGCTCAGCTTCTCGCAGATCGGGCTGATCACCTTCGTCTTCCAGGGCACCGCCTCGATCCTGCAACCGCTGGTCGGGCTCTACACCGACCGAAGGCCGCTGCCTTATGCCATGTCCGCCGGAATGGCCTCGACCGGGGCGGGCCTCGTCGCACTCGCCCATGCACAAAACTTCGGCGTCGTGCTGCTGTCGGTCGCGCTGATCGGCCTCGGCTCCTCGATCTTCCACCCCGAGGCCTCGCGGATCGCCCGCCTTGCTGCGGGGATGCGGCCCGGCTTCGCGCAATCGCTGTTCCAGGTCGGCGGCAATGCCGGATCGGCCCTTGGCCCCCTGGCGGCGGCCTTCGTGGTGATGCAGCGCGGGCAGCTCTCGATCGAATGGTTCGCCGCCGTGGCACTGGCCGGAATGGCGCTCCTCTGGGGCGTCGGGCGCTGGTATGTCGCGGTCGGCGCCGCCCGTGCGCTCGCCCGGAAAAGCCGCGCGCGATCCGCCAAGCCCCTGCCGGCCGCCACCGTGCGGCTGGGGATGCTCCTCCTGATCCTGCTGATGTTCTCCAAGTTCGTCTATTCGGTCTCGCTCTCCAGCTACTACACCTTCTACCTGATCGAGCAGTACAAGCTGACCGTCGGCCAGTCGCAGCTCTGCCTCTTCATCTTCCTCGCCTCGGTCGCGGTCGGCACCATCATCGGCGGCCCCATCGGCGACCGGATCGGGCGGCGGCGGGTGATCCTGTGGTCGATCCTGGGCATCCTGCCGCTGACGCTGATGGTCCCCTGGCTGCCGCTGGTCCCCTCGGTGATCGCGGTCTCGCTGGCCGGGCTGGTCCTGGCCTCGGCCTTCCCCGCAATGGTGGTCTATGCCCAGGACCTGATGCCGCAGAGCACCGGGATGGTGGCCGGGCTTCTGTTCGGGCTCGCCTTCGGGATCGCCGCGCTGGGGGCGGCGGGGCTCGGGGCGTTGGCCGACCATTGGGGGATCGTCACGGTCTACCGCATCTGTGCCTTCCTGCCGATCCTGGGGCTGGTGGCCTTCCTCCTGCCGAACCCGCGCGACTAACCGGATTTGTCTCAAAAGCCGCGCGCTTGGCGTTTGAGCGGCGCAGCGGATTCCGGTATCCAGTCAAAGTCAGGGCAGGACGCCCGGGACCCTTATACAGATCACGTGCGGTGCTTCGGGGTGTGCGCGTGGGGTGGATGGAGGGTTCCGTAGGGGTGCGGGGCCCTCCATTCTTTTTTGCCGGTCGCCGCTGATCACGCGCTTCAAGTCGCGCCCCGTAGGGCGGGTAATCTGCCCACGTTGCTCCAGGTCAGAACAGCGTCAGGACCAGTCCCATCAGCCCGCAGCCGATCGTGGCATAGGCTCCGTCGATCACCGTCAGCATGAAGGGCCGGCCGGGGTAGGCATTGTTGATCATCGTCCAGGGCGTGATGAAGAACAGCCCGATCCCCAGCCCCGACAGCAGGCCCTTGCCCGCGCTGTCGATGCCGGACATGGCGAAGATGTGCCGCATGAAACCCGCGACGACCAGCATGGCGATGGCCGACAACACGAAGGGCAGGGCCGAGCCGCCGCCCATCGGCTTGCCGTTTTCGTCCAGCCGGATGCCTGCCGCCTTCATCCAGGGCTTCGCCAGTGTCATGTAATGCGCCGCGCCATAGGCAAAACCCACCACGGCGGCCAGGATCACGCTCAGAATTCCCATCGCTCCCTCCTGTTTTCCCGGAAGGATGCCGCAAATCCGGCCCTCGGGGAAGCGATCAGCCGATCCGGCCCCGCACGCCCCCGGTCTGGCCCCGGTCGAGAAGCAAGTGGTCCAGGATCACGCAGGCCATCATCGCCTCGCCCACCGGCACGGCGCGGATGCCGACGCAGGGGTCGTGACGGCCCTTGGTGATCAGGTCGACTTCGGCCCCGGCTTGCGTGACCGTCCGGCGCGGCGTCAGGATCGAGGAGGTCGGCTTCACCGCAAAGCGGCAGACCACCGGCTGCCCGGTCGAAATCCCGCCCAGGATGCCGCCCGCGTGGTTCGACAGGAACTCCGGCCCCCCCGGCCCCATGCGGATTTCGTCGGCATTCTCCACCCCGGTCAGGCTGGCCGCCGCCATCCCCTCGCCGATCTCCACCCCCTTGACCGCGTTGATCGACATCATCGCCGCCGCCAGGTCGCTGTCGAGCTTTCCATAAAGCGGCGCCCCCAACCCCGGAGGCACGCCTTCCGCCACCACCTCGATCACCGCGCCGACCGAGTTGTGCGCCAGCCGCAGCTCATCGAGATAGACCGCCCAATCCGCCGCCGCCGCCGGATCGGGGCACCAGAACGGGTTCCGCTCGATCTCATCAACATCGAAGCGCGACCGATCAATCCCCTTCACCCCCATCTGCACCATGTAGCCGGTGATCTTCAGTCCCGGCACCAGCGTCGCCAGCACCTGCCGCGCCACGCCGCCCGCTGCGACCCGCGAGGCCGTCTCACGCGCCGAGGACCGCCCGCCACCGCGATAGTCCCGCAGCCCGTATTTCTGGTGGTAGGTGATGTCGGCATGCCCCGGCCGGAACGATTGCGCGATCTCGCCATAGTCCTTCGACCGCTGGTCGGTATTCTCGATCATAAGCTGGATCGGCGTGCCCGTGGTCTGGCCCTCGAACACACCCGAGAGAATCCGAACCTCGTCCGCCTCCTGCCGCTGGGTGGTAAACTTCGAGGTGCCGGGCTTGCGCCGGTCCAGCCACGGCTGGATATCCGCCTCGGTCAGCCGCACCCCCGGGGGGCAGCCATCCACCGTGCAGCCGATGGCCGGCCCGTGGCTCTCGCCCCAGGTGGTGACGCGGAAAAGGTGGCCGAAGGTGTTCAGGCTCATGGGCAAGTCCTCGCTTGGGCATGGGCATACAGGCCGCACGGCCCCGCTCACAAGCCCTTCACCGACGGAAAATCCGCGCGCCAGCGTAGAAGAGGCACGGAACCGTGAGTTTTCCACCCCGCCAGGGGTTGAAATGCCACGCCCGGGCCCCACCTCCCCTTGGCGGGCCGGGCCCCTCTGACGACGCCAGTCGTGATGTCGGACCGCATCGAGAAATCGTGCTCGATGTCAGCCCGGCAAACTGCCCCTCACCAAGGCTGGCCTCTCGACGCACCCGTTCAGAGGGTACACGGGGATGGAATTCCTCTTCCTGACATTTCTGGCCAAGCCCTTGTGGCTGTGGCTTCTGTTCCTGACCATCGTCGTCGCGCTGATGGTCTTCGACCTGGGCGTGCTGCACAAGGACGACCACGAGCTTGGCGTCCGCGAAAGCCTGAAGCTCTCCGCCTTCTACATCGGTATCGCCGTGGCCTTCGGCGGCTACATCTGGTGGGCCTGGTCGAACGGCACTCTGGTCACAAGCGACGGCACCAACCCGGTCGCCAGCTATTTCCAGGGCTACATCATCGAGAAGGTGCTCTCGATCGACAACGTCTTCGTCATCTCGCTGATCTTCGGCTACTTCGCCATTCCGCGGAAATACCAGTACCGGGCGCTGGTCTGGGGCATCATCGGCGTGATCATCCTGCGAGGGCTGATGATCGCCATCGGGGCCGAGCTGATCGCCGCCTACGACTGGGTGACGCTGGTCTTCGCGGCCTTCCTGGCCTTCACCGGCCTGAAGATGCTGGTCGTGCCGGACAGCGACCCCGACCTGTCGCAGAACCCGGTGGTACGCTTCATCTCGACCCATATGAACGTCACCAAGGGCCTGCACGGGCAGAAGTTCTTCGTCCGCCAGCCCAGCCCCGCCACCGGCAAGCTGATGCTCTATGCCACGCCTCTGTTCGTCGCGCTGATCGTGATCAACTTCGCCGACCTGGTCTTCGCGGTGGATTCGGTGCCTGCCATCTTTCTGATCACCACCGACACCTTCATCGTCTACACCGCGAACATCATGGCGATCCTCGGCCTCCGCGCGCTCTACTTCGCGCTGGCCGCGCTGGTGCATCGCTTCCACTACCTGAAATACGCGCTGGCCGTGGTGCTGATCTTCATCGGCATGAAAGGCTTCTACAGCTACTTCTTCGGCAAGTTCGACCCCTACCTGTCGCTGGCGATCACCATCGGCATCATCGTGGCGGGCATCGTCTATTCGCTGTGGAAGACGCGCGGCGATGACGACGGGCACGGCACGGCGGTCAAGGCGGCGGAGTAGTCCCCTGCCTGATCTGGCTTGAGACATCGTGGTCGCCGGGCACCCCGGCGATCCGCAGCATCGAAAGCCCCAGCGTCACGTCCACCAGCCCGTCCGGGCGGCGCGAGACCTGGGGCGGCTTCGGCCAGGCGGTCAGGTCATAGACCTGCTCCGCCTGCCACTGGCTGACATGCGTCACCCCTCCGTAGGCGAGCACAAAGACCACCGCCCCCGGCCCCGGATCGACATGGGTGATCCCGGTCCCGGCATGGACCGTGTCGTTCCCCCCCCCCAGCCGCACCCGGTTCCGCCCCGGCCCGGTATGCACCACCGAGGACCCGTCGCCATCATGGATCTCGTCGTTGCCATGCCCGCCGAAGATCCTGTTCCGCGCCGCCGTGCCGATGATCGTGTCGTCGCCCGTGCCGCCATCCAGCACGTCGCGCCCGCCGCCACCGACCAACCGGTCGTTCCCCGCGCCGCCGTAGAAATAATGCCGCGAGCTTTCGTTGACCGAGATCGCCCGCAGCACATCGTCGCCCTCGCCGCCGTAGAAGGTCGCGCCGCCGTATTTCGGCCCGATCATCACGTCATTCCCGCGCGAGCCGCGGACGCTGACCATCACCCGTTCCGTCGTCTCGAAATGGATCGGGCTGTCGGGATGGGCGACGATCCGCAACATGCGCGAGGTCTTCTTCGCCGCCTCGGCATCCTCGTGCCGAGCCAGCACCGTGGCGATGCGGATATTCTCCACGTTCATCGGGCAATGCAGCACATAGCCATCCGGCCCGCCCAGATACCACAGCGTATCGTTGCCGCCGTCCTTCGTCTCCCTGATCTTCTCGGCCTCCGCCCCGTAGGCCCAGTAATTGTCGTTGCCCCGCCGTCCTTCCAGCACGACCGAGCCATCCACCGCCATCATCGCATTCACGCCATCCGCCGGGTTCTCGAACCCACGCAGGTCAAGCCCAAGGTCCAGCGCGCCCCTCACCAACTCGCCCCGCAGCACATCCATCGGCGCGGTGGCGATCAGGTTCTCCGTCTCGCCGGGGTCGGCGACCACGTCATAGACATGCTCCTCGCCGTTCGGATAGCGGAAATAGCGGAACTGGCGGTAGCCCTCGATCGACGGGCGCACCGACAGCGTCCCGAAGACCGAGGTGATCGGCGATTTCGTGTCATCGAACGCCCCGAAACTCGGGTCGATCAGCGGCAAGAGGCTCTGCCCCGACGTCCAGTCCGGGCGCGGCGGCAACCCGGCCAGCTGCATCACCGTCTTCGGGAAGTTGTGCAAGCTGACCGGCAGGTCCACCACCCGGCCTTCCGTCATCCGGGGCGACCAGATCGCCAGCGGCACATGCGCCGCCGAATCCCACTGGCTCATCTTGTGGAAGCTGTCGTGGTTCCCAAGGTTGAAGCCGTTGTCCGACAGGAAGATCACTGTCGTCTTCGCGCCCAAAGGCGAAGCCTCCAGCGCGTCCAGGAACCGCCCGATCTCGTGGTCTACATGGCTGATCGCGGCGAAATAGGAGCGGACCACCTGCCGCCAGCCGTCATCGCCGCCCTTCTCCGGCGTCCAGTTGCCATTGGCGATATAGGCCGCTTCATAGATCGCGAACCCCGGCGGCGGGCCGTAATAATCCTCCGGCGCGGCGATGTCGGGCCAGCGGATGTCGGCGGGGTCATAGAGCTGATAGAACCGGTCCGGGCATTCCAGGTTGTAATGCGGATGCTTGAACCCCAGCTGGATCAGGTGCCGCCGCTTCGGGTCGGCCCGGCTCAGGAAGTCGATCGCGTTCTGCGCGACCGTGAAATCGTAGAACAGCGCGTCCTGTGACCCGTCGTCGTCGGGATGGTTGATCCCCGCGATCCCCGGCCCCCGGTCGAGGTAGTGCTTCACCTTCTCCCGACCGCCCGAGTCCTGCGCGGGCACGTCCTCGTGGAACAGCACCCGGCGATAGCGTTCCGGCATCGGCTTGTAGGTCGCGTCGACCTTGCCCGTGGTGAACGTGTAGAACCCCGCCCGCCGCAGGTCATAGGCCCAGGCCTTCTCGGGCGGCAGCACCTGACGCCAGAAGCGGTTCAGGTCGACAAGACCCGTGCGGAAGGGTGAGAGCCCCGTCGCCAGTTCCGCCCGGCAGGGGGCACACAAGGGGATCGTCGCATAGGCGTTGCCGAACCGAACACCCGCGTTCAGCAGCCGGTCGAGGTTCGGCGTCTGGATGCGGATCCCGAACGTGTCGCGCCAGGTGAAGACGTCGATCATGTCATCCACCCAGATGACACAGATGTTGTCGCCCGCGATGCTCTCCGCGTCGAACGCCATCTCAGAGGCCCGTCAGCTTCAGCCGCGCCGGCAGCGCCCAGCGCCGCAGCGCGCCCTCGCCGAAATCGCCCCGCAAGGCCCCCCGGTTCGCCGGATAGGGCCCCTCGCCCGGTGCCGCCGCATGGGCATAGGTCACGAAGACCTCGCCCTCGGGCCGCTTGGAGCACTTCAGCACCACCACCTTGGCATCACCCGCTTCGACCGCAACCCCGCTTATCTTCGCCCCGTTCGTGACCCCCTCCAGCGCGAACCCCGCCAAAGGCCCGGCCCCGAACGGATCGTCCCCGTCGATCACCAGCCCATCCTGCGCCTCGCAGATCAGGCGGATGCCGCCCTCTGACCATTCCGCCAGCTGGATCACCGGGCACAGCCATTTGCCCCCGCCCTGCACCGCCAGCAGCGCCTCGGCCAGCAGCACCGCCTTTTCCGCCCGGCCCTCATCCGTCAGCCGCCCGGCATCGTCGATCCGGAACGCATAGGAGGGCGCGGCAAAGACCAGCCGGTGATCGCCGTGGTTCCAGGACAGTTCCCACTGCCCCTCCAGCCCCGGCCCCCGCGTCACGCTCTGCGTCCCGCAGTCGAAGGCCGACAGGAACACCGGCCGCGCCAGCCCCTGTTTCGCCATCCCGCGCGTGATCCGCTCCATCAGCGCGATCATCCCGTCGCGATAGGCCACGGGGTCGCCGGTCAGGTCCTCCAGCGTATAGTCCAGCACCACCGCCAGCACCTGCGCGCCCACCCCCAGCCGACTGGCCGCCGCTTTCAGATTGGCAAAACCCTGGTCCAGATTGGCGACAGCGGCTCCGGTCCCCAGCTCATGCGCCGTCGCCGCCATGTCGGTCTCGGCCCGCACGACCATCAACGGCAGCGACTGGAACGCCGCGCGCCGCCGGGCCAGCAGCTCGTCGGCCATGAGTGCCTCGACCGTCAGCTCACGCAGCGGCTCCAGCGCATCGGTCGCCGCCGCCTCGCCTTCGCCGCCCTGACCCACCGCCCCAATATCGTCCGCCGGGGCCAGCACATGCCAGCGGAACCGCGCCGGACCGGGCGAGCCCAGCCCAGCCCGCGCCCCGCCGATTCCGAAGACCGCCAGCAGCGGCCCCTGTGCCTCGGCGATCACCGCCCCGCCCTCGACATGCCGCCGATAGCTCCGCGCAGAGTCCGCGCCCGGGAGGTTGGCCTGGAAGAACAGCCAGTCCCCCTCGCGCCGGGGCGCCCAGAGGTCGATGCCCTCCGGCAGGTCGGGCAGCGGCAGCGCATCCACCGCCACGGCCTGCGGCTTCAACTCCAGCCGCGCGGCAATATCGGAGATCACCTTGTCCGACAGGCGCAGGACCAGCCCGGTCTCATCATAGCGGATCACGTCGCCATTCTCGGCCCGGATGATCACGCCTTCGGTAGGAGCTTTCGCCATCAGAACAGCACCTTGAAACGTTCGGGCAGCCGGTAGACCCCCTTGGGCCGCGCGCCGCCCGGGGCGAAGTAGACCACCTTCTTCTCCTTCCAGCCCTCGACCATCTCCTTGCGGAACTCCGGAAAGTCCACCGTCTCCGCCCGCGGCTTTTCCTTCGAGAGACCCTTGTAGGTCTCCCAGGCGGTGTCCCAGCCGGTCTTCGCCCGCTCGACCTCCTCCAGCGCTCCGCTCTGGATCACCCGCTGCGCCCGGCGGCTGGCAAGCCGTCCTTCGGTCATGTCATGGTCGATGAAACGCAGGTGGAAGAGGTAGAGATGCGGGTCGAGATGCAGCTTCGGGTGGTTGGCGAAATGCCCGCCCGGGGCGATGTCGATCTTGTCGCAGGTGATGCAGGGCTTGGCGTAATTGGCGTTCAACCGGAAGATGCGGCGCACGTCCAGGATGTTGCGCCCCTCGCTGATCGGCTCCGGCTCAAGCCCCGGATTATGCACCATCTCGATGGCGAAGGGCGTGATCACCCGCGGCCCGCGCCGGACCTCATAGCGTTCGAGATAGTCCGGCAGGCTGTCCGACACCGCCGGATCGACGCAGACGATCTCGTCCACATCGCCCACCAGCACCCAGCTGTAGAAATTGGTGAAGCCCGAGGTCAGCCGCGACAGCATCTGCCAGCGGCGCTGGTTGAAGCAGTTCCGCGTCTCGTCGAAGGGCAGGTAGATGACGTTGCAGCCCTCGGCGATGCGCTTGTGCTCAGGGTCGCCGCCGTGGCTGAGGACGAACAGGTTCTCGCGGCCCAGCTGGCGCCCGTAATAGTCGACCCAGCGCGAGAGGAAGAAATGGTCCCCCCCCACCATGGTCATCGCCATCATCCGGCCGCGTGTCGTGTCCATCGGCTCCGTTCCTGCCAGCCCCGCCCCGCATAGCATGAGGTCAAAGCCGGGGCCTAGAGGGGAGCCGAGAGGAAACTCCCCAGGCCTTTCACATTTGCCCAAATATCCTCCGGGGTTTGGGGGTGGAAAACCCCCAATGGCCGAGCCGGTTGCGCGTTCTTCACGCGCAGAGGCGAGACAAAGAGTCTTCGCGCGTCAGCGCTCGATCTGAGAACCGCCCGCACCCGGCACGACGATCAGGTCGCAGCCCCGGCCTTGCGCGCATTCACCGCTCCGCGCCGCGCCCGGCGGATGAAGACCTTCTCTTCCTCCGGCAGGCCCTGCCCCAACCGCAGCATCACATCCGCCGCCCGGATCACCAGCCCATGCCGCCCCCGGTTCGCCGCCGCCGCCAGAAGCGCGCGCTGCCATTTCGGCACCGATCGCCGCGCGCGATAGGCCTGCCAGAACTCCGGCCCCGCGCCATCACCCTCGACCAGTGCGTCGATCAGCAGCGGAAACGTCGCGGTCTTCAGCACCACCCGGATCGCCTCATGCGTGGCGAAGGGCAGCCGCAAGAGCTGCACGTTCGGCCCCGCCAGCCGCGCGGCATGGGCGCGGTCCTCGGGCACCATCGGGTCATAAACCACCACCGCCCGCCGAATATAGGGCACTGCCGCCGCCGCATCGAGGAAGGGCATCCCCTCCCAGTTCGACCGCTTCACGGCAAAGGGAAACCGCGCCTCATAGGGGGCGATCACCTTGTTCATCGTGGTCTGGGGGCTGAAGGCCAGCACCCGCGCTTCGGGGATCAGCGGCGCAAAGTTCAGCGCCGCGAACCCCCCCATCGAGGCCCCGGTCAGCACAACCCGGCGGAACCGGCGGAAGAAGCCCCGCTCCTCCAGCCCGCGCAACAGCACGGGCGCGGTGGGCTGGCGGAACCAGTCCTTCGCATGGCTCTGCACCCCCAGCACCGAATGGCCCATCGGCTCCAGCCGCTTCCAGGCCCAGGGCCCGCGCGGCCAGCCTTCGTCGATGGTGGCGAGGTTGTCGAAGGACACCACCAAAGCATCCCCCCGCCCCTCGAACCACAGGTTCGCGTGGTCGCCCCGGATCAGGAACCGCTCTGCCGCCGCAGCCCCGTCCAGCCCCGTCTCGGGCGGGATGTCCAGGGGCGGCGGGGTCTCGGCCTCCACTCAATAGGCCCAGCGGAAATGGCGGCGCAGAGCCGCGAGCGTCGCCACATCCTCCTGGTCGTCCGATCCCGGCAGGCAGCGGTCGGGCCAGAACAGGACCTCATGCAGCCGCGACTGGCCCAGAAGCTTGGTCAGCCCGCTCCGGTTCGACCGGCAGCCGATGAAGAAATCCGCCTCCTGCGCCAGGCCCGGCACCCTGCCCGCAGCCACGGCCAGCGCATCGCCAAGCTCCAGCCGCAGGTGCCGCCCGTCGAAGCCCAGCACCGCCAGCTTCGCCTCCCGGCCCTTCGGTAGCGGCAGCCTGACCTCGACCGTGCCCTGCTTGTCCATCGCCAGAAGCCAGCCCTCGCCTTCCTTCAGGAAGATCATGTTGTGCGCCTGCCCGGCAAAGACCGAGGCCAGCGTCTTCGCCTCGCCCTCCGAGCGGTAGATCGCCGCCACGGTGAAGGCATCGACCTCGGGCGCGAAGCCCGGCAGGGTGAAGCCGCAGTTCAGCCCCTCGCGACAGATCAGCGCGCCCGGTGGCCCCGCCTCGAACCGGCTGTTCCCCGTGTTCGGCCCCGCCGCCACCGCCTCGACCGCCATGCCCGACGATTCGCGCCAGCCGGTGATCGCCTCGCCCGCCCGGATGAAATCCTCCGTCCGGGCGATGAATCGCGCCCCGCCGCTGCGCAGGACCGCCTCGGTCAGAAGCCGGTCCTCGCCCCCGATCAGGGCGCCCGGCGGCAGCTTCATCGCGATCTCCAGCATCAGGCCTCCCTTTCCCGGCCATCTTGCCGGGCACCGGGGGCCGCCGCAAGCCCGGCCCCCGCACCGGGGTGCGCCACCCCGCGGACGATCGGCAGCACCCGCGACAGGACCGCCGCGCCGAAGGCGGCATTGTGGTGCTCGTAGTCCTGCTTCTCGTGATGGCCGTCCACCGCATAGGCGAGCGCCGAGAACATGCCCTGCACCACCGTTTCCTCGGGCTGGCGCAGAAGCGTGACGCCATCCTCGGCGGCGGCCTCCTCCAGCACGCGCCAGAAGCCCGGCACCCGGTCGGGGATCAGCGCCGCGACCTCGGGCGGGATCGCCGGGACCAGCGGCGTGTCGCCCTCGGTGTAATAGGCTGTCGGGGCCAGGAGGATGCGGGCCGTCCCGCTTTCGGCCAGCCCCCGCGCCAGCCGATAGCCCAGATGGCGGCGCAGGTCGTCGGTCAGGATGCGCCGCAGCAGGCCCTCGCTGACCATCGGCCCGGCGGACAGAAGGGTCAGTACCCGCAGGAACAGCCGCCAGATATAGACCCGCGCGCCCGTCACCAGGATCACGTCGAAATCGGCGGCGGGCAGGAAGGTCCGCCCCTTCTCGTTGAACTTGGCGAAGCGCATCGCGGTGAAATCGTCGGTCGGCCAGATCGCCCCGTCGCGCACCTCCAGATGCCGGAACCGGCCCCCGACATGGCCCCAGTATTCCAGCTCGACGCCCGAATAATCGACCAGCCCCTGCACCTCGGCCTGTTTCAGGCAGGCATAGTGGCTGTCGCCGAAGATGCAGAGCCGGGGCCGGTCAGCCATGGCGCTGGTCCGGCGCGAAGGCGGCGAGGATCTCCTCCTCGCAGCGCAACTCCTCGGCCTCGGTCATCTCGGGCTCCGGCGCCGCGTCCGGGACGGGCGGCGAGGCCGGAGACGGCAGGCCCGCCGCCCCGCCGAATACCGCCGCCTGGTCGCGGAAGAACTGCGCCATCACATGATCCACCCCTTCCGGCAGGACCGACCGCAGGTTCGGCGCAAAGAAGCGTCCGCGATAGGCCGGATGGGTGATGATCTCGTAGGACGGGAAGTAATCCACCCGCCGGTGCGCCGCGACCAGTTCCGACGCCACCGCCCGCAACAGAGATTTGGAATGGCTGGTCGCCGTCAGCACATGGTTCTCCGAAGCCGTCGCCGTCAGCGGCACCGGCGAAACCGTCAGCAGCAGCGCCAGACGCCGGTTGGCCCGCACCATCAGCCGCAGCGCCGCGGTCATGTCCGCCATCAGCGCCGCGAAGCCGTGGTTCACGAAGCCATGCGCCTCCGGGTCGAACCGCCCCGCCACCGTGCCGGGGCAGACCGCATATTCCACCCCGGTCGCCTTGTCCTGCCAGGCCTCGGTCAACCCCATCGTGAAGACGAAGACCTGCGCCCCCCGCACCGCCGCCGCGATCGCCGCCAGCGTTTCCCGGCGTGAGGCGTAGAGCTCCTCGCGGCTGACGAACCCCCCCGGCTCCACCCCCGGACGGAACGGGTCGTAGAAGCGACCGTCCCTTTCCCAGACCTCCTCTGGCACCGGCGCGTCGGTCAGCGCCCAGGTCAGCCATTGCCGCAGCATCCGGGGCGTGTAGATGTTGCCGGTCCGGAAGCTGAAGGTGCCGTAGTGGTAATCCTTCCGCTGCTCCGGCGTCAGACCCGCCGGTCCCGGCTCGAAATCCAGCCAGCGATAGCGCCGCGCGGCCAGCGCCCTGGCGAAATGCTGCGCAAAGCAGGACCCCGCCGTCACGATCCCGGTACGGCGCCCGATCTGGTGCCGGGGCTTCCACAGCCCCGCGATCTCCAGCGCGTCACGGTCGGCGACGGCGGTGCGCCAGAAGCGGTCCTCGGGCAGGCTGTCATAGGGATGCGGCATGCGCGGGCGGTCCTTGGTCTTGTCCCCGGATAGGACGAAGAGGTTGCGGGAAGGTCAACCGCTTTCCTTTGCCGCTCTCCACAGGCCCCGTGGCGCGTGGTAGCCTCGCCCCATCATGCCCAGCCTCTGCCGCGATTGCCTGACCCTGACCGACAGCACCGCCCCGCGCTGCCCGTCCTGCCGGTCGCCGCGCGTGGTCGCGGATGGGGAACTGGCGCAGCTCTCCATCGCCCATATGGACTGCGACGCCTTCTATGCCTCGGTCGAAAAGCGCGACAACCCCGCCCTCCGCGACCAGGCGGTGATCGTCGGCGGCGGGCAACGCGGCGTCGTCTCGACCTGCTGCTACATCGCCCGGATCAAGGGCGTCCGTTCCGCCATGCCGATGTTCCAGGCCCTGAAGCTCTGCCCCGAAGCCGTGGTCGTCAAACCCCGCTTCTCCGCCTATATCGAGGCCTCCCGCGCCATCCGCGCGATGATGGAGGACCTGACCCCCGCCATCGAACCCCTTTCGCTGGACGAGGCCTTCATGGACCTCACCGGCACCCAACGCCTGCACGGCGCCCCGCCCGCAGTGCTGCTGGCAAGGCTGACGAAGCGGATGGAGGACGAACTTGGCCTCACCGGCTCCATCGGCCTTTCCCACAACAAGTTCCTAGCCAAGATCGCCTCTGACCTCGACAAGCCGCGCGGCTTTTCGGTGATCGGCAAGGCCGAGACCGAGGCCTTCCTGAAACCCAGGCCCGTCCGCATCATCTGGGGCGTCGGCACCGCGACCCAGACCGCGCTGGAGGCCGCAGGCATCCGCACCATCGCCGACCTCCTGCGCTGGGACCGCACCGACCTGACCGCCCGCTTCGGCAGCATGGGCGACCGGCTCTGGCACCTGGCGCGGGGCCTCGACACCCGCCGGGTGAACCGCGACGAGAAGCTGAAGTCGATCTCGAAGGAGACGACCTTCTTCGAAGACACCTCCGACCCAGACCTCCTCGACGGCCATATCTGGCGCTTGTCCGAACAGGTCGCCGACCGCGCCAAGGCCAAGCGCCTTTCGGGCCGCACCGTGACGCTGAAGCTGAAGAAGGGCGACTTCCAGCTGGTGACCCGCCGCCACGCCCTGATCGATCCGACCCAGCTGACCGACCGCATCTACCGCGCCGCGAAGGACCTCTTCGACCATGCCGGAACGAACGGCCCGTTCCGCCTGATCGGCGTCGGCATCTCCGACCTCGCCCCCGAGGACCAGGCCGACCTGAGCGGAGACCTCCTCGACCCCCAGGCCACCCGCCGCGCCGCCGCCGAACGCGCCACCGACGCCATCCGCGCCAAGTTCGGAGCGGAAGCGATCATCAAAGGCCGAGCCCTCCGCTGACCCGCTCCTCGCTCGCGTCCTGCTTCGCTCCTCGCTGACGGCCGGGCAGGGGCGCTGATGACCGTCCTGGGGTGCTTATCGGCGAAGGGTTAACTGCCTTCCCACCTGTCATCCCCGCGAAAGCGGGGCCCCATGTGCCGGGCCTGTGGGTCCCCGCTTTCGCGGGGATGACAGCTTTGCAGGGTTGGCAATCTGCCCACGCATGCAGGCGAAGTGGGAGCCCGTTTTCGGTAGGGTGGGTAAAACCCTCCATTCCCTCGCAAACGGTGGGTTGGCACCCACCCTACAAGCTACAGCGCACCGCTCCAACGCATCCAGTCAGGGCCGCCGGATGAAGTCGCCCATGTACACTCGGCGATAGAACGGAATGTCTGTCGTTTTTCCGGTGGCCGATCCAAGGGCCGGTTCAGGATATGGTCCAAACCACCCCAACACCTCCCCAACCCGCCCCTCCGTCACCGGCTCGTCTGTGATCTCCAGCGTCACCGCCTTCAACCGGACCCCTTCGCCAAACACCGCCGCAAGGCCCTCCGGGTCCACTTTCCGCACCGTCTCGGGCTTGGTGATGTCGCCGAAGCTCACCATCATCGGCATTCTGTCCGCAGGCAGCGGAACGGGCACATTCATTGGCTGGGCCCACAGTTTTGACGTCGCCGCCTCGATACTGGGGTGGCCATTCGGCGCGAGTGCCTCGTTCAAGTCATAGGCCGCGTAGACCCAGTGCCCGGTGTCAGTTCCGCTCTCACCCTCCAGCAGCGCGAAGAGCCACTTGCCAGGCAGCACCTCCACCGCCACAGCTTCTCCGGTCCAATAGCTGCGCGTCCCCCACGCCTCGGCCAGCACCAGCGCGCCCTTGGAGGTGACGTTCTCCACCCGCGTCACCGCCGACCCGCGCGCCTCGCCCTGCGGCGTCTCGATCACCAGGGTCAGCCGCTGGTTCCAGCTGACCGTCCCGCCACCGAACAGCGCCCGCAACGTCAGGAACAACACTAGGGCAACCGCCCCGAGACCGACAACCACCCGCATCCCGACCCACCCAACCTCAACCGCTCACCCAACCTACCACACCGCCATCCGCCGGCCCCCTCCTGAACCCCTGACCTTTCACCTGGCTCCAAATATCCCCGCCGGAGGCACGCCCGAGCCGGTTGGCCGCAGGCCAGAGGCGAGACACCAGCTTGCCCGTCAGCGCTCAACTCAAAAGCCGTCCCAACCCGAGACACCCTCCGACAAGAAGCGCCTCCGTGGGGAGGGCCGGGCGTGGGGGCCGCCCACCAAACATCCTAACATCTAGTAAACGCCCACGCCCAACCCCTTGATTTCAAAGGATCGAAAAATCCGTCCACCGTGGACAGCCGCCTCACCCGTCGATGAGGGCCCGGATCGCCGCCGTATACTCCGAGGGCGCCTGCAGCATCGCGAAGTGGCTGGCATCCGGCAGGATCACCAGCTTCGCCCCCGGGATCAGCGCGGCGATCTTCTCGGTATGGGCGGGCAGAATCGCCTCGTCATGATCCCCCACCACCACCGCCACCGGCACGGTGATCGCCTTCACCTGATCATCCGTCCAGTTCGGCTGGCTCGCCCACATGCCCGAAATCTGCTCGACGAAGGCATCGAACTGGTCCGGCGTCGGCGACAGCCGGGCATAGTCCTCGGCCATCCACCCCACATAGATCCCCATGAACACCGGATCGTCCTCCACCGACGGATCCACCCCGTCGGTGGTGATGTTGGCGGCATGGGCGAAGAGATGATCCAGCCGCTCAGGGTGGCTCATCGCGATGTCCAGCCCGATGATCCCGCCATCCGACCAGCCCACCAGATCCACCTTGTCGACCTTCAGGACATCCAGCAGCGCCAGATAGTCCGAGGCCATCAGGTCATAGCCGAAGGGCTCCTCGGTCCGGGTCGAGCGCCCATGCCCCCGGCTGTCGGCCACGATCACCAGATGGTCCTGCATCAGGTCGATCACCTGGTTCGCCCAGATGTCGGCGTTCCCCAGCCCGCCGTGGATCAACAGCACCGGGTCCCCCGCGCCATAGGTCGCGTAATACATCTGGATTCCGTTGACCTCGGCCATCCCGGAACTTGCCGCTTCCGGCATCGCCGGGGGCTTCGGGATCACCATCCAGCGGTCCTCGGCATTCGCGACGGTCGCACAGGCGACGAAAGCAGCAGCAAGCATCGGGCGCATCTCGGGTTCCTCCTGTCAGAGGCTCCCAGACTGCCTCAGCAGCGGCCCCCGTCAATCGATTCCCTCACTCCGCCGCCAGCCGGGCCTCTCCGGCCGCGCCCCGGACGATCTCGGCCACCACGCCCGCCATCAGGTCGCGGAACGCCCCGAACCCCGCCAGTGGCTCCACCCGGACCTCGTCCATGTAGAGCGCCCGGTCGATCTCGACCTGCACCACATGCACCCCGCGCGAGGGGCGGCCATAGGCCTGCGCCACATAGGCCCCGGCGAAGGGCGCGTTCCGCCCCACCCGCAGCCCCGCGGCAGAGAACGCCGCCTCGACCCGCTCCATCACCTCGCGCCCGGCCGTCGCCCCGTAACGGTCACCCAGCACCACCTCGGGCCGCGGCTGGCCGGGCCTTGTATGCGCTTCGATCGCCTCGTGCGGCATGGAATGGCAGTCGATCAACACCGCCTGCCCGAAGGCCGTCCGCGTTTCCTCGACAAGCGCCGACAACGCCTGATGATAGGGATGCCAGAACCGCCGCAGCCGATCCTCCGCCTCAGCCAGGGGCAGCTTGCCGCAATAGATCGCCCGCCCCCCGGCCACCACCCGGGGAATCACCCCGAGGCCCGAAGAGATTCGCGGGTTGTGCGGCACCCGCGCCAGCCCCTCGATCACCGCAGGGTCCAGCTCGTCCGCCGCCCGGTTCAGGTCGAGATAGGCCCGCGGCACCCGTGCCGCCAGAAGGGGTGCCCCCATGCCCGGCGCCATTCCGAACAGCTCGTCGACGAAGGCATCCTCTGAGGACCGGATCGTCTGCCGGTCCAGCACCGCCTGGGTCAGGAACTCTGCCGGATAGTCGCGCCCCGAATGCGGCGAGGCGAAGATCACCGGGCAGGTCCGCGCCGCGGGGCGGGTCAGGACATAGGCCTCGGTCTCGGTCCGCGCCAAGGTTCACCTCGCTTTCACTCCTCCGATATAGACCGATAATCCGCAAAGCCGAAACCCCTTGCAGCCCGTGGCGCTTGCCAGTATAGCACCCGCGACCGACGCGGTTTGCCCCGCGTCCTTTTCGTTTCACCGGAAGGGACAGGGTGGCTGCAAGGCTCAAGTGGGCGGTTAGCTCAGCGGTAGAGCACTACGTTGACATCGTAGTGGCCACTGGTTCGATCCCAGTACCGCCCACCATTCGCCGCCTCCTCCGGGGGCATGGGTTTCAATCTGGCGCGTGATGCGCCGCGCAGAAGGAGGGTCGACATGAAAGTCGCCAACTCGCTCCGCTCGCTGAAGACGCGTCACCGCGATTGCCAGGTCGTGCGCCGCAAGGGCCGCGTCTATGTGATCAACAAGACGCAGAAGCGCTACAAGGCCCGCCAGGGCTGAGGCTGCTTCAGCAGACGGATCATGGGCCGCCCTGGGAAACCTCGGCGGCCTCTTCTTTTCACGCGGGCCGCCGTCGAACCCTGCCCCCGATTATCCGGCTCAGGACGACGGGACGAAGTTGCTCGAAGAACCGGCGCAAGGGTGATCTCGTCGGGAGGTGCAAGGTTCAGGTCCGCACCTGGCGCCAGACTCCACGATGAACTGGCACTAGGTTGACTTGCCACTGCACGCCATTGACGTGTCCAGGCCCGGATTCTCCAAGGGATCTGATCCTGCCCGAGTGGCAGAAGGACTTCTCCATGCACCCGAACCCCGCCTTTCGTCAGGAGCCCACCGACAGGAACCTTGCCTTCGCCCGCGCCCGTGGGTTCGGCATTCTAACCGTCAACGGCCCCGAAGGACCTCTGGCTGCGCATGTCCCTTTCCTGCTGAACGACGACGCCGGTTTCGCCGAGCTACATCTCGCCCGCTCCAATCCCATCGCCCGCGCTACGCTGCCCGCCCCCGCGCTGATCGCCGTCTCGGGGCCGGACGCCTATATCTCCCCCGACTGGTATGGCCCGCATGATGAGGTCCCCGACCAGGTCCCGACCTGGAACTACGTCGCCGTCCACCTGCGAGGCTTGCTGGAACCCCTGCCCGATGACGCGCTCCACCCCCATGTCGATGCCCTCTCCGCCGAGCACGAGACCCGGATCGCGGGCAAGAGCCCCTGGACCAGCGCCAAGATGACCGAAGGCGCGCTGCCCCGGATGCTGCGGATGATCCTGCCCTTCCGCTTCCGCGTGACCTCGGTCGAGGGCACCTGGAAGCTGAACCAGAACAAGACGCCGGAAATCCGGGCGCGCGCGGCACAGGCGCTGTCGCGGGGCGACCCGGCGGCACAGGCCATTGCCGCGCTGATGCAGGGCCTGCCGACGGGGTGATGCCGCGCGACACGGATGAAATCGGCAACGAAACGTGGCAGGATCACCCTCAGGACCCAGCCATCGGAACGCCACCATGAAGATCGTGGAAAAGACCGCCGACCGGCTGAGGCTCAGCGCCTCGCCCTGGCTGATGACGGTTCTCTTCGCGGCTATCGTGGTGACGATGCTGGCCGCCGCCGTGGGAAAGCAACGGGACGGAGCCAGCAACGAGGCGGGCGTGCTGTTCCTGTTCGCCTTCGCCGTCCTGATCGGCGGGGTGTTCATCTGCGCATTTGTTCGCCTCACCCTCGACCGCAGCTCGGGCCGCGTCACCTACAGCCGGTTCACCTTGCGTGGCTGGCAGGAGAGGGACTGGGCGCTGGCCGATCTCGCCTCGATCCGCGCGGCGACCGACCCGAAGGAGAAGATACGCGAAGGCCAGCCGTACCGCCGGTTGGAGCTTGTGTGGAAGACCGGCGCGCCTCCCTTCCCGCTTCAGGGCGCCTACCAGCGTCCGCAGCGCGGGCAGTCCGGGGCCAGGGCGCCGCTTGAAACGCTCGCCTCCGCCGTCAATTCCTGGCTGAACAGGAAGCGCTGACCCGTTTACAACGGCCACCCCCGCCCCCTATCCTTTCCTTGAAACGGAGGTCGCCATGCCCTTGCCCCTCGCCCCCCTGATCCCCCTCGCCGTCCGCCTGGGCCTCGTCGCGACGACGACCTTCGCCCTGACCCGGCTGGTCCAGTCCGCCAGCCACCCCGGACGCACCGACCAGCGGGCCGAGGACGCGCTGGACGACCTGGGCGAGGGCCTCTCCCTGCACCGCCCCGCCGACCGGGCCGAGGACCGGCAGACCAACGCCACCGCGCGGGTCCGCCGGGTGATCCGCTTCCGGGGCCGGACCTATGAACTCGACGCCGGCCTGCTGGCCCGCTTCCGCCTGCGGGCGACCGGGGAATGAAGCTCTACCACGCCCCCGCCTCGCCTTTCGTCCGCAAGGTGATGATCCTTCTCCACGAGGCCGGGGCGAGCGACCGTGTCACCCTGGTCCCGGCGCTCGGCAACCCGCTCGACCCCGGCACCTTGCCCATCGACCGCAATCCGCTGGGCAAGATTCCGGCCCTGGAACGGCCCGATGGCCCCACCCTCTATGACAGCCGGGTCATCACCCGTTACCTCGACGAGACGCTGCACGCCCGCCTCTACCCGCCCGCCCCGCGCCTCTGGGACACGCTGGTGATCGAGGCCACCGGCGACGGCATCGCCGAGGCCGCGGTCCTGATGCGGTACGAGATGCATGTCCGGCCCGAACCCACCCGCTCCTCCGACTGGGCCGGGGCGCAGTGGCAGAAGATCGACCGTGCGCTGACCGCGCTGGAGGAGCGCTGGATGAGCCATCTCTCCGGCCCGCTGGACATGGGCCAGATCGCCGTCGCCTGCGCGCTCGGCTACCTGGATTTCCGCCATGCCGAACGGAACTGGCGCGAGACCCGCCCCGCGCTGGCCGAATGGTTGGCGTCGTTCAGCGCCCGGCCCGCGATGCAGCTGACCGCCCCGACCTGAACCGCGGGGTCAGAACACCCGGCGGAAGCGCTCGGGCAGGCGGAGCACATAGTCCTGCCGCTTGTCGAAGGCCATCTGGGTATAACCCCGCCCGCCCCAGCGGCTTTGCACGATGTTTCCCCGCAGCTCGGCCCGCAGTTCTTCGATGCGGCTGTCCAGCTCTTCCACCGGCCGGCTGCTCATCAGACGCATGTAATCGCGGGCATGTTTGGCCCGGTTGGCCCACCATTTCGCGCGGAATGCCCGCGCTTCGCGGATCTGCGGGTTGTCGGCCAGCGTCTCGGCCCGCTGTCCGGCGATATCGGCCACGAGACCGGCGGAGACATAGTGCAGGTGCGCCAGATAGAGCCCGTCCGGAAGATAGGGTTGCCCCTGAACCGCGTGAAAGCCGACCGACCAGCCGGGGCGGGAAAAGACGATCAGCGGCTTGCAATAGTCCTGCTCGCAGCGGACATGGCGGCGTTGGGCGAGGATCGGTCGCCCCAGGTCCAGCGGGGCCTCGCCCTCGCGCTCGAAGACATTGAAGCCGAAGGCACGCAGGGCCGGGGCGGCGCTGCGGTGCTGCTCGGCAAATTCGACCAGCGACAGGCCAAGCGCCGGATCGACGAAGACCAGTTCGTCGACATCCCCCGCAATCACGCCATCATACTGCGTCAGAAGGAAATTTGCGTAGGTGTTCAGCACCTCGAACCGGCTGGAATCGAAATCACCGCCGACCGAAAGTCGCGGCAGGTAGATCACCCGGCAGCCTTCTGCCAGTGCGACGATCCCCGGATCGCCGCCGTGGGTGATGACATAGAGATTCTCGCGCCCCAGCATCGGGCCGTAGTGACCCAGCCACAGCCGGAGATAGGCCTCTTCCTGATGGACCATGGTCAAGGCTGCGTATCTGGCCACCTTCGGCGCTCCTGCCCGTCGCTCCTGCTCGGTCCATGCGATATCGGCTTGGTCCCGTTTTCTCAACCGGCGTCATGGTGAAACTTGCGTCGCAAGCCGCCACGGCGACACCTTCACACCACACTCGGACGGTTTCCTGTACCAATCCGTCCGCTGTGCGCCTTTGTCCGCTGGACGAAGGGAAAAGCCTTGGCTAAACACGCGCCCGGCGGGGCGTGGATTTCCATTGCCCCTCAAGGTATATGGGGGTCGGCACCACCGACCTGAAAGGGGAGAAGATCTCGTGTCCCACGCAGACGATCACGCAGGCACCGGCGAAGGCACTCGGCGGGATTTCCTGTACTACGCAACGGCGGGCGCCGGGGTGGTTGCAACCGGGGCCGCCGTCTGGCCGCTGGTCAACCAGATGAACCCCTCGGCCGACACCCGCGCCCTGGCCTCGATCCTGGTCGATGTCTCGGCGGTCGAGGTCGGCACCCAGCTCACCGTCAAGTGGCGCGGCAAGCCGGTCTTCATCCGTCGCCGCAGCCCCGAGGAGATCGAGGCGGCGCGCGGCACCGCGCTGACCGACCTGGTCGACGCGAATTCCGAGAACGCCAACAAGCCGGGCACCGATGCTTCGGACGCGAACCGCACGCTGGACGAGGCGGGCGAGTGGCTGGTGATGATGGGCGTCTGCACCCACCTTGGCTGCGTGCCGCTGGGCGACGGCGCGGGTGAGTTCGGCGGCTGGTTCTGCCCCTGCCATGGCTCGCACTACGACACCGCCGGCCGCATCCGCAAGGGACCCGCGCCGCGCAACCTGCCGGTGCCGGTTGCCGCCTTCACCGACGAAACCTCGATCAAGCTTGGGTAAGGACCAGAATCATGGCCGGAATTCCGCACGACCATTACGAGCCCAAGACCGGAGCCGAGCGCTGGCTGCATTCGCGGCTGCCGATCGTCGGGCTTCTCTACGACACCATCATGATCCCCACGCCCAAGAACCTGAACTGGATGTGGATCTGGGGCATCGTGCTGACCTTCTGCCTCGCCTTGCAGATCGTCACCGGCATCGTCCTGGCGATGCACTACACCCCGCATATCGACATGGCCTTCGCCTCGGTCGAGCACATCATGCGTGACGTGAACGGCGGGCACATGCTGCGCTATCTGCACGCCAACGGCGCCTCGCTGTTCTTCTTCGCGGTCTACCTGCACATCTTCCGCGGTCTCTACTACGGCAGCTACAAGGCCCCGCGCGAGATCACCTGGATCGTCGGGATGATCATCTACCTGGTGATGATGGGAACCGCCTTCATGGGCTATGTTCTGCCCTGGGGGCAGATGTCGTTCTGGGGCGCCACGGTGATCACCGGCCTCTTCGGCGCGATCCCCGGCGTGGGCGAGCCGATCCAGACCTGGCTTCTGGGTGGCCCGGCGGTGGACAATGCCACGCTGAACCGCTTCTTCAGTCTGCACTACCTGCTGCCCTTCGTGATCGCGGCGCTGGTCGCCGTGCATATCTGGGCCTTCCACAGCACCGGCAACAACAACCCGACCGGGGTCGAGGTGCGCCGGGGCTCGAAGGAAGAGGCCGAGCGCGATACCGTGCCGTTCTGGCCGTATTTCGTGATCAAGGACCTCTTCGCGCTGGCGGTGATCCTGGCGGTGTTCTTCGCGGTCGTCGGCTTCATGCCCAACTTCCTCGGCCACCCCGACAACTATACCGAGGCGAACCCGCTGGCGACGCCTGCGCATATCGTGCCGGAATGGTACTTCCTGCCGTTCTACGCGATCCTGCGCGCCTTCACCGCAGACGTCTGGGTCGTGATCGCGGCCAACTGGCTGTCGTTCGGCATCATCGACGCCAAGTTCTTCGGCGTGCTGGCGATGTTCGGCGCCATCGCGGTCATGGCACTGGCACCCTGGCTCGACACCTCCTCGGTGCGCTCCGGCCGCTATCGCCCGATGTTCAAGTGGTGGTTCGCGCTTCTCTGCATCGACTTCGTGGTCCTGATGTGGTGCGGCGCGATGCCTGCGGAAGAACCTTATGCCACGATCTCGCTGATCGCGGCGGCCTACTGGTTCGCCTACTTCCTGGTCATCCTGCCGCTTCTGGGCGTGATCGAGAAGCCGCTGGCCCAGCCCGCGACCATCGAGGAAGACTTCAACGCCCACTACGGCTCCAAAACCCATCCGGCCGAGTGAGAGGAAATCCAGCATGTTCCGCAAGATCGTACTCACCGCCGCTTCGGTTCTGACCCTGACCACCGGCGCCGCCCTCGCCGCCGGAGAAGGCGGGCATGTCGAGGACGTGGCCTTCGCCCATGAAGGCCCGTTCGGCGCGTTCGACCAGTTCCAGCTGCAACGCGGCCTTCAGGTCTATACCGAGGTCTGCTCGGCCTGCCACGGGCTGAGATACGTGCCGCTGCGCACGCTCTCGGACGAGGGCGGGCCGGGGATTCCGGAAGACCAGGTCCGGGCCTATGCCAAGCAGTTCACCGTCACCGACAAGGAAACCGGCGAGGACCGCGAGGGCTTGCCGACCGACAACTTCCCCGCCAACACCGGCGCGGGCGCGCCCGACCTTTCGCTGATGGCCAAGGCGCGCGCGGGGTTCCACGGGCCCTATGGCACCGGGATCAACCAGCTCTTCCGCGGCATGGGCGGGCCGGAATACATCCACGCGGTCCTCACCGGCTATACCGGCGAGGAGAAGGAGGAATTCGGCACCACCTTCTACGAGAACCACGCGTTCTCGACCGGCTGGATCTCGATGCCGCCGCCCTTGTCGGACGACCAGGTGACTTATGCCGACGGGACGAAGGCGACGGTGGACCAGATGTCGATGGACGTGGCTTCGTTCCTGATGTGGGCCGCCGAGCCGAAGCTGATGGACCGCAAGAATGCGGGCTTCGTCAGCGTGATCTTCCTTCTGGTCCTGTCGACGTTGCTCTACCTGACCAACAAGCGGATCTGGGCCGGGATCAAGGGCAAGAAGCACGCCTGACCGGATCGGCACTTGCGTTCGAAAAACCCCGCCGTCGCGCGGGGTTTTTCATTTGTTGCCGAGGTAGTCCCGCACGCCTGGCGGCGGGTTCGCCAGAAGCTCCGCTGTGGAAACCGGCGGATGGACGACCGCCTCGGCGACGAAGGCCGTCTCGCCGCCAAGCGCAAGGGCGTCCTGTGGGTCATGCGTGACCATCAGCACCAGCGCCCCGGTCTCGTCCGCCACCTCGCGCACCAGGCCCAGCATCTCGCCCCGAAGCGCAGGGCCGAGCGCGGCGAAGGGCTCGTCCAAGAGCAGGATCGGCCGGGCGCGCAGCAAAGCCCGCGCCAGGGCCGCCCGGCTGGCCTGACCGCCCGAAAGCTGCGCCGGGCGGCGGGGACCGAGGCCTTCCAGTCCGACCCGTCGCAAGGCTTCCTCGATCCGGGCGTTGTCGGCGGCGGTCAGGCGCAGGTCTGGGCGAAAGCCGAGCCCGAGGTTCTGTGCGACCGTCAGGTGTGGGAACAGGTTCTGGTCCTGGAACAGGATCGTCACCGGACGCTCTCCCGGCGGGATCGGGGACAGGTCCTGCCCCTGCCACAGCACCCGGCCCGAGGTCTGCGGGAAGAAGCCCGAAATCACCGACAGCAGCGTCGACTTCCCCGCGCCGGACGGCCCCATCACCGCGATCCGGCTACCCGCGGGGGCGGACCAGTCGGCGGCCAGGCGGAAGTCGCCCTGGGTGATGGTCAGGCGGTCAAGCTGCAGCACGGCGGCCTCCGGCGTCAAAAGCCCAGAAGAGGGCGAAGGACAGGGTGACAAGGATCAGCGCGGCCGAGGCGGCGGCCTCCATCCGGTAGGCGCCGGTCAGTTGGCTGACCACCAGGGGCAGGGTGGCCTGATGCTCTCCGGCGAAAAGGGCGATGACGCCGAGGTCACCCATCGACAGTGCCGCCGCGATCCCGGCGCCAAACCCCAGCGGACGGGCAAGGCGCGGCAGCACCAGCCAGCGCAGCCGGGGCCAGCCTTGCAGCGACAGGCTGTCGGCGAGGCGGCCATAGTCTTCGTGCAGGGCGCGCGTCTCGGGCAAAAGGATGCGGTAGAGATAGGGCAGCGAGAGCGCCACGTTGACCAGGATCGTGACCGGCAGCGCCAGCGTCGTCGGCGGGGCAAGGGGTTGGATCAGCAGGAAAAGCCCGGTCCCCAGCACAAGGCCGGAGGTCGCGAGCGGCAGGGTCGCAGCCGCCTCGATCAGCGGGCGGGACCTGCGGGCCGCGGCCAGCGCCAGGGTCAACGCGGTGGTGGTGGTCAGAAGGGCCGAGGCCAGGGCCACGAGGATTGATCGGCCAGCGGCAGGCAGGACCGAGGCGGGAAGATCGGCCAGCCCCGGCACACCCCGCAGAAGCACCGCGGCAAGCGGCAGGGCCAGGAACAGCCCCGCCGCCGTCAGGGCAACGGCGTCCCCCCAGAGCCGCCACCCCCCGAAAGCGGTCAGCCGAAGCTCGCGGTCCAGTCCCGCGCCGAAACCTGCGGGCCGGGTCAGGAACCAGGCCGCCAGCGCGGCACCCGTCCCCAGCGCCAGCTGCACCCCCGCCAGCGCCGCCGCCTTGCCGAGGTCGAATTCGAATCGGACCGCCTGGTAAATCGCCAGCTCGATGGTGGTGGCGGAGGGGCCACCCCCAAGGGTGATGACCACGGCAAAGCTGGTCAGGCAGATCACCAGGATCACCAGCGCGACGCCCGGCAGGACCTCGCGCAGCATGGGTCTTTCCAGGTGGCGGAAGGTCTCGCCGGGGCCGAAGCCGAGGGATTGCGCGAGGCGGATGCGCTCGGACGGGAGGGCGAGCCAGGCTTGCAGGATCATCCGGGTGGCGAGGGGGAGGTTCAGGAAGATGTGGGCGAGGACCACGCCGTGCAACCCATAGATCGAGATCGGTGGCAGGCCGAGGGCGATGAGGAGCTGGTTGAGGAGACCCGAGCGGCCGAAGACCGCGAGGAGGCCGAGGACGGCGACCACGGCGGGGAGGAGGAAGGGGGCGCCCATCAGGGTGATCAGCGCAGTGCGTCCCGTGAACCGGCGGCGGGCGAGGGCGCGGGCGACGGGAATGGCGAGGAGGGTCGAAAAGACAGCCGAAAGTATGGCTTGCGTGACCGAGAACCGCACGGCGGCCCAGTCGGCAGGGCCAAGGGAAAGCCCCGCCCCTCGCCAGCCGACGGCGGCGAGGGGGGCCGCGACCAGCGCCAGCAGCAGGGCCGCCAGCGCCGGTGCGGCAAGGGTCAGCGGGCGAGCGCGGCTTGCCATTCGGCCAGTGCCGGGTCGCGGGCGGCCTGGGCTTCTTCCGGGGTCATCAGCAGCGATTTCGCGGGGCGGAAGCTGTCGAAGCCTTCCGGCAGGCCGGAGGCCGGGGTGACGGCGGGATACATCCAGTTGGTCTGGGGCAGGGCCGACTGGAAGGCGTCGGTCAGCGTGAAGTCGAGGAACTTGTCCGCCAGCTCCGGCTGATCCGTCGCCGCCAGTTTCCCGGCAACCTCGATCTGCATGTAATGGCCTTCGTCGAACAGCGCCGCGGCCTTGCTGTCATCGCTCTCGGCGATCAGGTGATAGGCGGGGCTGGTGGTGTAGCTGAGAACCATGTCCGCCTCGCCTTCGAGGAAGAGGCCATAGGCCTCGGACCAGCCGGGGGTGACGGTGACGATGTTGTCGGAGAGGGCTTTCCAGACTTCACCGGCCCTGTCGCCGTAGGCCGCCTTGACCCAAAGGAGAAGGCCGAGGCCAGGGGTGGAGGACCGGGGGTCCTGGATGACGATCTTCAGGTCGGACGCGGCGAGGGCCTCGAAGGATTTGGGAGGTTCAGTGACCTTGGTCTTGTCGTAGACAAAGGCAAACCAGCCCCAGTCGAAGGGCAGGAACAGCGGATCGGCATAGTCGACGGGCAGGTTCAGCGCCGGATTTTTCCCATGCGGTGCAAATAGTTGCGTGGCAGAGGCGGCACCAGTCAGGCTGGTGTCGAGGCCGAGGACCACATCGGCATCGGAGGCCGCGCCTTCCAGCTGGATGCGGGCGAGGAGCGCAGCGCCGTCGCCGGCGGGGACGAAGCGCAGGTCGCAGGCGCAGGTTTCCTCGAAGGCCTTTTCCACTGCCGGGCCGGGGCCCCATTCCGAGGTGAAACTGTCGTAGGTGAGGACTGTCAGGACGGGGGTTTCGGCCATGGCGGGCAGCGCCAAGGTCAGAAGGCCCGCAGCAAGGAGGTGTTTCTGCATCGTTTTCTCCAAGTTGCGACGGATTGGTCGGGGATGGAGAACCCATGCACCTTCCCTCCGCCGGTATGATCCGGTTCAGGTTCGACGGGTTCGCTTGCGCATCTCAGCCGGTGAGGGCTCCCCGAGGTGGGGAGGAAGATAGGCGAATGCGCGGCATGTGCAAGGGGAGAGGTGAAGGGCTATTCGCGGCGCAGGTAAATCGCGCCGTTGGGTTCGCCGTTCCTGTCCTCGCTGAAACCGAGGGTGGCGAGGGCGGGGGCGAGTTTGGTGCGGGTGGCCGCGACCTCCGAGGGGTCGAGGAAGGGGATCAGGATGCGGCGGAGGCTGGTGAGGGCGGCTTCGGGCAAAGCCTCGGGCGGCAGGAGCGGGCCGGAGAGGCGGAGGACTTCGGGCCGGGTATCGGCGAGGAGCTTGTGCAGGCCGGACCAGAGGCCATCGGGGTTGAGCGTCGCCTGCGACCAGGCGATGCCCGCAGGGTCGGGGAAGTTCAACGCGGCGATCCGGCGGGAGAGGGTGAGGAGTGCGGGGCGTTCGTCGTGGATTGTCACTTGCAGCCCGGGGATGGCCGCCCTGGCGCGGAGGGCAACGAAACCGATGCCGCAGTCGAGGTCGAGAAACCGGGTGCAGCCGGTCAGGAAGCCCGCGATATTGCGGGCATGGCGGCGGTCGAACTTGCCGGATTTGAGGACCTCCAGCGTCGCGGCGGTAAAGACGCGGGGATCGAGCGGGATCTTCAGGCCCTGGTTCTCGACCAGTTCCAGCGGGATTTCGGCGGAGAGGTCGGCGGAACCGGAGACATAGGGCGAGGCGAAGGGCGAACCCCAGCCGGGCGGCGGCGGGGTGCGGCGTTCCTCTTTCGGAAGCGCATTGCGGCGCTGTTCCAGTTTGGTCTGGACCGCCTTCACCGCCTCCGGGTCGCGCGCCTTGGGCGGCTTGGCTGTGACCTGGCTGATCGGCACGTTCGAGGCGGCGACGAGGTTGGCGACATAGGCCTGGTAGTCGGGCGAGGTCTGGTAGTCTGCCAGCCGCGCCTCGGCCCTTGCATGGGCGGCTTCGTGCAGGCGGCGGACGTCAAGGTCTTCCAGCAGGGTGGCCATGATCTCGGCCCGGCGCTCGCAGTGGCGGAAGATGCGGGTATCCTCCACCTCGTTCCGGTCCTGGAGCGACCAGTAGTCGGAATTGTACTTGTCCTTCTTGAGGTTGGCGTTGCCGCGGAACTTGCGCAGGGAATAGGCGTCCATCGACTTGATGGCGTAGTGATTGATCTGTGCCCAGTCATAGCCCACCGTCCGCCGGATCGAGCGCCAACCGCGGAACTTGAACCAGTCTTCCAGCGGGCGGCCCGAGCCGTTCACCCAGAGCACGCGTTCCGGGTAGTCGGTGTCCTTGAACTGCGACTTGATGATCGGACGGTGCATCCCGAGCCGCAGGTATTTCGGGTCGAAGCGCAGCAGGGTCTTGGTGCCCCAGCCCTTGTTCCAGAACTCGGGCGCGGCGCGGGTGAACTGATCGGTCACGGGTGCGCGCGACCAGTCGCGGATGCCGGAAGAGCCGAAGATGCGCCAGGTCAGCACCATGGCCTGCGCTTCCATCGCGGTCAGGTCGGCGACCAGGCCGTCCAGCGTGCCGGAGGGATGGTTGATGCACATGAATTCGTCGGCATCGAGCACGAGCAGCCAGTCGGAATTGATGATCAGCTCTTCCTCGGCGGCGCTTTTCAGCATCGAGGGGTGCGGCTTCATGCCTTCGGGGATCACGTTGTCGCGGTGGTGGATGCCGATGTCCATCGCTTCCAGCCGCTTCAGCAGCGTGTCGGTGCCGTCGCAGCAGTCGTTGGTGTAGACCATCAGTTCGGTGAAGCCGAGCGCCAGGTGATGCGCGACCCATTCCACCACGAAGGGGCCTTCGTCCTTCATGGTGGAAAGCGCGACAAGGCTGCCGTGCGGGCTGGTCTGGCGGGTGAAGCTCATTCTTCCAGCGCGGCGGCGGGGTCGATCCCGATCTTTTCGCACATGCGGGCCATGTAGCTGCCCTTGAGCGGCGGGTTCTTGCGCCACCAGGGCCGGGTGGCGTTGGTGTAGATATGGACCGAGAGGGTGGCGTCGGTGAAATGGCCCTCGACGTTGGAATGCGGGTCGAAGAACACATCGTTCAACTGGAAGGGCACGGGATAGAGGCAATCAACGCTCATCGCCTTGTCGAAGACGCCGGCCTGCTGGGCGCACCATGTCAGCGCCTGTGGGCCGAAGGCTGTGCGCTCGACCTCGAAGATGCGGGCGGCCTGGGGGATCGAGCGGTCGATCTCGTCCATCTTGCGGCGCTGGCGCTTGCCCCACCAGCCCGGATAGTCCGGCGGGTTGTCGAAGAAATCGAGCAGGAGGTCGACGATCCGGCTTTCGGGCGGGAAGCCGACGACGCCGTTGTTCAGCGCGCCCGACATGCCGTGCAAGCCGAAGACATAGTCCAAATCCTCGGGGAAGGGTCGGTGACAGAAGGCATCGCAATCCACCCAGATCGCCCCGGTCTTGCGGATCATCTTGATGCGGAAGACGTTCGCCACGAAGGCGGGTTTGGTCAGCGCCAGCAGGGTTTCGTCCACCGCGATGATCTCTTCCGCGGGGCGGATCTCGACGCCCTCGGGGACATTGGCGACGGGGCCCATCGTGTAGAGCGTCACCGGATGGCCCATCGCCAGATGCGACTTGAGGCAGAGCTGGTTGATGTAATGCAGTCTGTCGCCAATCCAGAGCGAGGCGACGGGGCGGCGGTTCAGGGTCATGCGGGGGCCTTTGGGTGAGGGGTCAGAAGACGGCGGCGAAGCGGTCGGGAAGGCGGTAAAGCTCCTTGCTGCGGCCGCCGCCGAAGAAGGTGATCTTGCCATCGTGCAGGTGCTGCTGGCCCTCGACCATCTTCTTGCGGAAGTCGGGCAGCTCGGCATCCTCGCGCAGGGCGGTGCCGTTCGACAGCCGCCGGAAATCGTCGAGGTTCCTGCCCCACTGGCCGGTGCCCTGCGCCTCGTCAGCTCCTGCGGTCATCAGCCGCCGCATCTCGCGGCGCGATTCCAGGCGGGCCATCGAGGTCTCATAGTCCACGAAGCGCAGGTGCAAGAGGTAGAGATGCGGGTCCAGCACGCGGGGCTGGTGGTTGTTCGCGTGCCCGCCGATGGTGAACAGCGCGTCCTTGCGGATCACGCAGGGCTTGGCGTAGTTCGCATTGGCGCGGAAGACCCGGCGGCGGGTCAGGATCGGCTGGCCAGGCAGGATCGGGTCGCGCTCGACCTCGGGGTTGTGGATCAGCTCGATCCCGAAGGGGCAGAGCGAGGCGGGGGTGGTCTTCGGATTGGTGTAGCGGCCAAGATAGGTGACAAGATCGGGTGCTGCGGCAGGGTCGACGATCACGATCTCGTCGACATCGCCGACGATGATCCAGTTGTAATAGCGCAGCATGCCGGAAGCGAAGCTGGACTTCATCATCCAGCGGCGCCGGGTCAGGCGGAACAGCGTCGGATCGCGCGGCAGGGCGATGACATTGGCGCCTTCGGCGATGCGGCGATGCTCGGGGTCGCCGCCGTGCGACAGGATATACAGGTGCTCGCGCCCGAACTGGCGCCCGTAGTGGTCGACCCAGCGTTCCAGAAAGAAATGATCGTCGTAGACCATCGTCACGGCCCCGGCCGGCTTTTTCGTCGGGTCAAGCGTGGCGGGGGGTTCGGACATCCGGGCTTCCTTGGGTGTGCCGCCGGACGGTATCACGCGGATTCGACGGCTTTCAAGCGCGGGTGGAGGGGCGGCTTTCGCCGCGCAGCCGGTCGAGGAAGGCGCGCAACAGCGGCACACGGCGGGGGCGGAAGCTTTCGCCGGTGGCCCTGACGCCGGACATCTGAGCGACCTTGAAGCGGCGGAAGTCCTGACGGAGGCAGCAGAAGGCCAGCACCTGCACCTCGCGGTCAAGGAAGACGGTGCCGAGCGGCCAGATCCGGCGGGCGGTTTCCCGGCCACTGGCGTCGCGATAGGTCATGTCCACGGCGCGTTCCTCCCATGCAGCCTCGCGAAGCAGATGCAGGTGCGTGGGCGCCGGGGTGCGGCGTTCGTAGCGGTAGGACCGGGTGACGGCATGGATCGCCTGACGCTGAACCCGGTCGGGCAGGGTGGCGATGATCTTGGCCTGCGCCTCGGCGGCGGCCTTGGCCAGCAGCGCGTCGCCGGATTGCGCGACTTCGGCAAGGCCGAGGACCAACGCTTCAACTTCGAGCCGGGTGAACATCTGCGGCGGCAGCGCGGGGTCCTCTGTCAGCCTGTATCCCGCCCCCGCCTCGCCGTCGATCAGCGCCCCGGCAGCGCGCAGGGACTGGATGTCGCGGTAGAGCGTGCGTTCGGAGACGCCGGTTTCCTCGGCCAGCCGCGCCGCCGTGACCGGCTGGGGCAGCAACCGGAAGGCAGAGAGAAGGCGGAACAGGCGGTCGGATTTCGGCATGGCATCCTGACAGGTTCTGGCAGGAGGGGGAGGTTAATCTCATCCCATCGGAAAGCAAAGGAGAGAGAGATGCTGACCCTGTTCCATTCACCGCGCAGCCGGTCCACCGCCATCCTGACCCTGATCGAGGAGATGGGCATCCAGGACCGGATCGACATCCGCGAAGTGACGATCCCGCGCATGGATGGTTCGGGCAGGCGCGATCCGGCGAACCCGCATCCCGAGGGCAAGGTGCCCGCGCTGGTGCATGACGGTCGGGTGATCACCGAAAGGGGCGCGATCATCCTGCACCTTACCAGCCTTTTCCCCGACACCGGCCTCGCGCCGAAGGTCGGCACGCCGGACTGGGGCGTCTTCGCGATGTGGATGGCCTGGTATCAGGGCGTGCTGGAGCCGACCTTCATCATGGAGGCTGCGGGCTTCTCGCACCCCTGGATGACGGCGGCGGTGCGCGACCACAAGACCGCCGTCGCCCGGTTGCACGCGGCGCTGGAGAAAGGGCCTTGGATCATGGGCGAGAGGTTCAGTGCGGCGGATATCCTGCTGCATGGTCCCTATGTCTGGTTCCCCGAGGCCGCACCGCATGACCCGCTGATCCGGGACTGGATCGAGCGCTGCAAGGCACGGCCCGCAAGCGTGAAGGTGCGCGAGGCCGACGGGGCGCGGATGGCGCAGCTGGCGGCGGCGTGAGGGAGGTGCCCAAGAATTCTCGCGAAAATTCTTGGGGCTCTTCACCCCGGCGGCTGCCACAGCTCGATGGGCGTGCCCTCGGGATCGTGGATACGGGCGAAGGTACCGTAGCTGCCGTCGCCGTCCCAGTCCGGCCGCGTCTCGACCGCGATCCCGACGGCGCGGAGTCGGGTGATCAGGGCGGACAGGTCGTCGACGCGCAGGTTCAGCATCCACTGCTTGTCTTGGGCGAAATAGTCGGTATCGGCCTTGAACGGCGAGAACACGGTCGGCCCGGCCTCCTGCATCCAGACCGCGACATCGGGCTGGGTGATGCCGAGGTGGGCGCGATACCAGTCGTTCAGGGCCGCCGGGTCTCGCGCCCGGAAGAAGATGCCGCCGATGCCCGTGACCTTGGCCATGTCCACCTCCCGAAAGCAAAAGGGCCGCCCCAAGGCGACCCTCTCACGAAATCCGGTCGTGCAGAAGCCTCAGCCGTTGACCACGTCCTTGAGCGCCTTGGCGATGGCGAACTTGACCTGCTTGTCGGCGGGCTTCTTCATCTGCTCGCCCGTGGCGGGGTTGCGGACCATGCGCTCCGGCCGGGCCTTGCAGGCCAACTTGCCGAGGCCGGGGATCGTCACGGTGCCGCCAGCGGCGACTTCGCGCGACACCACCGCAGCGATTGCATCCAGAGCCGCGTTCGCGGTCTTCTTGTCACCACCCATGGCTTCGGCGACGGCAGCCACCAGTTGGGTCTTGGTCATCGGTTTGGACATTGGATCATCCTTCGTTGTTATTCGTTTCGTGTCTTATGCACGCATCGGCCCACAATTGGCAGGCGTCCCCCGTTCCGGGGCCACGGCCCAGACACAATGTTTGGGGGCCAAAATCAACCCCCGAACCGCGAAACTGGGGCGTTTGACGGCTTTTTCGCTGCTTAAAGGAAGGCTGTTTCCTCGAATGAGCGAAGTTTCCGGCTGTGAAGCCGTTCTATGGGCGTGTCGCGCAGCCGCTCCATCGCCCGGATGCCGATCTGCAGGTGGCGGCTGACCTGGGTCTTGTAGAAATCCGACGCCATGCCGGGCAGCTTCAGCTCACCATGCAACGGCTTGTCGCTGACGCAAAGGAGCGTGCCGTAGGGCACCCGGAAGCGGAACCCGTTCGCCGCGATGGTGGCGCTTTCCATGTCCAGCGCCACCGCGCGCGATTGCGACAGGCGGCGCACCGGGCCGGACTGGTCGCGCAGCTCCCAGTTGCGGTTGTCGATGGTGGCGACGGTGCCGGTGCGCATGATGCGCTTCAACTCGTAGCCTTCCAGCTGGGTCACTTCCGCCACGGCCTTCTCCAGCGCGATCTGGATTTCGGCCAGCGCCGGGATCGGCACCCAGACCGGCAGGTCGTCGTCGAGCACATGGTCCTCGCGCAGGTAGGCATGCGCCAGGACGAAGTCGCCAAGGCTCTGGCTGTTCCTGAGGCCCGCGCAATGGCCGACCATCAGCCAGGCATGCGGGCGGAGGACGGCGATATGGTCGGTGGCGGTCTTGGCATTGGACGGACCGACACCGATGTTGACCAGGGTGATCCCGTTCCCGTCGGCCCGTTTCAGATGATAGGTCGGCATCTGCGGCATCTTGTCGAAAGGCAGGATCGCGCCGTCGGGCGTGGTGATCAACTGGTTGCCGGTCGCGACGAAGGCGGTGTAGCCCGAAGCCGGATCGCCGAGCATCGCGCGGGCATAGGCCTCGAACTCGTCGACGTAGAACTGGTAGTTGGTGAAGAGGACGTGGTTCTGGAAATGCGTCGGGTCGGTCGCGGTGTAATGCGCCAGCCGGGCCAGCGAATAATCCACCCGCTGCGCCGTGAAGGGGGCAAGCGGGGCCGAGCCGTCGTCATAGCGCGTCATCACGCCATTGACGATGTCGTCGTTGGTGGTGACGAGGTCCGGCACGTCGAACACGTCGCGAAGCGAGAAGTCCATCACCCCTTCCTGGGGAATGGCGACGGTGCTGCCCGAGACCGCGAAATGGACGGGCATCGGCGTGTCCGACAGGCCCACGTCGACCGAAACCCCGTGATTGCGGATCAGAAGCTCGATCTGCTGGATCAGGTAGTTGCGGAACAGGTCGGGCCGCGTGACCGTGGTGGCATAGGTGCCGGGGGCCGAGACATGGCCGAAGGCCAGTCGGGTATCGACCTTGTCGAAGCTGGTGATGGTGATGCGAATCTCCGGGTAGAAGGCGCGGATGCGGCGGCCCGGATTGCCTTTGGCGACAGTGCGCAGGAACTGGTCGGACAGGAAACGGGTGGCCTGGGAATAAAGCACCTCAAGCCTGTCCACGGCAGCGGCGGCGCTGGTAAAGCTCTCTGCGGGCGGGGCGTCGGGGGTAAGGATGGAGTGGGCGTCTTCCAGCATCGCGGGTCCTGAAATGTGATCCGGCATATAAGCCGAAACCGGCGCTGTTCCGCAAGTGAAGCTCGTGCGACAGGTCAGGCGGCGCGGAAAAGCGCGATCATGGCCCGGTCGGCTGCATGTTCGCTGTCGATCCGGGTAGCGGCGGCGCCATAGACCTCGACCTCAATGAGTTGCAGGCCGGTGATGCGGCTTTGCGTGGCCAGCGCGTCCAGCGCCAGGTCGAAGCCCGCAGAGGTCCAGACCCGGCGGTTGATCGAGAGGGCGAACTGCGCCTGTGGGGCGGCGACAGCGAGGAGGTTCGGCAAGGCTTCGGGCCCGACATGGCCGGCGGTGAAGGTGCCGGAGGAGACGATCCCGCTGTATCGACGCGGCAGGGAAAGGGGCCTGGTAATGTCGGCCTGGAAGAGCCCGGCGTAGATACGCTTTTCTGCCGCGCGTTCCAGCATCTCGACCGAGAAATCCACCGCGTCGATGGGATCGGCAAAGCCCATTTGCCACAAGGCCTCGGCCAGAAGGCCGGTGCCCGCGCCGACGTCCAGCACCGGGCCTTGCCCCCGCGCGCCCATGAAGGCCGCCGCGACATGAGCGGGCAGTAGGTATTGCATCTCGGTCGCGAAGCCCTGGTCGTAGCTTGCAGCCCAGTCGCGGTAATAGGCGAGGCAGGCCTCTGGTCCGGTCAGGGCGAGCGCGCCTTTCAATCCCCCATCCTTGCCGTTGTCCATGCGCCACCTCCCGCCTGCCAGCATGGAATGCGCGACCCCTTGCCGCAAGCCCTTGCCTCCCCCCGCCCGCGCCCCGATAGTCCGGCCCATGTCCACGCTTCTCTCCCTTGGCCACGGCTATTCCGCCCGCGCCCTTGCCCGCCGCCTGGTTCCGCAGGGCTGGCGGGTGATCGGCACCACCCGCAAACCGGAGAAGGCCGAGGCCTTCCGCGCCGAAGGGGTGGAGCCCTTGATTTGGCCCGGACACCTTGGGCCTGCGCTGGAGGAGGCGACGCATATCCTCTGCTCCGCCGCACCGGACGCGCAGGGCGACCCGTTCCTGCGGGCGGTTCCTGGGATCGCCGGAGCGAAGGCGGTCTGGGTGGGATATCTGTCGACCACTGGCGTCTATGGCGACCATGACGGCGGCTGGGTGGACGAGGCGACGCCGCTGACCCCGCAATCCGACCGGGGACGGCAGCGGGTGGTCGCCGAAAGCCAGTGGCGGGCGACCGGCCTGCCGCTGCATATCTTCCGGCTGGCGGGCATCTATGGTCCGGGCCGAGGACCGTTCGAGAAGGTCCGCGACGGGACCGCGCGGCGGATCATCAAGCCGGGGCAGGTGTTCAGCCGCATCCATGTCGAGGACATCGCGCAGGTGCTGGAAGCCTCGATCCGCCAGCCCAATCCGGATGCCGCCTACAACGTCTGCGACGACAACCCCTGCCCGCCGGACGAGGTGATCGGTTATGCCGCGCGGCTGCTGGGGATGCCGGAACCGCCCGCCGTGCCCTTCGCCGAAGTGGAACCGACGATGACCCCGATGGCGCGGGGATTCTACAACGAATCGAAGAAGGTGCGGAACGACCGGATCAAGGACGAGCTTGGGGTGAGGCTCCTCTACCCCGACTACCCGCAGGGTTTGGCGGCGCTGCTGGCGGGGGGCGACTGAACCGCTCGTCGTCGCCTTCGGCGCTCCTCGCCAAGCGACGAGAAGCCGAAGGCGCACGAGGAGGGCGTCAGACGTAACGGTTCCAGAGGTTCTCCAGCCGTTCCTGCCGCCCGGACCGGGGCTGTGGCTCCAGCTTCTCGTTGATCACCCGCGCAGCGGCCTGTTCCAGCGAGCCCTTCAGCATCTCCTGTGCCTTCGGGTCGTTCCACCCGGCATAGCGCGCCTTGACCGCAGCCTCCATCTCGCCCGACTCCAGCAGCGCCGCAGCGGCTTTCAGCGCGCGGGCGCAGGTGTCCATTCCGCCGACATGGGCCAGGATCAGGTCCTCGGGATCAAGGCTCTGCCGCCGGATCTTGGCGTCGAAGTTGACGCCGCCGGTGGTGAAGCCTCCCGCCTTGAGGATCTCGTAGAAGGCCACCGCCTTTTCGGCGTGGTTGTTCGGGAACTGGTCGGTGTCCCAGCCGGACTGGTAATCGTTCCGGTTCATGTCGATCGAGCCGAAGATGCCCAAAGCGGCGGCCAGCGCGATCTCATGCTCGAAGGAATGCCCGGCGAGGATGGCGTGGCCCTGCTCGATGTTGGTCTTGACCTCGCCCTCCAACCCGAACTCCTTGAGGAAGCCGTAAACGGTGGCCACATCATAGTCGTACTGGTGCTTCGATGGCTCCTGCGGCTTCGGCTCGATCAGGATCGTGCCCTTGAAGCCGATCCTGTGCTTGTACTCGACGACCTGCTGCAGGAACCGCCCGGCATGGGCGCGCTCGGCCTTCAGGTCGGTGTTGAGCAGCGTCTCATAGCCCTCGCGCCCGCCCCAGAGGACGTAGTTCTGCCCGCCCAGCCGGTGCGTCACGTCCATGTTGGCCTTCACCGTCGCGGCGGCATAGGCGTAGACATCCGGGTCGGGGTTCGTCGCCGCGCCGGACATCCAGCGGCGGTGGCTGAACAGGTTGGATGTGCCCCAGAGGAGCTTGGCCTTGTGCCTGCCCTGCTTCTCGCCAAGGTAATCGGCGATCTCGTTCAGGTTCTTCAGGCTTTCCGCAAAGGTCGCGCCTTCTGGCCGGGCATCTGCATCGTGGAAGCAGTAAAACGGGACGCCCAGGATATCGAACATCTCGAAAGCCACGTCGGCCTTGAGCTTCGCCAGCTTCATCCCGTCGCCGAACCAGGGCCGCTCGAAGGTCTGCCCGCCGAACGGGTCGCCGCCGGGCCAGGCGAAGCTGTGCCAATAGGCCACCGCAAAGCGCAGGTGGTCCTCCATCCGCTTGCCGAGGATCACCTCGTTCGCGTCATAGTGGCGGAAGGCGAATTCGTTCGACGAGGCCGGGCCTTCGTATTTGATCTGCGGGATGCCTTTGAAGAAATCGGTCATGTCAGGTCCTTGATGGCGGATTGGGCGGCGCGGAACCTTGCGGCTCCGGCGTCGAAGGCGTCGGTGAGGGACGGGTCGGGCTCGATAACCCGGGCGATGGGCGGCAGGGTGGCAATCTCGGCCCCGGCTCCGGTCGCAGCCATAAGGCCAAGGCGCGCCGCCCCGAAGGCGCCGCCGAAATCCCCCGCGACCGGAAGCTGGACGGGGCAGTCGAGCACGGTGGCGATCAGTCGCAGCCAGTAGTCCGACCGCGAGCCGCCGCCGACCGCAAGCAGGTTCTCCAGCCGCGTTCCGGTGGCCGCCAGCGCATCGCGGCTGTCGCGGATGGCGAAGGTCACGCCCTCCAGCACCGCGCGGGTGGCGGCCTTGCGGTCGGTGGCGTGTTCCAGCCCGGTGAAGGCCCCGCGCACGGTGGCGGAGTTGAGGGGCGTCCGCTCGCCGCCGAGATAGGGCAGGAACAGGGTCTTGCCGGGGGCCTGCAATTCGCCAAGCTCTCCGGTCAGCCGGGCGGCATCGGTGCCGATCAGTTTTGCGTACCAGTTCAGCGCATCGGTCGCCGCCAGGATCACGCCCATCTGGTGCCAGGTCTCCGGCAGCGCGTGGCAGAAGGTGTGGACGGCAGTGTCCGGGTCCGGCTGATAGCCGTCGTTTGCGGCGAACAGCACGCCCGAGGTGCCGAGGCTGACGAAGGCCTCCCCCGCCCGCACCACGCCCACGCCCACGCCGGAGGCGGCATTGTCGCCGCCACCGCCCGCCACGACCACGCTCTTCGGCAGTCCCCAGCGCGTCGCCAGCGCCTCGCGCAGAGTGCCCGAGACCTGCGACCCCTCGACAAGGCCCGGCATGTGACTGCGGTCCAGACCAGTCGCCGCCAGCAGCTCGTCCGACCAGTCCCGTTTGCCGGTGTCCAGCCAGGACGTCCCGGCGGCATCCGACATCTCGCCGACATGCTCCCCCGTCAGCCAGAGCCGCAGGTAGTCTTTCGGCAGCAGCACCTTGGCCACCCGGTCGCGGATCGCGGGTTTGTGGCGGGCGACCCACACGAGCTTCGGCGCGGTGAAGCCGGGGAACACGATGTTCCCGGTCAACCGCCGGAACATCGGGTCGCCGTCCAGCTCGGCGGCTTCCGCGTGGCTGCGCGTGTCGTTCCACAGGATGCAGGGCCGCAGCACCTCGTCCCGCGCGTCCAGCAGGGTCGCGCCGTGCATATGGCCCGAGAGTCCGATCCCCCGCACCTGCCCCAGCGGTTTCTGCGCCGCCAGCCTGTCGAACACCGTCTCGGCCGCGTGGATCCAGTCGGACGGGGCCTGTTCGCTCCACCCCTCTGCCGGGCGCTGGACCGTCAGCGGCGCGGTGGCCTCGGCAAGGACCGTCTGGTCCTCGCCGATCAGAACCCCCTTCAACCCGGAGGTGCCGAGATCAAGCCCGATATACATCACGCCGCCAGATGCGCCGGGCGTTTCCCGAGGATGATCATGCCCAGGATGTCGTCGTCCGTGACTTCGTTCACGTTCACCGTGCCAACAAGCTGGCCGTTCTTCATCACACTGGCCCGGTCGCAGAGCTTCATGACGTTGTGGATGTCATGCTCGATCAGGAAGATGCCCAGGCCCTGCGCCTTCAGCTCCTGGATCAGTTCCGCGACCATCTGTGTCTCGTGCGGGCCAAGCGCGGCGGTGGGTTCGTCCATGATCAGGATCTTGGCGTTGAAGTAGACCGCCCGGGCGATGGCCACCGACTGGCGCTGCCCACCCGAAAGGGCCGAAACCGGCACGTTGAACTTGCGGAAGTTGGGGTTGAGCCGCCCCATGATCTTCCGCGTCTCGGCCTCCATCTTCGCGTCGTCGACCAGTCCGTTCCGCTTGATCTCGCGACCGAGGAACAGGTTCGAGGCGGCGTCGAGATTGTCGGCCAGCGCGAGCGTCTGGTAGATCGTCTCGATGTTCTGGGCGCGGGCGTCGCGGGGGTTGTTGATCGCGACCTCCTCGCCGTTGATCAGGATTTGCCCCGCGTCCTTCTGATAGGCGCCCGAGAGGCACTTGATCAGCGTCGATTTCCCCGCGCCGTTGTGGCCGAGAAGGCCCACGACTTCGCCGGGATAGAGGTCGATCGAGACATGGTCGACGGCCTTGATCCCGCCGAACGAGATCGAGATGTCGCGCATCTCGACCAGGGGAGTGCGTGCAGACTGGTTCATTTGGTCAGCCCCAGACGTTTGCGATAGAGGATGTCGACCCAGACAGCGATGACCAGCACCAGGCCCACGACGATGTTCTGGAACGGCGTGTCGACGCCGACCATCGCCATCCCCGATTGCAGCGACTGCATGATCAGCGCCCCCAGCACCGCGCCGTAGATCGTACCGACGCCACCGGCCAGGGCCGTGCCGCCGATCACCGCAGCGGCGATCACCCGCAGTTCTTCCAACATGCCGATGTCGTTGCCATGGCTCTGCAGCCGGGCCTGGGCGATCAGGCCGGCCAGCGCGCAGAGGAAGCCCATCAGCGCGAAGATCTTTACCGTCAGCAGGCGGGTGTTGATCCCCGAAAGTTCAGCCGCATCCGGATTACCGCCCATCGCGAAGATGTAGCGCCCGAAGGTGGTCTTCTTCGCCGTGACCGTCATCGCCACCGCGACCAGGATCAGGATCAGGACGGAAATCGGCAGGCCGTGCATCGCGGTATAGCCTTCCGGCATCACCTCGCCCCGCGCCTCGAACAGGCGCTTCAGCTTGGCTGCGGGGATCGGATAGCGCGACAGCCATCCTACGAAGAACAGGATCGCACCGACGATCAGGCCCGCCATCACCGTCTCGGCCCAGACCGGCTTGACCATGAAGCCGTGGCGCTGCTTGGTGCGCCGTGCTGCGATGATGGCCCAGACCGCGACAGCGGCGGCGATCAGCCCCAGCACCCAGCTTGCCGTGGCGCCAAGAACGCCTTCCGTCCCGCCGAACATCAGGAGGTTCGGGTCGGTCAGGCTTACCGATTGGCCGTTGGTGGTGAACCAGTTGACGTTGCGCCAGACGAAAAGGCCCCCCAGGGTGACGATGAACGAGGGAATGCGCTGGTAGCCGACCAGCCAGCCCGTCAGGGCCCCCATGGCGGTGCCCACGACAAGCCCGATCAGGATCGTTGCCACCAGGATCACGGGGTTGCCATAGGCCAGGCCGAAGAGCTTTGGCAGCCATTGTGCCTGGCTCATTGCCATCACGGCGGAACACATCGCCAGCATCGAGCCGACTGAGAGGTCGATGTGCCGCGCCACGATCACGAAGACCATGCCGCAGGCCATGATCGCCACCGGAACTGTCTGCACCGCGATGTTGAACACGTTGCGCGGACCCACGAAGGTGCCCCCGGTCCAGATCGTGAAGACCAGCGCCACCGCGGCGAAGGCCATCAGCATCCCCAGAAGCCGCACGTCGATCTCCAGCGTGTCGATCACGCTGCGACGCGGCCCCGATCCTTGGGTGGCAAGCCCCTGATCCGTCATGTGAATTCCTCCCTCACGGGTTGCCTTGCGGCACCCTTTCCCCCGAAGAAAGCGCCCCGGCCCGTGACCGGACCGGGGCGTTTCCCGCTTTCAGATCATTCGCAGACGGCCACGCCCGAAACCCCGGCGCAGAGTACGTCCTTGGTGATCCAGCCCGCGTCGAGGACGACGTTCAGGTTGTCCTTCGTCACCGGAACCGGCTTCAGCAGCACCGAGGTCAGGTCCTTGCCGCCCGGCGACTTGAAGACCGCCGCGCCCGGCACGTCGGCCATCGCGGTGCCCGAGGCCAGCGCCACGGCAATCTCGCCCGCTGCCTTGCCCAGCGCCCGGCTGTCCTTCCAGACCGACACGGTCTGCGTGCCGAGCGCCACGCGGTTCAGCGCCGCCATGTCGCCGTCCTGGCCCGAAACCGGGATCCCGGCCATGCCCTGCGCCGTCAGCGCCGCGACCACGCCACCGGCGGTGCCGTCGTTCGAGGCGACCACGGCATCGACGCCGTTGTCGGTCTCGGTCAGGATCTGCTCCATGTTCTTCTGGGCGTTGGCCGGCTGCCAGTCGTCGGTATAGGCCTCGCCGACGATGGTGATGTCACCGGCGTCGATTGCCGCCTGCAGCACTTCCTGCTGACCGCCGCGCAGGAAGTCGGCGTTCGGGTCGACCGGCGAGCCCTTGATCATGACGTAGCGGCCCTTCGGCGCCACTTTCAGCACTTCGGCAGCCTGCATCCGGCCCACTTCGACGTTGTCGAAGGTCAGGTAGAAGGCGCGCGGGTCGTCGATCATCCGGTCATAGCCCACAACCGGCACGCCCGCATCGGCGGCGGCATCCAGCGCCGGGCCGATGGAAGCCGAATCCTGTGCCAGGATGATCAGCGCTGAGCAGCCCTGGGTGATCATCCCCTCGATGTCGGCAAGTTGTTTCGAGGCCGATGTCTGCGCGTCGGCCGAGATGTATTCGGCACCAGCGGCATCCAGCGCGCCCTTGATCGCGGCTTCGTCGGTCTTCCAGCGCTCTTCGCGGAAGTTCGACCAGCTCACGCAGACCTTCAGATCCTGCGCCGAAACCGTCGACGCCAGGCCCGCAACCGCGACAGATGCGAGCAGAAGAGACTTCTTCATTCCTGTTCCTCCCATGGAATCGCCGGGCTTGTGCCCGACTTGGCGACCATCGCCTGCACTGATCTGACGCATATCCGCGTCAGTTGTCAATTTTGATTTCCCGCAATAAACCTTGCAGTTTCGATCCGTCGCCTCTGTCTGTTGTCGGCGAACCGACAGAATCGGCGGAACCACCCGAAATTGACCGGCATAATTTCAGTTGTCAAAATAATTTTGCTGGATAATTCTGGAAATGCCCGCGTTCGAAGCCGGATTTTGCTGTCACTCGGTATTCTGCAGGCGCAAACTCGACAAAGGGCGGGATTTTTACTTCGGAGAGCAAATAAATGGCACCGAAGCTCACTCGGTCGTCCAGCAGCGAAGGGCGCAAGGGCGTCGGCCCGCTGATTCCACCGCTGACCGAAACCCAGCGCCCTTTGCGCCAACAGGTGTTCGAACTGGTCCGCGCCGCTGGGCTGATTCCAAGGGTGCAACTGGCGAAGGACCTCGGCGTCAGCCCGGCCAGCGTCACCACCCTATCGTCCGAACTGATCGAGGCCGGCCTGATCGAGGAGGTCGCCGCCCCCCGCGACAACGACGCCGGGCGCGGTCGCCCCGCCGTGGCGTTGGGTGTCCGCGCGCAGGCGCACCGGGTCGCGGGCATGAAGCTTTCCGACCGCGAGCATACTGCGGTGATCGTGGACTTTGCCGGCAAGCTGATCGCCGACGAGGCCATCCCCCGCCGCCCCGGCCCGATGTCGCTGCCCGAAATCCTGGAAACCATCGCGACGCTGCTCGCCCGGGTCTGCGCAAAGGCAGGAGTCGAACGCACCGACCTGGCCGCAGTGGGCATCGGCCTGCCGGGCTTTGTCGACTGCGCCGAGGGTATCGTCTTCTGGTCCTCGATTCTGGCCGAACGGACGGTGCCCCTCGCCGAAGCCGCAACCGCGCGGTTGGGGCTTCCGGTCTATGTCGACAACGACGCGAACCTCGTGGCCCTGGCCGAGCTGTGGTTCGGCGCAGGGCGCAGCCTGTCTGATTTCGCTGTCGTCACCATCGAACACGGCGTCGGCATGGGCTTCGTGATGAACCACCGCATCTATCGCGGTGCACAGCGACTGGGGATGGAACTGGGCCACATGAAGGTGCAGCTCGACGGCGCGCTGTGCCGCTGCGGCCAGCGCGGCTGCCTGGAAGCTTATGTCGCTGATTATGCCCTCGCCCGCGAGGCGACGACGGCGCTGAACTGGGGGCACAAGGAAAGCCAGCCGATCAATGTGCTGCTGGAAAGCCTGTACGACCATGCCAAGGCCGGAAACGCGACCGCCAAATCGATCTTCCGCCGGGCCGGACGCTATCTGGCCGTTGGTCTGTCCAACGTGATCAACCTCTTCGACCCCTCGCTGATCATCCTGTCGGGCGAGCGGATGCGGTACGACTACCTCTACGCCGCCGAAACCCTGTCCGAGATGGACAACCTGGCGATCAACACCGGCCGCCCGCGCCCTCCGATCGAGATTCACGCCTGGGGCGATCTGCTCTGGGCGCATGGTGCCGCAGCGCTGGCGCTCTCGGAAGTGACCGAGGCGATCCTCTCTCCGGCAGCGCGTGAAATCGCCGCACAATAGGCAACCTCCATGGACCAGATCGACCGCATCCTTTCCGCCGCGCCGTTCAGCCTTGATGCAGCCGCCCGCGACTGGGTGCGGACGACGCTCGCCGGGATGGATCGGGCAACGAAGATCCGGCGGCTATCCCTATTACCTCTACGACGCGCCACGGATACCCTGCGTGGTCAACGCCTATGCCACGATGGACACGATGCAGCGGGCAACGGTCGACTGCCTGATGGGCCGCGCCGAATTCCAGGGGAAAAGCCCGGTCGACCCGTTCTGCGGCTTGCCCGACGCGCGTTCTGACGCTCCTCGTTCGACTTCGTCTTCTCGTCGCAAGAAGGCCCCCCAAGGGGGAACGAAGTTACCGACGAGCCCGCATCCGCGCGTCCAGTTCCGCGTTGATCGCCCCGCCCAGAAGCACGGCCCAGACCGACAGGTACAGCCACATCATCAGGATGATCACCGCCCCGATCGAACCGTAGATCGCGTTGTAGCTGTTGAAATTCGCCAGATAGACCGAAAACCCGATCGACACCCCCGCCCAGGCCAGGGCCGCGACGAGCACGCCAACCGTGATCCAGGGCGACCGAAACCCGCCCGGCACGTTCGGCCCGAAGCGGTAGAGGATCGACAGGCATGTGACGACCAGCAGGAACATCGCCCCCCAGGGCAGGACCTTGGTCAGCCAGGCCTCGAATGTGTCGAACGGGACATAGGACAGCAGCACCGGCACCACCACGACGGTCACCAGCGCGACGAACAACGCCCCGATCAGCGCGCCGGTCAGGACGAAATCCACCGCCCAACCCTTCAGCCAGCCTCGGGGCTGCGAGCGGTGCACCACGTCCAGCCCCTGCACCAGCGCCGAGACCCCGGCCCGCGCCGAGTACAGAGCGATCAGCAACGACAGCACGGTCGTCCATTGCAAGGCCCCGCGAGGCGCGGTGATCAGCCCCATCACCTGGTCATGGATGAGGGTGCGCGCCTCGGGCGGCAGGAAGCGTTCGGCCACCGCGAGATAGCCCTGGATCACGCCGGGATCGGCGAACATGCCCCAGACCGCCACGGCGGCGGCCAAGCCGGGAAAGACCGCAAACATTGCAAAGAAGGCCACGCCGGCGGCGATCAGGCCGAAATGCCCGTCGCCCACCCGCAGCCAGACGCATACCAGAAACTCCCAGACCTGCCGCACCAGCCTCATGCGCCCAAGCATCCCCCGGATTGCCGCGCGACGCAACTTGAAGCCGGATGCCCCGCGTGGAATGGTAGCGCCAACAGGAGGACGCCATGACCTATACCCCCGCCGCCGACCGCTATGAGCACATGACCTACAACCGCTGCGGCGTCTCGGGCCTGAAGCTTCCGGCGATCAGCCTCGGCCTCTGGCACAACTTCGGCCACGACACGCCGCATGCCACCAAGCAGGCGATCTGCCGCACCGCCTTCGACCTTGGCATCACCCATTTCGACCTCGCCAACAACTACGGCCCGCCCCCCGGCAGCGCCGAAGAGGCCTTCGGGGAACTCCTGAGAACCGACTTCCGCTCCCTGCGCGACGAGCTGATCATCTCGTCCAAGGCCGGCTACGAGATGTGGGGCGGCCCCTACGGCGAATGGGGCAGCCGGAAATATGTCATCGCCTCCTGCGACCAAAGCCTCAAGCGGATGGGTCTCGACTATGTCGACATCTTCTATTCCCACCGCTTCGACCCCGACACCCCGCTTGAGGAAACCATGGGTGCGCTCGACCACATCGTCCGTTCGGGCCGGGCGCAATATGTCGGCATCTCCAGCTACAACAGCCAGCGCACGCGCGAGGCGGTGGCGATCCTGAAGGATCTGGGGACGCCGCTGCTCATCCACCAGCCCAGCTACAACATCCTGAACCGCTGGGTGGAAACCGACGGGCTGAAGGACACGCTGGCCGAGCTTGGCATCGGTTCCATCGCCTTCGTGCCGCTGGCACAGGGCATCCTGACCAGCAAGTACCTGAACGGCATCCCGGCGGGCAGCCGTGCATCGCAGGACAAGTCGCTGCACCCGTCCGTGGTGGAAAAGGCCCTGTCCTCGGTGAGGAAGCTCAACGACATGGCCGCCGCAAGGGGACAGACCCTGGCGCAGATGGCACTGGCCTGGGTGCTGCGGAACGGCGGCATCACCTCGGCGCTGATCGGCGCGTCGAAGCCCGAGCAGGTCGTCGATTGCGTCGGCGCGTTGGACAAGCTGGACTTCACCGCCGAAGAACTGGCGCAGATCGACGCCATTTCCGAGGAGAAGGCCATCAACCTCTGGGCCAATTCGTCGGAGGATTGACCGAGACCTCACCCCGGACTTGATCCGGGGCCTCGCATGTCGATGAAGGCCCCGGGATCAAACCCGGGGCGCTCCTCTCATTCCGCCGGAACCTTCGCCACCTCGTCGGACAGCGGATAGGGCAGGCGATCCACCATCTCCTTCGGGCAGACCTGCAGGAAGTTCAGCCGCTCGCGGTCCCAGTTCGACAGGATACGCTCCGCGATCCGGCTGCCGGTTTCCTCCAGATGCCGCGCGATCAGGCCCTTCAACTGCATCTCCCAATGCGGATGCCCGACAGCGCAGGTCAGGATGGACTCCAGGTTCATCATGTCCTCGGCCACGTCATTCGGGTCGTAGACATAGGCCATCCCGCCCGTCATCCCGGCGCCGAAGTTCGCGCCGATCCGTCCCAGGATCACCGCGACGCCGCCGGTCATGTATTCGCAGCCGTTCGACCCGCAGCCCTCGACCACCACCGAAGCGCCGGAGTTCCGTACCCCGAACCGCTCCCCGGCCCGGCCGGAGGCGAACAGGAAACCGTCGGTAGCCCCGTACAGCACGGTATTGCCGATGATCGTGTTCTCCTCTGCCTTCAAGGGCGAGGACATCAGCGGCCGCACGGTGATCGTGCCGCCCGAGAGGCCCTTGCCGACGTAGTCGTTGGCGTCGCCCTGCACTTCCAGCTTCAGCCCCCGGACGCTGAACGCCCCCAGCGACTGCCCGCAAGAGCCGGTCAGCTTCACCGTCAGATGGTCGGGCTGCAACGCATTCCGCATCCCGAACTTCTTCACGATATGGCTCGACGCCCGCGTCCCGATGGTGCGCAGCGTGTTCCTGACCGCATAGGACAGCTGCATCTTCTCGCCGTCCTCGAAGAAGCGATGCCCGTCCTTGATGATCTCGGCGTCCAGCGTGTCCGGCACGGCGTTCCGCGGCTTCGTCCGGTCATAGGTGATCGACCGCGCGCCATCGACCGAAATCAGCATCGGGTTCAGGTCCAGATCATCCAGGTTCGCCGCCCCGCGCGACACCTGCGTCAGCAGGTCCGCCCGGCCGATGATCTCGTCCAGCGACCGCGCGCCGATCTGGGCGAGGATTTCCCGCACTTCCTGCGCGTAGAAGGTGATCAGGTTCACCACCTTGTCGGCGCTGCCGGTGAACTTCGCCCGCAGCTTCTCGTCCTGCGTGCAGACGCCCACCGGGCAGGTGTTCGACTGGCACTGCCGCACCATGATGCAGCCCATGGCGATCAGCGCGGCGGTGCCGATGCCGTATTCCTCGGCCCCCATCATCGCCGCCATCACGATATCCCGGCCCGTCCGCAGGCCACCATCGGTGCGCAGCGTCACCCGCTCGCGCAGGTTGTTCATCGCCAGCACCTGATGCGCCTCGGTCAGGCCCATCTCCCACGGCAGCCCCGCGTATTTGATGGAGGTGGCCGGAGAAGCCCCCGTCCCGCCGTTGTGGCCCGAAATCAGGATCACGTCGGCCTTGGCCTTCGCGACCCCAGCCGCGATGGTGCCCACGCCCGACGACGACACCAGCTTCACCGTCACCTTGGCGCGCGGATTGATCTGCTTCAGGTCATAGATCAGCTGCGCGAGGTCCTCGATGGAGTAGATATCGTGGTGCGGCGGCGGGGAAATCAGCGTCACCCCCGGCGTCGAATGCCGCAGGCGCGCGATCAGCGCCGTGACCTTCATTCCCGGCAACTGCCCGCCTTCACCCGGCTTCGCCCCCTGCGCGACCTTGATCTCCAGTTCCTCGCAGGCGTTCAGGTATTCCGCCGTCACGCCGAACCGGCCACTGGCGACCTGCTTGATCTTGGCGGACGGGTTGTCCCCGTTCGGCTCCGGCAGGAAATGCGCCGGGTCTTCACCGCCTTCGCCGCTGTCCGACTTCGCCCCGATCCGGTTCATCGCCACGTTCAGCGTCTTGTGCGCTTCCGGAGACAGCGCCCCCAGCGACATGCCCGGCGTCACGAAGCGCTTGCGGATCGAGGTGATCGACTCGACCTCCTCGATGGGCACCGGCTTGCCCAACGCCTTGATGTCCAGCAAATCCCGCAGGTGGATCGGCGGGTTGGCCCGCATCGCGGCGGAATATTGCTTCCAGATGTCATACGACGCCCGGTCACAGGCCGATTGCAGCATGTGCATCGTCTGCGCTTCCCAGGCGTGCTTCTCGCCCGACCGCCGCGCCTTGTAGAAGCCGCCGATGGGCAGCACATCCGCCCCGCCCAGCCAGCCCTTGCGGTGGACCTCCTCCAGCTTCTGCTCCACCCCCGTCAGGCCGATGCCCGAGATACGCGACTGCATCCCCGGGAAATATTCCGCCACCATGGCACGGCTGAGGCCCACCGCCTCGAAGTTCAGACCCCCGCGATAGGAGGAGATCACCGAAATCCCCATCTTCGACATGATCTTCAGAAGACCCGCGTCGATGGCATCCCGATACCGCCGCATGGCGTCAGTGATGGACCCATCCAGAAGCCCCCGGTCGATCCGATCCGCAATGGAATCCTGCGCCAGATAGGGGTTCACCGTCGTCGCGCCCGACCCGATCAGCACCGCGAAATAATGCGGGTCGATGCATTCCGCCGACCGCACATTGATCGAGCAGAAGGTCCGCAGCCCTTTGCGCGTCAGCCAGCTGTGCACCGCGCTGGTGGCCAGGATCATCGGCATCCCCACCGCCTCCGGCCCCTGATGCTCATCCGTCAGGACAAGCTGCCCGGCGCCCGACCGCACCGCATCCTCGGCTTCGGCCCGGATACGCTCCAGTCCGGTGCGCAGATCGTCCAGCCCCTCGCCCACCGGGAAGGTGCAGTCGATGAACGCCACCTGATCGCCGAAGCGTTCCACCATCACCTCGAACTCGCGGTTGGCGACAAAGGGGCTTTCCAGCACCAGGATTTCCGTCTGGCTGTTGTTCTCGTCCAGCACGTTCCGCAGATTGCCGAAGCGCGTCTTGAGGCTCATCACCCGACCTTCGCGCAAGCTGTCGATGGGCGGGTTCGTCACCTGGCTGAAGTTCTGCCGGAAGTAATGTGACAAGGGCCGGTAGACCGAGGACAGCACAGCCGGCGGCGTGTCGTCGCCCATCGAGGCGACCATTTCCTTGCCGTCCTCGGCCATCGGCGCCAGGACCTGCTCCAGCTCCTCGACCGTGAACCCCGCCGCGATCTGGCGCTTGCGCAGCTCACCCCCTGTGAAGGTCTGCGTCTCGGGCACGTCGCGCAGCAGGCTGTTCAGGTCGACGACCTTCTCGATCCACTCGCCATAGGGATGGGCCTGGCTGAGTTTGTTCTTCATCTCGGTGTCGTGGTAAAGCTTGCCCTCGGCCATATCGACGGCGATCATCTGCCCCGGCCCGAGCGCGCCCTTCTCGCGGATCGTGCTTTCGTCGACCGGCACCATCCCGGCTTCCGACCCCGCGATCAGCATCCCGTCGCCCGTCACCACATAGCGCATCGGCCGCAGCCCGTTCCGGTCCAGCCCGCCGCAGACCCAGCGCCCGTCGGTCATCGCCAGCGCCGCCGGACCGTCCCAGGGCTCTATGACCGAGTTGCAGTAGGAATACATGTCCGCCCAGGCCTTCGGCATGTTCACCGTCTGCTTCGACCAGGCTTCCGGGACCAGCATCGTCTTGGCCATCGGAGCCGACCGCCCCGAGCGCACCAGCACCTCGAACACCGCATCCAGCGCGCCACTGTCCGACGTCCCCCCCGGAATGATCGGCTTGATGTCCTCCGCCGCCTCGCCAAAGTTGTTCGACGCCATCCGGATCTCGTGGCTCTTCATCCAGTTGACGTTGCCCTTCAGCGTGTTGATCTCACCATTGTGCGCCAGCATCCGGAACGGCTGCGCCAGCCACCACTGCGGGAAGGTGTTCGTGCTGTAGCGCTGGTGGTAGATCGCGAAGGCGCTCTCGAACCGCTCATCCATCAGGTCGGGGTAGAAGGTCGCCACCTGCTCGGCCAGCATCATCCCCTTGTAGATGATCGACCGGCAGGACAGGCTGCACAGATACATCCCCGCGATCCCCGACGCGGTCGCCGCCTTCTCGATCCGGCGGCGGATGATGTACAACTCGCGCTCGAACTGTTCCTGGTCAACGTCCTTCTCGCAGCGGATCAGGATCTGCTCGATCTCTGGCCGCGTCGCGTTGGCCTTGTCGCCCAGGACGCTCACATCCACCGGCACATGCCGCCAGCCGTAGATGTAATGCCCCATCCGCAGGACTTCGGTCTCCACGATGGTCCGGCAGCGCTCCTGCGCGCCGAAGTCGGTGCGCGGCAGGAAGACCTGGCCCACGGCGATCAGCTTCTTCGCATCGGGCTCGTGCCCCGTTCGCCGCACCTGGTCATAGAAGAACCGGACCGGGATCTGCACATGGATCCCCGCCCCGTCGCCCGTCTTGCCATCCGCATCCACCGCGCCCCGGTGCCAGACCGCCTTCAGCGCGTTGATGCCGTTTTCCACCACCTTGCGGCTGGGCTTGCCCGAGATGGAAACCACCAGCCCCACCCCGCAGGAGGAATGCTCGTCCTCGGTCTTGTAAAGCCCGTTCGCATCCAGCCAGGCGCGCTTTTCCTCTTCGGCCTTCACCCAGGCGGCATCAAACTTGGTCATGGGCCTCTCCTTCATTCACTGGCCAGAAGCGGGAATTTCTCCACGCACTGCGCTCGCGTCAAAACCTGCCGCCCCTCGCCTGCGAAGGCATAGCTGTCGGGCTTTTGGTCGATGTAGATCTCGTTGGTCATCCTCAGCCCGTTCGCGTCATCGAACGTGCCAATTAGCAGCTCTAGGTTGCCTGAGTACGGCCCGTCGACCGTCACCCGGAACCACAGGGCCGAGCCGCAATCGGCACACCAGGCTCGCTCTCCCCAGGCCGAGGACTGGCGCTTCGCCACGTGGTCCAGCCCCGTCCATTCGACGTTCGCCGCCGGGACCGTGATCCCCAAAAGGGCCGAGCCCGTCCACTTCCGGCACATCGGGCAATGGCACACGCCAAAATTCGTACCCGTCAGCCGCGCCCTGAACCGGACGGCGCCGCACAGGCATCCGCCGTCTCGATCAAGGTTCATACCGCGCTCTCCAAAGTGAATGCGGCAGGTCCGCCTCGGCCGTCAGCGCATCGCAATCGAACAGCGGCTGGTTGGAGAGGAACCCCTCCTCCCCAGGAAAGACGAACTGCAGGGGCGAGCCGTCGATCGGCAGCCACTGCCCGTCGCCCAGGTCGGTCTCGCCCGGCCCGGCAAAGAACAGCCGCCAGTCGGGGTTGACGTATTCATTGCCCTTCGACCGGCGCAGCACATTGCCCGCCAGGTCGTATTCGGTGAAATCGACCTCGGTCTGCTGCAGGGTGATCCCGTCGATGACGAAGCTCTGCCCGGTCAGCCGGTCATAGCCCTCGGCCCGGCTGCCGGTGCCGTCTTCCTTGGTCAGTCCGAAGCTCCAGGTGTCCATTCCTTCCGCGATCAGCTCGCTGTAGCTGGCCGGATCGGCGGGAGAGGGGTCGAGGGTCTGCTTGATCGGGTCATAGCTTTCGACCCACTGCCCCTCGCTGTCGATCTTGGAATAGAAGAACGGCCCCTCCTGATCGAGGTCCACCCGCCACTGATCCCCCGGCTGATCCGCCTCGCAGCGATAGTAGTGCGAGACCCGACAGCCCTTGGACTGCACCGTCATGAACGCCTCGCAACCTTCCGGCGCGGTCCAGGTCCCGGCGAGCGCGGGGGCTGCCGGGACGGTCAGGCAGGCAAGGATCACAAACTTCCGCATCACCGTTTCACCTTGGATCAGGTCACATATCCTGACGTTTAAGTTTCCCCGCATCCGGCGCGCATGGATGGAAGCCATACGCGATCCATATTGGAACCAAACTACTCCGCCGCCACCGCCCCGGTCTGGGCCAGATAGCCCAGGATCGCCTCGGCCGCCTCGCGGCCGTCCCGGATCGCCCAGACCACCAGGCTGGCGCCCCGAACGATGTCACCTGCGGCATAGACGCCCGGCAGGCTCGTCTCATGGCTGCGGAAATCGGCCTTGACCGTGCCCCAGCGCGTCACCTTCAGCTCCGGCACGCCCCAGAGACCCGGCAGGTCCTCGGGCTCGAAGCCCAGGGCCTGCACCACCAGATCGGCGGGCTCGACATAATCGGCGCCCTCGATCACCTCCGGCGACTGGCGGCCCGAGGCATCCGGCGCCCCAAGGCGCATCTTCTGGACCATCACGCCCTCGACTTCCACCCCGCCGGTGAAGCCTTTCGGCGCAGAAAGCCACACGAATTCAACGCCTTCCTCTTCCGCATTCGCCACTTCCCGCTGCGAGCCCGGCATGTTCGCCCGGTCGCGGCGATAGAGGCACTTCACCGACAGGGCCCCCTGCCGGATCGCGGTGCGCACGCAGTCCATCGCCGTGTCGCCGCCGCCGATCACCACCACGCGCTTGCCGGAGGCGTTCAGCTCGCCGCTTTCATACTCCGCCACCTCGTCGCCGAACCCCTTGCGGTTCGAGACCGTCAGGTAGTCCAGCGCCTTGACGATGCCGCGCGCGCCCACGCCCGGCGCCTCGATCTCGCGCGTCTTGTAGACGCCGGTCGCGATCAGCACCGCATCGTGCTGGCCCCGGATGGCGTCGAAGGTGATGTCCTCGCCCACGTTGCAGTTCAGCACGAAGTTCACACCGCCCTCGGCCAGCTGGGTGTTGCGGCGTTCCACCACGTCCTTCTCCAGCTTGAAGCCGGGGATGCCATAGGTCATCAGCCCGCCCGCGCGGTCGTAGCGGTCGTAGACCGTGACCTGCACGCCCTGCCGGCGCAGCACATCCGCCGCCGCAAGGCCCCCCGGCCCGGCGCCGATGATGCCCACCGACTCCGCCCGCTCCATGTGGGGGCGGATCGGCTTGACCCAGCCCTCCTCCCAGGCGGTGTCAGTGATGTATTTCTCCACCGAGCCGATGGTGACGGTGCCATGACCAGACTGCTCGATCACGCAGTTGCCTTCGCACAGCCGGTCCTGCGGGCAGATGCGGCCGCAGATTTCGGGGAAGGTATTTGTCGCCTGGCTGATCTCATAGGCTTCCTGCAACCGGCCCTCGGCGGTCAGCTTCAGCCAGTCGGGGATGTTGTTGTGCAGCGGGCAATGCGACTGGCAATAGGGCACGCCGCACTGGCTGCAGCGGCTGGCCTGCTCGGCGGCCTTGCGATCGGCGAACTCGCGGTAAATCTCGCCGAAATCCTGCGCGCGCGAAGATGCGTCCCGTTTCTCGGGCATCTCGCGCCCGACGGTGACGAATTTCAGCATCTTCTGCGTGGCCATGGGCTGCGTCCCTGCAAAGGTCTTCCGGGAGCGACTTGGTACAGGGAACGCCCCGACAATAAAAGTCAGCAGAGTTTACCTAATTGTAGGTTTTTCGGCAGATGAGACAGGAAAGCTGACATTTATCTGCGAAAATAGGTCAGCATGATTTCCACATCACGCTAGAACCCCAGCGAAAGCGCCCCCAAAGCGAGCGCGCCAACGATGATTCGCCACCAGCCGAACAGCGCATAGCCGTTGCGCGAGATGAAATTCAGCACCCAGCGCACGACCAGAACCGCGGTGACAAAAGCCACCGCGAAGCCAACGGCGATCTCCCAGACCGCGCCAAAGTCCAGCACGTCGCGGTTCTTGAACAGGTCATAGGCCACCGCCGCCCCCATGGTCGGCAACGACAGAAGGAAGGAAAACTCCGCCGCCGCCCGCTTGTCCACTCCCAGCATCAGCCCGCCGACGATGGTTGCCCCCGACCGGCTGACCCCCGGCACCATCGCCAGGCACTGGCAGCATCCGATCACCAGCGCCTTGCGGAACGGCAGGGCCAGCGCATCGTGATGTACCGCTGGCGGCGCGATACGGTCGATGACCAGAAGCACCACTCCCCCCAGCACCAGCATCACCCCAATCAGCATCGGTGTCTCGAACAGCACCTCCTTGACGAAGTCATGTGCAAGAAACCCGATGACGACCGCCGGTAGAAACGCCAGCAGGATCGAAACGATCGCCCGCCGCGCCGCATCCTCATGCTGGGCGCGCAGGAGCAGCCGGACGATCATCGCGGCATAGACCGTGAACAGCGCCAGGATCGCGCCCAGCTGGATCACCACCTCGAAGGTCTTGCCCTTGCTCTCGAAGCCCAGGAAATGTCCGGCGAGCAGCAAATGGCCGGTAGAGGATACGGGCAGGAACTCGGTCAGGCCTTCCAGAAGGCCCAGAAATGCAGCGACGAGAGTCTGATGTTCCATGGCCTACCTGTCGCGGAACCGCTCGGCCCGGACCGAGCCGTCGGGTTGCACCACGCCGCGCATCTCGGCCTCGTCGCCGATCCGTGGGCGGTCGTCCACCCGCGTGCCGTCGTCGATCACGAATGCGGCCCCGTCGATCTCGGCCGCGCCGGTCAGGATGCCGCGCAGGCGGATGCGGGCACCGGCCGGGATCGGGGCCTTCGCGCCCGCGGCATCCGGCGCGCCCTGCGCGATCCAGTCGCGGATCAGGCGGATGTCCTCCTCCGGCAGCCAGGGCGGGCCGTCGAAGGGCATCCGCGGATCGGCCAGGCCGGTGATCCGCCGCCAGACCTCCGACATCTCTGGGTTGCCCGGCAGCACCACCAGCCGATCGCCGCCCTTCAGCACGGCCTCAAGACTGTCCAGCCGCAGCCCTTCGGGCGGGGCGCCCAGCTTGGAATTGTCGGAATGGCATTTGATGCAGGCCTTCAGGAAGATCGGCTCCACGTCCGGCCACAGCACCGGCTCGCCCGGAGCGGGCCGCTTGCGCTCCGGTGCAGGGCCAAGCGCGACATCGCCTCCGGGCATCCCCGCCATGACCCAGGCCTCGACCATGGCGATCTGCGCGGGGTCGAGGAACGGCGGCCCGTCCAGCGGCATCTGCGGCTCGGCCTCGCCACGGAGACGTTGCAGAAGCGCACTCGCCCCGTCGCCCGCAACGATCACCGGCCCGTTCTCGCTGCCCTTCAGCACGCCCGCCAGCGTGTCCAGATGCAGGCCCAGCGGCGCATCCGCGCCGGAATGGCAGATCACGCAGCGTTCGGCGAAGAGCGCACCCACTTCGGCGAAGCCCGGAGACTGCTGGGCGCACAGCGGACCGGCTACCGCCGCCAGCACGACGGCCAGCCCTCGCATCAGGCCTTCTTCAGGTTCTTGGCCGACTCCATGATCGCCGCATACTGGCCCGAGGGGCGATAGCGCCACAGGTATTCCGGCAGCACCGCCTCCATCGCCGTGGGGGTGATGCCGAGGTCGGCAAAGCCCTTGGCGCCCGCCGACACCACGTTGTCATGCCGCAGGTTCTTCACCTGGTCGCGGGTCAGCACCTTGTTCTCGACCAGGCCCAGCGTGACCGCCTGCACCATGTCGAAGCCGAAGCCGATGATCCGGGCCAGGAAGAACGGCAGGTTCACCACCGCGCGGCGGCGCTGCACCACATGCAGCATCCGGCCCATCAGCCCGCGGAAACTGTCGACCTCCGGCCCGCCCAGTTCGTAGATGCCGGGCGCCGCCTGCCCCAGCACGCCCTTGACCGCCGCTTGCGCGACGTCATCCGCGAAGACCGGCTGGAACCTGGTCTTCGCGCCCACCACCGGCAGGATCGGCCCGAACCGGGTCATCGCGGCGAAGCGGTTGAAGAAGCTGTCCTCGGTCCCGAAGACGACAGACGGGCGCAGGATCACCGCGGTCGGGAAGGCCGCAAGCACCGCCGCCTCGCCTTCGCCCTTCGTCCGCGCGTAGTCGCTGTCGGAACCGGCATCGGCGCCGATGGCCGAGACATGCACCAGGGTCTGTACCCTCTCGGCCGACGCCAGCCGCGCGATCCGCTCGGCACCTTCCGCCTGCACGGCCTCGAAGGTGTTCGCGCCAAGGCTGTTCAGCACGCCGACGCAGTTCACCACCGCATCCGCGCCGCGGATCAGCGAGCGCACGCTGGCGTCGTCGCGGATGTTGCAGGCGAGCGGTTCGACCTGGCCGGGAACCCCGTAGGGCTTGACGAAGAGCGCCTCGTTCGGACGGCGACAGGCGACCCGCACCCGCCAGCCTTCCTTGGCCATGCGCCGGGCGATGTAGCGTCCGACAAAGCCCGAACCACCGAAGATCGTGACCAGCCTGCTCATGCGCGCACTCCCCGACAGGCGCCCGCAGGGCACCGAAGACCTGGGGGATGAATAGCCCTGCAACCGGGCACGGGCAAGGCAAAAGCTGCACCAAGATTTTGCGTGAGGGGCCGTTGACTCTGCCTTATGTCGCCGTTACATCGCGGCTCACGACATCGCCCAGATGGCGGAATTGGTAGACGCGCTGGTTTCAGGTACCAGTGCCGCAAGGCGTGGAGGTTCGAGTCCTCTTCTGGGCACCATTCTACCGCAGAAGCCGTGCAAACCCAATGGGTTGCGCGGCTTCGGTGTTTTCCGGCCCGCCCCTCGCCAGGCCTTCGGGCCTACGCAATCCCGTCAGGTATTGCGCGCGGAATAGAGGTACTCCCGCGTCATCGGAACCGTGCCGCGCGCCTTCGCAAGCTGAAGCTGGTGGATCACCAGAAACGCCTCGGAAAAGCTGAGTTCGGCCGATTGCAGATAGTAGCGCCACATGCGGATGAAGCGGTCGTCCTGCAGGGTTCTCACCCGGTCGAGATTGCGGTCGAAGCGCTTCAGCCACTCCTGCAAGGTTCGCTCGTAGTGGCCGCGCCAGACCTCCAGGTCGGCAAGGATCAGACCCGATTTCTCGACCACCCGCGAGGCTTCTGAAAGCGAGGGGCAGTAGGCGCCCGGGAAGATGTACTTGTTGAACCAGGGCGAAATCTCTGCCGGAGGCGACCAGCGTCCGATGTAGTGGATCAGGGCCACGCCATCCGCTGTCAGCAGGTCCGCGACCTTCTGGAAATAGGCGCGCAGATGCCGCAGGCCCACATGCTCCATCATGCCCACCGAGACCACACGGTCGAAGCTGTCGGTCACGGCGCGGTAGTCGGTCATCCGGAAGGTCACCTGCCCGTCCAGCCCGGCGGCGTGCGCGCGGGCCCGGGCTTCCGCCAGCTGGACCTCGGACAGCGTGACCCCCACCACCTCGACGCCGTGATCGCGGGCGAGGGTCAGGGCCAGCGTGCCGAAGCCGCAGCCGATGTCGAGGACGCGCATCCCCGGCCGCAGCAGCAGCTTGGCGCCGATATGCGCCATCTTCGCCGCCTGCGCCTCTTCCAGCGTCATGTCCGGTCGCCGGAAATAGGCGCAGGTGTATTGCCGGGTGTCATCCAGGAACAGGCCGTAGAGTTCGGGCGAGATGTCGTAGTGATGCGCCACGTTGCTTCGGGCGATGCCGAGGCTGTTCGCGTTCAGCCACGACCGTGCCCATCTGGCGCAGGAGGAGAACCGCGCGAGGGGCGCCGGGATCTTCCGGCCCCGCACGTTGCGCAGCAGGAAGGTGATGAAGCTGCGGATGTCGTTGTCGCGCAGCGTAAGGCGACCGTCGACATAGGCTTCGCCCAGGGTCAGGTCGGGTCGCACCAGAAAGCGGCGCGGCAGGGTGGGGTCATGCAGGACCACACCCACCGCGGGGGCGCCGCCGGGGCCGAAGGAATGCTGGCTTCCGTCCGCGAGTGTCAGGTCGATCCGGCCCGCACGCACCCCATGCCGCAAGAGTGCCAGCAGCACGCGGTCAGAGATCATGGCGGAGCCTCCTGTCACGGATGCGGACATCGAAGACAGCAACGCCGAAGGGGCGGAAAGGTTCCCGCCGGGCAGATCAGACTTGCAGGTGTCGGCTGTCCACGGTGGACATTTTCTGAAAAGTTCATTTAATCAATATCTTGGTCGCAGACGTTTACGATTTCGTAACCTTTGCACCAGGCCTGATCCAAAGAAAAAGCCCGGCCAGATGGCCGGGCCTTGCAGCAGTTCGAACCACGGAGTCGGCAGATCAGCGGCGGTGGTCGTCGTCCTCGTCCTCATCGTCGTGACCGCCGGCGGGCAGATTGAAGAAACTGTCGGCATCCGAGAAATCAGAAGCCGGGCTTTCGTCCTTTTCCTCGTCGCCGAAAACCTCCAGCCCCGACAGGCCAGAGGGCATCCGTGCGTCGGGCGCCATGCCCAGCGACTGTTCGGTCGACACCAGCTTGCGGCGTTCGTCATCCGACATCACCGTGCCCTCGGCGGCCTTCTTGCGGGCGGCGGCCTGCACCGCGGCGTCAAGCTCGGACTGCTTGCAGAGGCCGAGCGCCACCGGGTCGATGGGCTGGATGCCCGAGATGTTCCAGTGCGTCCGCTCGCGGATCGACTGGATCGTCGGCTTCGTGGTGCCGACCAGCTTGCCGATGGCGCCATCCGAGAGTTCAGGATGGAACTTCACCAGCCACAGGATCGCGGCCGGGCGGTCCTGGCGCTTGGAGAGCGGAGTATAGCGCGGGCCGCGGCGCTTTTCCTCGCCCACGGCGGCGGCGTTGAACTTCAGCTTCATCCGGTAGAGCGGGTCAGCCTGGGCGCGGTCGATCTCGATCGGGTCGAGCTGGTTGTTCGCGACCGGATCGAACCCCTTGACGCCCGTCGCCACGTCGCCATCGGCGATGCCCTGCACTTCCAGCTCGTGCATCCCGCAGAAATCCGCGATCTGCGCGAAGCTCAGCGTCGTGTTGTCCACCAGCCAGACGGCAGTGGCCTTGGCCATAAGCGGTTTCGACATCGGATCTCTCCTTTACAAAGCTTCCCCGGGCCGGGAAAACGGCGGCGGGCCCTTGCCCGCGAGTTCCACGTTTTCAGGGAATTCACGCGCCCATATAGGGCCGAATTGCGCGAAGGGGAAGCGGAAATGCGCCTGTTCCTGTTGGCTATCGCAGCTTTGTGCTGGGCGGGCGCGGCAAGGGCCGAGGGCGAGCGGGCGGGCGATTTCGACTATTACGTCCTGTCGCTGTCCTGGTCTGCCGCCTGGTGCGCGCTGGAGGGTGATTCCCGCAACGATCCGCAATGCGACGCCGGACGCGGGCTGACCTTCGTGCTGCATGGTCTCTGGCCGCAGGACGAACAGGGTTGGCCGTCCTTCTGCCGCACCGGGGAACGCGACCCGACCCGGGCAGAGACGGCGGAAATGGCCGACATCATGGGCGGGTCGGGTCTGGCCTTCTACCAGTGGAAGAAGCATGGCCGCTGTTCAGGCCAGTCGGCGCGCGACTACTACCGGACCGCCCGGCGGGCCTATGAGCGTGTGACCTTGCCCGCCCTCTTCGCCGATGTTGCGCGCCCGCTGACCTTGCCCGCCAGCGTGATCGAGGATGCCTTCCTTGAGTCCAACCCTGGCCTGTCGCGCGATCAGATCACCATCACCTGCGAGGACGGACTAATCCAGGAGGCGCGCATCTGCCTGACGCCCGACCTGGGCTTCCGGCGCTGCGGCGAGGATGTGATCCGCGACTGCCGCCTGAAGGACGCGCTGCTGGAGCCGGTCAGATAGGGAATTGTGGGCGGGACCGGAACCTTGGAAAAGCAACTGCTGAGGGGAAGTCTGGGGAAAAGTGCTGTGTCAAATCGCCGGTGCCTGGGGGAAGCTGGGGAACCTCCGTCGGGCCAAGTCTGGATCGAAACATCCGATCCCGCCTGAACCCCATTTACCCTACGTTAACCGGCGATGCGCGTGAAGAAACCGTCAAACGGCCCGCGAGCCCATGAAGGTAGGGAAATCCCTACGGGTTCACCTTCAGCACGATCTTCCCCACATGCCCGCCTGATTCGATCCGCCAATGCGCCGCCGGGGCATCCGGCAGCGCGTGTTCGCTGTCCATCACCACCTGGAACGCACCACGTTCGATCATCGGCCAGACGTTTTCCTCGACCGCCTTGGCGATCCGGGCCTTGGCGAGGTCGGATTGCGGGCGCAGGGTCGAGCCGGTCAGCACCAGCCGCCGCGTCATCACCTCGGCCAGGTTCAGCGTGACCTTGGCGCCCTGCAGGAAGGCGATCTGCACCAGCCGCCCGCCATCGGCCAGGGCCTTGAGATTCCGCTCGATATAAGAACCGCCGACCATGTCGAGGATCAGATTGGCCCCGCCCACGGCCTTCATCTCGGCGACGAAATCGCTGTCTTTGTAGTTGAAGGCGGCCTCCGCCCCCAGTTCGCGGCAGACCGCGCATTTCTCGTCCGATCCCGCAGTCGCGAAGACCCGCGCGCCAACGGCCTTGGCGATCTGGATCGCGGTGGTGCCGATGCCGCTGGTGCCGCCATGCACCAGGAACCGCTCTCCGGCTTTAAGCCCCCCGCGCATCACCACGTTCGACCAGACGGTGAAACAGGTTTCCGGCAGGCAGGCGGCGTCCCTCAGCAACATACCCTTGGGGATCGGCAGGGCGTGCGCCTCCGGCGTGGCGACATATTCGGCATAGCCCCCGCCCGGCAGCAGCGCACAGACCTGATCGCCGATCTGCCAGCGGGTGACGCCGGGGCCGACCTCGACGACGGTTCCCGAACACTCCAGCCCCGGCAGCGGCGAGGCGGAGGGCGGCGGCGCATAGGCCCCGGCGCGTTGCAGCGCATCGGGGCGGTTCACCCCGGCCCAGGCGACGCGGATGATGATCTGGCCATGCCCCGGCACCGGCACCGGAACCGAGATCGGCTTCAGGACGTCCGGCCCGCCGGGAGCCGAGATTTCGATGGCAAGCATGCTGTGGGAAAGGGTCATCTCTGTCTCGCTCGTCTCAGCCCTGGTGGCGGCCCGGCAGGTCGTCCCGCAGTCTTGGCGCGCGAATGCTTTCGAAAAGCTTTCCCGGTCCCGCCGCCCAGGCCTTGCCCAGCGGATTTTCCCGGAAACCGGCCTTCAGCTTCTCGACCTGCATGACCTGGTCGATCCGGCGGTCCAGGAAGTCCCAGGTCGCCTGCCGCCCGGTCGATTCGTCACCCAGCCAGTACAGCACCGTCGCGCCATGGACCGCAGACAGCGTCACCCGCTTGGTATACCAGTTCAGATCCTGCGAGGTGTCGCCCAGCGCCGTCCAGATCGCATCTGCGTTGCCCCAGATTGCCCGCGCCCCGTCGGCCGCATGCTGGGGCAGCGAGAACAGCGTCGTTCCCCGCCGCACCAGCTCGCGGTCGGCCAGTTCCAGTCGTGTGCGCACCGCCGTCGCGATCCGGTCGCGGAAGCGCATGGCAGAGAGATCCAGCGTGGCCAGCCGCTCCGCCATTTCGGCATCGCCCAGGGCGTGGTAGGCCAGCGCGAGGTCAACGCCCCCGCGCGGAAACAGCGAGCGGGCCAGCGCCGCAGGCACCCCGGCATCGGCAATCGCGGCGGCCAGCGTGCGCTCCGACCAGCCGTCGAAGGGCACATGGGCCAGCGCCGCCTCCAGCACCCGGGCCTTCATCTCGTCTTCCGCCATCGCGCGCTCCTCTCGGTAGACAAGCCTCGCCCCCTTTGATATAGGCGCCCGGCCTGCACAAGTCAGTGCAACTCTAGCTTAGGAAGGTGGTGACAACCACATGCAGGTCAGCGTCCGCGACAACAACGTCGAACAGGCTCTCCGTGCTCTGAAGAAGAAACTTCAGCGTGAA